>JAHDPO010000034.1 GCA_018434325.1 Clostridia bacterium | reverse complement strand
TTTTCTGCCAGCACCATGGTGATGGCCGCCGTCAGGGTGGTTTTGCCGTGGTCAACGTGACCGATGGTGCCAATGTTTACGTGGGGTTTGCTTCTTTCAAATTTTGCCTTTGCCATGGATTCGTTCCTCCTTAATAATTCACGGTCAAACGACCTTTGGGCCTAACCGGCGCTGGAATTATACTGTAAATTCATCTTAGACTATAATAGGTGGTTAAGCCCCGTCTGTCAAGGATTTACGGATATTTTTTAGGCCTTTTCGCCCAGAAACAGCGTCACCAATTTCTGGCCGATCAAATAGAGGATTAAACCGCTGATCAGCCCTTCGCCAAGCATGTAGGAGCCGTTATAGACCAGGGAGTAAAGCCATAGGGGCTGGCCTTCGGGGGCATAGGCGGCCCAGATGATGATGCCTGAGAGAAAATGGCAGACAAAGCGCATGGCGATACACAAGACGGCTGCAATCATCAGCCGCAGGCGGGGGGCTAAATCTTTGTTCAAGGCCCGATATATAGGCCCCGCCAAACTAAGAACGCCGAAAGCCACCACGTAATCCAGCAATACCATTAAAATGTAATAGCCCAAGGTGTCCACCGGCGGCGCATAAAAGCCGGTCATCATCTGAATGAGGGAAAAAGCCAGGGCGGCCAGCAGGGACCAGCCGAAAGAGTATTTGAAAGAAATCAGCATGATGGGCACCATGCTGCCGATAGTCACCGAGCCTCCGTTGGGCAGCTTGAATACGGCGTAAAGGGCCAATACGGTAGCCAACGCCACCAGCAAAGCACTTTCCGTCATCATCCTGGTAGCCGGTCCTTGGGGAGGCAATTGTTTTTCTGTCGACATAAAAATCATCCTTCTTTCCACAAATCTGATTGCCCGTGCCTTCCTTGGAGGCTGCTTTCGTGGACGAAAAAATCCCGGGCTTTGGTCTGCCCGGGATGAAAAAACTTCTTCTTTCCTACGCTGGCATTATCCAGATCAGGTTTAAGGGTCTGCGCGCCTTCGTCGCACATTCTCAGCCGGACGGTCCCAGCTCCCCCTATGCAATTGTATGGTTATTATAGATCAGTCTTCTCTTGAAGTCAATAGAGCGCAAGGCCATATCAGCTATGCTCACTCTCCGCCGGCTAAATTTTGATAGAAGTCTCCTAAAGGATATTCAGCCGGCTCTACGAGCTCAATCCGCTATCCGGGGATATAGGGGCGCAGATGTCTGCGAATGTTCGCTATAGCTGAAATGGCCTTGCTTTGTTCCACCCTAACTACTTAGATCCTGATGGTGCGGCGATGCTTTCTTAGCGTTTTCCGCTTTTCGGCATCTTCCCATTCCTGCCGGTCCTCCGCCGTCTCCAAAATCAGGGGTGGCGCCGCCGCCGGATGATCATGCTCATCGAGGGCCACCATTACAAAATGGGCTCTATTTAAAGGTTTGCGGCTGTTGTCTATGCCTTCAACTTCCACATCCACCCGAATTTCCATGGAGGTTTTGCCCACATTGGTCACCCGGCCTCTGATAATCAGCAGATCATCAATGTAAGCCGGGGCCAGAAACTGCAAATCGTCCACGGAAGCGGTAGTCACCTGGCGGCCGCTATGACGGCGAGCAGTAACACCGGCCACAATATCCATCCAAGCCATTAACTGGCCGCCAAAAAGCCGTTGATAGCCGTTAATATGCTGGGATTGCACCAGCTGCACCTGTTCCGTCAAAGAATCACTTACTTTTTTTCCTTCCAAATCCGCCATGGACCGCTCTCCTTCTGCATCACGCCTATGTATTCTTTTTTCTCTTTCTTACGCATTCCGTAAGCAAAAATTCAATTTGCCCATTAATGGAACGAAAATCATCTTCCGCCCATTGGGCCAATTCCTGCCAAAGCGACGGGGAAAGCCGTAGCAGGATTTGCTTTTTTTCTTTGTCTTTGCTTGCGCCGCCGCCGGCAGCATATTCCCCATTCATTTTAGTATATCGACCCGCTGTTGACAATAGGCTGCGCATCCCGGTTGCCGCAAAGTACAACAAGCAAGTTGCTGACCATAGCGGCTTTGCGCTCGTCATCCAGCGTCACAATCTGGTTGTCGCTCAATTTATTCAAGGCCATCTCCACCATGCCCACGGCCCCTTCCACGATCTTCTGCCGGGCCTCGATAATGGCGGCAGCCTGCTGCCGCTGCAGCATGGCGGCGGCAATTTCCGGAGCATAGGCCAAATGGGTGATCCTGACTTCCAGCACCTCAATGCCGGCCACTTCCACCTTGCTTTGCAGTTCTTCCTTCAATCTGATGGCAACTTCCTGGCTGGAGCCCCGTAAAGATTTTTCATCCCCCTGATCGGACACATCATAGGGATAGCTGCGGACAATATTTCTCAGAGCGGAATCGCATTGGATAGACAGGTATTCCTTAAAATTATCCACATTAAACACGGCTTTAGCCGTATTCCTGATTTGCCAGATTACATTGACGCCGATTTCCACAGGGTTGCCCAGCTCGTCATTGACCTTTTGCTTGTCGTTTCTCAAGGTCAGGGCTTTCAGCGAAAGCTTCTTGCCTTTGCTGGAGTCCTCATCGATCCCACTGTGCTGCCCGATGGATACGGCGTTGACCTGCATTTTGATTAGCGATTTAGCTGTGGGATTAATGCCGCTGCAAAAAGGGTTGACCCAATAAAACCCTTCCCGGCGCAGCGTGCCGTAATATTTGCCAAACAAGGTCAATACCAGAGCCTCGTTGGGGTTGATGATCTTTAAACCAATAAAGCAAATGGGAAAGACCAGAAAGCCAAAAAGGCCGGCAGTGATTGCGCCGACAACAGACAACTGAACGATGCTGAAAACAAAGGCTGCCAGAGAACCCAGCGTCAGCAGGCTTAAAATCAGCAAAGCTGCAATGCCGTTAACCCCGGTAATAATTTTTTCTTCTTCAATACGATTTTTGCTTTCCATAAATAAGTTCCCCCTTTTTACTTTTGCTAATTCCTGGTTGCCGATTCTTAATTTCTGAGTCATCTCTATCAAATTGATGATGATATTATTTTGATATCACTTTAATAATAAAATGAAATGACTTCACCGTCAAGATGTAATTTCTCTCTTTCCATATAAAAAAGGGATAATGCGCCTTGGCATCATCCCTGGGTGATGTATTCTTCTATAGGAATATCATTGATGTAAAGTCCCTGAATCACATAATCGCCGTTTTTTACCTTGACCAGCAAGTAGAACCTGTCCTCGGGCGAATCGGGATTACGCTGTATTCTTTCGGCCTCGGGAGCCATTTTTTCATTCATATAATAGCGCTCCAACTGCAAATCCTTGGCGAATTGCCCCCGATCCGGCTTATGCTCCTGCCAGCCGGCGATAACGGCATAGCCCTCGGCATCCTTTTCCAGCAAAACGTAACGGCCATTGGCACTGCTGATGTTCAACTCCGGCCGCAGGGCAACGTAACGGCCCCGGAAGGGATCATAGGGATCGTAAGGCGCCACTGCGAATTTATAGCTTTCGCCCGTATATAGGGTATTGTAATGACGGTAAATGTAATAGCCGGGAAAGGCCATCTGCAAAATAAAATAGCCGATCAAGATATAGAAGGTGATTTTTTTCATTTGGCCGGCCCCCTTTTCTTGCGGGAAATATACAAATTGATTCCTAAAAAGGCGGCGCCCAGAAGGATAAAGACTATGCCTCTGCCCAGCAGGCTGATCGAGGAATCGAAAAAGCGCATGGCAATAAGAGCCACAATAAGGAACATGCCATAATTCAGATGATTTAATTTAAGGGTTCTGCTGCCCCAGACAATAAACAGCACCCCCAGAACCGCCATGATCAAATTAGCCGCCGCACCCGCATTGCCGGCGAGCAAAATCAGCAGCACAGCCGCCCCAAAAAGCAAATCTGCCGCCGACGGTCCGGAAAATCTGTTGTAACGCAGTCCGGCATAAGCCGCCGTGATAAGAGCAGCCAAGGCAGCGGCCATCAGACCGCCGTCGCTTCTATAAGAGAAATCGAAGGCGGCAATTAAGGCGGCGCCTGTAATGCCCAAAAAAGCCAGCAGCTTGGCGGCAGTAAAAAAATATTCGCTGCTTATTTTGCGGAATACGGCATCTAATAGCAGCAGAATAAGACCGCAGGCTAAAGCCGTTTCCAGCGCCTCCATATTTAAGGTCTCGGAAGCTATCTGGATAATTGCCCTTCCTATTAAAAAGGAAAGCAAAAGCAGCAGATAATTTTGCACACCCGTGGCGGCGGGGCCGCGAGCTGAGCCTTGACGTATTGAATCCTGCCGGGAGGCGGCCCTGATCTCCCAATAGAAAAAGGGCAGCGGCAGCACCGCCAAGGCCGGGGCAACCCATTGGGGCAGCGACCAGCCGGTAAACAACAGGCCGATAACATAGATGGCCATGGCGGCTTTGGCCCGGAACAGATAAATACCGGGGAGAGCAAACAGAATACAGGTCAGTATATAGGACTCTAAATCGCTGGGGGTGTGAAAAACCTGGCCGATGAGAGCCACTGCCGCAAAGAAAGCCAAGGCCAGAAAAACTGCGCCGCCTTCCCGGAAGGCAAGGGATGACAGTTGCTTCCGGTACACATATAGGCAAAGGCCTTGGGCTGCCAGCAGCGGCAGCAGAGCAATAACCAGCTTCAACGCCACCGGCAGCTTCCACCAGTTGGTGGCAAATACTAAGATAATGCCGCCGCCAATCAGCAGCGAACCGATGATGGCAAAAAACAGCAGCAAAGGGCTGCCGGTTTTGCCGGCAGGATAGCGCAGCTGAATCTGCTGTTGCTGTTCCGGCGTGATGACGCCCTCCTCAACCCAGACCGCCGATTCTTTTTTGAGCCATTCGATGTTGTTCAATTTTTCCATTCCCTACTTTCATAATCCGGAAGCAAGCCAATCTGCCGCCAAAAGGCTGCTTGCTTTCTTCCGTCGCCGGCCTTCTGATCAATGATTGGTTGCGCTTATTTATTTGATGATATCATGCTGATAAATAGCGGTCAACGGTCAAAGAATTCCGGAGCTCAAACGCATCCTGGGGCCGGAACGCATATTGACTTGGTTCTGCTCTAACGACTTCGGTTTGGAGGGAGCGCTCCTCCATTTTACGCAAAATTGCAGGTTTAAAGTGTGCTGTCCCCTCAGAGTAGCGGTTATTTCCTGGCCGCAACGCTAAATACAGCCAAATACCAGCCGAATACAGTCAAACGCAACCGATAAGGGGTTGCCCTGACACTTTAAACTTGCAATTTTGCTCATTTTCCAAGGTTTGCAGACGTTAACCGGATGCCGCCATATTTTATTTTTCCCCTAGTCTCCCGCCAAATTACACCATCCGGCCAGAACCGAGCTGACTTGACTTGTATAGCTTTCCCGGTGATGTATAGGTTTTGCTGATATTTCACCAGCCTGCTGACTGACTGCTCAAAATTGCGGATATTACACCCACATACCGGCTAACTGCTCAATTTTGCAGCTTTTCCCCCATATGCAGTAGCTAACTGCCTGATTTTATAGATTGAGTCTTTAAAATCAGCGCTTCGGACTGGGTTTTGGCCTGAAAATGAGGTAAAGGTTTGAGTCGGCAGGAAATATTGGGTGGAAAACCTGCAATTTTGAGCATTCTCCAGAGTTTTATCAAGTTCCCCGTCCGTTCAATTTCCATCTCCCGTCTCAATACAAAAAAATCAGGACATATTCTAATGTAGAATATGTCCTGATTTTTAATAGCGGCGCAGGGACTTGAACCCCGGACACTGCGGGTATGAACCGCATGCTCTAGCCAGCTGAGCTACGCCGCCATAAGCTGGAGCTGCTGACCAGGATTGAACTGGTGACCTTATCCTTACCAAGGATACGCTCTACCGACTGAGCTACAGCAGCATGTTTGAAGCTTACTTTTCAGATACTACCACAGATCGAAAGCAATTTCAACTATAAATTTATGTCTTCCGCCGATAATTTTATTTTTCCCCTTTTTCATCCATACTTTTCCTGAAAGCGCCGGCAGTACAGGCTGTCTTCAAAGCTTGACAGCATATATTGCAGCAGCTAAGATGGAGAGAGTATTTCCATTATTATCAATTGAGCTATTACGTGATTAACGGAGAATGTCTTATGCCAAATATCTATTACCTTTCGGAAGGCAAATTATATAAGGTTCAGGAAGACGGCGGCCGATTGCTGCCCAGCGAGGCAGCGGAAAAGTACCATCAGAATCTGAAGGAGATCGAGAAGCGACAGGAATGGAAAACCAGCGGTGCCGGCGCTCGTTTTATGGGCATGGGGATGATGGGCCCGGCCGGGTCTCCATCCGCCTCCGAGAATGCTTACGTCAGCGTGGAATCCCTGACGGCGGCGGGTCCGGAAAAATTGATCTATTCTCTGTCTCTCGAAACCTCCGCCGGCCTGCACACCAAGAATCCGCTTAAGGAAGAGGCTGCCGAAGGCTTCATTCTTCGCCGCAATAATACCCGCATTCACCATATCGACTGCAATCCTCAGGATGGCGCGATAGCGGCCTCCGTCAGCGACGGCCCCAAAGAATGCCACATTGCCATTATCAGAGAAGAGCACTCGGAGTTTCACGTGATTACGGAAGGGGACACTATGGATATCACCCCTTCTTATTCCCGGGCCAATCCCCGAATCATCTATTACTCCAGCGCCGGTTATTATGTGGATCCTCGCAAAAGTCAGACTTATTACGGCAGCTATTGCCTCAACCGGCTGGATTTAGACAGTGGCAGCCTGACGGAGGTGATAGCCGATGAAAAATATGATTACATCCGGCCCAAGGAGACGGCAGCCGGCAGTTTATATTGCATCCGCCGGCCCAAAATCGCCCCTAAAGAGAGATCCTTTCTGCTGGACGTCTTTTTGATTCCTTTTCGCCTGCTGAAAGCCATTTTTGGCTGGCTGAATTTTTTCAGCCGCCGCTATACGGGGGAGGCCCTGGTCAAAGATAAGGAAAGCGGCAGCAACCCCGCCAGGCATCAGACGAAAAGCGAGGAAGAGATTTTCATTGAGGGCAACCTGATCAACGCCGAAAAAGCCTTGAAAGAAAATATCCGCCAAGGTGAAAAATTCCCCGGCATTGCCCCAAAAAGCTGGGAACTGGTCTTGATCGGCGAGGCCGGCAATGTGGAGGTAATAAAAAAAGGCGTCCTGGATTACGCCTTTGATGGTGAGGATTTGCTGTTTTCCAACGGCAAATATATGGTCCACCGCCGGGGCGGGCAAGAGGAAGTCATTTGTCAGGCTAAGATAGCCACCAATATTACCCTGATCTGACCCGATTGCTGCATTCTACTGCACATTCCTATTGCACGTTCCGATTGCCGCATATAGGCATAACGCCTCGTTATGCCCCGCCCGCCGCCTTTTCTTCTAATTCCTGACCCCTGTTGCGGCAACCCGTTTCCAGCATCATACCTGCCGCCGCCCAGGATATCAGTACCAGGAGCAGGCAGAATCCGAAAGCCAGCCGGTAGGCAGCAGCCCCGGCGACCACCGCCCCGGCCCCGGCGATAACCGCTCCAGCCCCGGCCTCGTTGGCGGCAGCGGCGGCCTTCATCACTGCGCCGATTAAGCCGCCCATCACCGGCGCCGCCAAAGCGGCCCCTAAAAAGCAGCCCACATTATACACCGCCACCGCCATGCCGGCGTAGGCCACAAGATGCATTTCCTTGATCGAGATCATCGTCAGCACCACAGCGCTGGTACAATAGCCTAAAAGCAGCAGCAGCCCGCAAAAGACGGGGTAAGGGATAATACCGCCGGTATTGGCCGCCATAATCAGCCAGCAAAGGCTGAGAACACCGCCGCTGATTAAAAGGGGCCCCCGCCGCCGGCCGATTTTGCCGGAGATGCCGGCGATGGTTATACTGCCCAGGGCCATGCCGATCAGCGCATACTGTATGGCGCCGGAAGCTTCCAGGCCGGTTTTGCCGTAGACGGCAGAAACGAAGGCAGTGCCCCAGACGCCGGTAAGGGCATTGAAGGAGCCGAAAAAGCCCAAAGCAATAAGGGCCGGGGGCCAGCTGCGTTTCCGGCTCAGCACAATTCTGAGACCCCGCCACATTTCTTTTTGCGTCAGGGGAGTACCGCCGGCTTTGCTGTCGCTACCCGGTATTGACGGCATTCCGGCATCCTCCGGCCTCACATAAGTCCATTTGAGGTTGGCCAGCCAAACTAAGGCCACCATACCGCCCAAGATCAAAAAGACCATGCGCCAGGACATTTTCGTAATCAGCCAAGCCAAAGGCGCCTGAGCTACCAGCCCGCCCAAATAGCCCAGGCAGGAAATTAAGCCGTTAATAGCGCCGAACTCCTGTTCCGTAAACCAATAGGCCACAATTTTCGTCACTGGAATGAAAACCATGGCCGAGCCCAGACCGCAGAGAATACGGCCGGCAAAAAGCAGCGGCAAATTGGGAGCCGCCGCAAAAACCACCGTGCCCAGCAATAAAATAAAGTTGCCCAGCATCGCCGTCTTTTTAGGCCCCCAGGAATCGGCCAGCATGCCGGTGGGAATCTGCATCAGCAGATAGGCATAAAAATAAGCCCCTCCTAAAGCGCCGAAGGCGGCGGGAGACAGAACAAAAAACGTTTCCAGATCACCTTTGACCACACCCAGGCAAAGCCGCAAAAAAAGGCCGATCACATACAGGCCCATCAACAAAGCAAAAACCAGCCAACGATAATTGGTTGGTTTTTTTATTCCCTTCATCGCTCTATTCATCTCCATACGGCAAAATTCAAAATATCTCTTAAATTATAGAATATGCCATATGGAAAAGCAAGTTCAGAAACTTTACACAAACATTACATAAGCCTGCAGTTGGTTTATATAATACTTGGCTAATTTAATATTGTAGCAGAAAACGAGGAGGAAATAGGATGAAAAAAACAATAGCAATTTTACTATTATTTGCATTAACGACTTTGGCTCTGGCGGGCTGCGGCAGCGGCAGCGATAGTGGCGGCAGTGGCGGCGGCAACAACGGCAGCGGCAGCCAAGCCGGCAGCAGCTCCGGCACTCCGGCAAACGCTTCACCGGCAACCCAGCCGGCCACCCAGGCCAGCAACTTTAAATCTGACAGCGATATCAGCGTCATTTCCCGGGAAGACGGTTCCGGCACCCGCGGCGCATTTATCGAGCTTGTGGGCATCGAACAAAAAGGCAGCGACGGCGCCAAGAAAGACTTGACCACTAAAGAAGCTATTATTGCCCGGCAAACCGACGTAGTGATGACACAAGTAGCCGGCGACCGCTATGCCATCGGTTACGTATCCTTGGGTTCGTTAAACGACACGGTGAAAGCCCTGCAAATTGAAGGCGTGGCACCTGCCGCCGCCACAGTCAAAGACGGCTCCTACCCCATTGCCCGGCCCTTCAACATTGCTACCAAAGGCAAAGCCTCCGGACTGGCTGAGGATTTCATCAGCTTCATCCTTTCGGCAGAAGGCCAGGCAGTGGTGGCCAAAGGCTACATCCCCATTAATGACAATGCTCCCGCCTATAAAAGCAGCAATGCTTCCGGAAAAATTGTGGTGGCCGGCTCTTCATCGGTGACCCCCGTCATGGAAAAGCTGAAGGAAGCCTACATTGCCATCAACCCCAACGCTAAAATTGAAATTCAGCAAAGCGACTCTTCCGCCGGCATGACCGGGGCTATTGACGGCACCTGCGATATCGGTATGGCCAGCCGGGAGCTAAAAGACAGCGAGAAGGAAGTCCTCACTCCTATCCAGATCGCCTTGGACGGTATTGCGGTCATTGTCAATAAAGACAATCCTGCCGCCAATCTTTCCAAAGATCAGGTAAAATCCATCTACACCGGCCAGGTGCTGCGCTGGAGTGAAGCCGCAAAATGAGTAAGCAAGCAGAAAAAATCATGGCCGCTGTCTTTTTGGCCTCAGCCCTCACCTCAATACTGGCCGTAGCGCTCATCTGCGTATTCTTGCTGGCCCAAGGCATCCCCGCTATGGGTAAGATTGGTTTCTTCAGCTTTCTGCTGGGGAGGGAATGGTCGCCTGCCGACGTCCCTCCCGCCTTTGGCATTTTGCCCATGATCGCAGGCAGCCTTTACGTCACGGCAGGGGCTGTTTTGTTGGGCGTTCCGGTAGGTATCCTGACGGCAGTCTTTTTGGCGAGAGTCTGCCCAAAGAAAATCTACAGGATGATCCGGCCCGGTATAGAGCTGATGGCGGGAATACCCTCAGTAGTTTACGGTTTTTTCGGCATGATGACCATTGTCCCTCTATTTAGAAACAGCATCCTTTCCGCCTCCATCCTGTTGGGAATCATGATCCTCCCCACCGTCGTTGCCCTGGCCGAAAGCTCCCTGCGGGCCGTGCCGGAAAACTATTATGAAGGAGCTTTGGCCCTGGGGGCCGGCCACTATCGCAGCGTATTCCACGTTGTCCTGCCGGCGGCAAAATCAGGCGTCTTCGCCTCCGCCGTCCTGGGCATCGGACGAGCCATTGGCGAAACCATGGCTGTGATCATGGTGGCCGGCAACCAGCCCCGGATGCCCGTCTCTCTTTTTCGGGGCGTGCGGACGCTGACGGCCAATATCGTCATCGAAATGGGCTATGCCGCCGAGCTGCACCGGGAGGCTCTGATCGCCACCGGCGTAGTGCTGTTTGTTTTTATTCTGATCATCAATATCAGCCTTTTTCTATTTAACAGGGGGATCAAAAGATGAGCGGCATATCAAAAACCATAGTAAAAAATGCAGCGAAAAATGCAACAAACAGCGCGGCACGAACCTCCGGATGGGCGGAAAGCTTTTTGGCCATCCTCACTTGGTCGGCGGCCATTCTCACCATCGGCATTCTGGTCTTTTTGGTGTGCTTCGTCATAGCCAAAGGCCTGCCCCATATCAAGCCCTCCTTGTTTGCCTTAACCTACAACAGCGTCAACGTCTCCCTCTTGCCGGCCCTGATCTCGACGGTGATGATGACCGCTCTCGCCCTGGCCTTTGCCGTTCCCCTGGGTGTGTTTGCCGCTATTTATCTGGTTGAATACGCCAAGCGCAGCAATAAGGCGGTGGTTCTTATCCGCATGACCACCGAAACCCTTTCCGGTATTCCCTCCATTATTTACGGACTTTTTGGCCTTTTGTTTTTCGTCACTTTCCTGGGTTGGGGCTTTTCCCTGCTGGCCGGCGCCTTCACCCTGGCCATCATGATTCTGCCCCTGATTATGCGTTCCAGTGAGGAAGCCCTGAAATCGGTGCCCGACAATTATCGGGAAGGAGCCTTTGGCCTGGGGGCCGGCAAGCTTCGCACCGTGTTCAGCATTGTATTGCCCTCAGCCATGCCGGGGATTTTGGCCGGTATCATTTTGGCAGTGGGACGCATAGTCGGCGAAACGGCGGCTCTGATCTACACCGCAGGGACGGTGGCTCAGATCCCCCTCAATCCTATGCAGTCGGCTCGCACACTCTCCGTGCATATGTATGCCCTGTCCAGTGAAGGGCTGCATACCCGGGAAGCTTATGCCACGGCAGTGGTTCTCCTGCTGGTGGTGATCCTGATTAACGCAGCGGCAGCAAGAATAGCCCGGCGGATTGGAGGCAAAAATGAACTGTTTTAAAATCAGAGATCTAAATCTCTATTATGGCGATTTTCACGCCCTCAAAGACATCAATATGTCTATTGACCAGGATAAAATCACCGCTTTTATCGGGCCTTCAGGCTGCGGCAAATCCACCTTAATTAAGACCCTCAACCGGATGAATGATTTGGTAGAGGATTGCCGAATCACCGGCGATGTCGACCTCTTTGGCGAAGATATCTACGGCAGCATCGATATTAATCTGCTGCGCAAACGGGTGGGCATGGTCTTTCAAAAGCCCAATCCTTTCCCCATGAGCGTCTACGACAATATTGCTTTCGGGCCGCGGACCCATGGCATCCGCTCCAAATTTCAGCTGGATCAAATCGTCGAGGAATCTTTGCACAGTGCGGCTATTTGGGATGAGCTGAAGGATCGGCTTCACAAATCGGCCCTGGGCCTGTCAGGCGGGCAGCAGCAGCGCCTTTGTATTGCCCGGGCTTTAGCCGTATCGCCGGAGGTCCTGCTGCTGGATGAGCCGACCAGCGCTTTGGACCCGATCTCTACCGGCAAAATCGAGGAGCTGCTGCTGACGTTGCGGGAGAAATATAGTATAATTATTGTTACGCACAATATGCAGCAGGCTACCCGCATCAGCGATAACACCGCCTTTTTCCTTTTGGGAGAGGTGGTTGAATATGGCAGCACCGAGGGTATCTTCTCTATGCCCCGGGATAAACGCACCGAGGATTATATTACAGGGAGGTTTGGATGATGCGCAGCCGTTTTGACGAATCGTTAACTCTTTTAAATAACGGCCTGATCGAAATGGGCGGCTTGGTTGAGAGCGCCATTTTCCAGGCTACCCAGGCTCTTTTGGAGCAGGACGCCGCCAAGGCCAGAGAAATCATTGCCGGCGATACGATCATTGACGAAAAAGAAAAGGATATTGAAAGCCAGTGTCTGAAACTGCTGCTTCACCAGCAGCCGGTGGCCCGGGATTTGCGGCAGATTTCCACTGCCCTGAAGCTGATCACCGATATGGAACGTATTGGCGACCAGGCCGCCGATATTTCGGAGCTCTGCATTTATCTGGCGGAGCAGCAATACATTAAAAAATTGGAGCATATCCCCCAAATGGCCGGTGAAACTATCAAAATGGTCACTTGGGCCATCGACGCCTTCGTCAAAAAAGATCAGGCCCTGGCGGAAACCGTCATTGCTCACGACGATGTGGTGGACGCCCTATACGTTACCGTCAAAAGGGATCTGATCAATCTCGTTCATGAAGACGTCAAGACCGGCGAACAGGCTTTTGATCTCCTGCAGATTGCCAAATATTATGAGCGCATCGGCGACCACGCCGTCAATATTGCCGAATGGGTAATCTTCTCCATAACCGGCAAACATAAGGACAAACAAATGCTGTAATACTATTCTGCGATTAAAATATGGAATATTTTAATCTGGCAATTCTTGATTGCCACTGCGCCAAAGGCGCACGCAGATTTGCATATATGCAGAAATGGGGTGAAATCTTGCAGAAGATATTCATTGTGGAGGATGAGGATCATATCCGCAAAATGGTATCCTATGCCCTGACCATGGCGGGCTTTGAAGCGGAGGGCTTTATGGATGGCGAAGCTCTGTGGCAGGCCTTGGCCACTGCCTGTCCTGCCTTGATTCTGTTGGATATCATGCTGCCCGGTCAGGATGGGCTTTCTATTCTTAAAGCCCTCCGTCAATCGAAAGCCTATGCCAAAATTCCCGTCATTCTACTGACAGCCAAAGGTGCGGAATACGACCGCATCAATGGCCTGGATCTGGGGGCCGACGATTATATTACCAAGCCTTTTTCCGTCATGGAAGCCATTTCCCGCATTAAAGCCGTGCTGCGCCGCTCCGGCGGCGAGCCTCTGCAAGCTTCCGAAATCCAAATCGCCGGCATCAGACTCCATAAGGATAGGAGAACGGTTTACGCCGGGGAGCAGGAGGTCGGCCTAACCTATAAGGAGTTCGAGCTGCTGCAATATCTGATGATCAACGAGGGCATCGTGCTGTCCCGGGATAAGCTGCTGGAGCAGATCTGGGGCTTTGACTACAACGGCGAAAGCCGCACGGTGGATATGCATATCAAGTCCCTGCGCCAGAAGCTGGGGGATGAAGGCGGCGCCATCAAGACGGTGCGCAATATTGGGTATAAGATTGGGGGCTAAGGGTGAGAAAACGAATTTTTCTTAATATGATGCTGCTGATGGCCTCAAGCCTCATCATCCTGTCCCTGTTGCTTTGCCTGGTCTTTTACGGGCAGCTTTCAACTATTGTGCACAGGGATCTGCGGGATCTGGCCGAGGTCTTTCGGGACAACAGTTCCGCCACGGCCATGGAAGCCTTTGCCCAATCGCCGAGAAACGACGTCCGCATTTCCATTATCTCTCCCGCAGGCCAGGTTATCTTCGATAATACGGTGGAAGCTGCCGGGCTGCCCAATCACGGCCACCGCAAGGAAGTGGCCCAGGCTATGGAGTTGGGCGTCGGTGAAGCCAAGCGGTTTTCCGACACCCTCGATGAGGAAACATATTATTATGCCGTCAAAATGACCGACGGCTGTGTGCTGCGGGTGGCCAAAACCACCAGCAGTATGCTGGGCCTATTTGGCCGCTCCCTGCCGGTAGCGGTCTGCGTCATCATAGCCATGATTATCGCCGGTTACCTGCTGGCCGGCCGCCTGACCAGGCGTATACTCGACCCCATCAACAGCGCCGATTTAAATACCGGCGTCAGCCTGCCCTATGACGAGCTGGCCCCCTTTGCGGCAACGATCAGCGAGCAGCGCCGCCAGATCCAACAGCAAATCGAGGACCTGCACCGGCGCACGGAGACCATAGAGGCTATTTTGGACAATATGAGCGAGGGTATTCTGCTGCTGGACAAAAACGGCGTTCTGCTTACCATCAATAAAAGCGCCGCCGCTTTTTTTGCTATGCCTGCCGCCGCTGGCAAAAATATCCTGGAGCTTTTTCGGGATAAGGATATCCTGGAGCATATCCGCAGCGCTCTGGCCGGCCGCCGCAGCGAAATGAACCTTTACCGCCAGGACAAGGTCTATCGCATGCATTGCAGCCCCGCAGCCGACAGCGGCGCCATCATCCTTTTCATGGATATTACTGAGAGAATGCAAGCTGAAGCCCTGCGTCGGGAATTTTCCGCTAACGTCTCCCATGAATTGAAAACGCCGCTTACCACCATTTACGGCTATGCCGAAATGCTGGACGGCGGCATGGTCAAGGAAGAGGATAAGCCCGCTTTTTATGGCCATATGAAAGATGAGGCTTCCCGCATGATCAATCTTATCGAAAATATTCTTCTGATTTCCAATCTGGACGAAAAAGCCGGCCGGGAGCTCTGGGAGGATGTGGACCTTGCTTCCGTGATGAAGGAAACGGTGGCGGCACTGTCGCCAAAAGCTGCCGCCAACAATGTTTCCTTCCGGATTGCTGCCGAAAAAACCAAAAAAGCGGCCACGGTTATGCGGGCCAACCGGGCTCAAATGCAGGAGCTTTTTTATAATCTCATCGATAACGCCATCAAGTACAACAAGCCGGGGGGCCTGATCAGCATTGAACTCCTCGATACCGCAGATCAACTGAAGCTGACGGTGGCCGACACCGGCATCGGCATTCCCCGGGAGGTGCAGGACCGGGTCTTTGAGCGGTTTTACCGGGTGGATAGATCCCGCTCCAAAAAAACCGGCGGCAGCGGCCTGGGCTTGTCGATTGTCAAGCATATCGTCATGATCCATCATGGCAGAATCGAGCTGAAAAGCCAAGCCGGCCAAGGCACCGAAATCAGTATCTATTTTGCAAAGCCGGCGGTGTAGGCGGAAGCAGCGGCACAGCGGCAATAGCCAAAATTTACAGGGTCTGTCGTATATTTGCGGCAGGCTTTTTTGTCGCGCCGCTATATATTGCTATTCCCCAACGCTGCTTCGGATAAATATTTACTATTTTAGATAAAATTTTTTTATTTCACCCATTAAAAAAGTAGGAATAAACGGGTTATGTGTCGTATAATTAATGTAGCAATTTCTTTATTACTATGAACGTTCTCATAAGTAAAGAATAGAGCATTATTGAAAAGGAGGATTCAATGAAATCAATTCAGAACAAATTAAGTCTTTTCATTACAGCCCTGGTCTTTGGTACGGCAATAATTATAGCTGGCTTCGCTTTGATGATTTTTTATAACAACATGACTGCTCAGCTTGAGGAGGATGTTGAGGCCTTATCTATTTCTTACAGCCATGCCGTACATAATCAAATTCAGAATTTTAAAACGGGCCTGGAAATGTCCGCTACTTTAGAGGATATTACCAAAGCCAGAGGGGTGAAGAGAGATGTTCTGTTAGCTGATCTGGCCAAAAACCTGGGCTTTCAATATCTGGCCCTGGCTGACAAAACAGGCCAAACCACCCGCAACAGCAATATTGCTCAGCGAGAATACTTTCAAAAGGCCATAGAGGGAGAAACCTTTATGTCCAGCCCCCTCATTAATATGGTAGACGGCTCCGTAACCATCATGGTAGCTACGCCCGTCAACAACAGCAGCGGCTACCAAGGCATCCTCTATGGCGGCCTGCCTTACGATACCTTCAGCGCCATTATCAAGGATATCAAAATCGGCGTCGACGGTTATGCCTTTATCATTGATCAGACAGGAACCGTAGCGGCCCATCCTGACGGCGCCGTCGTGGAAGCAATGACAAATTTTATTGAGACGGCCAAAGAGGACAGCTCATACCAAATGCTGGCTGAGGCCATAAGCCGCATGATTGCAGGCGAAACAGGCATCGCCTATGCCGATTACGGCGGCGCCAACAGGATGTACGGCTTTGCTCCTATCAATGGGCCGGAGCACTGGGCTATTGCCGTATCCGTCCCCCTTAGCCAAATCATGAGCAAGGTTTATCAGGTGGTGATTTTATGTCTGATCGTTCTTTTGATCCTGCTGGTCATCAGCATTTTTCTGGCTTTCCGCTTTTCCCGCTCGCTCACAAAGCCGATTGTGGCCGCCACCCGGCGCATCGAGCTTTTGGCTGAGGGCAATCTCAGCGCTCCCGTCGAAGCAGTTAAAGGCCGGGACGAGCTGGCCCGCTTGTCTGCGGCGCTTGGCGATACCATAAGCGAGCTGCGCAGCTACATCGGGGATATAGCCCAAATGTTAGGCGCTATGGCCGACAATGATTTTACGGCGGCAAGCGCTGCCGAATACAAAGGCGAATTTGCCCCCATTAAAAACGCCCTGACCAATATTTCGGCTTCTCTCAACCAAACCCTGTCCCTCATCGGCGTCTCTGCCGACCAGGTAAACCTGGGAGCCCTTCAGTTTTCAGCGGCAGCCCAAAAACTGGCCTCGGGAGCTGTGGAACAGGCCGCTTCCATAGAGGAATTATCGGCAAGCATCACAAAGGTTGCGGAGCAGGATTCGCTGAACCTTGAGTCGGTAAAGCAGGCAACCCAATATGTCCGTCAGGCAAATTCCGATGTCCAAAACAGTATGAGCCAAATGGCGCTGATGACCGAAGCAATGGATAAAATCGCTTCTTCCTCCGGCCAGATCAGCAAAATTACGAAGCTTATCGAGGATATCGCCTTTCAAACCAATATCCTGGCTCTCAATGCCGCCGTGGAAGCCGCCCGAGCCGGCAACGCCGGCAAAGGCTTTGCCGTTGTAGCCGATGAAGTGCGCAGCCTGGCCGGTAAATCGGCGGAGGCCGCCAAACAGACGGCGGAGCTGATTCGGTATTCTATCGCTGCCGTATCGGAAGGCGCCGAAATCAACACGGAAACGGCGCAGGTTTTGCAGAGCGTCGGGGAGAATACCCAAAAAATAACGGAAAGCTTCACTCATATTGAACAAGCCTCCGCCGTCCAGGCCATTGCCATTGAGCAGGTGAAAATCGGCCTTTCCCAAATTGCCGATGTGGTCCAGACAAATGCAGCTACGGCAGAAGAGAATTCTGCCACCAGCCAGGAAATGTCTGCTCAATCCGCAGCCTTACGTCGGGAGGTTGGCAAATTCCGTCTGGCCGAATAAAAAACCGATCGATAAAGCCTGGCCCGTGTCAGAACGGAGCCAGGCTTTTTTGCGGGCTATTTATTATATATTAAAATGAACGGCTCCCTTTATTCAAGTGAAACTGGGCGATTTCGTTATACAGCAGCGCAGCCTGGCTGGAAAATTCTTCGCTGGCCGCCGCATTTTCCTGGGAGGTGGCGGAGTTGGTATGAACGACCTGGGAGATGCTCTCCACGCCGGCGGTGATCAGACTGATCTCTTGCGACTGAACCGATGAGGATTTTTCGATTTCCAGCAGCGTCTCCTTCACCTGCTCCACCCGTGACGCTACTTCCTTTATGGCATTGGCGGTGAAATCGGCAATCTTGTAGCCGCCGTCCACTGCATTGATGGAGTTGGTGATCAGCAGCGAAGACTGCTTTGCGGCTTCGGCAGAACGGGTGGAAAGGTTGCGAACCTCTTCCGCCACCACGGCAAAGCCTTTACCGGCGCTGCCGGCCCGGGCGGCTTCCACTGCCGCGTTGAGCGAGAGAATATTCGTCTGGAAGGCAATATCGTCGATTGTCTTAATGATTCTTCTGATCTGATCCGACGTGCTTTTAATCTCGTTCATAGCCTCCAGCATCCGCTGCATTTGTTGGTTGCCGCCGGTAGCTTCCGAGGCAGCCTGGTCGGCATAGGCCACAGCCATTTCTACATTTTTCGAGGTTTTATTGACGTCCGTTGAAACATGGGCAATAGAATCGGTCAGCTGAGCAATTGAGCCGGCTTGCTCCGCAGAGCCTTGAGCCAAAAGCTGGGCGGAATCGGCTATTTGATTGGCCGTAATCTTAAACTGGGAGACAGCAGCCTCCACATTGCCAAAGGTATCATGCAGCGAGGAAGTAATATCCACAAGGGCCTTCTTTATCGGAAGGAAATCGCCCATATAATCGGCGGAGCTTCTGACCGTAAAGTCTTTGCCGGCCATGGCGGATAAGACATACGTGATATCCGAAATATAGCTCTGCAGCCGGGAAACCATTTGCTGCATGGCTTCAGACAGCATGGCCACCTCATCTTTTCTCTTGGCGGAGATATCAATGTCCACATCCAAACGGCCCTCAGCCAGTCTGTTGGACACCGCCGTCAGCTTAAGCATCGGCCGCCTGATATTTCTATTGACAAATTGCAGCAGAATCAGGCTGCAAATAACAATAATAACGACAACGGCTATGACTATATGAATAATAGAAGCTTTCGTGGCTGCCAAAGCATCGTCTTTTGACAAGCCGGCGTAGGTGGCGCCTACAATATCGCCCTTCGTATCTCTTAACGGCTCATATTTTGTAATATAGGTCTGGCCAAAAACCGTATTGGTACCGGTGTAAGCCTTTCCTTCTTCCAGTACGACTTTGGCCACATTGTCGCTAAGAGTGGTGCCTGCAGCCCGTTGCCCATCTTTGATGACCGTTGTGGAAATGCTCTCGTTGCCGGCAAACACCGTTAATTCCGTATGGTGCAGAGCCTTCAGCTCATCAAGCATCGCCGGGTTATCGAAGGTATAGCCGGTCACCACCGTGCCGATAATGACGCCCTGGCTATTGTAAATGGGAGAGCCGGTGCGGCAGGACAGCCTCACAAGAGCGCCGGGCTCCATAGTGGTGGAGGTCTCTCCCTTCAAAGCTTTTTGCACATTGGATTGCTTGAGGATGCTGTCGCCAAATTTGGCAGGCTCATGCTGGCGGATCAAAACATTGCCTTCCGTATCGGTGATGCTGATGGTATCCATTTTTAAGAAGCTGTTGAGATCATCCAGCACTGCCTTCGTGGCGTTAAAATCTTTTTTCTCCACCGCAGCCGCCAGCCGGTAGTTTTGGGCAATGGCCACGGCATTTTGCTTGGAGCGATCCAGCATCTCGGCGATTTTCTTATTTAAATCGCTGGAAGCTGAAGCAACCCTTTCCTCACTGATTTTTTCGTTATAGCCGGTATTTTCGATAATGCTAAGACCGGCAATAATCGATACGGAAATAATAATCATTGCAATAGCAAATAATAGAATTTTCGCACTTATTTTCAATTTCGAGCCCTCCTGAAATTTTCTACTGTGACCCCAAATATTTAGTTATAAACCGCCAAAATCTTATTAAAGTTGAATGCCTCAATCATTATAGTACTCTTTTTTTAAGAAGGCAATTTTTGCATGGAGATAATATTACATTTTTGGATAAAGTTTTATATTTTTTTATGCGGCGGAGGTGTTATAGGAAAAAATGCAACTCAAATTCGAAAAACGCAACTTACCCTCAATTTCATTGAAGCGTCAAAATGCATAGGTTATACTGGCCACGACAACAGACAGAAAGGGAGTATCACTTATGCTTGGAATCATCACATTACTTATTGCGCTTTGCACTCAAATCGCACTTCTTATTTATCGAATGGTCACCAAAAATCATCAGACGAAGGTAACGCATACCATCCGACTCACCGCTTTCGCCATCTTTACCTTGCTCTTGGCGACTGGGTCTTATTGGTGGGGATTTCGCTGGATGGGGCTGTTTATCCTGCTCGCCGTTCTCGCGGTTTTCAGTGGCGTATATTTTATAAAAAAAACAAGGATGGAAAAGGACTATAAGGGATGGCGCACCATATTTTCCTGTGTGAATGGGTGTGTCCTGCTTGTAGTTTGCATCCTGCCCGGTATCCTCTTCCCGCAGTTTAAGCCTGTTGCTTCGACAGGACCTTATACTGTGAATACCGAAAGCATTACCTTCGTGGATGTCTTACGCGCCGATCCCTTTTCCGAGGCGGGTGAAAACAGAAAGCTGACGGTTCAGTTCTGGTATCCTGACACCGGAGCAGCCGCAGACAGCTACCCGCTTCTCGTATTCTCCCACGGGGCGTTTGGGTATCGCGGCAGTAACCTCTCAACCTTTGAAAACCTTGCCAGCAACGGATATGTGGTATGCAGCATCGACCACAGCTATCATGCTTTCTTTGCCAGGCATACAGACGGCAGTACCACATTGGTCAATACACAATTTCTGAGTGACGCCGTAAGCATCACAAACGAAGAATATGACGAGCAGACGGCCTATCAAAAGACACATGAATGGCTGGCGCTGCGCACCGCCGACATGGATTTCGTTCTGGATGAAATCCTGAACAATGCACAAGAAGAAATGCCGGAATTCATCTATTCCATAATTAATAAGGAAAAAATCGGGCTTTTTGGTCATTCGCTCGGCGGAGCTGCCGCAGCACAGCTGGCGCGGGAACGACAGAATGTGGATGCGGTGATCGTAATTGACGGTACGATGATCGGCGAGGAGCTCGGTTTTGAAAACGGTCAGGCGGCCCTGAACGCAGACCCTTACCCCGTTCCCCTGCTGAACCTATACAACGAAAGCCATTATGAAGATGCAAAGGAGCTGGGAGAGGCCTATAACAATTTATCCGCCAGTACACGGGGGGTTGAAGCTTATGATGTTGTGATTCGTGGCTCCGGGCACTTGAACTTTACCGACCTTCCGCTCTTTTCTCCGGCGCTGGCGCACATGCTGGGTACCGGTGAGACAGACAGCCGGTATTGCATCGAGACAATGAATCAAGTTGTGCTGGATTTCTTAAATTACACGCTCAAGAATGCCGGCGCGCTTCATTTGCAAGCAGAATATTAAAGACGATTGCAGGGGGATACAAAAAATAAAAATGCTGTCCAAAGATATGCTATAATAGCAATGCGGTAAAACAAAATCATGGCAGATAAGTAAATACGGCTTATTGCCAAATGATGAAGGTGTTGCATTGAAAGTTTCGGTTAAACAGATCGGCAGAGATCAGGAAGAACAGGCAATTATCCTCTGCTATGAAATCAATGAGAATGTGAAAAATATCGTCAGCTATATAAAGGCTACCGGAGACACGCTTGCGGGATATGTTGACGAAAGGGTAAGCCAAATCTTCCCGCAGGATATTTTTTATGTGGAGGCGGTTGACGACAGAGTATTTGCCTACACGGCCAAGAAAGTGTATGAGCTCAAGTGCAAACTGTACGAGTTTACCACGCTATATGAGAACAGACGGTTTTTTAGATGCTCCAAATCATTTGTAATCAATCTGATGAAAATTGACAATGTACGTCCCATTCTAAACGGGCGGTTTTTGGCAACGCTGTTTAGCGGCGAGGAAATCATTATTTCCAGGCAGTATGTGCCGGAACTAAAAAAACGATTGCTGGGTGAGAACATATGAGCTTTAAGGCTTTTTTGAAAAGATGCCTAATGGAATACTTTGTTATTACCACATGTGTGACGGCGGCAACCGCCATCCTGGGGCAAGCTCTTGACCCGACGGCAAGATTTGGTTATGAGGCATATTGGTCGCCTCTCACTTTTGGATTTGTAGGACTTATACCCTCGTTCATAACATATTCTCGCAAGGAATTGTCCTTTCGGCAGACGCTCCTGCGCAAAGCAATCCACGTCGTTGTGCTGGAGGTGACGCTGGTCGCATTCGGTTTTTGGGTTGGGATACTTCATGCCTTTTCCGATACATCCTTATTTGTGCTTTCGGTATTTATCATTTATCTTGCAGTAAATTTAATAAGCTGGCAGTTTGATAAAAAAGACGCCGGCGAGATTAACAAAACGCTAAAGTCCCTGCAAGGCAGAAGTGAACAATAGGATGCCCGACAGGTGCCGTTCTAGGAGCGCTCAGTATCGTGCAGTTCGGCGGTTGCAGTAGTGAGCATTGCCCTCACTGCCAGTACTATGGCTTCTGCTGACTTCTCATCATTTAGCCACCCATCGCTGCATGGGTTCGGCAGCGGTCAGGGGTAACCTGTCTTTTGCCGCCTGGTGAGATCTCCCGGGTAAGAATGATAACTTTCCTCCCATGTAACCGCTGCATTTACACCACGGGGTTCGGGCAGTATTGGACTTCGTTTTGTATAGCAAACTCGTCCGCCCCGCAATTGCCTTCCATGCAGTTTCTTTTCGTAGCGGACTTTCACCGCCTAGTTACCACCCATGCCGGCCGCGCAACAAAAAAATGAGGCACAAGGCCTCATTTTTTGTTTAGTTGCGGAGGCAGGATTTGAACCTGCGACCTTCGGGTTATGAGCCCGACGAGCTGCCAGCTGCTCCACTCCGCGATAAGGTGCCGTCTTTTTAACGGGCATCATTTATGATATCAAAGAAATAGGCTTATGTCAAGCATAAAAAACCAAAACAACGAAACAAAAATGGCATACCCAATTCCAACTCTGAAAAATGCCATAGAAGCAGGTTTCTCAACTAGACCAACGGCAACTCCTTTGCCCTCTCATTGCGGTAGAGGTCAAAGCGGAAGCGCAGATTCTCCCACTCCTGCTGCTCTCCCTCTTCAGCCAGCCGCCAATCAGGGTCGGTATCCAAATCCGCCATAAAGCAATCCGCCGCCGCCGCCGCCAAAAATCTGGTCACCCAGGCCTCCTGGCAGTAAGGCATCAACAGCCGGTAAATCTCGGCGCCGCCGATAACCCATACCTTCTCCGACGGCAGATCAAGCCGCCCTAGGCAAAGAGAAAGCTCATCCAAATCCCGACAAACCCACAGGTGCAGGCCGGCCTCCAAGCTTTGCTGCAAGCTGCCCTCCAGACTCTCGGGGTTTCTCGTCAGCACAATATTGACCCGGCCCGGCAGGGGCTTGCCGCCCGGCAAGGATTCCAGTGTCTTACGCCCCATAATCACAACGCCGCCAAGAGTTTTGGCTTTGAAATGGCGCATATCCGGGGACGCCCGGAATAACAGCTGGTTATCTTTGCCCAGGCCCCAGTTGGCGTCGGCAGAAAAAATCAAATTCATCGATCAACACCTTGCTTTCGATTCATACCGTTCATACCGCCACAGGAATTGCCCCGGGCGACGGATGGAACTGATAATTCTCCAAGGTGAAGCTGCTGTCCGTAAAGGCATAGAAATCCGTCACCGATTGATCCAGGCTAAACTTAGGCGGATCCAGGGGCTGGCGGTTCAGCATTTCCTCCACCATGGGAATATGGCGCTCATAAATATGGGCGTCGGCAATAACGTGAAGCAGCGTTCCCGCTTCCAGGCCGGAGACTTGCGCCAGCATCATCAAAAGAATGCTGTATTGTACCACATTCCAGTTGTTGGCCACCAGCATATCCTGAGAACGCTGGTTCAGGATAGCGTTCAGCGTAGAGCCGGACACATTAAAGGTCACGCTGTAGGCGCAAGGATACAAATGCATAGCATGGAGATCCTGATGATTATAGAGATTCGTAATGATCCGACGGCTGGCCGGCTGATGCTTCAGGTCGTAAAGCACCCTATCCACTTGGTCAAACCAACCCTCTTTATATTGGTGCTTGACGCCAAGCTGATAGCCGTAGGCCTTGCCGATAGAGCCGCTTTCGTCGGCCCAGGCATCCCAGATGTGGCTGTTCAGATCATTAACGTTGTTTGATTTCTTCTGCCAAATCCACAACAGCTCGTCCAGGGCATTTTTTACACCGGTTTTACGCAAGGTGAGAATGGGGAATTCCTGCCGCAGATCGTAGCGGTTGGTCAACCCAAAGGTTTTAATCGTATAGGCAGGGCTGCCGTCCTCCCAGCGAGGCCGTACAGGCTGATCTTTATCCCAAACGCCATGCTGCAAAATCTGGCGGCAATTCTCCTGAAAAATCACATCGGCTTTCGTCATATCTTCCTCCGCTTTAGTCGGCTATTTTTCCATCTGCTGATCCCGTTTGAGCAAATACCGCTCTAACTTGCGTTTGACCCGCTGCAGAGCATTATCAATGGATTTAACATGACGGTGAAGGATCACGGCCATTTCCTGGTAGGTCTTGCCATCCAGATAAGCCATCAGCACCTGCCATTCCAGGGGGCTCAAAATCTCTCCCATTTTGCCCTCGATGTCGTCGAATTCCTCCCGGCTGATGATTAATTCCTCCGGGTCCGTAACCCGGGAGCCGGAGATAACATCCAGCAAAGTGCGGTCCGACTCCTCGTCGTAGATAGGCTTATTGAGTGAGACGTAAGAATTTAAGGGGATGTGCTTTTGCCTCGTAGCGGTTTTAACAGCGGTGATAATCTGCCGGGTAATGCAGAGCTCTGCAAAGGCTCGGAAAGAGGATTGCTTATCGCTGCGGAAGTCTCTGATGGCCTTAAATAAGCCGATCATACCTTCCTGAATGATATCTTCCTTGTCTGCCCCGATCAGAAAATAAGACCTGGCTCGGGCCCGGACAAAGTTTTTATATTTGTGGACCAGGTGCTCTTCGGCCATTTTGTCACCCAGCCCCGCCAGTTCCACAATTTTCTCGTCTTCCATGCCGTCGTAAGCACTGGTCTCGACGGTGGCCTCTTCTTTAACTTCTTCCTCTTCTTCCAGAAATAATTCTTCTTCCATTATAATCCTCCCAAAGCCAAAGAGCTTTATTTGGCTTTTCTTTGCCGGTTAATCTCCGACAAAACGATGGCTGCTGCCGCCGACACATTCAGAGAGTTGACTTGTCCCGCCATGGGGATGCTCACCAGCACATCGCATTTTTTCCGGACCAGCTGAGAAACGCCTTTATCCTCGCCGCCCAAAACCAAGGCCACCGGGCCTGTCCAATCCGTTTGATAAATCGTCTGGGAGGCTTCCGCCGTGGCTCCCATGACCCACAAGCCGGCCTCCTTCATTTCGTCGATAGCCCGGCCTAAATTGGTAATACGGTCAACCATCACATACTCCCAGGCGCCGGCAGAAGCTCTGGCTACGCCGCTGGTCAAAGGAGCCGCCCGATGCTTGGGAATCACTGCGCCATGGGCTCCCAGGGCCTCCACAGAGCGCAGCACTGCGCCCAGGTTATGCGGATCCTCCACTCCGTCCAGCATCACCAGCAAAGGCGCCTCGCCGGCAGCCTGAGCCTTGGCCACCATATCCTGCCAGGGTGTATACTCCTTAGGAGCTGCCTGAGCGGCAAAGCCCTGATGCATCATACCACAACAAAGGCGATCCATAAAGACCTTGTCCACCATTTTAAACGGAATATTTGCTTTCCGGCAATAGCCCAGGATTTCTGCGGCCACCCGGTCTTTTTCTTCCCGGGCCAGCCAGACCCGGGTAATGGGCCGGCCTTTGCGCAAGGCCTCCCGCACCGGATTGCGCCCGTATAACAGATCCTCAGAGGGTTGTTTATTCTCCATTTGATTCTACTTCCTCTCCCAATAAAAACGTCAATAGCTGCTCCAGCCGGCTTTCCTGACGGGATAAAAACAAGTATCCCACCAATGCCTCAAAACCGGTACTCATGTGATATTGGCCAACGGCGGCACTCTTGCTTTTGCGGGATTTAGCGTTGCGCCCTCGATGGAGCACCTCAATCTCCGGGGCCGTCAGATGAGGCTCTAGTTTTTTGTAATAGCCGGCCATGGCTTGGGCGCTGACCAGATCAACAGCCCCCCGGTGGAGACGGTTAACTTTTTTGCCCTCCACCGCCAGATGGGTGCGGACAAAGAGCTCAAATACGGCGTCACCCACGTAAGCCAAGGCCAGGGGCGATAAGCGGCCGGCATCTTCTTCCGGATATTTCCACAACATAGTCTCTGTCCTTTATGCTTTATGCCAGCGGGGGCCGGCCACCGTGTCTTCCACTACCAGGCCCAGGTTTTTCAGCCCGTCTCTGATCTTGTCGGCGCCTGCGAAGTCCTTAGCTTTGCGGTAGGCCTGACGCAATTCCAGGAGGGCCGCCATTTTTTCTTCCACCGTCGCCTCTGCCCCCTCTGTCTGGCGCAGCTGGTGCAGCAGTTCTGCCAAGGCCTCGTTTAACTCCTGATCCTGTTGGCCGCTGTTTTCCTGAGCCATCAGCTCCAGCCCCAGCACGCCGGCCAAAGCCACAAGCTGATCCAGACCTTTTTGCAGGACCGCCGCCGCAGCCTGGCGGTCAGCGGCATAGCTGTTGAGAATCCGGGCCAAATCAAACAGAGCGGCAATAGCCAAGGCCGTATTGAAATCATCGTTCATGGCCTCTTCAAATTGCTTTTTGCCTTCCTCCGTTTCCCGCAAAAACAGCCGGGACTCCTGGTTGTCGGCATCGCCCGCCGCCGTCTCAAGAACCGACGCCGCTACTCTGACCGCATTCTTTAACCTCTCTAACCCCTTTTGAGCCACCTGCAGCTTGCCGTCGTCAAAATCCAGGGGACTGCGGTAATGAACGGACAGTAAATAAAACCGAACTACCTGGCCGGGAAACTTCTCCAATATTTCCCGGAGCAAAAAGAAGTTGCCCAGGGATTTCGACATTTTTTCCTGATTAATGGTGATAAAACCATTATGGATCCAATATTTGGCCATCGGCCGCTTAAACCGGCCTTCCGATTGGGCAATCTCGTTTTCGTGATGAGGGAAAACCAGATCGGCGCCGCCGCCGTGAATATCGAAGCTTTCCCCCAAATACTTGTGCGACATGGCGGAGCACTCAATATGCCAGCCGGGCCGGCCCAATCCCCAGGGGCTTTCCCAGGAAGGCTCGCCAGGTTTGGCCTTTTTCCACAAGGCAAAATCCGCGGCATCTTTTTTGCGCTGATCCACATCCACCCGGGCCCCGTCCAGCAGATCCTCCCGGCTGCGCTTGGAGAGCTTGCCATAATCGGCAAACTTCTCTACGGCATAATAAACGTCGCCCTCCAGCTCATAAGCCTTGCCCTCCTGGATCAGAGCAGCCACAAAGGCAATAATCTCCGGCATATGGGTGCTGACCTGAGGATAAACGTCGGCCCTCAAGGCGCCCAAAGCATCGGCGTCCTTGAAATATTCCTGAATGTAATGGTCAGCCAGCGCCTGGGGCTCCTGGCCCTCCTCCCTGGCCCGCTTGATGATTTTATCATCTACGTCGGTAAAGTTGACCACATAAGTGACGTCATAGCCCTTGTAAGTAAAGTAGCGGCGGATAGTATCGAAAACCACCAAAGGCCGCCCATTGCCCACATGGATAAAATTGTAGGTGGTGGGGCCGCAGCAGTACATGCCTACTTTACCGGGATTCAGGGGAATAAAGGGCTCTTTACTGCCGGAAAGTGTATTGTGGATGCGTATATCGCTCATGTTTTCCATCTCCTTGCTTTATTATGCAGGCAGTCCTGTTATACAGGCCCCCGCTTCTGCTGGCAGGCTTGTCGCGCAGCCAGATTGTGCAGCCAATTTTTGCAGTCAATTTTTGCAGTCAAGTTGTGTAGCCAATTTTTTGCAGATACTCCTGCCTTCAAGCAAATCCACTGAAAACGCCGTTGGCGGATCGGGGTAAGGTGCTCAAAAATTGGAGTTGTGTGAAGGCACATCTCCAATTTGGCCTGAAATCGGCAGTGCTTTGCTCAGAAATCGGGGTTGTGTGCAGTTGGCAGCTCCTAAAATGGCTCTGTAGCCGGATAAAACTCCACATAACTCGAAAATTTGAGCAGTTAGCAACAGCGAATCTAATTTTTAGCCTTTAGATGGGTTGTGACTTTTTCAGTGCCCTCGTGGGGTGTGGGCATTTTGCGCAAAATTGCAAGTTTAAAGTGTGCTTCCCTCTAAGAATAGTGCCCTTACCCCGAGAGATGCACTAAATATGGATAAGCGGGGTCAAATACAGCCGATTTTGATGTGTACCCCATGTCAAGGACACTTTAAACTTGAAATTTTGCTCATTTTACAATGGTCTTCCTGCAAGCAGCCTTTTTCGGCAGGCAGTCTCCTTACCCAAGCAGCCGTATTACCGGCAATCACCAGGCAATTACCCGGCAATCGCCTGGAAATCACTCGGCAATCGCCTCACAGCGGTTTGATGGTGCAAACTGCATAGCAGGCCATGCCTTCTTCTCTGCCGGCAAAGCCTAAATGCTCTGTCGTGGTGGCCTTCACATTGACCTGGTCCGCCTTGACGCCCAGGGTTTGGCTGATTTTTTCCCGCATTTCCGGAACGTGAGGCGCAACCTTGGGACGCTGCGCCACTAAGGTACAATCGACATTATTGACGGCGTAACCTGCCGCCGTCAGCTTCTCACTGACGCGAGACAAAAGCATCAGACTGGAACAGCCTTTATATTGGGGATCATTATCGGGAAAATGGGCGCCGATATCACCCAAGGCTGCAGCCCCCAAAAGAGCGTCCATGATGGCATGGAGCATGACGTCGCCGTCGGAATGACCAGCCAGCCCTTTGGGCCACGGCAAAGACACACCGCCGACCACCAGAGGCACTCCCGCCGCCAATTGATGGACGTCGTAACCAAAGCCTATTCTAAACATAGTATTTCACCTTTTATCTGCAAATTACATAATAACGATTTTCTGTGAAGAAAACCGGCGGCCAACGACAAGCATAGCAGCATGAACTCCAGCAGCCAGCAATAGCAGGAGCTGCGTCAATGCAGCGACTGCAATGGCCAGCATCCGCAACAGCTGCGTCGACCGCAGCCGCACCAATATCGGTGGCAGCATCGGCACTAACACCCGCCGCACCGGCAGCAGATGGCATCGCGGCAGCGGGCAACCCGAAAATCGCCTCTTACCTTCTGCTAAGAAGAGCCTCCAATAAAGGCAAATCCTCAGGATAAGTCAGCTTGATATTGACCGGATGGCCTTCCACCAGATGGATTTTGTGGCCGCAAGCCTCCATCAGAGCCGCATCATCAGTGACGGCCAGGCCCTCTCCAACCTGCCGGTAGGCCTGGCTCAACTCATGAATCATAAAGCCCTGTGGTGTCTGAATCTGCCACAAGCCTTGACGTTCCAATGTCTCCCGGACTATACCCGCCTGATCTGCCCGTTTGATGGTATCCCGGACAGGAATAGCCGCAACGGCATTGCCCCAGGCCAAAGTGCCGTCAATAACCCGATCAAAAACCTCCCGGGGAGTACAGGGCCGGACTCCGTCGTGAATCAGCACCGCTCCCTGCCGGTGAGCCAAGGCTGCCAGACCTTTGGCTACCGATTCTTGACGGCTTTCGCCGCCGGCCAAAATAGCTTTCACCTTGGGAAACCGCAATCCCGGCAGCCACTGGCCCTGAACCAAAGCTTCACCCCGCTCCAAATGCTGAAGGGGCAGAACCAGCACCACTTCATCAACCCGGGAATAGCTCTCCAAAAAGGCCAGGCTGTGGGCCAATACCGGCCGGTCTCCCAACATAAGAAACTGCTTGGCTTCGACCT
Source organism: Clostridia bacterium (assembly GCA_018434325.1). Lineage (GTDB taxonomy): Bacteria > Bacillota > Peptococcia > DRI-13 > UBA5745 > WRMS01. The sequence goes on along the minus strand of JAHDPO010000034.1, from coordinate 21,367 downwards.
CGGCATCTGCCCCGGCTGCCGCAGCTTCCGCAACGGTTCCCGCAGCAACACCCAATCCGGCGCTGAAGCGGCGGCCGCTGCCGCCGCAAGCCAGAATTACCGCGGCTTTATCTTTTTTGGCGATTTTTACGGCTTCAGCTACTGACGCCGCCATTACATTTCTCCCTCTACAAAAACCCGTTTATCCGTATATTTGGGCTTGACGAAAATCATCCGGCCTGCCGACGTCTGCAATACGCTGGTCACTACGGCATAAATCGTCTGATTGATGTACTTCCTGCCCATATCCACCACAATCATGGTGCCGTCATCCAGATAACCGATACCCTGGCGCTGCTCTTTGCCTTCTTTAATGACGTGGACGATCATCTCTTCTCCCGGCAGAAATACAGGCTTCAACGCATTGACTAAATCGTTGATATTCAACACCCGGACCCCCTGCAACTCCGCTACCTTGTTCAAATTATAATCGTTGGTCAAAATATCGCCGTTAATCTGCTGGGCCAAAAGCACCAACTTGGCATCTACCTCCGCAGTCTCAGGGAAATCCGTATCCACTACCTGGATATCGCTTTGTATCTCTTTTCGCATGCTATTGAGGATATCCAGACCCCGGCGGCCCCGATTACGCTTTAAGGCATCGGAGGAATCGGCAATATGCTGAAGTTCCGTCAGCACAAATCTGGGTACCACAATGGTTCCCGACAAAAAACCGGTCTGATAGATATCCGATACCCGGCCGTCAATGATAACACTGGTATCGAGGATTTTAGGAATGCCGCTGAAATTGGATTCCGGTTGTACCGGCCCGCTCTCGGCAGGGGCTGTCCCGGAAGCGGCTGCACCGTCTTCCTGCCGGGCTTCCTTCTTCTTTTCCTTGATTGTCACACTCCTGAAACGGTTGAGATTAAAAACTTCTTCCCGCTTCTTCACGCCCAAAGAAAGACCAAGGTAGCCAAGGAGAATACTGATAACCAGAGGCAAATAACGACCTATGATGGGAATACCGGATAGCGAGGGGCCCATTAATAATGCAATTATAAGTCCAATAATCAATCCGAAAACGGCGCCCATCAGGTCTGCCGTAGGAACCTTGACCAGCTTGGTTTCCCACCATCGAATCAATCGCTGCGTCTGGCGAATCAGGAAAGGCCCCATCATAAAGCCGATCACTAATGCCAAACCCGTAAGCCCGCTCAGGATCACTATACCCAGCCAGAAGCTTTTTTCCTGAAAAGTAATCCGGTAAAAATCCGACAGCACAAAAAGCAGGCCGCCGGTAAAACCAAGACCGCCAAAAGATATGGCAATGATAGTTCTAACGATCCTTTCGGTTTTGCTTAATTTATTGCTCAACTCTTTCACCTCCTTTCTGTTTAGGATGGTACATCAATTATATGTTGAGCCGATGCGAAAGGCAAGGCAGATTTTTCCTGAAAATGGACATTATTCATGAAGTATTCATGAACATTAAGTAAACAAGCCATTCTCGCAACGAACAACCTCTGCTTTTGCTGCGGCTTGGGCAATGCTTTGCCTACCGCCGGGCGGGCGCCCATTTAAAAGAAGTCTGCCCCCAAACGGAGCAGACTTCTTTTAATAGATTAAAATCTATAGGCCCTTCAGCTTTGATAGCTTTCCGCCCTTGGCATTTCAACTCTGACCTGCTACAGTTCAACAGTCCCGGCCCCGGACGCCCCTGCGTCGTCGGCTTCCCCGGCCAGGCAATCCGTGAGTTTCGTCGCAACTTTCTCCGGCAAAGTCTCCTCCACCAAAGCCAACTCACTAACCAGAAGCTGCCGGGCATTTTCCAGCATCTTTTTTTCGGTGGTGGACAGACCTTTGCCCTGATCCCGTTTTGACATGTTGCGGACTACTGCCGCCAACTCAAAAATATCACCGCTTTTCAGTTTTTCCAGGTTGCTTCGATAGCGCCGATTCCAGTTGCCCTGCTCCTCGGTGGCTTCTTCCGCAAGGAGAATGAACACTTGATCCGCAGTCTTGCGGCTCACGATGGGCCGGAGGCCTGCATCCTGCATAGCGTTTACCGGCACCAAAACCTGCATCTCCCCAATGGGCATGCGCAACACGTAATATTCTCTGACTTCTCCCAAAATGGCCCGCTTTTCGATGGCTTCGATGACACCGGCGCCATGCATAGGATAAACAACCTTATCTCCGACCAAAAACACCTGTTCACCTCCACTTAATCCATATATATGTTCTACCCATATACATTCTAGCAGAAGGAACGAAAAGAGTAAAGTATTATTATATTCGTATGGGCACCTATCGTCAATGGGAATAAGAAGATTTTTAAGAAAAAATTTGGGTGTGGATTTGAAAAATCTATGCAATATTCCGCCTATATTATTTTACCCGTATTTAATCACCGGAAAAAATTTCTGGCGATTGACAGTTACCGCCGGGCTTTCTATAATAGAAGCAGTAAATATGCCAATGAGGTGCCATAAAATGAATGAAATGCAATGCTCTGATTTTCAAAGTGCCGTTTCCCGCTTTTTGCTGCGCCACCAGAGTATTATTGATATCCTTTCCAAATGTCAGGAATCAACCAGCCGCATCAATCGGGCCGCTGTCAAAGCTGTGACCAGCTGCGGCTGTATTGAGATAAACGCGTTTAAGCCCAAGCTGCCTAAAGATGCCAGTCTTGATGACTTGCGGGAGATTCTGTCTTCTCAAGTAGAAGGCCAGTTATGCGATACCTGCAAAGAGGCCCTGACTGAGGAAGTGGGACGCAGCTTGTTCTACCTTACCGCGCTGTGCAATGTTTTTGACATTTCTCTGCAGGACGTTCTCTCCATGGAGACTGCCAAGCTGGAAACCCTGGGCAAGTATAATCTGGTCTAGTCATCCGGTTTGCACCGCTGACAAATTTAGACAATAATCATATCTCAGCTTTGACAAAAGCCGTGGGACTTCGCAGTCCTACGGCTTTTTAAATCTCGAATATACAGAAAAGTCCTAATGCAAAGCCAGATCCAGCAATTCGATCAGCGTGCCTGCCTCCAATATCTCAATACCGCTGTTGCGGACTTTGTTTTTGGTGCCTTTGGGCGCCAGCAGACGGGTCATGCCCAGCTTCTCCGCTTCCTGAGCCCGCTTCTCCGGATAGGCCACCGGCCGCACCTCGCCGGCCAAGCCCACCTCACCCATTACCGCCATTTTTTCCTTGAGCGGTTTATTTTTGAAGCTGGAGGCCACCGCCACCGCAATGGCCAGATCCATGGCCGGCTCCTGCAGCCGGATACCACCGGTAATATTAACGAAAGCATCCTGATTGCCCAGCCTCAAGCCGGTGCGCTTTTCCAGAACCGCCAAAATCATATTGACCCGGTTGTAATCCGCTCCCGTTACCACCCGGCGGGGCTGGGCCAGGCTGGAATTGCTGACCAATGCCTGAACTTCCGCCAAAAGAGGCCGGCTGCCTTCCATACAGGCAGCCACTGCCGAACCCGGCGCCGCAGTCGGCCGGTCGGCTAAAAATGCCAAAGAAGGATTCAGCACCTCCGTCAGCCCCTCATCGCCCATCTCAAAAACACCGATCTCAAAAGTAGAGCCGAAACGGTTTTTTACCGTCCGCAATATCCGGTAAGGATAGTGGCGCTCACCTTCAAAATAAAGAACCGTATCCACCATATGCTCCAATACTCTGGGTCCGGCGATACTGCCTTCTTTCGTCACATGGCCCACCAGCATTACCGGCAGATGGACGGTTTTAGCCAAGGCGCCCAGTCTGGCCGTACACTCCCGGATTTGCACCAGACTGCCGGGGCTGGAGTCCAAATCAGGGGCATACATTGTCTGAATGGAATCAACGATCACTAAATCCGGCTGCTGGTTTTCCAGCTGTGCCAAAATGGCTTCCAGATCCGTTTGGGCCCAGAGCCACAAGCTGGCCGGGTTACAGCCCATGCGGCTGGCCCTCAGCTTTACTTGCTGTACCGATTCTTCGCCGGTAATATACCAGACCTGCCGGCCTGAAGCCGCCGCCTTGGAGGCAGCCTGCAAAAGCAAGGTGGATTTGCCGATGCCAGGGTCGCCGGCTAAAAGCACCAGGGAGCCGGGCACCAGCCCGCCCCCCAGTACGCGATTTAGCTCCGCCAAACCAAGATCCATCCGATTGATAGCCAGATTATCAATGGCTTCCACCGGCTGGGGTCCCTCCTGCTGAGGAGCCATGGCCGGCCGCCGCCGCTGTTGATGGCTGGCGCTGACCTTAGCCGGCTCCGCATCTATCTTTTGCTCCATGGTGTCCCAGGCGCCGCATTGGCTGCAACGGCCCAGCCAGCCTACGCTGGTATAGCCGCAATCACTGCAGACATACTTCGTTTTTACTTTCATTGACACTGCTCCGTTTTATCAGGATTCTGGCTGAATGGTTTTTTTCGTTTGCCTGGGCTGCCTGGGCTGCCCGGGCTGTTTGGGTTGCCCGGGCTGTTTGGGTTGCCGCGCTTGCCGGGGCTCAACAGCGCCCTTGGCAGCGGCAGCTTTTTCGGCGCCGGATTTGGCAGTTTTGACGGTCTTAGCATCGGCTTTAGAGCCTGTTTTGGTTCCCGCTTTCGCCCCTGACTTGGCACTCGTCTTGGCTCCGGCTTTCGCCCCTGCATTAGCAGCGGTTTTACCGGCAGCCTTAGCTGCTGCTTTCTTCGGCTTTGCTTCTATTGCATCCCCCGGCTCAGTCCCGTTGCCGCGGCCATCGCCGCTGCCGACAATCCCGCCGTCGCCGCCTTCATTGCCGCCTTCGCCATCGCCGCTGCCGCCGTTTTCGGGCTCCTCCGTCAGCATCCGCATCTTCGGCGTCTCCTTCGTCTCCACCGTCAGCACCAGCCGGCCGTCTTCGCCTTCCCATTCAGCCAGGTAACCGGTCTTCGGCTCCAGCTCGCCCAGAAGCCGTTTTTCCGACAGCTCATCCTCCACAATGCGCTGAATAGCCCGGCGCAAAGGACGAGCGCCATACATGGGATCCTTGCCTTCCCGCACCAGATGCTGGCGCAGGGCGGGGCCGAACTCCATCTTGATCTCCTGCTCTTCCAGCCGTTTGGACAATTGGTCCAGCATCAGATTAACGATGGATTGCAGCTCCTCATCTTCCAGGCTGTGGAAAACGATGATTTCGTCGAGACGATTGAGAAACTCCGGCTTAAAGGCCTTCTTGACCTCACCCAGCACCTGAGATTTCATCCTTTTATATTCGCCGGAGGCATCGGTAGCCGTCACGAAGCCAAGGCTTTTTTCTTTGCGCAGCGTAGCAGCGCCCACATTGGACGTCATGATTAAAATGGCATTGCGGCAATTGACGGTTCGGCCCTTGGAATCCGTCAGCCGGCCATCCTCCAGAACCTGCAGCAACGTATTGAACACATCGGGATGAGCCTTTTCGATCTCATCCAGCAAGATCACGGTGTAAGGCCGCCGCCGCACCGCCTCCGTCAGCTGTCCCCCCTCATCGTGGCCGATGTAGCCGGGAGGGGCCCCCAGCATCCGGGAAACGGTATGCTTCTCCATATACTCCGACATATCCAGGCGGATCATGGCATTTTCGTCGCCAAACATGGCCTGGGCAATAGCCTTAGCCAGCTCCGTCTTACCTACGCCGGTGGGGCCGGCAAAGATGAAGCTGCCGATAGGCCGGCGGGGATCTCGCAACCCGGCGCCGGAGCGACGAATCGCCTTGGCAATCGCCGTCACTGCCTCATCCTGGCCGATGACCCGGTTATGGAGAATTTTTTCCAGATCCAGAAGCCGCTTAGCATCCTCCTGGGCAATTTGATTGGTGGGAATACCCGTCCAGAGGGATACCACATTGGCAATATCCTCTCTGGTCACCTGATTGCCTTGCTGCTGCCGGTATTTATCCCAATTGGTCTGCCAATTTTCGACTTCTTTTTGCAGCTGGATCTCCTCTTGCCGCAGCTGGCCGGCTTTAATGTAATCCTGCTCAATAATGGCCGCTTCTTTGGCCGCCTTCAGCTGCTCCAGCTTCTTTTCCCGCTCCTGGATTTCCGGCGGCATGGTATTGCAGCGAAGCCGTACCTTGGAGGCCGCCTCGTCGATGAGATCGATGGCCTTATCCGGCAGGAAACGGTCGGTAATGTAGCGATCCGACATTTTGATGGCAGCATCAAGGGCATCGTCCTGAATGGAAACCTGGTGGAAAGTCTCGTACAGAGGCCGCAAGCCCTGCAAAATTTTCAACGCATCCTCTTTTGTCGGCTCTTCCACCATTACCGGTTGGAAACGGCGCTCTAAAGCAGGATCTTTTTCCACATGCTTGCGGAATTCATCCAAGGTGGTGGCGCCGATGGCCTGGAGCTCGCCCCGAGCCAGAGCCGGTTTCAGAATATTGGCGGCATCAATAGCCCCCTCGGCGGCGCCGGCGCCGATTAGCGTATGCATTTCATCGATGAACAAAATAATATTGCCGGAGGAACGGATTTCGTCCATGACCTTTTTCAGCCGTTCCTCAAAATCTCCCCGATACTTGGAGCCGGCTACCAAAGAGGCCATATCCAGGGCAACCACCCGTTTTTTCTTAATGGCTTCCGGCACGTCTCCCTTGACGATGCTGGCGGCCAGGCCTTCTACAATGGCGGTCTTGCCTACCCCCGGTTCGCCCAGCAGCACCGGATTATTTTTTGTCCGGCGGCAAGTAATCTGGATTACCCGCTGAATTTCCTTTTCCCGTCCGATTACCGGGTCGATCTTACCCTGACGGCACAGCTCCGTTAAATCCCGGCCGTAATCGTCCAGATTCGGGGTGCTGCTTTCCCGTCCGCCGCTTTTGCCGGCCAAGGTATCGGAGCCGTTTTGGCCACCTAAAGCCATGAGCACGGCTTTGCGCAGACCGTCGGGGCTAAGGCCCAAATCAGCCAGGGCTTGCAGGGCAATGCCCTCTTCTTCCTGAGCCAGGGCCAGCAGAAGATGCTCGCTGCCTACATAAGACATATTCAGGCGCTGGGCTTCATTGCGGGCCCGTTCCACCAGCATTTTCAGCCGCGGCGTCATGTAGAGAAAACCCACATTGGCTTTTTCCTGGGGCGACATATCGTTGATCACCCGGCGCAAACCGGCGTAGTCCACCTTGCACTCCTGGAGCACATGGGCGGCCACGGTGCCTTTTTCTCTGCTGATTGCCAATAACAAATGATCTGTACCTACGCCGCTTTGGCCGAGACGGCGGGCTTCCTCCGCCGCTCCTTGGGTTACCAGCCAGCGGGCTCTTTCCGTATATCCTTGAAACATAATTATCCCCACTTTCCCCGGATTCTGCCCCCGCACTCTGTAACTCCTAAAAGCACTGGTTTTTCCGGTCACGTTTTTATTGTATTCCTGCTGCGTCTTTCATTTGCGTATTACGTTTTTCAATTGCATACTCCAATTGCGCATTCCTAATGCGATCTTTGATTTCCCTCTATTCTATCCAAAACTCCATTTTTATTTTCTGAAGGTTTGCCATAGCTGATATGCTTTTGATTACTACTGGGCATCGAGACGAAACAATGTGTTGATGGCTGTCAATAACAGCCGGGCCCTTAACTGATCTTGCTCCTGCCGGTTGCCGGCCAAAACCTGGCGGTCAAGCATTGCCCGCAGCAGCAAGAACTCCCTATCGGTAATAATTCCCTCTTCCTGCAGCCTGCGCAGCATGCCCTCCGCCTCGCCCTGGCCGATTCCCTCATCCTTGGCGGGAAAAGCGTCCATATTATCGGCGGATAAATCATCCCAGGACAATTTGACTATCTTCAAATAACCGCCGCCCCCCCGCCGGCTTTCCACAATATAGCCTTGGGTAGGGGTGAAACGGGTACTTAACACATAATTGATCTGAGAAGGCACACAACGAAAAATCTCTGCCAGCTGGCTGCGCTGCAGCTCAATAAAATCCTGAGCTTCCAGCAGCTCCTTCAGGTATTCTTCAATTTGTCCGGCCAAACTTCTGACCATAGGTATCACCTGACCTTTCCTGACATTGGAGTCATTATATCAAAGATGGTCAAAAAAAGCAAGGCGGAATCTGCGCCTTCAAATGTGCGAAATCCGGATACCGGATGGGTCAGCGAATGCAAAAAGAGACTGTCTCATTTTGATAAGCCCATATAGTCCAGGGTCAGGCTATGGTCAAAACTGTACGTTTAAGGCGTACTCCCTTTGTGCAAAATTGCAGATTTTACACCTCATTTTGTTGTAAAAACAACATCTATATTCCCTTTTTAGGTTAAAATCGGTTCCAAATCCCCCACAAAAGTGGTTTGACCCTTTAAACCCGCGAATTTGAGAAGTTAGCTGCCCCATGAAGGTGTAAAAGCTGCAAATTTGAGCAGCAGCCATTATCGTTAGCAATGATGCAAAAAAGGCTATCTCAAATTGGTTTTTTAAAAACCAATTTGAGATAGCCCCTGGTTTATTGCTTTGTTTATTACTTTGTTTTTGCTTGTCGGCTAAGGCCTTGCCGCTGCTTCTGCCTTGACTATACGTTCAGCCTTGGCCCGCGTTTAAGCTATTGCTTTGGTCTCTGCTTTTTCTTTCAGCTTCAGCTACTGCCTTCGCTTTAGCTCTGGCTTTTTTCGGCAATGTAGAGCGCCAGATCCATAATGCGGCAGGCATAGCCCCATTCATTATCGTACCAGGAGACCACCTTGGCCATTTTCTTGCCCATCACCATAGTAGCGGCAGCATCCACGATGGAAGAACGGCTGTCGTCCACAAAATCTACAGAAACCAAAGGCTCCTCGGTATAGCCCAAATAGCCTTTTAAGTAGGTTTCCGCAGCCGCCGCCATAGCCTTATTGATCATTTCTGCCGTCACTTCTTTTTCCAGGGTGACGGTGAAATCCACTACGGAGCCAAAAGCTGAGGGTACCCGGAAGGCCATGCCGTTCAACTTGCCATTGAGCTCCGGCAACACTTTGCTTACAGCCTTGGCAGCGCCGGTAGTGGTGGGAATAATGGAAATCCCGGCAGCCCGGGCCCGGCGCAGGTCTTCATGAGGCAGATCCAAAATCTTTTGATCGTTAGTATAAGCGTGAATGGTGGTCATTAGCCCTTCGACAATGCCGAATTCCTTATGGAGGACGTAAGCTATGGGGGCCAGGCAGTTGGTGGTGCAGGAAGCATTGGAAATGATGAAATGGCGGGAGGGGTCAAACTTATCCTCATTAACGCCCATAACAATGGTGATATCCTCGCCTTTGGCCGGCGCGGAAATCAGCACCCGCTTGACGCTGCCGCCCAAATGAACCTTGGCTTTCTCGGCGTCGGTATAGCGGCCGGTAGACTCGATAACAATTTCTACCCCCAGGTCGGACCAGGGCAGGTCGGCAGGATTAGGCTTGGAAAATACCTTGATCTCTTTGCCGTTGACGATGAGCGCATCTTCGGTATAAGAGATTTCACCGGGAAACTTGCGGTGTACGGAATCGTACTTAAGCAGATGGGCCAGAGTCTTGGTGTCCGTCAAGTCATTGATAGCCACAACTTCTGCCTGGGGCTTGTCTACAACGGACCAAAGAGAAAGACGGCCGATACGCCCGAAGCCATTGATACCGATCTTTACCATGATAGACCTCCTAACATATTATAAATTTACTCTGATTAAAGCTGTATATTGATTATTATACTATATCTCCGAAATGTAATACAGAGGGCCGCCGATATTTTCAAAAATAAGTCAAGTTAAAACAAAAGGGAGAGCAGCAATGCCCTCCCTTTTTATCTATTTATTTACCCTTATGACTGCACCCTCAGCGCTTGCGCTTATTGCCGCCCCAGATCCTGCCGGTTTTGATAACGGACACCACCACCAAAGCGATGGCAATGAGAATCAAGGGGATGGCGATCTTATCCGGTATCGGCCGGACAAACCGGTTGACCAAAGTGTAGACCACGTAAAGCAATACGCCTATAGTGCCGAAAATATTGTACTTTTCCTTCATGACAAAGTCCTTGTCCTATACGAAATCAAGAAAACAGCGGAGCAAAAACCAAGGCCACGATGGTCATCAGCTTGATCAAAATATTGATGGAGGGGCCGGAGGTATCTTTGAAAGGATCGCCTACGGTGTCGCCGTTAACGGCAGCCGCATGAGCTTCGGAGCCCTTGCCGCCGTAATTGCCGCCTTCGATGTACTTTTTGGCATTATCCCAGGCGCCGCCGGCATTAGCCATCATAACAGCCAGAATAAAACCGGAAGCAGTAGCACCGGCCAGCAAACCGCCCAGAGCTTCCTTGCCTAAGAAAAGACCTACTACCAAAGGCACCACAACGGCCATAACGCCGGGGATAATCATTTCTTTAATGGCAGCGGCGGTGCTGATGCTGACGCAAGTAGCGTAATCCGGCTTGCCGGTACCTTCCATGATGCCGGGGATGGTACGGAACTGGCGGCGGACTTCCTCGATCATCTGACCGGCGGCCCGGCTCACCGCCGACATGGTCATAGCGGAGAACAGGTAAGGCAGCATGGCGCCAATGAAGAGGCCGGCCACCACCATGGGAACCATCAGAGACATGTCGGCTACTTCCATACCAACAGCCTGAGTATAAGCGGAGAAAAGGGCCAAAGCTGTGAGAGCGGCAGAACCGATAGCAAAGCCTTTGCCGACGGCAGCAGTGGTGTTGCCCACGGCATCCAGAGTATCGGTAATTTTACGGACGCTCTCATCCAGACCGGCCATCTCGGCAATACCGCCGGCATTATCGGCCACGGGGCCGTAAGCGTCTACGGCTACTACCATGCCGGTGGTGGACAGCATGCCCACAGCAGAAATAGCAATACCGTAAAGGCCGGCAAACTTATAGGATAAAATAATAGCGGCTACAACGCAGATAACCGGCAATGCAGTGGACATCATGCCTTGGGCCAAACCGGAAATGATGTTGGTGGCCGTGCCGGTTTGAGAAGATCTGGCAATTTCCTGAACGGGTTTGTAATCGCCGGAGGTATAATATTCGGTAATTTTACCAATGAGCACGCCGGCTACCAGACCCACCACGCAGGCGATAAAGGTGCCGAAAGCGCTGATATAGGTATTGTCTTTTAAGAACATATTGCACAGGAAATAAATAGCCACGAAGGTGATGACGGCTGCTACCATCTCACCGGTATTTAATGCCCGGGCAGCTTTGCTGCTGTCGTTGCTTTTGACGAAGAAAGAGCCGATGATGCAGGCAACGATACCGGCAGCGGCGATCATAAAGGGCAGGATCAGGGCGCCGGAGCCATAATTCATGGAGGCGGCCAAAGCCATAGCGGCAATGATCGATCCGCAATAAGATTCAAACAAGTCAGCGCCCATGCCGGCTACGTCGCCGACGTTGTCGCCTACGTTGTCGGCAATAACCGCGGGATTTCTGGGATCATCCTCAGGGATACCGGCTTCGACTTTACCTACCAGATCGGCGCCTACGTCGGCAGCCTTGGTGTAAATGCCGCCGCCTACCCGGGCAAACAAAGCGATGGAACTGGCGCCCAGAGCAAAACCGTTGATAACGCTGGGATTATCAAAAAGCAGGCAGACAATGCTTAAACCGATTAAACCAAGCCCTACCACGGCCATACCCATAACGGCGCCGCCGGAAAAGGCTACATTCAATGCGGAGTTGGCATCCTTGCGGGCAGCGGCGGCAGTGCGCACGTTGGCCTTGGTAGCAACATTCATGCCAATATAACCGGCAGCTACCGAACAAATCGCTCCGATAATAAAAGCAACGGCCGTGGAAGGCTGCAGGCTGTCTGCTCCCGGAGTCATAAAGCCTACTACGGTGATAGCCACAGCCACGGCAACCACAAAGATCACCAAGGTTTTGTACTCCCTGAAAAGAAAAGCCATAGCCCCTTCATGAATGGCGGCAGCGATTTCTTTCATTCTGTCCGTGCCGGCATCCATTTTGGTGATTTTACTGGTCAGATAAAAAGCGAATAATAATGCCAAAACACCAGTACAACCACCAATCACAATCAATTGTGAATCCATGATGTATTTCTCCTCCTTAAATTCTTTAAGACGCCGGTTTTAGCCAACGCCCCATTGATATCCATCATTTATAGCATGCAGCAAAATTTATAGCATGCATAAAATCAACGTCAATACCAAGAATCCTACGGCACAGCCGGTGGAAATTTTCTTCAGCAGCTCGTCCATACCTTTTTTATTGCCGCCAAACAGCGTCTCAGCGCCGCCGGTTATGCTGCCTAAGCCTGCCGTACTGCCGGACTGCAACAGCACCGTGGCAATCAAACCAATACAAGAAATGATCTGCAGCACCAGTATAAAAGTCTTCATTGTTCCTTTAAGCCTCCTTACATTGCAAGATGAGTAACAGATGTATTTTATCACATGGCATGAGTGGTTACAAGACACTTCTTGGATCACTTGCGAAGTGTCTTGAGACTTCTTATTCCTCCGCAAGGGAGATTGATTAATGCTTCAGACTCCCAGGTCAGCCGCAGCCTGCAGCATTTTCCAGAAGGAGGAAGCCTGGAGGCCGGCGCCGCCGATCAGCGCTCCATCGATGTCCGGCATGGCCAGATAGCCGGCCACATTTTCCGGCTTCACGCTGCCGCCGTATTGGATGCGGACTTTCGCCGCTGCCGCCGGGCCGTAAGCCTCTGCCAGCCACTGCCGCAGCAGGGCAATGGTTTCCTGAGCGTCCTGAGGGCTGGCGCTCTCACCGGTGCCGATGGCCCAAATCGGCTCATAGGCTACCACTAAAGTATCACAGACTGCCTGATCCAAACCCGCCAGAGCGGCTGCCAGCTGGCCCCGGCAGAAGTCGGCTGTTTCTCCCCGCCGGCGCTGCTCCAAGGTTTCGCCTACGCAAAGAATAGGCTTTAAGCCGTATTCCAGGGCGGCTTTGACTTTTTCGTTCAGCAATTCGTCCGCCTCTCCCAGGATCTGGCGGCGTTCAGAATGACCGATGATCACATAGGAAGCGCCTTCGGCTTTCAGCATTAAAGGCGAAACCTCTCCGGTGAATGCCCCCTCTTTGCGGGGGTAGAGATTCTGACCGCCAACGGCCACGGCCGTGCCTTGCGTGGCTGCCGCAAAAGCAGACAAGGCGGTGAAAGGAGGGCAAACCAAGATTTCCACTTGCTCCTGTATGGGCTGCTTCAGCGAGGCTCCCTCCTGCAAATAAGACAACAATTGATCGGCAAACTCCTTCGCCTCGGCTGCGGTTTTGTACATTTTCCAGTTAGCGGCTAAAATCGGCTTGCGCATAAGCGCCACCCTCCTCATCTGTCTTTATCCTTATTTATCCTGCAGAATTTCAATGCCCGGTAGCTTCTTGCCTTCCAGCAATTCCAGTGAGGCGCCGCCGCCGGTGGACAAATGGCTCATCTGTTCTCCGCAACCGGCCTGCATCACCGCCGCCACCGCATCACCGCCGCCCACTATCGTCATGGCTGAAGAAGCGGCTATGGCCTGAGCCACACCATTTGAACCTTCGGCAAAAGCCGGCATCTCATAGACGCCAAGAGGTCCGTTCCAAATAATCGTGGCAGCCTGGGCAAAAACGGCGGACCAGGCCTTTACCGTGGCCGGGCCGATATCCAAAGCCATCCAGCCCGCGGGTACCTGGTCACAGGCAACTATTTTTGTGGCGGCATCGGCACGGAAGCCGTCAGCCACCACTAAATCCTCAGGATAATAAATCCGGCAGCGATTTTGGCTCTGACCACCCTGATCGAGACTGCCGTCTTCATCGAAGCCGCCGACACGCTTCATCATTTCCCGGGCAATATCCAGTTTATCCGACTCCACCTTGGAAGCGCCCATATCGCAGCCTTTGGCAGCCAGCAAGGTATTGGCCATAGCGCCGCCAAAGAGCAGATAGTCGGCTTTGCCGGCCAGATTCTCAATCAAAGCGATCTTATCGGAAACCTTGGAGCCCCCCATAACTACCGCTAAGGGTCTTTTCGGCGCATCGACAGCTTCCTGCAAAAAAGCGATTTCTTTTTCCATCAAGAACCCGGCAATAGCCGGTAAAAAATGGCCTACGCCTTCCGTAGAGCAATGGGCCCGGTGGGCCGTGCCAAAGGCGTCATTGATGTAGACATCACCCAGGGAAGCCAGAAAGCGGCTAAAGGCCGGATCGTTTTTTTCTTCCTGCGGCCAAAAACGGATATTCTCCAGCAGAGCCACCTGACCGGCAGCCACCGCAGCAGCGGCGGTGCTGATCTCCTCTTCACTGCCATAAGGAATATAGGTTACAGGACGGTCCAGCTTGGCTGCCAGATACTCGGCTACCGGCTTCACGCTCATCTCAGCCACCGGCTGGCCTTTGGGCCGGCCTAAATGGGTCATGATAATCAGCGCCGCCCCTTGATCCAGAATGTATTGGATGGTAGGCAGCTCCGCCCGGATTCTGGTATCGTCGCCTACCTCCCCCTCTTTAATTGGAACATTGAGCTCCGACCGCAGCAAAACCCGCTTGCCCTTTAAGTCTATGTCCCGCAAGGTTTTTTTAGCCATTGCCAACACCTCTTTTGCCAATATATGCTGCCAAATCCACTACCCGCATACTATAGCCCCACTCATTGTCGTACCAGGCGATGACTTTGACCATATTATCTTCCAAAACCATGGTGCTTAGACCGTCTACAATAGCCGAATGGGGATTGCCGTTAAAATCGATGGAAACCAGGGGCAGGTCGGTATATTGCAAAATACCTTTCATGCTGGTATCGGCCGCTTCTTTTAAAGCGCTGTTGACGTCTTCCACCGTCACCGCCGTATCCAGCTCCGCCACCAGATCCACTACGGAAACATTAGGCGTCGGCACCCGCATGGCCATACCCTTTAATTTGCCGGCCAGCTCCGGCAGTACCAGAGAAACGGCCTTGGCAGCGCCGGTGGTGGTGGGAATAATGGACATGGCTCCGGCCCGGGCCCGCCGCAAATCCTTATGACGATTATCTAAAATCTTTTGATCGTTGGTATAAGAGTGAACCGTAGTCATCAGGCCGCGATGAATGCCGAAACGCTGATGCAGTATCTTGGCAACGGGAGCCAGGCAATTGGTGGTGCAGGAGGCATTGGATATAATGTGATGAGCGGAGGCGTCATACTTTTCCTCGTTGATGCCCATAACGATGGTAATATCCTCTCCCTTGGCCGGCGCCGTAATAATTACTTTCTTGGCGCCGCCGGCAAAATGAGCCTTGGCTTTTTCTGCCTCGGTAAAGCGGCCGGTGGATTCGATGATAATCTCCGCCCCCCATTGGCTCCAGGGCAGATTGGCCGGGTCTTTGTCGGACAAAACGGCGATTTCCCGGCCCTCAATGATCAGTTTGTCCTCTGTATAGGAAACCTCTCCGGGATAAACTCCGTGAACGGAGTCAAACTGAAATAAGTGGGCCAAAATCTTTGGTTCTGCCGTACCGTTGATTGCCGTAACCTCCACATCAGGATGACTTACCGCCGCCCTCAAGGCCAGCCGGCCGATACGGCCAAACCCGTTAATCCCTAACTTTACCGCCAAGATAAACTCCTCCTAATTCTTCCTTTTCTGCTTCTCTGCTATCTCTTAACAGCAGGCGCCGCAGACTGCTTCTGCCGGTGCGCAGCAATACCGCAGACGCTTCCCGCCGCGCCTATTAATACCGGCGCCGCAGAGTCGTGCTGCGGATACCCATTTCTTCTCTATATTTAGCTACCGTCCGCCTGGCTACCTTTGTGCCTTTTTGGGCCAGCATATCAGTGATCTGCTGGTCTGTATAAGGGGCGGCCGGATTCTCGCTTCTGATCATTTCCCGGATGCTTTCCCGGATGCTTTCCGTAGATACCGTACCCTGAGCGGCACTTTCCAGCCCCGGCGTAAAGAAAAATTTAAACTCATAGACGCCGTGGGGAGTCTGCATATACTTGTTGGCCGCCGTCCGGCTGATGGTGGATTCGTGAACCCCCACCTCGTCGGCAATTTGGCGCATGGTTAAAGGCCGCAGGCTGGATACGCCCCGGAGAAAAAAATCCTTCTGATAATGAATAATAGCTTCTGTTACCTTATATATGGTGGAACGCCGCTGCTCTAAGCAGCGCATCAGCCAGGCCGCCTGGTTAAGCTTCGTCTCCACGTAAGACTTTGCTTCCGTATCCGAATGGGATTGGGACAGCAATACCTTGGCATAAGCATCATTGACGGCAATCTGGGGCTGATAGCTTTCACTTAAAATAATGCGGAAACTATCGCCATCCCGTTCAACCAGTACGTCCGGCACCACATAAATGGTATTTTCACCGCCGGCAAATCCTACTCCTGGCTTGGGGTTCAGCTGCTTGATCCGGTCTACCAGCTTCTGGACCTCCGCCGGCGTCTTCTCAAGAGTTTTCGCAATGCGCAGCAAACCGCCCCGGCCAATTTCTTCAAGGTAATTGACGATTAAGCTCCGCATTAAATTTTTTGTGGGACTATCCATAGTCAAATGCTCGATCTGAATCAGCAGGCATTCCCGGAGGTTTTGGGCGCAAACGCCCACCGGATCCAAGGTTTGCACCTGACGCAAAGCCTCATAAGCCAATTCCTCACTGCAAGCAAGGTCCATAGCCGCTTGCTCCGGCGTAATGGTCAAATAACCGCTGGAATTCAGGTTGCCGATATAATATTCGCCTATGCGGCGAATTTCCGGCTTAAGCATCATAAAACGCCATTGAAAAAGCAGATGCTCTTCCAATGTCAGCTGATTGGTGGGCTGATTCTCCCGGGGAACCTCTTCCCGCATTTCCCGGGGCAACCCCCTGATTTCGCTGTAGTCCTGACGCTGCCGGCTGACGAAAGCTTCCCAATCGATCCGCTTGTCTGCCGCCGAAATCTTCTCATCCTTCTCCTCAGATTCATGGGTTTCCAAAAGCGGGTTTTCCAGCAAAGCCTGGCTGGTAAATTCGATGAGATCCGTGGAGGAAAGCTGCAAAATTTCGATAGCCTGTCTCAGTTCAGGGGTAATGATCAGCTTTTGCGTTTGCTCTAAATGTAATCCGATTTCCATTGGACCACTCCCAGTAACCACAGATACGTTCCTATTGTCGCCTCGTTTATAAAATGACAATGATCAATAAATACAGTCAATAAATACAATCGATGCTATTGTAGCATAAATCATGCCGTTATTCAAACCGATGATTTTTTCGGCAGAAGATTCGGGCAAGAAAACAGGGCATCCTGGGATGCCCTGAAAAAACCTGAGAATATTACAAATCGTATACTTATTCCGGTTGGGGAGCCCCTACTGGACATACATCGCCGCAAGCGCCGCAATCAATGCAAGCCTCTGCATTGATGACATACTTGTTGTCACCCTCGGAAATAGCCTCGGTAGGACAGCCGGGTGCGCAGGCACCGCAGTTGATGCAATCATCATTGATAACATAAGCCATATTTTTCACCTCCCATTTTTACTCCCATACTGTACAACCCTTTATTCAGGTAAATTATAACTTGCCTCATCGTATAACGCAAGCTACATTTTAATGAAATTGTCGAATACCCTTGGACGCCTTAAACCCTACTTGCGGGCCCGCAATCCCTCGGCGATTTCTTCAATCTTGCGGAAGCGGTGATTGACGCCGGATTTTCCCACCGGCGGCTTCATCATTTCTCCCAACTCTTTCAAGTTGATTTCCGGATTTTCCAGCCGCAGCCGGGCCAGCTGACTGAGGGGCGGACTGAGGGCGTCCAAACCGATCCGTTCTTCGATCAGCCGGATATTATCCACCTGACGCAGCGCCGCCTCCACGGTTTTTTCCAGGTTGGCCGTTTCGCAGTTGACCAGCCGGTTTACTTGGTTTTTCATGCCCTTGAGCACCCGGCTGTTCTCAAATTCCAACAGACTGCTGTGGGCTCCCACCAAAGTCAGAAAGTCGGCGATCTGATTGCTTTCTTTTAAATATACCACATAGGATTGCTTGCGGCGGCTGATTTTGGCCTGAAGACCGGCAAAACGGTTGATCAGCGCCATTATATCCTTGCCCAGCTTTTCATTGCTGGCGGTAATCTCCAAATGGTAGTCGCTTTCCGGACTGCTGACGGAACCGCTGCCCAAAAAGGCCCCCCGCAGATAACTGGCACGGCAGCACTTTGTCTTGAGTAAATCCTTTTTGATTCCCGGCAAAATCTGCTTTTCCGGGGTCATGATGCCCAGATTCTCCAATAAGGTAGGCGCCTCCTGACAAGAGGCCACCCGGATATGGTAGAGAGTGCGGCGTTTTAAGCGGTTTTGGCGCTTGACCGTCAACTCCCCTTCAATGGCAAACTGATCTTTAAGCAGACGGTAAACCTTCCGGGCCACCGCCGAATATTCCGTTGTGATATATAAGCCCATCCCTTGATTTCTGCCGATGGTCACTGTGCCATCCAGGCGGGCAATGGCCGCCAGCTCCGCCAACCGGCAGCAGGCCTTGTCCGGGTAAATCCTGGCCAGCTCCGCCTTCACTTCAGCAGAAAAGGAGTCTATCTTCGCCATAGGCCTTACCCCCTTCTTGCATCTGCCCTTACTGTTTACTTATGGCCTTGTTCTTCCTGACGCTCTTCCTGGCGTTCTTTTCTGCGTTCAATATCCCGGTGACGGACGCTGGCCTCATAGCCCGCTTCCTTTACCGCAACATAAAGCTTCTCTGCCAGGGTCACAGAACGGTGCTGACCGCCGGTGCAGCCGATAGCCACCACTAAATTGGTCTTGCCTTCCTCTATGTACTTCGGAATCAAATAAGTCAGCAGCTGGGAAAACTGCTGAAAAAAGACCTGAGACACTTCATGCTCCATGACATAATCCCGCACGGGGGCGTCCAAGCCCGTAAAAGGCTGCAGCTCCGGTATGTAATGGGGATTAGGCAGGAAACGGACGTCCATCACCAAGTCGGCGTCCCAGGGAGCGCCGTATTTGAAACCAAAGGAAAGAATATGAACTTTAAACTGGTTTTCCCGGCGGCCGGAATAGATCCGCCGCTCCAGCACTTCTTTTAAATCCTTGGTTTTTAAATTGCTGGTATCGATGATCACATCGGCCTTTCCCCGCATGGTCTCCAAACGGGACCGCTCCGATTGGATGTCCTCGATGAGCATGCCTTCGGAAGCCATGGGATGGCGGCGGCGGGTTTCTTTAAACCGCTTTACCAACGTGGGCGTATCCGCATCCAGGAAGAGGATATTGGGCTTGCCGCTTACGGTCTCCATAGCCTCTAAAGCCGGCATCAGGCTGTCAAAAAAGCCGCGGCTGCGGACGTCCACCCCTAAAGCCAGGCGGCGAATATCGCCGGCGTCCTCGATCATGGCCACCGTCTCCGCCAGCAGAGAGGGGGGCAAATTATCTATGCAGAAATAACCCCAATCCTCAAAAATACGGATGGCGTTAGTTTTACCGGCTCCCGAAAGCCCTGTGATAATCCAAACATCTAAATTCTTATCCGGATTTTGATCTTTTTCCGCCTTCATAATGCCTCCTTAGTATATGGCTATTCCAGATATGACCCCCAATATGACTATTTCAGATATGACTATTCCAGCACCAATCTCTCGATGGCGATGGCTACGCCTTCTTCATCATTAGCAGCAGTGACCCAGCGGGCTCTTTGCTTTGCGCAGTCCTCTCCATTGGCCATAGCTATGCCCCAGCCGGCATACTCAAGCATGTCCAAATCATTGGGGCTGTCGCCAATAGCCATAACCTGGCTGCTGTCAATATTCAGCTTCGCCGCCATTTCAGCCAGGGCCACACCTTTACCCATATCCGGCCGGCCAAACTCCAAGAAGGTCGGCTTGCTGGGCACGGTAAGAACCCGGCTGCCAAAACGTCTTTCGGCGGCAGCCATCACTTCTTTTACTTCCTCCGCCGAGGCAATCAGAGAAAACTTCGTGGCGCCGACAGCCCTTTGCTTCATCATTTCCCGAAGGCTGGGCACCTGATGGAGATAAGTCCTGATTCTGGCTCCGTAGCGGGCCGCTTCCGGCGAGTTCTCCTCGATAAAAAGCTGGTCGCCCACATAAACATTAACATGATGGCCGTAGGGCAGCAGAAAATCCAGTAATTCCACACACAATTGGTGATCCATAGGATGGTGGCTGATGATTCGGCCGTCGGTCATAATCACCAAAGCCCCCTGATAAGTGATCAGGGGCACATCAATGTCCAATTCCTGAGCGTAAGGCAGCGCCGATACGTACATGCGGCCGGTGGCCAGCGTAACCACTACGCCTTGCTGCCGGGCTCGTTGAATGGCCCGCTTCGTTCTGGGCGATATGGTATAGTCGCTTCTCAACATGGTATCGTCAAGATCAATGGCTAATAAACGGATATCCGGCTTTTCCTGCGGCATTTCCGGATAAGCAGCAGGGCAGCCGGCAATTGATTGTGTCATAAGGTTTTCTGCTCCTCGGGTAATGATGCGGCCTCAAAAACGTCTCTGAAAATCATCCTTAATGGATGGCCCAATTAAGGATACTGGAAATCAGCGACAGCAGGATGGCGGCAATAATCGCCGTGCCCCAGCCGTCAATATAGACTCCGCTTACAAAAGCGCTGGCCATCTTCAGCATAGCAGCATTGACCACAAAAGTAAACAAGCCCAAGGTCAAAAGGTTCACCGGCAAAGAAATAATCAGCGCCAGGGGCCGCACGACGGTATTGATCACAGCCAGCACAATAGCCAGAATCAGGGCCGACCAAAAACTTTTAATGTGGACCCCCTGCAATAAATACGTGATAGCCAGCAGCGACAGAGTGTTGATTAATAATGAAATAAACATACTTATTCCTCCCTTGGTTAGATTACACAGGCCATATACTGATTTTAGTATACGTACAATATGCCCTGCCTGCAATGTAATATAGCTGAAAAGGGAATAGAATGATACTAAAAATTGGATTAAAATTTAATGAAAGGTAAGGCTACTGAAAAATTCGCTCACGCTCGCCTCAGCCTTTTTAAGCAGAATTAGTTGAATTTCAAAGGAAGCCGGTTTGTCGAAGTAAAAATCCACTGGAAGTTGCCATTGATATGGTTACGGAAACGTCACGATGAAAGCCCCCCCATTTGTGCAAAAATTACGTTTGTATGCAATTAGCAGGGGCCGGCTGAGCAAAAATTACGTTAGTATGTGAAATGCAAAGGGGAATCTACACACAAACGAAAAAATTGAACAAATTTGGCCTGAGATTGGCTAAGAATGACCCCGGCAACAGTTGCATTTCACATACTAACGAAAAAATTGAACAGACGCCGACGAGGATCTGCATACAAACGGAAAAATTGAACAGAAACTGACCTGGCTCCGGGAGGCAACTGACCCTGCAGCCAAGACCTCGGCCTGAATTCACACTCTCGGTGAAGGACCTGCAATTTTGCTCATTTTTCA
>JAHDPO010000008.1 GCA_018434325.1 Clostridia bacterium | reverse complement strand
CTATGAAACCCAGGAGCTGATGAAGATCTGCAAGCTGGCGGCGGACACCTGCTTCTGGCCGATGTTTGAGGTGGAGGCGGGCAAGTGGAAGCTGACCTACGAGCCGAAGAAGAAGCTGCCCATCGAAGAATACCTGAAGCCCCAGGGCCGGTTTAAGCATATGTTCAAGAAAGAAAATGAATGGATGATTGAGGCTTTCCAGGCGGAAGTAGACCGCAAATGGGAAGATCTGCTGAAAAAGTGCGGCGAGTAAAATTAAGGGAGTGAAAAAGCATGTCAGATATTTGTTTGCGTTTGGATGGGGTCATCTCCAAGTATATCCGGCCGGCAACCTTTCCGGTGGCCGTAAAGTTCTTTAAAGAGGGAGAGGCTCTGCCGCCTAAGACAAAGGTACCCACGGAAGCCTTCGGCCATCCCATCGCCATTTGCCAGGGCATCAGCCTTGCCCGGAAATATGGCTGGGCGGTGGCGTTTTACCAGAAGGATCAGGCCTGCCCCCTGGCCCAGGTTATCCTGGGCTATAGGGAGGAGCCGGATTTCATCAAGGATGGCAGCGTAATCAAGAACCTTTACACGGGCAACGACGAGGCGGCGGTAAAAACCCAGGAATCCACGCCAAAGATGCCCCAGGCCGATACCCATTGCATTGTTGTTGCGCCTTTGCAGAATGCGGCCTTTGAGCCCGACGTAGTGATCTGCTACGGCAACGCCGCCCAGATTACCCGCTTTGTCCAGGGCGCTCTTTACAAAACCGGCGGCTACATCGAATCCCGCTTTGCCGGCCGGGGGGCCTGCGGTGGGGAAATTACGGTTCCTTATACCCAAGACCGCTGCAACGTCATCATTCCCGGCGGCGGCGAGCGGGTGTTTGCCCTGACCGCCGACGATGAGCTGGCTTTTGCCATGCCTGCGGGAAAAATTGAGGAGGTGATGGCGGGTCTGGAAGCTACCCACAAAGGCGGCGTAGCCCGCATTCCCACACCGGTGGCCGGCCTTGCTGCCCAGCCTAATTTCCCCAAGTATTACCATGATCTTGAGGTCTACTGCGGTTTGAAGGAAGAATAATACACGGTGCTGCCCGGGCGCTTGCGGCACTGTTGGCGCTGCCGGCCGCGGTGCGAGGCCACTGAAAAAGTCGGTCAAGGTTCAGCCCTTTGAGCAAAAATGCAGGTTTAAAGTGTGTGGTTTATTGAAAATAGTGCATATTATCCTAATAGCGCACTAGATATAGCTAAATGCAGTTAAATACAGCCGCCAAAATGGTTTTGGACACTTTAAACTTGCAATTTTGCTCATTTTCAGTGGCCTTTGCGAGCATCAATAAAGCTTTAATAGATAAGGGGGCCTCATTCAGAGAGCCCCCTTTATCTATGGGGTTGACAGCCCTGTCTAATTGCGCTAGACTGATATCAACTTGATAGTCTAATGGCATACGACAGGAGGCGCCTTATGGAGCAATATAAATTGGGAGAGATGGAGCAGAAATTCGCCGAGATCATTTGGGCAAACCAGCCGATTCATTCCCGCACCCTCACGGAGCTGTGCGCCCAAGCTTTTGACTGGAAGCGTACTACCACTTACACCATGCTCAAGCGTTTATGCGATAGGGGCATCTTTCAGAATGAGGGCGGTACGGTTACCGCGTTGATGTCCAAAAACGAGTTCGGCGCCGCCCAGGGGGAGCAATTTCTCAAGGAAAGCTTCGACGGCTCTCTGCCCAGATTCTTAGCTGCCTTCAGCCGCAGGAAGAAGCTGAGTGAAAAGGAAATAGACGAAATCCGCCGGCTCATCGACGAGCATAAGGAGGGATAGCCATGCTGGACAAGCTATTTTTGCAGCTGCTTAATATGAGCTTTACCGGCGGCATTGTCATCTTATTCGTGCTGGCGGTCCGTCTGCTTTTGAAAAAGGCGCCCAAGATCTATTCATATGTTTTGTGGAGCGTGGTTTTATTCCGCCTTATTTGCCCTTTTTCCTTTGAAAGTGCGTTAAGCCTTTTGCCCACAAAAGCTAATCCCATTGCCCAGGATATTGTTTATATGATGCAGCCCCAAGTAGACACGGGGATTTTCGCAATCGACAATGCGGTTAACGGCTCGCTGCCGCCGGCATCGCCGGCCACCAGCATAAATCCGCTGCAAATCTGGCTATTTATCGGCAGCTTGGTTTGGCGGGCCGGTATGGCTGTGCTGCTTCTTTATAGCTTCATTGCTTTGCTTAGGCTGAAGCGTCGTTTGCAAGGAGCGGTGTATTTCCGGGGAAATATTTATTTATCCGACAATATTGAGACGGCATTTGTAATCGGCATCTTCCGGCCGAAGATTTACCTGCCCGCCAATCTTAAAGAAAAAGAGCAGGAATACATCCTGCTCCATGAGCAAACCCATATCCGGCGTTTTGACCATATCATCAAGATTATCAGCTTTTTGGCCTTGTGTATCCATTGGTTTAATCCCCTGGTCTGGCTGGCTTTTTTGTTAAGCGCCCGGGATATGGAAATGGCCTGTGACGAAGCGGTGATCAAAAAACTGGGTTATGAGGTCAAAAAGGACTATTCCTCCTCACTTTTGACCTTGGCCACAGGCAGGGCTATCGTTGGCGGTACGCCTCTGGCCTTTGGAGAGGGTGATACCAAAAGCCGGGTGAAAAACGTGCTGAGCTATAAAAAGCCGGCGGTTTGGCTGGCGGTGGCAGCTATCCTGGTGGTGGCCGTTGTGGTGGCAGGACTGATGGCTAACCCTCGAGAGGCTGTCGCTCCCGGTTACGAGAATAGGGCCGAGCTGGGTGCAAGTGCAGGCATAGAGGGCTTGTGGGGAAGCCGGACCCAATATATCGGCGATAATTCCGCAGTGTGGAGGGTCATCAGGGAATTGAGCTTTCCCGATAATTTGCAGTATAGGGAGTTTGCGCTTTATACGGCGAAGCCGCCCTATGGCCTGGAAATCAAATTTAAGACAGAAGCCGAAGGCGGCAATTATCATAGCGGAATATTGCCCGAGATATTCAAGGAATGGCCTTTTAACCGAAATGCCATCCTTATCTTTTCCTTAATCGAAAATGTGGATCATATTACATTCACGCTGGATGACGGTCAAAACCCCTATACTCTTGACTATACCCGGGACTGGGCTGAGGATTTCCTGGGCGGCGGCAGTTTGTTTGCCAGGTCTGAGACAAAGGAAGGCTTTGTGGAATTACACGGAGAGATAATGAAGAGAATAACCGATGAAATGGAGGAGCAGACCAAACATTATCCGTTGGATACAAGGCAAATGAATCTGACCTTTTTTGTGAAGCCCGACGAGCCGGCGGAGGTGATTGGCCGGACCGCTGCCGAGGTGTGGCTGAAATCCTTGATGGATGCGGAGACGCCCGCGGAGCAACGCATTGCCGCTTATGAAATCACTGATGTTAGCGTGATAGCAGGCGAACCCCGAGCAGGGGAGCAATGGGCGGATATGAAATACCAATACGTGGTCCGGGTGAATTACAATATTACCACGGCAACGGAGGATTACTTCGCACCGGGGGATGGCGTTTCCGGCAAGGGCACATTTCAAGGGCTATTCCGGGAGCTTTCGTTGAAAGCTCAAGAAGCCGGCGGGTTTGAGATTGTCTATATCGGCACCGGCGGCGGCGAGCAGATATTTGCGCCGCCAAGCTACAGGGTTAGCCTTACGGAAGCTGAGCTTAAAAAGACGGAAGAGCTGGCCAGATATTACTTTACTGAGGAAGCGCCCTATTACGAGGGGGTTATCTCCATTTACCCTGCCTCCGATGATGATGATTTGTATCGGAATCAGGGAGTTGAAGGGGAATATCCGGCGGGGGATATCATCATTTATAAGGTTCTTACGGTTAAAGATGAGAAGGACGGAAATCCGGAACGCTCCATCAGCATAGCAAGAAAAGGGCAGGATGCTGATTGGGAGGTTATCAATCAAGGGTACTAGTTGTGCGAAACATCAAGCCGGTATTAAATAGATTAAATTTTGTCTGTACATGATAAAAAAGAGCGCATCGCCCTACGTTTTGAGTTAACGTTTTGCGATACGCTCTTTTGAGTTTAATGGATGGCATATTTCACGAATACGGAAAGCCCGTCTATCTTACCGGCTTACAGGGCAGCCAGAACCTCATTAATGTCCGGCAATTCTTTAAGGGGATAGACCTTTACCCATTTGACTATACCGTCCTCGTCGACTAAGACATTGGCACGGCCGGAGAAGCCGTGAGTATCCATAAATACGCCATAGTCCCGGGAAACCTTGCCCTGGGGCCAGAAATCGCTGACCAGAGGAGTTTTCTCAATGGATAGAACTGTTGACCAGGCTTTTTTGCTGGGAGCGGCGTCAACGCTCAGACCAATAGCAACGGTGTTTTTCTTAGCAAAGGCATCAAAGTGCACCTCCAGAGCGCGCATCTGATCGGTGCATACGCTGGTCCAGGCCAAGGGATGCCAGGATAGCAGCACTTGCTTGCCCCGATAGTCGGACAGCCGAATTTCCTTGCCGAACCCGTCTTGTAAGGTGAAGTCAGGGGCTTTTGTACCTGTTTGAATTGCGTCCATATTATGTTTCCTCCTGTATCCAGATACTCCAATTATACCATTGACTTACACTCATGGTAAAAGAATTTTATCATATCACCAAAACGGGCGGGTATCGGTTGGGTCATCGAATGATGATACAAGAAATTTTTTCCTTAAAATCACCCGGCGGGTGATATACAAAATATAGAATATCGCTGTAAGATTATACTGCATAAATTCCTTATATGATCGGGCTTATCGCGATTCGCCCTTCGAAGAAGCAAGGCTTTTTGATATGGTTAAATCCAGAGAGCGAAGGGGAAGGCTATGAAAATTTTTAAATCAGCTAATGAAAAAGAGCTGATCAGAGTATGTCTTATCTATCGTAATATTTCCCTGGCAATATCCACCTTTGCTTATTTTTTTATGTACAATGGGGAAATAACCTTGCTTCGCCTGGGCGTTGCCCTGGGAATGACAGCTGCCAGCATCATCGGCACTTTCATGTATAAAAGGAGCTTTACGAAGAGTACGGTCACAGAAGTTGCGCTCACTATGTGCCTGGAGGTTGTGACTTACGGTATATTTATTATTTTTTCCGGCGGTTTTGTAAGCCCTTATCTGTGGTATTTCGCCAGTTCCTTAACGATTGGCATGGCTGCCGAGCGTTTGGATGAACGCTTTAAATACGTTACACCTTTAGCTGTTTTGTGGTGCCTGGTCTGTGCATTGATTGGCCGGCGTTATGGATTGGTGCCGGATTATGCCAACCATGCCAATGTCAACACAGGGATTGCTTTTCTTGTGGTAGCCGGTGGTTTTTACACTCTGTTTAGCTGTGCCTGTCAGCTCGATAAAAACCAGAAGGAGCTGCACCGGTTCAACGAAAGCCTGCAGCATGAGATCAGGCGCAGTGAACAGGCTCTTCAGGATACGATGAGTCTGTATGAATCCTTTCATTTATTTAGCATAACGGATCCGGACAGAGTCATGGAAGAGATAACGGCGCTATTGCATCGGACGATAGCGGAGCAAGGATGCCTTTTATTGAAGATTAACCCCTTGCAGGAGGTGGAAGGAAAAAGCAGTAAAGGCTTGAGGGCAGACCAGGAAGTAAAGTTAACTGAAAAAATAAAGAACTTTAATTTGATGATGCCGGAAGAACTTTTGGGCAGTCAAATCGAAGAAGCCGGCGACCGATACGATGTAACTTATATAAGCAATCTTTCCGGCGTTCAAGGTGTTCTTTTTACGCTGCAAGCCGCGGGAGAAGCGGCAAAGAAAAAGGATTCTGCCAGGGAGGAGTTTTATCACAACCTCGTAGGGATCGTCATGCAGCAATTGGATCTTCAGGTCATGGCCGAGGACTATGTGGTTTGTGAAGAGCAAAACCGCATCGCCAATGAAATACACGATACCGTCATCCAAAAGCTTTTCGCCGTCATTTGCAGCCTTCATCTGCTGGATGAGGGACAAACGGCAATGAAAGAAGAGGAAAAACGGGAGAAACTGAGATACATAGCGAAGGCTATTGAATCTACGATGAAGGAGCTGCGGGAAACGATTTACGGTCTGCGCTGGGAGGGGGAGAGGCAAAATGATTTTTGGCAGAAGTTGTCTCAATACATTGATGAAGTAAGGAATTTAAGCGGAGCCGATATCAGCCTTGAAATGGCCGCCGATAAACCTCTGATGACAACGAATCAAAAAACGGCATTTTACCGGATCATTTGTGAAGCGGTCAATAATGCTATCCGCCATGGACAAGCCACTCAAATCAAGATACGCCTAAATATAGAGAAGCAAAATATTGTAGCGGAGATCACCGATAATGGGAAGGGCTTCAGCGTGCACCATTTTCCTCAAAAAGAAAGTCAGGGCCTGAAAAACATGTACAAAATGGCGAATATGCTAAAGGGAAAGCTGGTAATTGAATCACAGGTCGGGCAAGGAACCGCGGTAAAGTGTTCTTTGCCTAAGTGAGAAACGGCTCAGGAGGGATTGGTATGATTTTAATTCTCGATGATCATCCGCTTGCGAGGCAGGGCCTGAGCTCCATCATTCAAATGTACAAAAGGGATGAAGAAATACTGGAGGCAAGCACTGTAAGGGAGTCCATAGCTTTAATGGAAAGAAACCAGGTAAGCCTGACTTTTATCGATATTAATTTAGGCAAGGAGAATGGCTTCAGTTTATTAAGCTGGATAAGAGAAAAAAACTATGGCAGCAAAATCTTTATCATTACGTCTTCCTCCCGCCAAAGCGATTTTACCTGGGCCCAGGAAATGGGGGTAGACGCCTATGTGCTGAAAGAAGCTTTCATCGATGAGATCACCTACGGCCTTCATACCGTGGAGCGGGGAGCGAAATTCTACTCTGCCGCCTTGGTTGACCGCATAGGCAAATACTCGGAGGATGAAAAGGCCTTAAGCAGCTTGACTGAGCGGGAACGGGATGTTTTTTTACTGCTGGGCCAAGGTTATGACAATGATAAGATCAGCAAAGAGCTTTTTATATCTTTAGGAACGACGAAAAAGCACATCAGCAGCATATTGGCTAAGCTGCAATTGCACAACCGGGTGGAAGCGGTGCTTTTTGCCAGCAAAAATAGTTGTTTTAACCAAATGACCTTAAATAAAACCTCGCGGTTGGTGATGTGAAGGGAGAAAAATTTTATGAGAAGAAGAGCTTTATTCCTTAAACCGGCAATTATTATCGCTGTTTTAGCAATGGCCATAGGCGCCTTAGGCATAACTTACGCCGCCTGGTCGGATTATCTGACGGTCAAAGGTATATTCAATACAGGCTCTTTAAGCATAGTCTTCGACGGCAACCGGCCTTATCTTGTACAGGTGACGGATATAAACGGCGGGCAAGCCGGCAGCTTCATCGATTCAGACGAAATAAACTGTATGCTGAGCAATGACCGGAAGCAGGCCAGCCTTGTCATCAGCCGCAGTATTCTGGTGGAGGAGCTGGCCGGGGAAGGCCGGTTTTTGATGCTTCAATACCCTCTGGATATTGGCCCGGATAGTACGGTGCAATCGGTGACTGATTATCCGACGGATTTGACGGCAGTATCCCAGGAGTGGGCAGAATTTATCCCGACTGCTTCCCGGCTGGTGATCAACGGCAGCGAATACTCGCTGCCCGAAGGGCTGTCTGTAGATAACAGCTCGCTTTTCTGGGAGGTTTATCGTCAAATCGAGACGAAGGATGAAGGGATAGTAGCCTCTATATTTTTGAAACTCAGTGATGACAGCCGGGCGCTTTTGCAACAGCCGGAAAATCCTTCGCTGGATGCGGAGCAGCTTCCTGAAGAGCTGAAAGCTTATATCGTGCCCTATGGCAGCGGTCAGGCCGGCTTGATCCAGGCAGAAATAAAAAACAGCTATGAGGTTTCTCTGCCTCTGTTTATTGAGCAGGGCCGCCCATAGCCAAGAATTCACTTCCGGGTTTTAAGCCGATAGAAGAGGGAAAGGGAGAGGCAGCCATGAAAAAGGACAGAATACGTCAGTTGGTAAAAATAGTGGCGTTGCCGCTGGTCTTTGTTATGGGCTTTAGCGGAGCCCGGGCCTACGGCTACTGGGTTGATCAGATCCAAGGGGATTGGCATATTCTTTTTAGCCGTCCGGTAACCATCCACATAACCGGGCTGACGCCGCCGGTAAAGCCTCTTCCGGAGGAGGTTGCCGGCGAGCCGGAGCCCGGAGCTGCTGTGCCTGGCGAAAGAGAAGAAAGATCGAGCGAGCCAGCCGGACAGGACGGAGCGGTGACCGGGGCGCCAGAGACAGAAGGAGAGACGGGAACAGAAGGACAACCGGAAGCAGAAGGAGAGACGGGAACAGAAGGACAACCGGAAACGGAAGAACAGCCGATTGCCGGAGCGGGTTCCGCTGAAGAATCCGGGGCTGGTACGGTTTCCGATGCTGGCGTCGGCGAAAGTGCCGCTGCTGCCGGCAATGCTGACGACCAAGATGAATGAGCAAAAATATCTATATTATCTCTGGAGCATTGTGGCGGCAATGCTCCTGGGAAATTTTCTGCCGAGGCTGCCGGCAGTCGGCAGCTATATAAAACGCTGCTCTTTTTACCCCGTGCCTTTGTTTTGGCTGGCCGTGGCCCTGGCTATATTCTTGTGGATTCCTCAGATTCATGTACCCGGGCCCCTGCGGTTGAGAAAGCAGCTATCCGGAGCTGCCTTTTCAGGCGCCGTAATTTTTCTGGCTGTGAATTTCAGCACCGGCCTATTGTTGCAGAAGATGGCGTCAAGCCCTTATGATCTTTCTCCCCAAGGTATTATTATTAATTACATCGGTATTTTTCCGGCGCTGGCAGCCCGGGAAGGAGCCAGGGCCTATGCCGTTGGCATAGCCTCCCGGCGTTTGACACACTTGCGTTTCTGGATAACGCTTATTGTTTTGGCGGCCTGCCTGTTTGAAATCAATTTCTTTAAAGTACTGCTTTTCAAAAGCAGCAAAGAATGGTTTATCTATGCGGCAAAGGACGTCTTGCCTCTCATAGCTGAAAGCAGTTTGCTTACGGCCCTGGCTTTCTGCGGCGGCCCTTGGGCAAGCATAATTTACAGCGGCAGCATAAAGGCATTTATGCGGACTTTTCCTTTTTTGCCTTCGCTGCCCTGGATTGCCGAAAGCGCCTTGGGGACGATTTTTCCTATTATCATGGCCCTTTTTATATGGAATTGGTATAACGTTTTAAACCATAAGCAATCAAAACGGCAGCGGGAGAGTATTGGTCTTTTCACGGCGGGCCTGGTATTTTCCGTTGCGTTTGCCTGGTTTGCCGTAGGGGTGTTTCCCATCTACCCCTCGGTTATATTGACGGGCAGCATGGAACCGGAGATTTTTCCGGGAGACATTGTACTGATTCAGAAGTTTTCTGAAGAGCAGGAAGTATATAGCCTTTCGGAAAATGACGTCATTAATTTCAAGAGGGAGAATATCACGATTACCCATCGCATTATTGCGGTGCTGTACGATCAGGAAGGGAACATTTCCTTTCAGACCAAAGGCGACAATAACAAAGTTGCCGATGATATCATCGTTATGGCCAATGATCTTAACGGGATTATTAAAAAGGTGGTGCCTAAAATAGGCCTGCCTGTTTTATGGATGCAAAGCAGGGAGCCTATACCGGAAGGGGTGTTGGATTATTAGCGAGCCAAAAAAATTAGCCATAAAAAAAAGAACCTGGCTGATAGCCGTGGCTGGAGCCGTGATTTTATTAACGGCTGCCGGTTATGGACTGTTCCGCAATTTAACGCCCAAGGTGGTGAGTGAAAAGGATATTCTCTATAGTTATACCATGGCTGTCGACAGCGGCTATAAGGTGAGCCTGGTGGAAAATGAACTTTATCCTGAAAAGGTTTTGGGTGAAGACCGGGTTTATGCCAGGAGCTTGATCGATCATTTGAGCATTAAGTTTACGGCGGAATATATAGGCAGCAAAACGGCGGCCATCAGCGGCAATTATTCCGCTGCCGTAGTGGTGGAGGGCTATCAGCTTGTCGGCGACAGCCGCAAAGTGATTTATGAAAAAAACTTCCCCCTGACAGAAAACAAGGTTATAAAAGGAGCGGACAGCGTAAAGATCGCCGAAGAGGTGACCGTCGATATCAATGAATATAAAGCCTTCGCAGATAAAGCTGACCAGATATTGAATGCCAAACCGGGACGGGAGGCGAGGGTTCTGTTCAGCGGCGTAATTTTAGCGAAAACGGAACAGGGGGAAATAAACGAACCCTTCATGTATAGTATTTTGCTGCCTTTAACAAATGATCTGTTTTCAATTACCAAACAAGCTCCGATAACGAAAGCCGACGTTATTGCTGAAACCCGGGAAATCGTGATGGAGCCTGCCGCCGCCTCTTTCATCTTGCCTGTAACAAGCCTGCTGATTGCTTTGGCCGCTATAGCAGCCCTCGTCTTTTTGACGAGGCCGCCTACGACAGAGGAAAGCTATTGCTCAGCCTTCAAAGGTATAATGCGTAAGCATGGCAGCCGTATGGTAAGGCTTGAGAGCCTTGCTGCCGGGCCGGGAGATGTACAGGTGACGGTTGCCGACTTAGACAGCCTGATCAAAATAGCCGACGAACTTCAGCGGCCTGTCTGTTATGCCCTGGATGAGGAGGGCTTGCCGGCGGCAGGCCTGCTTTATGTGCCGGATGGCCAAAGGCGCTATATGCTTTGCTTGAAACGCTGATACTCCTTTAGTGGTATACTTTTGGGATAGAAGAAGTAGTTAAAATCCTCCCGATGTCCTCCTAAAAAGTAGCCCCGGGTTTACTGCCTTTTTTGCAGTGGAAACCTATAATGGGCTCAAGCCGATGCGATCAAAACGATACACAGGCTGCAAAAAATTTAGGAGGGAAAAATAATGAAGAAATCTATCATTTGTGCCATCCTGGCCATGTCCATGATTCTTGTAGGCACCGGCTACGCCTACTGGACCGATTCCCTGAATGTGACCACCAAAGCCACCACCGGCGATTTTGATGTAACCTTCGCTGACCTTGGTCTTTATGCTCAGTACGGCAACGAGTATAATTCCGGTGATTGGAGCATCATCGACGGCATTGGCGCCGAAGGCTACATTCCCGCCAATTATTTTGAAAGAGGTACTTCGGACTACAACAGCATCGCTGCTCCCGGTAAAATTGACGAATATTATAATGGGGCCAAGGGCTTTAACAGTGTGAGATTTGACGCCGAGCTGGTTGATGCGGCAGGGATTCCCACAACTGTAGGACCTTATGTGGAAGGCGTTATAAACGGCAGCGACAATATCCTCATCACTATGGAGAACATGTACCCCGGTTATGCTCAGACTTTCCGCTCCGATATCTTAAACGTGGGCTCCATTGCAGCAAGACTCAGCAGTCTTAATTTTGACGTAAAAGGCCTGGGCGGCGACAGCGTCATCAATAAGACCACCCGTAATATGCTGGGTGTGGCTATCCTGGTCGAAGGCGAATATCAGTCTGTTGGCGCCTGGGAAGGTAACCACGTATTCGAGCTTTGTAAAGCCATGGGTCTTCCCGACAGTGAGATCTTTGAAGTTGGCGGCGTTCATTTCATCCGGCTGTCCGCTTTGAACAAGATCTCCAAAGAAGTCCTGTCTGAGTACAGCACTCTGCTGGCAATTCCCAGCCAAAACAGGATGGATCTCTACATCGCCGTCGCGATGGATCCTGACGCCGAGGGCGTATACACCACCGGCTCCACCCAAGTGATGAGCAAGAAAGACGATTCCCTCAGCCAGAACACCGGCGCTCAGATCTCCGTCAATCTGCTCTGGGATCAGTTCAATGAGGGCGTAAATGTTGAGGCTACCAATCGTGTGGCTGGACAGAATCACACTTCCGGTCAGCCCGCTCAATAAGTAAGAGCCATATAATTTTGATTTGATACAGCACCATGAATAAGTAAAAAAGGGGTCTCCAAATGAACCGAAAAGGTACAGGAGGGGGCCCCTCTTCTTGATATATCCCCATTGACAGCACCCTTTGCAAAAGGTAAAATAACTATGTGCCTAAGCGGATCCGGGGCGCGGATGTTCAAAACTTAACCACCAGCGGGTGTAGCTCAATGGCAGAGCTCCAGCTTCCCAAGCTGATCACGTGGGTTCGATTCCCATCACCCGCTCTAAAAAAATCACCTGTTTAGGTGATTTTTTTGTTTAGAGAATTAATTGGAGGGAATTGAACGGGCGGATTCAGCAAAGCCGACCTATGGGGAGGGTTTGCCCGCTCCGGCGTGATAGCGAGCAGCGAAGGAAGGT
Source organism: Clostridia bacterium (assembly GCA_018434325.1). Lineage (GTDB taxonomy): Bacteria > Bacillota > Peptococcia > DRI-13 > UBA5745 > WRMS01. The sequence goes on along the minus strand of JAHDPO010000008.1, from coordinate 47,487 downwards.
TGCCGGTGGGCTGGCGAATCCAGTTTTCTCGTTGGAGTTTGTTTTTTCATATTTTTCTCACCATAGGCTGCTGCAAAAGGCCGGATTTGTATTATAATTAGCTGAAAGAAGCAGCAGAGGGGTTCTGGTGCGGCGCCTATGTTCCGACTGATGTCGCTGGTTGACGTTGCCGTATTGTCCATCAATACTTCCGCTTGGTCCTGCCGGCTGATGCCGTTTGATGCTTCCAGATAAATAAGGAGGGGACAGTATGCCCAGGTTAGGGTTTTACTTTGAAATGGAGCGCTGCATTGGCTGTAAAGCCTGCCAGGTTGCCTGCAAGGATAAGAATAATCTGGAGCCGGGAGTATTTTTCCGGAGCGTGACCACCTGCGAGGTGGAGGAGGCGGAAGGCAAACGGCTTCGCCACTTTTCCGGGGCTTGCAATCATTGTGAAAATCCCGCCTGCATCGAGGCATGCCCTACCGGAGCCACCTATCAGGCCGGCGACGGCACGCTGCTCCAGAATCGCAGCAAATGCATCGGTTGCGGACAGTGCATCTGGGCTTGCCCATACGGTGCGCCGGCCTTCAGTCACCAAAGCGGCGCCGCGGGCAAATGTGATTCTTGCGCTGATTTGCGCAGCGAGGGCAAGCAGCCTGCCTGCATGGATGCTTGCGTTACCCATTGCCTTCATTTTGGCGAGCTGGAGAAACTGGCTGCCAAATATGGCAGCAATACCGTGGCGGAATTATCCGTTTTGCCGGGATATGATGTCACCCGTCCTGCGCTTTTGATCAAGATAGATAAGGCAGCGAGAGCAGATAAGACAGAGTGTGCAGGGAAGACGGGTGAAGGAAATGAGTAAAGCCAAAGGCCCTTTAGAGCTGGCGGAAGCCGCCTTTCGCAAAGATTCCGAGGAGAGGTTTTTAATTCTGGGCGGCGGCGTTGCGGCGCTGCGGGCGGCGATTGCCATCCGGGAACGCAACTGCACCGCTGAAATTTTGATGCTGACGGACGAAGGGGTTCTGCCCTATAGCCGCCCTATGCTCACCAAAACTCCGCTGCGGGGATTTTCCACCGGGCCCTACATCGTCCACGACGAGAATTGGTACCGGGAAAATGGGATCAGGGTACAAAGGAGCAGTCGCGTCATTGCAGTGCGCCCGGAAAGCAAGAGCGTACAGCTGGCAAACGGCCATGTTCTGCAATACGATAAATGCATCTATGCACTGGGAGCGGAGAGCAATATCCCGCCCATCCCGGGAAGTGAAATGCCGGGTGTTATCACGGTTCGGCGGGATTGCGACATCGAGAAAATGCGCCGTCAGATATTGCGGGCAAAACGGGCGGTGGTCATCGGCGGTGGGGTTATCGGTCTGGAGATCGCTTGGGAAATAAAGAAAGCGGGGTTGGAGGTAACCATTCTGGAGGTTGCCGCCACGCTGATGGAGCGTCTGCTGGATGAGGAAACGGCCGGCTTGCTGGAGCAGGCGGTGCGGGAAGCAGGGATTAACGTTGTGACCGGCGCCAAGGTGACCGGTATTACCGGAGCGGGAGCGGCGGAGGGCGTCGCCTTGGCTGGCGCCGGGACTTGCCCCGCCGATTTCGTTGTGCTGTCAGCAGGTATCCGGCCCAACGTCGAGCCTGCCAAGCAAGGAGGAATCGACTGCGGCCGGTCGGTGAAGGTCAATGCCCGTATGGAAACCAGCGCTACTGACCTCTACGCCTGTGGCGATTGCGCTGAGCTGGAGGGCGTCAATAGCGGCACCTGGACCAATGCTTGCGGCCAAGGCTATGTGGCAGGCGCCAACGCTGCCGGCGACGATCTGGTTTATGACGCTATACCCGACCCGATTTTGGTTCACGCTGTGGGCACTGCGCTATTTGCCATTGGCGATGCAGGAAAACGAGCGGATATGACATATGAGATTGTTTGGGACAACAAGGTAAAGACGGCTCCGCTGTATCGGGTTAATCCTTATCCGGGTACGGCTGCCCCTCACCGAAAGTATTTTTTTGCCGAGGGTAAGCTGCTGGGAGCGGCGCTTCTGGGCGATCTTGCGGATATGCAGCAGGTGCGCAAAGCGGTGGCCGGCGGCTATAGCCGCAGCGAATTTTTTGGCAAGGAGGCGAGTATATGAAAGAACGTTTACTGAGGGAGGGCTTTTCTTATTTATGGCTTTCCTCTTTCTTCACCGACTACTCTGCCTGGATTACCCAAAGCAAACAGTGGCAGCTGCTGGATGCCGCCCTGTTGGCCGGCGCCGATAGCCCCGCCGCTCTGCAGGAATACGACGATTTGTTCAAGGGGACAAATGCGGCGGTCTATATTCCCCTCTGGGCTTCCGCCTGCAAAAATAACGGGGATATCCTATTGGATGAAACGACTCTGGGCGTCATCAGCCGGTATTACAAATGGGGATATGCTCCTGTTGCAATGGATGGCAATCCCCCCGACTACATCGGGCAGCAGCTGCGTTTTCTCGCTTATCTGGCCTGGGGCGGGCTCCACGGTTTGCAGGGCGGCGGTTCGGCGTCTGATTACCTCGAGACCATTGCGAGCTTCACCGGCGAATACCTGATCGACACCGTCCGTACCGTAGCGGAGGGGATTTTGCAATATTCCGCAACCCCGGTGTTCGCTGCGGCGGCGGAACAAATGCTTCGCTTTTTCTCAGGCGCTGCCGCTTTTGCCCCGGCTATACTGCCGCCGGAGGCAGCTGAGGCGGCCCTGAAAGCAGCCTTTGCCGATGGATTAACCATGGGGCGGCAGGCAGAAATCCCCTTGGGAGAAAAGAGAATCGTCAACACTGCCGGGCGCAACAACTGCGGCGGTAAATGCATCATCCGGGCGACGGTGCAGGAGGGATGCCTTCTGAACATCGCCACTGATTCCAGTGAGAATTTTCCGCAGATCCGGGCCTGCATCCGGGGGAGAGGATACCGCAAGACTTATATGAACGGCAAACGGCTGCGCTACCCCATGCAGCGTATCGGCGAAAGGGGCGAAGGACGCTTCCGCCGCATTAGCTGGGAAGAAGCCGCCGACATCGTCGCCGCCGAGTGGGTACGCATCCGGGATGCCTATGGACCGGGTTCCCGTTATATTAATTACGGAACGGGGATCAGCGCCGTCCTGCGGCCTGATAATGCGATCAAGCGTCTGTTTAATCTGGATGGCGGCTGCCTGGGGAGATACAATTCCTATAGCAGCGCCTGTACAAGGTACATTACGCCGTATATCTACGGCGATATTTACAGTGCCAACAGCCTGGCCGACGTGCTCAACACCAAGCTGCTGATTTTATGGGGGCATAACCCCACTGAGACCATTTTTGGTTCGGAGCGTAACTATTATCTCGCCAAGGCCAGGGAAGCGGGAGTGCGAGTCATTGTCATCGACCCGCGCAACAGCGATACGGCCATTGCCTGTGCCGACCAGTGGATTCCCATACGTCCTTCCACCGACAGCGCCCTGGCCGACGGCATGGCTTACGTCATCTGGTCGGAGGGGCTGGCAGACCGGCGCTTTATGGATACCTACTGCATCGGCTTCGACGAAGCCCATATGCCGGAGGGAATTCCTGAGAACCAAAGCTATGAGGCCTACCTTTTTGGCAAACAGGACGGTCTGCACAAGACGCCGGAATGGGCGGAGGCGGTCTGCGGCGTGCCGGCGGATACCATCCGGCAGCTGGCCCGGGAAATTGCCACAACCAAACCGATGTGTCTGCTGCCGGGTCTGGGCATCCAGCGCACCGGCAACGGGGAACAGGCCACCCGCAGCCTGGCTCTTCTCACCTGCCTCACCGGCAATATCGGCATTCCGGGCGGTGGCGGAGCCGGAGCCGCCCAATCCAAGGAGCACCAGCTGCCTGCCTATCCCACGCTGCCGGACGCTTATCCGGGCCGCATCCCCTGTTTTCTTTGGACCACCGCAATAGAAAACGGTGTGGGGATGAACCGGAGGGAGCACGGCTTGGAAGGGGTGGAAAAGCTGGAGTCGAATATGAAAATGATGGTGAATCTGGCAGGCAATACCCTCGTCAATCAGCATTCAGACATCAATAACACCATCCGGATTCTGAAGGATACCTCCCTTTGCGAATTCATCCTCTGTTCCGATGTGTTTATGACATCCAGCGCCCTCTATGCCGATATTCTCCTGCCCGGCGCCTCCTTCCTGGAAGATGAGAATATAGCAACTCCCTGGGATTACGGCTCCTATCTCCTATATAATAATAAGGCGGTTGAACCCCTTTTTGAGGGCAGGTTCGAATATTGCCATATAGAGGACGTGGCCCGGCGTCTTGGCCTGTGGCAGCAGTGGAGCGGCGGCTTTACCCATTACGCCCAGTGGCTGGAAGCTCTTTACAACGAGCTGCGCCAAAAGGAACAGGAGCTGCCGGAATTCTCTGTATTCCGGGCGGAGGGCGGTTATCAATATAAGGAAAACAAACCCTACATCGCCTATGAAGAGCAGATAAGCGACCTGGAAACCCATCGCTTTTCGACGCCTTCCGGGAAAATCGAGATCTTTTCAAAACGGTTGTATGAGATGAATGATCCCGAAAACATTCCCGCCATCCCTAAGCATCTTCCCTGCCCCGAAGGGCCCGAGGATCCGCTGCGGGCAAAATATCCGTTGCAGATGATCGGCTGGCACACCAAACGGCGCTGCCATTCCATCCACGACAACAATGAGTGGCTGGAGGAGGTGGAGCCCCAAAGAATGTGGATCCATCCGGAAGATGCTCGCATACGCAAGATTGCAGAGGGAGAAGTAGTCGCCGTATTTAATGACCGAGGACGGGTGCATATCCCCGCCCATCTGACCGACCGGGTGAGGCAGGGCGTGGTGGCCATCCCCCAGGGAGCCTGGTATAGGCCGGATCAAAACGGGACGGATACCCGCGGGTCCATCAATGTACTCACCCACACCAAGCCTACGCCGGTGGCCAAAGGCAACCCGCAGCACACCAACCTGGTGGAGGTGGCCCGGATTTCCTGAGCGGAAAGCTGCTATGCTCCGCCATTTTTGGCCGGCCGTCAAAAATTAGGCCGCCCGGCAGTCTTGTTTGCCGGAATTTCCTGTGTTATAATAACCGCACGATAAAAAATGCCCGGACTGTTTGCCGCGGCGTAAATTTTTCAAAAGATAGAGGAGATGCACCTATGTCTACAAAGCATATTAAAACCATCAATAAGCAGAATCTGATCAAGACGATCAGCACCGGCGGCTGCGGCGAATGCCAGACCTCCTGCCAGTCTGCCTGCAAAACCTCTTGCACCGTGGGCAACCAGGTTTGCCGCAAGGAAGCGTAGAGTCCGGTTTTGTGAATGATTAAAATGAAAAGGCTTGCGCATCAATCAAAGAAACAGCGATTGGGTGCAGCCTTTCTTTATTGTGAGCGATAATCAGCCAATTATGGCAGAATCATCAGCCAACGGTGCAAAGTGAAAGAGGAATATAAATGAAATTTGCGGAGAACCTGACTCACCTGTTCACTTTTGGTGAGGACCATATCTTATTGGACGTTAATAGCGGCATTGTCCACCAATTAAGCCCCCTGGCTTATGAAGTGGTGCAGTTCTGGCGGCAATCCGGCTGTGATTTGGAGGAGCTGGTAGCTTCCCCCGGGCTGGCGGCGGCTTTAACTGCCGAAGGCACTGCCGACGATATACAAGAGGTCTGCCAGGGCTTGGCAGAGCTGGCGGCGGCAGGGATGCTGCTGTCGGAGGCGCCGGAGCTTAAAGACTACCGGTTCTCCAGTGACTATGTAGTAAAAGCCCTCTGCCTCCATGTAGCCCATGATTGCAACCTGCGCTGCCGCTACTGCTTTGCCGGCACAGGCGCCTTTGGCGGCGACCGCAGTCTGATGTCTCTGGAGACGGGCAAAAAGGCGCTCGACTTTTTATTTGAAGCCTCCGGCGGCCGTAAACACGTGGAAGTAGACTATTTTGGCGGCGAGCCGCTGATGAATTTCCCCGTGGTCAAAGAACTGATTCTTTATGGGGAGGCGGAAAGCCGCCGTCGGGGCAAAGAGCTGAAGCAGACGCTGACCACCAATGGCCTGCTTCTGCAAGGCCAGGTTCTGGATTTTCTCAATGAACACGAAATTGCCTTAGTGCTGAGCCTGGACGGCCGCAAAGAAGTCAACGACAGAATGCGGCCTGCCATCGGCGGCCAGGGCAGTTACGACGTGATCCTGCCTCATTTCAAAGAGACTGTAGAGGCCCGGGGTGGAGACAATTATTATCTGCGGGGCACTTACACCAGATTTAATAAGGATTTTTTTGAGGATGTCCGCCACATGGTGGAGTCAGGCTTTGATCTGGTTTCTATGGAGCCGGTGGTGGCTCAGCCTCAGGAGGAATACGCTTTTCGTGAAGAGGACCTGCCGGAGCTTTTCCGGCAATACGACGAGCTGGCCCGTTATTATGTGGCGAAGGCCCGGGCCGGCGAGCCTTTCACCTTTTTCCATTTTAACCTGGATTTGAATCATGGGCCCTGCTTGCCTAAACGCCTCAGCGGCTGCGGCGCCGGTCATGAATATTTAGCCGTGGCGCCGGAAGGGACGCTTTACCCCTGCCATCAATTCGTGGGCAACCCGGACTTTGCGGTAGGCAATGTGGATAAAGGTATAGAAAATCGTGAGATCGGCAATAATTTCCGTGAATGCCATGTTCTGGCGAAAGAAAAATGCCGTGCTTGCTGGGCCAGATTCTACTGCAGCGGCGGCTGCCATGCCAACGCCTGGAATTTCAATCAGGATTTGAAAGAACCTTATGATTTAGGCTGTGAATTAGAGAAAAAACGGCTTGAATGCGCCATTTGGATTAAGGCAACGGAAGCATAGACCGCTCAATAAGATGAGTAAAATGGTCCAAATTTTTCCAATAGGGCATATTCTAAATGTTAAAGGATTGTAAATTGGAAAGAAAAGTGGTATAATCATGGCTGTGTAAGTGGAGTTTAATGGAAATGCAGGATAATGCCTTTGGTTAAATGCATAGGCAGCAAAGGCAAAATTTCTTGAAAAAAGGTGGTGGTCGTCTGAAGAGGAAGCGACAATCGGGAGACAAAACTAAAGCGTCGAAGCTGGTTTTCACCTCTGAAAAGCACCGGAATGAAGAAAAAAACGAAGATGATGATAGTGAAATGATGATTGAAGCAAGCGAGGCAGAGGCTCAGGCGGAAGCCGGTACTGAATTTGACGCCGAAGCCGGGATGGCAGCAATGCAGCAAGATGAAAGCATTGAGGAAGCGGTGGCTGCTTTTGCGGCAGTGGAAGCTGTGCAGAAAGAAGAGAAGGTATCCGCAGCCCTGCCGAAGTCCAGAGAAGGCTTTCCCTTTGGTACGAAGGAAAGGCCGGAGCGAAAGGGCTTTGATTTCAAGGTCTGGCTAAAATCTTTTAAAAGCAATAAAGGCTCCTGGGCCAATGCCGGGCCTGTTCTGGTACTGGGCCTGCTGATATTCAGCATGGTTTTTGTGCAGCTCAGCAAGCCTTATCTCATGGTAGTGGACGGCAAACCCATTGCTTACGTCCAAAATAAGGAGGCTGGCCAGAAACTGCTGGAGCAGGCAAGCCTGGAGCTGTCCTCGCCCTATCCTGCGGAAGCCAACTTCCGTCAGAAAGCCGAGATCAGCTATACCCAGGAAGGCGTAGCCATCAAGACAAAGCCGACTGACGATCAGACTATATTGGAGAGTTTAAAGGGTGGAATCACCTGGCTGGTGGATGGCTGGTCCATTGCCGTAGGGAAAGAGCGCACCGTATTTCTCCCTTCCAAGTCTGAGGCCGAAGCGGTTCTGGAAAACGTCAAAAAATCTTATCTGCCCGAAGGGGATCAAGTCACCATTCTTAGCACGGAGTTTGTGCAGCCTGTAGAATTGGTTAAGGAAGAAATCCCCATTACCAGCCTGGGCAACAGCGATCAGGCCCTGAAGACTCTCACCGAAGGCAAAGAGCCCATGCGGGAGTATAAGGTTCAAAGCGGCGACTCTTTCTGGTCTATTGCCAACAAAAACAATTTGACGGTAGATCAGTTGAAAGAGATCAACGGTATCACCGGCAACAGCCTCAAGATAGGCCAGGTACTCAAGCTCAATAGTCCTCAGCCTTTGCTGTCGGTAAAGATGACCATCAGCGCCATCGATCAGGAGGACATTCCTTACCAGACGGTTTACAAATCCAATAATGACGCCTGGCAAGGGCAAAACAAGGTTCTTACTGCCGGTACGGCCGGCACCAAAGAAGTTAAGTATGAGATAGCTCAGATCAATGGCGTCCTGGTGGACAAGAAAGTGTTATCGGAAACCATCATTGCCAACCCTGTTGACCGGGTTGTGGAAAGCGGCACCAAAACCATCGTCGCTTCCCGCGGCGATGGCAGCAATGTCGGCAGCGGCAGTTTTGCCTGGCCCATCAGGGGCCGGATCAATTCTCCCTTCGGCAATCGCAGCCGGGGTTACCACACCGGTATCGACATCCAGGCCAGCACCGGCGATCCTATTTACTCCGCTGCCGGCGGCAAAGTAGTATCGGCTTCCTATAGCGGCGGCTACGGCAATCTGGTGACCATTGACCATGGCGACGGGGTAACCACCCTATATGCTCATTTAAGTCAATTCAACGTTTCCGTAGGCCAGACCGTAGGCAGCCAGGAGTTGGTTGGCTTAGCGGGCACCAGCGGCAGGACCACAGGACCCCACTTGCACTTTGAAGTGCGGATCGACGGCAGTCCCGTCAATCCGGTAAACTACCTAAATTAGGTCTAAACTCAAAGGCAAAGCAAATAACTCACAGTAAAACAAAAACGGGAATCATTACCAAAGGATCATTTCCTGAGCATTATCAGGAATGATCCTTTTTTGACATAACTTACCGTAAGAAAAAATTTGAAAATTATGATATGATTACATCATTCAGTTCGATTCAGGAACTTTTGTAACAGTCAGGCATGAAGACATGAACCTATAAAAGAGGTGTGCCGTCATGACAAAGTTGAAGAGAAAACTATGGGCTTTGGCCGGCGTTTTAGCGATAGTGTGCTTCTTGGCCGCAATGCTGCCCGAAAATTTTGACCGTCAGTGCCAGGGGGATATTATGGTCATTTATCCCCAGCGTTATGGAGCGGCGGCGGAGACTTTTTTAATTCAGGGCCAGGCCTGGCTGGAAGAGATGCAGGGCTGGCTGACTGCCGGTGCAAATGAAGAAGGGTCGGCTGAAGAAGCGCTGCATAAAGAAGCGTCAAAGGGCCAAAACAGGCCGGTGCGCATCTTTTTAGGCGGCCCTCAATTGCCGGGAGCAATTTTTAACAGCACTCAGCGGCGTACTGCCGGCTATTATTGGCTGGGCAATATCGTTATTCTGGATGTGGAGGGAGAAAATCCGCCTCTTAGCCATGAGTTGGGTCATTGGGTAGTGGACCAGGCTTCCGGCGGCCGGGCCCCCCGTTGGTTTTCCGAAGGCTTTGCCCAGTACGCGGAATACCAGCTGACGGGCTATGCCCTGCCTGTTCCGGCAACGGAAGATTTGATCATGCCGATGAAAGAGATCGATGAAGGTATACTGGCGCTCGATTTATCCGGCCTGGATTCGATGTTTGATCGTCATGCCACCCAGCTTTGCGCCTACCATATGTCTTATGCCGCCTTTGAGCAAATGCTGGCGGATTGGGGCTGGCCGGGTATTGTTAATATTCTTGCATTGCAAGAGCAGGGAAAGAGCTGGGATCAGGCTTTCCGGGAAGCCACAGGAATGCCCTTCGCTTTTTGGCAGGAAAAGTTTTTCCTCTGCTATTAAGAGGAAAGACTTCCCTTTTCGGCTCAAATCCTCTACAATAATAGGATGGAGGCCGATAAACTTATGGATTATTGCAGTTTGATGAGCGGCAGCTGGGGCAATTGCCATTTTGTCAGGGCCGGCGAAACCAGCCTTTTAATTGACGCCGGTCAATCAGGAAAACGAATTTTAACGAACATGGCCATGGCCGGCTGCGGTGATGGCTCTTCCTTGTCGGCAATTTTGGTTACCCATGCTCACCGGGATCATATTGCCGGCGTAGGCGTCTTGGCCCGGCGGCTGAAGCTGCCCGTTTACGCCACGGAAGGCACCTGGTACGAGATGGGCCCCATTGCTGAGGAGATTCCTCAGGAGTTTAAACGCATCATTGATTGCTCGGAAAAATGGCGCATTGGCTCCCTTGATCTGGAGGCCTTTCCCACTTCTCACGATGCTTTGGAATCCGTAGGCTACGTGCTGCGGCATAATGACGAGGGTATAGGCATCGCCACGGATTGCGGGGTTTTTACCAACCGGATGGAACGGATATTGCAGGATCTGCCCCTTTTGGTGCTGGAAGCCAATCACGATGTGGATATGCTGCGCAAAGGCCGCTATCCGTTTTATTTAAAAAAGCGAATAGCCGGTATTGACGGCCATTTATCCAATGAAGACGCTGCCGCGGGCTTGCTGAAGATTCTGGGAGAAAAGACAAAAAAGGTAGTACTGGCTCATTTAAGCCAGGAAAATAATACGCCGGAAAAGGCGTTAAAAGCCGTAGGCGAGATGCTGCTGGGCAAAGGGCTGACGGTATCGGTGGCTCCCCGCTGCACACCGGGAGAATGGATGAGCATCTAAGCAAAAATGGAGGTATCGCCGGTGAAGCTGACGATCATAGCCGTGGGCACCCTTAAAGAAAAGTATTACCGGGAAGCCTGCGCCGAATATCTTAAAAGGATGACCGTCATGCGGCCGGTGGAGATGGTTGAGATTGCCGAGGAGACCTTAAAGGCTGAGGCTGTGCCTGCTTTGGTCGAGCAGGCCCTGGCCCGGGAGGGCCAGCGAATATTAAGCCGGATTCGAAATGATGATTTAGTGGTAGCCTTGTCGCCTGCCGGCAAGACCATGGATTCCCCCGCCTTCTCCCTGGCCATCGATCCTGCCGCCAGCCCTGAAAGCAAACGTATGGTTTTTGTTATAGGAAGTTCTCACGGCCTGTCCTCTGAGGTTTATGCCAGAAGCCGCTGGCTGCTCAGCCTTGGGCCTATGACTTTTCCTCATCAATTAGCCAGGGTGCTGCTGTTGGAGCAGCTTTATCGGGGACAGATGATCGCCCAGGGCCGGACTTACCACAAATAGGCCGTTTTGCCTTCGGCCATGTCCTGATTTTATAAGAGAGGAGAGCTAAGACGAGGGATTAAAAGAGAAGAGGTGGTTTATTGAATAAAATTCTGAAGGAGAAGATCAAGGAAGCTCTAACTTCCGTATTGCCGATTACGCTTATCGTATTTATTATGAGTATTTCCATAACGCCCATGCCTATTGGGACGATGATGCTGTTTTTAGCCGGCGCCGTTTTGCTTATCTTAGGAATGGGCTTCTTTTCCTTGGGCGCGGATATTGCGATGATGCCGATCGGTGAGGGTATTGCCGCCAGGATGACCCAGTCTAAAAAGATTTGGCATATTATTTTAGTTTTTCTATTTATGGGAATTTTCGTGACTATTGCTGAGCCGGATTTACAGGTGTTGGCTCGTCAAGTGCCGGCTATCCCTGATTTCACCTTGATTATTACGGTGGCCGTGGGCGTAGGGATTTTTTTGGTGATTGCTATGCTCAGGACATTATTTCAAATTAGTCTCTCCAAAATGCTGGTTTTCTTTTATATCGGTATTTTTATTCTGGCTGCATTTACGCCAAAAAGCTTTATCGCCGTAGCTTTTGACAGCGGCGGCGTCACTACAGGGCCTATTACGGTGCCGTTTATCATGGCCATGGGCTTAGGTATTTCTTCTGTTCGTAGTGACCCCGGTTCCCAGGACGACAGCTTCGGCATGGTCGCCCTATGCAGCATCGGTCCGATTCTGGCCGTACTGCTTTTGGGGATTCTCTATAATCCCTCAACCGCTCATTACGAAGGGCTTACCGTGCCGGAAGTAACGACCATGGCAGATGTAGCCCGTCAATTTGCTCTTGAGTTCCCTGCGTTTCTTAAAGAGGTAGTTTTGGCTATATTGCCGATTGCCGCGGTCTTTGCCGTCTTTCAGCGGGCTTTTAAGCATTACTCCCGCAGAGAAGTGATCCGGATTGCCATTGGGTTGGGCTATACGTTGGTCGGCCTGGTGCTTTTTCTCACCGGAGTCAACGTAGGCTTTATGCCCGCCGGTCAATTTATGGGCACGGTTATTGCCGGCAGTGCTTTTAAATGGCTTTTGATTCCTTTAGGTATGCTGATCGGCTATTTCATTGTGGCCGCGGAACCGGCGGTGCATGTGCTGAATAAGCAGGTAGAGGAAATATCCGCCGGCGCTATCCCCCAAAAATATATGCAAATCAGCCTTTCCATCGGTGTTGCCATTTCTTTGGGATTGGCGATGACCCGGCTGCTGACAGGAATTTCTATCTTTTGGCTTCTGGTTCCCGGTTATATCTTGGCACTGAGCTTATCCTTTTTTGTACCTAAGATCTTTACCGGCGTAGCCTTTGACAGCGGCGGTGTAGCCAGCGGCCCTATGACGGCTACTTTCCTATTGCCTTTTGCTATGGGTGCCTGTGAAGCCTTGGGAGGCAACATTTTAACGGAAGCCTTCGGCATTGTGGCGATGGTGGCCATGACGCCATTAATTACTATTCAGATATTGGGCTTGATTTATGTGAGAAGAATGAAAAAGGCCGGCGCAGAGGCCAGTAAGGCTATTCAGGCGGAAGAAGAAATTATCCTGTACGAGGGGGACCTGGCAAATGAGTGAGCAGTTAAGCCCACAAGACAAAATGATTAAAATGATCGTAACCATCGTGGACCGTGGCAAAGGCCAGCGGGTCGTAGATATTTGCCTGAAGCATCATATTCACGTGCACTTTATTTGCCTGGGCATGGGGACCGCCAATTCCGAAGTTCTTGATTACTTAGGCTTGGGGGAAACCGACAAGGATGTAATCATCAGTATGGCCCCGCAGTTTAAGATACCGCAGATGTTTGAGGCCATCAATACGGAGATGCAGCTGAAAAAACCCGGCAAAGGCATTATTTTTACGGTGCCGTTGTCCGGGATCAGCGGTCCCTTCGCCCGGCTGTTAACGGAAGAAGAACACGAGAGGATTGAAAAGGAAGTGAGCAAGATGGAAGAATCGGTCAAGCATGACTTGATCCTGACCGTAATCAATCATGGCCATAAAGAAGAAGTGATGGATGCGGCCCGGGAGGCGGGAGCTACCGGCGGTACTGTGGTGCATGCCAGAAATGTGGGTCAGGAAGAGGTGGAGCGTTTTCTGGGTATTTGCATTCAACCGGAAAAGGACATTATCGGCATCATTGTCAAGCGGGAGGATAAGCCGGCCATCATGAAGGCCATCAGTCAGGTGGCCGGATTAAATACAGCCTGTAAAGGGCTGATCTTTGCTCTGCCTGTGGATAGCCTGGCCGGAATCGATTGATTTTGCCACTAGCGGCAGCGTGATAGCGCCGCGGGCCACTACGTGGTCTGCTGCGCTATCCTGCTTCGAGGTACTGCTTTGTAGTTCTACTGCGTGACCCACAGCGAAGGGCCAAAGCGATGGGCCACGGCGGCGGACGGAGATCACGGCAACCAAGGAGTCAACAACAGCAGCGCCCCAGGATGGTAGCCATGGCGGCGGTCACGGTAGCAACTAAGACGGCGGGCGGAGTAGGGATCACGGTAGCGGCAACAGCAGCGGCTATGGTACGCAGCAGTTATGGCAGTTGCCACGGCAGCAGGCACAGCGGCAGCTTACGGTAGCGGGTGGCGTAGGCAGCAATTTAAGACAATTCAATTAGCAAATCTTTATATGATTTTTATCATTGACAAGTATAGAGCTTTTCGGTTAAAATATGGTTTGTCAAATGATGCGGAGCCGTGGTGTAGTGGCCTAACATGCCTGCCTGTCACGCAGGAGATCGCGAGTTCGACTCTCGTCGGCTCCGCCATAACATTAGGTCAAAATAGATGCAGGGCCGAAAAACCCAGTGTTTATGCGGCCTGACGAGGGTTTTGAATGAAAAATTCAGAACCCTCGTTTTTCATAGATGCACCCTGCTTTTTAAGGAAAAGCAGGGTGTTTCTCTTTTTAGGCCGGAATCAGTCCGGCAGACAACATCATAAAGCCAATACCCTATGGGGCAATTTTAAGCGGCTGTGTTCTTCGTAATTGAAAAACACAGCCGCTTTTTTTGTTGCCCAAAAACGAAAAGAAAGGATAGATGCACGATGAAAAAAGAACTGACTACCCTCCGTTTATGGAATCCCCTCTTCCCTCATATCTACCCTCGAAATGAATGGGGAGATTTGGAGAACAATCCGGTGGATTTAAGCGCTGGGGAAATTTTAGAATATGAGGATAAAATCCTCGATCTCATTGAAAGGGAAAGGCTGTCCGATGAGGGTGAGCGTGGCCTCGCCGTTTACCTCGATGACGATCTCAGCCGAAAGGTGTACAGCATTAACCCGACTGTTGAGGAATGAAACGGTGAGCTGTGGGGCGTGACCGAAGTGCAAGCCCACGGTGCGCTCTCTTCCTCTGAGCTTGCGGAGCTGACAGAATGGCTCTCTGGACAATTTAGCGATGGCTGGGGCGAGGGGCTGGAGCAAAGGGAAATCAAAGTGGATGACGGCGAGCTGTGTGTCAGCTTTTGGGATAGCAGCGACCGTTTCTTCATTAAGCCGAAGGATAAACTGAAAGGTAGTCAGTCCTCCGGCTTTGGCATGACGATGGGGGGTAGATAGTATGGCGGTGCTTCATGCAGCAAGAGAGCAATATGAGCTTTGCGAGCTTGATGGAAAGCCTGTGGCCTTCACCAATATGCGCCTCGACAGGCAGACTATCCCTGATGGGCTGTACTGTTACGATATCCGTGACTCGGATAATCTGGATGGCAGCTGTGCGGAGGTCAAAGCCCATGTCATGGTAAACCATTGGGGAACGATCCTTTGCAAATCCCCTTTTCCGCTGAATGAGTACGGCTCATATTACCCTGAAAATTCCATGAACTATTTAGGCACCACAGTTTCACTTCAGGATTGGATGAATATGAGTGAAGTCGATTTTAAGGAACAACAGGCAACAGAAAACACGATGACGATGGGAGGAATGGGCTGATGCCAAACCATGTAACCAATATTTTAAGGGCATTCGGCGATCCGAACAAAGTTAGCGCTATGTTTGAGTCGATGTCACTGAAAATGTAGTGGTCACCGGCTCTCTTTTCTTTTCCGAGGGAGGTGATGGAATATCAATAGCTTTATCAGCTGGGTGGGCGGCAAGAAAGCCCTCCGCAATATCATATACCGGCTCTTCCCCAAGGATTTCGGCAGATACATCGAAGTCTTTGGCGGCGGTGGCTGGGTGCTGTTCGGCAGACAGCCGGACTTTAAGGGCATGGAGGTCTACAACGATTTTAACGGCAACCTAACCAACCTGTTCTACTGCGTAAAGAGCAGAACGCTGGCCTTCCTCAAGCAGCTGGGCTTCCTGCCCCTCAACTCCCGGCATGAATTTGGCGTACTGCGCCGGTTCTTTGAAAAGGATGAATTCGATAGGGAATATCTGAGCGAGGAACTGGAGCTGGCACAGCAGAACCTCCCCCCGCCTGAATTTGAGGAACTGAGGGCAATCCTGCTGGAACAAGCAGAACCCAGCGATGTATGGAGGGCGGCGGCCTTTTTCAAGCTCATCCGTTACAGCTACGGCAGCGGATGCACCTCCTACGGCTGCCAGCCCTTCGATATCCGCAAGGTGTTCGCCGTTATCTGGGAGGCATCGAGGCGGCTCGCTGATACGGTGGTGGAAAATAAAGACTTCGAGGCATTAATCCGGCAGTACGACCGGGACAATGCCTTTTTTTATTGCGATCCGCCCTATTATATGACCGAGGGTCACTATGCGGTGGAATTCCGGAAAACTGACCACCAGCGGCTCCGGGATGCGTTGGCAGACTGCATGGGAAAATGGATGGTCAGCTACAACGACTGTGAATTTATCCGGGAGCTGTATCAGGACTACACCATCACACCGGTCACCCGCCTGAACAATCTGGCACAGCGGTATGAGGGCGGCTGCGAGTACCCGGAGGTCATCATCACCAACTATAATCCCAAGGAGCGAGAGAACGCCTCGTTCCAGATGAATCTATTCGACTGCGGATATGGTTTAGACGAGGACGAACCGCAATATGGGCTTGGCACAAACACTTAAATCAGAGAAAGCAAGGAGGAAGTGACTATGAGATTGATTGAAACCAAGGGCAGGATTGCAGAGGATGGTAGCATCATCCTGCCGCCCGGTGTGTTGGAAACCATGTGCATCACCACCGGTGACCCGGTGCATCTGGCATACCTATCCCATCACCCGGTGAAACAGATGAACAGCTACGGCGAGTTTTTTCTCACCAAGGAGGGCATCGACCATGTAAGCGAACCGGTGGAAGCGCCGGAGGTTGCCGAGCTGTCGGTGCCTCATGCACTTTTGGAAGCAGCAGGGATTGGGCTGGACGATGATCTGGATATCCGCTGTGAAAACGGCGCAATCATCATCGGCAGCGCTGATCCGGTGGTGCAGCTGCCACCCCAGCTTCTAAAGCTGTTCGACAGCCTCGGCATCAGCCATGATGCCATCCGCTGTGTACTGGAGGGAGGTGCGGAGAATGAAGCATAAGCCTATCTACAAACTGGTGGACGGCAAAGGCCGGGTATTGATTCCCAAGGATCTGCGCACCGCCAGCGGCATGGATTACGGCGACATTGTGCGCCTTGGCCTGTCAAACGGCACAGTCAGTGTGCAGAAGATCAATATCATCGAGGTGGGCGACCAATCCCCGGAGGCGGTGGAGGCCTATGTCCGTGCGGCGTTCAAGACCATGCCGGACGATATAAGGCTCTCCCTCATTTCAGACCTGACCGCACTCATGCAGCAGAAAAAGGAGGGATAGCCCTATGGAACCCAAACTGCTCTACACCGCCGCCGACTGCATCGAAACCGGCTATGACTGCTCCCTGCAAGGCAAGGTCATCGTTCTCAGCAGACAAGCCCTGCGGTCGGATTACCGGAATCAGCTCTTTTTCTGCTCCGGAGGCAACGGCGCAAACCCCAACCCTATCGGGCGCTCGGTGTTCCTGACCTCTCTGTCTGACGGGGAGAACTACCGATTCTTCCGCAGTGACGTCCTCGGCGTACTAAAGCCGGAGTTGCTGCCGGAGAGCGCCAAGCTGCACCTGTCCCAAATCAGACCGGCAGATGCGCTGCCTCTTGAGAGGAACGAGCCGAAATACAGCGGCTACAGCTTTCTGCCCGATGGCCGCTACGCTGCCGGTGTGTGGCTTTGCAGCGAGCAGGAGGTGATGGACTACATCGAAATGCAAAAGCCCTACCAACATCGCATCATGATCTGCGACCGCAATGACTTTTGTGTGCTGGAGCTGCGGGAGGGTCAACTTTTGTATCCCGGCGAGGAAGCGATGGAGGCCTTCCGGCAGGAAGCGCAGGCCGTAGCCCCCTATCCGCTTTCTCGCCACAGCGATTTAGATGAGGGAAACGGAGGCATGACCATGACATAAGGAGGCACGCCCATGCGAAATATCCGAATGGAAAAAGAGATTATTCTGTACTACGGCAACCCTGCCGGTTATGCCAGCGGCGGCAAGGCGGTGGTTGATCTCCTGTTTGAGTCGGAGGAACTGAAAGCCTTTCTCAGCCGCCAAAAGGATATCGGTGAGGTGAAATGGACGGACGGTGTCTACGACCGGCTCGTCAACGGACAGAGAGATACCCAAGAACTCACCCTGCTGAAAAACTGCCGGGTGTGGCAGTTAAAGCCCGAATCGGATATCCGGATGCGCTTCATCAGCCTTGCGGATTTCTGCAAGACCTTTGGAGAGCCGCAGATATCCGACTACCAAACCGTCTATGACAGCGAGGTGGAAACCAATGATCTGGAGGCGCTGTATACCAAATTCAACACAGCCCACCCTCCCGGCTATGCAGGACATTCCCTGTCCATGTCCGATGTGCTGGAGCTGTACGATGAGAACGGCAGCAGCTTCCACTACTGCGACCGCTTCGGATTTGAGGAAATCAGCTTTGCGCCACCGGCGCAGACACAGACCATGCAGTTCTGACGGGGCTGTTTTTTTATTGCCAGAATGCGAAAGGAGAAAATCATGCCCGATGTAGATGTAAAAATCAATTCCATGTACCCGCCCGGTGCCAGCGGCGGCATCCGTGCCTACGCTTCGGCAACGGTGGACGGTTGCCTCGGTATCCGGGGCATCAAGGTGGTGGAGGGCGGTCGGGATGGCCTGTTCGTCTCTATGCCCAGCCGCAAGACCGAGAACGGCTACAAGGAAATCTGCTTCCCTGTCACCAAGGAGTTTCGGGAGCAGCTCCATAAGGCTGTGCTGGACAGCTACCAGCAGGCCGTAGCCATGAATCAGGCTCCGGTGCAGCCGCAGGAAAACGCACCGGAGCAAGCCCCTGCGCCCATGCAGATGGGCGGTATGTAAGCAAAAATATCCTATAAAATTTTGGAGGTAAAACACCATGAAAAAGATGATGAACAAGGTAACCCACAAGGCAAATATGCTGGCAATGAAGGCAAGAATGGCGCTGGCCAACCCCCGCGGGGAAGGTTTTGTGGACACAGCAATCAAGATTTTGATGGCAGTGGTCATCGGCGCTTTGGTGCTGGCAGGGCTGTATCTGCTCTTCGATAAAACCGTGCTGCCCACCCTGACCCAGCGCATTAAAGATATGTTCAATTATGCCGGATAATCTGGCCGCTGTGCAGGCGGTCTTTTTTGCCCTATTGCTGTGTGCGGCATCCGTATTTGATCTTAGGAGGCGCATCATTCCCGACACGCTGAACCTCGCCATCGCCGCAAGCGCCCTGCTGTGTTTTTCACCGGTGCGGCTCTGGGGCTTGTTCATCGCCCTGCCGTTTCTGCTGGCAGCTGTGCTATGGGGCGGCATAGGCGGCGGCGACATCAAGCTGATGGCAGCCTGCGGTCTGGTGCTGGGATTACTCAAAGGACTGCTTGCGGCAACGGCGGGACTCAGCCTGCTGCTGTTCTATGCAGGGATATACCGGATTGTTTGCAAGGTGCGAGGATGGGAGGCGGTGAAAGCCTTCCCTCTTGCGCCCTTTTTATCGGCGGGCTGCCTGCTCGCCTATTTGATAACCATGAAAGGATGGGTTATATGAGTAAACCAAGCAGGAGAAGTATTCTGAAGCTGTTGTGCGTTGTGCTGCCGCTGATAGCTGCGGCGGTCAGTATACCACAGCTTATCCGCAGGCACAAAATCAGAAAATATGTTGTGCAGTAATCATTAAGGCGGTCAGCTTCAAGCTGGCCGTTTCACTTTTTATCAATCAAGGAGGACTTAAGCTATGAGCTTTCTTAAAAACAGAACTGTCATCGGCGTGATCTGCATTGTGCTGTCGCTTCTGATCTGCTTTGCGGTCACGCCGCTGTTTAACCAAGGCATCAGCCAAAAGGCTGAAATCGTACGGGTAATAAAGCCCATTAAAATCGGGGAGGTCATCACCAAGGATATGGTGCAGGCCGTAGAGGTAGGAGGCTACAATCTACCGGAGGATGTGGTCAGGCATACGGATACGGTGATCGGCAAATTTGCTTCCGCCGATCTGGTGCCGGGGGATTACATCATCGGCTCCAAAATCGCCGATGCTCCCGCCGCAGAAAACGCCTACCTCTATCATCTGACCGGAGAAAAGCAGGCCATCTCCGTATCGGTCAAAACCTTTGCCACAGG
Organism: Clostridia bacterium; assembly: GCA_018434325.1. Lineage (GTDB taxonomy): Bacteria > Bacillota > Peptococcia > DRI-13 > UBA5745 > WRMS01. Next base: position 27,715 of record JAHDPO010000008.1, on the reverse strand, counting down.
GCTTTCCGGCAAGCTGGTTTCCGGCGATATTGTGTCTATCATCGCTCCGGATTACAAAAAACAGGGTGTGACGGTGATTCCGCCGGAACTGCAGTATGTGGAGGTCATCGCTGTCACCGCAGGCAGCGGATACGATGCCAATACGGTCGAACAAAAGGATGCGGAGGAAAAGGAGCTGCCCTCCACCGTTACGCTGCTGGTGACACCGGAGCAGAGCAAAATCCTCGCTATGCTGGAGGCTGACGGTGCGCTCCATGTGTCTCTCGTCTACCGGGGCAGCAAGGAAAATGCGGCGAAGTTTACCGAGGCGCAGGATGCGGTGCTTTCTGAGCTGTACCCGGATGAATCAGCCGATGAAGCGGACAATTCTTCGGAAAGCGAGGAAACCAGCCAACCGTCAGCGCCCTCCGAACCGCCTGCGGAAAGCGAGGTTGCGTAAATGCTGAATTTCAAAAAGGGCGGCTTATTCAGCCGCAAGGACGAACCGGAGCCGGACGTGCAGCAGGAAAGCGGCGCACAGGTGCTGGCGGTTTGGGGCAGCCCCGGCAGCGGCAAAACCACCACTGCCGTCAAGCTGGCAAAGTATCTGGCAGACAAGAAAAAGGATGTGGCGCTGCTCCTTTGCGACTCGACCACTCCCATGATCCCCTGCATCTGTCCTCCCGGTGAGCTGGAGGGCGACCATTCCCTCGGCAGCATTCTGGTAGCCAATGCCATCACCCAAACGCTGCTGAAACAAGGATGCAATACCCATAAGCGCATGAGGCATCTGGCGGTGATTGGTCTGCAAAAGGGAGAAAGCGAGCGCTGCTATCCGACCGCACCCACCGAGCTGATCCGGCAGCTGCTGGAAGCGCTGCGTGACATGGCCAGCTATGTGGTAATCGACTGCAGCAGCTATATCTATTTTGACGAGCTGTCCGCCATGTCCATCTTGGAGGCCGATGCGGTGCTTCGGCTCATGAACTGCGACCTCAAATCGGTCAGCTACCTGTCCAGCCAACAGGAATACCTGAAAATGGGCGGCTTTGACTTTGGCAAGATGTACAAGGCGGTCAGCAATGTGAAATCCAGCGAGGCCAGCGAACACATGGAGCAGGTGATGGGCAGCGCTGTGTTCTCGATTCCACACTCCCCGGAGGTTGCCTCTCAGGTGCTGGCCGGGAATCTGTTCGCCGACCTCGGCCTCAAGGATAGCCGGGGCTATCGCAAGGAAATTGAAAAAATCTGCAAGGAGGTGTTTGGTGTATGAGCAGGCACAATCTATTTTTTGCCCCGGAGCAGGAAATCGATGACTTCCGTGGTGTTCTGCAACAGGTGCAGGAGCATATCGCCGGACAGCACAGCGAGCTGCTCTCGGACGGCAATGCTTCCGAAGCCAAGGCGCATATCAAACGGTATATCGCCAAGTTTGTGCAGGACAGCCGTGTGGCAGTGCGTGGCATGACATCGCAGCAGCTGGTGGATGCCCTGTTCACCGAGATGGCTGAATACTCCTTTTTGACAAAGTACATCTTCAGCGAGGACATTGAAGAAATCGACATCAACAGCTGGCGGGATATCGAAATCCAATACGCTGGTGGGCGCTGCGAAAAGCTCACAGAACACTTCGACAGCCCCGAACACTGCATCAATGTGCTGCGCCGGATGCTCCATGTGTCCGGTACGATTTTAGATGATCAATCGCCGCTGGTGGTAGGTACTCTTGCGGAGAATATCCGTATTGCTGTGATGAAAAGCCCTATCGTGGATGCCAGCGTAGGGGCGGCGGCATCCATCCGTATTGTAAACCCCAACAACATGGGAAAAGAGGATTTCATAAACGGCGGCACGGCTACCGCCCCAATGCTGGATTTACTATCGGAGTTCATCCGCTACGGCATTTCTGTGTGCATTGCCGGAGCCACCAGCAGCGGCAAGACCACTGTGGCAGGCTGGCTTTTAACCACCATTCCCGATAATAAGCGCATCTTCACCATTGAAAATGGCAGTAGGGAGCTTTCCCTTATCCGGGAAAAGGACGGCAAAGTGAGCAATTCCGTGGTGCATACCCTGACCCGCAACAGCGAAAACGAGCTGTACCGCATCGAGCAGATCGACCTTGTGGACATCTCCCTGCGTTTTAATCCGGACATCATCGTAGTCGGAGAAATGCGTGGTGCGGAGGCCAACGCCGCACAGGAGGTAGCCCGAACCGGCGTGGCGGTGGTCACCACCATCCATTCTAATTCCTGTGAATCCACCTATCGCCGCATGGTTTCTCTCTGTAAGCGTGCTGTGGATCTGTCGGATGAAACCCTCATGGGCTATGTCACCGAGGCCTATCCCATTATCGTGTTCTGCAAGCAGCTGGAGAACAAACAAAGGCGGCTCATGGAGATTATGGAGTGTGAAATCCTGCCGGACAACAGCCGCCGCTATCGCACCCTGTTCCAGTATGAAATCAGTGAAAACCGCTATGAAAACAATCAGTTCCATATCAGCGGCGACCATGTGACGGTTAATCCCGTCTCGGACAGCCTATGCAAGCGGCTGCTGGAAAACGGTATGCCGCAGGAGCGCATCAACGCCATCAAGAAAGGAGGGAAGATATCCGCATGACAACCATTCAATTACTGGCCTGTATCGGCATGATCACAGGCTCCTTTCTATTGTTCGGGCTTGCGCCGATGGAATTCACCGATGGGCTGTTCTCTTTTCTCACAAGGGAGAAGTCCTCCATCAAGGATGAGATTAAGGCGGCGCAGCGCCGCCAAAAGCAGGGATTTCTAAAACGGGAAATCCGCATGGCACAGGATATCCTGACCATGACCGGGCGCAGCAAGCACTTTTCTCTGCTCTGTGCCTGCTCGCTGCTCCTGTTTGGCATCGGTGCCTCTATCGCCATTGTGCTGGGCAATTTCTTTCTGGCTCCGGTGATGGCGGTGGGCTTTATGCTGCTGCCGTTCTGGTATGTGCAGCTGACCGCCAGCCACTTTCGGAAAGACATTGCGGCAGAGCTGGAAACAGCGCTCTCCATCGTGACAACCGCCTACCTCAGAAGTGAAAACATCCTCACCGCTGTGGAGGAAAACCTTCACTATTTGAATCCGCCGGTGCATCAAGTGTTTCAGGATTTTGTGATGCGGGTGAAACTCATTGATCCCGATGTGCTGGAAGCGCTGAAAATCCTGCGCACCAAGATCGACAACGAGGTCTTTCGGGAATGGTGCGATGCCCTGTGCGACTGCCAGCATGACCGCAGCCTCAAAACAACCCTGACACCCATCGTCAGCAAGCTGTCTGATATGAGGATTGTGAACGGCGAGCTGGAATATCTCGTCTTTGAACCCCGCAAGGAATTTATTATCATGGCGTTCTTTGTCATCGGAAACATTCCGCTGATGTATCTCTTAAACAAAAGCTGGTATGACACGCTGATGCACACCCCGCTGGGGCAGATCATTCTGGCGATCAGCGCCGCCCTCATTTTTATCTCTACCGCTTGCGTGATACGGCTGACAAAGCCCATTGAGTACAGGAGGTAAGGTGCGCATCACTTCTGCGGAAGTGATATGGTTCGCTTCGCTCACGGCGCACCTCACGGGCGGGAACCAGTTCCCCCCGTGTGCCCCCCATGCTCTCCGAGGGGGATTTTAATGCAAAGGAGGTCTATCTATTTGCAACTACTATTTTTGTTTGGATTAACACTGGCAGCTGGTCTGTTCTTTATCCTTTTGGATGTGCTACGCCTGCCTTATCTCAGTACGGCGAAAGCCATGCTGAACACCACAAGAGCAGAGAAAAAAGCGGCAAGGAGTTTTGAAACCTATCTCATGACCTTTGCGGTGAAGCTATCAAGGTATATCCGCATGGACGAATACCGCAAACACCGGCTGAAGAATGTGCTGAAAGCCACCGGCATGAACATGGAGCCGGAGATTTATCAGACCTATGCGTTGGTCAAGGCCGGAGCAATCCTGCTGGCTGTAATCCCGGCAGGGCTAGTCTTTCCGCTGCTGGTGCCAGTGGTGGTATTCCTGTCGGTGATGGTGTATTTTAAGGAAACAAAAAAGGCCGATGAAAAGCTGTCGGTCAAGCGAGCTGCCGTGGAAAAGGAACTGCCCCGATTTGTTGCCAGCATAGAGCAGGAACTGAAAGCCTCCCGTGATGTGCTGTCCATCGTGGAAAGTTATAAGAAAAACGCCGGGGAAGTCTTTGCCGGGGAACTGACCATGCTGGCAGCGGATATGCGATCCTCTAGTTATGAGGCCGCCCTTACCCGGTTTGAGGCGAGGCTCAATTCGCCCATGCTGTCGGATATTACCCGTGGTCTCATCGGTGCGCTGCGAGGCGATGACAGCACCTTGTATTTTCAGATGCTGGCGCACGATTTCAAGCAGCTGGAGCTGCAGCGACTCAAGAGTGAGGCGCAGAAGATACCACCGAAAATCCGTGTGTTTTCCTTTCTCATGCTCATGTGCTTCTTATTTACCTATCTGGCCATCATCGCCTTTGAGATTATAAAGTCTCTTGGCGGGATGTTTTAGGGAGGGGTGAACATGAAGAAAATTCTAAAATCCAAACGTGGCGAGGGCTACATTGATGTGTGTGTCCTCGTCTTATGTGCTGTTCTGGTGATTGTACTGGCGGTGCGGGTGCTGCCTGTGTTCATCGCCAAAAACCAACTGGATACCTACGCCACCGAGCTGTGCAGGGAAGCGGAAATCTCGGGCAGAGTCGGCAGCGAAACCAGCCGCCGTGCAGCGGTTCTCACTGAGCAGACCGGGCTGAGTCCCCGGATTTCATGGTCAAAGACAGGCAGTATCCAGCTCAATGGAGAAATCACCGTCACCTTAACATTGGATATGAATATCGGGCTGTTCGGCGGCTTCGGCTCTTTTCCCATCACCCTGCGCTCAGAGGCCTCCGGGAAAAGCGAGGTGTACCACAAATGACCAAGCTGAGAAGAATTCTCAAATGCAAGGCCGGTAACGGCTTCCCTTTGGTGGTGGCCATTACACTGGCGCTTATCCTCATTCTGTGCGGCGTGATGGAGTTTTTCAGGCTGAATATTATCGCCAGCGGCGCAAAAGAAGCCCTGCAGGATGCCATCATCGTCACTGTCAACGACAACTATGCCGATGTGTATCATGGAGTTCGTGAGGGATACAGCGGCGGCTATCAGCCGGACGGTTCCTCCTTCTACTACAGCGTGAACACCGGCGATATCTACAGCTACATGGACAGTGTTCTCGGTACGGAAGAAATCAGCGGCAGCCATGTAAAGTATTCCGGAGATGCGCTCGAATACAAGCTCTCCGGCTTGGACGTCACCATTCGCAATGCGCCGCTGGCACCTTCTTCTCCAAGAAACGTCCAGCGCTTCGAGGCTGATGCCACAATCTGGCTGGAGGTGCCGGTCTATTTCGGCGGCAAGCAGCTTCCGTCCATGAAAATCAAGCTCAAGGTTCAGGCAGGGTATACCGAGGTGTTTTAACTGTGCGGGAAATTGTCTGGACTTCTGGAAAAAAATATAGTATGGTGAAAAATACAAAAAGGTAGCATTTTACACTTCTCAAAGGAGGGGTTCAATATGACAGAGAAAACAAAGAAAAGGCTGACCATTGCAGGGGTATCGGTTCTCGGACTGGCACTTCTGGTCGCTATTGGAATGCAGTTCGCCAAGGCTCCCGATAAACCGGATACCCTGCCTCAGTCGGAGCAAGGCTCTTCTTCAGTAACGCCGGAGGTGCAGCCGCCTGATGTGGTGGTCACGCCGCCCAATCATACACCCTCGCAGCCGGTGGAAACCCTGCCGCCTCAAACCGACCTGCCGGAGCAGAAGCTCCAGTCCGATCCGGTAAAGCCGGAAGCCCCGGAGAATCCAAAAACAGCGGATGGCACTGACAGGACACCCAGCTCGGATAAAGACCATGACTTTACTCCCGAAAGCACCGATGCCCCGCCTGTCTACAAACCGGAGGATACTGAGAAAAAAACGACTCCTCCCGAAAGCAAACCGCAGGGTGGCGGTGGGCTGCCGGGTTTTGACAATGTGCCGAATGCAGGAGCCAATCAAGGGGAACGACTTGATAATATGTATGAGAATGGCAACAAAATCGGTGACATGGACTAAATAGAATAAGCAGCAGAAAAGCACGGTTTATGCCGTGCTTTTTTGTTGCGGAAAGGAGATAAAATGAAGCGATTGTTTTCTGTTTTTCTATCACTGGCACTGCTGCTTTGTCTGGTTTCGCCGGTTTCGGTTTATGCCATTGGTGAGGGCAATGTGGACGGTGGCGGTGGTGGTATGGGCGATGGTACCAGCACTAATTCATGGACTCCCGGTAATGATGGTGTGCGGGTGACGGTAGTTCGGGCAAGTGACCACACTGCTGTGACAACACCCGTTGACCTCACCAATAAAACACCTCCCTCCAGCATCTATCATTTTGGAAAGGTTAGCAAACTGCAATACACTGGCGGTAGAGGACTCTCTCCTGTGCAGGGAGGATATACCTTTAAAAACCCGGCACAGTCTTTGCCCCGAATTATCAGCACCAGCGGCAGCAATAACATCGCTGCTATCAAGAGTTATTTCACCGATGAGCAAGTCATCCGGTCTATTTCAGAAACTGTAGGAATGGACTTCGATGTGTTAATTAACGGTGACTATAAATTACTCATTGAGCCGTTTGCCTTTTATAAATTTGAGGGTGTGATGGTGTTAACTACAGCCACCGAAGCCGCCCTGTATGATGCTCAGGTCGGCGGTCTGCTTCGCAAGCGAATGGTTTCTCTTTCACATAAGAATCTGCCGTTGTCCATGTTCTTGGAGGTGGCCGACCTCGGCTATCCCGCATGGTCGGGCAGCAAAAGCGCCGCAGCCTCCAATGTAGATATCAAAGCCGCCCTTGGTCTCGGTATCGTGCGCTTTAAGGATAGGCCTGCCGAACCGCCCGATGTGTCGGTCTATGATTATGAGTACCGGGTGAACACCGAAGTCATCACAGCCATCACTGTCAGCGGCGGTCAGAGCGATCCGGATAAGCCGGTGTCCGCCACTTTTTATGTGAACGGCAAAAGCCTCAAGGTCAGCAATATTTATTATCCGAATGGCGACAGCCAGCTGGCGTGGATACGCTGGACAACGCCCGGCACTCCGCAGAAGATGACCATTACCGTTTCCGTATCGGGAGGCGGCAGCTCCAGCAAGGCCACCATCAATGTAAATATCGTTGACCTTGATAAAAAACCACCCCCCAATCCGGTAGCAGACGACCGAAATGATGGGTATACAAGGCCGTCTGTGGTCAATAAGCCGCAGAAAACCTCGGCGAGCTGGAGTGTCTGGCGACCTTGGTGGCAGGAATATTGGGTATGGATTTCCGATTGGGATTACTGCGATCATGGCGAGGATGGCGGTCATTGGGTAGACAACGGCTGGTGGGAGGATCATGGCTGGTGGGAGTTTGACCTCGACCGGTATCAAGCCAGCCTGTCTGCCTCCATGAGCATCAAGCCGGATGACAAGAGCCCTACCGCCAGCGGAAAAAGCATGAAGTCCGGCTATGGCTTTAACCAGACGGTCACCGCAAGTGTCAGCACCAATCAGTCCTCGGCGGTTACCGGTGCACAGACTGCGGTAACCTACTTCCCGGAATTCGCATACCAGACCTACTGGCGGCTTCTGGAGCGCATGAGTTCCGGCTACAGCGCCCGGTTTGAGTTTAAGGAAAATCAATACAGCACCTATGGGAGCAGGACACACTTCACGCCCATCTGGTACCCGGACGGAAGCTACACCCCTCACACTTGGCTGATTGACAGTTGGACACCGGACGGGATGCTCTCCCTTAACTTTACCGATAATATCACCATCCGAGGATCACTTTGGGATGACTGGCACATTGCGCCCCAAAAACCCCATTAAAAACAGAGAAAAAACAAGGCCGCAGCTCGAAAAAAGCTGTGGCCTTGCGCTTTTTACCCTCACAAAGAAAGGTGGAAAATCAATGAAAATGAAGCGACTGGCAGCCGCCCTTTGCGTGGCGCTGCTCCTTTGTCTTGTGTTCAGCCAGACCGCTTTTGCGGCGGGAACCGGCGATGTGGCCGGAGCGATTGAGGGAACGTGGAACACCGCCTCCCAGCAGATTAAGACGGTGGTCAACAAGGTGGTGTTCCCCGCCATCGACCTGATTCTGGCGGTGTTTTTCTTTGCGAAACTCGGAACCGCATATTTTGATTATCGCAAGCATGGGCAGTTCGAGTGGGCGGCTCCGGCAATCCTGTTCGCCTGTTTGGTGTTCACCCTGACAGCGCCATTATACATCTGGCAGGTGCTGGGGATGTAGCGGAGGAAAAGCAATGTTTTACTCCTCCTCCGGCTTGTCCATCAGGCGCAGCGGCGTGTCGTCCGCATCCATATACATTTCCTCGCACTCCTGCTGGGCGGTGCGCATGATATGAGCCGCCTGAGAAACGAGTGCCTCGGCATCGGTTACTGCGCTAAACACTTTATGATAAAGTTTTTTGTAATCTGCCACACAAATACCTCCTTTCATTTTTTCGGCGGCCTCCGTTGTGTGGTATTAAAGCTCTAAAAAAGCTGATTGTCAAGTCATAAATCAATCCTGCAGCCGCATCTCAAATACCCACTAAAAATGTACTTGGGCTGTGGCTGCGGTGACGAAAGGAGTGATGACTTCAAATGTTCATTTGGGATTTTATCGCCGACACTGTCCTCGGTCAGATTGTGGATTGGATCTACGGTCAGATTGTGGGCTTCCTCGGCGATTTTTTTATGCAGATGGGAAACATGGGAGCCGACCTGTTCACCATGAGCTGGGTACAGTCCATCGTCCTGTTCTTCTCCTATCTGGCATGGGCGCTCTACGGTGTCGGCCTTGTGGTCGCCGCCTTTGAATGCGGAATCGAATATCAATCCGGCAGAGGCAGCATCAAAGACACTGCCCTCAACGCCATCAAGGGCTTTATGGCCGTTGGCCTGTTTACCACTGTGCCGGTGGAACTGTATAAGCTGTCGGTGTCCCTGCAGGGCAGCCTCACTGCCGGGATTACCGGTCTTGGAACCGACTTCGGCACGGTAGCCGGAAATATCATCACCTCGCTGCAGGATGCCGGAAATTTGGAGCAGGCCATGACCAGCAATGTGTTTGGCGGTCTATCTGCTATCACCAGCCCCATCATGATGATCTTTATATTGATCCTAATGGGCTATTCGGTCATTAAAATATTCTTCGCCAACCTGAAGCGAGGCGGCATCCTGCTCATTCAAATTGCTGTGGGGAGCCTGTATATGTTTTCCGTTCCCCGTGGCTATATTGACGGCTTTGTCTCATGGAGCAAGCAGGTCATCGGCCTGTGCCTCACAGCATTTTTGCAGGCAACGGTGCTGATTGCAGGACTCATGGTGGTGAAAGACCATGCTCTCCTCGGCCTTGGGCTGATGCTGGCGGCAGGAGAAATCCCCCGCATTGCCGGACAGTTCGGGCTGGACACCTCCACCAAGGCAAACCTCATGAGTACGATGTATGCGGCGCAGACAGCGGTGAACATGACCAAAACGGTGATACAGGCGGTGGCGAAATGAGTGAGCATAAGCTGGTCTACATCGCCTCTCCTTACGCCGGTGATGTGCTGAAAAATATTGAATTTGCAAAGGCAGCCTGCCGCTATGCAATGAGGCAGAACTGTACGCCGGTAGCTGTGCATCTTTTATATCCGCAATTTTTGGATGACAACGATCTGGTGCAGCGAAGTGCCGGTCTCACAATGGGGCATCGGGTGCTTCTGGCCTGTGACGAGCTGTGGGTGTGCGGCGAGCGCATATCCAGCGGTATGGCTGCCGAAATCACAGAGGCAAAAAAGCTGGGTATCCCTGTCCGGGAGGTATCCGCCGAACAAATACAAGGAGGTCTTGCAATGGATAAAAAATATGGCGTATGGGCGGTGCGCAGCGCTGCATCGGTCTGCGGTGCGGCACAAAGCTGGTGCAAGCAAGGCGGCAAGCCGATGGAGTTTGATATGATGGAGCAGGCCGTCGAGTATGCTGACCAGCTCAATAAAAACCTCGCTACCATGAATGTACATTATTACCCCAAGGAAATGGAGCCGAAGCTGAGTCAAGGTTCCGGTTTTTCTATGCGGATGTAAAGGAGGTGCCTCATGTATATCTACCCCGACCACTTAAGGGCAAAGGCAACCCTCTGGCTGTGGCAGCTTCGGGATATCGGCATCATCGGCGTGGCGCTTCTTCTCTCTGTGCTTGCAATTTCCCAGCTTGGACTGGCGCTTCCCATCGTGATGACCGCCGTCTACGCCTTTTTAACCATACAATTTGAGGACACAAGTATTCTGGATTTTCTCCGGTATGCCTGTGCTTTTTTTATGACCAAGCAGCAATTCTACGAATGGAGGTATACGCCAAGTGAGTAAAAAAGCAAAGCAGGAGGCAAAACAGCGAGCCTCCACCCGTCAGCTCATCGGTACCAAGGCTGTCACCGATTACAGCCTGCAGACCTACGGTCATGGCGAGCTGGTGTATTTTATCATCAAGCCCAGCAACATCTCGGTGCTGTCCGAGGCCAGCATTAGCACCCGAATCTATGCGTTGATGAACGTGCTTAAAGGCATCGCCGAGATTGAACTGATGTGTTTAAATAGCCGGGAAAACTTCGAGGACAACAAACGGTTTCTCCGCAGCCGCATTGAACAGGAGCAGAATCCTGTGGTGCGAAAGCTGCTGGAGCAAGACCTGTCCTTCCTTGACAGGATACAGGTACAGATGGCGACCGCAAGGGAGTTTCTCATTCTCATTCGCCTGCGGGATGAAAAAGAAAAAGAGGTGTTTCCGTATCTGTCCCGCATCGAAAAGTCCTTGAAAGAGCAGGGCTTTTCCGTAAAGCGAGCCGATAAGGAGGACATCAAGCGCATCCTTGCGGTCTATTTCGAGCAGAACGTCACGACCGAAAAATTTGAGGACTTTGACGGCGAAAGGTGGGTGATTTTTAATGAGTAAAAACAGAAGAAAAACAGCAATGCAGGAACCGGAGGATGTGCGCATCCAAGGATTTCTGGATATGATCGCCCCTTCGGTCATCAAATTCAACACCGACCACTTTATCTGCGGGAACACCTACCGCTGTGTGTGGGCGCTCAGAGAATACCCCACTGCCACTGAGGAACAGGCAATCCTACGGCATTTGGGGGAAAAGGATGGCGTTACCCTGCGCATCTACACCCGCCATGTCACCCCGGTGGAGGAAAAGAAAATTATCAGCAACGCTGCCAATAAGAACCGGCTGAACAAATCCAACACCAACGATTTACAGCAGACGGTTATGGCCGAAAGCAATCTGCAGGATGTGGCCACCATTGTGGCACAGGCGCACCGGAACCGGGAACCCTTCATCCACTCGGCTGTATATATTGAGCTGTCCGCACACGATTTGGATCAGCTGAAGCTCCTCCAGACAGAGGTGATGACCGAACTGATCCGCAGCAAGCTCAATGTGGACAGGCTGATGCTCCGACAGCAGCAAGGCTTCCAATGCGTGATGCCAAGCGGCTTTAATGTGTTTCGTGACCAATTTGAACGGGTGCTGCCTGCCTCCAGTGTGGCCAACCTCTATCCCTTCAATTATTCGGGCAAAACCGATGCCAATGGTTTTTATATTGGCCGTGATAAGTTCGGCAGCAATGTGCTGGCAGACTTTAATAAGCGAGCCGATGACAAAACCAACGCCAATATCTTAATTCTCGGAAACAGCGGTCAGGGTAAATCTCATCTGCTCAAGCTCATTCTCACCAATCTCCGGGAATCCGGCATGAATGTGTGCGCCCTCGATCCGGAAATGGAGTACGAGGATCTGACCAATAACCTCGGCGGCTGCTTTATCGACCTTATGTCCGGTGAGTTTATCATCAATGTGCTGGAACCGAAAACATGGGATGAAAACGGCAGCCCGGAGGATAAGGATGCGCCGCAGACCTTCCGGATCAGCAGCAGACTCAGTCAGCATATTTCCTTTCTCAAGGATTTTTTCCGCACCTACAAGGACTTTTCCGACCGGGAGATCGACACCATTGAAATCATGCTGCAGAAGCTGTACGCCAAGTTCGGCATCAGCGATGGGGCTGATTTTGACCGGCTGACAGCTACCGATTATCCTATTCTGTCCGATTTGTATGGGCTGATTGATGACGAGTACAAGGCCTATGATGAGAGCCAGCGGCAGCTGTATACCGCCGAGCTGCTCCAGAATATCCTGCTGGGGCTGCATTCCATCTGCAAGGGTGCGGAAAGTAAATTCTTTGACGGACACACCAATATCACCGATTCCAGCTTTGTCACCTTTGGTGTGAAAGGACTCTTGCAGGCCAGCAGGAGCCTGAAAAACGCCCTGCTGTTTAACATTCTGTCCTACATGAGCAACGAGCTGCTGACCAATGGCAATACCGCCGCCAGCATTGATGAGTTTTACCTGTTCCTCACCAACCTCACCGCCGTGGAATATGTCCGAAACTTCTCCAAGCGTGTGCGTAAAAAGGACTCGGCGGTGATCATCGCCAGTCAAAATCTGGAGGACTTCAATATCGAGGGCATCCGGGAATACACCAAGCCCCTATTCAGCATCCCAACTCATCAATTCCTGTTCAATGCCGGGAATATTGATGCCAAGTTCTACATCGATACCCTGCAGCTGGAGCAGAGCGAGTACAACCTGATTCGCTACCCCCAGCGTGGCGTGTGCCTCTACAAATGCGGCAATGAGCGCTACAATTTGATGGTTCACGCTCCGGAGCATAAATCTAAGCTGTTCGGAAAGGCGGGCGGGCGTTGATGGGAGGTGAAAGTAATGGACATGAAAGCCCAGCGCTTCGGCATCGAGGTGGAGCTGACCGGCATCACCCGCAAGGAGGCTGCCGATATTGCCGCTGCCTATTTCGGTACCAGCAGCCGCTATCTGGGTGCAGGGTACGACACTTATGCAGCGCTGGATAATCAGGGCAGGCAGTGGAAATTCATGAGCGATGCCAGCATTACACCACAGAGAAAAAACGGCAGGCAGACCATATCCGCTTCGGATGAATACAAAACTGAGATGGTCAGCCCCATCTGTTATTGGGATGATATTGAAAAAGTGCAGGAATTAGTGCGCAAGCTGCGGGAGGCCGGTGCCATCTCCAACAAATCCTGCGGCATCCATGTTCATGTGGATGCTTCACCCTTTGATGCCAATACGCTGCGCAACATTACCAATATCATGGCGGCAAAGGAGGATTTGATTTACAAGGCTTTGGAGGTATCGGTGGCAAGGCAGCATCGCTGGTGCCGCCCGGTGGACAACCGTTTCTTAGAGGAACTCAACAGCAGGAAACCCCGGACACTGAATCAGGTCAGCCGTATCTGGTATAACGGCGAGAGCCGAAGTCATTATCACTATGATGACAGCCGGTACCACTGCCTCAACCTCCACTCGGTGTTCCAGAAAGGTACGGTGGAGTTTCGCCTGTTTAACGGCACAACCCATGCCGGAAAAATCAAGGCCTATATCCAGCTCTGCATGGCCATTTCCGCACAGGCGCTCAATCAGCGCTGTGCCAGCCGAACCAAGACTCAGACCACCAACGAAAAGTACACCTTCCGGACATGGCTGCTGCGTTTGGGGCTGATCGGCGATGAATTTAAGACCGCCCGTGAGCATTTGCTTAAGGCGCTGCCCGGTTGCATCGCTTGGCGTGACCCGGCGCAGGCCGAGCAGCAAAAGGAACGAATGCGGCAGAAAAAAGAAAAAGAGCTGGAGCAGGCACGGCAGGCTGCTGGCGAAGCTGATCCGACTGCTCCCGAACCGATCGAAGCCGAGGCAGAAGATGCCCCGGCTTTTACTATGCGAATGTGAATGTCAGGAGGATGAACATGAGTAAAACCCGTCTATATATCGCCTACGGCAGCAACCTCAATCTGCCGCAGATGGAGTACCGATGCCCCACCGCCAAGGTGGTGGGAGCCGGTGAAGTCAAAGGGTATGAGCTGCTGTTCCGGGGCGGCAGCCGAGGTGCGGTGGCTACCATTGAACCACTGGAGGGCAGTTCTGTGCCTGTGCTTTTGTGGAAGATCAGGCCGCAGGATGAGCTTGCCCTCGACCGCTATGAGGGATACCCCAATTTTTACCGCAAGGAAAGGATGGAGGTGGAGCTGAACGGCAAGCCGGTGGGGGCAATGGTTTACATCATGAATGACGGCAGAGAGTTCGGCACACCATCGGACTTCTATCTCCATACCATCGCCGAGGGCTATGAAACCGCAGGCTTTGATACGGATTTTCTGGATCAGGCGGTGGAGAAATCCATCCGGCTGGCGCAGGAGAAGCAGGCTATAGAGGATGCGCAGTTTAATCTTTGGGAGCAGAAATGGTGGTGATTCAATGGCTGTACCTGTAGCGGCAATCGCAAAAGCTGCGGCTGCCCTATTGTCCAATGAGAAAACACGCAAGGCTGTAGGCTGGGTGATTGCCGCCATCCTGTCCCCGGTCATTTTAATTGTTGTGCTGGTCTGTTCTCTCCTGTCCGGCACAGCCGACCACAACAATTCTGCTGTGGATTTGACCTTTTATGGAGGAACGATCAGCTCACAGATGCCAGCTGACTACAGAAATTACATTGAGGATATGCGAGGCAGCTTCTCCGATTTGGACAGCGCCGTGTCGGAGATTGCGCCAATGATAGAAAGCGGCAGCATCGACAGCACCCGCATGAAAGCTATTTTTTACTCTCTGTTTTTCGGCGCTGAAAATCTCCGAATGAACCAAAATGACTACCGGGAATTTGCAGATGCCTTTGTCCGTTACGAGGAACGCACCCGTACCGTCACCGATGGGGATGGCAATGAAACGGAAGAAACCTACATGGTAGCCATCCCCCTTTCCAACCTCAATGCGATTTATGGGAACCTTGAAAGTGCTCTTGGCAGAACCATTACAGAGGAAAACCGCATCAATGCGGCTCAGATTTACAGTCGTGTGCTTTACGGTTATGGCCTGCCGAGGGATGGAAGCATCGGCGAGGACGAATGGCTTGGTGGTGTGTTTGACGGCGAAATCTACACCGGTGGCGGCGACTTCGCCAGCCCCCTTGGAGCAGGCTGGCGCAGTATGGTCACCTCGGAATTTGGCTGGAGGCCGAATCCCTTTGGCGGTGGCGGCGGTGAGGGTCACTCCGGGCTGGATATGGGCGCACCAAAAGGCACACCCATACAGGCAGCCCGCACCGGCGTGGTCAGCTATGTAAAGGACTCCGGCAGCAGCGGCTACGGCTATCACCTCGCCATTGATCATGGCGATGGCATGGTCACCCTTTACGCCCATTGCTCCAAGGTCTATATTCGTTCCGGGCAGACTGTGCAGCAGGGCGATGTCATTGCCGCCGTAGGCAGCACCGGTCGAAGCACCGGCAATCACCTTCATCTGGAGGTGCGCATTGGCGGCAAGAAAGTAAATCCAAGACAATTTTTGCCGTAAAGGAGGCGGTAGGATATGCAAGCTATTTTTGAAAGAAAACCCTCAGACTTCTGTTTGCAGGACTTTGAGGTATCAAAGACCATTCGGCTTCCCGTTGAAGTCTTTGAAGATGTGCTGAAAAATCCCATTCGGGATTACGATTTTATTCGGGAAAATATAGACCTCATGCACAGTGATAATAACGGCGTATATCACTGTCTGCTGCTCATCGGCGAGGGCAAAAATGACGGTCTGCTGGTGGAATCGGAGGGCTACGGCTACTGTCGGTACGCCTCTTATGTTCCGGATGCTTCGGCGCTGACTTCCCCGGCATTGCAGCAACTGAACGAGCTGATGACAGCCACAGTGGATTACATCGTGGAAACCGGAACACAGAATACTACCGAGGGAAACTGGATTATCAGCTTTGATGAGCTGGCGCAACAAACCGGCTTTGAGCATGACTTTAATAGTATGGATACAATCATGGATATGCTCCATGAGCGAGAGGAAGTGGCCGATGTAGCGTTGGGTGACAGCAGCATTGATGTGTGCTATTACCTCGACTTCTGCCCCAATTACAGTGGCCAACCGGAGGAAACTGTGCCGGAGCCTGCACTGGCAGCGCCAGTCACCACCCTGCGGGATTTACTTCGCACTCGCTGGGAGGACATTCACCTCATGCATAAGGAAGTAGAGTTAGAGGTGCCGCATACCATTGTGGAACTGGATGAACGCACCCTAACCGCTGCCGGTAAAGAGGCGTGGCAGGATGTGCTGAACGCCGAGGTGGCCAAAGTATATACCGGATACTACGGTTTGCAGATTGAGCTGGACAAGGTAAAGCCCTCTCGTTTAGAGGAATTCTCAGCCATGCTCGCCGGGTATTGTCCGGTATCGGATTATGAAAAATGGGTAGCAGAAGAAGCCGAATCGCCTACCCAATCACCTGAAATGAAACTGTGAAACGGAGGAAAGTACGATGAAAAAGGCAACACTGACCGTCAGCTTTGACTGCGAAAAGCTGGATGCCCTAACTTTTCACATGGGCAAAAAGGATGCGGATTTGCAAACAGAGCTGGAGGATACCGTCCAGAAACTCTATGAAAAGCACGTTCCGCAGGCCACCCGTGAATACATTGATGACAAATTGTCTCGTGAAGCTGCTGCCAAATCCAAGCCCAAAAGACCGGTGCGCCCTGCCACTATAGGCAGTTCTGAAAACAGCATGGGATAGGAAGGCGATGCTGTCCCGGCGTGTGGGCGGCTGTGTCGCCCTGTGTGGCCTTTTGGCAGGCCGGGTGGCATCCTTATGCCCCCACCCCGGTGAAAGCGCCCTGTTGCCCCCGTGTGCAGAGCATCTGAAAAGCACCAAATACGGTGATGGAACACTCAAAGCAGGGGCGTTCCGGTTGGGTCGAAAGTGGTGCAGGTTAAAGGGTTTATGCTGCTTTGGCAGCATAAACTCCCTGAACACCGACCGGCAAAGCCGTTCGGGGATTGCGAAGTGACATAACTTTCTGCCCGAAACCCTGATTTGTTATGCCGGTTTCAGAAAAATCCAAGGGGAACCGGGCATTTGTGAGGATTATTCTGCATACCGGGGCAAGAAACCACAGGAAAAGGAGGTCTTGCATGGCAAAGGAACCGGAAAAGGTGCGCACCGGCTTTTACATCGAAAAGGAAGTACTGGATCGGTGCGATGAGCTGCTCACGCAGGCCAATGTGAAATCCCGAAATGAATTTGTCACCGAGGCTCTGCGGTTTTACTGCGGCTACCTCACCTCGAAACAGAACGAAAATTATCTCCTGCAGAGCCTGTCCTCCGTCCTCATCAGCACCATCCGTGATACCGAAAACCGTCTGGCGCGAATGGATTTCAAAATCGCCACCGAGCTGTCCAAGCTCACTCATGTGGTAGCACATACCCATGCGATTGACGAGCAGGCACTTTCAAGTCTACACTTAAAATGTGTGGAGGAAGTCAAGCGGATCAACGGTGCGGTTGATTTCGAGGATGCCTACAACTACCAAAAGCGGCGGGTCTAAAATACATGATTTCTTTGTTTCTTTTGGGTATGGACTAAGGCGAATTATTCGTTTATGGTGTGTTGCGAAAGGAGATGAAAATGCACAATGGAAAAAAGTAAAATCTTTGAAATGGCAATCCGTGAACTGACGGAAACAGCAATCAACAAACGCAAAGAAACACTGGAGGACAATGAGCTGCAGCTTTATACCGAGGTAAAGACTCTCAGCGCTCAGGCTCGTGATATTGTCAAAATGCTACCGGAGGAACAGCAGAAAATCCTTACCGATTACTTTGAAAAAACCAATCTGATTGCCGACCATGAATGCCAGCACCTCTATGTGCAGGGCGCAAAGGACTGTGTGGAGCTGCTCAAACAGCTTGGTGCGCTTTAAGGAAACATAGGTGGACGGCCTCTGCGGAGCAGGGGCTGTTTTACATATTAGGGATGAATTTTTTCGTGAGGAGTGGTACAATATGTATTACTTAGTTTGAAAGCCCAAAGGAGGTATTGTTTGTGGTCAACATGGTTAATTTTTTAATGATTAACGGCAACATTCAGCCTGTTGATATGTTTGGATATATCGAAAATGTTGTAACAGAGCTGCAAAAAAAAGGATTAATAACCAAAATTGAATACAGTCCTGCACAATGCGACTTTGGTGATGATTCTTGCTTAATTGAAGTTGAAGATACATTTTATGTGGCAAACTTTATTTATTCAAAAGACGACAAGGAGAATCATTGGCAAATAGCATTTGAGTATGGAACATATAATTCATGCAGCCAACTTCAAATTAAAATTTTGTCTGCAGATTATGAATTAAATGTTGCAGATAATTATTTAGAGCAATTGAAGTTTGCCATCAAACTATTAGTAAAGCCAAATTGGGAGAAGATTATTTGGTTGATGGACAAGGATTCGGAACAATTATCAATCGCTCTTTATCCACGCATTTATAGAGTTGAAAATTTGGCCAGACAACTTATAAGTGAAATAATGACGAAAGAATACGGGTTTGAATGGTGGGATACTTACGTTCCTCTCACGATTAAAAATAAGCATATGGGGCGATTGGGTGGCTACAAATCAATTACGCCGGGCTTTGCAAATGTTGATGAAAGACTGATGTCTATTGACATTGGCGATTTAAATTCAATTATTACTCTGAAAGAGAAGAAATGGAACCCTGCTTTCATTCCGGAGATAAGCAGTTTTCTAAATGAGCAATCAGATATGAAGCTGGAACGGATGAAAACACTTTTATCAGCCCAAATGATTGTGTCTATTGATTTGTGGGTAGAGCAATTTTCTAAGTACTTGTCTGAAGATTTTATAAAAGACTTTAAAACATTTGAACTGAATCGCAATCATATTGTGCATAACAAATTGATTGATCGTTCTGCCTATGGCAGCATCTCTAATTCGATTTCTACTGTCGAAGCAGAGCTTATTAAAGCACTTGCAAAAATTGAACAAGTGGTAGTTTCAAAGGAACAGCGAGAGGCAAGAGAACAACAACGGGCAATAGAGCAAGAAGAAATGGAAGTCGCTTTAAAAGATATCATGGAATCGGAAGCAGGAGTAAAAATAAGGAATTCTCAAGAAATTATCGAAGTATATGAAGAACAACTTTTTATTTTTCATTCGGAGCTTCAAGAATATTTGAGATTCCGAAACGATTTGGAGATTGGGGAATATAAATCAATCGAAAATGATACTGGAATCTTATTTGAAATACGTTATAAAGTTAATGATGAGAGTGCTATTGTTAGCTATTCGATTGAGTGTATGGATGACTCTCAAGGTTCCGAGAGTGTAGTGGCAGTTAATATTATGGTAGGAGAAAATGTCTTTTCTAAAGACATCGCATACACAAATGGTGAAATATCATTTAATTCACATCAAAGTTGCTATATGCCAGAAACTCAAGACTCAATTTCAATGGAAGATTTGTCAGCACTCAAAGAAGGGGCTGTAGATTTCCTCAATGAACAGTTTGAAAATCTGCGTGAAAAGGTTGATTCTGAGATGTTCTCCATAATCAAGGATGGAGGTAGTAGTCCTTTAGCAGAATTTTCATGTTGGGAATGTGGAGAGGAATACATTTGTATAGATGAAAACTATGGAGCACTTGGTCAGTGCTTAAACTGTGGCGAGATGAATGATATCTGTTTTTGTGACAGATGTGAGTCTTATTTTGAAGGAACGGCAGATGAAGATGGGCCAAATTTCTGCGAAAATTGTTTAGAGGACTTTAATAAAGAGTGAAATTATTTTTAGGGCGATCACAACCGTGGTCGCTCTTTTCTTTTGCCCAAAACACAGAAAGGAGGCCGCCATGCCAAAGATCATCTTCACCTCGCAATATATGCGGGATGCTCCGCCAGCCCAGCTTGAAAACTATGTGAAGTACATCGGAACCCGTGATGGCGTAGAAAAGATTGATGAGAGCAAGCTGCTGCTTCCGGCTACGGTAAAACAGCAACAGCTCATCAATCAGCTCATCCGGGATATTCCCTCTGCCAAGGAAATGCTGGAGTATGCCGACTACTGCGAGAACCCTACCATCGGCAACGCTACTGAGTTTATTTCTCTGGCACTGGAGCAGAACCGGGGCCTCATCGGCAAACGGGAAAACTATGTGGATTACATCGCAGGCCGCCCTCGTGTGGAGCGCATCGGCGAGCATGGCCTCTTCACCGATGCAGGCGTTCCGGTGGTGCTGGCACAAGTGCAGGAGGATGTGTGTGGTAACAAAGGTGCTGTCTGGACTCATGTTATCAGTCTGCGCCGGGAGGATGCCGCAAGGCTTGGGTATGACAGCGGAAAACAGTGGCAGGATTTGCTCCGCAGTAAAAAAGCCATGCTTGCCAAGCACATGAAGATCGACAGCGAGAATCTCCGCTGGTATGCCGCCTTTCACAATGAAAGCCACCATCCCCATGTGCATCTCATGGTCTACTCCGCCAAGGACAATGACGGCTTTCTCACCCAGCCAGCTATCGAAGCCATGCGCTCAGAGATGGCGCATGATATCTTCCGTCAAGACTTCGCTCACATTTATGAGCACCAGAATGCCGCCAGAAGCGATCTCAAGCAAGGTGCTGCCGATGTAATGACCGAACTGCTTTCACAGATGCAAAATCATGTCGGTGAAAACAAAGCCATAGAAGCGGATCTGCTGTTGTTATCAAGACGGCTTCAAAACACGGGGGGCAAAAAGGTGTATGGTTATCTCAAAGCAGATGTAAAAGCCATTATCGACCGCATTGTGGATGAGCTTGCCAAGGAGGAACGAATCGACAAGCTGTACCGGGCATGGAACGACTGGCAGAATGAAATCCTAAAGACTTATTCAAATAAGCTGCCGCCCCTGCCGCCTCTATCCCAGCAGAAACAATTTAAGAGCATTAAAAACATGGTGATTGCCGAAGCGTTGAAGCTGGGTGGTCACCATGTTTCATTTGAGGATGAGGCAATGCCGGAACCGGAGCTGCCGGAGCCTGCCGATGTTCATGTGGATGATGCTTTTATGGAGCCTCCCGATGCGGCCTTTCATGCTGAGTGGAGCGAGCAATACAAACTGGCGAGGCAATATCTCTATGGCAGTGGGGATGTTCCGCAGGATTTTAGTGAGGCATACCAGCTGTTCCTTTTGGAAGCGGAATCCGGCAATGCCCTTGCCATGCATGATCTCGGCAGAATGTTTGCGGATGGCTTGGGGCGTGATATTGATTTACAGTCATCTCATGCTTGGTACGAAAAAACTCTGACTGCTTTTTTATCCGCAGAGGAAGAAAAGCCCAAGACCTATCTGGAATATCGCATCGGAAAAATGCACGCCTCCGGTCTTGGCACTGTGCAGGACTATGAGCAGGCAGCCTCATGGTTTCAGGAAGCGGTGGATAAGAACCACAAGTATGCCCAATATTCTCTCGGCTCTTTGTATTACCGTGGTCAGGGTGTTCCGCAGGATTATGTAAAAGCGCTGCAGCTCTACAGTCTGTCTGCCGCACAGGGCAACCCTTATGCGGATTATGAATTGGCGAAGATGTATCGGGATGGCGTTGGTACCACAGTGCGCCCTGAACTTTCCTCCCAGCATTTCAAGTCTGCCTTTACCGGGTTTTATCGTCTGGAACAGGAAAGCCATGATGATAGGCTGCAATACCGCCTCGGTCAAATGCTCTACACCGGAACCGGTACGGACAAGGATGTGCAGGCGGCGGTTTCCTATCTGGAGAAATCGGCGCAGCTTGGAAATGTCAATGCACAGTATCTGCTGGGTAAGGTGTGTCTGGAAACCGGCATCGGTGATCCGGCACAGGCGATAGTTTGGATGAGCA
Organism: Clostridia bacterium; assembly: GCA_018434325.1. Taxonomy (GTDB): domain Bacteria; phylum Bacillota; class Peptococcia; order DRI-13; family UBA5745; genus WRMS01. The sequence goes on along the minus strand of JAHDPO010000008.1, from coordinate 5,833 downwards.
AGGCAGCGGAAGCCGGAAACGCCGGAGCGCAATATGCCCTTGGCAAGCTGTACCGGGATGGCGCTCATGTGGAAAAAGATATTCAAAAGGCAGTGGCCATGTTCACAGCCGCCGCAGAACAAAAAAATGAGTACGCCGCCTATCAGCTTGGCAGGCTGTATCTCGCCGGTACAGATACCCCTAAGAATGTTCCGGAAGCGGTCAAGTGGTTCACGCTCTCCTCTGATCTCGGCAATGCCTATGCGCAGTATGCTCTGGCAAAGCTGCATCTTGCCGGTGAGGATATGCCCAAGGACGTCAGTGAGGCAATTCGGCTGTTCACCTTATCGGCAGAGCAACAAAATGAGTTTGCGGCTTACCAACTCGGCAAGCTCTATCTGGGGGGCGAGGATGTGCCAAAGGATGCGAAGGCTGCGATCCGCTGGCTGACCGCCTCCGCCGAAATGGGAAACCAGTTTTCGCAGTATGCCCTGGGCAAGTTGTATTTCTATGATGGCGATGTTCCTCGTGATAAGGAAAAGAGTTTGTACTGGCTGGGACTATCTGCAGCGCAGGGCAATGCTTATGCGCAGTTTCTCATCGACAATATCAATGCCCAGAGCAATCCATCGGTGCTGTTGGCAGCCACCAGACTGTTTCGCCAGTTGGAGAACCTGTTTCATGAGGACTATCGCAGAAGCGCCGGTGTCGATCACATCGACCGCAAGCGCAGAGGTCAGCTGCAGGAGAAAAAACAGGCGCAGGGTCACAAGCGTGATGACCATGCACCGCAAATTCATTTATGATGGGAGGTTTTATTTTGTCAGGCTATATCTATTTTACAGACGAGCAAAAGGAGCGAGCGAACTCAGTGGATTTGGTGGACTTCCTCCAGCGGCAGGGTGAAAAGCTCCTGCCCTCCGGCAGAGATAAGCGGCTGGTCAGTGACCACAGCATTACTGTTCGTGGTAATCGCTGGTACGATCATTCCGCTGAACAGGGCAGCTATGCCATTGACCTTGTGAAACGGCTCTACAATCTGCCCTTTCCGGAGGCGGTCAGCCTTCTGCTGGGCGGCGAGCAAGGAGTGGAATACCGACAGCACAGCGGGAACAGAGAACAGGAGCAGCGAAAACCCTTTGCCCTTCCGCCAGTGCACACCGATATGCGCCGGGTATTTGCCTATCTCATCAAGCAGCGCTGTATCAGCCGGGAGGTGCTGTCTGAGTTTGCCAGAGAAAAGCTGCTGTTTGAGGACGGTGAGTATCACAATGCTGTGTTTGTCGGCGTGGATGAAAATGGTGTGGCTCGCCATGCTCATAAAAAAAGCACCGCCACCGGCAGCAGCTTTCGCATCAATGTAGAGGGCAGTGATCCGGCTTATAGCTTCCACTACCTCTCGAAAAATCCCTATCCACACCGGCTGTTGGTATTCGAGGCTCCCATAGATATGCTTTCATACATCAGCTTGCATCCGCACAACTGGAAAAGCGCCAGCTATGTGGCGCTGAACGGTGTGTCGGAAAAGCCCATCCTCAAACTGCTGGAGTTATATCCGCAGCTCGACCATGTGGTGCTGTGCCTCGACCATGATACCGCAGGCATCGAAGCTGCCGAGCGCATCTACGACACTTTGATAGAGCAGGGTCAGCCTGCAGTAGGTCAGGCACAATCCAAATATAAGGACTGGAATGAGGATTTAAAGGCAAAAAGTGGATTTACTCCTATTCCTGCTGAAGAACATCCTCAACTGTTACTCCGGGACGAGATATGTAAAGAAATCAATCGGTATGCACGAGAGCATCCAAGTGCTGACTGCTCCGCTATTGTGTTCCGAAATATCCTGCAAAACTGCAAAGATAATCCTCAGCATATAAAAGATTCACTGATAGAGCTGGCCAGTCTTTCTGTGCTGGCCGCTTCTAAGGAATACAAAAGCATCGGTCACAGCCGGGATTTATCTACTGTGAACAGCCGCTTGAACTATGGATTTAAACCTTACCAAAATCGTGGCAGGCTGGAAAACAAATTGAGCGACATCAGAAATACTCTGGTGCCGCTTTTTTCATGCTCCCAAATAGAAACACAGTATGAAAAACAAAGCCGTGCGGAGCACTATGAACAGCTGGCATCCGAATGCTTAAAGGGCGCTGTCCTTGCGGAGCTTTCCATTCAGCAAGCGGCAGAGAAAAAACAAGAGCAGTGCGGCCTGTGTTTGTCATGAGCCGTCTGCCGGAAAGGAGAACCCCTATGCCCTCACAAGTAACTATCCTAATAGCAGTGGTCGCCGTGATGTTCTCCGTCATCGGCGGCCTTTCTCTTTTAGCACACTATTACACCCTCAGTGGCATCAAGTCCAAGACGGTGGGTGACGGTCAGCACGGTACCGCCCGTTTCGCCACCGAGGGCGAGATTAAAAAGACATACACACATGTACCCTATGAACCGGAGAAATGGCGGCGTGGGCAAAATCTGCCCGCTTTGCAGGGGCTTGTGGTAGGCTGCAAGCAAAAGGCAGGCGCCACTATCGCCCTCATTGATGACGGCGACATTCACTGCCTCATGATCGGTGCTGCCGGTGTCGGCAAAACCGCCAACTTTTTATACCCCAATATCGAATATGCCTGTGCTTCCGGTATGAGTTTCCTCTGCACCGACACCAAGGGCGATCTGTTCCGCAACTACGCAGGTATCGCCAAAGATTACTATGGCTTCAAAATTTCCGTATTGGATCTGCGCAATCCCACACGCTCGGACGGCGACAACAATCTGCAGCTGGTCAACCGCTATATGGATGCCTACATGAAGAATCCCGATAACCTCGCTCTGAAAGCGAAAGCTGAGAGGTATGCCAAAATCACCGCAAAGACCATCATCACCAGCAACGGTGAGGATGCCAGCAGCTACGGTCAAAACGCCTTCTTCTACGATGCCGCCGAGGGATTGCTAACATCCGTCATCCTGCTGATTGCGGAATACTGCCCTCCGGAGAAGCGGCATATCATATCGGTGTTTAAGATGATACAGGATTTGCTCGCTCCCTCACCGGTGAAGAACAAAAGCCAGTTCCAGCTGCTGATGGACAAACTGCCCTCCGACCATAAGGCAAAATGGTTTGCCGGTGCAGCCCTCAACACCGCCGACCAAGCAATGGCCTCGGTGCTGTCCACCGCCATGTCCCGCCTCAATGCGTTTTTGGATTCGGAAATGGAGCAAATTCTCTGTTTTGACAGCTCGCTGGACACCGAAACCTTCTGTAAGGAGAAGTGCGCCATTTTCATTATTCTGCCGGAGGAAGATAACACGAAATATTTTATGGTGTCTCTGTTCCTGCAGCAGCTCTATCGGGAGATGCTGACGGTGGCTGATGAATACGGCGGCAAGCTCCCCAACCGGGTGATGATCTTCGCTGATGAGATCGGAACCATTCCAAAAATTCAATCGATGGAAATGATGTTCTCAGCCGGACGTTCTCGCCGGATTTCTATGGTACCGATCATTCAATCCTTTGCACAGCTTGAGAAAAACTACGGCAAAGAGGGCAGTGCCATCATCATCGATAACTGCCAAGACATTCTGTTCGGCGGCTTTGCCCCAAACTCTGAGAGTGCAGATATCCTCTCAAGGGCGCTGGGCAACAAGACCGTCATGTCCGGGTCTATCAGCAGAGGAAAAAATGATCCCAGCCAAAGCCTGCAGATGATCCAAAGACCGCTGATGACACCGGATGAGCTTAAAACACTTTCCAAGGGTAATTTTATTCTGGCCAAGACCGGCTGCTACCCTATGCGCACCAAGCTGCCGCTGTTCCTCAAATGGGGCATCCGCTTTGAGAAACCCTTTGAGGTTGAGGAACGTGCAGCCCGAAAGGTTGCCTACGCCGACCGCTTCGAGCTGGAACAGGAAATCATGAACCGTCGCTGTGCCTATGATGAGGATGACTTTGCGGAATTTCCCGAACCACCCGGTGGTGACCGCAGCGGTGGTACGCTGTATACGCCGGTGCAGGAGCATGAGTCGGAGACGGAGCCTCCTGCCATGCCTCTGCGCACCGATTAAGGAGGTGTTCATGGTTGAACTATCTTTCCTCACTCTATGCACAGGATGTCCCGCATCGTGCTGTTGCGGTCTATCGCTATTTGAAAGACCGGACAAATAAGGATGGAACCTGTTATCCTTCCATCGGCACTATCGCCAAGGACTTAAAGCTGTCTCGCCGCACCGTTCAGCGAGCCATCGCTGATCTTGAAAAGACCGGCCATCTACAAAAGGAACAGCGTTGGCGGGAAAACGGCGGCAAGAGCAGCCTGCTGTTTACGGTGAAATGAAAAAACACATACCCTGCCGCCAAGGGAGCAGTGTGCTCTCTTGATGGCATGAGGTATGTGTCATCATGGCCTATGCAGTGAACTTTTCACTCTAAGGATTTCTTTAAACACAGAGAAAGAACAATCTATCTTTATGGGATTATAAGCTACCTAAAGATAGAAGATGTGTCAAATTATTTAGCATCCAATAATGCTTTGATGATTACGATAGCCACTTTAATCTCCCTTTCATCGCACATATGAATCAGGTGGATGAGTTGTTCTTTTTCCCTGGTTTTATGCTGCATTTCAGGATAAAAGATTGTATCTGCTGATATTTTCAATGTGCATATGATCTTAGACAACACTTGGATGCTTGGGTATTTATTTTCGTTTTCAATAGCCATGATATACCGTGATGTAACCCCAACCCGTGTGGCAAGGTTGTCCTGCGTTAATCCTGCCTCTAACCGTGCGCTCTTAATTAATTTTCCTAAAGTTATAGGTGATTCACCCATCGGCACTTCACCTCCGAACAGTTGCCTGTTTATTATTAAAATGAACCCTCTTGATATTTTTACTAAGGTGCTAAAAATTTGTAGCCATAACCAACTAATGTTTGAATGTAGTTTATACTTGTAGAATTTATAGCCATCTTGCGCCGCAAATTGTATATAATATTTTCCACAGCGTGTTGATTACACACATACTCTTCTCCCCATACGGTCTCATAAATTTGGGATTTTGTAAATGCCCATCCCGGATGGATAGCCAAAAAGTACAAGAGATCAAATTCTTTCGTGGTGAGGTCTATGCGGTTGTTATTTATTAAAACACTGCGATGGCAAGGATTGATTACTAAATCCTTAAAACGCAGCTCTGATTGTAATGTTGCTTCTTTTAAGTTATCCACTTTCTCATTCCTCCTTGGCTACATGAATTTCATGCCAGATTGATGTCCCTCATTGCCTATCTCGCCATACGACTTATCAAAAAAGTGACGAGTTTTATCCAATCGATCATCCGGTTTTCTGGCCTGAGTAAAAGTTTCACCGGTGTTCTGCTGATACCCTGCCCGTTCTGTTAAAAAGACTCCACGACCTTTTGTAAGTTCCGAAAGCTGCTCTTTATAAAATTGTGATGTGCGAGCCGGAATTTTTCCTGATACTACGACTTCGTTGTGCTGTGTCTTTATTGATACAATATCTGCATGAAATTTTTTCAGATCATTGTAAACACGCGCGTTGCAATCTTGGGGAACATAAAGCTCAAATGACAGGCAGGGCTCTAACAACTCCGTACCTGACTGTTTTAGGGCTTGCTCAAATACAATAGGAGCTAAGTGCCGAAAGTCAGCAGGGGTGCTTACCGGACTGTAGTATACGCCATATTCAAAACAGACTTTAAGATCTGTTACTTCCCATCCATATAACCCCTGCTCACAACCATATCGAACACCTTCTTCAACGGCGTTCTGAAATGATTTATTTAAATATCCATAGGACACTTTGCTTTCATAGCGCAGTCCAGTTCCAATGGGAAGCGGT
>JAHDPO010000025.1 GCA_018434325.1 Clostridia bacterium | reverse complement strand
GAATTGCTCCATGATTTCCTGTACAATGGTTCTCACAAGGGGCAGCCTCCTTTGGTGTTTAATGGTTTTTGCGACTTTATTAAACCACATTTTGCTGCCTCTTGTTTATTTTTTTTATCCTACATTTATTTTACACCGAGCCAAATTTAGCTTGAAGCAGCTGCTAACTAGGTACACAACTTACAAAATTGAGCAGATTGGGACCTAAAAGTCCCTCGCCAGACAGCTGTCGGCGGGGGACTTGCTTTATTTCACACATCTTAGGGAACTCTTAGGGAATCATGGTCTGCGTTTGTCCGGGATTCAAGATCGAAATCACACCGCCCCAGACACACATGAGCTTGGAGCTGTTATTCAGAGCCGGGAAATTTCCGGCCAGCACCGTCGGCGAGCCCGGCGCCCAAGGAGCCGGAATCACCGGAACGCAGGGGGCCGGCGCAAACATCACCGGGGGCGGCTTGATCGTAGCCGGATTGGCTGGACAATTGCACATCCCGAAGGGCGGTATATTTCCCATTGGCTTAAAATCCATAATCGTTCCCATAGGCTTGGATGACACCATGACGGTGGTCTGCGCATTGGCAATGAGGGTCGATGGCGCAGCCCCAAAAGTGCATTGCATTGTGGCGCCTGTACAGGCACATATTCCCATTGGCAGCTCTCCTTTAAATAACAACTAGATGACAGCCGTGGCGTAGCCAACACCTGCGGCATGATTAAACAGCAGAATATCCAGGTTCAAGCGGGCCGTCCCGGTAATCAGACGCAGCCGGCCGCTTAGAATCTCTGCCCACAGCCCCATCAACGCGGGCAGGTTGGAGCTCCAGGTTTGATCGGGGCCGAGCTTCAGCTTATATGCCGGCTCCGGCCCGGCACTGCCGGAACGTTCCAGGGCGGCGGCGACCAAGTTCAGATCTTGGGCGCTCAGCTGAAGGCGGGTCAGCCGGTTGCGCACATCGGATTCCACTGTGCCTTTGATCCGGGGATAGGCCGCCTGGGCCTCTTCCAGGGCGGATTGGCAGCTCAGGAATTCCGGGGCGGTGGGAGGATATTGGTAGCGCAGCTGATTCAAGGCTTGCTTCTCCCGCTCCATGGAGTAGGCCGCCGCCTTGACCTCGTTTCTTGTCTCCAAAGCAAGAGCCGCCGCCGCATCGGCGGAGAGGGTGGGCAAAGAGTCGGGCAAAAGCTCTCCCGTCACGGCGATGGCGGTATTAGCAGGGTTGCCTACTGCGGCATTCAAGGCTTCGGCGGCAGCCTTCAGATCGGCCTCCGCCTCCGCCCGGGCAATCTCCGCCGCCGCCACTGCGTCTTGCACAGCCTGCCGGTCCGCCAGTAGTTTCTCTCCAGGATCAGGTACCGGTTCCTCTTCAGCAGACTGCTCCTCACCGGCATCCCGGCCGGTTTCGGCAGGTCGGCTCTCGTTGGCAGCCTGTTCCCCGCCGATTGCGGCCTCCAAAGCCTTATAAAAGCCCAGGCTCTCCTCTCGCAAGGCCAGAATATCCCTGCATTTGAGATAGTCAATTCCCAGGGATGCGGCTTCCTGCGCCAGAAGATTCTGCCGGGCCTGGTCGTTGGCTGAGCTTTGGATCTGGGCGAAGCTTCGGCGCAGTGCATCGCTCTCAGTGCCCACCCCGCGGCCCAGGGCCGTTTCTGCCTCCAACCTTATCTGCGCAGCCAAAGCCCCGATGCTCTCGTTCTGCATCCAGCGGATCAGATCTGCCAGGGTGACTGATCCCCCTCCCATGCTGGGCGGGTTGCCCATATCTGTGGGCAAAACAAAGGGAACCGATGCGGGCGTTTCTCCCGCCTGATCCGGCGGCAATGAAACGGCTTCCCCGGCGACGGCTCCGGCGGCTTCGCCGGCGGCACCGGGCAGTCCGGCAACTCCTTCGGCAACTCCCCCGGCGGCTCCTTCGGCAACTCTCCCGGCAATTCCCCCGGTGTTTCCTCCAGCTGCTTCGACGTCGGCACCAGGCATTCCGGCGGCAGCTCCGGAAGCTTCTCCGGCGGCTTCTCCGGCGGCGGCTCCGGCGGCTTCTCCGGCCGCCGCCCCAAGGCCGGCTTCGCCGCCATTGAACTGGGCAACAGACAAGCTGGCTTCCAGAACCAGTTGGGCCCGGTTTAGCCCATAGGCCACCAGCCGCAATCCCACGATCAAGGCTGCCGCCAGGATGATTGCTACCACTGCCCAGTCCTTTCTTCTCATCCCGCACACCGCCTCTCTATTGCCTGATTAAATCGAAGGCCTCGTTCAGGCTCTTTCCCTCCCGCAAACAATCCAGCACCTTGGACACCAACTCACAGCTCAAGTCAAAGAGGAACATATCCTCGGTAAAGACGCCCTCGTCGATAATCTGGTCGATAGGAAAGCCCTGGACACTGCGTAATGCCGCCATCAGCGGCAGCTCCAGCTCAGGCCGGGGTTCAACCAGCGTAGCCGCACCAAAGGGCAGAGCTTCATTGAGACGGAGCAAAGCCTCCAGCAGCAGCGTCCGGTCTACATCATCCAGAGAGGCCGGCAGTTCGCAGTAAAATTGCAGGTATTTGGTAAACTCCGCCTCCTCCCGGTCCAAGGGAAGGAAGCTATGGGTGATTATCCGACCCCGGCCCTCTTCGTCCGGTTCCAGCAGAGCCACCAGGCTGGGCAGCGGAGTCATCTCATTTGACCGTACCAGCTTAGACTTGAATCCCATATTTTCATAATAGAGCTGCAGTATCTCCAAATTCTGAAGGATGGCTTTTTCGGATAACTGACTGTCTCTTAGCAGTTCATCAGTGTGTGACATATCTTTCTCCTTTTTTCGTCAAACCGTCAATCCTTCGAATCCCGATAGAAGCCTTTGCGCATGATCTTTACCATTTCTACGGCGTTCCCTGCCCGAAGGAGAGGGCCGGCAACACCCATGGCAGTGATCCGGTCATCCATCGTCTCAAAGCCGGGAAGGCCACTTACCACCTTGGCGACTTCATCCTTATTGGTTGTCTCCGGTTTTATCGTGTCAAAATCGTACTTTCCCAGCTCCTGGATGCGGTCAAACATGATGACGGACAAATTATGCCGCCTCTGCTCCTTGTTTGCTGTGGATTTATTAACGTTATAGCCTTCCCGCCCTTTGTCCCGGCCATGCTGCCGGACAGAGGTGGTAATTTTTTTGCCTAGCATGCCAATGCCTACCGCTGCGTTGATGCTCGCCCCGATACCGGAGCCCATACCGCTGGGGTCCAGTGCGGCCAGCGCCGTAGCAAAGCCCACTGCATCCTGGAGTATTAAGTTTACGATGCCTTCCCGGCGGCGTTTTTTATTTGCTCCGGTAAGCTCCTTAGTCACATCGTAGTCCTCCAGATCCCGGACCGCCTCTTCCTGCTTATCATCCAGGCCCGTCCGGCCGCTCCGCAGCTCCTTCGTCTTTTCATCCAGACGCTGATCCCTCTGCACACCGGTTCTTGCGTCACTTACCTTTCCAAAGGATCGGGTGATTTTGAACTTCTGCTCGGTCTTTTTTTTGAAAACACCCGTAGTGCGCGTCTCATCCTTTGCGAATTTGATATCGGCGGGAGAAGCTCCCGGGGTGCCTCCAGGCGTTGTCGACCCGCTTAATCCCTTTAAATTGCCTTGGCTGGAACGGATTCGATCTTTTGCCGCCGTCTTCTGCGTTCTCATCCGGCCAATAGAAACTCTGGCCTTATGCAGCTGAATAGCGTTCATGACGAAGGATATACCGGTACCGATAGCCCCAATAACCGCTCCTATGATGGGCAAAGTACCCGCAAAAGTGGTAAAAGCACTTATCCAGGACGAGGCGGTATCTAACAGCGTCAGCAGCATGTCGGCTGTTTTTTGGAATACCTCCCATTTTTCAGCGGCCGTGGTGTTGCTTGAGTCCTTGTTGGCTTTGGCAAACTCGACCATATCTTTAATATATTTCACACTTTGGAAAATACAATCAATACTCTTGGTAACGGCGCTGAAAATGGGTATTCCTTCGCTCTGCATTTTGCCGTCTCCCCATTTGTCATTACCTTTTCCCACGATATCCCAGCCACGGGTGTTTCCGCCGGTTCCATAATCCACAAATCCGCTGGCGGCATCCGCCATCGGCGTAACCCCATCCATTGCAGCAGCTCCGTACCAATCTGTGGCGGTATCAAACGTACTTCCGCTCTCGCTGTTTGGATTCTTCCGCTGGTCATCGGTTAATGTCCAGCCTTTAATCTGGCCTATTTTCCTGCCCAAAACTCCCCGTTTTACTTTGAAAAAACGTTTTTTCTGCTCTTCGGTCAACGGCCCCGGCGGCTGTGGCACTGGTCCAGAGGGCGGCGTCTGCCCCGGCGGCTGTGGCACTGATCCAGAGGGCGGGGTCATTCCCGGCGGCCTTGGAGCCGGACCGGAGGGCGGCGTCATCCCCGGCGGTCTCGGCGCCGGCCCAGGCGG
>JAHDPO010000063.1 GCA_018434325.1 Clostridia bacterium | reverse complement strand
CCCGGATGGCTGATTCAGCCATGGCGGCGTTGCCTTGCATAAAGACTTTTTCTCCCACGTCGATTCCTCCTATGCTTCCTTTACTTCCTTATAGACTTCGATAGCGCCTTCGGGGCAGACTCTGGCACAGATACCGCAGGCGATGCATGCCTCCTGCTTTACCGGCGCCGGCGGATAATATCCCCTTTTGTTGACCTTATCACCGAAGGCCAGCACTTTTTTGGGGCAGAATTCCACACAATAGCCGCATTCCTTACAGCGCTCAAATTCAATTTCCGTCCGGTTCATGGGTTTCCTCCTCTATTCTTTCATACCGGGATTAATTCTATTTCAATTAGCACCGAAGAGATTCGTTCTATATATCAGAATGTTTGTCTATTTATAAATAATTATACCTTGGCTACTATTGTATGTCCACATCTAATTTCAGAATAGCTTCTATAATACGCGGCAAACAAAAAGACAAAGAGGCTTGAAAAAAGCTCGCTTTGTCTCTTTGCCAATCCCCCGATGCCTTCGTAAAAACTTCGGATTATCTGGCGAAGGCAGGGTCCTGTACGCCTCTTTGCATGTCTTTTTTTACTACCAGGGTGCCGACGCCGCTGGCGCACAAGACTTTTTCTTTCAGCACCTCGGCGGCGGAATTAGCCTCTGCGGGATTTCTGGTCAGCTGAATGTATTTATAAGCCTCAAACTGGCAAGTCAAAGAAGTATTGCCTGCCTTTTCGATCCAGCCCACATACTCCATGAAATCCCCGGCATATACCGGCGCCGTAAACCTTATGTTATCATATCCCAGAAAAAGGCTTTCGTCGCCATGTAAACGAATAGCCAGCTCCGTACCTACATCGCCCCAGAAATCTAAGATATGGGAGCCATTCACCAGCTCTCCGGCATAATGGGCCTCGCCGGCGCTCATTCTTACTCGCAAAACTACCTTTTCACCAATCATTTTATTTGACCTCCTTAATATAATATGGTTCAGCTTACTACTAATCTAGCGGAAATATTTCTACTTGTCAAGTTTTTTAGAATAGTATTCCTATTTTAGGAACACTGAGAATTTGTGCGGTATTGGTTTTAACTCACTGTTAAACTCTGGGAGCTTTGCGCTACCTGACAAAGGCCGGGTCCTGGGGTCCCCGCTGAAACTCTTTTTTCACGACTAAAGTTCCGGCGCCGCTGGCGCAGAGGATTTTTTCTTTCAGTACTTCGGCGGCGTAAACCGATTCGGCGGGATTTCTGGTTAGCCGGAGGCATTTATAGGCCTCAAACCGGCAGGTCAAGGAGGTATTGCCAGCCTTTTCAATCCAGCCCACATACTCCATGAAATCTCCCGCATATACCGGCGCCGTAAATTTTACGTTCTCATAGCCCAGGAAAAGGCTTTCGTCGCCATGCAACCGAATAGCCAGCTCCGTACCCACATCGCCCCAAAAATCCAGGATACGAGAGCCATTCACCAGGTCTCCCGCGTAATGAGCCTCACTTTGATTCATCATTACCCGCAGAATTACCTTTTCACCAATCACTTCATTCCCTCCTTAATGCAGCATGAGCAGCCGCTTCCCATCTTACTTAGCAAAAAGCACCCTCGGCAAAAACATCGATATTTGAGGTATAAAAACCACAATCAAAATTACGGCTATGGCTGTTCCGATGAGGGGCCAGACGTTTTTTAGTATCCTCTCAAACGGAACTCCGGCGATGCTGGCGGCAATGTAGAGATTTTCGCCCACCGGCGGCGTGGCCATGCCTAAGGACAGCGTCATGACCAGCACGGTACCGAAGTAAACGGGATCGATACCGAAGGTCTTGGCCACCGGCAGCAGCACCGGCGTTACCATCAGCACACTGGCGGAGGCTTCCATAAAGCAGCCCATGAAGAGAAGGAGAGCCACGCTCAGCAGCATAAAGACAGTGGAGCCGCTGGACATGCTGGCAAACCAGGCGCCTACGGCGGCGGCGATGCCTTTGATATTAAGCAGCCAGGAAAAAGCGCCGGCGGTGGATACGATCAACAAAACCATGGAGGTATTGACCGCCGATTTAATGAATATTTCTAAGGAGCTTTTGATGGTCAGCTCCTTATAGATAAACAGGCCGGCAAATAAGCCGTAGCCTGCCGCCACCGCTCCGGCTTCCGTAGGGGTGAATATACCGCTGTAGATGCCGCCCAGAATAATGATAGGCACCAGCAGAGCCCAGATGGCGTCTTTGAAGGCAGCCCAAACCTCCCGAGCCGAAGAGGCCTGATAGTTTTTGCTGCGGTAGCCGTGTTTTTTGGAAATAAAATAAATGGTTACCATTAAACCGAAGCCGTAGAGAACTCCGGGCAGCATACCGGCGGCAAAAAGCTTGCCGATGGAGATATTGCCGGAGACTCCATAGAGCACCATAGGAATGCTGGGCGGGATAATGGTTCCCACCGTGCCGGCCACCGCCTGAACAGCGGCGGAGAACTCCGCCGGATAGCCTTCCTTTTTCATTTCCGGGATCAGGGCGCCGCCGATGGCTGCCGTAGTAGCCGGCGAGGACCCGGAAAGGGCGGCAAAGAAGCAGGAAGCCAAGACCTGGACATGGGCCAGGCCGCCGGCTACGTTGCCGATAATGGAATTGGCCAGCCGCACCAGCCGCCGGGACATGCCTCCCAGCTCCATTAAAGCGCCGGCCAGCATAAAGAAAGGAATAGCCATTAAGGTAAAGCTATCCACACCGGCGTACATGCGCTGGGCAATGGCGTGTATGGGCAAGCCGGAAGTAAGGAAGGAAACCAGGGAGGCCCAGCCGATAGCTACGGCAATAGGCATACCCATGGCCAAAAAAAGCATCAGGGAACCGAAAACGGTCAAGCCCAGAGCAATCATAGGGTACCTCCTTCAGCAGGCGGCTGAAAAGCTGCCTGCTTCACATCCTGAATGAATTCCTGAATCAGACGGATCAGAACCAGGCAGGAGCCTATAGGAATAGCCGAAAAGGGCAATACCAAAGGAACCTTGGCGGCAATGGATTGCTTGCCTATTTGTTCAAAGGCCAGAACAAGGCCATAGTAGCCAATAACGATAAAAAAGAGGATAACCATAATTTTGCTGATGATATTGATTGCCCGTTTCAGCCGGTCGGGCATAGCCTCCACAATAGCCGTTACCCCCACGTGAGCCCCTTTTCGGAAAGCATAGGAGCCGCCGCCAAAGGTTACCCATATAGTCAGAAATCTGGATACTTCTTCCGACCATTGCAGGGGGCTATTGAATACATAACGGAATATGACATGGATAAAAATCACCGCTGTCATACCGAGCATACCCACTAAACAGATAGATCCTTCAATATTGTTGACAATCTTGTTCAGCAGGCCCCGTGCATAGATGTCGGTTTCTCTAACTTCCTGATTCAAAAACACCCCTCCTTCCCGAGCTGCCGCCTATTGCTTCACTTCTTCTATGCATTTCATATAAAGGTCAATACAGTCCTGGCCCACATCATTGATGAAACCTTTATAGACGTCTTTGGTCGCTTCCTGGAAGGCCTTTAGCTGCTCCTCACTGAAAGGAATTACCGTCATGCCTTCTTTCTCCAACTGAGCCAGTTTCTCCGCTTCCTCGTCGATGCTGACCTGGCGCATATATTCGCCGGCCTTGACGGCAGCCTCTTTGACCCAGCCCTGCTGCTCCGGCGTCAGGGAATCCCAGGTTTTTTGACTGATCAAGAGAGGTGAGGGATCAAAGAAATGCCGGGACATCATCAGATACTTCTGTACCTCATAGAATTTGTTGCCCAAAATATTAGCCACCGGATTTTCCTGGCCTTCGGCTACGCCCTGCTGAAGAGCACTATATAACTCGCCGAAGGGCACGGGGGTGGCGGCGGCGCCCAGGGCGTTCATGGAAGCCATATGGACCGGGCTGGACATGGTGCGTATTTTCATGCCCTTCAAATCCGCCAGGGAATTAATGGGCTTATTGGTGGTGGTCAGATTACGGAAGCCATTATCCCACCAGGCCAGCCCCTTGATGCCGGAGCCCTCCAACTGCTTGTAGAGGTATTCGCCAAACTCGCCGTCATAAAACTTCCAGACTTGATCATAATTTAAGAAGCTATAGGGGAAATCGCAGACTAAAAACTGCTTGGCATAAATGGAGACGGGAGCGGCCGAGGGCGCCGAAAGGTCAATAGTCCCGCCCATTTTCATGGCTTCCAGCGTAGGCTCTTCATCGCCCAGAGCCGAGCTGGGGAAGATATCCAAAGCCATGGCGCCGCCGCTAAGCTCTTTTAAAAGACGGTCCATTTCCACAAAGCCCTGATGGACAGGATGGGTTTGATCCAACACATGGGCCGCCACTAATTTTTTTACCGGTCCTGCCGCCGGCGGGCTGGTGGCAGCGGGAGCGGCAGGGTCAGGAGCCGTTGTGGGGCTGACGGCGGTGCCGGAACTGCTGCCGCAGGCCGCCAAAGACAGGACCAATACTATGGCCAACGCTAAATTCAAGATTTTTTTCATAAATATACCCCTTTCATTAAGGCTTGACGATAAAGCTGATTTTTTCATGGCCGTCCTGGAAAAAGTGTACTACGTTCATGGCGGAGCGCCGCCGTACCTCTTCTAACGCTTCCTCGGAAAAGAAAGCGGCATGAGGTGTGATGATCACATTGGGCAACTGAAAGATCTCGTCGCTGAAACAGGGCGGCTCATCCTTCAGCACGTCTAAAGCGGCCCCCCGAATCTGTCCCGATTTTAATGCTTCCACCATATCCTGCTCTGCAACGACCTTGCCTCGGGAGGTGTTAATAAACAGGGGCTTTTGCTGCATTTGGCCAAAGATCTCTTTGTTGATCAGGCCCGTGGTGCCGGGGGTCAAGGGAATATGACAGGAGATGATATCGCAGCTTTCCAGAATTTCTTCCATGGACACCAAAGGCACTGCCAATTTAGCCGCCGCTTCCGGCGGCAGATAAGGATCGTAGGCCATTACCTCCATCTCAAAGCCCTTGGCTCTCCGGGCTACCATCTGGGGTATACAGCCAAATCCTAGCAGACCCAGTTTAAGGCCGGCCAGCCGACGCATGGGCGGAGCGTCATTGATATCCCAGATTCCCCGGCGAACCTTCCGCTCGTAATGGACTATGTTGCGGAGGGCCGCCAGCATCAAGGCCATGGCATGATCGGCCACCTCGTAAGCACAGTAATTGGGCACGTTGGCTACGGCAATGCCCAGCTCCCTGGCGGCCTGGATATCGATATTGTCCACGCCGATGGCGGAGTTGGAGATGATCTTGCACCGTTCCAAGCCGGACAGCACCTTGCGGGTCAGGGGAGCATATTCCGCGATGATGGCGTCGGCGTCCCGGCAGGCTTCCAAAAGCTCCTCTTCACTGATGCCGGAGCAGATTTCCACCTGAAAATCTTCCTGCTTCAAATATTTTTCTTCTACGTCGGTAGCGCCCCAGCTGCATTCCGTCAATACAATTTTTGCTGCCATTGTCTTCGCCCCTTATCCTTTATACTTGTTCCCCATATTCGTAGCCCGTTTTTACGGCCTTCACGTTCAGCTCCACTAGGGCCGGCTTGCCGCTGAAGGTCTTGGCCACTTCCTTTTCCACGGCCTCTTTATCCACAAAGGGCAGATACCGCAGCACATAGCCTAAAGCCACCATATTCGAAGCCTTGGCATTGCCCAAGTCTGCCGCGATCTCATAAAAGGGCACCTTCACCACCTTGATGTCTGCCCGCCCCGGCTCAAGCTCGATCATGGAGCTGTTCAGCAGCAGGGTGCCGCCGGGGGCTACCAAATGCTCGTAATCCTTCAGGGAGCGCTCATCCATCACCAGCATCAGCTCCGCTTCGGAGATGATCGGCGATTCCATGCCGTCGGCGATCACTACGTTGCACATGGTGCGCCCGCCCCGTTTTTCCTGGCCATAAAAAGGTGCAAAGGACACCTGGTAGCCTGCTGCGATAACCACGCTGCAAAGGATCTCTCCCAGGAGCATGATGCCCTGGCCGCCGATGCCGGAAAACAATAATTCGTGTTTCATTTGCCTTCCCCCTCCTTCAGATCTTTGAATACACCCAAGGGGAAGATGGGCAGCATCTTCTGCTCCAGCCATTCCAAGGCCTTTACCGGCT
>JAHDPO010000019.1 GCA_018434325.1 Clostridia bacterium | reverse complement strand
GAAGGCTTCCATAACGGCCCGGAAGGGCAGGTATACGCGGCCATTCTTGTTCTGAGCAGGAGAATCGATCTCGACCTCAGAGGTTACACCGTTCTTGGTCACAGCAATTTTGTTAGCGCCAACGGTAACTTTAATGGTTACGCCGTCTTTGCTTAAGGTAGCAGTCTGAGAAGCCTGATCCCACTCGATGGTAGCGCCGATGGAGCTGCCCATGTCACGGACGCCCAGGAAGGTGCGGCCATTGTCGATGAAGGAAGGAGACTCAGCAGAGAACACCTTGTTGCCGGAGACATAGGAAGGAGCACCGACGATGAAGATTACCTGGCCAGCACCATCAGAAGCTTTACCGAAGGAAACGGTGCAAGCGCCGGTATAAACTTTAGCGTTGTCATCAGTAATGATAACCTGCAGGGTTACATCACCCTCCATATTGGAGCTGACTTTAACACTAGCTTTACCTTCATCAAAATCATCATCTTCCACAGAATCAGCAGAAGCAATAGCGCCTTCAGGCTTAGCAATGATGGTAGCGCTGCTAGTATTAGCTTCACTGCCGGTAGCGGCAAGTTTGCCGTCTACGTCAACCAGCTCGATCTTAACAGTAACTTCGCCGCCTACAGCGCCAACGCTTTGAGGAGTCAGCTTCAGGTAAGAAGCAGCCTTCTGAACATTGATAACCTGGGTGGCTACTAAATTCTTAACGGTATCAACAGCAGTCATCGTAATGACACCGCTCTTGTCTTCCTTCAGCGTGAAGACACCAGTAGTGGGATTAATACCACCGGTAGCGAGGAAGGAGGCATCGCTGATGCTTAACTTAACATCGCTTGTAGCACTGTAATCCTTGCTTACTTTATAACCTTCGGCATCGTAATATTTGATGGAAGGCTCAGGTAAAGTAGATTCTGCAGCATAGCTGACAGCACCATAATCCAGTTCCATCTTTACAACTTCGCCCTGTTCCTTGGCATTGAATTTGTAAGAAACAGTTGAACCGTTGGCCAGATAGATTTTTACTTCATAATCGCCGTCTTTTTTCAAAGCGTCAGTATCAATGACAATTCTGCCATAGCCATCGGTATTTCCTTCAAGCTTGAAATTAGTGCTGCTTGTGCCGTCGGAAAGGCCGGAACCACTGGGCTTGGTTACAATAGATTTGCTTAAGTCCAGATTATTCACGGCAGTATCCGTTTTGAGAGCAACACGATTGCCATTAGCATCATAAGCGCTGAACTTCAGTTTGAAGGGGCCGTTATCCCGGGCAACCTTCTGGTTGTTGTCGCTTTCAGCTTTAATAGAAACAATACCAGGGCTGACAAAAGTAACAGTTGTCTTATGGGCAGCAGTGGTAGGAATCCCGGAGGTTTTAGCCTGGACTTCATAATCGCCGGCTTTAGTAGCATAAATCTTTACTTCAGCTTTACCGGTTACATCGGTAGTAGCTTTAGCAGCAGTCAAGGTAGCGCCGCTGCCTTTAACGATAGAGAAGGTGACGTCCTTGCCGGCAACAGGGGTGTTGTTGGCATAAACGAAAGCCCGAACTTTGTAGGTATCTACACCGTTAGCAGGTTCCCGTTCCGGGTTCACAAGCGCTGTATCCATGTTGGAGTTAACTACAAGGCTGTCAGCTTTAGCAAAAGTAAATTCGACGGGGAATTTCTTCTGCTGAATTATATTGGCAATAGAACCAGTACCAGCAGGAAGGTCACCAGCAGTACCTGCAGTGGCAAAATCTTTCCCTTTAGCATAGTCCTGTACAGCACCAGAATGATTGCCAAAAACGATCTGGGAAGTACCGGCGGCAATAGAAACCACCTTGAAATCAAGGGATTTATTGTAAGTGCCGGCAGTGGCTCCAATGGCAGCTGCGGGAATTGTGGCAACACCATTGGCATCGAATGAGTAAGTACCCTTCCAGTCATCACCAACCTTCAGGCAGAGGTAATCTACTGAAGGACGGGAAGTGGCAATATACAGGGGCTCCAGCCCAGAAAAACCACCTGTTGCAGGCTGAGACAATACAACAGTAAACTCAGCACCGTCTTCGCCCTCGGCTTCAGTAGCATCAGCAACGTTCTGTGCTTCTACAGAATCCGTAGGAGCTTTAACAACAGAAGAATAGGTATTGATCGCAGCAAAAGCAGCAAAAGGCACAATACTGATCAGAAAAGCAGCCAAAACGACTAAGGCTAAAACTTTCTTAGTTTTCAAGAAAAATCCCTCCTTAAATTGGGGTGCGGGTCTTTCCCGCAGGGATATCCATCGCTTGGCGAAGGCTGCCCTTCACGCTAACCGGAAGGCTGCCGGCTTCACTAGTTAAACTAGTTTAACTAGAAGTGTGGCTCCTGTCCGGGGTCAATGGTGAGGTCAAAACCGTCGCAATCTTTGGTATCCCATATTATTCTGACTGAAACCCTCAGCCGGGGTAGTTCCTGCCGGCAAAGCAACCGGTCCGGCAAAACGGCCCGGAACCAATCAGCCGCTTCGCTTTCTTACTGACGAGTGGCAATATCACTCCTTTCAGAAAGTATTCAATGTGTTTAAACTTAAAAAGCTAAAAACTAAGTTGGAAAAATCAGGGGCTTTTGGCCGACCTTATGGTTATTATAGCATAAGTTGATTTCTGGTCAATAAGGCCAGGCCCCGAAACGGTGAACAAAGTGTAAACCTTTTGTTGCTGGAAAACAAATTCTTACAAGCCGCCGCTAAAATCATAGAAAAACTCTATATTTTATAAGGAATTGAGCTTTGATTCTATTCATGTGAAACTGGCAATTAAGTGCCGTCTTCCCCCTCCAAATAGGCTTTAACGCTGGAATAATAGATGCGCAGAAACTTGTTGGCAGCTGCCATCATATATACACGATAGGGCTTTCCCTCGGCACGCTTTCTATTCATAAATTGGTAGACAGGCTCATCCAGAGGCGCTCTTTGCAGCAGTACGCTCATCACCAAAAAGAGCGTCCGGCGCAGGGATGAGGAGCCTCGTTTGGTGATTCGGCGGCTGCGGGCATTTATCGTGCCAGACTGATAAGGTGGCGCATCAATGCCTGCAAAAGCTACCAGGGCTTTTTTAGAATGAAAGCGCCGGACATCGCCAATCTCAGCCATCAGCTGAGGGCCCAATGCTGGGCCGACGCCGAACATGCTCATTACCATGTCGTATTCCGGCAAAGAAGCAGCTAAACTCTGCATTTCCTGCTGGAGAGTGGCCAGAGCAATAGAGCTTGTCCGCAATTGAGAAGTGGCCTGCTGAACCAGAATATTTGCCGTCTCCCTTTGGGGCATAAGGCCGATTTGGTTGCAAGCAGCACTATAAATATCCTCAGCTTTGCTAACGCTAAAATTGTAGCCGTTTTCTTTGCACCACTGGCGGTAGCGATCAGCGAAATCCTCTTGAGAAAGGCTGCAAACACATTGGCAATGCCAGAAATCCGCCGCAAAGTCAATCCATTTTTCGCTGCCGTCTGCCCGACGGGAGCTGCGAAAGAGGCGATTTACCTCCGGGAAGGTTTGGTCGAGCAGAGAAATCAGATTGTTTTTCAGCATAGCCCGCATCTTCGAATACTGCTCATACTGACGGTAGCAGCTTTTTAACATCAGCCGGATATCTTCCTCCGGGATGTATTGGGGCAAATTAGGCCAGTGG
This sequence comes from Clostridia bacterium, assembly GCA_018434325.1. Taxonomy (GTDB): domain Bacteria; phylum Bacillota; class Peptococcia; order DRI-13; family UBA5745; genus WRMS01. The sequence continues at coordinate 3,327 of JAHDPO010000019.1, read as the reverse complement.
TCAAGGGCGTAGTTGGCCAGCTTCAGGGCGTCTTTTTTGTCCGTCTTGGCCCGGCGCAAGCTGTTGTTGCCGTAATTGTGCACCAATGTTGCATTGACCACAGATGTATAAATTCCTGCCTCATGCAGGGCCCGGGCAATAACTGCATGGTAATTTCCCGTGTATTCCATGACTGCCCGAGTCTCATCACCCAGCCCCCGAAGCTTTTGGGTCAATTCTTTTAGCTCGCTATCGTTGTGCTGCACCTCAAAGGGCGAAAGCACTTCTACCCGGAAAGAATCCATGATGGCGATCATGCTTTTCCCTTTAGAAACGTCAATCCCAACAGCATTCATTTCCATTCCCCCAATACCATAAATCGCAACCGGGACACACTTTTGCTCGTTGACGATTCAAATTATTGGGTAGCCTGCAGGGTTTGGCGATGCCGCCGGCCTATCCGCTCCCATCGCAGGCTGCAGTAAGGAGAGACTGACAGCCTTTCAAACGGACATAGTAGCCCAAGGATTGATGCGTCAGCCGGTTACTCACTTATTGCAGCTTAAGCCCGAGACAGAATAAGGTCAACTGGCTCTCGGGCTCTTCCACCAAATGCTTTGATAGTCTTTCAAGTCGGACATAATAGCCCAAGGAGTGATACGTCAGCCAGTTGTCTTTCTTATTGTAGCCTAGCTGCCAGATTAAAGAAAGCCATGGGCGGCGTTTTTTTATTTTTGCATATTAAAAGGAGTGATATTGCCACTCGTCAGTAAGAAAGCGAAGCGGCTGATTGGTTCCGGGCCGTTTTGCCGGACCGGTTGTCTTGCCGGCAGGAACTACCCCGGCTGAGGGTTTCAGTCAGAATAATATGGGATACCAAAGATTGCGTCGGTTTTGACCTCACCATTGACCCCGGACAGGAGCCATACTTCCTAGTTAAATTAGTTTAACTTGTGAAGCTGGCGGCCTCCCGGTTAGCGTGAAGGGCAGCCCTCGCCAAGCAATGGATATCCCCGCGGGATAGACCCGCACCCCAAATTTAAGGAGGGATTTTTCTTGAAAACTAAGAAAGTTTTAGCCTTAGTCGTTTTGGCTGCTTTTCTGATTAGCATTGTTCCTTTTGCGGCTTTTGCTGCTGCTGCTGATATCAACACCTACTCTTCTGCTGTTAAGGCTCCTACGAGCTCCGTAGAGGCTCAGGCTACTGGCGCTTCTACTAATGATGGCGCTGAATTTACTCTTGTGGTCAATCGCTTCACTGCTGCTCCTGCTGGTGGCGTGACTGAACAAATTGTTGTAGCTTCCTCCCGGGCCCAAGTAGATAATTTTAGCTATAAAAATTCTGCTGGAACATGGGTTTCTGTTTCTGAAGCTACCCTTGGTGATGGCTATGTAACTATTCCGGTTGCAGTTACTCAGCAGTTATATAGTGGTAGCATTGATATCAAAGTTGTTTCCACCGCTGCCGGTACGTCCAATATCGTGTTTGGTATCAACTCTGCAGATGTAAAGGATTTTGCTAATGGTAAAGATGTTTCCGGTACCATTGCAAATATTATTCAGCAGAAGAAATTCCCCGTAGAGTTCACTGCTGCTAAAGCTGATGGCCTGACTATTAAATTAGATGGCTATGCTTTTGCTGTAGATGGTAATGGGAAATATGACAGTGTCAATTCTACTTTCCCCGCCGGTTCAGGTCCTAAACCTGCTAATGGTGTAGATACTTACAAAGTGCAGGCTACTGTGACTTCTAACGGCGTTCCTGTTGCAGGGAAGGATGTTAGCTTCTCTATTGTCAAAGGCAACGGCTTATCCTTGACTGCCACCAAAGCTACCACCGATGTTACCGGTAAGGCTGAGATTAAGGTTTATGCTACCAAATCTACTGGCAGTGAACCCGCAGAGATTCAGGCCAAAGTCTCCGGTATAGCTACTCTTCCTTCCCATAAGGTAAATGTCGTTTTTGCTACTCCCGGTATCACTTCCATCAAGGCTGAGAGTGACAACAACCAGAAAGTCGCCCGGGATGCTGGCAATTTCACCTTAAAATTCAGTGCTTATGATGCTAACGGCAACCGTGTTGCCATCAGCGCTGCTGAATTAAATGATATGACCCGAACTGTTGTTGCTAAGCCCAGCGGTTCCGGTATCTCCGACAAAGATGGTGCCAGCGGTAGCAAAAATACCGACACCAACTTAAATTTCCGTCTTGCAACCAGGAACGATGGTGATGCCAATATCGTAATCGATACCACTTCTTTGAAAAAAGATGGCGATTATGAAGTAAAGGTTCATCTGGTAAATGGTTCCGCTGTTTCCTACAAATTCAACGCTAAGGAACAGGGTGAAATCGTAAAAATGGAGTTGAGCTATGGTGCTAACAGCTATTCCGGAAGCACTATTCTGCCCCGCCCCGAAATTAAGTACTACGATGCTGAAGGTTACAAGGTAACTAAGGAATTTGGTACTGCTGCTGCTTCTTCTGTTGGTGGAAGCACCACCCAAAGTGACGTTAAATTGAGCATTAGCGATGCTTCCTTCATCGCTGCTAACTCCAGCCTCAGCCAAGCTGATGGTACTTTCACTTTGAGAGATGATAAGAGCGGCGTTATTACCATGACTGCTGTTGATACTACTAAGAATCTTGTTGCTACTCAGGTTCTTAATATCCAGAAGGTTGCTTCCTACCTGAAACTGACTCCTCAGAGCGTTGGTGCTGTAGGCGGCGAAGTTACTGTCAATATTGAATTAGTAGATGTTGATGGCAAACTGGCTGCTACAGGCTATGGCGCTGCTTCCACCGGTACTAGTGCTACCATCATCGCTAAGCCCGAAGGTGCTGTTGCTTCCGCTGATTCCGTGAACACCGCTGACTTCAATAAGGGTAAAGCAAGCGTTAAAGTCAGCTCCAACATGGAAGGTGATGTAACCTTGCAGGTTATCATTACTGATACCGCTGCGGATCCTAAAGTCTTCACCGGCGCTTGCACCGTTTCCTTCGGTAAAGCTTCTGCTGGTGGCGGACAGGTAATCTTCATCGTTGGCGCTCCTTCCTATGTCTCCGGCAACAAGGTTTTCTCTGCTGAGTCTCCTTCCTTCATCGACAATGGCCGCACCTTCCTGGGCGTCCGTGATATGGGCACCTCCATCGGCGCTACCATCGAGTGGGACCAGGCTTCTCAGACTGCTACCCTGAGCAAAGACGGTGTAACCATTAAAGTTACCGTTGGCGCTAACAAAATTGCTGTGACCAAGAACGGTGTAACCTCTGAGGTCGAGATCGATTCTCCTGCTCAGAACAAGAATGGCCGCGTATACCTGCCCTTCCGGGCCGTTATGGAAGCCTTC
>JAHDPO010000037.1 GCA_018434325.1 Clostridia bacterium | reverse complement strand
TAGTTGGTGCTGGTCGGCTGGGTCAGCGTCACGCTGGAGTTTCCGGTGTTTGTGATGGTGACAGTCTGCGCTGCCGGGGCAATATAGCCGATTGTCAGCGATCCGAAATCCTTGGTTACCGGGTCAGCGGTGATGGTATAAGTAGGAATCGCCGTCACAGAGAAACTTAAACTTACCGTAGCATTGGTGCTGTGGTTGGTGCTTACGGTCAGCGTTTCATTATAATTCCCCACTGCAAGACCGGTTTTCGGCGTAATGGTAAAGGTGGCCGTCCCGTTTGCCGCCAGTGTGGTGGTGCTGAGTGTCCCGATGGTATAGTTGGTGCTGGTCGGCTGGGTCAGCGTCACGCTGGAGTTTCCGGTGTTTGTGATGGTCACATTCTGCGCTGCCGGGGCAATATAGCCGATTGTCAGCGATCCGAAATCCTTGGTTACCGGGTCAGCGGTGATGGTATAAGTAGGAGCCGCCGCCACTTCAAAACTCAATTCCACCGTAGCGTTGGTGCTGTGGTCGGTGCTTACGGTTAGTGTCTCATTATGCGCTCCCACCGCAAGACCGGCTTTCGGTGCAACGGTAAAGGTAGCCGTCCCGTTTGCCGCCAGTGTGGTGGTGCTGAGTGCGCCGATGGTGTAGTTGGTGCTGGTCGGCTGGGTCAGCGTCACACTGGAGTTTCCGGTGTTTGTGATGGTGACGGTCTGAGCTGCCGGGACACTGTAGCCCACTGCCAGTGAACCGAAGTTCTTGCTGGTCGGGTCGGCTGTGATGGTGTAAGTAGGAACCGCCGTCACAGTGAAGCTCAGTTCTACCGTAGCATTGGTGCTGTGGTTGGTGCTTACGGTCAGTGTCTCATTGTGCGTTCCCACCGCAAGTCCGGCTTTCGGTGCAACGGTAAAGGTGGCCGTGCCATTTGCCGCCAGCGTGGTGCTGTTGAGTGTCCCGATGGTGTAGTTGGTGCTGGTCGGCTGGGTCAGCGTCACGCTGGAGTTTCCGGTGTTTGTGATGGTCACAGTCTGCGCTGCCGGGGCAATGTAGCCGATTGTCAGTGAGCCGAAGTTCTTGCTGGTCGGATTCGCTGTGACGGTGTAGGTAGGGGCGGCGTTTACCATTAGCAGTGCCGAATCTGAGTTAACGGCAGGCAGGTAGGTGCCTGTAACAACGGCACGGTATTGATAGCCGCTCATCCCTGCGGTTGCTCCTGTGATGGTCAGCGTCGCCGTAGTGGCTCCGCTGTATACTCCACCGTTTGAAATGTAGGAAAAGCCGCTGCCGGTGTCAACCTGCCACCGATATGTTAAACCCTCTCCGGTTGCCGTAACTGAAAAGGTTGCCCCCTGCCCTGCGTTCACCGTTTGAGGGGCTGGCTGGCTGGTGATAGTGGTAGCTACCGGGGTATGCACCAGTATACCAGCCGTGTTGCCTACATTGTTGAGCGTCAGATTCGCATCGTTTCCGGCACCGTCTTTGATGGTGCCGCTGTTGAGGTTCAGCGCATTGATGTTGATGCCATCGGCATCGCTGTCGTACTCCTGTACCGTATAACGAAAGACCAGCGCCGTTGTGCCGCTGCCGCTTGTATACATTGCATTTCTAGAATTTGAACCAATCGTCAGCGAGATGTACGGCATGCCGGTGACGATAACATTCTCGCTGAAATTTACTGTAAAATCCAAATTATTTCCGGGCAAATAAGTGCCGTTCGCTGGCACCGTTACCGAAGTAACTGTGGGGGCTGTGGTGTCCGGTGCGACATACGCCGCCGCCTCGATTTTTAACGGGGTGCTGATATTACCCGCCGAATCCTCCACGACCACATAAATATCTTTCGCCCCCGCCGTCAGAGTAACGGCTTTGCCCGTCACTGTTCCGCTTACGGAACCGAGAGAAGTACCCGCTTTTACCGCCATGCTCGTTGGAGCGGACACGCCGCTGTTCACAACAAGGTAATACGCTGTACCCGCCTTGTCGGTGGTAAAGCCGATTGTACCCGCTGTGTTGCTTGTGCGGTCTACGCTCCCCGCCGAGAGCACAGGCGATATGACGTCAATCCCAAACTTTAAGTATTTGTAGGTTGCGATATTCGCCGCGTTGTAGGCGACCGAACCGCTCCCATCGTAATTAGTGCTTGCCATAGCCTGCACGCCACTCTCCAATGTCGGCGCAAATGCCATTGCTTTCGTTTTGCCTTGGATAATAATAGTTGTTCCTGTTTTTATCGTTGTGCTATTGTTTTCAATCGCAGTACCGTTGACAGCACTTATCGTGCCGCCCGATATGTTCAACAATTGGGAAGAGCCGACCTCGCTATTAATCGCATATCCATTATTACCTGTCGCGCTTACCGTTCCGCCAGAAATATTTAAGGTTGCGTTTTGGGTGTAAATCGCAGTACCCGCAAGCCCTGTCGCGCTCACCGTTCCGCCGTTAATATTTAATATGCTATTATAGCCGACCCAAATCGCAGTATTGGTGGTACCTGCTGTCGCGCTCACCGTTCCGCCGTTAATGTTCACGGTGCCGCCATTATTCACCCGAATCGTTCCACTTATTGTTTTTCCTGTTATTATGCCGCCGCCCTTGCTGTCGATAATGGTCAACGCACCTTTGCCCTGATGTTTAATGGCAGAAAGAGAACCGCCGTCAAGCGTTTTGCCGTTTAAGTCAATGGTGATGTTGTAGTCACAGTTGATAACGATTGTTCCTGTGTCGCTATAACTGAAACTGTCGGAAAGTTTCAAATTCAAATCGTCCGTCGCGTAGAGAATGGCGTTGTTGAGATCATCAAGACTGTCAACCGGTGTGGCGGCTGGCTCAAACTTTAAGTATTTATAGGTTGCGATATTCGCCGGGTTGTAAGCGCCCGAACCGCTCCCGTCGTAGTTGGCGCTTGCCGTACCTTGCACGTCGCTCAAAGTCGGCACTGTTTTCATTGCTTTACTGTTGCCTTGGATAATAACAGTTGTTCCACGTTGAATAGCAGTAACAGCAGCACCTTCTTGATAAATCGCAGTACCGTTGACGGAACTCATCGTGCCACCGTAGATATTCAAGTTACCGCCGCCGATGCTAATCGCAGTACCGCCACCCCCTGCCGCGCTTATTGTTCCGCCGTAGATGTTTATGTTATTAGAGTTGGCACGAACCGCAGAACCCTGAACCCCTGTCGCGCTTACCGTGCCGCCGCGAATATTTAAGGTGGTTTGAGAAGAGATATAATTGGTCATATAAATCGCATAGCCGCTTTCGTTACTCACATTACTCGAATTACTCACCGTGCCACCTAATAGTTCCAAGATGCCGAAACCATCGGCAACAATCGTCCCATAACCAGAACCAGATTTTCTTAATGTGCTACTTGTCACCATGCCGCCACTACCGCTGTCAATGATGGTCAGCGTACCGCTGCCTTTGTATTCGATAGCGGTATCAGAACCTCCGTCAAGCGTTTGATCGTTTAAGTCAATGGTGATGTTGTAGCTACAAGTGCTGGGAATCGTGATTGTCCCAGTGCCGCTATAACTGTCGGATAGTATCAAATCCAAATCGCCTGTCGCATCGGTTATGGCAGACTGGAGAGCCGCCAAATTTTCAATTTCTGTCGCGAGGCCATAGGGTATTGCCGACCCACGCGCCATTACCGCCGCACCCACTGTCACGGTAAGCTCCGGTAGCGGGGCGCTGACCGTATAGCCCACGATCACCGGCGTAAAGACATATGCGCCCTCGGTATCCATGTCATAGTCGGGCGAAGCCCATTCCACCGGAATATCCCCGGTGGTTTCTTTCCATTTAGGCTCGGCGGCCGTTGTGGGCGTTGCTGTTTCCGAGCTGCCGGAATCCTGTGTGGGGTTTTCATCGGCAGGCACGGCTGTCCGCATCGTGGCGGTCAGTGTTTCGGGCAACTCCAAATCCTCAATGGATGTTCCCAGTGATACCGCTTTTTTGGTTTCTGTCAGCGGTGCAAAGCTGATAATTTCTCCGCTCCCGCCAATGGTCGTATGTATTTCTTCCGCCATTGCCGATACCGGCAGCATGGTCACAATCATGCACAGCGCAAGAAACATACTTAATAGTCGTTTGTTCATAAGGTCTGTCCCTCCTTGATTTCTAAACTTGTTTTTCCTTGTTCCAAAAGTTTTTCCAGCATCCCGATTTCTTCCTCGGTGGCGGGGCGAATACGGGATTTTTCACAGGAAGGGCATTCCTTTACCGCTCCCACCCGGCAGAATAAAAAGCCGCAGTCCTCGCAGGCGTAAGTCATGTCATGTCCCCCTTCCGCATAGACAGGCTGATTTTCTTCAAATCCCAAGAAGCTGCTTTTTCTTTGCCTCAAACTCCTGCTGTGAAATCACGCCGTCTTCCATGAGCGCCTTGTATTTTTTGATTTCTTCGATGGCGTCGGCAGGCGGAGCCATGTTGGTATGTAACGTCCCCATTCCCATCATGCCGTGGCCAACAGACTGCTCGGGCACGCCGGGAAAGGCCACCGTCCTAAGTGCAGCCACCAGCTTTTCAATTTCTTCTATGCTTTGCTGATAGGAGCGGAGGTAGTTGTTCACATCCGGGAGGGTGTTATTAAACCGGGGACCGTCCATATCACATTTGAGCACCGTCCAGTAGGGGTGGTCGAAATGCAGCTCCACGTGAAACGCCTGAAAGGGTTCAGAAATATCAAAATACTGCACCGGTGTGGAGTTATTTACCTTGCCGTCGTCCAGCCTGTCAAGGGTTCGTGCCATCCGCTTGTTCGCTGCAATCTGTGCGATTTGCGGCGCCATCGCCATAGCCCGCTCGGTTACGGTGCTGGTATAACGGCGTATGCCTGCCGCTGAACCCTCAAACAGAGGGGTACTGTCCTCCCTGATGGTAAAGGATTTCAATTGCCTTCCTTCAAACACGGTTTTATCCGGGTTTTTGCTCATGCAGAACAGCTTGTTCTGGTAATCAAAGATGATTTTAGTATCCCAAAGGCCGAAATCAATCCGCTCAGAAACCACGAACTGGCCTTTCAGTATTTGGTTTTGATCGTAGAATGCCAGATACTCCCGAAAGCCCTGCATTGTCAGATTGCTTTCCTTGTCGGCACCCATATCAATCTTGCTATAACAGTCGTTGCAAATATATTCGCCCTCGATTTTCGATGGCAGAATCAGTGGAATCTTGCCGCCGCAGATGGGGCAAGGGGGTTTTTTAGAAAATAAGCCCATATCCCGTTCCTCCTTTTGTTCGCATTATCTTGTTCCGCCGCCTGATCCACCGCCAATAGAGCCGCCGCCCCCGCCAAGGGAAGAAAATCCGCCGCTTCCGCCGCTGCGTTTTTCCTGCTCACGCCGCTGTTCGGCTTGCTTCATATTGCTGTAAAGCAAGTAGTGGTAGGAATAGGCGGCCGCCATGCTCCCGCTGTAATCGGTCAGCTGGTTAGAAATTTGGGGGTACAGCTCTTTCATCTGCTCCGCCACCTGATCGGCGATGCCAAACAGCATGGCATAGGTCAGCAGTTCCCTCCAAATCGGCGTTTCCTTGACGCCGCGCTCGGCAATGAGTGAAAAATCCGTCAGATACCGTTTCAGCCCCATCAGCTCGCCTAGCTCCTGTTCACCGGTTGGCGTCAGATCCGTCAGCTTTGCGGGCATATCCCACCGTTTCAGGCAGATTTTTTGATTCAGCCAAGTTCTGCCTGCGTTTTCGCATTTCTGTATGTAGGCGCGCAGCAGTTTGTCGTTTTGACTTGCAAAGTGTTCCAGTTCCTTTGCCTGCAAAGTGGAATCCGAACCGGCCGCGCTTTCGAGCACCGTATAAAGGTACTCGTCATATTCGTTCATACTGCTATGATTGCTGCCCACCAGCCGCAGGCTCACGGTTTCTTTGGTTTTGCCCATCAAACCGATCTGCTGCATTTCCACGGGGGACAGGCAGCCAAGCTGAATCAGCCGCAGCATTCCTGTGGAAAGAATCGCACCGTCCCCACACACATCAAACAGCCGTCCCAGCGCATAGGTGGCACTCAGATTGCCGTCATTGGGAATGTCCCTGAAATACCCGAACCGCTCTGCAAATCGTTGCCTTTTTTTCTCCGCACGTTTCTTTTTCATTCTGAAAAACCAAATCATCAACCCGATGGGAAGTCCCATGGACAAAAGCATCGTGACAATCGCTTCAAATGTGGATACTTCTTCGCCGGTATTATCGTAATCGCTGCCTGAAAAGGCAGTTTCTTTTACTTCCTCAAAGCTGCCCGGTTCTTGCCGTGAGGGGGACAGGATTCCTTTCTCCAAAGAAAACAGTACCGTCACATGATTTTCGGGAGCAATGGGGCTTTCCGTGTAGGCCAGAATAGCGCCGTCTAAAAATTCCACCTGTCCGTTATAGCCAAAACCCCATATGTCGGCGGTTTCATCGGTGATGGGTGTGCCGTCCGCCAGCCGGATTTCAACCTTCACATCGGTGGGGGTGGTGTTCATCCCATCGTTTACAAATCGGAAGTTGACCCCGTCCCTGTCGCTGTAACCGCCCACCGCATTGTCCAGCTTATATTCAATCGCATAGCGGTTTTGTCCATATCGGCTGATGCCAAAGCAGATTTCATACCCGCTGTCCGTATCATGGATGCCGCATTTTCTCGCCTTTTCTTCAAAGCTCCAGTCAATATTCCAATCCGAAACCGTCTCATAACTCCCGTTTTGGTCGGAGACTGTAAGCTGGCTGGCGGTTAGATAGGCGGGTGCGTTCATGGGAATGTAGCTTTCGGTTCCCTCGTTAAAATCTCCCTCCCACACCTGTGTCACATACATGGAGCCGTCCTCGTAAATGACCGCCTGAATATCCATGGTATTGACCTGATTTGCCGCAAAAGCCGGGAGAGGGAGGGCAAATAATAAGGCAAAGCATAGAATCAGGCCGCTCACTTTTTTGCGCATCGGGCACCTCATTTCATGCTGGGCATATCCGCCTTGTCAGCCTGCTCCACAAGATAGTCTCTTTGCCTAAAACCCAGCATTCCGGCAGCCATGGAGACCGGGAACATTCGGATTTCACGGTTCAGCTTTGTTACACTGTCGTTATAGATCAGACGGCTGGTGCGAACCATGTTTTCAAAGGTCTGCACCGCGTCCATGGTTTTAATGTAATTTTGGTTGGCCTTCAGGTCGGGGTACTGCTCCGTCACCATGGAAATCCTGCCAAGGGCTTCGGAAATAACCCCTTCCTGACGCATCACCTCGTCCGGTGTGGATTTTGCCGTGATGACGCTTCTTCTTGATTTGATTGTTTCAATCAGCGTTTCGCTTTCGTGCTTGGCATAGCCCTTTGTCAAATCCAAAAGGGTCGTCAGCGCATCAAAGCGGCTGGAAAGCTGCACCCCGATCTGGCTCATGGCATTGCTGATATTCTCATCCAGCACTACCAGTCTGCGCTGCGTGGAGATAATCCATAGAACAATAACCGCAGCAATTACGGCGATTGTGATGAAAGTTGGCAGCATAGTCATTTCCTCCTTTTTGCAAAAGCAGATGCGGGTGTTCCGCATCCGCTTTTGCCATGAAATTATTTTTTATGTTATATTTATGTTATATCCATTTGATAAAACGCAGTGATTAGTTGCTGTAGGGCTCGCTGTACTTGGCGACTAAGTTGGGCATTTCGTCCAACATAGCCTGATACATTGCCACAACCTCGTCAATTCCCTCTGTACTGGTGTCCCCGTATCCGTCAAGCTCTCCAAGTCCAACCCTTGCAGAGTCCATAATGGCATATACAGCGTTCAGCTCCTGCACCGCCAGCTCGTCCTGATCCCAGCCGTTTTCCGTGGCCGCTGCCGCCGCTTCTTCGTATAGCGGGCCCATCTTCGCCATAATGTCTACAATTGCCGCTGCCTGCTCGGGGGTTACATTGTCTTTCCGTTCCGCAGCGGCGGGGGTGGATTCCGGCGTGGATGCAGGGGATTCGGCATTGCCACCGCAGGCTGCAAGGCTCAGTGTCATGGCAAGCGCCATCATAAGTACCAGTAACTTTTTCATTTCTAAATCCTCCGTTTTCTGTTGGGTTTTATAGGGCAAAGTCCCATGCGTTCACTCTATCAAAACCCTGCCGCAGAAAACCGTCCGCCGCATGAAACATGATTTTTTCGACATGAAACATAATTATAGGGGTTAGTTTGTACCGTGGGGCGGTGCGGTTAGTCCTCCGTGTACGGCGACACGTCAGGCCCGATCCACGCTTTGCCGTCGCGCCAGTCCACATCGAAGTCAAACAGCTTTGCGATGTCCCGCAGCTTGACGTAGTTGTTGCCGCCGATGCTGTAAGCGGGCAGCGCGACTTCCGCACCGTTTAACATAAACCTGGTGTTGGTGGGTGTTGCCGTAACGGTGTTGGTGGGTGTCGGCGCGGGAGCGGGTGTCTGTCCGGATGCTCTCCCAGAGGACGTTAGGTTCTTCGGCACGGTCGAAATGAGCGATTCCACCCTATCTAAAAGGCCACTCCATTCACCTAACCTCAAATGTTCTGCTGCCGCCCAATGGATGGTTTTGTATTGGAGAGCCGCTGCCTGCTCCCATGTTATTTTGGCGTTTGCGCTTGTGTCGCCGCTGATGGCAAAGCTCTTGATGGTGTCATTGGTGAAAGCGGAAAATTTGGTACTGCTCCTGCTTTTGTTATAGTCCATGAGCTTAATTAAGTAAGAGGTAAACTCCCCGTAGGTGGGATTCGCACTCCAATTCATATTTTTATCAGTAAAGACACCCCAAGCGTAACAAAGCACAATACTGCCCCTGAATTCCTCAGCTTGCCCCCCTTCTTTGCGCAAACTCTCATGCAAATCTTTCGGACCTTCTGCCGGGTAATGGTATCCTAAAATACTGAACGCATCATAGAAGAACGCCGCCATTTCAGCCTTGCTAATGGGTCTGCTCCAGTCCTCAAAGGTTATATCGGTATAGTTGGGTATGTATTCGGACAGGACAACCCCCGCTCCGTCTGGATATCCTTTTTCCGCAGGACGAACCATCATTTTAGGATTCTCGGAGGGGCGCATAGCAACATTGTTGCCAAAGGATATCTGCCATAGATAAGGCTTATCCACAGCCGCTACCCGCGTGCCGCCCACATTCACTTTTGTCAGTCTGGCAGCCCACATATAATACGCTCGGCCTTCATGCTTCACCTTCGCCCAGTCGCCCTTGATCTCGGTAACTTCCAGAATGGTGCCTGATGGAAACTCCCCGACAATGTCGCCATCCGGCTTTGCACGGTAGACCGGGTTCGTCCCGACTTTATACATCGCTCTGTTATCTATTTCGCCCGCAATTCCCAAATAGCGCCCATCCGCCATTTTTATGGTTATCTCAGTCCAGTCACGGTCTACAACGCGCTTTTTCTCAACATAAAATTTCGTGGCCCTTCCTCCTGTGCATAAAAATGCCTTGCCTGCGGAGTCGATATTGATAAAAGTGTCGTTCCCACCGGCGTACATCAGACCGCCTCCGCCCCCGCCAATGGGGCCCAGACGGATGCTGTACCAACCGTTGTCCATCGCGTCATACAGTTTATAAGTAGTATCATTTGGCGTAGGTGCAGCCTGTGCGGGAGGAACATATGTGCCGGTTGATGTAACTGTATATTTCCCCACGATTTGGCTCGTTTTTTCGCCCGGAGCCGTCCACCGCAGGGTAATCTCCTGCTTTCCCGCAGTGTACGCGAATACCGTACCTTGTTCTAACGTCGCGTTTCCGGAATTTCTGAAACTGATTTCGCTCGAGATGTCCTTTTTCCCGCCGCCTATTGTAACCTCCGCTTTAATCCCGGTTCGGTCAAATCCCTCGCCAACCGTATACTCGGTTTTTGCGGGGTATGACAGTATGGTCACATTTTCCGCCGCAAACGCCGTTGTCGGCAGTAAGGTAAGCGCCATACACAGAGTGAGCAGTATGCCCATAAATTGCTTTTTCATAGTTTTTCCTCCTTTTTGATTGAACGAAATAACATTTATTTCTCCACGTTCAATCTATCAGAAATCTTTCTGCAAAACCGTCCGCTGCATGAAACATAATTTTTTTGACATGAAACATGATTTTGGAGGAAAGCACTCCCGCCTTTTTTGTTTTTAGATGTGAAAAACACAACATTACACGAAAATAGATGAGTTCTCGCTAATTTTATCTTATATTTGCCATAATTTGATGATATACT
>JAHDPO010000056.1 GCA_018434325.1 Clostridia bacterium | reverse complement strand
GGCCGCCGATGCCGGAAAACAATAATTCGTGTTTCATTTGCCTTCCCCCTCCTTCAGATCTTTGAATACACCCAAGGGGAAGATGGGCAGCATCTTCTGCTCCAGCCATTCCAAGGCCTTTACCGGCTTCTGGCTCCAGCCCGTGGGACAAGGCGACAGCACCTCTACAAAGCTCAGGCCCTTTTCTTCAAACTGATAAGCAAAAGCCTTCTTTAACGCCTTCTTCGCAGCCGCTATCCGTTGAGGGCTGTTCACCGTCACCCGCTCGCTGTAGCAAACCCCCGGCATCCGAGCCATGATTTCCGCCATGTTCACCGGATAGCCGCTGCTGGCTTTCTCCCGGCCATAGGGTGAGGTGGAGGTTTCCTGCCCCCAGAGGGTGGTAGGCGCCATTTGGCCCCCGGTCATGCCGTAGATGGCATTGTTGATGAAGACTACGGAGAAATTCTCGCCCCGCACCGCCGCATGCATGATCTCCGACATACCTTCGGAAACCATATCGCCGTCGCCCTGATAGACTAAGACGAAGCGGTCCGGCAGGGAACGCTTAATGCCCGTGGCCAATGCCGGCGCCCGGCCATGGAGGGCGCAGATAGCATCGGCTTTGAAGTATTTATCGGCATAGACGGAGCAGCCGATGGGCCAGACCAGGATGGTTTTTTCCCGCAAGCCCATTTCATCCATCAATTCCGCCATCAGCTTGTTGACGATACCGTGGCCGCAGCCGCCGCAATAGGTGGTTACCGCATCCGTAAGGCTTTCCGGTCTTTTGTATATGGTTTTCATCTTACTTCACCTCCAGCTTACGGATTTCCGCTAAAATTTCTTTTGGCGAAGGCACCACGCCGCCTAAGCGGCCGAAGAAGTGGACGTCTTCCTTACGATCCACCGAAAGCTTGACATCCTCCACCATCTGGCCGGCGGAAAGCTCCGTTACCAGGAACTGCTTGCCCGCCAGACCCTGAAAGGCCTGTTCCGGGAAAGGCCACAGGGATATGGGCCGGATCAGCCCCACCTTCAGCCCTTCTGCCCGGGCCATCTTCATAGCCCCTTCCGCTACCCGGGCCATGCTGCCGTAAGCCACCAGC
>JAHDPO010000059.1 GCA_018434325.1 Clostridia bacterium | reverse complement strand
GGCCGCCGATGCCGGAAAACAATAATTCGTGTTTCATTTGCCTTCCCCCTCCTTCAGATCTTTGAATACACCCAAGGGGAAGATGGGCAGCATCTTCTGCTCCAGCCATTCCAAGGCCTTTACCGGCTTCTGGCTCCAGCCTGTGGGGCAGGGGGACAGCACTTCCACAAAGCTCAGGCCCTTCTCCTCAAATTGGTAGGCGAAGGCTTTCCTTAAGGCTTTCTTCGTCGCCGCTATCCGCTGGGGATTGTTTACCGTCACCCGCTCGCTGTAGCAAACCCCCGGCATCTGGGCCATGATTTCCGCCATGTTCACCGGATAGCCGCTGCTGGCTTTCTCCCGGCCATAGGGTGAGGTGGAGGTTTCCTGGCCCCAAAGGGTGGTAGGCGCCATCTGGCCGCCGGTCATGCCGTAAATAGCATTATTGATGAAGACTACAGAGAAATTCTCACCCCGCACCGCCGCATGCATGATCTCCGACATGCCCTCGGAAACCATATCCCCGTCCCCCTGATACACCAGAACAAACCGGTCCGGCAGGGAACGCTTGATGCCCGTGGCCAGGGCCGGCGCCCGGCCATGAAGGGCGCAGATGGCGTCCGCCTTGAAATATTTATCCGCATAAACGGAGCAGCCGATGGGCCAGACCAGAATGGTTTTTTCCCGTAAGCCCATTTCATCCATCAATTCCGCCATCAGCTTGTTGACGATACCGTGGCCGCAGCCGCCGCAATAGGTGGTTACCGCATCCGTAAGGCTTTCCGGTCTTTTGTATATGGTTTTCATTCTACTCTACCCCCAGTTTACGGATTTCCGCTAAAATATCTTTGGGCGAAGGCACCACGCCGCCTAAACGGCCGAAGAAGTGGACGTCTTCCTTACGGTCCACCGAAAGCTTGACGTCCTCCACCATCTGGCCGGCGGAAAGCTCCGTCACCAAAAACTGTTTGCCCGCCAGACCCTGAAAGGCCTGTTCCGGGAAAGGCCACAGGGATATGGGCCGGATCAGCCCCACCTTCAGCCCTTCTGCCCGGGCCATCTTCATAGCCCCTTCCGCTACCCGGGCCATGCTGCCGTAAGCCACCAGC
>JAHDPO010000022.1 GCA_018434325.1 Clostridia bacterium | reverse complement strand
GGAATTGCTCCATGATTTCCTGTACAATGGTTCTCACAAGGGGCAGCCTCCTTTGGTGTTTAATGGTTTTTGCGACTTTATTAAACCACATTTTGCTGCCTCTTGTTTATTTTTTTTATCCTACATTTATTTTACACCGAGGATTGCGATAGTGGTCTAAGAAAAAGGACATCGCCAGGCTTTATCCCTGACGATGTCCTTTTCATCTTTTCTTTTTTTGCTATCGAAACTATTGGGCGGCCTTATTGGATGGCGTAAGTCACCGTCACATTAGCCGTGATTTCCATGGAACCGGCTTCAATAGGAGTGGCAGCGCCCGCCGCCATATCTCTTGCCGCTTCGCTCTTCATAATAATCCCGCCGCCATAACTGGCTTCTGCCATTTGCAATACTTGTCCGATAGCCACACCACCGGCTACCGCCAGCACATCCCCTTTACCTTTGGCATTTTTTACAGCGGCCTTCAGCGCTTCATTGTAATATTTGCTCTCATCGGCAACGGTAAAATAAATACCGTTAATATTATTTGCGCCCGACTGGCCTGCCAAATCAATGATACCGCTTACTTTAGCAATGTCTCTTACTTGGATGGTCATGTTGTTACTGACGACATAACCATTCACCTTTCTGCTGTTCTTTTCATAATCATAAGATACATCTTCATAAATGCTATAGTTGGAAGTCTTCAGATCAGCATCGGCAATGCCGGCTCCTTTAATTGCTTTGGTGAGCGCCTCCATCTGGGCAGCATTTTCTTTCTGGGCTGCCTCAGCTTTTGCTCGCCGTGTCTGCACGCCTACGGTAATCACTGCCAAATCCGGTTTGACGGAAATAGCGCCTGACCCCGTCACCGTAATACTTCTCTGAGTCGATTGGTTTTCGGCGGCCGCTATCAAGCTGCCGGTTTTTGGCAAAGTAGCTGCCCAGGAAGCGGAGACAACAAGAGCTCCTACCAATACTACAATTAACGTCAATTGACCAAGTTTTTTGTGATTCATCCTGATCCCTTCCCTCCATGTTTTTAATGTGCTTTTGATTAATTAGACGAAGCAAATTTTAAAAAGTTCCAAGGAACTTTACCAAGAAGCTTAAAAAAGTTCCTTGCTAGTTGACAGGGGGGCAAAATATAGTATAATTGGGTTGATTATTTAGAAATCTGAGTTTTTGTCACCACAAAAATTGAATAAGGGGGCATGATAGATGAAAGTAATGGGCCTTCATGTGTTGGCCGAGATCCATGATTGTGACATGGAGTTGCTTCGGGATTTGCACCAATTGGAAGCTTTGGTAAAGGATGCCGCCGGCGAAAATGGCCTGGTTGTGGAAAACAGCGTTTTTCACCAGTTCAGCCAAGACGGAATCAGCGGCGTATTGATTGTACCTAAAGCCAATATGACAATTCACACCTGGCCGGAGGGTCGCCGGGCCACCGTCGATATGGTGACCTGCAGCGAAGATATGAATCCATTAGCTTCCTGCGAAAGCTTAGTTAGTAAGTTTAAGGCCAGCCACATGACCGCTAAATCAAACAAAAGAGAAATCGAAGTTGGATCATTTGCCATGGCGGTTTAATTAATTAGGAGGTATTTTTATTTTAAGCCGACGAAGTATGCCGAAAGGCAAAAACTACAAATAGACGCCGTTTCAGAAATGAAGCGAGCGTCTATTTTTTATTCCGGGAAGTTACTGAATAACTTGTTCAAGTTTCAGATTAAAGGCAATCCTAATCCGAATCTCCCGCAAAATGGCACCATTATACGGACATAACCGGTTAATGAATGCAACCTCTGGAGGATGTGCAAAATTTCAAGTTTCCCCCCCGCTATTGTTGTAAAAACAACAACTTCATCTCATTTTCAGGTCAAACCCAGTCCAAAGCAGATGGTCCCATGGACTCAATCTGCTATCCGGAGATATATGGGCGCAGATGGTCCTATGGACTCAATCTGCTATCCGGAGATATATGGGCGCAGATGGTCCTATGGACTCAATCTGCTATCCGGAGATACATGGGCGCAGATGGTCCTATGGACTCAATCTGCTATCCGGAGATACATGGGCGCAGATGGTCCTATGGACTCAATCTGCAAAACCAAGCAGTTAGCTAGTGCATACAGGGGGAAAGCTGCAATTTTGAGCAGTTAGCCGGCATGCTGGTGTAATATCCGCAAAATTGAACAGCAGTTACCATATTAAGCCGGTAGTTTCCCCAGCCCTGTATAAGCAAAAACTATACATCGCGAGGAAAGCTATACAGGTCAAATCAGCTTAGCTCTGGCTGTATGGTGTAATTTTACGGGAGATTAGGTTTCAGCTTTTAAACAAAATTGCAAGTTTAAAGTGTCCAAATATCCCATTACCATCTGTATTTGCCTGTATCTTCCTATATTTCTCCGTATTTAGTGCCGCAGTCAGGAGGCACTCGCTATTCTTGAGGCGCAGCACACTTTAAACCTGCAATTTTGCATATTTTTCAGGATCCTCTATTCCGGTAAGCATCAGCATAGTTTATTTTTTCAATTTCAAGAATTCCGGCCGGTCCGGCGAAAATCAGCGATTGATTTTTTTTTGGTAAGCGCTCCCGCCTTTTCCGAATCTGCCATGGTCTTTTCGATTTCCGCGGCTAAATCAAATATCGGCTTGCTTTCCACTTCCTCCGTATAATCCTTGCCGGCGTCCTTCTCCTCAGATAAGACCAGTTTCCGGAAATAGCCGACGCCTTGATGATCAGCCTTGCCCACAGCCGACTTCAATTGTCTGCGCAGCCCTACAGGATCTTTGAGCATCCTGTTGGTTATCCAAATAACGGTAATATTCTCTTTTTTTAGCCACAGCCCGGTTTGTGAAGGAGTTCTGGGCGGCTCACCCAATTTAACGGCCAGCCGCAATCTGGGCAGATACGCCTCAAACAAATAGCTGCGGAAGGGCCAGTTAAGCAACACCGTCTCACCGGGAAAGCTCCATGACAGCAAACGGAGTAAGCGGTATTCCGGATCGGCCTCTTTTTCTGCCTTTAATCCTTCTGGGGTTTCCGGTACCGGCGCCGCCGCAGTTTCCGTCTCCAAAACGGGCGGAGCCTCGGCTTCTTTTTCCGGCAACGATTCTGACTGCAATTCCGGCAGCGGCGCAATAACGGCCTGAGCCTGCTCGATGTCCTGCTCGATATCCTGCTCTTCTGCACCTGAATTTGCGCCGGCCCTCTCCGGCAGCCCCTTTACCACTTCTGCATTTTTAGCTGACTTCTCTGCCGTTGGCTTCTCTACAGCTGGCTTCTCCGCCACTGTCTCTTTGCCGGCTGCCTTATTCATTTCCACTTTATCTGTTTCCTGCCGCCTTTTTTCCGGCAACGCTTTCTTTGTATGATAGTGTATGCTGGATATAGAAATCACATTTTTGCCTGATGAGTCAAAGGCTATTTGCTCTTTCTGGTCTTCCGTCTCTTGTATGGACTTCTGCTCTAAAGGCGGGGCCGTTTCCTGCTCCTTCCGGCCGCCCACTGGCTTCTCCTCTTTATTTAATTCTGCCAGTACCACTTTTCGTTCCTGCAGCAGCTCCGGCCGCAGTGTCAGCTCACCTTTCAGATAGCTTTGGCAAAAGCTCTGGACAGCGTCAATGCAAAACATGGATACCGCTTTATTTTCTATTTCCGGCAGACGCTGGGAGAAAAGCTGGGCGGCCATTTGGGGCAGATATTCTCTTCTGCCGTCGACTAGGGAAAGCAAAATGGGGAACAATGACAAAAAGCTTTCCGTCAAATGCCCGTCTTTCAAACACTCCTCTGGCTTGGCGCCAGGATGATCAAAGTAGAATTCTGTCAGATCCCTGCCTATGGAATCTGCCATCTTAATGATCGTCTTTTCGCCGGGGTAAGTCATGTTATCACCTTCGCTTCTTCAATATTTCCTAATAAACCCATAATTATCAGAGGCTAGGAGGTCAATTAAGGGTCATCATCGTTTCACGAAATATTTTATTAAAAGCTATTGACGAATATGCCTTTGTTTGCTAAAATACATTTTGTCACGTCAAGCGGGGCATAGCGCAGCTTGGTAGCGCACCTGGTTTGGGACCAGGGGGTCGGGGGTTCGAATCCCTCTGCCCCGACCAGTATTCAGGTGATATCAATACTGGCCCGGTGGTCAAGAGGTTAAGACACGGCCCTTTCAAGGCTGTAACACGGGTTCGATTCCCGTCCGGGTCACCATTTTTTCTTCTTTAGTTTTTATCTTGCGGAGCCGTGGTGTAGTGGCCTAACATGCCTGCCTGTCACGCAGGAGATCGCGAGTTCGACTCTCGTCGGCTCCGCCATTATCTTGCCGACGTAGCTCAATTGGCAGAGCAGCTGATTTGTAATCAGCAGGTTGCGGGTTCGAGTCCCATCGTCGGCTCCAAATTACACATTGTGGAGGGATTCCCGAGTTGGCCAAAGGGGGCAGACTGTAAATCTGCTGGCACTGCCTTCGAAGGTTCGAATCCTTCTCCCTCCACCACTTTCGTTAAATTTAGTTGGGGTGTAGCCAAGTTGGTAAGGCAACGGACTCTGACTCCGTCATTCCTAGGTTCGAGTCCTAGCACCCCAGCCATTTTTATAAAACATCTTTAATTGCCATCTGCGGTCGTGGCGGAATTGGCAGACGCGCTAGATTCAGGTTCTAGTGCTCGCAAGGGCATGGAGGTTCAAGTCCTCTCGACCGCACTACAAAAAACCGTTTAACTAAGCCATTTAGGCAAAGTTAAGCGGTTTTTTGCTGTTCTGATTATCCGGCATTATGCGGACGAGCCAGCCCCAGCTTTTTGATGCAGTATTGCTAACCTTGCCGCACCACTCTCTTGCGGTATTCGCCTTTTATGATAGAATAATTATAAGAGGTGATAGTATGGTCAGCTCCCAGGAATTAAAAATGATCATCGACAACAGCTCCGATGGAATCTTTGTCACCGATGGTCAGGGCAAGGTACTGATCCTAAACCAAGCCTGCAAGAAGTTTCTTGGTATTGAGGATGAAAACTATATACTGGGCAAAAACGTAGATCTGCTGGAGAAAGAAAACATCATCTCCTCCTCCGCTATCATGGATTCCCTGCGCAAAAAGGAGAAGGTAACTCTTTTTCAGTCCACCAGAACCGGCCAAAAAATCATCGTCACCGCCAATCCGGTTTTTGACGCCGCCGGCAATATCTCCAAGGTTATCAGCAACTCCCGGGATGTAACGGAGTTTTTAGCTTTACAAGAACAATTTGTCAAAGAAAAAGAGCTGACCGAATTTTATAAGCGGCAGCTGGAGCAGCGCAAAAGGCTAAACGACTTGATTTATCAGAGTCCGGCCATGCGCAAAATCGTCACCATGGCCGCTAAAGTGGCCGAATACGATACCACCCTTCTTCTAACCGGTGAATCCGGCGTAGGAAAAAATGAAATTGCTAAGCTGATCCACCAGCTGAGCAGCAGAGCCGCCGCTCCCTTCATCCAAATCAATTGCGGCGCCATTCCTATCAATCTCCTGGAATCGGAGCTTTTTGGCTACGCCAAAGGCGCTTTCACCGGCGCCAAAAAAGACGGCGATATCGGCAAGCTGGAGCTGGCCAACAACGGTACATTACTGTTTGACGAAGTGGCGGAGCTGCCTTTGCAGCAGCAGGCCAAACTTTTGCAGATTATTAATGAAGGCACTTTTATGCGGGTGGGCGGCAAGGAGCTGATCCGCGTCAATCTCCGGATCATCAGCGCCACCAACAAAAACCTGGAAGCTTTGGTGCGCAAAGGTGAATTCCGGGAAGATCTCTATTACCGCCTCAACGTCATCAACCTGAAAATTCCGCCTCTGCGGGAGCGCAAGGAAGACATCCCTCGGCTGATTAAGCATTATCTTGATTTGTTCAACGAAAAATACGCCATCGAGAAAAGCCTGAGCAATCAGGCCTTACGGATTTTAGAAAGCTACGACTGGCCCGGTAATGTCAGGGAACTAAAAAATCTTGTGGAACAAATGATCATACTCAGTGAAAACGATATCATTGACCGCCAGGACCTGCCCGAGCATCTTCAAGGCGAAGTGACAAAGCTTTGGATGGATGAAGGCCTGAGTCAGCACAGTTCTTTAGCGGAGCTGATGGATGACGTGGAAAAGCAACTTTTTACCCGGCTGTATCATAAGCATTACAGCTCTTATAAAATCGCCGAGCTGCTGAAGATCAGCCAGTCCACAGCCATGCGCAAAATAAAAAAGCACCTCTCCTCCCCTTCCGCCTGACTCTGCCCATACACATACCTTTGGGCCTTTTATTCCCTTATGGTAAATAAAATATTGTCCACCGTCAGCCGAATAGGGTATAGCGCCGCTTCCCCCGGCATAGGGTCGGGCCAGCGGATGGCTTTTTCCTCCAATGTAATGTCCTTAAAGCGCCTTAGATCCTTCAAGCTGCTGTAGGGCATGGTTTCGACCAATTCCTTCATATTAAAGACGATTCTGTTGCCGTGCTCAAATTCCACGAGCAGGGTATAATCATCCCCCGGCGTTACCTTGAGCATTTTGCTCATTAAACTCTGCCCCCTTTCATTGGAGAGGTGGAAATAAAAAAATCCCCTGTACGAAAAAGTATAGGGGGTTTTTTCTTTGATTGGTATCGGCCATATGGCGGATATTGCGTCGAAAATCAAAGAATTTTCAGTTTCTCGGCCTTTTTTACGGCCGCTTCCTTGCCGCTGACCTCCAGCTTCCGATAGATATTGGCCAGATGGGTCTTAATGGTGGCGCCGGACACATACAGACGCCCGGCAATTTCTTCCCGCATCAGCCCCTCGGCGGCCAGCCTCAGCACCTCCAGCTCCCGCTCCGTAAGCGTTACGGTATTTTCCGGGGAGCGTTTGAGGTTTTCCACGTAGTGTTCACAGGCTTGAAGCAATTCTCCCACATAATGATCACGGGAATTATTTTGCACGATATACCGCAGCATGTCGATTATCTCAGGCCCATGCTCCGCAAAGGGCAAAATCAGGCGATCTGCCCGCCCCATGCTGATTGCTTCCGCCAGCTGCCCGCAGCCTCTCTCCGTTCCGTACAGCCGGTATTTCGCTGCCGCGGCAAGGATGCAATTGTGCAGAAAGCCGAGCTGATTATGAAAAATACCAAAGTATTGCGGAAAGGTTTCCGTCAGCATCTCCAGGCGTATATAATCCTTTGCCAGCAGCACGGCCTTGCCATAAACGATAAAGTTAAACGCAACACCCTGATACATGAAATTCGCCAGGGATATATCGCCGGTCCGCAGCCAGACTGGAATGCTGTTCTGCCAGGCCAGGCAGCCGTAGGCATAGCCTTCGATCAAATCCAGCGTGGTGTTGTAAACGGCGTTATCTTCCTTAGACACATCGGCCCGCAACTGCCCTAAATGTTCCAGCGCCTCGCTTATTTTGCCCTGATAGATGTAAAGCCGTATAAGCGTTAGCCCGGCGCAGAGAATGATACCCGTCTGCTCCATTGTCTGCGCCTTGTATATGGCTTTAAAGGCGTTTAGCTCCGCCGCCTGCCAGTCTCCTGTTTCCAGCGCGTATTCGGCCAGCGCCACATAGTCGCAGCCCGTGCCGCAGCCGCTTGCCGCCCTCGAAAACAAAGGGAATTCGGCGGCCACAAACGCCGCCGTTTCCTTTAAACTTCCCCGTTCCTTATAGTATGTATACAAGAAATGGGGTGAGCCGAAGGTGAATTCGGCATCCCGTTTGACCAGACAAGAAACACCGCCGTTCAAAAGCTCAAGGGCCTTGTTGGTGTAATCCAGCATTTGCCCTGCGTCATTGAACACGGTAAAAATGCGCACGACGCTGATCTCTGCGAGGACGCGGTTGCGACGTTTTAGATGAAGCTCTGCAATCCCTTCATAATGCTCCTCCAGCTCGTCAAGGCGGGCTACGGCGTCTCGCGCCGCAGCGGGGTCCCCGCTGAGAAGCAGCAGCGAAGTGATGTATTGCAGATAGGCAAAGGGATACCGAAAAAGCACTTCGCGAGGTACGGCGGCAAACATCTCGTGGGCGCCCTCAAATTCCGAGGAATCCTTGGTAATGATATCCTCTTCGTTCAAAAGGGAGAGAACCCTTTCTCTTTCTCCGGCCCGGCAGAAATAAGCATAAGCCGGCTTGAAAGCTTTTTTGCCAAGGAACCATTCACCTACCCGCCGGTAAAGTAAAGAAACTTCCTGATGATCCATCTGCCTGGCCCGCAAGAAATCCAGCAACACATGATGGATTCGGTAAACGCCCCCCGCTTCGTCGTAGAAAACGAAGGCATTTTCCTGACTCAGCTTTTTCAGGATTTCACCGGCGCGGTTTTCCTCTGTCACATACCGGGCCTGGGCCTCCGTAAAAACATCCATAACGGAAAGGCGCAGAAGAAACTTCCGGATCGTCTCGTCGTAAGCATTGTAGAGGATCTTTTCTACCAGTTCATTGATGGCGCTGCTTTGACCCATCGGGATCCCTTTTTCCAGCCCCAGCAGGATCAAATAAGCCAGAGATATCCAGCCGCCCGTATATTTGTTGACTTTCTTCAGCGCCTCCTCGCCCTGGCGGAAATCCATCAGCGCGCAGTAGGCGCGGAGTTCCTCGTCGGTGAAGCGCAAGGTCTGCTGGGACACGATATTGCACAGCCCTTTGGCGTTAAGCTCCGCCAGATCAAGGAAAGAAGGGTCCCGGGTGAGGATGGTAACGTGAAAATCATCGGGCATCTCCGCTATTAACCGCCCGAAAAGCTCGGAAGACAGGATACCTCTTGCATGATGGGCATCGTCGATGACAAGGGTAGTATCCGGCATATAATCCACCTCATCCAAAAGGGAAATCAGCGCCTTAAGATGAGGTGTATCCGAGGGAATGCCAAGACTCTTCAGCCTCTTGCCTGCCATTTCACCTAAGCCGCCGACCGCCGCCGCCACTCTGTCCCAAAATGCTTCCGCCGTATCGCTGTCTGAATAAAAAGAGGTCCACAAAACCGGCACGCCTTTCGCTGCGAGAAATTCCCGCACCGCTGTAGTCTTGCCGTAGCCCATGGGTGCTTCCACGATGGTCAGAGGGTATTCAAATATGCTCATGAGCGCACGGTTGACACGGTCTCTTTTGAGGATTTTATTCTTTTTCATGGGAGCGGCCTTCTTTCCATACAGAATTTCATCCATTCATATTATACTTTCTAAATGAAAAGCTTCCTATCTTCAAATATGGTTTATTATTTTTCAAATATGGTTTACTCAAAATCCCCGCCAGGCTTACTTTTAAGTCAAATCTGCTCAGAAGTTTTTTGTCTCAACACTGAAGAGGCGCATTATAGGGCCTTTTTTGCTGCAAAGTTTTTGGCAAGAAAATTGCTACACATAGGAGCAAATAAAGACGAGGAGGTTTTATCATGTATCAGTATTTGTTGTATGAAGAGATCGGCAAGGTGGCTAAAGCAACACTCAACCGCCCCGAAAGCTTCAATGCGTTAAACAAGGTATTGAAAGCAGAGATTATCGACGTTTTCCGCAATACGCAAAAGAATCCCAATTTAAGCTGCCTCGTGCTCACCGGCGCCGGTGAAAAAGCCTTTTGCTCCGGCCAGGACCTCAAGGAAAGCATGGTTCTTCATTCACCTGAAGACGCCGAAAAATGGGTAAGAAGCTTTGATGATTTATATGCCGCTATCCGGGATTTTGAAAAGCCCTATATCGCCTCGGTCAACGGCGTTTCCGCCGGTTCCGGCTTCCAGCTGCCTTTATTGGCCGATATCCGCATCTGCTCGGAAAACGCCAAATTTGCCATGACGGAAATCGACGTGGGCTTTGCCTGTATCATCGGCACGACCCTAATGTGGGATATTTTCGGCCGGGCCAAAACCACCGAGCTGATTCTGCGAGGCAATTTCGTCAGCCCCCAGGAAGCTCTCGATTACGGCCTCGTCTGCAAAGTTGTACCCTTTGCCGATTTGGAAAAAGAAACGATGGCTCTGGCCCAGGAGCTGGCCGCCAAGCCTCCCGTCTCCCTGAAAAACAACAAAAAATGGTTCAGAGCCCTGACGGAAAATAATTTTAAGGCTTGCATGGATTTTGCTATTCAGGCCCATATCGAAGGCTACCAGGCGGGAGAACCCAACGAATACCAAAAACGTTTCTTTGAAGAGCGCAGCCGCAGGAGGGCTGAAAAATGAACCTTCTGGAATGTGAAGGCAAAAAAATCCTCAAAGAATTCGGCATCGCCATTCCTGAGGGACAGCTGATCACCGATCAAAAGCTGCCCCAAGGCTTGCATTACCCCCTGGCCCTTAAATCCCAGGTGCCTGTGGGAGGCAGAGGCAAGGCCGGCGGCATCCGTATCGTCAAGGATGAGGTTGAGGCCGAAAAAGCCCTTGAGGAAATCCGCAATTTAAAGATTAAAGGCCATCTGCCCAGCGCCATATTAGCGGAGGAAACCATCGAAATCCGCCAGGAGCTTTATATCAGCTTCAGCATAGACCGCAAAGAGAAAAAAGAGCTGCTGCTCTTTAGTCAGTCCGGCGGCATGGACATCGAAGAGATGGGCCGGGATAATATCGTGGCCCTGACGATTAATCCCCTGCTGGGCTTGCAGGAGTACCAGATCAACCGGCTGTTTTTCGGTTCGTCCATTGCCGACGACCCCAAAAAGCAAATCAAAGCGATGGTGCGCAAGCTCTACCGGCTATTCAAAGAGAAAAAGCTGGAGCTTCTGGAAATCAATCCTCTGGTCATCACCGCCGCCGGCGCCGTTATCTGCCTGGACGCCAAAGTCGTCCTGGAAGACAGCTTGTACTATTTAGACAGCGGCCGGCTACCCAGAGCCCAATATTCTTTTGAAGAAACCACCCATGCCCTAGGGGTAAACGGCGTGGAACTCTCCGGCGATATTGCCCTGATCACCAGCGGCGCCGGTCTGGGTCTGGCCACCATCGACGAAATCATGTCCCTGGGCGGTTCGGTACGGGCTTTCGTGGATATGGGGCCACTGGTTCACCACAAGGAAGAAATGATGAAGGTCATAAAGCTGGTGGCTGATCTGAAGCCGAAAGCCTTCTTATTCGTCTACTTTTTCCAAGTGGCCAGCTGCGTTGCCATGGCGGAGGCCGTCGTGAATACAGTAGGCGATATTCCTACGGCAGTGCGCTCCCGGGGCAGAGAAGAAGCCGAGGCTAAAATGCTCCTTGAGCAAAAAGGCTGTTTTGTGACCACAGATTTTCATGACGCCGTAAGCAGCGCTATTGCTTTGGCTTCTAAGGGGGGAATGTGATATGGCTATCTTAGCTCACGAAAAAAGTCGTATCATCATCCAGGGACTAACGGGCAAAGTCGGCCGTATTTTTTCCCAGCGAATGACGGAGAACAAAACGCCCCTCGTCGGCGGCGTTACGCCTGGCCGGGGCGGCAGCGTCGATGATTTTGGCGTACCCGTCTTCAATCTGGTGGAAGAAGCCTGTCAGGCCACCCAGGCCGATTGGTCCTTTATCTGCGTACCGCCCTTGGCTGTGCGGGACGCCGTTATCGAAGCCATTGACGGCGGCATTAAGTATATCGTCATCTATTCTGAGGGCGTACCGGTTCATGACGCCTTGGTCTTCCTGTATTATGCCGCCCAGAAAAACGTTTTGATCTTCGGGCCGAATTCCGCCGGCGTCTATTCGCCGGGAAAAGCCAGCGTCGGCGATTTAAACGAATATCTGATCAGCCCCGGCAATGTGGGTATTATCTCAAAAAGCGGCACTCTCACTTATGAAGTGGTCGATCTTTTAAAAAGCATGGATCTCGGCGCCAGCACCGTAGCTTGCTTAGGCGGCGACCCCCTGGTGGGCTGCGACTACCTGACCTTGCTGCAGGAGTTTGAAAAAGACGAAGATACCAAGCTGGTGATCATGCTGGGCGAGCCCGGCGGTGATCTGGAAATCAAAGCCGCTCCTTACATTAAAAAAATGAGTAAGCCGGTTGTGGCTTACATCATCGGCCAAAATGCTCCGGAGGGCAAAAAAATGGGCCATGCCGGCGCTCTCGTTTCCAATAAAGAAGAGACTGCCGAAAGCAAAAAAGCCCTTTTGGAAGCCGCCGGCGCCCACGTGGTGGCGACGCTGACCCAGATTCCTAAAACGATACGCAAGATTATCTGCTAGTTAGTAAGACAGCATGTTCTTGGAAGAATGGCGTAGTGTAAAAGCTACGCCATTTCTTCATATGTCGGAGCAATCCTATTGCTGTCGCCTTGCAGTACCGGATGGTAAAGTTTGCATGAGAGCAAAAAAATGTTTAGGCTCACCGGTGCTAAAGTATTCATACCAAGCCTCCAGTGTATTTGATTGAAAAACGTCTAAATGCTCAATGATTTGTTTCGCCCACAACAAAGCTCCGGTAGAACTTGCCGTAATAAGGTTGTTGTCCGTCACAGATGGCTTGTCTATATAAAAACTTTGCCCTTTATAATCGGAGGAAACCATTTCAAGAAATCCCGGTCCATTACTGGTATGGGGCCGCTTATCCAATAGCCCAAAATTGGCAAGCGCAACGGTAGCCCCACAGATTGCACACACCGTAGCGCCTAAAGAGAGCAATTCGCTTGCTTTTTCGATGATAGCGCCATGCTTGGGGTCGTTCCATGTATCTGCGCCCGGTAATAGCAACGTGCTTGTTTCACTCACAGCAATATCATCAATTAAGCAGTTAGGCACTATTGTCAGCCCACCCATTGTATTGATTGGCTCTTTAGAATAACTAACCGTTTTGAGCGATACACGCTGCCCGCCACTTTTGAAAAATCGGCCGGAATTCAATTCCGAAATAACATAGCCCAGCTCCCAGTCCGCTAAAGTATCAAGAACGTAAACATAGATTGTAAGCATAAATTCCCTCCATTCTCATTATGATAGGCAGATTGATTTTCTTGCTTTTCTATTATATCTTGCAATTGTTGACAGCATTATGGCAACAATCTATAATGAAAAAAAGAAATTTTGTAAGGCGGCTATCAAATGAAACTTGACAGGCTTATCAGCATTATTATGATACTCCTTGATAAAAAGCGTATAGGCGCACAGGAGTTAGCCGATATGTTTGAAGTTTCACCCCGCACAATCTACCGCGACATAGACACAATCAACATGGCGGGTATTCCTGTTCGCTCAACATCGGGTGTGGGCGGCGGCTTTGAAATCATGCCGAAATACAAAATTGATCGAAAGGTTTTTTCGACTGCCGACCTTTCCGCTCTCTTAATGGGTCTTTCCAGTCTTTCCAGCATGATACGAGGTGATGAACTGGTAAACGCCCTTGCGAAAGTCAAGAGTTTTATCCCCGCCGACAGAGCGAAAGACATCGAATTAAAAGCAAATCAAATATATATAGATTTAAGTCCCTGGATTGGCAACAGGAACATACAACCATATTTAGAAATGATCAAAACAGCTTTGCAGGAAAGCAAGCTGCTTTCGTTTGAATATGCAGACCGCTACGGAAATAAGACCGCACGAACAGCCGAACCCTATCAGCTTGTATTAAAAAGCGGCCATTGGTATTGGCAAGGGTATTGCCATAAAAGAAACGATTTTCGGCTATTCAAATTCTCTCGCCTATCAAACCTGCAAATAAAAGAGGAAACTTTTACACCACGAGATTATCAAAAACCGATTTTAGACTTTGCGGAAATTTTGGAAACCATGCAAACAAAAATCCAAATCCGTATTCATAAATCTCTGATGGATAGGGTGCTTGATTATTGCACTTATGAATACTTTTCACCAGACGGCAATGAGCATTACATTGTTGATTTTCCTTTCATAGAGAACGAATACTATTACAATATTCTTTTCAGTTTTGGGGATAAATGCGAGTGTTTGGAGCCGTTGCATATCCGTACAGAAATGAAGCGCAGAATACATGATATAGCTGCCTTATATGAAAACTGAATGTTCACCTATTGTTCACCATTTTAAGGGAACATCCGGTATAAAAATACCGTCAAGAAAGGTAAAACATATTCACGGAGGTACGTATACGATGAAACAAAGAATCTTTTCCCTGTTGCTCGCCGGTTCCCTGTTGGTCGCACTAGCCGCTTGCGGCTCTTCCCCTGCTGCCAACGGAGCTTCCGGCCCTGTCGCCGGCGCCGGCCAGACGGAGCCCGTTGTCGATGAAACCCCTGTAGAGATCACTTTTCCCGCCGCAATCTTCGAAGGTGTGGAAATCAAGGATTTGAATGCTTACGCCGAGGAAAACGGCTTTATCAAAGCGGCTTTTAATGACGACGCTTCCCTGACCATTACCATGACCACGACTAAGCACAACCAAATGCTGGCTGCTATCAAAAGCAACCTGGATGAGCAATTAAGCCAGATTTACAGCGACCATCCTTACGTCAAGGAAATCACCTACGATGAAGAGCTGGCTAATATCAAGATTACGGTAGATCCTGAGCTCTACAAGGATATTCCGGCCAATATCGTTCCTATGATCCTGGAATCTACCATCGAACAGTACCAAATCAATGCAGGCAAGACTCCGGCTTATACCTTCAGCACCGTGGACGCCTCCACTGGCCAGGTATTGGATTCGGTCTCCTATCCGGCCAGCTAAGGCATCAGCCTATTCAGAAGGTGGATTCACCTGCCAAAGTGGATCCGCCTTTTTTCATTTATTCATTCAACGATTTATTCATTTGATTAACGCAGAATCCATAAGGAGAATCTCATGCCCCCTCGCAAACCCAAACATAAGCCGGCAAGTTTTGCTTCTTATATCTTTTCGGCAGCCCTGCTCTTCGTCATCTTATTGACTATATTCGGCAATCCGCCCGCCGGCGCCAGTCCCCTGGCCTTTTTTCAGCCGGCAATTTCCTGGACAGAAAAGCTGGGCGGTGACAGTGGCCTTGGCAGCGATGCTGCCGGCCTTAATCAAGAAAACGGCTTTGCCGGCCAGGAGGCTTTAACCGTCCATTTTATCGACGTAGGCCAGGCCGACAGCATATTCATCCGGTCGGGCGACCACTGCATGCTGATCGACGCCGGCAACAACGACGATGGCCAGGACCTGATCCGCTATTTAACGGAACAGCAGGTCAAGCAGCTGGATTACGTCATCGGCAGCCATCCCCACGAAGATCATATCGGCGGCCTGGACGATATCATCAACAACTTTGCCATCGATACTGTTCTGATGCCTCCCAAGGCCCATACCAGCAAATCTTTTGAAGACGTCATCGACGCCCTGGAAGCCCGGCAGCTGTCCATCACCTTTCCCGAGCCAGGAAAGTCTTATGCCTTGGGTCAAGCGGAGTTTACTATCCTGGGTCCGCTGAAAGATTATGATGAGGATCTCAATAACTGGAGCATAGCCTTAATCTTATCCAATGGCGATCATCGCTTTTTCTTCGGCGGCGATATGGAGTCTGCTGCCGAGGCCGATCTCCTGGCTGCCTATCCCCAGGGGCTGCAAACCGACGTTTTGAAGCTTAGCCATCACGGCAGCAGCACATCCTCTTCAGAAGCCTTTCTGGAGGCTCTCAGGCCCTCTTTTGCCGTAGCCTCCTGCGGCGCCGGCAACAGCTATGGCCACCCGCACCGGGAGGTTCTGGCCGCTTTGGAACAGCGTCATATACAGCTTTACCGTACCGACAAGCAGGGCGCCATTCTCGCCACCAGCCATGACGGTCGGCTTACCTGGCAAACGGAGAAAGGAGATTAAAGATGCAGTTGATTATCGACCGCTTTGAAGGCGGCCAGGCTGTCTGCCAAACCCCGGCGGGCGAAAGCCTGCTGCTGGCCAAAGCCCTTTTTCCTCCTGAGGCTCGGGAAGGGGACCTTTTTCTTTGGCAGGAGGGCTCCATTACGCTGCTGCCCGAAGAAACAGCCCTTCGCAGAAAGACTCTGGAGGAGAGATTCTTCCGCTTATTTAAAGGACCGGAACAATAGCCATGGTTTCTGTTCGCCAGGCCCATGCCGGGCGCACGGTAAAAGCCTTCCCATCCTGAAAAATCAGGGTGGGAAGGCTTCTTTTACTGCGACTTATACGATGAAGATGAAGTAGTAGCGGCGATCTTGCAGGTTTACCACGATCAAATTATATTTTTATTTTTTTCCTGAAGCTTCTTCAAAACACGCTCCGGTGTCAACGGCAGCTCAGTGAAGCGTATGCCGGTGGCATCATAGACAGCGTTGGCAATGGCCGCCGGCGTCGGTACCATCCCGCACTCCCCAACACCTTTGGCACCGAAAGGACCCGTAGGGTCATTGGTCTCAACGATGATAGCTTTGATTTCCGGCGCATCAGCAGCCGTTGGCAGAAGATATTTGTGTATGCTGGTATGCAGTGGCTTACCCTTGGCATCCCGTTTAATCTCTTCGCTGATGGAATAACCCACCCCCATCAGAACACCGCCTTCGATTTGTCCTTCTACTATTAGCGGATTAATAGCCTTGCCAACATCATGGGCAGCAGCTACCTTAATCACAGTCACCATCCCGGTTTCGGTATCTACCTCTACTTCGGTCACATGAGCATGCCAAGGGGGAGCATTAGGGGGAGTGGTACGGCCGATACCGATGAACTGCTTGTTCCGCAAATGGGCATGATAAGCCAAATCCTTCATGGTGATAAAATTCTGCACCTCATTCAGCTGGCAAACACCGCTGCCAACACATTCACTATCACGCAGACCCTGTTTCTTAATCAGTCCATTGGCGAACTCCAGGTGTTCCGGCGCAGTTTTCAGCAAATCCCCTGCATATTCCAGGATTTGGCGCCGCACATCATTAGCTGCCGCCACCACCGCTGTACCGGCAGCATATAAGGTTCGGCTGGCGTGACTACCGATGTCAAAGGGTGTTGTCAATGTGTCTCCAAAGGTAATGCCTACCTGGTCTAAAGGTATTCCGATGGTTTCCGCCGCCAGCTGGGGTAAAGTGGTAATGGTCCCAGTCCCCATTTCCGGTACTCCGGTGGCTACCATTATAGATCCGTCCTGAAGTACGGTAATATAGGCGTTATCGTAGTCTACACAGAAAGGCCATGAATTGCTTACATGGGTACCAACCCCAATGCCGATACCCCGCAAAATCTTGCTGCCCGGTTCATTCATGGTACCCCGCCGCTGCCAGTTCAACTCCTCTGCCGCTTTGCTTATGCACTCTTCTAGGCCGGTGGACCTGCAAGAATAGGGCAAAATCCAGGGATCTCCCACCCTTATGATATTTTGCTTGCGTAGCTCAAGGGGATCTAGCCCCAACTGAGCGGCAATTTCATCCACTGCCTGCTCAATGGCAAACATACCTTGAGGATTGCCAAAGCCGCGCATGGCCCCGGCCGGTGTAATATTTGTATAGACACTATGGCCGTAATAACTCACATTAGGGATGCGATAGACACTCAATCCCATGGCCCCCATAACCCCGGGGGTCTCGCAGCTGAAGCTGCAATAAGCGCCGCCATTTAGGACCCCTTTAAGTTCTATGGCCTGAAATGTACCGTCTCTTTTCGCACCTAATTTAACCCAGACATAACCGGCATGGCGGGTATCCGAGGCGATAAAGTCCTCCTCCCGACTGTAAACAACCTTCACCGGTTTGCCTGTCAATTTAGCCAAAGTAACGGCAATTGGCTCCGCCTTGGCCGATAGGCCAATACGTACACCAAAACCGCCCCCTATATAAGGAGGATTTAAGACCCGTACCTTGCTTTGGGATACACCAAAGGCTGCGGCAAGAATAATTCTGCTGGGGTGAGGGGTCTGGGTCGTCGACCAAACGGTGATGTTGCCATCAGGGCTAACTTGAGCCACCGCTGCCTGGGTTTCAAGCTGGACATGCTTTTGTATAGGCAGGGTAAAACGGTTTTCGTAAATAATATCTGACTCGGCAAAGCCCTTTTCAACATCACCCATGGGAATTTTAATAATCTCCCCGGGAATGTTCTTGCCGGCATGGCAGGGATGGATATCCGGCGCGGATTCCTCCATAGCTTCCAAGGGATCAAAGA
Organism: Clostridia bacterium; assembly: GCA_018434325.1. Taxonomy (GTDB): domain Bacteria; phylum Bacillota; class Peptococcia; order DRI-13; family UBA5745; genus WRMS01. Next base: position 63,498 of record JAHDPO010000022.1, on the reverse strand, counting down.
CCGCCGGCAGAAGTTCATATTCCACCTTGATCAGTTTAAGGGCTGCTTCGGCAACTCGTTCACTGATGGCTGCCACGGCTGCCACCTCATCCCCCACATAGCGGACTACATTATCAAAAATATACTGATCCAGGACCGGCTCCTGATTAGGAAGAGTAAAAGTCATGGTAGCTGATGTATTAAAAAGGAGACGCGGTGTATTTTTCCAAGTGGCTACCGCTTTAACGCCGAGCAATTTCTCCGCCTCGGTGGTATCGATCTCGATGATGCGAGCATGGGCATGGGGACTGCGTAAGGTTTTGGCATACAGCATACCAGGCAAATTTAAATCCGTGGAGAACGTAGCCGTGCCAGTCGCTTTTTCCAGCGCATCAGCCCGCCGAAGGCTTTTTCCTACGATATTCAAGGTTTTCATTTTCTTACCTCCTTATCCCTTCAACTTCTCGCTGGCGCTCAGTATGGCTTTCTTAATCTTCACATACCCGGTACAGCGGCAGATGTTGCCGGCAATGGCTTCTCTAATCTGTTTACCGTCAGGATGAGGTTGCGAATCCAGCAAGGCTTTGGCAGACATAATCATTCCCGGCGTGCAGAAGCCGCACTGGATAGCTCCTTCATCCATAAAGCTTTCCTGGAGAGGATGGAGCTTTTCCAAAGTGCCGATGCCCTCGATGGTCTCCACCACAGAACCCATGGCCTTCAGGGCCGGAATCATACAGGAATTAACTGCTGCGCCGTTCATAATCACGGTACAAGCCCCACACTCGCCTTTACCGCAGCCTTTTTTGGTTCCGGTCAGTAACATCCGCTCACGAAGGACATCCACCAACATATCAGAGGTATCAACCACGATTGCGGTTTCTTCTCCATTTAACACAAACTGCAATGTTGTCAGATTCATTTTGCTTATCCTTCCCTTCCATCAGTTTTTTTGGCCCGGGTGACCGCCACTTCCAGAGCCCGTTTCACCAAAATAGGCAAGACGTCAAGACGGTATTCCCGGGATCCTCTCAATGCGCTGGAACGGGGATTGGCCTCGGTCACTGCGGCATTGGCTGCCTGAAATATGGCCTCACGACTCGTTGCTGCTCCGGCAAGGAGTCCTTCTCCTTTTAAGCTGCGGACAGGACCGGGTCCTACCGGCGCCATAATAATCCTGACCCATTCGAAGCATTCACCCTTTTCATCCAATTGGACTACGACAGCTACATTCAACATGGGCAAAGCCAGCGCTTTACGCTGATCCAGGCGGATAAAGGCAGAACCCTGCCCTTTTTTCTGAACCGGCACCAAAAGTGCAGTCACAATTTCCTTGGTAGGGTCAATCAGGCTTTTGCCAACATCGGCATAAAGTTCCTCTACCATAGCCTCTCTCTGGCCCTTACCATCTTCTATCAGGGCTTTTGCGCCTAGGGCTGCTAGGGCAACTGCAGCATCGGCGGCAGGCTGTCCATTAACCACATTGCCAACTAAAGTAGCAATATTGCGAATTTGTAAGGATCCGACCTTACTACAAGCTTCTGCCAGAATCGGTGCCGTCTTCTGAACAAGAGCCGAGCGATTTGCCTGGGCGTGAGTTACGGCTGCACCCAAACGGAGATAACCATCAACCTCCTCAATGGCTTGCAACTCGGGAATTTGGCTGACATCAATAAAGGCAGCGCATTTCTTTTTGCCCTCCTGAATGTCTAGGACGATATCCGTTCCTCCCCCAATGATGGAGGCTTGGCCCTTATGATTGGCTAGGATATCTAGAGCTTCCTTGACCGATTGGGGCAGATAATACCCTTGGAACACAATAATAACCCCCTATATTTATCAATTTTGCTGATTGTGTTCAATCAATCCCTTTAAAAAGCAAATCCCATGCCAAACCCCATTGCGACAGCTTATGGCCTTATTTCCTTGACAGCACTGGTTTTTTCCTGCAAGCCCCCTTATGCCTTGCACGGTCTTTATGCCGTGTTTTCGGTTTCTACGCCAAAATTTCGGCGCAAAGGCCAAAAATGCGGCGGCAGCCGAAGATCCGACTGCCGCTGGTTAGCCATATTATTAGTAATATAATTGGTCATATGATGTTTATTTTTAATCAGTCCGCCCTTTTTCATTCTTCAAATATCGCAAGGCCCGCGGCTTAATCTGCAAATTCTCAGCTGCTTTATTTGGATCATTATCGCTGGCTGCCAGTGCATCTTCAATTAAAACCTGAGAGATTTTACAGGTCTGATCCTCCAAAATTCGGATTAGTTCAGGCAAATTGACGCCCGGGATACGGCGCAATTTTCCCATAAGACTCTGGCTCCATTCTGCTATAGAGGATTCCAAATCAATATCTTTGTTGCTACCCGCCGCCGGCTGCTCAGACAGTTCCCCTACAATACGCTCCGGCAAACATCCGATACCCATCTCATTACCTTCCCGCATCAAAACAGCCCGCGCTACCACATTAGAAAGCTCCCGTATATTTCCCGGCCAGTCATAAGACTGCAAAAAGGCCATGGCCTCCTTACTAAAAACGGCTTCCTTGGTCTTATCGTTCAGGTTCTGATTCACATAATATCGGCAAAGAGGCAAGATATCCATAGGCCTCTCGCGCAGGGGCAGCAATTTCAGACTAACCACATCCAGCCTGTAAAGCAGATCCTCGCGGAAAAGCTTGTCCTCAACGGCTTCCCGTAGATTACGGTTGGTGGCAGCAATTATCCGCACATCTGTCTTCAGGACGGATTCACTACCCACTCGATAAAACTCGCCGCTTTCCAGGACCCGCAATAGCTTCAACTGAATAGCCGGTGAGGCATCACCAATCTCGTCTAATAAGAGCGTTCCGCTGTTAGCAATTTCAAATACACCTCTGCGCCGAGTGGTAGCGCCGGTAAAAGATCCTTTTTCATGGCCAAACAGCTCACTTTCCAAAAGGGTTTCACTTAAAGCGCCGCAATTAATAGCGATAAAGGGCCGGCCGCTGCGGTGGCTGCAAGCATGAATGTAACGAGCCATGACCTCCTTGCCGGTGCCCGTCTCTCCCTCCAAAAGCACTGTGATTTTCTTATCGGCTATTTTACGGGCCAAGTCCAAGATTTCTTTCAGTGGGCTATCCTCGTTCATCACGATCCCATAGCTGGTCTGCAAAGCTTCCAATTCACTGCGAACAAACCCCTTTTTGCTTTGGATATAGGAAAAAGCCCGATCCAGAATATGGTCAAGTCCCTTCAGATCTTCGAAAGGCTTGTCCACATAGTCGAAGGCACCATAGCGCATGGCATCCACCGCCGAGCGTATGGTACTATAACCGGTCATAATAATGACTTCACATTGGGGCAGCCGCTGCTTAATCTCCCGCATAAGGGTAATACCGTCTATGTCGGAAAGTCTCAGGTCAATTAAAGCCAAATCAAAGTTACTGGATGCAAATAACTGGCGTGCTTCCTTGCCGGAAGTTCCCAGGGCCACCGTAATACCGTGGATTTCACGAAAATAATGTTTGAAAAACATGCCGACTTCAATCTCGTCATCAATAACCAATACACGATGTGTTGACATAAGGCCTCCTTCCTTCATCGGATTAGATGGGGTCTACAGACCCAGAGGGACAATCAATGTAAAGAGACTACCCTTTTCACCGCTGCTTTCCACCTGAATACACCCTCCATGGGTTTGAGCAATCCCCAGACTCACCGAGAGCCCCAAGCCGGTACCCTGGCTTTTTTCTTTAGTGGTAAAAAACGGATTAAAGATGTTATCAATTATGGCAGATGGAATACCGCAACCATTGTCCGCCACCTTGACCGCAACTGCCGGCTGACCACTGCGCCCATCCTCAATCAGGGCTGTTGCAATGGTAATTGTAGCCTCCGGCACACCCTCAAGGGCATCACTGGCATTGAGAATCAGATTGATAATTACCTGCTCTAACTGCTGCTTGTTTCCCATCAGCATGGGAATACCCTTTCCCGGCTGCTCAATAATTCGGATATTCTTCTTGGAAACCTGATAGGATACCAAAGAAAGGCTAGTTCGTACCACCTCATTGATTTGGATTGGTTCAAAGGCACAGCTGTCCTGCCGGGAGAAGGTCAGCAAGTTTTGGATAATGCGCTTGCTGCGCTGACCGCAGGTCTTAATAGACTTAAGCAGGTTTTCACAAACCTCGTAATCCATGGTTTTTCGCAGCAGTAACTCAGAATTGCCGATGATGGCTGTCAAAGGGCTGTTAAGCTCGTGAGCCACCCCCGCGGCCATCTCACCGATGGCTGCCAGCTTGGCCGATTGATACAGCTGCCGCTCCATGGCAAGCCGCCCAGTAATATCTTGAACATACAACAGAACGTAATTGACCCGTCCGGATTCATCCGGAACGGGATAAGCCTTAACATCATAGATACGATGAGAATGGGGGTCCATCACTTCCCGGCTCGAAGGCATACCCGTTTCAAAAGCTCGGGTAGAGGGACAGTTCTCCGGATGGGCACCGCAGCAGCCAAAAAGCTCACTGCAGGTAAGCAGCCCCTTTTCCGGCTCCCGGATATCATATTTGTTATGCCGCAAAACCCTATGCTTCGCATCCATCATAAACAAGCGGTCAGGTACTGCCTGAAAAGTCAGCTCCCACTCGGCTTTAACTTTAGAAACCTCATGGAAAAGACGGGAATTATGGATGCCCACCGCCAATTGGTCCGCCAGCTGCTGGACAAAAACAAAATCGTTTTCTGAATAAGCATAGGCATTTTGACTACCAAAATTAAGGGCACCGATGACCTCGTTCTTAATCAATAAAGGGCTCATAATTGCCGACCGGATACCCAGGGACCGCAAAAGGTCATCTTCCTGGTACCTATGGGGATCATTCCAGATATCTTGCCTGAGGAAGCAACGCTTTTCCCTAATCGCTTTCCAGGGAGCAGAATTATATTTATCCAAGATCCAGCCTTGCCCCAAGATTTTTTCGTTTTTCGGAACCCCGGACCGTATAATCAACTGGTCACTTTCAATGAGGCAAAAACTTAAAAGGTCATAAGGAATCACACTGTGCAGCGGCTCCGCCACCAGTTCGATAATCTCCTCGTAAGAAGTTTCTACATTGATGCTTTTGGGGATTTGGTTGATGATAGCCAGACGGTCATTCTGACGCTTCAACTCATCGATGATAGTGTCAATCTGCTCCATAACCTATGCTCCGTTCCTATCTAGTAATTAGTTGCAAGTATGACCAATTTCAATTTCGCTTGGCCCTTCCCTCCTGGCTAACTCCGCTCTATAAGTTCAGCAACCCCCACCGGTATATTGTAACATTTTTTCTCGCTAAATTCATCTAAAAAGGACGAGCAGAGCCAAGCTCCGCCGTCCCACGCTTTTGGACACACTGCCGGGCGCACCACAAAAAAACCGGCTGCCTAAAGGCAACCGGTCAATCGTCTGAAAAAGAGTCGGAGCGACAAGACTTGAACTTGCGGCCTCCACCACCCCAAGATGGCGCTCTAGCCAAACTGAGCTACGCCCCGACGACAACGATTATTATAAAAGGTATTCGGCTTGCTGTCAAGGCATAAAACTTCAAAAAACGCTTAAATCGACGTAAAATTTAACACAAGATTTGAAAGATTTCTTTGCCATTTTAAGACTACAGCAATTTATTGATCTCTGCCACCAATTCATCCCGGCTGGGAATGATCGATACCCATTTGACTTCGCCATTGATGCATAAAGTAGGCAGATTGGTCAGGCCCTTCTTGCGGATACGGGCAATACCGTCTTTAGTGGTGTATTTGTACTCCACGATATCAATCTTGTCGCCAAAGACCTGCTCCTTGGTATCCTTGACGCTGAGCCACATGTAGGTGCAGGCTGCACAGCTTTCGGAATCCAGAGTACATACTTCAATCAAAGGCTTTGCCAGATTGGCATAGTCCGGCAGCTCCACATCGGCGCTGTCATCGACGGCTTCATAACCGGCTACCATATCCCGGACTACATCGGTGTTTTTCACGGCCTGCATGGCTGCCACTGTATTCTCAATGGGCACATCGTAAGGCATGTCGCAGCCGGGGCTGAGGATAAAGTTGAAGTGGTCGATGCTGTCCAGCAGCTCCACTACGCATTTCATGTTGTCCTGCTGGTTGCCGTGGAGCATTACCGTAGTCAAAGGAATATTGCCGGCAAGGGTGATGCCGTATTTGTCGGTAATGGCTTTGGCCGTGGGCAGGCTGACGTTTTCGTCCACGGAAATGCCGTCGGGCTTCGTATGGCACATCACTTCCAGCTGGAGACTGGCGTTGCCGCAGACAAAGAAAGAGGAGAACAGGCCTTTGCTGCGGATATAGTCGAAGCAGGCGGTGAAAGTAGGATTCAGCATAGCTTCAAAGTGATCGGGAGAAATCTGGCTGACCAGGGGATCCACCAAAGCAATAACGTCCACACCGGCTTCGGCGTAAAAATCTGTCATAGCCATGCAGACCTCGCCGCAGAATTCCACCAGATCTTTGACGTACTGCTCGTTCATGATCATGTCCATGAAGATATCGCTGCCCCGCAGGTGGGAGGCTAATGTGAAGGGTCCGCAAATCAAGCCGTAGATAGCGGTAGTATCGCCGATGGCTTCTTTGATCCGCTTCGTCACATCCAAAACCATGGGAATGCGGCCGGAATCTTTTTTGGGGATTTCGCATTTGCAGGGAATCTTGTATTCGCTGCCGGCCAGGGGATGGGTTTTGACTGAAGGAGGATTAGACTTGGCCCACAGCAGCTCGCAGCCCAAAATCTCCGCTTCCAGCTGAAGATCGAATACGATAGGCAGACCGTCCGGAGCATAAAGTTTTTTTACTTCCATCAAAGATTCAAAAAGTTTATCACCATCGGTGAGTACTTCTTCTGCCGTATAGCCTTTTAATTTGCCAGCATGTACACCTGCAAAGGGCACCCAGGGTACGGAAGGGGTTTTCTGATGGCGCAAGGTCTCAAAAATTAATTCTTTACCCATAAATCATCCTCCGATTCATTTGATTGCTCTTATCATAAAAAAAAAACGGCCTTTATTCTAGAATAAAAACCGCTTCATTTTGTATAATCCCGACTACTAATCTAGGTAATCAGCCATTAAATTCCATTAATCTACTTAATCCACTTTAATCTGAACATCATCGCCCCAGTATTTGCGAGCCTCTGCCGTGGCCAGAGAAATAATTTTAATACCCACAGAAGCGATAACCACCAGGGCCGCGGCGGCTCCCATCTTCTCCACCGGCTGGATATCCACCTCTTCTCCCACGCAGCTGACAAAGCAAGGTCCTTCCGTGGTCATAATAAACCCCTTTATCCGGTAGGTATGAGGCGACAGGCCGGCCAGCAGAGCTTGCAGCTGCGGCAAACCGATAGCTTTGGCCGGGTGAATGGTCAAGGTCTTGGGCCGGGTTTCCGGCGTATTGGTGCTGTCAACGGCCGGCCGGCCGGCTGCCGCCAGGCCCTCCTCCGCATCTGCCGGGGCTTCTTCCGGCAAAAGCCCCTGATATAACTGAGTGAAAGAAACCTGTCCATAGGTGGTTTCGTAGATTGCCGCCGCCGGATTGGTTTCCCGGATTAAATTGAGGCATTGGGCTATTTGACCCGGTTCTGCCAGGTCGGCCTTATTGATCAGCACTACTTTGCTATAAAGCAATTGTCTTTTTAAAGCCGGCAAAAGGGAGAAAAATTTCGGGAAATAAAGGGCGTCAACCAGGCAAACCCCTCCCAAATAACGGTAAACGTCCTTTGTCTGCTTTTTGATGCCGTCCAATATGGAAGTGAAATTAGCGGGATCCGCCAAACCCGAGGCCTCAATAAACAGCAGATCCAGTTTGCGTCCGGCCAGATCAATTAAAGCATCCACAAAATGATCTTTAATGCATGCGCAAAAAATCGAACCGTTGTTCAATTCGACGAGGTCCGTGCCTGAGGGAGCCTGGATAATTTGACCGTCCACGCCGGTTTGGCTAAACTCATTGACAATAACGCCAATGGTTTTTCCCGGGTCTATTTCGCCTGTCAATAAACGATTCAGCAAAGTGGTTTTGCCGGCCCCTAAAAAGCCGGTCAGCAAGATAATATCCGTCAACGGTATTGCCTCCCTCTTTTTATTTCACAAAATCCATTTGGCAAATGTATTCCTCCATGAAGACGGCGTCGCAGGCCAGCTCACAGTGACGGGTATTGGCAATCAGCTGCCGGGCCGTGGCCTCCAGGTTTTGATCCAACAAATACATCCCCGTGCCTAGACCGGCTCCGTTGCCGATGGAAATGATTTTAGCCGGATCTACGGCAGGCAGCAGGCCAATGGCTAAAGCGCTGTCCTTATCAATATAATTGCCGAAAGCTCCCGCCAGAATCAATTCGTCCAGCTCCTCCAGCTTTAAGCCCCAATTGGCGGCTAAAGCCAGGCAGCCGGCACAGATGGCGCTTTTCGCCAGCTGAATCTGCCGGATATCCTTTTGGTCAACAAAAACCCGGGATGTGAGATAAAAAGCCGGCAGATCTCCATGAGGCGCCAGGCAAGAGGCCAGCAACGAAGCCAAAACGGAACCGCCGTGGAGCTCCATGTATTCCTGGCGGCTAAGGATCCGGCCGGTCTCGTCCATCAGCCCATGGCGCAGCATAACCGCCACCGCATCCACAATGCCTGAGCCGCAGATACCCACCGCCTCGCCGCCGCCGATGACCTGGCAAGCTAAGACCTCGGGGCCGGCGGCGTCGACGCTGACTCTTTCGACGGCTCCTTTGGATCCCCGCATACCGCAATTGAGGCTGGCGCCCTCAAGGGCCGGCCCGCAGGCAGTGGAAGCCGCCAGATAGCGGTCCTTCGTCCCCAAAACGATTTCGCCATTTGTACCCAGGTCGATAATCAACCGCAGCTTCTCATCCTCACGGACAGTCAGCAGCACAGCCGTTATATCGCTGCCTACAAAGCCCCCGATCAGCGGCAGGAAAGTAACCGGGCAGCGCGGCGGCAGTGCCAGGCCGCAATCGGCGCCCGTGGATTCCTGTACCTTTAACGAAAGGCTGGCAAAGGGGCTATGTCCTAAATTCCCCGGGTAGCAGCCAAAAAAGAAATGCTGCATCGGCGTATTGCCGCCGGCCACGAAAGAGTAAAGATTTTCTTGCAATCCCGGCAGGGAAACAGCCGCTTCTGCCAGTAAATCATTTATGGTTTTGCCAATAAGATCCTGCAAGGTTTTTGTGCCGGCTTCCTCGCCGGAAGCAAAAGCAATCCGGCTGATTACATCGGCGCCGTGGCTGATTTGACCGTTTAGCCCGGAAAGGGTCAGCAGTAAATTGCCGCTATTTAAATCATAAATAAATAACGCCACACTGGTGGTGCCGATATCGCAGGCCGCTCCATACAGCAGAGCGCTGGTATCGCCGGCCTGGATATCAATAACCTGCTCCTGCCGCTTTACCAGAGTTATTCCCTGCTCCTCTGCTCCCTGCCGGAAGATTTCCCCCAGCTTCTTTAATAGGTAAGGATCTGTCCAGGAGGTGAAGCCGCCGCAATAATCGGGGGCCATCTCTTTAAAAGGCAGGTATGTCTTCGTCACAGCAGGACGAGTCTCTATTGCTCTGCCGGCAAAGCCGCCGGTGAGAATATTGGCCTGATGAACGTAATCCTCTTTCTGCAAAAGCAAGCTTACCGGTTCCTCCAGCAAAGCCCGGCAGGCCAGTACCCGGCTCTTGATCCCCTGCCGTTCTACAGTGACCAGGCATTTGCCGCAAGTTCCCTTGCCGCCGCAAACCAGATTCAAGGGAAATCCCGCTAACGCGGCAGCCTGGGCCAGGGTAACACCATGGGGTGCATGTATAGTCTTGCCCTGAAGAGGAAATTCCACGGCGTATTCTCTATTATTCTCCACCTTAGGCACTCCTTTCCAACTGTCCTGCGGACACAATCCGCTGTCCTTCGGACACAATCTGCTATCCTTCGGTACTTGGGGCGCAGATGTTCCTTAGGTACTTGGGGCGCAGATGTTCCTTTATTATAACAAGGCGGGGATAGACCCGCCTCAACATTACTTATTACTTCGCTCTAAAATAGCATTTTTCTCTTGTACAGCGGCTGCAGTCGTGCCGGATATCGCAGTGAGGGATATTGGGATCAGCCCCGAATACATATAGGATACTTTTCTCCGGATTCAGCATATAATGATCGTTTATCCTGACAGGTATCTCCCCCTGCCTTTTCATTTCCTCCAAAAACAGCCCCTGGTATTCCAAGTTCAGAAGACCCTCGCCGGGGGAAAAGGGGATGGTCAGATTGTAGCCCTGCTTTCCCACCTCGGCTTCAATGATCCGGTTCATTTCTTCACTGGCACTGAAAAGCATTTCATTGCCCAAATGATCCAGCAGATAGCCTTCCAGATAATCCTTGCTTTCAAAATAAAGACCGATGGCCTCCGATATTCCGGGCCCCAAAGTAGCAAAACAGAGCACCAGCTTCTCACATTGGGCCAGCTCCGGTTCCGGCAATTCGTACACGTTAGATACCAGACAATAATAGCAACTGCTCTCCACCAGTTCCGCACTTTTGGCAAGCAGCGACGTCAGGGCAGCCCGAGAAGACTGGCAGGCAAAAGAATCGCCGGTAATACTAAGTCGGCGAAATACAACATCCTGATCTACCGGACAACTGGTTTCCAATTTGATCAAGGTCATGCCTATCCCTCCTCATTATTTCATTATATAATGAAATCGCCTCTCGAGTTTACAAAATCATTGTTACTTTTTGTAATATTCCGCTATGCACTGATCCTCAGGTTGCGGTATTGCTTAGGCGTTTGGTTCATCACTTTGCGAAAAACTTTAGTATAATAACTCTGGTCCTCAAAACCTACGGCCAAGGCGATATCCAACAAATTGTTGTCCGTATCCCGAATCAGAGAAAGGCTTTTATTGATGCGGATTTCATTTAAATAATCCGTAAAATTCTGGCCCATCTCCTGTTTAAACAGCTTGGAAAGATAAGACTCATTGACATGGAGTAATTCCGCCAAATTCTTCAGATTGATTTTCGTCATATAGTTGGTATTAATATGGCGGATAGCGTTAGCAATAATCAGGGATCGGCCGGAATAGATGCTGGAAAATACATTGTCAATAAAATGGTCTACCACCTTTTGGGCCCATTCCTGCAATTGGGGCACCGTCAGAATATTGCTTAAGGAAGCCACCAGATCAAAATTGATGCCGAAAACCTTTTGGATTGAGGCGCCGCTTTCCACTCCGGCCCGGGATAACATCATATAAAGCTCAAAAAGCCGCAGCTTCATGACCTCAAAATTGCCGGCTTCCGACAGCCGGATATCCTCCAGGATCATATTCGCTAAATGATAGGCCCCCTGACGGTCTCTGGCCCGAATCCGCTTCTGCAACTCCCGGACCATATCCTCCGCTGCATTTTGAGCGATTTTTTCCGCGGAAAGCCGCTGTTCTTCCTTATAATTTTTAATATCCTCGGAAATCTGACTATATGTATTATATTTCGTACTCATGTATAAATAATCTTCTTTATTGCTGTATAGGCTCAGTACGGTATTAAACAACAATTGAGATAAACTGGATATCCTGGAGGGAGCGTATATAGGCATATCCTTTATAAACAAAGTTAGCTTTGGCAGAAAATCCTGCATATTGGCAATATTGCCATTCAATTCTATGATGGTGCTGATATTTTTTTCACTGATGGTGCTCATCGATATGGGGCCGGCAATAAAGCAGCCCTGAAATTTCTTGTCGTTGATCAAGGCCACGCAGATGTGCAAAAAACCTGCCGGACAAGAATAAATATACGGTTCGCCCAAATTCAGAGCCATTTCACCGGAAAATTTCAACACTTTGACACAAGCGCCGGCTTTGTTATAGATCTCGGTGAATTTGCACACTTTTCTTTCCCGGCCGGCTTCCGCTACAATAGCCATTTCCTCGTCAAAAACAGTAACCGGAACGCCTGTACAATCGGTGTAGGATTTAGCCATATTCTCCAATTGCTTCAACGAAAAAAAATTAGTCAGCATAATTATCCGCCTCCTATCCCTTTGCTGGATCCTATTGAAGGCTATTATATATTATAATAAAATTGCAGTATAGTCGTCCTCCGCTAATAACATGGTTTTTTACAAAAAGCTTTTTGACAAAAAATTTGCTGTGCTAATATTTACAAATATTCGTGGAATTTATTTTAGTTTTTTATCGGACAATAAGCGATAATGCCATCAGGACCACTAGTGGAACAAATGGTTCAGAGGCTTTGTACGCCACTCGATAGCGCTGAGAGAGTTGGAGGGGAACATGAGCCTATACGAAGAAATCGCCCAGGCAGTAGCAAGCGGTGACGAAGGAAAAGCTACCGAGCTTTGCCAGACCATGCTGGAAGCCGGCCATAATCCGGTGGAAATCATCAGCCGGGGTTATGTACCGGGTATGGATATGGTAGAGCTGGATTACCGGCAGGGCAAAAAGTACATACCGGAAATTCTGATGTCCGCTCGGGTCATCAACAAAGGTATGGACAAGATTGCCAGTTATCTGGGAGACCGGGCGCTCACCCGGCTGGACAGAGTCGTCATCGGCACGGTTAAAGGTGATATTCACGATATTGGCAAACAATTAGTCAAAATGATGCTGGAAAGCGCCGGTTTTGATGTCCTGGATCTGGGCACGGACGTGACCAAGGAAGAGTTCATCAAAGGTATCCGTCAGGCGGAAGCCTCGGTGGTGCTGATTTCGGCCATGCTAACTACCACTATGTCCAACATGAAGGAAGTGGTGGAAGCTATCCGGCAGACAAATTTTGACCAGCCCGTGACAATTTTGGTGGGGGGCAACCCCGTCACCAGTCAATTTGCCCGGGAAATCAACGCCGTATTCGTGGATAGCGCCGTGGAGGCCAAAGACACTGTAATGGGCATCTACCAAAACAATAGGGGAGAGGAAGGTTGACAAATGAGCATTTTGCAGGAGCTTAGCGATCTGGTGATCGCCGGTAATTTTATGAAAATAACAGAAAAGACCCAAGAGGCAGTAAATCAGGGTCTTTCCGCCCAGGATATCCTGGATAACGGCTTGATGTGCGGTATCAATATTATTGGTGAGCGCTTCGCCAAAAACGAGGTCTTCGTACCGAATGTCTTGATGGCAGCTAAAGCCATGAACGCAGGTGTGGACGTAATTAAGCCTCTGATGCTGGAAGGCGGCATTACCACTAAAGGAACAGCCGTGCTGGGCACCGTTAAAGGCGACCTTCACGATATCGGCAAAAACCTGGTAGCGCTGATGATGAGCAGTGCCGGCATCAAGGTTATCGACCTGGGTACCGACGTATCCGCAGAAAAATTCGTAGCTGCCGTAAAAGAGCATAATGCCGATGTCATCGGCCTGGCCGCCCTTTTAACCACAACTATGTACGAGCAGAAAAACATTATTGCCGCCTTAACGGAAGCCGGCATCCGCGATTCCGTCAAAGTCATGGTGGGCGGCGCTCCCATCAATCAGGCCTGGGCAGACAAAATCGGCGCCGACTGCTTTGCCGCCGATGCAGCCGAAGCCGCCCGGTTGGCCAAAGATTTCGTAGCCTAGAAAGGGGAGTCTGATATGCAAGGAAGAATCAAATATAACGTAATGACCAATCAGGAAATGGAACTGATGAAAAACCGGGTGGAGGATCTTCTCTCTATCCGGGGTATTGAAGTGGATCATCCGGAGTTAGTAGCCGAGCTGGCCGCCAAAGGTGCGGAAGTAAACGGCCACAATGTTAAATTCAGCAAAGATCTGATCAAAAAGGCTGTGGCTGCCATACCGGCAGAATTCACTCTGGCCTCTCCCTCCGGCGAGCATGATCTGAAGTTCCCCCATCCCACCGGTGATTTCTATGTGCGCACCAACACCGGCGCCATGAATTATGTGGATACCAAAAATGATACCCATTACATCACCTTGGATGAGGTTGCCGAGTGGACTCAGTTGATCAACGTTATGGAAAACGTCAACTACTGCACCCTGCCCTCCACCTCCGGCGAGGAAGTGCCTGTAGAAGCCATCGACGTCTCCACTCTGGCTCAGGTGCTGAAGCACAGCAAAAAGCACATCTGGATCCAGCCTTATGAAGCAGAAAACGTCCAGCACCTCATCGATATCGCGGCAGCAGCCGTCGGCGGCCTGGAAAACCTGCAAAAACGCCCCATCGTCAGCTTCATCGCCTGTGGCGTACCTGTCTTGACCTACAAGCGCATGGACGCCGAAGTTATTTACCGCTGCGCTAAAGCCGGCCTGCCTGTGCAGCCTTGTTCCCTGCCTACTGCCGGCGCCAATACACCGGTCACTTCTCAGGGTACCGCTTTAGTAGCCTGCGCCGAAGTTCTGGCCATGATCATCATGATCCAGCTGCTCAACCCCGGCACGCCGGTTATTGCCACCACTCTGCTCTTCTCCATGGATATGATGACCACCTACACCCTGCAGTCTAATACGGAAATCACCATGGCCCGCCTGATTTGCATGCAGCTCTTTGAGCAGGGCTACAATATCCGCGCTCATTCCTACGGCACCGGTACCGACAGCCTGGTCATCGACGAACAGAACATGATCGAGCGCACCTCCTTGATCCATATGATGGCTATGTCCGACGCCAGCGTATTGGGCGGCGCCGGCCAGCTGGAAACAGCCAAAACCATCAGCCCCCTGCAGTTGATCATTGACAATGAGATTTTTGGCATTGCCCATCGTCTCCGCAGAGGCCTGGAAATCAGCGACGAGACCTTGGGTTACAATGAGATTATGAACGGCGACGACAAAGCCGGCTTTATCTTGAGCGATCATACCATGCGGCACTTCACTGAGCCCCATCGCCCCTTGATGTTTAACCGGGACGGCATGGCCAAATGGGAGCAGGCCGGCAAGAAAACCTTGCTGGATCAGGCTCTGGATCGCTATAACGAGCTGGTAGCTAAGCCTGTTAAAATCGATCTCACCGAAGACAAGATCAAGGCTATTGATGAAGCCCTGGCCAAAGCTCATAAAGCTTTAATTAAAGGCTAAAGTCAACCATCGCAGAGGCATATTTGACACTCCAAAGCTCACAAGGCTTTAATTTAAGGAGGACAGTAATAATATGAAGGTCACAAAAACAGAAATGATTTGGCTCCTTGCTACAGCCCTGTTTTATGTGCTATACAACCTCCCCGGCGTCCCCGCTCTTTTGGACGCCCGGGGCATGGGTATCCACGGCATATTAACCGTAGTGCCCTTATGGATTCTTTGCTATGCCGGCATGACCAAGGTCTATAGCGAATACAAGCTCAGAGACCAAGACGAGAAGGAGGAATAGCCCATGTTGAGCCCAACCGTTATTTGGATTGCTTTTGCCTGTTACATGTGCTTCCTCATCAGCGTAGCTTCTTACGTTACGATCCAGGAGCGCCGTCAGAGCCAGGGCGGCAGCCTGCTCACCGCTTCCGTAGCTTGGCCGGTTTTGGTCATGACTTACATTGCCTCCTTGATGAGCACCTGGGTCTTCTTCGCCGGCCCCGGCGCCTACTATCGCGGCGGCTTAGGCTATTGGCTGTCGGAAATGAGCTACATTCCCCTGTTCCCCATCATTGCTCATTTCACCATGAATAAAGTCTGGTTAATCAACCAGGTTAAAGGCGGTACTTTCTCCACGCCGGCAGACTTCTATTTTGAACGGTTCAAGAGCCCTGCTCTGACTACCGTTTTAGGTCTTATCTTTTTGGGAGCTTCCTTCCCTTATATTTCTTCCGTTTTGGTGGCTATTGCCCAGGCGGCCCAGTACGCTACCGATGGCAACATCAATTACCAGACTGCCGTCATCGTAGTGGGCCTGATCATGACCGTCTTCGTCTGCATCGGCGGCGTCAAATCTGCCGCCATGGCCGACACCATTCAAGGTCTGATCTTTATCTGCCTGCTCTGGGCTATCGTTATCGCCTGCCTCATCGTGGGCTTCGGCGGCTCTCTGAGTGCGGCTTTGGCTACTCTCAAAGCCAACACCCCCACCTTCTTCTCCTATCCTGGCCCCAGCGGTTGGGTACCCTATAGCGGACGCTTTGGCTATCCCTTCTCCTGCGCCATTGGCTGGACCATCATGCTGCCTCACGTCTTTGTCCGCTCCGGGTATTTCGGCGACAATCTGAAAGCTCAGCGGCGGTTGTCCTACTTTACGCCGATCCTGCAGGCTATTGTTTGGACAGGCACCATGTTCATCGGTCTGGTGGGCTTGGCCCTGGTCAATAACCTGGCCAACTCCGACAGCGAATTGATCATTCCTTATATGATCCATAATTTCGTTGTGGCCTATAGTCCCAGCTTAGCCGTTTTCCTGATGATCGGTTTCTTCGTCGGCGCCTGCGCTGTGGGTCTGTCTACGGCCAACGCTTTCCTTACCGTAGCCTCTGCCATCGTCTCCACCGACCTGATCAAGAACACTTTCAAAATCAATGTGCCTAAGGAAAAGGAAACCACAGTCAACCGGGTGATCATCGCCGTTTTGGGCTTGGGCTCCATCGCTTTGGCTATCAACCCGCCGGAGCTGATCTTCACCTTGATTATGTTCTCCATCGCCATCGTTATGCCTCTTTTCCCGGTGCTGGTTTTCGGCATTTATTGGAAGAGAGCAACGAAACAGGCGGCCATCGTTTCCTCCATCGTCGGCACCGTGCTGGTGCTTATGACTTACTTCGTCTGGAACAGTGGTGGCACCTGGTACGGCGCCATCGGTATGCTGGGCTCCACCGTCTGCATGTTTGGCATCAGCCTGTTTACCAAGCAGGATGCGGCGGATTCTCAGGAGTTCTTCGAGCTGCTTGCCAAAGCCGGCCGGCGCTTCTACAAGCTGCAGGATTCCTCAGCTAAGAAAGCCGCCTAAGCCAATCCTTATCCGGACCCCTGTGGCCGATCCTATTGCGGGAAAGACCAATAATGCATGGATGGCTGCTCCTGAGCCAAGCAGCCATCCCCCTCTCTCTTCTCCGCCGATAGGTATACGATAAACATCTTAATACGTACTTGGAAATAGGGGGTTACCGCAAATTTGCGGCAGCCCCCTATTTTGATGTGAATACTTATTGGGTTGTAGCATTCCTGCTTTAGGATGTGCTGTTCACAATGTAATCGGGGTTTTTCGGCAGGATGTCCTGGTCGGATATCACCTCGGCACTGATCTCAATGTCAAGATTGTCCCATAGGCCTGCGGTAACCGTCTGACGGGCCGGGGGAGTCTGCTCTCCAAAGAAACGACGATAAACCTCATCCATCTCTGCGAAATACTCCATAGAAGATATAAAAACATTACACTTTACAACATCTTTCATGGATAGGCCTAAATCTTCCAAAACCCCCTGCATGTTTTCCAGAATACGGCTTGTCTGTGCAGCCATGCTGTCATGAGGATATTCTCCAGTCGCAGGATCATATGAGATTTGACCGGACAGGTAAGCGTGCTTACCACTGACTATGACTTGAGAAACGGCAGGAGCCGGGATATATCCGCAAGGCGAAGTGAATTTAAATTTCATAATCGAACCTCACTCTTATCTTTTGAAAATGGAAATGTTAGATGGTATCAACCAAATCGCCGATATAGCTCCGTAATATCTGCTCCTGTTCGGGAGACATGTCCAAAGGTACATAGCTCTCAATGCGGCGGTCAACCTCGCAAAGAGCAAGGTCCGTCACCGTTTTGGCCCCGGCATTTTTCCAGGAATCGTAGCCCATTTTGTGCAGGAACTTCGGTGTATAGAGTTCTTCGGACAGCTTCATTGCCGTGTGCATCGTCTGAAGATATTGTCCTCCGGGTCCAACCTCAGCAATGTTGGCGTACTCTTCTTCCACATCACCGAAGCTGATGCCTTTGACAATCTTACGGATCATTTCGATGTTTTGTTCGTCAAGAATGTACTTTTCATAGCTGATGGTATTGAAAGAGTCCATAACGCCGCAGCCATGGAGAATAAAGTTGCTGCTGGACATCAGCGAGGGCAGCATCGTCATTACGGATTCAATGCCGGCCTGCCAGTCAACGGTTTTGGCGTCGGAAAGGGCGCCGCCGGTGCGGCAGGGGATATTGTAATACTGCGCCAAAGCCGCCGAAGCATAGATAAACAAAGCTGTCTCCGGGGCGCCGATAGCCGGAGTGACAAAACGCAAATCGCAGCTGCCCGTAGTATTGCCATATAAAACGGGTAAACCGGGCTGGAGCAGCTGAGCGTAAACGATACCCGCCAAAATCTCAGCATTATTGACGACCATGGTGCCAAAGAGGCTCACGGGGCTGGTAGCGCCGGGAAGGGAGCAGCAGGCAAACATCAGCGGCTGCCGGCGCTCAGCGTACAAACGCACGGCAGTCAGCATTGTCTCGTCATATTTCAATGGAGAAATAACGCTGATGATCCCCAGCGTTACGTTCTCCTTGGTACCGTAAAAGCGCTGAAGCATTTCAATACTGTTGACGGTATCCTCGGGAGATGTGGTCAGACCGATGAGAGGTTTATCCGTATATTTCAAGCAGACAGCCATCTGATAATTGCGAACCACCTCTCTCTCGATATCGGAAGGTTCAATCAGATTAGGATTCAGCATATCCATGACCTTGCTGCTGTGGTGCATTTTTTGAAAGTTCTTATAGTCTTCCGCCGTATTGCGGTGGAGATCGTCGCCTCTTCTGACGTACAAGGGGCCGGAAACGGGAGCAATCACCGTATGCTCCTTGCCGATAAGAACTTTCTTGCCATTTCTGCCATGAATCTCAAAAACTTCCGGAACGCCGCTCAGGGCATTTTTCAGCATAGCCTCGTCAATATATACGATGGCTCCATTGACCTTTGCACCCTGTTTTTTGAACAGCTCGACAGCAATGGGGTCTTCAAATTCCACGCCCTGCTCCGCCAGCACCTTGACAGACAGCTCGTGAATTTTTTCAACTTCTTCCTTAGCCAGGAAATTACCCTTTACTTTCATACTTGCCTCCTTATTTTACCGATGCATCCGGCGGCTACAGGCTCTCAACCTCGGCGGCAGCTTGTGTTGCAGCGGCTTTTGTCACAGCAGCCTCTGCAAGGGGAGCTCCCCCTTCCAGTTCTTCAACCTCAACATACCTTTTCTTGATGAACAAATTGAGCAGGCCGACACCGGCAATCACTTCCACAAATACGATGGGAACGCCAACCAGCATTTTAACGGCTTTGGCGCCGTCAAGGCCGCCGGCCAGCAGGAACAACAGGGAAACGCCGCCGATAAGAACGCCCCAGAAGATTTGGATGCCTTTAGGAGGATCAGCTTCTTCCTCGTCCCGGCTGGTGGTTTTAATACTCATTTTAGAGACAGTGTTGATCGTAGCGTTGACCAAGGTAATGAAAGAAATCAGTACAATGATCATCATAAAGACTTTGGTAATCTGGGAGAAGGGCATCAGATCGAAAAGGGCCAGCATAACAGCTTCGGTACCCCGCGCTAACATCAGCGCGTTGACATCCAATATACCGGTAAGCTGAGAATGAGCCGCCAGGCCGCCAAACAGCCAGGTCCAGATTATGCAAAAGAGACCGGGAGCAATCATATTTACGGTAACGAATTCCCGGAGAGTCCGCCCCTTGGCCAGGCGGGCCAGGAAGAGACCGGTAATCGGAGCAAAGATAAAGAAGTCAATGTACCATAGCCAGTTCCACCAAATCGACCATTTGCCGCTGCCGCCCAAAGGCTCAGTCTGGGTCATATTCTTAAAGAAGTTGGCAATCATACTGCCGGTTGATTCTACACCCAAATTCAGTGAGAAAACAGTAGGGCCAAAAATCGCCACAAAGGCCAGCAGAACAATGAATAGCTTGGCATTGTTGTCCCCCAGCCACTGAATACCTTTTTTGAGGCCGGTAACGCTGGTAATCGTAGAGACCAGGGTGACTACTATGGTTATCATGATGTAAGCCATAGCATCCTTAGGCAGGCCCATCACCTGATTGAGGCCGTCGGAAACCTGCAGAATACCGTAGCCGAAGGAACCAGCCACGCCGCCCACAACCGCGAAATTGACCAGACCGTCAATCCAGCTGCGAAACTTATATACTTTGCTGTCAAAAGCCGGATATAGCGTAGAAGTAACACTGAAGGGCTGTTTCAGGTTAAAAAATGCATAAGCTGCCACCAGCCCGCCCAAAGTGTACACGCCATAAAGAGTCAGACTCCAATGCATCATGGTTTGCTCCATACCCCAGACTATAGCCTGATAGGAGCCAGCTTCCAGGACAATATTGGTTGCCGGCCGGAAAGCATACTCAATAACCTCAGCCGGCGGAAAAAAGACGATGCCCATACCCATGCCGGAGCAAAGAGAAATAGCCCACCATACAAATTTACTAAACTCAGGCTTGGCGTCCTTGCCGCCGATTCTGATTCTGCCGTATTTGCTGAAAAGAAAAAAGGCACACAAGGCAATGGCAAAGAGGGTAGCCAGGTTGAATAACCACCCCAGGTTTTCATACAGGAAATTGAGAATACGGTTAATTGAGGACATAAAGCCCGCTTCATTGACTTGGCTGAAAATAAACACACCCAGGAAAATGATTGCCGTTATGCCAATAACGATATAATCGTAATTGAACTTTGGACTTTCCTTTTTCATGTTCTTCCTCCTCATTCTTTTTCCTAAACCAAAGCACGATATACTATTACCTGTTTTACCCGTTTTTCCTAGTGACTTCGACAATACCCGTGGCGCCATCGATTTTCAGCCAATCGCCCGTTTTGATGACTTCACAAGGATCTGCCTCCTCAAAATCGGCAATA
This sequence comes from Clostridia bacterium, assembly GCA_018434325.1. Classification (GTDB taxonomy): domain Bacteria; phylum Bacillota; class Peptococcia; order DRI-13; family UBA5745; genus WRMS01. The sequence continues at coordinate 42,690 of JAHDPO010000022.1, read as the reverse complement.
GCGGGAACGCCGATGATTACGGCAGCCACACCGGCCCGGGAGTCTATTTTAGTAAACAACCATCCTGCCGGCTTGAATCCTGCTCTCATTGCCGAATGAAAATGGCAGCTCCAGCCGTTGGAGCCCTTGCTGCAAGGCAACACCAAAATTCGTCCGTCAATGCACTGGCCTTCTTGGGAATGGCCACGTTCAATGATTTTACCGGTGGTATCCGATACGCCGGCCCAGCCCTGAATACTCTCGGGGCAAACGAGAGCTTCCCCCTCGGCGATTCCGTCGATTACGCCTCGCGCTTTAAGTGTAAAATCCATAAATTATACCTCCTTCCAGCTGCCGCGGACAGCGGCGTCTATGCATTTGAACATATCTCCATAATATACAGGGGTGCCGGCGGGCAGCTCAGAGCGTATATAATGGGCCTGCTTGGCGCCGTCGGAAGCAAAGCCCACAGCATGCTCAAAGCATTTTGGCCCGATAACCAGAGGACAGCCGCTGGTCAGTATCTGGCCGCCAGCTTTTTCGACGATTTCCAGATAACCATTTTGATTGGCCATTTCCCGGGTGGCATAATCAGTCCAGATTGCGAAGTCTATTCCGGGAGCAAAGGTCTTTCCTTTAATATATAGAGCAGCTTTGCGTATTTCCTCGAGGGTGTAATGGGGACATCCCAAAGTCACGATATTGATCGGTTTTTCGCTTTTATCGCAAAGCATATCGAAGGATTGCCTGTAATCTTCCCCGGTGATGGTGATAACCGCCTTGGGCTCTTTGCCGCCCAGAGCCGTCTTAAGATCCGGAGCTTCGGGGGTGAAGCCCACGATATGGCACATTTCAGCGCCGCTGGTAGTTGCCAATGCCGCAAAAAACTGCTTGAGGCGAACAATATCGGGATAGGGGAAATTGCCTTGCAGTACCGGTACGCCGTGAGGCGGTAATTTAAGTCCGATAGTATAGCCGATTACATCCCAGTCCACAGCGGTTTCGGCAGGGCATTCAATATTGAAAATCACTGTCCCGTAACGATTTTCAGGCACATGCAAGCCCCATTTTGGCGTCCGGCCGCAGATGGCGCTCCAGGCGGCGGCCTCAATGCCGTCGGAGTTGCCGCAGGCGCCGAATACGGAATTGCACATCAGGCCGTTGCTGGATTCGGTGGTGACAAAATGTTCGCCTTTGAGAGGAATCCAGCCAACAAGGTATGGCGTGCAGCTGCCGGTAATGGAGACTCCGGCATCCCGGGTAAGCTCCAAATATTTGCGATTGCGGTCAAAGAATTCTTTGCTCAGGTGCAGGGGCTCCCACTGATACTGATCACAGGGTGCGACGCAAGTCTGACAGCAGCAGCAATCAGCCATTTCACCGAGCGGAATGGTTTTATCACTGCAAAGATACATTTTGGAGAAGATGGTATCGTAATCATCGCTCCCTGCCGTTTCAAGATAAGGATGAGCGCCAAGGTAGAGCGTTGCTTTTTTCACTTCGCACAGCTCTTCAGCGCCAAGGACTTTGGCATAGTCGTAAATTCTTTGCAAAGCAATTTGCTTGAACTCGCCAAACTCACCGTTTAACATACGCTGCTCGTAGTCCGTAAGCTTAACCATGTTTTTCCCTCCTGATAATAATTTTTTTCACCATCGTAAATCATGATTTTCATAAATATAAAATATGAAGAAATGGATTCACAAGGCAAGAATGAAATTAATTCTGATTTTTTCAGCGATTAATTCTTTTCCATGGCTCGATATTACATCAGCTTATCTCTCTTTGTCAATTAATATTTTTTATAATCATAAAATTAATATGGTTAAAAATAGTTATTATTTTATTATTATAAAATCTATTGATGTGTCCTTACATTGACATGAAAATTCTAATGTAATATAATCCTGAATAGCCATAAGGATTTTTAAGATTTTATTACTATGCCAAAGGAGATCAGATGCTGGGAGAAAAGCTAAAAGAATTGCGCTTAGCCGCCGGTCTGACCCTAAGTGAATTAGCTAAGCAGACAGAGTTGTCTATTGCATATTTGAGCAATATCGAAAGGGAGGCCACCAGCCCCACTATTAATAACTTATTTAAAATTTGCGGCGCCCTCAAGGTGGACATTACCGCCCTTTTGTCAAATACAAATCTGCCAAAGGTCGTTGTACGCAAAGCCGAGCGCAAAGAGGTCTTCCATACGAACTCTCACATCAAGTATGAGCTGACTACCGAAGGCACCCAAAGCCTCAAAGGGGTATGCATTACCATTCCGGAGGATTATAGCGAAGAGGTTGTATCCATGGGGCATTCCCGCGATGAATTCGGGATTATTACCGAGGGCTGCATGTCAATGACCCTTGACGACCAAGAGTACTTATTGGAACCGGGGGATTCGATATTTATCGCAAAAGACACCCGTCATCGATATCGCCGGGTGGGTGAAGGGCCATGCGTATCCTATTGGACATTTGTCCGCCCTGATACCACAAATGAAATAGTTCTTGACGGTTTAGAATTTTAATCTCCGGACAGCAAAGGGGCATCACCAATTGGTTTTAGCAAACCATGATCTGCTCACTTGTTTTTTCATTAAAAAGGACCACCTCAATTGTGAGGCGGTCCTTTTTGATGAATGATATTTTGCGCAAAATTTCAAGTTTAAAGTGTACTGTCCCTTTAGAATAGCGGTCGTTCCGTAATCACGACACTAAATATAGTTAAAATAGCCGATAAGCGCTACCTTACGGATGCGTGCTGATGCTTCGGACACTTTAAACTTGAATTTTTGCTCAGTTGGGGTGCTTTAGGTTCTGCTTTCTGATTTCGGCATTAGAAGTTTAAAGCTATCCTTAGATATTGAGGCGCAGATGTATCTGCTATCTTTAGCTACTAGAGCGCGGATGTTTGGCCTGCTTCAGCAGGCTCCGCTCATCCTGGTGCCAGCTGACCTCCGCCCCCTTGCCGCAAATGCGCAGCTGATAGATCCGGCAGCTGATTTCTTTGCTTTGCCAGGTTTTGGTGATAACTTCGCCGATAGCCTCTTTGTGGCGGCCACAAAACACCAATACGGAAGGACCGGAACCGGAAAGGCAGACGCCATAAGCGCCGGCAGCCAAAGCGCCTTCCATCACCTGATCCAAGCCCGTCACCAAGGGCTGGCGGTAAGGCTGGTGCAGCCGGTCGGCCATGGCCTGCCGCAGCAAGTCATGCTGGCCGGTAATCAAAGCTCCGGCCAAGAGCGAGGCCCGGCCCACATTGTACACGGCGTCGCCGTAGGCCACCTCCGTGGGCAAAACCTTGCGGGAATTGGTGGTTTTTAATTCAAAATCCGGCACCGCCGCCAGTACCTGCAAGGATTTTGACGGCATCGTCCGCAGATAGCGGATTGCGCCGTTTTCCTGGATTGTGATAACAAAACCGCCCAATAAAGCTGGCGCCGCATTATCCGGGTGGCCCTCTAAAGCAGAGGCCAGCGGCAATAGCTGGTCATTATCCAAGCCGGTATTGAGAAAATAATTAGCTGCTTTCAAACCCGCCACCGTCAGTGTAGCGCTGCTGCCTAAACCTCTGGAGCGGGGCACTCTGGCCCTGATGGCAAATTCCAGCTCCGGTAAACGCCGGCCCGCCTCCTCCGCCAGCTTCACTGCCGCCGTCATCGCCAAATGAGGACCGCTGAGACTGTAATATCCTTTGGGAAAAGGACTGTCCGTTTTTTCTCTGACGATGATTTCATTATAAAGGTTTAAGGCAATGCCGAAGGAATCGATGCCTGGCCCCAGATTGGCCGCCGTGGCCGGCACTTTAATCAATAACATGGATTATGCTACACCTTCCACCCGTAATATGGTAATGATCTCTTTTGTCACATCCAGGCCGCGGATTTCTTCCAGGGCGTTTTGCATGTTTCCTTCCCTTACCACGTGGGTAACGAAAACCAGCTCGGCGTCGCCGCCCTTTAAATCGATTTGGCTGACCGTATCCAGGCTGACCTGATATTTGCTTAATGCTTTAGTGATCAGAGCCAATACGCCGGGCTTATCCGCCAGCAAAAGCCGCAGGAAAAACCGGGTTTTGACCTCTTCAATAGGCAGGATGGCTTTTTCCCGCCGGCAGACTTCATTGAGCCTGCCGGAGCAGCCAAAGCGGATATTCCTGACGATCTCCGTCACATCACCCAAAATGGCGCTGGCTGTGGGAAAACGGCCGGCCCCCCCGGCCATAAAGCATGACTTCTCCCAAATTCTCGCCCTTAACAAAAATAGCGTTAAAGGTATCCTGCACAGAGGCCAGGGGATGGCTCTTCGGCAGCAAGGTCGGATGAACTCTGGCCTCGATTTTGCCCTCGACTTCTTTGCACAGGGCCAAGAGCTTGATGGCATAGCCCATCTGATCGGCAAAGATCATATCTTCCCTGGTGATTTCGGTGATGCCCTGGATATAAACGTCGTCTAAGGTCACCTGGCTGTGGAAGGCCAAGGTAGACAAAATTGCGGCCTTGCGTCCCGAGTCGATGCCTTCGATATCGGAGGCTGGATTAGCCTCAGCATAGCCCAATTTTTGGGCGTCGGCCAGAATAGCGCTGAAATCGCCGCCTTCTTTGGCCATCCTGGTTAAAATATAGTTGGTCGTGCCGTTGACAATACCCATGACCTCCTGGAGCGGATCAGCCGTCAGATTCTGCCGCAAAGCGCTGAGAATAGGTATGGCCCCGCCTACGCTGGCCTCAAAATAGAGATCTACGCCTTTTTCTTTGGCAATGGCAAAAAGCTCCTGCCCATGCAGCGCCAATAAGTCCTTATTGGCGGTAACCACATGCTTGCCGCTTTGCAAAGCTTCGCTGATGAAGGTTTTGGCCGGTTCAATACCGCCCATGGTCTCGATGACAATATGGATTTCCGGGTCCCCTACTATGTCCTGCCAATTGCCGGACATGGCGATTTCGCCCCGGTCAAAGTCCAGCTGCTTATCGTGGTATTTTTCTAAAATACGCTTTAATACCAGTTGGCAGCCCAGTTGTTTTTGCCAAAACTCCTGCTGCTTGATCAGCATGATGGCTACCCCCTGGCCTACGGTGCCCATCCCCAAAACCGCTACATTAACTGTTTGCATTGTATTCTCTCCTTACCTTTATTCCTCATCATAATAATTATAGCTATAGTTTAATTGCTTTCCTGTCCTTCCACCCGCAGCAAGGTCAGAACCTTTCTGGTCACCGCCAGCTGGCGGATTTGAGCCACCGCCTGCTGCATCTGGCCGTTTGGCACCTCATGGGTCACAAAAACCAGCTCGGCGTCACCGCTGTCCAGCACAATCTGGACCAATCGGGCAATGCTGACGCCCCATTGTCCGAAAATATCGGTAACCTGGGCTAAAGTACCGGCTTCATCGGCCAGCAAAAGCCGCAGGAAAAACCGGGTTTTGACTTTTTCTATTGGCAGAATCGGCAAGACTCTGTTTTCCACCATATTCAGCCGGCCCTGGCAGTCGTAACGAATATTACGGGCTACGGCTACCACGTCCCCCAGTACGGCACTGGCGCTGGGGAGCTGACCGGTGCCTGCGCCGTAAAACATCGTTTCTCCCAGCTCCGGCCCTTTGACAAAAATAGCATTGTAAATGTCTTTGACGCCGCTTAAGGGATGCTCCAGCGGAATTAAGGCAGGGTGCACCCTGGCTTCTATGACCTCACCGTTGTTGCGGCAAATAGCCAAAAGCTTGATCCTATATCCTAAATTCCTGGCTAACGCCATATCTTCTTTAGTGATTTTGCCGATGCCTTCGGCATAGACGTCGTTAAAATTAACCTGGCTATGGAAGGCCAAGGTGGCCAAAATAGCCGCCTTGCGGGCGGCGTCATGGCCTTCTACGTCGGCGGTAGGATCGGCTTCGGCAAAGCCCGAGTCCTGAGCTTCCTGCAGGGCTTTATCAAAATCGCTGTTTTCTTCTTCCATCTTGGTCAAAATATAGTTGGTGGTGCCGTTGATAATGCCCGTAACCTGAGAAAGCCTGTCGGCGATCATGCTTTGGCGCAAGGGCCCCACAATGGGAATAGCGCCGCCGACGCTGGCTTCAAAATAAAGATCCCGCTTCGCCTCCCGGGCCGCCCGAAAAAGCTCCTGGCCATAGGTCGCCAAAAGGTCCTTATTGGCCGTCACTACGCTTTTGCCTGCCTGCAAAGCCTGCAAAATATAAGTACGGGCCGGCTCGATGCCGCCGATGGCTTCCACAACGATCTGAATGGAAGCATCGTTTAAGATATCCTCCCAGCGGTTGGTACACATGCCCTCAGGCAAATGAACATTGCGTTTTTTTGTTAAATATTTTTCCAGCACCCGGCCCAGTTCAATAGTACAGCCGGCATTTCTGGCCAGCTGTGCCCCCTGCGTATTGAGCATGGTGATCACGCCCTGCCCCAAAGTGCCCAGACCCAGCACTGCAATTTTTATGGTTTCCATGGCTCTCCCCCATTTCTTGTTTGGGCTCAATTATTTACGATTGTGTTATGATCTCTACTCTTTTTACCCCTTCCTGGGCTTGCAAGCTTTCCACTAAAGCCCCTACGTCTCTGATTAGAGTGGTATTCACATTCATGGTGGCCACCGCCACGCCCTGAACAGGCATGCCTTGATTGATGGAAACAATATTGCCTTTCATGGCAGCCACCGTATTAAGCACATTGGACAAGACGCCGGAGCGGTGCTCCAGAATCAGGGTCAACGCCGTAATTTTTTCTTTATCATCCCTGGTATAAGGTAAAACGCCGTCCCGGTATTTATAAAAAGCACTGCGGCTGAGGCCCGCTCGTTCCACCGCTTCATTGATGGTCAAAGCATCTCCTCTCGTCAGCATTTCCTTGGCCTGGGCAGTTTTCAAAATGGCCTCCGGCAGGATATCTTCCCGCACGATATAGGATTTACTCACTTTTTTTGCTTTCAAAGCCCCTCCGCCTTTCCATCCACAAAAATATGGCGTCCGCCTGTAAAAGACATTTTATCACTTTTCCCTTGCAAGTACAATTGTTTTAATGGCGCCGGAAGGCAACTTGGCGGCGGCAGCGACGCAGCGGCGGCACGACGGCAACGGCGGTAGCAGTGGCGGCAGCGGCACGGCAGCGGCACGGCAGCAGCGGCGGCGGCAGCAGCGGCGATGCACTTCCGTAATTCTTTCGGCAAAAACTTAAATCATGTTGTATATGCAACATATTTTCCAGACTTTTTCCGGTATGATTATTATAGAATATCCGGGATATACTGAACATAATAAAGCAGGGCAAACATGCCAGCATTTTATTGAGACGACAGGAGGAGAAACCATGGAAAAATTCATTCGCAACATCGATCACAGCCAGGTATTAGACTTTGCCGGCCAGGTATCTTATCTTGACGGCCAAATCGTCAGCAGGACTTTGGCCCAAAGCAAGCACCACAGCCTAACCCTTTTTGCTTTCGATAAAGGCGAAGAAATCAGCAGCCACGATTCCAAGGGCGACGCAATGGTTTTAGTATTGGAAGGCGAAGGCCGCATCACCATAGACGGCCAGGATCACATTCTGCGGGAAAAAGAAGCTATCGTGATGCCGGCAACAATCCCTCACGCTGTTTACGCTCAGGAACGTTTCAAAATGCTGCTGATCGTCCTTTTTCCGGAAAATCGCGAAAACTAAGGGTATTGCTCTCAGGGACAGTATCAGGGACAGTAATTGAACCGGGAGGCAACCGGTACGGGGCAACACAAAAGCAGAAAGTAAGTCACCTTTCATCGTGATTAACTTTCTGCTTTTTTATAATTCTTCCTATTACCTGTCTTCCTATAAAAGTAAACCCTACAGAAACGAAACCAAGTCGCTGTCAAGCGTCGACCCTTGCTCAAAATTGCACGTTGTGTGGAGGTACATCTTGAATTTAGCCTGAAATTCCTATCCGCTGCAAAAGAGCGGCGCCAGATCCCACCTCGAACCGGATAAAGATAAGGATTTCCGTTACTCCGGTTCCTTCCACAATAGGGGAAGCCGGCTAACGTCTTGCAGTCCCAAATGAGCAAAATTGCAAGTTTAAAGTGTGCTGTCCCTTCAGAATAGTGAACATATCCTGACCGCGACACTAAATATAGCCAAATGCCGCCCGAATACAACCGAAAGTGATGCTCCGGACACTTTAAACTTGCAATTTTGCGTAAAGAATGGCTCAGCAGTTCCTTCAAACCAAGGCCGCTAAAAAATGCTCATTCCTGTATGGTTCCCATTTCGCAGAAAGTCAGGTTATTATTAATTTCTGCTAATTCTTATTTTCTTTCAGCAGGTCCCGGATCTCCGTAAGCAAAACAGCCTCCTCGGAGGGGGCCGGCGGAACGGGAGCGGGAGCAGGAGCCGGGGCCGGACATTCTTCCTGCTTTTTTTGAAGCTTGTTGATAAATTTGACCATTATAAATACCACAAAAGCGATAATCAGGAAATTGATGATCTGTTGAATAAAATCACCGTAGGCAATGGCTACTTCCGCCACATCGCCGACAGCGGGCTTCAGGACAAACTTCAGATCGGTGAAGTTTACGCCGCTGATTAAGATGCCGATCACCGGCATGAATATTCCCTGCACCAAAGCATTGACAATAGCCGTAAAAGCAGTACCGATAATGATACCTACAGCTAAATCAATAACATTGCCCCTGGCAATAAATTTTTTAAATTCATTAATCATTTCCCTCATGGGAGCACCTCCAGCTCTCTTAGTAATCATTTTAATTAAACCGATCTGAGAAATTATACCATGAGCCAAAATGAAGCGCAATCACAGGTTGCGAGGCAATTCGGGAATAATTGCGGGCCCGGGCAGCCTTGAAAGCTGCGGCAATACTATTCTGCGATTAAAATATGCCATATTCTAATCTGGCAATTCTCAATTGCCACTGCGCCAAAGGCGCAGGCAGAATAGTATATATGCCAATCTGCGTGGGCAAAGCCCACTGCCGCATTCTGTGCGGCAAATTAAAAACTAAAGGTTTTTAATTGCAGATTAGTATAAGGTGTGGTAGCATTCTAATTAGTTTTATTCGTAAAAAAACTCATAGGGAGCGAGATGATAGACATGGCGGATATGGTGGACCTGGTGACCTTTGACCGCATCAAAGAGGCGGCTGCCCGAATCAAAGGCTTGGTTAGCCCCACACCTCTTTTGAGGCTGCCGCAGCTGGATAAGTTTTTCAAAGGCGCTGAGATTTATGTTAAGCCGGAAAGCTTTCAGCCTATCGGTTCTTTCAAAATACGGGGCGCCACCAACAAAATCCTGGATCTGGCCGCCAAAGGCTGTACAGAGGGAGTCATCACCGTTTCTTCCGGCAACCATGCCCAAGGCGTGGCTTACGCCGCCAAAAAAGCCGGTCTCAAGGCCACGGTACTGATGCCGGAAATCGCCTCTCCTCTCAAGGCGGACAAAGCCAGAGCCTATGGCGCCCAGGTAATCATCAAGGGCCAAAACAATAATGAATCGGAAGTCACGGCTCTTGAAATCATGGAGCGGGAGGGCTACAGCTTCGTTCATGCCTACAATGATCCCTTAGTCATAGCCGGCCAAGGCACCATCGGCCTGGAAATCATGGAGGAGCAGCCGGATATGGCAGCCATCGTCTGCCCCATCGGCGGCGGCGGTCTGATTTCCGGTATTGCTCTGGCCGCTAAATCCCTCAATCCTCAGACTGTTGTTTACGGGGTGGAGCCGGCCCTGGTGCCCCGTTTTGCGGCCAGCCAGCAAATCGGCCATCCCCTGACTCTCTACCCCGATAAGCTTTCTATTGCCGACGGCACCCGCACCATGACTGCCAAAGAATTAAATTACCAGATGATTAAAACCTATGTGGATCATTTGGTGAGTGTGGAAGAAAACATGATTAAGGAAGCTTTGGCCCTGATGACCTTTGAAGCCAAGCTGATCATGGAGCCCAGCTCCGCCATGGCCTTTGCCGCCGCTTTGAATGACAGAATCCCCCTGGCTGAGGGCCAGAAAATCTGCTTCATCCTTTCCGGCGGCAATATCAGCCGCGAAGCATTAAAGCAATTGTTAGACTGATTCTGAATTAACAGGTGCAAGCAAAGATCCGCCCTGCCACGCGTCCGTGGTAAGGCGGATCTTAGTGTATTACATCGAAGGGTCGGCTCGTTCCGCAGCAGGTTCCGCCTCAGGCGACCGCTCTGGCAACCGGCCCTGGCCATTGGCGCCGGTTCTGGCAACCGGTTCCGCCAGCCGGTCCTAGCGCTTGCTTCGCGCCAGCAGATCCGCCAGTTCCTTTTCAATGCCTTGGGCCATGACGGCAATAGCCTGCTCCTTGGCGGCGTCTTTCATCAAACCGGCAAAACGGCCCTGTACTTTCAAATAATCTTCCAGAGAGGAAGGCTTGGTCTTGCCTTCGGCCAGCTGCAAGGTAGGCGCATTGATGGTCAACGCGCCATTCTCCGCCTCCCATAAAGCCCAAGCCCCCGTCTTTACCGCCATTCTGCCGATCTCCACCGTTTCGCTGGCGGGAAATTTCCAGCCGGGACCGCAGGGAGCGTGGAGCTCAATATAGCGGAAGCCTTTGATATCTTTGGCTTTCGCTATTTTTTTATAGAAATCCTGGGGATAGGCTATGGAAGCCGTAGCCACGTAAGCGGGAGCATGATCCAGCATCAGCAAGGGCATGCTTTTTTTGCCTTCGCTCTTGCCCGCCGGCGTGGTGGTGGTAGCGGCATGGAGGGGCGTGGCGCCGCTGCGCTGAACGCCGGTGTTGGAATAGGCTTCGTTGTTATAACAGAAGTGGATGAAGTCGTCGTTGCGCTCAGCGGCTGCCGATACGCCCTGGAAGCCGATATCGTATGTGCCGCCGTCGCCGACCCAGTTGAAGACCACCGGTTTGGGGCCGGCAATGACGCCCTTGGCGATTTGCACATCCAAGGCGCCGCTGATGCCGGCAGCCGAAGCGCCAGCGGAGGCAAAGCAAACGTTGAGCACCGGCACATCGTAACAGCTTTTGGGCATCATACCGATGCTGGCTACGGCGCAGGAAGGCGTCATCACCATGATGGCGTCAGGGCCCAGGGCTTTGCCGACGATTCTCAATCCCATGGGGGAAGGGCAGCCGGCACAAGCGCCGGTACCTCTTTGGATCAGCTCATGATCCGGCATATCCGTTAACTTTGCGGAAATACTCATGATTTCGTCACCTCCAATAACCGCCGGATTTCTTCAATAAGAAGGGATACCGGCAGGTCCTGGCCGCCGATACCTACGGCCGAGCCGGCTATTTTGATGTTTTTGCCGCTATTGTATAAAGCGGAACGGGCTTCCATCAAGAGTGCGCCGCCGCTGTGTCCGTAGGCCAGATTGCGGTCCAGCACGATCAGAGTACTGCCGGCAGGCAACAAGGCCGCCAGCTCCTCTGCCGGGAAGGGCCGGTAAATCCTGAGCTTCAAGGCCGCAGCAGGAATACCCTGCTTCGTCAGTTCTGCCGCAGCCAGTTCCATTTCCGCCGCCATGGAGCCCATGGACAGCAAATAAACCTCAGCCTGGCTCTCGCCTCCAGTCTGGCTCTCGCTGTCAGCCTGACCTTCACCGCCGGTCCGGCCCGTGCCACCGGCCTGCCCTCCCTTACTGCCGGCCTGAACCAGCCCCGGCTGGGGCCGCCCCGTCAGCTCCTCGTATTCGGCAATGGCCGCCTTGATCACCGGCAAAGCCTCCAAAGTATCCTGGGCCAGCTTATGGCGGTAGGCGGCATATTCGGCAGCTCCCGCCACATTGGAAAAGGTGCCGCCCCATTGAGGATGCAGGCGCCAGGCCGGCTGCCTTGCCGGCAGGTAGCTGTCGATGACTTCCTGCTCCAGGGTTTCAAAAGGCAGCATGGAATGGGACAGCAGGAAGCCGTCATAGTTGATCATAACGGGGATTTCCATTTGCTCCGCCACCTTATAGGCCAAAAAGATGCTGTCATATATCTCCTGATGGGAAGCGCAGTAAAACTGCAGCCAGCCCGTATCTCTCTGGGAAACGCTGTCCTGATGATCGGCATACAGGCACCAGGGAGCGCAAACCGCCCGGTTGACGTTGACCATCACCACCGGCAGCCTGCCGCCGGCAGCATAATGCAGAATTTCATGCATATACAAAAGCCCCTGGGAGGAAGTGGCCGTAAAGGTGCGGGCTCCGGTGGCGGCAGCGGCGGCTACGGCGCTCATGACGCTATGCTCCGACTCCACCGTCAGGTATTTGCCCGTCAGCTCTCCGGCAGCGGCATAATCAGCCAGCTTCTCCGATATGGTGGTCTGGGGCGTAATGGGGTAAACGGCAATAAAGTCCACATTGGCTGCCTTGACCGCCAAAGCACAGGCCGTATTGCCTGTGGCAATTTCTCTGCTCATGCCTCTTCCCCCTCTCTGATCATGGCAATGGCCCCCACAGGACATTCCCTGGCACACAAGCCGCAGCCTTTGCAGTATTCGTAATCGATGGCACGGTCTTCCCGGGCAATCACGGCCTCCGGGCAGTAAATCCAGCAAAGCAGGCAGCCCGTACATTTCTCCTTATCCAGCACCGGCCGCTGGCTGCGCCAGGTGCCGGTAGGGCCGCCGGCGCCGTATACCGGCTTTGCCAGAGGCTGTAAGACTTCTTTCGTCATTCTTCGCCGCACCCCTTCTCTGCTTTCTCTACTGTCTCAGCTTTCTCTGCCATTTCCACTTTCTCCACTTTTTCGTAGGCTGCCTTTGCCGCCGCCAGATTAGGCTCGGCTTTTTTGCCAGGCCATTGTTCCCGGATGGCAGCTTCCACATATTCCAGAGACAGGCCCATCACCCGGGCTACGGCTCCCAGCATCGGTACATTGATATAGGCTTCGCCGCCAAAAACCAGACCCTGATCCCGGGCGATTTTCTCCGCATCCACCAGCCATTGCTCAGCAGCCACATCCAAAAGTTCTTTGCCGTTAATAATAAATACAGGCTCTGTCCCATCTTGGCCAAAGCCCTCCAGCTTGGCGTAGGGCAGCAGGTTCTCCTGCATCAGCGCTATATATCCCGGTTGATAGGACATAGAGCGCAAAAGTATGGGTTCTTCAGCAATTCGCACACAGGCCTTCACTGCCGCCCCCCGGCGTTCCACACCGAAAAAGGGCAGAGTCTGGGCTTCCTTGCCCGCCTTCACCGCCCCTTTGGCCAGAAGCTCCGCCAGGGTCACCACGCCTTGGCCGCCACGGCCGTGAATCCGCAATTCCAACATGGGTTATCCTTCCTTCCGTTTGATCATTCGCTTGATGGCATAGGGGAAATGAGCAAACACAATCCCCGGATCCTCCAGATCCGCTACCCAGCGCTTTAGCCATTCCAAAACCACGAAGCCATCATAGCCGTTGTCCTGCAGCAGCCATAATGCTTCTTTAACAGGCACATCGCCGTAGCCCATCATTTTATAAACGACCCGCTGTCCTTCCCGCAGGGAATCCTTGACATGAGCATGACAAATCCAGTTTTGCAGGCGGCCGTAAGTATCCGCCGGTTTTTCATCAAAAAACCGGAAGGGATGGTGGATATCCCAAAGTACGCCAATGTTGGGATCCGCCAGCTTTTCCATAAGAGCCGCCATTTTGCGGGAGTCGGCATAAACGCCGTTTGTTTCCACCAGAATCATCACTTCCTTATCCTCTGCCAAAGAGGATAATTCCCGCAGGTTTTCGATAACAACAGCCTCATCCACTGCCGCCAGACCGGGAGCGGCGTCCTTATCCGCCAATACCCGGATATAAGGCGTCCCCAATAAAGCCGCCAAATTGATGTAGTCCCGCATTTCCGCCTGGGCCGCCGCCTGCCGCTCTTTATCGTAAATGAAAGCCGATGTGCTCAGGCAAGGTATTTCAAGGCCCAGTTCCTCCAGCTGCAATCTGATCTGATGGCAGTTTTCCAGAGAAAACGTACGGGTAGAAGGAAGATAAATCTTATTGGCCAAGCCTCGCAGCTCTATGCCGTCATAGCCTAAATCCTTGGCTGTGGCTATTACTTCCTTCCATAGCCAGCCGGGACAGCCGATGGTAGAAAAACCATATTTCATCGTTATCTCTCCTTTCTCCCTTACGCCGTCTCAATATTGGCGGCGTCCTGCAGCTTCAGCAAGCCTACGGCCATATCCCGCAGCTTGAATTTCTGTATTTTGCCGCTGGCAGTCATGGGGAATTCCTTGATGAAGGCCACGTATTTCGGCACCTTATGCCGGGCGATCCTCTCTTTCAGAAAGGCCTTGATCTCTTCTTCCGTCAGACCGGACTCCGGCTTCAAAATAACGTAGGCCATGACTTCTTCGCCGTAAGCCTCGCTGGGCACGCCCACCACCTGCACATCCTGTACGCCGGGATGGGTATAAAGGCATTCCTCGATTTCCTTGGGATAAATATTTTCACCGCCCCGGATGATCATATCCTTGATGCGGCCGGTGATCTTATAATAACCATTTTCGTCCACCGTGGCTAAATCTCCGGAATGTAGCCAGCCGTCGGCGGTGATGGCGGCAGCGGTGGCTTCCGGCATTTTATAATAACCCTTCATAATATTATATCCCCTGGCCATGAATTCGCCGGGTACGCCGGGAGGACATTCCAGACCGGTCTCCGGGTCCACTACCTTCGTCTCAATAAAAGGCAGATTGCGGCCAACAGTGGATACCCGCAGATCCAAAGGATCATCGGTGGTGGTTTGGGTGCAGCCGGGCGAAGATTCCGTCAAGCCATAAACGATGGTGATCTCCGACATGTTCATTTGATCCACCACCTGGCGCATTACCTTGACGGGGCAAGGCGAGCCGGCCATGATGCCGGTACGCATATGCGAAAAATCCGTCCTGGCAAAATCGGCATGCTCCAGCATGGCAATAAACATGGTAGGCACACCGTGAACGGCAGTGCATTTCTCCTCATGAATAGTTTTCAGCACGGCGGCGGGGCTGAAGGCCTCAACGATGCACATGGTGCTGGCATGGGTAATGGAGGCCATGGTGGCCAGCACAAGACCGAAGCAATGGAATAAAGGCACCGTAAGACAAAGCCGGTCGGCGGTGGAAAACTTCATGCAGTCGCCGATAGACAGGCCGTTATTCAAAATATTGAGGTGAGTCAGCATGACGCCTTTAGGAAAGCCGGTGGTGCCGGAGGTGTACTGCATATTGACCACTTCATTAAAATGGCAAGCCTGCTGAGCCAAGACCAGCTCTTCGTCGCTGACTTCCTTACCAAGCTCATACAGCGCCTCCCAGTTCAGCATGCCCTCATGCTCCTTGCCGCCGCAGATAATGATATTTTTCAAACAGGGCAAGCCTTCGCTTTCCCATTGGCCCGGCTTGGCTCCTGCCAGCTCCGGCACCAGCTCCTGCATGATGCCTACATAATTGCTGTCCTTAAAGCCTTCGGTCATCACCAGGGTATGGGTATCGGACTGCCGCAGCAAGTATTCCGTTTCAAATACTTTATAAGCGGTGTTTACCGTCACCAGGACAGCGCCGATTTTAGCAGCCGCCCATAGAGCCAGCTGCCATTCCGGCACGTTGGTACCCCACATGGAGACGTGGTCGCCTTTTTTGATGCCCAGTTTCAAAAAACCTTTGGCCGTCAGATTTACCAAGTCCCGAAATTCCCGGTAGGTCGTGCGAAAAGGCCTGTCGTTGTAAATGACGCAGTCCTGATCCGGATGGCGTTCAGCCTGGTAATCCAGCAAATCGCCCAAGGTGATTTCCCAAAGCTTGTCCATTTGATTATACACCTCTTTTCATCATATCGCGGGATAAATGGAAAAGAAAAAGCTCCCGCCTCATCGCTCCATGCCTTGACATAGAAGCGAGAGACGAAAGCTCTGCTTCCGCGGTACCACTCTCATTGGCGGCCGAATCATCAGCCTTCCCTTGCCTGTTGCCTTTTAATCACGGCAAGGGCCGCCACCATTGAAGATTATCAATAATTCTAAATGTCTTGGACTATTCTGTCAAGAATGTTTTTCCCTAAGCTCGCCTGGCTAAGCTCACCTGAGCTTGAATTTATCAACCTCGGCATGCAAAGTAACGGCCTGGGCCGACATTTCTTCGCTGGTGGCGGAATTCTCCTCAGCCGTAGCGGCGTTGGTCTGTACAACGGAAGCCACTTGGTTGAGTCCTTCCTTAATCTGCTCGATGGCGGCGGTCTGCCTCACCGATATTTCCTCCACTGTGGCAATACTGTCGGTCACAGACTGTGAGCTTTGTCCAACCTTCTGCAAAATCTCTGCTGTCTGAGCCGAGATTTCCGTTCCTCTGGCTATTCGGCCCACAGCCGTCTCAATCAGCCGGCCTGTTTCCTGGGCAGCCTCCGCAGATTTGGCGGCCAGGTTGCGCACCTCATCGGCTACCACAGCAAAGCCTTTGCCGGCATTACCGGCCCGGGCGGCTTCGATAGCGGCGTTTAGCGCCAAAATATTGGTTTGGAAAGCGATATCTTCAATTACTTTTGTGATATTGGCGATTTGGGAGGAAGCTGTACCGATATCCGTCATCGCTTCCGTCAGCTGATCCATTTGCAAATTGCCTTCATTGACATCCAAAGCCGTCTGCCGGACCGCCCTGGCAGCCGCTTCGATGCTTTTCAGATTGACTGCAGCCTGATCGGCGACCTCCGTAGCGGAAGCATTTAACTCTTCCATAGTAGCTGCCTGCTCGGTGGCGCCGGAAGACAGCACTTGGGCGCCGGCGGCAACCTGGTCGGCCCCCAGACTGACCTGCTCGGCTACGGCGCTGATGGCCCCCATCGCCTCATTCGTGGTCTCAATCATCCGGTTGATCGATTTATTCATTACATCCTTCTCCGAGCGGACCGGTATCGGCTCCATGGAGTAATCGCCGGCAGAAAGCTGTTCGATGGTGCGGACCTGTTCTTGAATGGCCCGGCTCATTTTGGCCATTGACCGGATCATTAAAACGATTTCGTCCTCGGTGGCTGAGTCCATATCTCCATATTCTTTCACTATGGAGACGTCGCCGATGGCCAGAGCTTCTGTTTCCTTGGCCAAGACCGGAAGCATGACCAGAGATTTGCTGACCAGGCGGTAGATGATCGTCCCCACAAGAGCGATAACCGCTAAACCAAGGGCGATGGCAACGGCCAGCAGCATAACGGAAGGCCCATTTACCGTGGAGCTGGGAACCAGCCCGCAGATGGCCCAGTATTTGCCCGTATCTCCGATCATGGCCCCCTGAACCATCAATTTTGTGCTTTTGCCATTCAAGCCCTTGGGCTCCACAACGGAAAGACTGCCACCTTTGACCAGAATTTCATCGATGGCCGCCTGATGATTGCCCAGCCAGGAATCGCGGTAATCCGTCAGCACAAGGGCCGGGTCATGGTAGGTGGCGATCAGGCCCCCGGGAGTGATGGTGCCGATAAAGCCCGTTTCCAAAATCCTGCCGGCATTCATCGCCGCAGTGAGAAGCTGCATATCAATATCAGCGCCGACAACGCCGATAACCTTGCCTCCTTCAAAAATCGGGAAGGCCAGGCTGTAAATCATATCCACATCTTCCATCTGGGTGGGGTTATAGGGATCGGAAATATAGGGCTTGCCGCTGTCTCTGGGCTCCAAATAATATTCCGCCTTGCCGCTATTTAAAAATTCCGTTTGGTATCCGCTGCCCTCCCGATAGACAAAAATCGAAAAACGCCCGGTGGCGTCATGATAGGGCTTATTTCTGTATTCAAAATCCTTGCTGTCCAGAGCATTGGGCTCCCAGGCGGTCCAAACGTCGATGATGTTGGGATTGCTGGCAAGGATGCCTTCAAAAATAGTAATGATATCTTCCCGGGGGTTCACGGAGCTTTTGGCCGTTACCTGCACCGTAGGAGCGATAGATGAAGCCACACCGTAAGCATTCTCGCTGATGGCCCGGAACTCATTGACGTACTCATTGACATGAGCCTGCACCATTCTGTCCGTGATATTGTTCGTTGTATTAAATGATAAAATGCCCACGACTGCCACCAAAAGAAGAATGCCCGCTGCCAACACTGTGCTTGTAGGAGTCAGAATGGCCATTTTAATACTTTTCGCCTTGAAACGTGTTCGCTTCATAAATGGTTCCCCCTAAATGAATTTTAACTTATTCTACTTTACTTAAATAGATACAATAAGCCGGGGTAGAAAAACGCCCCATTGGCCCTTTTCATTTTAAATGGCTTAGTCCGACCCGTCGACCTCTCTCTTTGTCTCTTTTTGTATTCTTTTGTCCTTTTTTCCTTGAAACATGGGTGTTAGCCTTTATTTTCAAGTCGTTTTCAACTTATTCAAGTTTAATTTAACTTGGTTTTAATATACGCCAATACAGTATACCCTATAAAACAAAGCTTCCGTCCTGGCATGGTAATTGCACTGTACAAGATCAGGAATATTCCTATTTAAAGAAAACGGAGGCGGAAAACGATGAAGATCACCAATATCGAAACCCGTTATCTGGAAATCCCCCTGGAAGGGGATTTTCATCCCCCTTGGGCTCCCGGCATGTGCACGAAGCTTCATCAGGTTCTCTATGTGAAGGTTGAAACCGACGAAGGCATCAGCGGCCATGCCGCCACCACCGCTTATGCAGGCAAAGCGGCGGCGGAAAACATCAATGTGCTGGTCACGCCTTTCTTAATCGGCAAAGACCCCTTCTCTTTAGAAGACCATATCCGGGTTCTGCGCATTGCTCATCAGCGGGCTATCTTTTCCTGGGTAGTGGAATGCGCCCTTTGGGATATTATCGGCCAAAAATGCGGCCAGCCCATTTATAAGCTTCTGGGCGGCTCCCGAAGGAAAATGCCCGCTTATGCCTGTTTTGCCGAGTTAAGAGATTTGGCCACCCGGCGCCATGATTTGCAAAAGATCAAGGAATTGGGCTTTAAAGCTTTAAAAATGCGCATCCACTCGCCAACCCTCGAGGAGGACCTGGCGCAAGTAGCTTTAGCCAGAGAAATATTGGGTCCCGATATTGATATCATGTGCGACGCCAACCAGGCTGCTACCTGGGCCAGCGACCAGCCGGGGGTGGTCTGGGACTATGCCAGGGCTCTGCGCACGGCTAATGAGCTGGAGAAATTCGGCGTGCTTTGGCTGGAGGAGCCTCTGCCCAAGTTTGATTACAAAGGACTGAGCCAGCTTTGCCGGGATTCCGTTTTGCCCATCGCCGGCGGCGAGTCCAACCGGGGCATCCACGAATTTGGCGCCCTGATCGAAAACCATTGCTACGATATCATTCAAGTGGATCCTACTTTCTCGGAAGGTATGCTGCAGCTTAAGAAACTTCAGGGCATGTGCGAGTATCACAACATCATTTTCCAGCCCCATAGCTGGACCAACGGCCTGGGCTTTGCTTACAGCCTCCATTTAGCGGCCAGCAGCAATTCTTCATTATATATCGAATACCCCTATGATCCGCCGGTCTACGGCCTGGGCAGCTTCCATGCCATATTAAAAGAGCCTGTCACTGTAGATAAAGAAGGCTATATCACCCTCTCCGACAAGCCCGGCGTCGGCTATGAGATTTGCCAGGAGGCCATCGACCGCTACACCGTCAAATAAATGATCCTATTTTTTTCCAGTCGGCCGTGCTATACTGTAGAAAAGAGGCAATTTCCATGAGCATTATCCATGAGCTTACGAAAAAAACAGCTCTGCCTCCTATGTTTCCTTGCCGCCAGCATTTTTCCCGGGACAGGCTGGAAATCAGCGATATCCCGAGCCATTTAAAAACCCGGCTGGATCAGGAAAAATTCCGCTCCAGGCTAAGACCCGGCATGAGCATAGCCGTCACCGCCGGCAGCAGAGGCATCAGCAATCTGCCTCTTATCCTGCGAACCTTAGTGGATTATCTGGCCGCAATGGGCGCCAAGCCTTTCATTGTCCCCGCTATGGGCAGCCATGGCGGGGCTACGGCCGCAGGCCAATTGGAAATGCTGGAGGCTCTTGGCATTACGGAGGAAACCATGGGCTGCCCTCTGCGTTCTTCCATGGCCGTAAAACAAATCGGCCGCACCAAAGAAGGCCATGACGTCTTTATCGACGAAATTGCCGCCGGCGCCGACGGCATTATCGCCGTCAACCGGATCAAGCCCCATACGGCTTATGCCGGCCCTTACGGCAGCGGTATCATGAAGATGCTGACCATCGGCCTGGGCAAGCAGGCAGGAGCGGAATCCTGTCATGCCTGGGGCTTTGAGGTATTGTCCCGCCTTGTGCCTGCCTATGGCCAGGTCATTCTTGATCATGCGCCTGTGCTTTTTGCCGTAGGCATCATCGAAAACCCTTATGACGAAACCTGCCGGCTGGTCCCCCTGCTCAACGAAGAAATTGCCGGACAGGAGCCGCTGCTGCAGGAAGAAGCCCGCCGGCAAATGCCCAGGATTTATATTGAGCAGGCCGACGTGCTGATCGTCGATTCCATGGGCAAAAATTATAGCGGCTTTGGCATGGATCCCAATATCACCGGCCGGGCCGGCAGCGGCTTTCCTATGCCGGGTTTAAATCCCCAGCGGCTGGGGGTTCTGGACCTTACCGCCGTCTCTCACGGCAATGGCGAAGGCGTGGGCATGGCCGATTTTATCACCCGCCGCCTGTTTAATAAGCTGGATCTGGAAAAAGTCTATGCCAACTGCGTTACCGCCCTTTCCTTTGCCGGCGGCCGTATTCCGATCATTGCCGAAAATGATCAGGATCTGATCCGCCTGGCTGTACAATCCTGCGTGGGTATAGATCGCCGGCAGCCCCGGATCATTCGCATCAGCAACACCTTGCATTTGGAGCATATTTGCGTTTCCGCCGCCCTGGCCGCCGAAGCCGGGCAGCATCCCAAAATAGATATAGAAGGGGAAGCTCAGCCCTGGTCCTTTGACCGGCAAGGCAATTTGACAGACCTTTGCAGAGCATAGCCCATATCTCCTTGTGATCAGCCATAAAAGGAGGATGCATCCCTTTGGTCATTCGCAGCAACGACATCCTTATCGATATCAATCGGGCGCCTCAGCGGGCTTATCTCAACGCCCTGGGCCTTTCCAAGCAGGATTTCCAAAAGCCTTTTGTGGCAGTGGTTAATGAAGGCAACGAGGCTTTCTATCCTCCTGCCCATACGGCGAGGATAATAGACGCCGTCAAAGCCGGCATATTATCCAGCGGCGGTATTCCTTTTGAAATCAACACCATCGGCGCTTTTCAGGACGGCCGCAAACAGGGGCGGGAAGACCAGAGCGGCGGCATGCCGGAGGCCCGGGACTGCAATCAGGATCTGCTATGCTATCGGGAGCTGATTGCCGACTCCATTGAGACGATGATCGAAGGCCACCGTTTTGACGGCATGGTCATTCTGGCCACCGGCGATACGGCAATAGCTGCCGGCCTGATGGCTCTCTTCCGCCTGGATCTGCCGGCCTTGCTGCTCAACTGCGGCCCTTATTCCCTGGGAATTCTGGACAACCAAAGCACCATGGCTTGCATCGCCGAAGCCTTGGGTTTATCCCTGCCCGGCGCCGCCCTGGTTTCTTCCGCCTCTGCCAAGAAACTCCGCCAGGCCCGGACTGCCGGCCAGCTCGTCTGCAAAATGATCAAAAGCTCTATTGTGCCCAGCGGCATGATCACCAAGGACTCCTTTCACAATGCCATGACTGTGGGAGCGGCTTTAGGCGGCTCGCCGGATTTTGCCTTGCATTTGATTGCCATTGCCCGGGAAGCCGGCCTGACTCTTTCCTTCAATGATTTTCGGAGCATGAGGGAGGTCCCCAGCCTCTGCGCCCTCCATCCGGCCTCTTTTGTCCTCGCCGACAATATCGAAAAGGCCGGCGGCATCCCCGCTCTGATGCTCAGCCTGGGCCAGCGGATCATCTCTTCCGCCGCCACCGTTACCGGCAAAACCATCGGAGAAAACATCAATAGCGCCGAGATCTTAAACACCCAGCTGATCCGCAATCCCGACTCCGCTTTTTCACCCCTGGCAAGCCTGCTGGTTATGGAAGGCAACCTTTGCCCCGGCGGGGCTTTATACAAGCAGTTGCCGGCCGTTGCCGGCCGCATGTATAAGGGCGCCGCCAGATGCTTTGACAGTGAAGCGGCGGCCCTGGCCGGTCTGGCCGATAACCGGATGAAGCCGGGGGATATCGTCGTCCTGCGCTATCTGGGCCCCAAAGGCGGCGCCGCCGTCAGCCCCGGTATGCCGCCGCTTTCCCGCTTCATCTACGCTTTGCATAGCCGGGGATTGGCCGATAACCTGCCTATTATTTCCGACGGCAGGTTTGCCGCCTTTACCAACAGCCCCTATATCGGCTGTGTAAGCCCGGAGGCGGGCTTGGGAGGGCCTTTGGCCCTTGTGGAAGACGGCGACGCTATCCTGATCGACCTCGACCGGCAGCAGCTGTTTCTTATGGCCACCGATGAGGAACTGGCCGGCCGCCGGGAAAGCCGGCAGGTCCGGGAGACAGCCCTCAAACAACCGTCTTTGCCCCGGGGCTACCTGGAGCGTTATTTCCATCACGTGTCCGGCGCCGAAAGCGGTGCCGTACTGATTTGAGAGGCAGATTGGCTATGGGCAAAACGAGTGCAAGAGACAAAAGAAAACCTTTTATCGGTATCGCCAATACCTGGAACGAGATTTCCCTTTCAAACTGTCATTTAAAAGATATAGCCCTGGCCGTTAAGGAAGGTATTCTGGCCGGCGGCGGCGTGCCTTTTGAGTTTCAGACCATTGCCGTCAGCGATGGCTATACCTTTAATCATGAAGGGATGGAGTATGTGCTGGCCAGCCGGGAGCTGATTGCCGACTCTATTGAGATGGCTGCCAGGGCCTATGATTTTGACGGCCTGGTCTTGATCGCCGGCGGTGACAAACCCATTCCTGCGGCTATGATGGCCATGCTGCGGCTGGACCTTCCCGGCATCATGATCAACGGCGGCTATAGTCAGCCGGAAAAACGGGGCGCCGGCGGTTTTAGCACCATGGATCTGTTAAGAGGGATCGAGGATTATCGCACCAGTATACTAATGGAAGATTTTATCCGGGAAACTGAGGAAGCGGCTCTTACCGGCGCCGGCGACGGCTCCGGCATGTATACGCCAAGCAGCATGGCTTGCCTGGCTGAGGCTTTGGGCCTTGCCTTGCCTTATTCCTCTACCTTTTCCGCCTCCTCTTCCCAAAAGCTGCAGTCCTCTTATCAAGCCGGCGAACAAATCTGCCGCCTGGTTAAACAAGAGCTTTCCCCCCGCAAAATCGTCACCCCTCAAGCTATGGAAAATGCTGTCCGGGTAGGCATGACCATCGGAATTTCCACAAACTCCGTTCTCCACCTTTTGGCTATTGCCAAAGAAGCCGCCATCCCCTTGACTCTGGCCGACTTTCATGGGCCCGGCATGGAATGCCCTCTCTTGTGCCCCATTACGCCCAGCGGTCCTTATACCTTACACGACCTTAATCTGGCCGGCGGCATTCCCGCCGTAATGAACCGCATCAAAGACCAGCTCCATAGCGGTGAAATGACGGTAACCGGCGAGACCCTGGCCGACAATATCCGCTCAGCGGAAGTCTATGATGAGACGGTGATTCGTCCTCTTAGCCTGCCGGTTCATCCCCACGGCAGCATCCGCATCATCTACGGCAACCTGTCCCCCCAAGGGGCCGTTACCCGGCCCCTCAACATAGCTCCTCACTTGTGGAAGCATCAGGGTACAGCCAGGGTTTTCAGCGAAGAAAAAGAGGCTATCGAAGCTATATATAACGGCAAAATAGAGCGGGGCAACATTATTGTCCTCAGCTATCAGGGGCCAAAAGGCGGGCCGGGCATGCAGGAAGTCTACGGCATCACTTCGGCCATCACAAGAGTGGGCTTGCGCAACAGCACTATTTTGCTCACCGACGGACGTTTCAGCGGCGCTTATTTTTGCGCCTGTATCGGCCATATTTGTCCTGAGGCTGCGGATCGAGGCCCTTTGGCCATCGTCAAAGACGGCGATACCATAGCGGTGGATATCGCCGGCCGCTCCATCGACCTGCTGGTCGCTCCGGAAGAAATGGCCAAACGCCTGGCAGCGCTGCCGCCTTTTATTCCCAAAGCCGGCAAGGGTTATTTAAAACGATATGTGCAGCAGGTTGGTCCTGCCTGCGAAGGGGCCATATTGCGTCCCTTTCTGCGATAAGAGAGGCGGCTATGGATTTAAAGTCATTGCGGAATCAATATGAACAAGAAAATAAAGGCGTATTGATTGCCAACAATAATGGCCGGATTTGCTATTTAAATCCGGCGGCTCGCCCTTTTGCCGGCGTCCCCAGCCAAAGCGCTTTGACCGGCGGGCCTTCTGCCGATGCGGACCGCGGCGGCCTGTTTTATCCTGCCCTCAGCAGAGCTTTATCCAGCAAACGCAAAGTCTCCCTGATCGAAAAGGGGCCTGATGATATCTATTATCTGATCACGGCTTCACCGGTCTTAGACCCCGGCGGCAAGATCCAGTATGTTTTATGTTTTTGTGCCGAAGCCGGCCAATACCCCGGCATCGACGGCGCCAGCCAGCTAAACTGGGAAGACAGCCATACCTTAAAAAAAGCCGCCCAAGGTTCCTTCGATATTGAAAACTTCGACTTTGCCAGCCCCGCTATGCGCAAAGTGATGCAAAAAGTAGAGAAAACCGCCAAATACGACGCCACCGTCATTTTGCTGGGAGAATCCGGCGTAGGCAAAAACATCATCGCCAATTTGATTCACAGCTTAAGCGACCGTAAAGATAAGCCTTTTATTTACATCAACTGCGGCGCTATTCCCTCCAACCTCCTGGAGTCGGAGCTTTTTGGCTACGAAAAAGGCGCCTTTACCGGCGCCACCGCCAGCCATACAGGCCTCATCGAAAGGGCTCAGTCCGGCACTTTGTTTTTCGATGAAGTAGCGGAGCTGCCGCTGCCTATGCAGGCCAAGATCCTGCATTTTCTCAACGAAAAATTTATATACAAAATCAGCGGCAAAAAACCTATTCAAATCGATGCCCGGGTCATCAGCGCCACCAACAAAAACCTGCCCCAGCTCATCGAAAAAAACCTTTTTCGGGAAGATCTCTATTACAGGCTCAATGTCTTAAAGGTGGATATCCCGCCTTTGCGGGAGCGTCCGGAAGATTTGATAATTTTAATCAAGCATTACTTCGCTTATTTCAATAATAAATACTGTCTGTATAAAGCGCTGTCTGACGAAGCTTATCAATATTTATTAAGCTACCATTGGCCGGGCAACATCCGGGAGCTCCGCAATATCATCGAGCAGCTGGTCATTTTAAGCGAAAGAGATATGATCAGCCTGGAGGATTTTCCGCCGGAGATTGCGCCGCCGCCCGCCGCTTTATCAGCGGCTCCAACCCTCCACCCGGCCGGCATGAGCGCAAAAACCAAAAATCATTTGCCGGAGCTGCTGCTGCCCAGCCTGGAAGCTTTGGCTGCCGGCTCGCCGCTGTCTCTAGACGACCTGATGGAGCAATATGAAAGCCTGATTTTTAATCAGCTCTACGAAAAATATTCCAGTTCTTATAAGATAGCTAAGCTGTTAAAAATCAGCCAGACCAAAGCCAATCGCAAGCTGCAAAAGTATTGCCGCCTGCCGCAAAAGCCTCCTGAGCCTTATTAGCAAATTCATTCCGGACGCTGCCGCAGCAAGCTTCAGGCCGCCGGGCGCACCACAGCGAAGAGGATGCCTCAAATGAGACATCCTCTTCTTGCCGTATCGCTAAATTTACGTTAACGTGTTTATCCTACGAAAAGCTGTACCCAGCACATGGTGCCGGAAGAAGTTTTATAAACGCCGAGGCCCAGACCTGTGAAATCTTTGGTCAGGATATTTTTCTTGTGGCCTTCGGAATTCATCCAGCCTTTCATTACTTCCTCAGGAGTTTTATGTCCCATGGCGATGTTTTCACCCATGGTTCTGTAGCCTGCCTTATCCAATACGGTAAAGCAGCTGGTGCCGTCAGGGCGGGTGTGGGAAAACACGGTTTCAATTTCCTTGGCCCGGATATTGGCGGCTGCCGTCACATCGTCGAGAAGCTTTACTGCCGATAAACCGGCTTTAGCCCGCTCGGCATTGACCAGATCCAGAATCTGCTGACGGTATTCGTTAAAATCATCAGCCGGTTTGGCGGGTTCCTCAGGCTTCTCGGGTTTGGTGGGCTCCGTCGGCTTTGTAGGATCTGCAGGTTTAGTGGGCTGTTCCGGCTTTGCCGGCTTGTCGAGCCAAACTTCCTGCCAGGGTTTTTGACATTCGATTATTTTACCACCGCCGTCAAAGCAGATGGTTTCTTTACCTGAAATAATGATGGTTTCAATCTTTTCTTTGCTATCCTGGCTATCGCAGGAGCTGCCGGGGCAAGTGCTGCCACCCTTGCTGCAATCTGCGCCTGCCGAGGGGCAGTAGCTGTAATCCGAGGGACAATAGCTGTAGCAATCGGTTGAGCCCTGCTTGCAGTCTCCTGTTTTTACCCCCTTTAATTTTTGTGTCTCATAATAATTTTGATAATTGGTTGCTATTCTGCTTTCTGCTGTCTTATTTGCGCTGGTTCTATTTGTGGCGTATGTCCACCCACCGCAATCGCCAAAGGCCGGTAAAGCTACCGTACTAATTAAAGCTGCAGTAACAATGCTTGCCATTAGCTTCGTGCCATTCTGTCTATGCATATGGACACCTCCTTCGGACTTAGACTACAACATAGGCCAAATCCTCTCAATCCACAAGATATTCCAGAACTGCCAATTAAAAAATGTTGACAGCCCTGGAAAAATTCCCAATATTGTTAACAGCCCGTTAAGGTAACGCCTCAAACGCTGCTGGAGTAAATTTCCTGCTTAAAATCCTGGGCTTAATTTCCACCTCTCTGCAAAAAGGCAGGGGACCAACTTTGATTTGGGCAAGCCCTGCGATTTTGCGATTTTACATGGATTTGAATCGCGATGCTCAATCCTTCAACAGATTTGCACAAGCGGGGGCCCACGCCGCGAAAAAGAGCTGCCGCAAATTTGCGGACAGCCCCTTCAGTTATTGCATATATCGCCTTGGCCGCTCCGTCACTGCCCCGGCTCCGTCACTGCACCGTTTCTGCCGCCGGCTCCCCTATTTGCTCCACCGGCTCTGTTGGCGGTACTTGCTCTGCCGGCCCATCGCTGCCGCCGCCGGCTCCACCGTCAGACTGGTCCGGTTCGGCGGGAACCTCAGGCACAACAGGCTGATCCGCGCCTGACTGATCCCCGGCTGATTCCGCGGGAGGCTGCGTTCCCTGAGTTTCTCCCGGCGTTCCCTGGGCTCCCGGCGTTCCAGCTGTTCCCGGCGTTTCCTCGGCTTGGACTTCCATTTGAGCTTCCGCTTGAGCTTTTTCCTCCGCCTGGGCTTTTTCCTCGGCAGCCTTTTGGCTCGTAATCCGGCGGAACTCCTTCTCCGCTTCGCCCATGGGTAAGTCCAGCTCCTCCAAATAGGGAACAAAGTACCAGCCGCCATTATAGTATTCATTGCTGCCCGGCAGCACCTGGTTTTCTATGCCATTGTTGAGAATCGCCTTGCCGTGCTTGGCTAAAGCCACGATTTCCTGATTGCTGATATTCGTCTTCATGTAATTCAGAGCCGTATTGGCCATAGTCGGCAGCTTCAGCAGGTTGGAAGGCTGAAGGGTTTTTTCGGCCAGCTGAATCAGCACTTCTTTTTGGCGCTCCGACCGGTCCATATCCGACAGGGTACCGTCCCGATAGCGCATATAGGCCAAAGCGTCATAGCCGTTAAGATGCTGGGGCCCTTTTTTCAGGTTGATGCCTTCCAAGGGCTTCTTCATATCCTTGGGTACGTTGACATCCACGCCATTCATCAAATCCACCAGCTGAATAACGCCGGTAAAATCGACTACGGCGTAGCGGTCTATGCTGGTATCCAGCAGATCCTGAACAGCCTGAACACTGCCCTCGGCGCCGTCGTAATTATATACCTCATTGATCTTATGCCAGCCGCCTTTATACTTCACCCTGGTGTCTCTGGGAATCGTCAGGATCTTGGCCCGGTTTTCCTTCGTATCCAGGGTAACCAGCAAAATCGTGTCGGAGCGCTGGCCCAAGCCGGGCTCACCCTCCCTGGTATCAAGGCCCAGCAGCAGGATGTCAAACTTGTCGAAACCTGCCACAACGGCGGGAGCTTCCTCGCCGTCGGCGCCGGGCTGCTTTTTCTCACCTTCCGGCAAGGTAAAATACCAATTTTGCCAGACATAAAAAACCAGGACCAAAAGGGCCAGGACAGCCGGCACAATCAGAATCTTTTTTTTGCTCTTCAATAAAGCCGTCATCATAATACCCCTGCTTTTGACAATACCTTACCGATGCCACGCCACCTTTTGGTTTTGCCGGCCGGTAAGGTATTGGATTTCTATTATTTTCTTTCTTTCCAGGCATCTTCAAAGGAAGAGCGGGACCGTGTCAAAATATTGAGCCAATCCTCAGAGGTGAAAAGCTGACCGATCTGGCTCAACCCTCCAAATAATCCGCCTACTTTCTCCGGATACTCCTCTTCCACCACATCAAGCAGCGTCTTCGGATCTTCTATCTCTTCCTGCCTGCGCCTGTCTGACTCACTCATAAATCCTCCTATGATTATTCCGCCAAAACTTCCGTCCATATCCGGTCATAGATGACCAAGGTATCGGACAGATCCTCAAAAACTTCAGAATTCTTCAAGTCTTCCACGCCGGGATAAAAAGCCACATCCTCGGTAATTTCTGCGGGCAGCTGTTCCCGCACCTTGCCGATGGGAGAAGAATACCCGATGTATTCCGCATTCTTAAGACCCACATCAGGCCGGCACATATAATTGATAAACAGGTGGGCGGCCTCCACATTTTGCGCTGTTTTGGGGATTACCATGGCGTCAAACCAAATATTGCTGCCTTCCTTGGGAATCACATAGTCCAAATCTTCGTTATAGCCCATGCAGTAAGCTGCATCCCCGGACCAAAATACCGCCAGGGCCGCTTCGCCGCCGATCATCTTGTCCTTCATCTCATCTCCCACATAAGACAGCACCAACGGCTTTTGTTCAATCAGGGCTGCTTTAGCCGCTTCAATCTCCTGGAGATCCTTTGTGTTGAGGGAGTAGCCCAGGCGTTTTAAAGTGATGCCGATGGAATCCCGCAAGGAATTGATCATAAAAATCTTCTTTGCATATTTGGGATTCCAAAGGATATCCCAGCTGTCCACCACATCATCCACCATGGTTTTGTTATAAAGAATACCTACAGTCCCCCACATATAAGGCACCGAATAGCGGTCCTCGGCGTCATAAGCCAGACCTTTGAAGCGGTCCTCGATCTCACCGTAGTTGGTGATCTTCCCCATATCCACAGGCAGCAGCATATCCTCGTTGATCATCTTCCTGATCATATAATCGGAGGGTATGGCCACATCGTACTGCCCGGAAGCATTGGCAACCTTTACATACATATCTTCATTGGTATCGAACTGCTCATAAACGACCTTTATATTATATTCCTTTTCAAAATCCTTCAAAACCTGGGGATCAATATAATCGCCCCAGTTATATACATTGAGGGTTTCCTTGCCGCCGCTGCCGCAGCCTGCCGCCGCCAACAGCATGATGCCCGCCAGGCCGGCGCTCAATATTATCCTGAAGAACTTTTTCACTTTTTTATCTACTCCCCTTCGTTCATCTCTTGTGACATTTTTTTATTTTATCACCTTAAATCAAATTTGACCAGTAAAATCCAATATTAACCTACAATTAGCCTATATATCGGCTGTGCTTTTGCGCAGCCGCCGCTGAATCAAATACATCATGGCTATCACAGCGGCAAAGAGCAAGGTGAGAACGGCATTGATCTTGGGATTAATGCCCCGGCGGGCCATGGAATATATGGATATCGCCAGATTCTCCACACCGTTGCCCGTGACGAAAAAGCTGACCACGAAATCATCCACGGACATGGTGAAGGCTAAAAGGAAACCGGTAAAAACACCGGGCAGTATCTGCGGCAGAATCACTTTGGTATAAGCCTCCCGGGGTGTGGCGCCCAAGTCCAGAGCGGCGTCAAAAATCTGAGGGTCCAGTTGGGCCAGCTTCGGCAGGACGGAAATGACCACGTAAGGCAGGCCGAAGGTGATATGGGCGATAATCAGACTGGTCAGGCCCCGGGGAAAGGACAGGGCAATAAACAGGATCATCATGGAAATACCGGTGACAATGTCCGGATTGAGGATGGGCAGATACGTCACGTTAATGATGAAGTTTTTGCGCCAGCCTTTGAGATTATAGATGCCGATAGCAGCGATGGTTCCCACCACCGCTGCCGCCAGGGCGGAGACTACGGCGATCAGCACCGTATTGCCCAAAGCCGTCATAATGGCCCTGTCCTGAAATAACTCGATGTACCATTTCAGGCTGAAGCCTTCCCAGCTGGCCCGGGATTTGGAGGCATTGAAGGAAAACAGCACCAGCACCAGGATCGGAGCATAGAGGAAGAGAAAAATCAGCCAGAGATAAGCTTTCTTCATGGCTGCTTTCATAGAATCCCCCCTTCCTCATAAGCGTTGCTGCGGGAAATCAGTCCCATGGACAGCAAAATGATCACCATCAAAATAATGGACAAAGAAGAGCCGAAGCCCCAGTCATAGGTACGCAGATACTGCTGCTGAATCAGATTGCCGATGAGGGTAAACTGGCCGCCGCCCAACAGCTGGGAAATGACGAAGGTGGTCACCGCCGGCATAAAAACCATGGTGATGCCGGAAAGCACCCCCGGTAGGCTCAAAGGAAAAATCACCTTCATAAAGGTTTTTAAAGGGTTGGCGCCTAAATCCTCCGCCGCCTCCAAAAGGGAGGGGTCCAGCTTGCGCAGCACCGTAAATATGGGAAAAACCATAAAGGGCAGATAATTATAAACCATACCTAAGACTACGGCGCCGGAGGTATAGAGCATGCTTAAAGGCTCAATGCCGAAAAAACCCAGAACGGTATTAATAATACCGTTAGTCTCCAGTAAAGACATCCAGGCATAGGTACGGGCCAAAAAATTCATCCACATGGGTACCACAAAAAGCACAATCAGGCTGAACTGCTGCTTGGCGGGGCTGGCAGCCAGGATCATGGCCACGGGATAACCCAAAAGCAGGCAGATCACGGTGCTGACCAAGGCAAGCAAAATGGAGCGCCAGATCACCGCCAAATACAGCGGCTCGAAAACCCTGGCATAGTGGCTTAAGGTCAGGCTGAAGCCGCCGCCATCGGCCAGAAGGCTGTAATACAGCACCAGGAGGATCGGCACGATGGTAAAGAGCACCATCCAAAGAATATAAGGATAAAGGGACCAATTCCGTCTCAAGTCCCCTGCACCTCCTTTTTCATCAGATGAATATTGTCGGGTTTAAGAGACATGCCGATGGTCTGGCCCGGGGGAGCCATGGTGGTGCTGTGGATCATCCATTCCTGACCGGCCGCAGTCTCCGCCAGCATTTCATAATGAACCCCTTTAAAAACCACGGAGGTCACCGTAGCCTGCAGCATAGCCGACTCCGGATCTGCGGAGATATCCACGTCTTCCGGCCGGATCACCACATCCACCGGCTCGCCGGGGGCAAAGCCCTTGTCCACACAGGGAAAGGTTCGGCCGGCAAACTCCACGAGACAATCCTCAAGAAACCGGCCTTCCAGGATGATGCTTTCACCGATAAAATCCGCCACAAAAACGTTTTGGGGCTCATTGTAAATATTGATGGGACTGCCGATCTGCTGAATAACGCCGCCTTTCATGACCACTACCGTGTCGCTCATGGTCAAAGCTTCCTCCTGGTCATGAGTGACAAAAACGAAGGTAATGCCCAGCTGCTTCTGCATGTTTTTCAGCTCCAGCTGCATTTCCTTGCGCATTTTCAGATCAAGAGCCGCCAAAGGCTCGTCCAGAAGCAGAACCTTCGGCTCGTTGACCACCGCCCGGGCGATGGCCACCCGCTGCTGCTGTCCCCCGGAAAGAGAGCGGATGGGTCTTTTCTCGAAACCCGGCATGTCCACCAGGTTTAAGGCAGCCTTTACCTTGGCTTTGATTTCTTTGCCGTCTTTTTTGGCAATATGCAAGCCAAAAGCGATATTTTCATAGACATTTAAATGAGGAAACAGGGCGTAACGCTGAAATACCGTATTGACCTTTCGCTGGTAGGCCGGGATATCGTTGATCCGCTGACCGTCAAACATCACATCGCCGGAGGTAGGATGCTCAAAACCGCCGATGATACGGAGCGTGGTGGTTTTACCGCAGCCGGAGGGCCCCAAAAGCGTAACAAACTCGTTTTTGGCAATGCTCAGATTGATGCGCTGCAGCACTGTCTCTCCTTCAAACTCTTTGTGGATATCGACGAGGCGGATCATTTCCTGGCTAGTTTTGCCTTGATTCTCCTGGGTCAATTTTTTCTTTCCCTCCTTTATACTATTTCCCGATTAAAATCCGCCTATCTTGCCGGTCTTTTTTGCGCAAGACATCTGCGCCCCTATATCTGCGGATAGCAGATTGAGCTCGTAGAGACATCTGCGCCCTTATTATCTGCGGATAGCAGATTGAGCTCGTAGAGCTGCGTTGCTCGTCGGTTAAATACCGCTACGGGTATTCGCCCTCCTCACGCCTTGTCTTGCTCAAAAAATCCTCGACAATTTTAGTCGACTTTTAATCGGGCAACAGTATTAGCCAGCTGCGGCTCGATATAATCGCGCAGAAATTCCGCGGTCTGCTGCGGCGCCCGGCCCACAAATTCCGCAGGCTTAAGCATTGCCTGCAATTCCTCCAAGGTCAGACGGAAAGCCGGGTCGGCGGCAATTTTGGCCAAAAGCCGATTCTCCTCGCCCTCTTCCCGCATAGCTTTCACTACCTCCATGGAGTAAACCCTGATTTTTTCGTGAAGCTCCTGGCGGCTGCCGCCTTTTTTGACGGCCAGCATCAAAATTTGCTCCGTGGCCATAAAAGGCAGCTCCGCCTCCAAATGCTTTTCAATAACTTTAGGATAAACAACCAACCCGGATATGATCTTGATCAGCAGATCCAGGATACCGTCTATGGCCAAAAAACCCTCCGGTATGCTGATCCGTTTATTGGCGGAATCGTCCAAGGTCCGCTCCAGCCATTGGCTGGCTGAGGTGAAGGCCGGATTCTGAGCGTCGGCAATCACATAACGGGCCAAGGAGCAGATCCGCTCGCAGCCCATGGGGTTGCGCTTATAAGCCATAGCGGAAGAACCTACTTGCAGCTTGTCGAAAGGCTCCTCAATTTCCCCCAGATGCTGCAAAAGCCGGAGGTCACCCGCCGTCTTGGCGGCGCTTTGGGCAATGCCGGAAAGTACATTCAAGGCCAGGCTGTCCAGCTTACGGCTGACGGTCTGACCGGTAACGGGAAAGCTTTCTTGAAAGCCCAGCTTAGCCGCCACCCTTTGATCCAAAGCCTTGACCTTGTCATGATCTCCTTCAAATAAGGCCAGGAAGCTGGCCTGGGTGCCGGTGGTGCCCTTTACTCCCCGCAGCCGCCGCCGGGAGAGGAAAAACTCGATCTGCTCCAGATCCAGCAAGAACTCCATCAGCCATAAGGATGCCCTTTTGCCTACGGTAGTGGGCTGGGCCGTCTGAAAATGAGTATAGCCCAACGTGGGCAAGTCTTTATATTGGCCGGCAAAATCCGCTAAGGCTCTCATCAGCCGCCTCAGCTTCTGCCTGACTAATTCCATAGCTTCCGTCATGACGATGATATCCGTATTATCCCCGACATAAGCGGAGGTAGCCCCCAAATGGATAATACCTTGAGCCTTGGGGCATTGTTCGCCATAGGTATGGATATGAGCCATGACGTCATGCTTTACCCGGCTTTCCCACCAATCGGCTCTGGCAAAATCGATGTCCTCCTGATGCTGCCGCATTTCTTCAATCTGTTCGTCGGTAATCGGCAAACCCAGCTCCTGCTGAGCTTCCGCTAAAACGATCCATAGCCGCCGCCAGGTGCTGAATTTTTTTTGGGGTGAAAATATCCCCTGCATTTCTTTGCCGGCATAGCGGGCGCATAATGGGCTTTCGTAGCGTTGATACAATGGACATTCCTCCTTTGCAAGATTTAATTATAACGCATAAGGAGAAAAATTTCGAGTGCAAAAATATTGTTATCTATGGCAAGAGCATGAGTAAACATTTTGTACGCGGGAGAGCTTTACAAAAAAGGCCATGTCAGCTACGCTCACGCTTCGCATGTTCGCTGTAGCTGACATGGCCTTTTCTCTAAGCTGCCTCTCTACGGAGTTCACGGATTATTTAC
This sequence comes from Clostridia bacterium, assembly GCA_018434325.1. GTDB lineage: Bacteria > Bacillota > Peptococcia > DRI-13 > UBA5745 > WRMS01. The sequence goes on along the minus strand of JAHDPO010000022.1, from coordinate 8,381 downwards.
TCATGCTCTTGCCCGGTATTGTTATCTTCTTTTTTAAAATATAGAGGCGCCTTCTACGGTTTTTCCCGCCATTTTTCGGAATATCTCCAAGATCCCCCCGGCTTCTTCCTCCGCCTTTGTTTTGGCAGGCTGCCATTTTTCCATGCGCTGCCGCATCTCCCTTTCGATTTCGGCCGCGGTTTTCTTTTGACCCCGCCAGCCGATCAGGTCCAATTTTCGGCGGGGAATATCGATGAGGATTAGATCGCCTTCCTGTACCATAGCAATGGGCCCCCCTGCCGCCGCTTCCGGAGCGACATGCCCGATGGCCGGGCCTCTGGTGGCGCCGGAAAAACGGCCGTCTGTAATCAAAGCCGTGGAAGCAACCAATTCCGGCCTGTTGTATATGGCTTCCGTGGTTTTCAGCATCTCCGGCATTCCCGCGCCTCGCGGCCCTTCATAGCGGATAATAATAATATCGCCGGGCTGGATACCGCCGTCCATAATGGCCTGGATTGCGGCTTCCTCACTGTCAAAGGGCTTGGCCGGCCCTATATGAACGTGCATCTCCGGCGCCGCCGCCGAATGCTTGACCACTGATCCTTCCGGTGCCAGATTGCCGGTGAGCACCGCCAGACCGCCTTTATCATAATAAGGCTTATCTAAGGTTTGAATGATATCCTCTTTCTTTACCCGGTAATTTTTTAGAAACAGGTTTGCCTGGCTGAAATAACCTTCCTTTTCTAAATCCTCCAGGTTCTCCCCCAGGGTTTTGCCGGTCACCGTCAGCACGTCCAGATGAAGAACGCTCTTTAGTTCCCGCATCACGGCGGGAACGCCGCCGGCAAACCAAAACAACTGGGTAGGCCAGTAGCCGGCTGTTTTGATTCCGGTGAGCACAGGTATCCGCTGATGAATGCGGTCAAAGTCCCAAGGGGTTATCACTATTCCCGCCTGTCTGGCAATGGCCGGCAGATGAAGCAGGGCATTGGTGGAGCCGGCCACGGCGGCATGAATCATCATGGCATTCTCAAAAGCTTCCCGGGTAAGGATCATTGGCGGCGTAATGCCCTTCTCCAAAAGCTGCATCACCTGGCGGCCCGCTTTGTGGCTCATCCGGTTGATCATGGTAAAGCTTGCCGGCATCAAGGCATTGCCGGGCAGGGACATGCCCAGCCCTTCGGCAATCACCTGCATGGTGCTGGCTGTACCCATATATTGGCAGGCGCCGCAAGTGGGACAGGCATTCTGCTGGTAATACATTTGTTCGGTTGCAGCCATTTTCTTTTGGGCCACCAAATCTGCGGCTTCATAGCATTTTTCCGCCGATATAAAATCCGGCCCCGGAGCCATGGAGCCGCCGCAAAAATGGATGGCCGGAATCTTTAAGCGGGCTAAGGCCATAAGATGGGCCGGCAGGGATTTATCGCAGGAGGAAAAGGTAATCACAGCGTCAAAGGGCAGGGAACGGGCGTGGATTTCCGTCATGGCTGAAATAATATCCCGGGACAATAAAGAATAATTCATGCCGTCATGGCCCGTGGCCACACCGTCGCAGATATCGGTTACCGTATAGGCCGAGGGCTTGCCGCCCTGCTTGTAGATACTTATCCTGGCTTCCTCCACCAATTGAGCCAAGTGCCTGCTGCCCGGATGGCTGTCACCGAAGGTGCTTTCCAGAAGAATTTGAGGCTTGGCCAAATCCTCTACGGCCCAGCCGCTGCCCAGCCACAGGGGATCTATCTCCGGGCTTAAGCTCCTGCTTATCTGGCTGTTTAACATATAATCTCCTCCTTGCGCTCCCTATTAAAAGGGCTGTCCCAAAGGGGACAGCCTCTTGAAAACTTGTTCTTTATTTGCCTACTTGACGGTTTTGCCTTCCGCCTCCATGTCTTCCAGGTACATGCCCTTTAGAATCAAAGCCAGGGTCCGGAGATCGCCGCAAAGGATATCTTCCTTATCGTCCACCGGCCGGATGATGCCTTGCCGGTTTACCCAAATGGTTCGGTAGCCAAGCTTATTGGCGGGGACCACATCGTATTTGAAACCGAAGCCGGCGTGCATCATTTCATCTACGCTAAGCCCTAACATTTTTCTGGAAAGATCGAAGCCGTCGGTATAAGGCTTGTAGCAGCCGGCCATTTCGGCAGTAACGATATCGTCCACCTCAATGCCTGCATTTTTCATGCTTTCGGCAATAATGTCATTATCCGTATTGGTAAGCAAGACGACTTTCGTGTACTTTCTCATCTCTTTGATGGCCTCTTTCGAGTCCTCGAAAGCTTTCCATTTGCCCATACTTTGCGAGAAGGCAACGGCGTCTTCTTCCTCAAAATCGAAGCCGAAATGCTTGCAGGTCATGCCCAGGGTATCATGGAGAACCTGCTTGTAGGGACGATATTTTTCCATAATATAATCAAACTGGATTTCTTCCCAGGTCTCCTGCACTTCTTTTGGCGTAACTCCCGTAATGCCTTTTTTTTGCATGAATTCTTCAAAAAACTTGGCAATCTCGCCTTCCCAGTCAATAATCGTGCCGAAGGTGTCAAAGGTGATAGCTTTTGGTAACTGTCCCATGAAATCATTCCTTTCTTCTCATTAGATTAATTATATTGTGTATAGTTACAATAGAGTCAACAAAAAGTTTTTATGCTATACTGTATATGATTATTCAGGGGAGGCTTTAGTGATGAAGAACTTGTACTCCATCGGCGAGGTTGCTAAAATAATGGGCGTTTCCGTTCAAACTTTAAGATACTATAGCAGCATCGCTCTGCTTGATCCCGTCTATATTAATCCGGACACAGGCTACCGCTATTATTCCGTCAACCAGCTGCATTTTATCGATAGAATAAAATATTTGCAAAAATTCGGTCTTAATCTGGATGAGATAAAATCCGTTCTTGATACGAATGATATTAAACTGCTGCTTAAGCTTCTTGACAAGAGAAAAGAAGCTTTTTTTGAAGAGATCAGCAAAATCGAAGACATTATCGACGGCATAGAATGGTATAAAAATTATTTTACTTACGTCGACGCCGATAAGCTTGATTCAAACTGCTATATCCTTCATGTGAAAAAAAGATATATCGTTGCTGCCGAATGCATTGAAAATGAACCGAAACAAGATTTCCATATTCGCCTCAATGAAATCAAGCACAGCCAACAATTTAAGAACCTGTCCTATAACCGGCAGTTTTCCTTGATTCTTGATTACGACAACTTATTGGAGGGCCGGCTTAATCCTCGTTATTTGGGCATGTTCTTAAAAAAAGACCCGGGATTTGCCTCGGAAAACATCATCGAAGTACCGGAAGGAGATTATCTCTGCTTCAAAGCCCGCATCCTTTCCGACGGCTGGAATCCTTATTTCGCTAAACTGTTTTTCCAGGGAAAAGCAAAACCGGCTATTGTTCTTGCCAACGAATATGAGGACAGCCTCTATGAATATTCCCGTTGCGTTTATGAGGTTCAAATACTGATTGACGACAAATCATAAGCGCCGGCGTATTTTTTGATCTGTTCTGCGGCCTTGTTCAAAATTTCGGCCATCTGGGCCTCCGGCGTAAAGCAGTAGATGATGGTTACGATTTTTTGGGAGTCCAGGGTAATCATGGCCTGGGTGGAATCGCTGGTGGGACTGCCGAAGGGCCCTTTGGCGTCGCAGAGCACCGGCAGGTTTTCGATATTGATGCTTTCCTTGCCGATTCCCTGATAGCTTTCGCCGGCACGGCCGACCCGCAGCTCTATATGCTCCGCAATGGAATCCAAATCATAGGAGCCGGCGGAAAATCCCGTTTCGAGAGAAATCAAATTATTCGTATCCACCACGGTATTGATTTTATATAAGCCCTTCCCTTGTTTTATTCTCCGGTATAAGGCTTCCGAGGAAACCCGATAGCGGCCGGGATCTTTGCCGAAGGCCTTGTAAGCCTGTCTGGAAAAAGCGATATTTTCCACTTCCGTCACATTGACGGTTTCCATTAAACGCATCAGCCGGGGACAGGTTTCGCCTTCGATCTTCTGCCATAATTCTTCATTTGTTTCTTCGACTGCCGCCGAATAAAAGATGCAGCCCAGCTGCACATGGGGATAGATTGCTTTCAGATCAGGATGTATGCTTACTTTCATTGTTCACCTCATTGGCCCTAAGGGATAAGGGATATTGGCATAGCGGTTCTTCATAAAGTTGCCAAAAGCCGGCTGAGTTATTCTGCAGCCGGCTTTTCGGCAATTGGAGGGGAGGGTTAATTGTGTGGTCGGGCAGGTTGGGGGTTTGATGCTTTAGTTGCCGAAGACTTCGAGGGCTTGATTGAAATCGGCAATGAGATCGTCGGCGTCCTCAATGCCCACGGACATTCTGAAAAGACCGGGGGTAATGCCCATGGCTCTTCTGTCCGGATCAGGCATGTGGCTGTGGGAAGAGGTGCAGGGATGAACAAGGGTGGTGCGGAGTCCGCCCAAGGTCATGGCGTAATGGGCAAAATGCAGCTTTAGCATAAACTCGTCAATTTTCTTTTCATCCTCCGGAACGATAAAGCTCATCATACCGCTCATTTCCTCGTTGGACCGGAAAAGCTTCAGGCCTAGCTCATGCTGAGGAAAGCTTTCCAATGAAGGATGATTTACTTTGGAGACATAGGGATTCTGCTCGAGGGCTTTAGCCAGTTTGGCGGCATTGGCCATTTGTTTTCTTACCCGGAGATCCATGGTGCCGAAGCTTTTCATCATGGCATGGGCGGCAAAAGGATCGCCGGGCGTCCCTGTAAGCATCCTGACCGGATGAATGGCGTCAATAATTGCCGCGGTGGAGGTAATGGAGCCGGCAATCGCGTCGCTGTGGCCGCTCATGAATTTTGTTAAGCTGTTGATCACGATATCGGCGCCCAGCTTGATCGGTTTGATAGCGATAGGAGTCGTAAAGGTGTTGTCGATCATCAAAAGGGCTCCATGGCTATGAGCCATTTCCGCTGCGGCGGGAATGTCAACCAGATTCATGGTGGGATTGGCGCAGACCTCCGAATAAATCAGCTTGGTGTTTGGCTTGATCGCCTTTTTGATGGTTTCGTTATCGTCGAAATTGACCAGATCGCTTTCCACGCCGAATTTTTTCATCAGCAGGTTCATGACGTCAAAGGTTTCGCCATAAATATTTCTATTGCAAACGATATGGTCGCCGGGCTTTAAGATCGTGAATAAGGTGGTGGAAATGGCGCCCATGCCGGAGGAGAAAATCAATGATTTTTCGCCGCCTTCCAGGAAGCTGACCATTTCGCTCAGGGCGTCCCTGTTGGGGTTGCTGGTTCTGATATAGGTAAACTTCGATCTGTAGGCTTCTTTTACCTCCGTCAGGCTGTTCATGGTGAAGGCCGATGTGGCGAACAGGGGAAAAGCTTCCGGCTTATTGAAGTCCATGCCTCTTACTTTTCTGCCCTTGTATAAGAGTTCACTTGCTTCCGAGTATTTTCGTTCTTCCATAAAAAATCTCCTCCTTACCCGATTTCATCATTTTGCTGATGAGCTCATTCTAAGGTGTATAGCTGCAATAGAGTCAAGGGTTATTTTCCGTAAGCCTGCTCCAGGGCATTCGCAAAATCATTAACTAAATCCCGGGTGTTTTCAATGCCCACAGAAATTCTCAGCAAACCGTCGGAAATGCCGATGGCCAGCCTTTCTTCTTTGGTCATATCGCTGTGGGAGCTCATGGCCGGGTAAGCCATGCTGGTTCTGTAGCCTCCAAGGGTCATGGCATAGTGGCAAAGCTTAAGCCCCCGCATAAACTTATTCATTTTCTCCCTGTCTTCCGGCAGCTCAATGCTCAGCATGCCGCCAAAATATTGGCCAAACTGTTTTGCCGCCAGCTCATGCTGCGGATGATCTTTAAGAGAAGGATGATAGACCTTCAATACATAAGGCGACTGGTCAAGGGCCGCCGCCAGGGCAGCCGCATTTTCGCTCTGCTTCTTGATGCGCAGGTCAAGAGTTCTCATGCCCCGCATGGTCAGCCAGGCGGTAAAGGGATCGGCCTGGGTGCCCACAAGAATCTGCATATGATAAATCTGTTTGATCAGTTCGGCTTTTCCCGTTACCGCACCGCAAACGGCGTCGCTGTGACCGTTGGCAAACTTTGTTAAGCTGTTGACCACAAGATCCGCCCCCAATTGCAGAGGTTTGACCAGGGCGCCGGTCATGAAGGTGTTATCCACGATCAAAATGGCGGCGTTGGCGTGGGCAATAGCGGCTATGGCCTGAATATCGGGAACGGATATCAGGGGATTGGATACGGTCTCCGTATATAAAATTGTGGTATTGGGTTTGATGTTGGCTTTCACCGCATCAATATTAGTAAAATCCACGAAGGTGGTTTCCACGCCGTATTTGCCAAGAATATCCCTGAATATTTCAAAGGTTTCACCGTAAAGGGTTTTATCGGAAAGAATGTGATCTCCCGCCTTGCTGTTGGCAATCAGCGCCGAGGAAATGGCCGCCATGCCGCTTGAACAGCCGAGAGAATCCTCGCCGCCTTCAACGTAATTCATCAATTCGATCAAAGCGGTTCTGTTGGGATTTCTGTTGCGGTTATAGCAAAAGCCTTTTTCATCATACCTTTTTTGTAAATCATCCAGATCCTCAACATTATGAGCCGTAGCCATATGGATGGGCAACGCTTCCGGATGGGAAACCGATAATCTGAAATAAGCTCCGGCATTTAATATGTTTGTTTCAAAATCCAGATTGTCGTCAAAATCAGCAAACATAAGCATCCTCCTTGTACGTTGTTTATTTACTTGGCGATCCGGGCCTGACGATGAAATTCACCTTATCGTAAGCCCCTTGCAAAAAATTAGCCACGTTCCCGGCGGAACGGCTGCGGACTTCTTTTAAGGCCTCTTCGGAAAAGAAAGCGGCGTGAGGCGTGATGATGACATTAGGAAGCTGAAATATCTCGTCGCTGAAAACAGGCGGCTCATCCTTCAGCACATCCAAAGCGGCGCCCCGGATTTGGCCCGATTTCAAAGCGGCCGCCATATCCTGCTCTGCAATCACCTTACCCCGGGAGGTATTGATAAATAGAGGCCTTTGCTTCATTTTACCAAAGATCTCTTGATTTATCATCCCCGTTGTGGCGGGAGTCAAAGGCATATGGCAGGAAATTATGTCGCATTCCTCCAGGATTTCCTCCAGCGGCGCCAGAGGCACCCCTAATTTGGCGGCAACTTCCGGCGGCAGATAAGGGTCAAAAGCCCTTACGTCCATCTCAAAGGCCTTGGCTCTTTGGGCTACCATTTGGGGAATGCAGCCAAAGCCCAGCAGACCCAGTTTTAGGCCGGCCAACCGCCGCATGGGCGGAGCGTCATTGATGTCCCAAATCCCCTGGCGCACTTTCCGTTCATAATGGACAATATTGCGAAGGGCCGCCAGCATCAGAGCCATGGCATGATCGGCCACCTCATAAGCACAGTAATTAGGTACGTTGGCTACGGCAATACCCAGCTCCCTGGCGGCCTGGATATCGATATTGTCGACGCCGATGGCGGAGTTGGAGATGATCTTGCACCGTTCTAAGCCGGACAGCACCTTGCGGGTCAGGGGAGCATATTCCGCAATAATAGCGTCGGCGTCCCGGCAGACTTGGATCAATTCTTCCTCAGTCATCGCTAAGCTGCATACGATTTCAGCGTCTGACGGCAGATGGCGGATCTCCTCGTCAGTGGAGCCCCAGCTGCATTCCGTCAATACAATTTTTGCTGCCATTGTCCTCACCCCTTATCCTTTATACTTGTTCCTTATATTCATAGCCGGTTTTCAAGGCCTTTACATTCAGTTCCACCAATGCGGGCTTTTTACTGAAGCTCTTGGCCACTTCCTGCTCCACCGCTTCCCTGTCCACAAAAGGCAGATACCGCAGCACATAGCCTAAGGCTACCATGTTCGACGCCTTGGCATTGCCCAAATCGGCGGCAATCTCATAAAAAGGCACCTTTACCACCTTGATATCCCTTCTTTTTGGCTCGATCTCAATCATCGAGCTGTTCAGCAGCAGGGTGCCGCCGGGGGCTACCAAATGCTCGTAATCCTTCAGGGAGCGCTCATCCATCACCAGCATCAGCTCCGCTTCGGAGATGATCGGCGATTCCATGCCGTCGGCGATCACCACGTTGCACATGGTCCGCCCGCCCCGTTTTTCCTGGCCATAAAAAGGTGCGAAGGAGACCTGGTAGCCCGCTGCGATAACCACGCTGCAAAGCATTTCTCCCAGCAGCATGATGCCCTGGCCGCCGATGCCGGAAAACAATAATTCGTGTTTCATTTGCCTTCCCCCTCCTTCAGATCTTTGAATACACCCAAGGGGAAGATGGGCAGCATCTTCTGCTCCAGCCATTCCAAGGCCTTTACCGGCT
>JAHDPO010000026.1 GCA_018434325.1 Clostridia bacterium | reverse complement strand
GGCCTTTAACTTAAATAAACTCCACAATAAGATTCAATCCAAGCGCTGCGGCAAACATTTACATAGCCCTAGGGTAGCCTGATTAAAAGCAAAAAGTTATCCACAGGGGAAAGGCCTTCCCCTTGTTTTTTGTGCCTAATTAAAGGCTAAAATGGTGATGCAGCCCTCTATTTAAGGTGTTTTCTTGCCTGAATATCTCAAACAAGGGCGTATCGCCCAACGTTTTTTATTAACGTTTTGCGACACGCCCTTGTCAGATAATATCTATTGAATTAACTTGGAAGTGGCTGAGTCGATAAAGCCGCTGTTTTGGAGTGATTTGGGGTATTTGATACCATTTTGGAGTTGTGAGCCTTAAAGAAACCTTTTTTGTTGCTTCCAAATATATCCTGTGATATCATATAAAAAGCGTTACCAGTTTACGGTAGGCGGTTAATCCCTCCGATGGAGGGTGACTCTTTGCCCTCCAATCTATAGAAAGGGGGGCTGCTTATGAATGTGACATACACAGAGCTATTTCAGTTTTGTCTTGTTATCATTGGCGTTATTGCCTTGTTCATACAGGCAAATAAAAAGAGATAGCCGCCCTCTGCCCAGAGCATCGGCTATCTCTTAGCCAAACCAAGGGGTTAACCGTCTACCGGTAACGCCCTTTTTATGCTTCCATTATAACTATATTTTATACAGTTGTCAAAAAGAATGTGTGTGCTGTCCGTGTCAAGTTGTTGTAGGAGAAAAAATAAATTAGGCTGCAAAATGAGGGTAGAATGGTACCTCTATCGGAGGCTAGCGGGAAAAAGAATAGACGGCAGAAAAAGCAGGCGTCTTTTTGCCCAGGTTAATCGCCGTCAACGCTCCTATGGCATCCGGCTCAACCAGGCCCAAGGTGTATTTCGGCTGAAAGACCTTCTTCGCTTTTGCCGCAGCCTTCTTCAGCACGGGATCCTTTACGGGCGGTGTTGCCTTCTTTTTCTCCAGCTCACCTCTGGCCGCAAGAATCGGGGCCAGACAAACCAGCGTTTTCTTACTCCAGGCAAGGGGACGGCTGGACAGCCGGCTGGATAAAATATGACTCACATGGGGCTCTGTGCACCCCCCATTGTTAGCCTCTTGCTCCTGTAAGCATATGGCGATTGCTTCCCGGTGGTTATGCAAATAGTTTGCCGCTTCCCGGATATTCTTTTCTCGTTTCCGATTTTCCTTACACAGGCTTTCCGTAATGTCCCGGAAGCATTCCTCATTTCCCTGGGCCAGACTGCTGCGCAAGGCCCCCTCCACGCTCTGACGGAGGCTTCCCTGATCAAGGCCGGCACACATCTTTTTGATCGCTTTGTTCTTGTGGTATTTATCCAACACAAACCGGCAGTTGGGCAGCCATTCCAAGCCTGTTTTGATCCAAGGGGCCCCATCACCGTGCAGATAGATCACGGTGTCCTCCAGCTCGTAACGGCTCTCCATGACGCTAAGCACTTTCTCCCATAATTCATCCCCGCTCAACCCATATTCGCTCAGATGAAACACTTCCTTGCAATACCGCCGTTTCCCCTTGCTCCCGATGCCTTCGTAAATACTGATCAAGGGAAGGACGCTGGTTTTGCCACCTTGCATCGTTACATGATCTTCATCGGCGTCAATATGCAGCGCTGCCACCCAGCGTTTCTCCCCAGCGATTGCCTCTTTGGCCTGACAGTCTCTCAGCCGATTCATCACCGTCTGCCGGCTGACTTTGCCTTCCCCAACATAGCGGCTGCTTTTGTCGTAAGACATTTCTGCCGCCCCGCCTGCCAAGGCTAAGCCCAGGCTGTTGCTAATTCTCATCCCTTTTTCGATCCCCAAGGCTTCATCCACCGGATAGCGGTAACACTGTTTATGTTTATCCCAATAGTAATCCCGCCGAAAACAGATCTCCCCCAACTGGGTCAGCAGACGCCTCTCCTCTCGTTTGCGCTCAATGACTAAACCTGCTTTTCGACGCCCCTGACGATCCTCTTCCAGGTTTACCGACAACTGTTGGACATAGGCTTGCAGCATCTCCACCGTAAACTCTTTTGCGGCTTGAGACAGTTGGCTTTCTGCTTCCGCTAGCCTTACCCCATCACCTTGGAAAAAACGAAAAATTTTCTGCTGGAATTGCTCCATGATTTCCTGTACAATGGTTCTCACAAGGGGCAGCCTCCTTTGGTGTTTTAATGGTTTTGCGACTTTATTAAACCACATTTTGCTGCCTCTTGTTTATTTTTTTTATCCTACATCTATTTTACACCGAGGTGTGTGCTACTATTACAGGTGGCTCTGAGAACATCGATCTTGGCAGCGAATCTGACATGAGGTGAAGGATATGTCCAATAAAATGGATATCGTATTGCGGAAAGAACAGCCGGAAGACTATCGAGCCGTTGAAGAGTTAACCAGAGAGGCCTTTTGGAACCGTCATGTGCCGGGCTGTGATGAACATTATCTGCTCCATGTGATGAGAAGTAGCGATTCTTTCATTCCCGAACTGGATATGGTTGCAGAGGTCGGCGGAGAAATCGTTGGTAATATTGTTTACACCAAAGCGATCATATTAGATGATAACGGCAAATCTCATGAAATGATTTCATTTGGCCCCCTTTCCGTTTTGCCACGGTTTCAGGGCAGGGGCATTGGCGGCGCCCTCATCGAGTTTACGAAAAATGCAGCCAAAGGGCTTGGATACAAAGCTATCCTAATCTATGGGGATCCCTTATATTATTGCAGATTTGGCTTTGTGGCCGCCGAGACTTTTAAAATCGGAACGGCTGATGATATGTTCAGCCCTGCATTACAAGCATTGGAGTTAGTGGCCGGAGCTTTGTCAAATATAGAGGGAAGATTTGTCGAGGATGCTGTTTATCATGTGGATGAATCGGCTGGTAAAGAATTCGACAAGGCTTTTGCGCCAAAGGAGCTGCGGGATGATTTGCCCTCGCAGGCCAGATTTCGGCATTTAGCCGGCATAGGGATTCCCAGGAAAAAACCGAATGAGAATGATTGCAATGTCTCATCGTCAAGTGATGATTATCTTAAGCGTGTTACAGTAGGTGAGCGAAAACCCCATAACGCCACGATCACCCTTATGGAGTACGATCCTCATTGGCCGGATTTGTTCGACAGGGAAGCCAAGCGGATCCGTTCTATACTTGGCAGCAGAGCATTGCAGCTTGAGCATGTGGGCTCAACCTCAGTGCCGGGATTATGTGCTAAGCCAATCATAGATATACTGCTGGTTGTAGCGGACTCTTCGGAGGAGCAGGCTTATGTTCCGGATTTGGAGACAGCCGGTTATGCGCTGCGGATACGAGAACCGGATTGGTTCCAGCATCGCATGCTGAAAGGCCCTGATACCGACGTCAATCTACACGTATTCAGCGAGGGAGCATCTGAGATCAAACGAATGCTGAGCTTCCGGGACTGGCTGCGGACCCATGACGCCGACCGGGAAAACTATGCCCGCATTAAACGTGAGCTTGCCCGGCATGTTTGGCGCAACGTACAAGACTATGCGGATGCTAAAACTACGATTATCAAGGAGATTATGGAACGGGCAATGTCGTGATTATGCTGATTGGCCGGAATTATAATATGGACTGCTGTCTAAAAGGTGGTGCGATTACATGATTGATAAGAATTTATCCGATCTAGAAGCAAAAGATAGCCTCTTTGACGATATTGAGAATAAATATTGGGAGCAACTGCTGAATAGCAAAATCATTAAGTTCTTCAGCAAAGATACTTCAACCAAGATTGCTCTTATAACCTTCGTAATTACCATAGGTTCTCTTCTTATTAAGATTCTTGGTTATATATATCTTAGGGGATATCTATCAGTTTTTTCTGTACCTATAGATGGAGTGGGATATTCATCAAATCAGGGCTTTTTAGGATTTTTGATAAATATTATCTTTTTTATAGGTTGGACAATTGCTATTTCGCTTGTCTACCTTGCAATAGAAGTTCTGGTTCGTCAGCACAATCTTAGTAAAGCGGCAAAGATAATAGGCAAGACAACCATTTCACAGAGAATCAAATTTCTTTTTTCGGATATCATAAAATTTTTAACAATTCTCCTAAAAGTTTTAGTTTTAACTGGGATAGTAAATATTCTTTTGTTGACTCTCCAAACGTCTGGAAAGTTGATTTCCTACTCAAAAATTGAATGGGCTGTTGCTTTATTATGCTTTTTAATTTTAGAAATAACTACTGCCTCCTATATTTATGGAAGTAGTAGAAAAAGAAAAAAAATTAAAGTGCAAACTAAGTTGACAAATAAAGAAGCGGATTTAGAAAAAGTAAAAAAGGAAATAGCATCTTCTCAAAGAAATCCACTTGTAGACATCGCAACAACTCAGGTTATAATAATGATTTTTCTATATGTTGCGGGTATATATGTTGCCGGCTTATGGGAAGCCCGGCAAAAGAAAGCTTTTCCTATTATTGAAGGCAGATATGCGGTTATACATCAAGATCAACAGCGTTATTGGGTAATCGGCGCTCAAGGCGTTGATACTGAATCCTTAGTTCTTAACACAACAACTCAAAAAATTTTAGAAACTAATGGTGTTGAACTCAATATAAAAGCTATAAAAAAGTTAAAGTAGAATAATATGTGGATGGGCTATTGTGAAATTTACGTCGCGTGCCATATAAATAGCTTCCGCAGTATACTGTAGATAAAAAGCGATGGAGAGGGAGGCCGCTGAAAAAAGTCGGTCAAGTCTCAGCCTTTTGAGCAAAATTGCAGGTTTAAAGTGTGTGGCTTAGCTAAAATGGGGCCTATCATCTTGACGATACACTAGATATAACCAAGCGCAGCCAAATACAGCCACCGAAATGTTTCCCCGACACTTTAAACTTGAAATTTTGCGCATTTTCAGTGGCCCCACAGAGAGGAGAATTTTAATGAGACTCATTTATCACGGTCATGCGGCTTTCAGCTTGATTAGCGGCGATTTTCATCTGATCATCGATCCTTTTCTCAGCGGCAATCCCCTGGCCAAAATCAAGGCTGAGGATTGCCATCCCAGCCACATCCTGCTGACTCACGGCCACAGCGATCATTTAGGTGATGCTCTGGAATTGGCCGCCGCCAATCAGGCGCTGATCATAGCGCCTACGGAGCTGGCCAATTGGTGTGAGGATAAAGGGGCTCAAAGCCACGCCATGTACATGGGCAGCATGGTTTTTCCTTTTGGCCGCTGCACAATGGTTCAGGCCTTCCATGGTTCTTATATAAAAGATAATGGCCAGACCCTTTATGGAGGCCTGGCCTGCGGCTATGTGCTGGAAATAGGGGGCAAAGTGGTCTATCATGCCGGAGATACCGGGATTTTCGGCGATATGGCTAATCTCAGCCGGAGAGCCAGGATTGATTGCGCCCTCTTGCCTATCGGCGGCAATTATACGATGGATCCCATCGATGCCTTAGCTGCCGCCGCAATGATCGGTGCAGCTTTGACTATCCCTATGCATTACAATACCTTTCCGATAATCCGCCAAGATCCTCACGCTTTTGTCGCTGAATTAGGCAAGCAAGGTCTGGCCGGCCGCGTTCTTGGGCCAGAAGAAAGCGTCGAATTATGAGAAGGTGGTCGGGTAGTAACCGGTCAACGACCTAATCAGCCGTCTAGTCAACGACCTGATCAGCGTCTAATCAACAGCCTAGTCAGCCACCTGATCGACAGACTAATCAGCCATCTGGTCAGCCATTCGAGCGGCTTCTTCCTATTGCGGAATTATAAGCTGGCTTGCCGGAACCACTGCCGTGGCGCCGTCCCGGGTTTTTACCAAATACTCGTCCTGGCTGCTATAGAAAGGCGCCTCCAATTCCTGGGTCAGGTCTTGCAGCAGTAGCACGGGGATGGAGTTGCTGTCTGCCTTAGGCCGCCAGGCAGCCTCGCCGATGCCAAAGGCCAGGTAAGCCGGATAAAAAGTATATTGCTGATGGATTGATCTGCCAAGATCCGCTAAAGGAGTAAGGCCGCCGGTACTGCCTGGCCCGGGGGCTGGGGCAGCTCCTTCAAAATATTCCTGGTAGCCTTCGACCTCCAGGGTAGAGCCGCCGCCTTTGATATTGTATTGCTGCCGGGCGGTGATCCAGGTTTTGTCCCGGGGAAAAGACAACTGCCAGAGGGTGTTGGTTTGAAAGACCTGTTGCAGCTTATTGTTGTGCCACAGCCAGAGAGAGAAGCGCTCTACCGACGAGAAAGCGCCCATGGTTTCATCATGGTCTTCCCAAAGAGAGATCAGCTCAGGTGGAAGGCCTTTTGCTGCATCCGAGACTAAAGGCCATAGGGCTATATGCTTGATAGGCAGGAGATTTTTTTCCGCATAAAACAAAGTATAGCCTTGGCGTCCCGGCTCCAAAAGACAGAGATAGCCTTGCTCCGGTGACAAAGATAAAGCGACGGCGACCAAGGCGTCTTTTGGCTGCCCCTCAGCCTGCAAAGGCAGGCGGATAGCCTGAATATCCCAGCGCTCCCCCACCAAATCCGGCTTCAGCCTTTCAGCCAAAGCCTTGGCCGTAAGCTCCAGAGCATCTTGGCGCAGGCTTTCCTGGCCGCTGAAGAGCATTTGGACCTGCACCTCCGGCAGCGTAAGCAAAGGCGGCGCCAAACGGAAGACGGAGAGAGAGGGTTCATTGAGGCCGGTGGGCAAATTTTGGGGCAACAGTGCCGCTGCTGCCAGCAGGCAAAAGAAGGCGCCAAGGCGCAAGCTTAATCTGCGGGCCGGCCGATGTTGGCGAAAGAACATAGTTATTGCCGCTCCTTCCCATATTAATGAAATGAATGCTTGCAAAAATCAGGCGGAAAAGTTAGTATTATAAGATGATTAGCGAATAGGGGGCAATAGAGATGGAAACGAAACGGGTTATTGTCACGGTCATCGGCAAAGACCGTGTAGGTATAATTGCAGCAGTTGCAAAAACCTTGTCGGAAAATCAGGTAAATATTCTGGATATCAGCCAGACTATTTTGCAGGAATTTTTTACGATGATGATGATTGCGGACATTTCGCAAAGCAATCTTGGCATCCAGGAGCTTCAGGATATTTTGACGGAGCTGGGCCAGGAGATCGGCATGCAGATTCAGGCTCAGCACGAGGATATTTTCCGTTTTATGCACAGAATATAACGAGAAAGCCGGATATATCCCCCGCCTCGTTGAAACGCACAGAGGATAGAAAAATTTCTACAGTCGAAATTTTTCCACCTATGCGTTATAGTATCACAATCGTGATAATCCATTGTATGCAGAAGGAGTCAGTGATATGGCCTTGAATTATACAGCAGAAGAAATCATGCAGACCATTCGGATGGTCCAGTCGGAGAATCTGGATATCAGAACCATTACCATGGGGATCAGCCTGAGGGACTGTGCCCATGAGGATATGGCCGTCTGCTGCCGGAAGGTTTACGATAAAATAACCCGCAAAGCAGAAAAATTAGTGGGGACGGGTGAGGCTATCTCACGGGAATACGGCATACCTATTATTAATAAGCGCATTGCCGTCACCCCCATAGCCATGGTGGGAGAATCCTGCATCGGCGGCAGCTTCGTTGATTTGGCCAAGGCCCTGGATAAAGCGGCGGCGGCTACCGGCGTCAATTTTATCGGCGGCTTTTCCGCTTTGGTGCATAAGGGCTATACGAATGGCGACCGCAGATTGATCGAAGCGATTCCCGAGGCCATGGCCGTCACGGAACGTGTTTGCTCTTCGGTAAATATCGGCACCACCAAAGCCGGCATCAATATGGATGCCGTAGCCCAAATGGGTCATATTATTAAGGCTGCGGCAGAGCTTACCAAGGAGCGGGATGCCCTCGGCTGCGCCAAGCTGGTGGTTTTCTGCAATGTGCCGGAGGATAATCCTTTTATGGCCGGCGCTTTTCATGGCATAGGCGAACCGGAAACCGTCATCAATGTGGGCGTGTCCGGCCCCGGTGTGGTTTTGGCCGCCATTCGCAATCATCCGGAATGGGATTTCAGTACGCTGGCCTCTATCATCAAAAGAACGGCTTTCAAAATCACCCGGATGGGTGAATTGGTAGGCCGGGAAGCCGGTAAACGGCTGGGCGTGCCTTTTGGCATCGTGGATTTGTCTTTGGCCCCTACGCCGGATATCGGCGACAGCGTGGCCGATATCCTGGAAGCGATGGGACTGGAGAGGGTCGGGGGCCACGGCACCACAGCGGCCCTGGCTATGCTGAATGACGCCGTCAAAAAAGGCGGCGCCATGGCTTCTTCCCATGTGGGCGGTTTATCGGGGGCTTTCATCCCTGTCAGCGAGGATGCCGGCATGATCCGGGCGGTGACCGAAGGGGCGCTGAGCCTGGATAAGCTGGAAGCCATGACTTGCGTTTGTTCCGTCGGCTTAGATATGTTTGCCGTTCCGGGGAATACTACTGCGGAAGTGCTGTCGGCTATCATTGCCGACGAAGCCGCTATCGGCATGATCAACAAAAAAACCACAGCTGTCAGGGTGATTCCGGTACCGGGAAAAACGGTCGGGGATCAGGTGGAGTTTGGCGGCCTGCTGGGCCGGGCGCCCATTATGGCCTTGCATACGTATGATCCCGGCGTATTTATCGGCAGGGGCGGCAGAATTCCGGCCCCCATCCATGCCCTGACCAATTAAATCAAGCCGGCGGGAAGGAAGGGAAAATGGACCAAAAAAAGAGCCCTTTAGAAAACGAGGCAGCCTTATTGGCGGAGATGGAAAAAGCCTTACAGGAAAAAATTTGCGTGGCTCCTGTAAATGCTTTAAAAAAAGCGGAAGAGCAAATCGAGGCGGAAAGCAAAGCCGTAGAGGAGCAGCAAGCGATGGTGGAAAAGGCCATCGGGCGGCTGGAGGAGTTTGCCCTGCGACTGGAGCAGAGCAAGATCGCCGAATACATGGATTACTTGAGCAGCCCCGGCCGCTTAATCCGTATGAATTTTCTAATGGGCGCCGCCCGTGGCTTCGGCTTTGCCGTAGGTCTTACGGTTCTCGGCGCAGTAATCATCTACTTCTTGCAGTATCTCGTCCGGCTTAACCTGCCGGTGATCAGTAAATTTATTGCGGATATATTTGTATTGGCCAATCAATATTTGGAGTACCGGCGATGATGATGGAAAGCAGAAGTGCAAAATACGGCAATCAAAGAAAAAATGACGCCAAAGGCAAAATCGGTTTTTTGCTTGGCGCTCTCTTGGTTCTGATTGCCGATCAAATCAGCAAATACCTTGTTCTTACCCGTATGGAGCTTTATGAGACGATACCCGTAATTCCCGGTTTTTTTCACCTGACCTACATTTTGAACAGCGGCGCTTCCTTCGGCATGCTGCAGCAGAAAACTCTGCTGTTCATCTTATTGACCAGCTTGGTGATTCTTTTCATGATCTGGGCGGTTTTTTTCTGGCAGGGCCTGGACAGGCCGGTCAGGATTTTGTTGGGGCTGATTGCCGGCGGCGCTTTAGGCAACCTGGCGGATCGTATCCGCTTTGGGGCTGTGGTGGATTTTGTGGATTTCCGGGGCATTTGGCCCTATATATTTAATGTGGCAGACGTAGCGGTGGTTTGCGGCGGTATTCTTTTGGCTATTATATATATGTATGCAGAATGGCAAAAAAGCGGCGGCAAGCCCAAACATTGACGATTGGTAAAGGAGAGAGCTTTTCTGGAGAGAATAGAAAACAATTGTACATTTACGGTAGAAGCAGAAGATGAAGGCCAAAGGGTCGACATTTATCTGGCTTCTATGCTGCCTGATTTCAGCCGCAGCCGTATCCAAAGCCTGATCAAAAGCGGCGATATCCTTTTGAATGGCCAGACTATTAAAGCCGGCAAAAAACTGGAGGAAGGGGACGAGCTTTTCTGCCGTATTCCCGCTCCTGCCCATTTGCAGGTTGAGCCTTATCCCATGGAGTTGGATATCGTCTATGAGGACTCCTCTATTTTGGTGATCAATAAGCCTCAAGGCTTAGTTGTGCATCCCGCCCCCGGCAGCCCCGAAAAAACCCTGGTTCATGGCCTTTTGGCCCATTGCCGGGATTTATCCGGCATCAACGGCGTCTTGCGGCCCGGTATTGTGCATAGATTGGATAAGGATACTTCCGGGCTTTTGGTGGTGGCCAAAAACGACGCCGCCCACAGGGGACTGGCGGAGCAGATTCAGGCCAGAACCATGAAACGGCAATATCTTGCTCTGGCATGGGGCACCATCGGCGAACCGGCGGGCATCATCGAGGCCCCCATCGGCAGGGACCCCAAGGACCGCCAAAAAATGGCGGCCATAGCCGGCGGCAAGCCTGCGATGACCACCTATACAGTGCTGGACCGGCTGGCGGATAAAACGGCGCTGCAATGCGATTTGCATACGGGCCGTACCCATCAGATCCGTGTTCATCTGCGGTTTTTAGGCTTTCCGGTAGTCGGTGACGCCAAATATGGCCGCCGCAAGGACGAAAGTCAGTGGCCGGGCCAGGCTCTGCACGCTTGGCGTCTGGAACTTTGCCATCCGGTAAGCGGAGAAGTGATGAGCTTTTTTGCACCGGCGCCGGACTATTTCCATAAAACCCTGGAAAGCGAGGGTGCGGTCAATACCTTATTGAGAATGAAGGAACTGGCGGCAGCGGTAAAGCCGGCTAAAGGAAAGGAATAATCGCAAATGGATATTGAAAGGCAGAAAAGTTTCATCGTTCAATTTATCTATTGGCTGATGGCTGCAGGCATTGTTTACGTCTTGCTGAAATACGGCGTGCCTTTACTGATGCCTTTTGTCATCGGCTCCCTGGTAGCCATTATACTGCGGCCCCTTACGGAATGGCTGGCCAGGGCCACAAGGCTTAACCGCAAGCTCATGGCTATCCTTATCCTTTTGCTTTTCTATGCCACCATGGGAATACTGCTTTTCTTATCCGCCGCCAAAATCGTCACTCTGATCAGAGGCTTCATCGTCACCATACCGAATTATTATATTGTCAATATTGAGCCTGCTTTGCAGAAGCTATTTTTTGACCTTACTCTTTTGCTCAATAATCTCGATCCTTCCCTCCAGACCACCATTCAGAGCCTGGCCGGCAACGCCATCTCTTCTTTGGCCAATATGGTGACTTCTTTTTCTACCTCGGCTTTAAACTGGCTCACCAGTTTTGCCGGCGCCGTGCCCGGCTTTCTGATTAACTTTATCTTTGCTATCGTTACATCCTTTTTTCTTTCCGTGGATTTTCCCGGCATCCAAAGCTTCCTTCTGCGGCAGATCAGGCCCCGGCAGCTGCTGATTCTGCGGATGATCAGGGATAATGCTTTAGGAACTATGGGTAAATACATCAAAGCTTATGCTATGTTGATGACCTTAACCTTTGTGGAGCTTTCCATCGGCTTATGGCTGGTCGGCGTACACCGGCCGGCGCTGGTTGCCTTGGGCATTTCCATATTTGATGTTTTACCTGTATTAGGCACCGGCGGCATATTGGTGCCTTGGGTGATCATTGACCTGATCATCGGCAATACGAGAAGAGCCGTCAAAATATTGATTCTCTATGCCATAGTGACTACTGTCCGCAATACGCTGGAGCCTAAAGTCGTAGGGCAGCAGATCGGTCTCCATCCCTTGATCACCTTGCTGTGCATGTACATAGGTACTTCCCTCTTTGGGGTGGTGGGGCTTTTGGGCCTGCCCATAGCAGCCACTATATTGAAAAACCTCAACGATAACGGCACCATCAAGCTGTTTAACCGATAAGCCGTCCTATTTCTGCTTCGTCGGTAGCTACGTAGATGGTTTGATACTGTTCGTAAAGAACCATGCCGGGTTTAGCGCCCTTTGGCTTCCAGATATTTTGCCTTTTGGTAAAATCGACAGCCGCCTTTCCGGCAGCTTTAGCTTGGGAATGCCAGAGGCAGACCT
Source organism: Clostridia bacterium (assembly GCA_018434325.1). Lineage (GTDB taxonomy): Bacteria > Bacillota > Peptococcia > DRI-13 > UBA5745 > WRMS01. The sequence continues at coordinate 30,947 of JAHDPO010000026.1, read as the reverse complement.
TGGCTGCTGCTTCAATAACCCGCTCCGGTATCTCCAGTTTGTCGGGGTTGCGAATAATCACATGACTGCTGGGGATTTTTTGGGCGTGGAGCCAGAGATCGCCGCTTTTGGCCACCTTCATGGTCAGGTGGTCGTTTTGCCGGTTGTTATGGCCGTAGAGGATGGTAAAGCCTTCGTAAGACAGAGAACCCAAGGAAAACTCCTTATCCTTATCGCCGGCTTTAGCGCCGGCCTTACCGGCGTTTTTAGCGCCGGTTTTTTTGTTGGCGTTTTTCTGGCTGCCTGCTTTTTGACGGCGGTCTTCTTTGTCAGCAGACTTGAGGTAACCGGTCTCCTGCAGCTCCCCCCGTACCTCGGCCAATTCCGGCAGACTGGTCACGGTGAGCAGAGACAGGGCCAGGCTGTCCAAATAAGCCAGCTCTTCCATGGTCTCGTCATAATAGATCTGGGCTTTTTCCGCCTTTTGGCGAGCCTTCTGATAACGGTGAAAATAAGCCTGGGCATTTTCCAGAGGGCTTAGCTGAGGATCCATAGGAATGGTAACCGTCTTGCCTTCGGGATCATAAAAATCAGTGACATCAGCCTCTGAACCCTGCTCCAGCTGGTAATGGCTGGCCATCAGCAACTGGCCGTAAGTCTGCCATTTTTTGGCTTCCTGACCCTCAAATACGGCCTCGGCCTGCAAGCCGGCTTTCTTGCGGCAGCGCTCTTGCTCCCGGCGGATAATTTGCTCCAGATCGCTTTGCTTTTGGCGGAATAAGTTGGCGGTTCCCCGGCCCCGGAAATAAACGTCCAGCATTTCATTGAGGGAAGCAAAGCTTTGGCGCTGTTTTTCCGGATATAAGGTAAGGGCGATGGCGGAAAAATCCTTGGGGCTGTCGGCCTGAAAGTAAATCTCCGGCTGATAAAAACCCTCCTGCAGCTCACTGCCCAGGGAAGCTATGACTTGAAACAGGCGGAAATAATCGGTCTGACCGAAATATTCCAGGGTGTCCACAGGGCTTTTGCCGGCCCGGTGAATCAGCTCCTGGGCACTTAAAGGGCCTAAACCGTCATAAGTGGAAAGGATCACCTGGTCGAGAGCCTTGCTCAAACCGGCAGCCATCAGCCGGCCGGCGATGGTCTCCTCGGTCTCCAGCCAAAGAGGCAGTTTCTCCTTGGAAGGCGGCGGCAAGTACTGCTCGCCGGGCAGCACCTGACGGTAGCGGCTGACGGCGGCAGTGACCCGGCGCAGGCTGTCGATGATACGCTCTTTCTCGGGGTCCACTAAAATAAGATTGCTGTGCTTGCCCATGATCTCGGCAATCAGCCGTTTTTCTTTTAAATCGCCAAACTCATCCAGGGACTGGATGTTGATGTGAAGAATTCTGTCTAGACCCTGCTGTTCAAAAGAGAGAACCCGGCCGCCTTCCAGATGCTTGCGCAAAACCATACAGAACACCGGCGGGTGATCGGGATTGGGGGCCGCGGTGGACGTGAGATGAACCCGGGCCTCCTGTGCCAAAGCCGATAAAAGCAGTTTATAGTTTTTTCCCTGACTGCGAATATGCAGAAGGATTTCATTTTTATTGGGCTGAGTGACTTTATCCACCCGGCCGCCGGCTAAAAGCCTGTTGCACTCCTGGGTAACGCCTCTCATAACCAGGCCGTCGTATGCCATATATGCTCCTTTGATCCGTGTAATAATCGCTTAAACGATGCTGGTATTATACCACAAAACGAAAAGTCGTTGTCATTTTTTTACCTCTATGGACATAGATTGCAACGGACAAGGAGGTATGCGCAATGAGGGCTAAAGGGCAATGGCATGAAATGACGGCTGCTGAGGCGGTGGAAAAACTTCAAAGCGACGGCGAAAAAGGGCTGTCGGTGCGGGAAGCGGCTATCCGGTTGGGTGCGGGAGGCATGAACCGCCTGGCTGCCAAGCCGAAGCGAAACCGGTTTTTAGTGTTTTTGGATCAGTTCAAGGACTTTATGGTTCTCGTTCTTTTGGCGGCGGCAATCGTATCCGGTTTTGTAGGTGAATTGGCGGACACGGTTACCATATTGGCCATCGTCTTGCTGAACGGCTTTCTGGGCTATGTGCAGACGAATAAAGCCGAAGAATCCCTGGAAAAGCTGAAAAACCTATCCGCCCGCCATGCTCAGGTGCTGCGGGGAGGCATGATTACCGAGATCAACAGCGAAGAGCTGGTCAAGGGCGACGTGGTGCTTTTGGAAACAGGGGTAATTGTGCCGGCAGATCTGCGGCTTTTAGAGACCCACCGGACCAGCGTCGACGAAGGCGTGCTGACAGGGGAATCTCTGCCTGCGGAGAAAAATGCCAAATCTCTTTTCAGTGCCGCTGCCTCTTTAGGCGACCGGGCCAATATGGCTTATATGGGCACGACTATGGTTCAGGGCAAGGCCAGAGGCATTGTGGTAGGTACCGGCATGGGCACGGAAATGGGCCTGATCGCCGCCAGTATCCAGGAAGCCGGCCAGGAGCCGACGCCCTTGGAAAAAAGGCTGGATCAGATGGGCCACCGGCTGGTGCTGATCTGCGGCGTTATTGTGGCAGCCGTAGTTCTTTTAGGCTGGCTGCGAGGGGAAAGCTTCCAGCTGATGTTTTTAACGGGCATCAGCCTGGCGGTAGCCGCCGTACCCGAGGGCCTGCCGGCTATCGTTACGGTGGCCCTAGCTATCGGCATCCAGAGAATGGCCAAACGCAATGCCATCGTCCGTCATTTGCCGGCAGTGGAGACCTTGGGCTGCGCTACGGTCATCTGCTCCGATAAGACGGGGACCTTGACCCAAAGCGCCATGATGGTTACCGAATATTACTGCGCCGGCGACACGGTGAAATTTGGCGGCAAAGGCTACGAGCCAAAAGGCGAAATCGAATATCCCGATCAGGAGAAATGGCTGGAAGAAAACCGGGAGGGTCTGAGGCTGGCTTTGTCCGGAGCGGCCCTTTGCAGCAACGCCAGATTGGCCAGAGATCAGCTGGCGGTGGATGGATTATTCCGCAACGGCAGAGAGAAGGAATGGAGCCGCTGGCAGGTAATGGGTGATCCTACGGAGGGAGCAATGCTGGCAGCCTCGGCCAAAGCCGGCATCTGGCGGGAGAACTTAAAGGAAAAGAAGCTGGATGAGCTGCCCTTTGATTCCGACCGCAAGCGCATGAGCGTTTTGACGGAAAGGGACGACGGCAGCCGGCTGATGTATTGCAAAGGCGCGCCGGACGTACTGCTTGCCCGCTGCAGCCATGCCTGGTGGCAGGGCGAGGTCAGACCCCTGACGGCGGCCCTGGCCCAAAAGATCCTTAACGCCAATGAAGCCATGGCCGGCCGGGCCCTGCGGGTTTTGGCCGTGGCCTATAAGCCTTTTGACAGCGGCGAAAATGAGAATGGAGCGGCGGCGGCAGCTAGCGGCGCCGGCAGCGGCCTGACCATACGCAAGAATCAGGAAAAGCCGAAAAGCAGCGGTTGGGATAAGCTGAGCAAGGCGCCGGTATTGTCCTTGCCCGGCAAGGTGAAGGTGCTTTTAGGAAGCAAGGCGGCTGCCAATTTTGAGGAAAAAAACAAGGAAGAAGAAAGCAGACCTTTGGCAGAAACAGCAAAGGAAGAGCGCTGGCTGGATGAAAGCGCCGAAAACGGCTTGGTCTTTCTTGCCTTAGCCGGTATGATGGACCCCCCCAGAGACGGGGTAAAAGAAGCGGTGGCCAAGTGCCATCGGGCCGGTATCAAAACTCTGATGCTCACCGGTGATCACATCCTGACGGCGGAGGCGATTGCCCGCAAAATCGGCATAATGCAGAAGGGGCAAAAAGCCGTTACCGGCAGCGAGCTGGATGAGCTGACGGACGAAGAGTTGAAAGTAAGGCTTCAGGAGGCTACGGTTTTTGCCAGGGTTTCTCCCCGCCATAAAATGCGGCTGGTGCAGCTGCTGAAGGAAAAAGGAGAAATCTGTGCCATGACCGGCGACGGTGTTAACGACGGGCCGGCGGTAAAAGCGGCGGATATTGGAATTGCCATGGGGCAAACCGGCACCGACGTTACCCGGGAAGCGGCAGACTTGGTTTTGGCTGATGATAATTTCACCACCATTGCCGCAGCAGTAGAAGAAGGCCGGATTATTTATAACAATATCCGCCGGTTTATCCGTTATCTTTTGGCCAGCAACACCGGCGAGGTGCTGGTGATGCTGCTGACCACCCTTTTGGGGGTGCCTTTGCCCCTGCTGCCCATTCAAATATTATGGGTGAACCTGGTTACCGATGGTCTGCCGGCTATGGCCTTGGGCATGGACCCCGGTGATGAGCAGACCATGCTGCGCAAGCCCCGCCATCCCAAAGCCGGCGTCTTTGCCGGCGGTCTGGGCAGCCGCATCATCATCGACGGCATCATCATTGCCCTGGCCACAATGACCGCCTATTTCCTCAGCATGTTTTATTTCCGAGATATCGTCGTGGCCAGGACAGTGGCTTTTTGCGCCTTGGTTTTTGCCCAGCTGGTTTACGTTTTTCGCTGTGCTGCCAGCCGCGGCATCTTCCGGAAATGCGCCCGCAATCCCTGGCTGCCGGCGGCGGTGCTCAGCTCTTTTTTGATGCAGCTGGCTGTAGTATACCTGCCCTTTTTACAAAAATACTTTAATACCAGTCCTTTGGATACCACCGCCTGGCTGATGGTATTGCTGCCAATCGGCGTGGCCACTATATTGCAGCAGATTCTCCAGACCTTCTCCGCCGCGGTCAAAAAGGAAAAATAGCCTGCAAGCAGCGGCGGACGGCGGCAATATCACTAAGAAAAAAGAGCTGTCTCAAATTGGTTTTGAAAACTGATTTGAGCAGCTCTTTTTTCTTGAAGAGGGTCCGCTGCCCGGAAAATATGCAAAATTGCAAGTTTAAAGTGTCAGAACACCGTTTGGGGGAATCTATTTGACTGCCTTTGACCGTATTTGGCTATATCTAGTGCATCTGCAAGAGAGTAGACCATATTTTGAATAGGCAGCACACTTTAAACTTGCAATTTTGCTCAAAATGGAGGCCAGAACCGCAGGGTCCCTGTTCAATCCCTGTCAAATTTGTTATAATTAAAAATAAATGACAGGGAAATAGGAGGGGCGCCATTGATCCAGAGCATGACCGGCTTCGGCCGCGGTGAAATCGCCGCCGGAGGCCGGCAAATCACCGTCGAAATCAAATCCATCAATCATCGCTATTGTGAAATTCAAGTTAAACTGCCCAGAAAGTACAATATCCTGGAGGACAAGCTCAGGCAGTATTTGGCCGGAGCTTTAAGCAGGGGTAAAATCGACTTGTTTATAAAGATGGAAGATCGGGAAGGCTCTAGTCAGGAAATGCGCATTGACAAGGGCTTGGCCCTCAAGTATCATAATGAGATACGGGATTTGGCCGCTTCCTTAAACATCCCCATGAACCTGGGGGTGGCGGAGTTGGCGGCTATGCCGGGTATCATGGCCATAGAAGAGGCCGCTGAGGAAATGGAAGAGGTTTGGCAGCTTTTACAGACCCCTGTGGACGGAGCTCTCAGCCACCTCATTGAGATGCGCAAAGCAGAGGGAGCCAGGATCGCTGCGGATTTCTTTCAGCGCCTGTCCTATCTGGAAGAATTACGCCGCCAATTGCTGGAGTTTGCTCCCGCCGTGGTGGAAAATTACCGTCAGCGTCTGACGGCGAGGATCAGCGAGCTGTTGGGCCAGCAGCCCCTGGATGAAAACCGGCTGGTCCAGGAAATTGCTATGTTTGCCGACAGGGCCAGCGTCGACGAGGAGCTGGTCCGCTTAGACAGCCATTTCCGTCAGTTCCGGGAGCTTTTAGAATCCAGTCAGCCGGTGGGCCGGAAGCTGGATTTCCTCTGCCAGGAGATGAACCGGGAGATCAATACCGTAGGCTCCAAAGCCAATGATCTGGCCATGACGAAAATTGTGGTAGAGGTAAAAAGCGAATTGGAGAAGCTGCGGGAGCAAGTGCAAAATATCGAATAACGGGAGAGCAGCTGTGGTCGTTAAGCTAGCCAATATTGGTTATGGCAATATCATATCGGCCGGCCGGCTTTTGGCCATCGTCAATCCGGAATCGGCGCCGATCAAGCGTCTGGTGCAGGATGCCAGGGAGGCCGGCAAGCTGATCGACGCCACTTTGGGCCGGCGCACGAGAGCCGTGGCGATCATGGACAGCGGCCATGTGATTCTATCGGCGCTGCAGACAGAGACGCTGGCGGCACGGATTGATAGCAGACCTACGGAAAAACAGGGAGAGGAAAAGAATGACTGCTGAGGAGAGAAATCAAGAAAAGAGGGCCGGCGGCTTATTGATCATTATTTCCGGTCCTTCCGGCGTAGGCAAAGGCACCATATGCAAGGAACTGCTGAAACGGGACGAGGGATTGGCCTTGTCCATATCGGCCACCACCCGCAAGCCGGGGCCGGGAGAAGAATTCGGACGAGATTATTATTTTTACAGCGACGAGGAATTTCAGGAGATACTGGGCAAAGACGGCTTCCTGGAATGGGCCGAAGTCCATGGCCGGTACTACGGCACATTAAAAAACCGGGTTCAGGAGATTATGGACGCCGGCAAGGATTGCATACTGGAGATTGATGTTCAGGGAGGCTTGCAAGTCCACCAAAAAATGCAAAACTCCTGCGTCATGATCTTTGTTAAAGCCCCTTCCGAGGAAGAAATGCTCCGGCGCATCACCAGCCGCAACAGGGAAAAACCGGAAGAGATCAAGCGGCGGCTGCAGACGGCCCGCTGGGAAATGACCCAGGAAGAAAAATACCAATACACCGTTGTCAATGACCAACTGGATGAAGTAGTGGAAAATATTTTGGCCATCATTGGGGAGGAGAGAAAAGAACATGCGTCAGCCATCAATCGATAAGCTTACGGATCAACTGGATTCCAAATACGGACTGGTGGTAGCCACCGCCAAACGAGCCAGAGAACTGACCGACGGCAGCAAGCCCAGTATTGAGCTGCAGCCGGACATGAAAAAACCGGTAAGCATAGCTTTGGAGGAAATTGCCGGCGGCAGGCTGGACATCGATGAGCCGAAGGGCGGCATCAAATAAAGTTTAGATCCAAAACGCGGCAGTATAACGCATAGCGTTAAAGGGCCGCGTTCTTGCAAGGAGGGCCGGACCATGGTTGAAGGAAAAAAAGTCCTGTTGGGGATAAGCGGCAGTATAGCCGCTTATTTGGCCTGTGATTTAGCACGGTGGCTGATTAAAGCCGGCGCCCAGGTCCAGGTGGTGATGACGGAAGGCGCCAAGGAGTTTATTACGCCTCTGACGCTGCAAACCCTTACCGGCCGGCCGGTGATCCAAGGGCTTTTTGACGAGGTGAAGCAATGGGATGTGGAGCATGTGGGCGCGGCCCAGTGGGCCGACGTTTTTGTCATTGCTCCGGCTACCGCCAATGTCATGGCCAAATTGGCCTGGGGCCTGGCCGATGATTCCCTGACCGCTACTTTTTTGGCTTGCACTAAGCCGAAGGTCATCGCGCCGGCCATGAATACGGCTATGTATGAAAATCCGGCCACTCAGGAAAATGAGGCCAGGCTGAAAAGCCGGGGCTGTATCATCGCGGAGCCGCAGGCAGGGCTTTTGGCCTGCGGAGACGTGGGCAAAGGCAAACTGGCTGATACGGATGTGATCTTGCAGCATATCGAATATGCCCTGCAAGAAGAAAAACCTTTACAAGGCATTTCCCTTTTGGTAACGGCAGGTCCTACCCGCGAGACCATTGATCCTGTTCGTTTTATTTCCAACCATTCCAGCGGCCGCATGGGCTATGCCGTAGCATATCAGGCCTGGCTGCTGGGCGCCGAAGTGACTTTAGTCAGCGGGCCGGTGACTTTGCCGCCGCCCCCAGTATGCCGGTTAATCAATGTGCAGTCGGCGGCAGAAATGGCGGCGGCGGTTTTGTGCTTGGCGCCGGAAGCCCGGATCATTATTAAGACGGCGGCGGTGGCGGACTACACACCAAAGCTGGCGGCGCCGCATAAGATAAAGAAGCAAGAAGGGGAGTTGTCCCTTGAGCTTACCCGGACTACCGATATTTTGGCGGCTTTAGGTCAGCAGAAGCAGCCGGGCCAGGTCTTAGTGGGCTTTGCCGCTGAGACGGAAGGTCTGCTGGAATATGCCAAAGCCAAGCTGATTAAGAAAAACGCCGATTTGCTGGCGGCCAATGATTTGACCAGCCCCGGTTCCGGTTTTGGGGCGGCCACCAATCAGCTGCTTCTGCTTTGGGCCGATGGCCAAAGCCGGGAGCTGGCGTTGATGACCAAGGAAGAAGCGGCCCGGCAGCTGCTTTTGGCGGCTTACGAGATATGGCAGAATAAAAACAAAACAGAATAGAATCCCTCGATAAAATGCAATAGGAATAGAAAGGTGAAATGAAATGGTGAGAAAATTATTTACCTCAGAATCCGTCACGGAAGGCCATCCGGATAAGCTGGCCGATCAGATTTCCGATGCGGTGCTGGATGCCTTGCTGGCCAATGATCCCTATGCCCGGTCTGGCTGTGAGACGGCAGTAACTACCGGTTTGGCCCTGATTATGGGGGAGATATCCACCAGTACCTATGTGGATATACCGAAAATTGCCAGACAAACCATTTTGGATATCGGCTACGACCGGCCCGAGCTGGGCTTTGACGGCCACACCTGCGCCGTTATCACCGCCATCGACGAGCAGTCTGCGGATATTGCCATGGGCGTGGATCATGCTCTGGAAGAAAAAGAAGGCATCAGTCAGAAAAAAGAATTAGGCGCCGGCGATCAGGGCATGATGTTTGGCTATGCTACCGATGAAACGGAAGAATATATGCCTTTGACCATCAGCCTGGCCCATACTCTTTGCCGCCAGCTGACACAGGCCCGCCGCCAAAAAAAGCTGAATTTTTTGCGGCCCGACGGCAAAGCTCAAGTTACGGTAGAGTATGAAGACGGCTGCCCCGTAAGGCTCGATACGGTGTTGATTTCTGCTCAGCACGATCAGCATGTGGAGATGGCGGAGCTGCGCCACGAAATTATCGAGCAGGTCATTCGTCCGGCTTTGCCTATGAATTTGCTGGATGACAAAACCAGATTTCTCGTGAACCCCACCGGCCGTTTCGTTATTGGCGGTCCCATGGGTGACGCCGGTCTTACCGGCCGCAAGATCATTGTCGATACCTATGGCGGCATGGCCCGCCACGGCGGCGGCTGCTTCTCCGGCAAGGATCCCACAAAAGTCGACCGTTCTGCCGCTTATGCCGCCCGTTATGCCGCAAAAAATATCGTGGCCGCCGGCCTGGCAAAAAAATGCGAGCTGCAGCTGGCTTATGCCATTGGCGTATCGAGACCCGTCAGCATGATGGTGGATACCTTCGGTACCGCCAATGTGGATGAGGAAGCAATCGTCAAAGCTATCGGCGAGATTTTTGATTTCACTCCCTCCGGCATCATTACGCATCTGAAGCTGCGTCAGCCCATCTACAAGCAAACGGCAGCCTACGGCCATTTCGGCCGCAAGGATCTCGATCTGCCTTGGGAGAAGCTGGATAAGGTAGCAGAGCTGAAATCCTGGTTCAACGTAAAATAAGGTTCAACGTAAAAATAAGGTTAAACGGGAGCTGCCATGTTTGCTGTCGTATTGATACTTAATCCGGTATCCGCAAAAGAATTAATACTGACATACGCTATCCGGGAAGGTCAATTATGCCTTCCCGGTATGTTATTTTCCGTTAAAGTCCGGGGACGCAGAGAGGAGGCCCTGGTGCTGCGGCTGCGCCGGCGGCGGGAAGAGAAATTTAAAATCCAGGAGCTGGGGGAGGCCATCTTCCCCTATCCTGTAGTTGGCAGGCAAGCGCTGGCTTTGGCCCGCTGGCTGGCCCGCTACTATATTTGTCCGCTCAACCGGGCCGCCGCTTTATTTCTGCCGCCGGCAATGCGGCCGGTTGAGGAGGTTCGTTATTTTGCAGAGTCCCAAGCTCAGACCGAGACGGCTCTTTTTCTGGACCCGGCCTGGCAGTTTCTCTGGACTGCTTTAGTTAAAGCCGGCAGCCGGGGCATGTCGCAGCAAAGGATTGGCCAGCGCTGGAATAAGCAGGCGGCAGAGCAGGCAGAGAAGTGGTTTCAGGCCGGTTATTTGCGAAAGGAAGAGAGCTTCCGCCACATCCGCAAAGGGCCTCAGAAGGCAGCCTTAGCCGTTACGATGGAGGCCAGTCTCAGCAGGGACTTATCGCCGGCCCAGCACCAAGCCTTTGATACCATAAAAAGAGATATCGATGAAGGGACGAGAAACCAATATTTGCTTTTTGGCGTTACCGGCAGCGGTAAAACCGAGGTTTATCTGCGACTGGCGGCCACCGCCGCCGCAAAAGGCAGGCAAACCATTTATCTGGTGCCGGAGATCAGCCTGGTGCCTCAGCTGGCGGCCAAAGCCCGGCAGTGGTTTGAGGGCCGGGTGGCCATTCTCCACAGCAATTTAACGCCCAGTCAGCGGTTTGCCGAATGGGAAAGAATCCGGCAGGGGGAAGTTAAGCTGATCATCGGGCCCCGGTCGGCCTTATTTGCGCCGGTTGCCGGCCTGGGGCTGATTATTATAGACGAAGAGCATGAGCACACGTATAAGCAAAATGAACCGGAGCCCCGCTACGACGCCAGAAAAACCGCGGAGACTCTGGCCAGGCTATGGCAGGTTCCGCTGGTGCGGGGCTCGGCTACGCCGGATCTGGAAAGCCTTTACCGCTCGGAAAAGGGTCGGATACAGCTTTTGACTTTGCCGGAACGGGTAGAGGGCAGAGCCATGCCTGCCATTCAATGGATCAACATGAATAAAGAGATGAAGGAAGGTCACCCCTATCCCGTCAGCCGGCCCTTGCTGGAGGCTTTGCGGGACCGCAAGGCCAAGGGCGAGCAGGCTATTCTTCTGATGAACCGCCGGGGTTTTCATACTTATGTTTTATGTAGGGACTGCGGCAAAAGCCTGGAGTGCCCCAGGTGCAGCATTCCGTTAACCTATCACCGTCCCGAGGGCCAGCCGGTTAGGGGAGGAGACAGGCTTTCCGGCCGTCTGCTCTGCCATTACTGCGATTACCAAAGCACGATGTGGCAGGCTTGCAGCCATTGCGGCAGCACTATGCTGCAATATATGGGTACCGGTACGCAGCGGGTGGTGGATTATCTGACCAAGGAAATACCGGAACTGGCGGTTCTGCGCCTGGACATGGACAGCACCGGCCGGGCCGGCAGCCATATGGAGATTTTGAAGGCTTTCCAGGAAGGCAAGGCCGACGTGCTGGTAGGCACCCAAATGGTAGCCAAAGGCTTTGACTTCCCCAAGGTAACCTTGTCCGCTGTGCTCCATATAGACGGTATTATCAATTTGCCGGATTATCAAAGCAGTGAACGGGCCTTTCAGCTGATCCTGCAGACTGCCGGCCGGGCAGGCCGGGGCCAGCGGCCCGGCGAAGTGATGGTGCAGACTTTTTACCCGGAAAACCCAGTGTTTAAGCTGGTTGAGGATCACGATTACATGGGGTTTTACCGCAACGAGATCGCTCTTCGTCAAGTCCTGGATTATCCGCCTTTAAAGAAAATTGCCAGAATATTAGTGACGGGCTTACAAGAGGAGAAGGTGAGAGAGCGGCTGGAAGAAATCCTGGCTCGCTGCCGCCAAAGCCTGCCGGCGGGGGAGGCGGAGGCCATTACCTGGCTGGGCCCTGCTAAAGCGCCTTTAGAGAAAATCAAAGACCGCTGGCGCTGGCATCTGATCCTGCTGGCCCCCAACTGGGCGCCCTTGGCCCATTGCCTGGGCTGTGTTAAGGAGTTAGCGGCAGCTTGGCCCGAGGAGCCCAGGATAATTTTGGATATGGAATCGAAGAGTTTATTATAGTGTTTTACTAGGACAAGGCAGGAATTTCGATACTTTTGTCAAATATATTATTAACGTGGGTTAGATAGGGACCTGATTATTTCAAGGTTCCTATTTTTCAGCCCATTTTGCCAAGCTGGAGGATCAGGGACAGGTTTAGCGAGGAACTTTTTCCGTCAGACAAGGCGGCAACGACAGATGTGAAGGAGCGTACTACATTGTACGTGACTGAACAGATGGAGGAAGTCAACGCAGCTCCTGGGAGTCAATCTGCTATCTTTAGATGTTCAGGGCGCAGATGTATGACGGAAAAATTACCGCTAAGAAGGGAGTGATGGCCATCAAACGCCTTTCAGTGGCGGCAGTCAGCCTGCGGCCGGAAATATGCACCATGCTGCAGCGCTATGTAGGAGGGATCTTAAAGGATCTGGCAGTAGTGGAAGCTTGCGATACGAAGCAGGCTTTGGCAAAGCACTACGATCTTTATATAGTCTACACTATGGGAATTGTTTTTCATCAGTTAAACAAGTCCATTGAGACGGAACGGATTATTCCTGCCCAACTCTTTCCTATGCCCCAGGGGATCAAGCGGGTTTTGATGCTGCCGGAAGGCAGCCATCTGGGAGTCATCGGCGGTCATGTGTGGGATTCGGCGGATCTTTTAGGTCAGCTGGTCAATGTAGGAGTAAGAAATTACCGTTTTAGCACCGGCACCCAGGATATGATGGCCGTAATGAACGTGGATTGGTTCGTTTTACCGGAGGAGATTGCACCATATATCAAAGACGAAGGTCACAAAAAAAAGATGGTGGTAATTCCCCGGGCCTTGGACTCCCGCAGTGTGGCGGAAATCATATCAAGAGCAATTAAGTATAGCGAAAAGTTAGGTTATTCATAAAAATTTATAAGTTTCCAACAGGGTTTGGTTAGAATGGGACCAAAGGCTGATAGCCTGGTCCTTTTTTTTGTAGTTTTTTGGAGGTGAAATAGATGACATATAAGCATGAAGGCGTCGGCGAAGCTCCTTTACGCATTGACGGCGATATTAAAGTATTGGGCAAGGCCGAGTATGTGCAGGATTTGGAATATGCAAATCTTCTGGAAGCTGCCGTATTGACCAGTCCCTATGCCAGCGCCAAAATTCTTGCTATCGATGTTAGCGGCGTCTGGCAGGTGGAAGGCGTCAAAGCCGTAGTTACCGGCCGGGACGTGGATGGGTTGTACGGTACTACTGTCCAGGATCGGCCGGTGCTGGCCAGGGATAGAGTGCGTTATGCAGGAGAGCCTGTGGCGGCGGTAGCGGCCATAAATAAGGCGGCGGCAATGCTTGCCTTAACGAAAATCCGGGTGGAGTATGAAGAAACGATCGCAGTATTTGATCCTGAAGAAGCGGCGGGCATGAAAGAGGACAAAAAGACTGTGCCTCTGCTTCATGAAAATCTGATGGATTATGAGCGGGAGATCACCGCTATGCCTGTGGCGGGCAGCAACATTTGCAGCCATTTCAAGCTGCGTAAAGGAGATGTGGAAAAAGCCTTTAGTGAAGCAGATTTTGTTCTTGAGGAAGAGTATGAAGTGCCCCGTAATCATCATTGCTGTATCGAGCCTTACGGAGTAGTGGCCCAAATGGAGAGAGAGGGTACGCTTCATATCTGGACCTGCAACCAGTCGCCTTATGTGCTGCAAAGGAATCTGGCGGCTCTCTTCGGCTTATCCTGGAATCAGGTGCGGGTCACCATACCTACTTTGGGAGGCGGCTTCGGCTCCAAAATTTATCCCAGCTTAGAGCCCTTGGTAGTAGCCCTGGCCCAGAAAACCGACCACCGGCCGGTACGGCTTTTGTTGTCCCGGGAAGAGGAATTTCTCCGCATCACCAATCACGGCTGTAAAATCAAAATCAAATCCGGCGTTAAGGAGGGCAAGGTCACGGCCCGGCAGATGGCTGCTTATTGGGATACGGGGGCTTATGCCGATTGTGGGCCTTTGGTGGCCAGGAATTCCGGGTTTACCTTCGCCGGCCCTTATAAGATCGACAATGTGAAATTAGACGCTTACTCGGTATATACCAATTTGCCGGTGGCCACAGCCTTCAGAGGCTACGGCATACCCCATGTTACTTGGGCTTATGAGCTGCATACGGACCGGCTGGCGGAGAAAGCAGGGATAGATCCTTTGCAGTTTCGCCTGGATAATGTGATTCAAACGGGCGATATCAGCCATACCGGTGAGGAGATGCAGGCCGTGGGCATGAAAGGTTGCCTGGAGGCCGTAGCCGAGGCAGCCGGCTGGCAGCCGGGACAAAGGCCCGCGCCTGTGGATTTAGGCAATGGCCGCTACCGCAGTTTAGGAGTGGCCTGTTCCTGGAAGGGCAGCATGCGCCACTACGGTTCCAGCGCTACCGTACGGATCATGGAGGAAGGCTCCGTAGAGGTCAACGTCAGCAATGTAGATATGGGTCAAGGCTCTTCAACTATTTTTGCTCAGATGGTAGCTGAGGAAACCGGTATTCCTTTAAGCAAAATCCGGGTTCAGCATCCGGACACCTTTATCACGCCCTACGACAGAACCACCAGCGCCAGCCGCGGCACTTTCCATGCCGGCACGGCGGTAATGGAGGCGGCCAAGGATGCCTGGCGGCAGATACAGGAATACGGAGCTCAAGTTTTCGGCTGCCGGCCTGAAGAGGTCAAAAGCAGTGAAGGCAAAGTCCTTAACCCCAAAACGGGAGAGGGTCTCAGCATCGGTAAGCTGATCAATCAGGCCGTAATGGGCGGCATCGATATCATCGGCAAAGGCCATTCCAGAATGAAGGGCGGCACCGGTCTGGATAAAGAGACGGGGCAGGGGGCCAATCCCACCAGCTTCTGGATGTATGCCGCCGATATTGCCGAGGTGGAAACAGATACCCGCACAGGTGAGCTCAAGGTGCTGAAAATCTATGCCGCCAGTGATGTGGGCAAAGCTATTAATCCCGTAAACTGCCGACAGCAGATAGAGGGAGGCGTTACCATGGGCTTGGGCATCGGTTTAATGGAAGAAATGCTTTTTGATGAAAAGGGCAGATTGCTGAATGGCAACTTCCATGATTACAAAATTCCTACGGCTGTAGATGTGCCGGAAATTATTCCCCTTTTAGTTGAGGTGCCTCATCCCTTAGGTCCTTATGGAGCAAAGGGCTTGGGCGAAGCTCCGGTGGGCCCGGCAGCTCCCGCAGTAGCCAACGCCGTTTATCAGGTAACAGGCATTGCGGTGCGGCGCTCGCCTTTGCGGCCGGAAAATCTGAAGCTTTCCTGGCAAAAAGGGAAGGAGGCTGAACTGCGTGATTGAACAAAGAGGCAAAGGCTATGAATATTGCCGGCCCGGTTCTTGGGAGGAGCTGGCAGCAATATTATGTAAAGCGGAAGCAGGGGTTATGTTTCTTGCCGGCGGCACCGATTTAGCTGTGGATTTGCGGACAGGAAAGAAAAGCTGCGCTCATCTGGTGGACTTAAAAGGTTTGACAGAATTGCAGGGCATAGCCGAGACCGCTGCTGAGGAAGGTAAGAAAGGCGAGATTTGCATCGGATCCTTAACTTCCATCCACCAGCTGGAAATCAATCCTCTATTGCAGGAAAAAGCGGCGGCGCTGCCGGAGGCTGCCTGCCAGCTGGGTTCCCGGCAGGTAAGAAACCGGGCTACCTTGGGGGGCAATCTGGCTAATGCTTCACCTACGGCCGATACGGCTGCGCCCTTACTGGTTTTGGATGCTTTTCTAGAACTTTGGTCGCCGTCGGGGAGCCGCCATATACCTGTTGAAGACCTATGGCAAAAAGCCGGGAAAACCTTTTTAGCGGCAGACGAAATTATTCGCCAAATCACTTTACCCCTTGCGCCCGGACGGGGAACGGCTTTTATGAAGCTGGGGCCCAGGCAGGCAATGGATATAGCAATTATTAACGCTGCCGCCAGCTTGGAGCTCGAAGATGGCCGGATCAGCCAGGTGAGGATCGCCTTAGGCGGCGCCGGAGAGAGACCTCTGCGGATGAAGCAGGCAGAAGCATTCTTATTGGGTAAAGAGGCGACGGCAGAGCATTTTGCACAAGCCGGTGTACTGGCAGCCCAGGAGAGCAGCCCCAGAAGCTCCCGCCGGGCTTCCCGGGAATACCGTTTGGCAACGATACCGGTTCTAACGGAGCGGGTTTTGCTAAAAGCTTTGAGCCGTCTCAGTTAATCGGTATAAGGTGACAAAAAGGAGTGGGGATTTGATGGAGCATAAAGAAGCAAACAGCAGAAAAATCAAGCTTCTGGTAAATAATGTAGCCCGCGAAGATACCGTACCGGTGGATTTGCGGCTGGCGGACTACTTGCGGGATTGGTTGAATCTGAAAAGTGTTAAGGAGGGATGCGGTGTCGGTGATTGTGGGGCCTGTACGGTATTGCTGGATGGTAAAGCCGTTGTTTCTTGTATTATTATGGCGGTGGAGGCTGACGGCAGCTCCATTGTGACTCTGGAAGGCCTGGCAGCCGAAGGAAAAATGTCGGATCTGCAGGAGGCTTTTCTGGCTAAGGGTGCTGTTCAATGCGGCTTTTGCACCCCGGGAATGATCATGACCGCCGCCGGCCTTTTGGCGGAAAACCCTCAGCCCACTGCGGAAGAAATAAAAAGGGCCGTGGCCGGCAATCTCTGCCGCTGTACCGGTTACCAAAAAATTATAGAAGCTGTTCTTTATACTGCGGAGATAAGAAATCAAAAAGATTAAGGGAGGAAGTATTTATGAAAAAAGGGATGAAATTAGGTCTTGTCATGTTGCTTGTTGCTTTATTGACTCTGATGGCCGCTTGCGGTAATACCTCCGGCTCCTCAGCGCCTGCATCCACTACTCCTGCATCCGCTGCTCCGGCAGAGACTGCGGCTGAACAGCCGAAAGAATCTGCCAAAATGCAATTTATCTCCATTGCCACCGCCAGCATGGGAGGCTCCTATTATCCCATCGGCGTAGGCATGGCCGACGTTTTCCAGAAGTGCATCAGCAATATTGAACCGAAAGTCGAAGTTACCGGCGGCGCTACGGAAAATCCCAAGCTGGTAGGCGCGGGGGATTCCGATATCGGAATTACTAACGCCAACCTGGCTTATGCCGCTTATGAAGGCAGCGGGATATTCCAAGGCAACCAATATGCTGATTTGCGCATGATGTTTGGCGGAGTGGCCCCCGGTACCATCCATATGGTAGTGAAGGGTGATTCAGCCATTAAGACCTATGCCGATTTAAAAGGCAAGAAGGTGGCCGTGGGACCCCAGGGCGGCGGCGGCTTGAGCCTTTTACCCGATCTCTTTGCCATTTACGACTTTACAATGGAAGATATCAAAGCCAATTACATGTCCTATGATGAAGGCGTTCAGGCCCTGATCGACGGCCATGTTGACGCCGCTTTCATCCAGGCTCCTCATCCGGCTCCTGCCATTAAAAATATTCAAGGCTCCAATGTGGCTTTCCGGCTCCTTGAACTGGATGAAGCCGAGAGAGCTCCTTTCCTGGCTAAATATCCTTATTATAATCCGGTGGATATCCCGAAGGACGTCTACGGTACAGACCATGATATCAAGACTATTGGCAGCAGTAACGTAGTCGTGATCAACGCCAATGTAGATGAAGAGTTGGTTTACCAAATGACAAAGGCCGTTTTTGAAAATCTTGAAGATATTTATGTAGTTCATCCTTCGGCTGCCTCCATAAAGCTTGATACGGCGGTCAATGAAATGATCCCCATGCATCCCGGGGCCATGCGCTATTTCAAAGAAGCGGGAGCAGCCGGCGCTAAATAGGGAGAGAGTCTATGATGAAAAATGAGCCTGTTAAACCGGCGACCAACCGGAGAATGCCGGCAGGAATGATTGGCAAGGCTGTCAGCCTGCTGATGATTGCCGGTTCCGTCTTCCATATTTATACCGGCGGCTTCGGTTTGTTGTCCACCATGTCCCAACGTTCTTTGCATCTTCTGTTTATGCTGGTGCCGGCCATATTTTTGTATGGGGCAGCCCATAAAGAATATAAGAAAATACCCTGGTACGATATCCTGCTGGGCAGTTTGGTGCTGGCGGCCTGCCTGTATCTCTTTTTCACCTGGCCCCGGCAAACCATGCGGGTAGGCGATCCCGGCATGCTGGATCTGTTTTTTGGTGCTGTGCTGATTTTGGCCGTTTTGGAAGGGGCCAGACGTACTGCCGGCAATGCGTTGGCAGGCATTGCAGCGCTAATGGTGCTGTATTGTTATTTCGGTAAATTTCTGCCCGGCGGCCTGGCTCATCGAGGCTATAGCGTCACCCGGATCATTTCTTTCTTTTCTTCCACTGCCGAGGGGATTTTCGGCGTTCCTCTAGGGGTTTCGGCTTCGCTGATCGTCTTATTCGTCGTCTTTGGCAGCGTATTGAATGCCACCGGCGGCGGTCAGTTTTTCATTGATGCTACCTATTCCCTGGCCGGTAAATACAGGGGCGGCACTGCTAAAACCGGGGTTATGGCCAGTGCGTTAATGGGCATGATCTCCGGCTCCCCCATTGCCAATGTAGTGACGACAGGCACCTTCACCATCCCTCTGATGAAACGGGGCGGCTTTTCCCCCAACCTGGCTTCGGCTATTTGCGCCATCGCTTCTGCCGGCGGCATCTTGATGCCCCCGGTAATGGGAGCCGCCGCTTTTATCATGGCGGAGTATCTGTCCATGAGCTACGGCCAGGTAGTTTTGGCGGCCATTATTCCCTCAGTGCTGTTTTATCTCTCCATCTTTGTCATTGTGGATCTGGAAGCGGTGAAGCAGGGACTGGTGGGGGAGGATAAGGCTTCTCTGCCGGTTTTAGGCAAGGTGATGGCTGCCGGCTGGCATTTGCTGATCCCCATCGTGGGTCTGGTAGCTTTTCTGATGATGAAATGGTCGGCGTCAAAGGCTGTATTTTGGTCCATCGTTTTATTGGTTATCGTATCCACGTTCAAAAAGGATACCCGCTTAAACAAGGATAAGGTAATCAAGACCCTGCTGGACGGCGCCAAGGAATCCATTCCCATCGCCGTGGCCTGCGCCGCTGCCGGGCTGATTGTAGGCACCCTGGCTCTCACCGGCCTGGGCGTGAAATTTTCCAGCTCTGTCATTGCCTTATCCGGCGGTTCAAAGATGCTGGGTCTGATCATGGCCATGCTGGCCAGCCTGGTTTTGGGCATGGGTATGCCTGCCACTGCCGTGTATATCCTTTCGGCCTCTTTGCTGGCGCCGCCCTTGATCAAGCTGGGCATTGCCCCGATTTCCGCCCATTTCTTTATCTTTTATTTCAGCGTCATCAGCTGCATCACACCGCCGGTAGCCTTAACGGCTTATGCTGCCGCCGGGCTGGCCGGCACTGACCCCAATAAAGCGGGCTGGACGGCTTTCTATTATGGGATATTGGCATATATCATCCCGTATATCTTTGTCTATGATCCCGTCCTGCTGTGGCAAGGCAGCCCTTTATCGATCTTCCTGGCTTTCATCACGGCCTTTGTAGGAATCTTCGGCATAGGCATTGCTTTGGAAGGCTATGTGGACCGCCATATCGGAATTGTCCAGCGCTTGATATTCTTTGCCGGCGGTATAATGGCCCTGATTCCCCACCTGCTGCTCAGCATAGTGGGCATCATCATGATGGTCGCGCTCTATGTTTGGCTGAAGAAAGATAATAAGCATATGAGCAAGCAAGTCAGCCAATAAAGGGTTTTTTGGATTATTTTTAAGAATCAAAACCGGACTTTTCCCCTGAATGGGAGAGTCCGGTTTTTTCCGTTGAGCCGGTCGATTGCCAAGGAGCAAATGTAGTTGTATAATCTAAACCAGTACGCAAATATTAGAGAGGAAGATGTTCATGCTGTTTATTTGTTATCCTAAATGCGGTACCTGCCAAAAGGCCAGAAAATGGCTGGATGAAAATAAAATCTCTTACGATAGCAGAGATATCAAGGAGCAGCGGCCGTCCTTAGAGGAATTACAGGAAATGTATAAGAAAAGCGGTTTGCCTTTAAAGAAGTTTTTTAATACCAGCGGCCAGCTGTATAAAGAAATGGCGCTGAAGGATAAGCTGCCGGCTATGAGCGAGGATGAGCAGCTGAAGCTTTTGGCCAGCGACGGCATGCTGGTAAAAAGGCCTTTAGCGGTAACGGATTCCAGGACTTTAGTGGGATTTCGCCAGGAAGAATGGGAAGAAGAGCTGTTGAGATGAATGGTCCCCTAAAGCATGAGGATAAGGCTTATCTATACCGCCGCCGGCTGGTCAGCATCCTGTCGCTGCTGGCTTTGCTGGCCTTTTTTTTGCTGATTACCATGACCATCGGCCGCCAGCTGCTGCAGTTTATCGGGGAGCCGGAGCGCTTTCAAGCCTGGGTAGGGCAAAAGGGCTGGCTGGGCCGCCTGATCATGATCGCTATCATGTTCTTCCAGGTAGTCATCGCCATTATACCCGGAGAGCTGATGGAAATTGCCGCCGGCTACGCCTTTGGCGCTGTGGAAGGGATGATCCTCTGCCTTGTGGGCGTGGCTTTGGGCTCGGTAGTGGTTTTTGCCTTTACAAGAAGGTTCGGCATAAAAATGGCGGAGGCTTTTGTCAGCCGGGAAAGAATAAACTCATTAAGTTTTATCAAAAACGAAAAGCGGCTGAACAACCTGCTTTTTCTTTTATTCTTTATTCCCGGTACTCCTAAAGATGTGCTAACTTATTTTGTGGGGCTGACGCCGATCAAGCTGGCGGATTTTCTGATCCTCACCTCCATTGCCCGTATTCCCTCGGTGATCACTTCTACAGCGGGGGGAGCGGCTTTAGGCACAGAGAATATCCCCATGGCTTTGCTGGTCTTTGGCGTAACCGGGGCTATCAGCGGCGCCGGGCTCCTGATTTATCAGAGGATCAGCCGCCGTCGCCATCACGGTAATAGATAAAAATTTATCGATAATCGATAAAAATATATTGCAATATAATATTTGAAGTGCTATACTCTCCTTGAGGCAAATAATTGGAAAGGATTATTCTTTCATGTGGACGAAATCCCGCTCCCTGGCGTTATCCAGGATCATGATCCTGATCTTTTTGGCTTTGCTCGTCGCAGGTTCCTTGGCTTTACCGGCTTTACTCAAGTGGTATGTGGGCTATTCCGGCAAAAGCGCCTCTATTATGCTGCCATCCTTGATCAGTTTGTGGGCCTGCACCTTGCCGGCCTTCATTGCCTTGTTCTATCTGGGCCGGATGCTCAAAAATATTTCCGGCGATTACGTGTTCATTCCGGATAATGTCCGGGCTTTGCGGATCATCTCCTGGTGCTGTTTTGCCGTAGCCCTGATTTTCCTCTGTTTTTTCTTTTATTACGTGCTGGGGCTGATTGTCGCCATACTGGCGGCTTTTATGGGCCTAATTCTGCGGGTGGTGAAGAACGTTTTCCAGCAGGCTGTTGAGATCAAAGAAGAAAACGATCTGACGGTTTAGCATTTGCAATCAGTAAGCCAATCAGCGAAACGGGAGTGGAGAAGTGCCAATCATCGTAAATATTGACATAATGCTGGCCAAACGCAAAATGTCCTCGGGAGAATTGGCTGCCCGGGTAGGCATTACGCAGGCAAATTTATCGATACTGAAGACGAATAAAGCCAAGGCTATCCGCTTTTCTACTCTGGAAGAGATATGCCGGGTGCTGGACTGCCAGCCCGGCGATATCCTGGAGTATAAAGAGGAGTAAATAACAAAAAACAAAAACAAAAATAGATGAGAGGAATGAGCTTATGGACAAGGAAAGCAACGATTCGATTTTAGGAAATCAGAATATTCAATTAAATAATTTTGATTTTGATCTGTCAAAAAAGAGGGCGGCTAAGGAACCTTTACAATATAGCAAGGAGGATTTTCTTTTTTCTCTTGCCATACCTGTATTAGGATTCTTATTTATCAAATGGATTGCTGCGCCTTGGACAGACGGCAATCAGATGGGCTTGGGCGTTGCCGCTTTTACCCTTTGCTTCATTGCCGCAGTGCTTGCCTGGTTTGGCCCCGGCAAAGTACGCAAACAGCCGGTCTCAGCAATATATCTGGCCCTGATCCTGCTTGCCGGCGGCTATTTTATGATTTATGAAAATCTGATGCTGCAAAGAATGGCTCTGGGATTTTTGATCGGTCTGGCTGCTTACTATGTGCTGGTGTTGGGGGAAAACCGCATAGAAAAACAGCTGGGTTCTTATTTGCCCTTGGATCTTTTAGGCGCTTTGGTACAGCTGCCTTTTGGGGATTTCGGCAAGCTTTTTGCCATACTGTTAGACGGCGTCAAAAAACGCAAAAATGGCCGCAGCTTTATTATGCTGCTGTCGGGAATGCTGCTGGCCCTGCCGGCCTGCATTTATGTAGGCTTGCTTTTGCAAAGCGCCGACGCCGCCTTTGAACAATTTTGGCATTACATCATGGAAAATTTTTTGCAAGACGCGGCAATAACCGCCTTTCAGATTTTCATTTCCTTCCCCGTAAGCATGTATCTCTATAGCTTAATTTACGGCTGCCGCAAAAATACGGGCAAGGCCTGGCTGGGCGAGGAAAAAGCGGCGGCGCTGGCGGCAAAGTCCCGGTTTCTGCCCTTCTACCTCGTTATTGGCGGCATTACGCCTCTTTTGATCCTTTACCTGATGTTTTTCTTTTCCCAAACCGCTTATTTTCTCTCAGCCTTCAGCGGCTTTTTACCTCAGGGCATGGTTTATTCCGAATATGCTCGGCGGGGATTTTTTGAGCTCTGCACCGTCAGCACCATTAATCTGGCCTTTATTGCTCTGCTGCTGTTTTTGACGAAGGAAAGCGGCGGGCGGCTGATTTCCCGGATCTATGGCAGCCTTTTTTCCTTGTTTTCCGTTGCTCTGATTGCCATATCTTTAAGCAAAATGCTGCTTTATATCGATATCTACGGCTTGACGCCGAAACGGCTATATACCTCATGGTTCATGCTGTTTTTGCTGCTGGTCTTCCTCTTTGTGATCATCAGGCTTTGGCGGCCTTCCTTCAACATGATCAAATGGTGGGCGGCAGCAGCGATGGCCATGTTCCTCGTATTATGCTATGCCAATACCGACAGGTTGATTGCCCGCTACAATGTGGAGGGGTACCGCTCGGGCAAACTGGCGCAGCTGGACGTCTATTTATTGGATGAATTAGGCTCCGAGGCTACGCCATATCTGATCAAAATGCTGACCGATGAGAGCGGAGTAGATATCTACAGAGAGCAGGTAAGGCAAATCTTGAAAACCAGAATATACTATAATGAGGCCCAGGAAGGCGATTGGAGAAGTTTGACTTTAAGCAGTTATCGTTCCCGGCAGCTGTTGATGGAATATCAAGATCAGATTCTTGCCGGTTCATCAGAAAAATAGAAGAAAAATGGAACATTTGGCAAAATGCTATTTTTTTTCCAGCGGTTATTGTGTATAATGATAGGAAGGATTATCAAAAGTCATCCAAGCTTTTATATCTTGGTATGCCCCGGGTAAAGAGAAAGGGTTAAAGATGGCAATTTCTGAAAACACAGGCGATGCGGCAGCGGTTGTACGCATTTGTATGCTGGGCCAGTTTAAGATTTTTATAGGCGATCAAATGATCGATGATAATATAAGCCGCTCCCACAAAATGTGGGCTCTGCTGGCCTATCTGATCATTCACCGCCAGCGCAGCATCCCTCAAGAGGAGCTGATCAGCACGCTATGGCCGGAGGAAGACAATGATAATCCGGCCAACGCCTTAAAGACCTTGCTCTACCGCACCCGGGCCAGCCTGATTCCTCTTTTGGGAGAAGAGTGCCAGTTGATCCTTTCCCAGCGGGGCTCCTACTCCTGGAACCATAAGCTGACCTGCAGAATCGACGCCGAGGAGTTTGACCAGCTGGTCACCAAAGCCGCCGACCGCCAGCTGCCTTCCCAGGTTCGCAAAGAGCTTTACAGCCAGGCTATGGAGCTGTACCAGCATGATTTTTTGCCGAAGCTGTCCGACCAGATCTGGGTGATTTCTTTTACTACGTATTATCACTATTTATATCTGGACTCCGTTTTCTCCTATGGAGCATTGCTGCTTCAAGATAAAGAATATACGAAAATAACCGATTTGTGCAATCAGGCAATTCAAATCGAGCCTTGTGAAGAGAAGCTGTACGTGCTGCTGATCAAAGCGCTGCTGGCCCAGGGCAATATCCCGGCGGCTCTCAGCCATTACGAGACGGTCAGCGATATCCTTTATCGGGTTTTGGGCGTCAGGCCTTCGGAGGAGCTGCAAAATCTCTATCAGGAAATCATGAAGGAGCAAAAAGGGCAGGAAACGGATCTAAGCGTGATTCAGCAAGATCTGAGGGAGGCCATAGCCGCTCCGGGGCCGTTTTTCTGTGAATACGTTTTTTTCAGGCAAGTATATCGTCTAGAGGCCCGGCGGGCCAGGCGCTCCGGCGGCATTATTCAGATCGCCTTAATTACGCTGTCTTTGCCGGACGGCAGCAGCCCCACGCCGGCTTTAGTGGACAAGACCATGAATCAGGTCTGGCAAGTGATGCAAAGCTGCCTGCGCAGCGGCGATGTGGTTACCCGCTACAGCAGCGCCCAGTACGTTTTGCTGCTGCCTACCGCTTCCGCTGAGGATGCCGCCATGATCGTTGAACGCATCATCAACGCATTTAAACAAAAAAACCGCAAACGTTTTCTGATCTTAAATTATAAGACTCAGCAAATGGATTTGGATAAAATAAAAGTTTACCAATAATATGAATGTATAGAAAGGATCTGATCAACATGAAAATAGCAGGTAAAGCCGTTCTGAAGGCCATAGCGCTCAGCTTGATTTTAGGTCTGATTCCGGCGGCGCCTTTGTTTGCCAAAACTGCCGCCCAAAAAGCCGAAGTCCGGACGGGAATTACCGTTTATAGCAATGATAAGGTCTCCATCGACGCTTCCAATCTGGCGGAAGGCTATGTGATGATCAAATATACCGGCGGCCGGGACACCAGGATCAAGGTGCAGATCGCCAAGCAGGGCGGGGCCACTTATAGCTATGATCTCAATTCCAAAGGACTTGCCGAGCATTTTGCCCTGACGGAAGACGACGGCAAATATACGATTTCTGTCTTTGAAAATATTGCCGGCAGTAAATACGCCCAGGCTTACAGCACCACCCTGGACATGAAGCTTAGAGATAAGCTGCTGCCTTACCTTTATGCCAATCAGTACGTCAATTTTAAAGAGGATTCGAAAGTCGCCAAAAAGGCCAAAGAGCTGGCCAAAGACGCCAAAAAGGATTTGGAGATTCTCACCAATATTTATTATTACGTTACCGAGAATCTGACCTATGATGATAATCTGGCCGCTGCCGTACCGGCCGGTTATTTGCCTGATGTGGAAAAAGTACTGGAGTCGAAAAAGGGCATCTGCTTTGACTATGCCGCCCTGATGTCGGCCATGCTGCGTCTGGAAGGCATCCCCGCCAAGCTGGTGGTCGGCTATGCAGGCAATATTTATCATGCCTGGATCAACGTCTACATCAAGGATGTGGGCTGGATCGATCAAGTCATCTATTTTGACGGTGAAAAGTGGTCTTTAATGGATCCCACCTTTGTATCCACCTCCAAATCGGCCAATGCGGTGAAGGAGTTTATTGATGAGGGCAATAGCTACAACCAAAAATTTGCTTACTAAAACAGAGGCCAATATGCTGACTGCCGAAGAGTTGTCTTTGTTTTTCCTGCAGGTATCCCTGATGTTAAAATCAGGGATATTGTCTGTGGACGGCATAGCTTTATTAGAAGCTGAGGCCGCTTCTCAAAGAGAAAAAAGCTTGCTGCAGGCAATGAGAATTGTTCTGGAACGAGGCGAGCCTTTGTATGCAGCCATGACCGCCGTCGGCAGCTTTCCGGATCATGCTCGGCGCATGGTGCAGATCGGTGAGGAAACCGGCCGCCTGGAGCAGGTGCTGACGGCTTTAACCCAGTATTACCAGCAAGAGCATGAGCTGCGTCAGAATATGCGTCAGGCGGTGCTTTATCCCGCTTGGCTGGCTGTGATCATTGCCGTTGTGACTTTCGTCCTGGTGGCCAAGGTTTTGCCGGCTTTTCAGCAGGTTTTGGAGCAGCTGGGCTCCGGCCTTTCACCCTGGGCAGCTTCTCTGATGCGGTCGGGCATTTTCAGCAAGTGGGGCGTTATCATTTTTGCCGCCCTGTTGCTGATGGCAGCTTTTTATTTGTTTATCAATTCCCGGCGGCCGGCGGGCCAGGAAAAATTGCGGCGTTTAGCGGATGCCTTGTTTTTTCGGGGGGCTTTAGGATTATCGGCGGCCAGAGAAAAATTCTCGTCCGCTCTTGCTCTCAGCTTAGCCAGCGGCCTGAACTTAAACGAGGCCTTGGATAAGGCTCATGTTTTGGCAGATGACGCCGCCATGCGCCAAAATATCGAGCAGTGCCTCGGCTTTTTAGAACAAGGCCTGACTTTTGCTGCCGCCGTGGAAAATGCCGGTATTTTTAAAGGGCTGGAAGTGGGGCTGGTGGCTGCCGGCTTCAGAGCCGGCGCCGGTGAAGCGGTTATGCTGGAGCTTTCCCGCCGTTTTCATCGCCAGACGGAGGAGATGCTGTCGCAGGTCATGGCCAGGATCGAACCGGTATTGGTGATCCTGTTAGTACTGGTGGTGGGGATGCTGCTGCTTTCCGTAATGCTGCCTCTGCTGGCCATGATGAATGCCATTGGCAGCTAGGGGACGAAAGGAAGAAAAAGCATGTTCATCCTCTCCAGGAGCCGTAAGATAATCCGCCTGATATTGCCCCTTAGCCTGACGGCCTTGGTGATACTGGCCGCGGGCTGGGCCGCCGTTCAGGCCGAGATTCAGGCGGCGGGCCAGGCTTTACGCCTGACGGAAGAAAGCCTCCGCCGGGCGGCGGTGCAGTGCTATGCTCTAGAGGGCTTTTATCCCGTAAATATCGATTATTTAATGGAGCACTACGGCATCCGTCCCGATACCAGTCGTTTTATTATCCATTATCAATTTATTGCCGACAATTTATTGCCGGATATTTCCGTATTGCCCATTGAAAGATAAGGAGGGCGAGCCTATCGGTATCCTTAAAAACAAGTCAAGGCTGCAGGCAGACAGCGCCGCCGTCTTTTTATTGGGAGCGGTATTTCTTTTTCTGTCCATCGGTCTTGTTCTCTTAGGCGGCTCCGTTTATAGCCAGACCCTGTCTGCCGCTTCGGAAAACGACGAGCTGCGAACCACTTTTTCCTATATCGCCAATCAGATCCGGCGGGCCGATAGCCATGGCGCCGTGGAAACGGGCCGGCTGGATGCGGTGCCGGCTCTTTTACTCAATCAAGATTTTGAAGGCATAGCTTGCGTCACCTATTTGTATTATTGGGAGGGCAGCTTGCGGGAGCTTTTTGTAGAAAAAGACACGGAGCTTGGGCCGGAGGCGGGGCTGCCCTTGATTGAACTGGCGGGTCTGGATTTTCAGATGGATGATCAGGGCTTGCTGACCATTGAAGCTGCTTTTGATTCCGGCGGCAGTCAGCGGATGCTGCTGTCCTGCCGCAGTCAGGGAAGGGAGGCCGGTTCTTCATGAAACGCCAGCATTCCCGCTCGGTGGTTTTTTTAACGGAAGTGTTGTTAGCCCTGATGATCTTTGCTATGTGCTCTTCCGTCTGCGCCGGTCTTTTAGTCCGGGCTTACCGGCTGAGTAAAGAAAGCGGCAGCTTAAATCAGGCGGTGCTGGTTGCTCAAAGCGGCGCCGAGGCTTTCAAAAACCGGCCTGAAGCTCAGGCAATGGCTCTGATTCTGCAAGGGGTGGCCGAAGAGGGCGCCTGCCGCGTTTATTACGATGAAGGATGGCAGCCCACAACGGCTGGCGGGGCGGCTTATATCTTGCACATTGTGCCGCAGCAGCGGGCAAGCCTGCGCTTTGCCGAAATCCTGGTGTCCGACAGTAAGGGTGCAGAAATTTTTAAGCTGGAGACTTCGGTGTGGACAGGGGAGGAGGCGTCATGAGCCAGGCAAAGCAGGGCCCTTTATATGGTATTGGCGGCGTAACTTTGCTGACGGTTCTTCTGGTTTTGTGTCTGACGATGTTTGCGGTGCTGGCCTTAAGCTCCGCTCAGGCCGACCGGCGGCTCAGCGAAAAAAACGCCAAGGCGGTTACGGCTTATTATCAGGCGGATAACCAAGGGGTAGCCTTGATGGAACGGGCGGCAGAGCTGTGGCCGGCCGGCGCTGCCAGACCGGCCGGGGAGATATTAGCCAAAGAGCTGTCTGCGGCTTTTGCTGCCGGCTATACGGTAAATGCGGTAGAGGCGGATGAGGGATTGCTGCTGTCCGCCGCCATACCGGTGCAGGAAAATCAGGTCTTGCGTCTTGCGCTTTATTTACAGCCGCCGGAAAAGCCCCAAAGATGGGAAATCAGGCAGTGGCAGGTGGAGCCCGCCCTCCAGGATGAGAGCGATGCGGCCTTCCTGCCGGTATGGCAGCCTTGATCGATATTGTTTAATGGGGAGAGATAAGAGGATGGACATCGACAATATATTGGAACAGGCGGTACAAAGCAATGCCTCAGATATCCTTTTGATTGCAGGCCTTCCTGTCTCCTATAAAATAAATGGCGATATCTTGCGGCAAAGCGAAGAAAAACTGACGCCGGAAGCCTGTTTTGAGCTGATCAAAAGCATTTATAAGATGGCGGATAATCGCGATATAGAGGACTTATTGGATAGCGGCGACGACGACTTTTCTTTTTCTGTGCCGAAGCGTTATCGCTTCCGGGTCAATGCTTTGAAGCAAAGGGGCTCCCTGGCCGCTGTAATCCGGGTGGTATCTTTTGAGCTGCCCAATTATCAGGAGCTTTATATTCCCGACGCCGTCATGAATTTTGCCGGCTTCAACAAAGGCCTGGTGCTGGTGACGGGGCCGGCCGGCAGCGGCAAATCCACTACTTTGGCTTGCCTGATCGACGCCATCAACCGCCAGCGCAGCGCTCACATTATCACCATTGAGGACCCTATCGAATTTCTGCACCGTCATCATAAGAGCATCGTCACCCAGCGGGAATTGATCAGCGATACCAAAAGCTATGAAGCGGCTTTGCGGGCCGCCCTCCGCCAAGCCCCCGATGTGATTCTGCTGGGGGAGATGAGGGATTACGAAACCATCAAAGCGGCAATTACGGCGGCGGAAACAGGCCATTTGGTGATTTCCACCCTCCATACTATCGGGGCGGCCAACACCATCGACCGTATTGTCGACAGCTTTCCCTCCGCCCAGCAGCAGCAAATCAGAGTTCAGCTGGGCATGGTGATGCAAGGCGTGATTTCTCAGCAGCTGGTACCTAAGCTTAACGGCGGCGTTTTACCGGCCTTTGAAATCATGATCGCCAATAATGCCATCAGGAATTTAATCCGCGAGTCAAAAGCCCACCAGATAGACAGTGTGATTTTTTCTTCAGCCTCCGAGGGAATGGTCAGCATGGATGCTTATTTAATCAACATGGTGAAAGAAGGCTTGATCGCACCGGAGCAGGCTTTGCAATACAGCAGCAACCTCGAGCAGACCAAGAAAAGGCTGCAAGCCATGGCTGCTTTGCGATAATTATTTTACGGGCTTCAGCATTTGTTTCAGAGTAAAGAGCAAAGAGCAAAAAGCAGATAACACAGAGTAAAGAGTAGAGTAGAGTAGAGGAGTGGAAAAGGCCAGAAAAAATAGAGCATACCCCCGTCGGTCTTGCACATAACCATGAGGTTTTCGTGCCAAGAAAGGGGAATATGCTCTATTGCAATATGCCGAGATGACCCGTTCTATCATGTATCGGCTTTCGATCAAGTTGTTTTGAAAAACAACTTGTCTTTAAATATAGTAACATTCCAATTCATTAAAAGCAAGGGTAAGATTGACTAAAGATCACCTCTTCCGTATAATGGTAGAGATATCAAATCGTTTTATAAAATTATTCGCGTAGTGATTGATCAGGATAGATGAAATAAATAGATGAATTAATATAGAAGAATTAGAGAATAGACGAGGAGGCAGAGGTTGATGGAGCAGGCGGCAGGCAATCCTATTTTGCGGGAAACGGTTGCGCTCATTGAAGAGCGTTTAGGTGATTCCCTCAAAACCATCACGGTAGAAAAGGCGGTGCTGGGTTTGTTTTTTTCCGGGGTAATCCTTAGCAATGGCCAGGGTGGTTTATGCTTTACCCCGATCAAGGAGATGCCGGAGGCGGTATGCTGTCCCAGTTCGGCTAAGGCTATGCCTCTTTCAGGGCGGCTTGCCGGCCGGCCGGTGACGGAATACCTCAAGGACATATTTTGCGATAATATCCTCCGGAAGACCTTGGGCATTGCGGCGCTAAACGCCCTGAGCGCCGGCTGCTGGATTGATCCTGCTTTTGACGGCGGCTATGAGCTGGCCACCGGGATCGACGCCTTTGACGAGGTCGAGATCAAGTCCGGTGAGAAGGCTGTGGTAGTGGGGGCTCTGATACCCATTATCAAGAAGCTGCGGGCGCAAAACGCCGATTTTCATATTTTGGAGATGGATCCGAAAACCTTAAAAGAGTATGAACTGCCCTATTATCTGCCGGCAGACCGGGCCGCCGAGGTGGTGCCTGGCGCCGATTTATTGGTGATTACCGGTGTCACCCTCATCAACGATACCTTACCGGATTTGTTGGCCATGGCAAAGCCCGGCGCCCGGATCGTGGTTACCGGCCCCACGGCCAGCATGCTGCCCGACGCTTTTTTCAAAAGAGGCGTAACCCTGTTAGGGGGCATCTTGGCCACTAAGCCGGAGGAGCTTTTGCAGGTCATTGCCGAAGGCGGCTCAGGCTATCACTTCTTTGGCAAATCCGCAGAACGGCTGGTCATCCGCAAGCCGGCGACCAGATGAGATAACTGACCTTCAGCCTTTTGCGTAAAATTGCAGGTCCTTCACCGAGAGTGTGAATTCAGGCCGAGGTCTTGGCTGCAGGGTCAGTTGCCTCCCGGAGCCAGGTCAGTTTCTGTTCAATTTTTCCGTTTGTATGCAGATCCTCGTCGGCGTCTGTACAATTTTTTCGTT
>JAHDPO010000005.1 GCA_018434325.1 Clostridia bacterium | reverse complement strand
TCTGCTGCTACTTCTCTTGTGTTCATCCTACTGATACTCATCCACTCCTTGACTTACCACTTGTGGTTTTTCAAGTTTTCGTAGCTTATTGTATCAGTAGGTCTTACTTCCCGCTAGGTGATGCCCGATTTTACGCTTACGATTAATCTACTAAGTAAGTAAGCAATGATAAAAATGATCATTACCATCAGAACCAAAGCAATCGTGATATCGCGTAATGTCTCTTGTAGTATTTCATTGTATAAAACAGTGTTTTTTTCAGCTTCTTCAAATGTTAAATCAGCTGTTTTTTTATCCCATAGCGTTTGAGCATTGATGAGGAATTCCTCTCGAACATTCCGGGCTTCTCCTATTTGCTCAAAGCCATATGTAACAAGTACACCAAATATGATAGTAATAAAAATTGGAATCACTATTAGCTTAAAAGCTTCAACTCTTCGCTTTAATTTCACTATTCTATTATAAAGACTCTCACAAGCAATAACTTTATCCAAAGCGTTCTCGTAGATGATATGTTTATTATAAAAGCACTAATAGCCGCTCTTGATTTAACCTCTCTTATATATGCTGACCTATTTTTCTCCTTCCGGATTTTTTCAAGCTTTGATCAATCGCATTAAACATCGGCATTCTTTTAGACCTTCCTCCGAAAAATATAAAACTTACTAAAAATATAATTGAGCACAATAATTATAATATTAACCAGGCATTTTGCTATAAATTTATTGCCTCCCAGAGCCAACAGTATCCACATACCACCGTTGTCGATAAAAATCGTACCGATCCTCATGGCCCAAAATTGCAAAAAATTTTGCCTGGTATAAGGGGTGCAAAAGACAAATTTCGTATTTGTCATATAAGCAAACTGGACAGACAAGAGAAAGGCTATGGTGTTAGCTGTAAGCTCACCCAATAATAAATCGAATAAAGTAAATAAGATGATATTGATCAAAACCGTCAAGCTACCAAAAAACAAATAGGCTATTGTCTCCCTATGCTTTTTCAAGAGTTCAATTATTTCATGAACCATAGCTATCCAGATACTCTTTTATATTATTGAAATATTCCAGGGCATGTTCAATACATATATCCATATTGTAATATTTAAACTCCGCTAAACGGCCGCATAAAAAGATATTCCTGTATTTTTGCGCCTCCTGTAAATATTTTTGGTACAGTTGATTGCTGGCAGCCGTATTTACCGGGTAATAGGGAATATCGGCTTTCGGGTCGTTGCGATCATACTCCAAAGGATATTCTGTAGCAACAACACTCCCTTGGACCTTAGAATCGTCAAACATAATTTTACGATATTCGGTAGAGCGAGTGTATCCTTCAGCCTGGGGATAGGAAACAATTTCACAGGGCAATAGGCTATTTTTATCGCTGTATTCATAGCGAATATCCAAAGAACGGTACGGCAGGGCCCCGAATTCTAAACCGAACAATTCATCGACGGCACCGGTATAAATCAAGCATTTGATTGGAACTCCATCATAAGTAATGATCTGATTCTCCTTATCAAACTGGATATGTTTCAGGGCATCTGTATTGATCTGCAGTTCAACATTAGGATGGTCCAGCATTTTTGCGAATAATGAGGTAAAGCCGTGGACAGGTAGATACTGAAAATCTTTATTTAAATAACGCTCGTCATAGTTCATGGCCATAGGTACGCGCTCTAAAACATATTTGTCTATCTGATCGACGCCTATCCCCCACTGCTTAGCCGTGTAAGTTTTATAGGCTTTTTCAAACAGCAGATTGCCATAGTCCCGAATATCTCCATCATTATGGTCAATCAATTCCAAGATAGGCACCCGGTCCCTTCCGGCAAAAGCCGCTCTTAGCTTAGCCAGCGCAGTCTCAGCCTTTTCAGCACCAATTAACTGCTGAACTGTTTGGAAGTTAAAAGGTAGCCGTACATGCCTACCGTCAATATAGCTGAGCAATTTAGTATTATGCTCGAACAATTCACCATACTGACGTAAAAAACGGATAATAAAATATTTATTGGTATTCAAGAAATGGGGACCATATTTTTGAATAAGTATGCCTCGTTCATCCAGGAAGTCATAAGCATTGCCGCCTATATGGTCTCTTTTTTCTACTACCAATACCTTTTGATTGAGCTCTTCAGCTATTTTTCTAGCTAAAATACTGCCAGAAAAGCCGCTCCCAACTACGATTACTTCTTGCATTTCTTTACCTCAATCATTATTTGTTGCCTGAATATAACCGCTAAAGGTCAAGAGTTTTGACCCATTCAGCAGTTTTTAGTATGCTCTCACGAAAATCAGCCTTGCACTCAAATCCGGTATCCCTAAATAAAGCATCCCGGTCTATTAAGCTATAATCCATATCGCTTGTTTCTTTGTATTCACCAAAAATCAGCTCCATATCGGGAGCGAGAACATCTCTAATTGACCCAATAATTTCACCGAATGTCCTTTTGTCTCGATGCCCTACATAATAGCTCTTTTGATCGATTCCTTTTTCAGCAATGGCTATAAAAGCATCGACAATATCCTTAATATAAATTAGATCATATTCGTTTTCTGCTTCCACCAGCTTAGGCCTAATCCCTTTATTGAATTGATTGATCACTATATTAGGGAGCATTTTGGAGCGGTTTCCTTCACCATACGCCATGCAGACAAGTCCAGAATTATAGTTAATATCATGGTAGTGGGCCAAAGTTTTACACATCATATCTGCCGCTACTTTAGCCGCTCCGTAAATACAAGTATACCTTGATTCATCAAAATTTTCTTTTAGTCTTGTAGCAATTGTGTATTGATTACTAGTTCCGGCCAAGACAAATTTATTGCATTTAAGCTTAACCGCAGCCATAAGTGAATCACAAGCATATTTTGCATTTTTTAATTGCAGATCATAATCTTTAAATGAATTCCCAAAAACTCCATCCCAAGCGAAATGATAACATACATCAATATCAGAATCATTAATTAGCTGTGGCAACTGGACATAGAAATCAAAATTAGCAACTACAGGAATAAAATCACCATACTGTTTCATCTGCTCTAACTTATCTTTATTTAAACCAACCCCATAAACAGTAATACCATCACTTAATAAGCGTTTAGTCAATGCACTGCCGATAAACCCTGTTGCACCAGTAATAATTGCTTTTCTCATAAGCAATATCCGTCTATTCTAAAATTAACGTCACTATCACATAGACGCGGTGCTTTACGATCCTTTTCCGAAACAACAGGGTTACTGATACCCCATGGTATACCAATTTCGGGATCATTCCAAGCGATAGCCCTATCTAATTCAGGATAATATAACTCATCAACTTTATATAAAACTTCACAATTATCCTCAAGTGTTATAAAACCATGCCCAAATCCCTGAGGAATTAGTATTTGCCTTCTATTTTCTTCGGAAAGTTCAATCCCAGCCCAGCATTTAAAGGTTGGTGATCCTTTTCTTAAATCTACAGCAAAGTCCATAACTCTACCCCTTGTGCAGCGAACCAATTTTGTTTGGGCCTTTGGATTATTTTGGAAATGAATTGCTCGAATTGTTCCCGTCTTAAGACTTAAACTATGGTTATCTTGCACAAAGGTCAAAAAAATGTTATTTGCCTCCATTGTTCGTTTAGAATAGGTCTCACAATAGTAGCCTCTAAAGTCCTCAAAATATCTGGGCTCAAGGACTTTCACTTCGGGCAAGCTTAATTCAGTTATCTTCATTTCTAATCCCCCTTGCAAAAGAATCTATTATTTCTGCTTGTTTTAGAATTGCTTTCATGTTATTTCTTGCAATATGGGCATCTACTACACATTGAGAAAATGTTTGCAGAGACTTAGAAAAGCTATCATCTGACGGCAAGATGTATTCCTTTTCGCTGTCAGCATTTTTTATTATGATGGTCGGTTCAAATCCATCCGGAGCAGTTAAAATTCGATTAGTATACAATGTTCCACTACTTCCCCAAATCTCTAACTCGCATTTATAACTATTATCCATACCAAAAGAAAGCTGTGCTGTTAGACCTTCATCATTTATCATAGTCGCACTGCCATAGATATCAACCTCAAATCCTTTCTTATTATTTAAATGTGAGGTAGCTATTTTTGCGCTTTCTCCTAATAGCATTGAAGCCAACTTGACTGTGTAGCCACCGCAATCCAGTAAAGCACCACCACCTAATGATTTATTATAGCGGAAATCAAAGGCTCCCCGGAAGGGAAAGCCAAAGGCTATACGCACTAATCTCAGCTCACCAATTTGGCCCTCTGCAACTGCCTGCTGAATCCAATCCAACTGGCTATGATATTGAAACATATAGTTTTCGTGTACGGCTAAGCCTTTATCTTGCGCTATTGAAATGAGCTCTTTCGTATCTCGAGAGGAAATTGTAAAAGGTTTCTCCATAAGCAGGTGCTTACCATTTTTTAATACTGCTTTACCCCATTTAAAATGAAGGGCAGGGGGTAACGGCAAGTAAACCGCATTAACATCCGAAGCTGTCAATATCTGTTCATAGCTTTCAAAAAGGCGTCCGCCGTAAGTAACGACGAATCTCTCTGCTTTTTCTCTTTCTTTTAGCAATACTGAACGATCATTTTTATCGGAAGCAGTTCCAAACCACTCTTCCTCATTTGCATAGCCAATACCTACGAATTCAAAATCAGCTTGTTTTTGCAACGCAGGCATAAAGCGCCTAAAGGCAATTTCCGACGGGCACAGAATGCCGATCTTAATCTTCTTCATTTCACACCTCCAAAAGGGCCATTAAGTTACGTAGTTGGATATTCAATGTATTATTGATTTGCACCAAGGTGCTTAATGTTTTATAGTCAACCATGAAATACCCTTTAGGTAGTGGAGGAAGTTCTCCTGTCGGCACGCGTA
This sequence comes from Clostridia bacterium, assembly GCA_018434325.1. Lineage (GTDB taxonomy): Bacteria > Bacillota > Peptococcia > DRI-13 > UBA5745 > WRMS01. The sequence goes on along the minus strand of JAHDPO010000005.1, from coordinate 32,876 downwards.
AAATAATGTTACGGTTCTGCTCATGATAGAATCGCCCTCCCTCTTCAGATAAAACGACATTGTATCGGACGTCTCGATTCTTCTGATAGTAGGAAAGAAAAAAACTTTCTATTTCATCTATCGGTTCTTCGTCTGCTTCCAACTGAAGAGTAGGCCCCAGTTCAGGGCCATCAAAATTGCCAATTTCTTTTTTATATTTTACCACAAAACGCAAAATCCCATCTATTTCGCAACAAAGTAAACCGAAAGTTGCCATGCCTACCGCTTCAAAAAGCGGCTGCGTCCAATGCTTTACTTCACGTCCTTCAATTAAAATATCGCAAAAAACAATTTTAAAATGGTATCCTTTTTTACAAACAAATTCGCCATTTTGCCATTCCCAATCTTGCATACTATGGAGGGGAATCTTGTGAGGCTTTTCATCATTAAACATTCTGTCGTTATTGATATAACTATATATTTCCGGTAAATGGTTGATACCATCACCCCAATAGATTGAACGATATAATGCTTGATCCTGAAAAAACGATACCACTATTTCAGGATTGGCCAAGTGGAAGGGTATGCAGGAGATAACTGTACGGGTATCCATATTCACTAAATTATCATGCTTCATGAGCTGCTTAATCTGTCCCAAGGTCATCCAGCGATGACTTGACAATACCTCTAATTCCACATCAGCATCCACAACGATTATTATATTACGGTTACGCTTTCCTATAAAGCGTGAAGCCTGCTCCGATTGCATCTGATCCACGATAATTTCATGCTTGTCCGCCTCCAGAAAATACTCTAAATAGGCGGGGCGTTTTCCACCGTGTTTTTGGGTAAAATTGCTTTTTGTCGCCTGTATGGTAGGAGATATCTGAATTTTATTTACATTGCCCGGCTCAATTTTTGCTTGCATTAGAAGATGAATTACACCATTAATTTCTTTACAGAGAATCCCTAAATAGCCGATTTCATCCTGAATTAAAATTGGCTGTTGATTACCCGCATATTCAAAACCGCTAATAGTAAAAAAACTGCGTTGAGGGTTTGCAATAATCCCTTCAGTCTCAATATATCGCCATACCCCATCCTCTTCAGGGGGGATCTTTCGAATATTAACTTGGATTTCTGCGTTGCGTCCTCTAATCCACTCAAGTAACTCAGCAGTGGAATATACCTGTCCCTCAGTTGCAGCCCATGATTCTACAAGCTTTTGGATCATATCTAATCCACCTTATCTTCAAAATTGAGCTTTTTATCTACAATTACAAGAGGACGCTGCATTGTCCTTGTATTGATTCCTAAAATATACTCGCCTAAAATTCCAATAAAAAATAATTGTACTGCACCCAAAAAGAAAATACCTATCATAATAGAAGCTGTACCGGCAGGATAGGTTGTCCAGTTAAGTAATTTATTAATAAAAACAAAAATAGAAAACAGGACGCACAGAATGCCCAAAAAAGCGCCTACAAAGGTTGCTATGCGCATCAAGGTTTTCGTATATGAGGTAATACCAATCATAGCCACATCATAATATTTCATAAAGTTAAAGCCTGATTTTCCACGTTTGCTTATCTTTTGATCATATTGTACAATACATTGATTCATAGCAAACTCTGCAACAACACCTTTTAAATAAGGCTGTGAATCTTTCAGCTGGCGTATAACATCAATAAACATCCTGTCATATAAGCCAAATCCATTAAAATGCGGTAACTGTTTAGTATCGGCAAAGGCTCCAATAATTTTGTAGTAAATCGTCCGTAAAGCAAACAATAGCTTATTTTCGTCTGAATACTTCTTTTGACCAATAACTACTTTATACCCTTCTTCCCAATGCTCAACAAACTCTAATAAAACTTCGGGAGGATCTTGTAGGTCACCAAATAGCATAAAGGTGGCATCACCCCTGCCATAAGTCAGGGTTGCAAATACGTTACGGGTAAAGCCAAAATTTTTAGCATTATGTACTCCTTTAACTTTACTATCTGATGCGCACACCTTTTCTATTTCATGCCAAGTACCATCCGGTGAATAGTCATCTACAAAGATGATTTCATAATCATATCGGCAAAGAGGCCCCTGAAATATTTCCAGCAAGCGTTTGTACATTTCAACTATGCTTTTTTCTTCATTATAGCAAGGAATGACTATGCTTATTGTTTTCATTTTAATTCACCATAATTCATATATTAGAATGATTAGTAAGAATATTTATATACACGATAATTTTGGATACCTGCTTTTTTAGCAAACAACTTAAAGTAAATAACAGAATCAGAAAAGCTTACCTCGGAAAACATTGGAAAGACATCGTCTCTAAGCCCCCATCCAATTATGTAACGATCACTTGAATCATCAAGGAGTTGTGCAGAACCCATAGCAGGACTATATTGTTTTCCTACACGATATTCCTCATAATTGACAATTGTGAAATTCTCTTCATTAAGCCAAAACCTCTGAATTCGAGAAATGGGCTCTTCCATTTTTATCCCAGCTGCCTTTTTCTTTAAATATTCGCTAACAGGCATATCTGCAGCATTATCAAAAAGTGTAATAGAACCATCTGCTTGTATTTGAGCAAAATGCTGACGTCTAAATTTCTTCTCTGCCGTTAAACCAAACATATCATTTTTTCCACCTAATACCCACTTAATATTTCCTGAAGGTCGTTCAATTTTTAGTATCGCATCAATATTTCTAAACGAGCAAACTAATGAGCCATCTCTAGAGTCTTGGATAAAGGAGTTCCAGTGAATGTAATCACTCCATCTTGTTCTATTATTGTAATAATCGTTCCACTCCACACTCATTGCATATAATTCGGGATAATCTGCACTATCCCATTGAAAAATAAGCTCGTCATTTTTAATTTCTTGGATCAGACTTGAAGTGATTTCAGTACCAAACTGATTGTGTTCCAATTCTGCAGGAATATTATTAACAATTTTAGGATAATAACAACCAATTAAATAATGTTTATCATCAATAATTATAAAATCATGTAAATCGAGCGGGGCCTCTTCTTTTGCACCAATTGGAATAGTAGTTTCAACTAAGTCTATTATTTCATAATTCCCATTCATCACCACCGCTTTGCATCCGTCTCTACCTACTTTATCCTGATTATATACTTCTAGATAGGAATAATAAATTTTATCATTTATTTTGGTTGGTTTAAAATCACATATATATGTAGTAGAATGAATTTGCGTTATTATATTTCCTAAAGAATCCATCTTAATTGCAAAACTATTGGGAGTATTGATCGGAGCAAAATAATAAAATCCACTTTGATTGAAGTTTGTTGCCATAATCTCCATTTGTACTAGTTCAGAATGGCGCGTATTAAAATAATAAGTTACGGGCTCCATACCATTTTTAGGATTTAAGCGTAAAACCAGCTTATATGCGTCTGAAATCTCAGGCACTAAAAATTCTATCTGTTTCGTGTTAACTGGGACATCTTGAAAAAAAACATTATATTGATTCCATTCCTCCCCATCAAACTCAATTATTGACGGAATCTCTGTTGTGATTTTATTAATATCAAAATATTGATTAGGTTGGGCGGTGAAAATATCAAAAAATTGACCATTAATTTTTAAATTCAATGTCTTTTGAGTGTTTGCTTCAACAAATCCCATATCACCTTCTTTGGGGATAGACAAAGGTTTTATATTCATTAGTAAAATAAAATATATTCCTATAAGCATACATATAGTAAAAATCGGAAACCATAGTTTTTTCAAAGAATTTATCATATTACGCATCCTCTTTAATTTTTTTAACTTTATTATAAATAACAGTTACTCCATGGGCTGCCAATATGCATAAGAATGGATAAATAACAGTTTTATATCTCGGTTGATTTTCGCTAAGCAACATTAAACAAATAAATCCTGTTATATATAGTGCAGAAAAAAGAAATCCTTTCCGGCGTTTTTTTGTAAGATCTAAGGCTGCAATTACAACAAACAAGCCCACTAGCATATAATATATCTGCATAAAAGGCATTGCCTGCTCAATCAATTGTTTTGCAAGTATAATATTGTCCGAATTAACAGTCGAAAGAACAAAAGACATATAACTTAAATCAGAAAAAGCATATTTCGCTTTATTATAAAACATGGCCAAAGTTAAATGATTTGCTTGAATGTCATTACATAGCTCCTCTAAAAGTAATTTGTTAGCCATTTCAAAATCGTAGTCATTCACTATCCATATTTGTTCATAACGGTTATGTATTTCTGATACCCAAACGCCTTTCGAGATATGATGTAATCCCCCATATAAATAACGTATTATTGGTTTTCGATTTACTTCATAACCCACATACCAATCCGAAAGAGCATAAAAAATAGAATTACATATGAAAAATACAATTAAGAAAATAAAAAGATATACCACGCATTTTTTCACATATGGGCCTAATTTTGAAATCCCCTTAATTATAATCAGAGGCTTATTAATGCAAACTGATGCTTTCACTTGATATAAGCATACTTCTAAAATATATATAATTACTGTAATCGCTATAGCTATTAGCATTATACTACTAGTTGCTTTCATGAAACCAGAAAAACTAATAAAAATTCCAGAAAATATAATGAGGCTAAGTTTCCTGGATATCGAATGCATAGGTATGAATAATGCTATTTCAAGAAGCAAAAACCCCATTAGTATTGTAAAAATATGTAGATATTCTGGCGTGCATAGTATTATATAGAAAATCTCAGTAGGCCACAACCCATATAATATACCTGCAATAATTGCTGTATTAGGTCTGTGCATATCAAAGCAATAGACAATGAAATAAACTATTACTGCGCTTAAAGCACCCAAAACAGCATTAAAAATTAAAATTGTATAGATGCCACCATTCAACAAGCGCATAATAATTTTTAAACATAACGGGTATAGTGCCCAGCCTGAATATAATGAATAAAATTTAGAATAGATAGGAATAGCTTGTTGGGCCTGATAAACCGCATTCCCAAAATCAGATATTTGTATGGTATTTTGTCCGATTGCTATAACCCCCAAAAGCCGGACAAATAATGCAGAAATAAATATAAATACTGGAATTAGCACCAATAAAATCTTTTTATGTAAATTCAAAAAATGATTTGCACTTATAGCAAGTAATGTAAAAAAAATATATGTTAAGAAAAAAATTAGAGTAAAATTCCCAAAGCTATCAAAATAATAATCCAATGGGAAAACCACAAAGCAATACATTCCCAGAATTCCAAATCCAAACCAAAAAAATTTCTCAATGTTTATTACATTTTTATTTTCTAAGATATTAAAATTCATCTATTTTATCATTCCTTATTTTACGCAGTATTGAAGTATCATAGCCAAATAATAGATTTTTATTTAGGTAAATTTTTTCATTTTTTATTAAAAAAACCATGGAAATACGTAAAAGCATGAATAAGGAAAATAAAAAAACTAATATAAAACAATTGATTAACTATAAATAAATACTTTCCTTCTCCTACCATAGCAGCTTCACTTAGTAAACAAACCACATATTCAGACAAACAATATATATTAAGCGTCAAAGATAAATGCCAATGTGTAAAATCCAATAAATGCTTTTCATCTAGAATTTTATAAATATAAAAAATAGATGAACCAACAATGACAAACAAAAAAACAAAAAATTGTATCATGGTTGTCATGCTAGTAAGTTTATCTTTTACCGTTTTGAAAAGCTTTAATCCAATTTCTTGTGATCTCTTATCATCACCATATTCAATCATTTTGGTCCCGTACTCTGAATCTATAAATAATCCTTTAGATTTATTATAGAACATATCCCAGATAATATGGGGTTCCATTGCTAGCATCTTCAGTACTGTTTTGCTGTTATATAGAGTTCCTCGAACACGCTCCATATGTTCAGTATTACCATCAGTTGTCACAGCCAAACCTGCCGGAATTCCTACACTTTTCATAATCACTGGGATAATGTTCTCTTCAAATCCGCTTGCACGCATTAGATCTTCTGGATTTTCAGCATAATCCAATATTTCACCTTGAATTACATTAACTATTGATATGTAGCCCGCCGTTCCTCCTGTCATATTCTTTTGTGCCACCATATAATTAGGAATTATTATAATAGCTAGGCATATTATCGAAAAGCAATAATAACTAACTTTAACTAATTGGGATTTCGAATAGACTTTATATTGTTTATATAATTCTAGTAGCTGCCAGAGGAATACCAATAAACATACAATTACTAAAACAATATACTGTAATTTTGCTGCACATGCAAAAAAGCATGCTATTAATTCCATTATTAGTATAGCTATTTTGTTTTTAAGCCCCCTCACTTCCTTCTGTCGTATCCATAGCCATGCCAAAACAAAAAATAAAAACAAAAAAACTAAATGAGTTGCCTCAGAGAAAAAAGAATTAAAATACATTAATATAGAAGCATCAGCAAAAAAGACAAAACTAAGTAATGGTAAAATATATAGCCATCTATGAAACTTAATTTTAGAATACAAATAGTAAAGGATGAATAACGCCACTGAATAAATTAAAAATAATACAAATCCAAAACTCCTTATATCATATATTCCCGGTCGAATCACAGTAAGATTGTTAATAACTTTTGATAATTCCACTAAGTACTCACTAGATGAAGTATAATAGAGAGCATGTGGCTGCACATATATATAATCATTCAAAAAGTAATTCCAAAAATGCAAGTCATATTTTTCAGGATACCAATATCCAAGAGGTCGGTCAATACCGACCTTCAAAGATAACCTTCTGAAGTCTCCATTATCAGCAATTCCATAGTAAGGATTACAAAAAAGTTGCATGAATATACAGACAATCAATACAATATATATGCAAAAACATATTTTTTGATACCTCGATAGTGAAACGAAACGTATTTTGACAGGAAATCTATCTTCTTCTCTTCTATTACAATTATCCATATAGTGTCGCCTCACAAAAGTTATAATTACATTATTTTTCTGAGTATTTTAGTTATACCGTAATACTTATTATAATAGCAGAATCTCAAGCATTTAAACATCGCTTTTATAGAACCGCTCTAATGACCCATCCTGATCTCCTAAAACAAGCAATGGTTCAAAATAGATATCCTCTTCTAGCGAAATAAATTGTAACCGCTCAAAACTTGTAAACTTCATTTTTGAACAAATAAATACAGTCCAATTCTCTGTAAGTAATTTTTTCACTACAGACACTAATATTACATTGCTTAAAGCCATCTCATATATCGTTATGCAGCATATTTTTGCCTTTTGATAAGGCAATGCTCTGGATATATCCGGCAACAATTTCTTAATTTCCTTTTTCCATTTTTCTTTCCACTTCTCTTTAGAAAAGGCTTGTGCAGTAGTAACTGCTTTCCTTTTAAGTTGAATCATCAATTCCGAATTATCAAGCAGCGTAAAAATCGCCTCTTTAAGAGCTTCGGCATTAGGCTCAATCAACAAGCCATTATAACCGTTAAGAATGATATCTGTTAGTCCTCCAATTCGAGTTGCAATAACTGCATTTCCACTCGAAAGGGCCTCCAAGCATGATAAACTTGTCCCTTCACTATACATTGTCGGGATTAAGCTAATATCACTATTTTTATACACTTCGTGCATTTTCTCCGGGGGGCAAGAATACCATTGGACACGGCCTTTCCATTTGGTGATTTTCTTTTCAACATGCTTGGTATCATTATCAAAACCTTTACCTACAAAATGAAACTCGATATTAGTATACTTGCTCAATATCTCATCCAAAACTTCCAGTACCACGTAAAGTCCCCTCGCTCCGTATAACCGACGCGGATAAGTAATTACTATTTTTTCTCTTAGACTGTCAAACTTGTCACGAGGACAAAATTCAAGATTATCTACATAGTTAGGGATATACGTTATTTTACGTCCTAATTTATAGCTGATAGTCTGAAACCAATTGGCAGTATTGGTATCAACAGATACCATGCAGTCACAGGAAGAACAGGCATTTATCCTAAAACTATTTGTTCCCCAAAAACTAGAGGCGTCATGTTCACAGAATTCATCATCCCATGAGATTCCATGGCTTATGCCAATTGATTTACTTTGAGGTTTTTCACTCAAAATAAAGAAGGGCGAATAGATACTTAGGCTAGCTTGTGTTCCGGCAACTTTATTAAAATAATGTGACATTGCTTTAATTGTATCCGTACTATAGAAATTGGGATCGCTTCCTTTTATATTCATACCCACAACTTCTATATCGTTATAAAACCTAAGCCAAGGAAATTCACCATATTGATATATCCGTAATTGAATACCCATCTCTTTGCATACTTGATGAAGGTCAATTAGATATCTCTCTGCTCCACCCGAATAATAGCAAGAACCATCATATTTAAAGAAGGTTACTGCTTCTACAGCAACTATACCTGAGTGATTTGTATTTGCTAAAGGCTTTAAGTTTGAAGTAGTAGAAAACATTCTCCTTTCTATCTGTTCCACCCTACTCCACCAACTATTTTGCTCTGCAATTTGAAAAGCCTCTTGCATAATTGTTTCTCGATCTTCTTGCTCAAGCAATGTTTTACAAACCGTAACTAGTTCTGAAGGATTATGATAAAGATGCACTACTTTTCCTTTAAACGGCAACATCTCGGAAATAGCTGAAGAAACTGTCGGTATACCCAATGCACAGTATTCAAAAAACTTAACAGGAGAGACTGCATTTGTTAGATCATTTACCACAAAAGGAATCAGTCCAATTTTGAAACTCCTTGAGTAGTACTGTAACTCATGGTAGGGTTTAGCTCCAAGTAAATGTATATTCTTGCGTTTTAGCAAGGAAGAATCTATCCCAACATGACCAATCAGTACAATCTCACAGTCAAAATTATCCGCTAAATAAGTAATAGCTTCATGGTCAAACCATTTTTCTATTGCTCCATAATATCCTATAATAGCCTTTTTTCTGGATACAAGTTCTTTTAGAAATTCATCTGTATTCTGCTGCTTATTTTCATCCCAAAAGTCAGATGTTTTAACTGCATTGGGTAGAAGAACCGCATCTTTTCTATTATTAGTAAACTCTAATAATGATTTAGCAGAATAAGAAATCACATCCGCAGTTTGCGAAAGATCATTATAGATTTCTTTACTTAAGTTCCCACTTAAAGCGAAGAAGTCTAATCTATCTAAAATATCAAACCAAAGAGTTTTTTGTGGCAAGAACTCACAAAAAACCATTTGCAAACTATATGTAATTAAAACTATAGGATGCTTATCCTGTAAAAAAGGCAGAAGTAGGCTTTCTTCATTCACAACATATAGATTTTTTTCTACTTCTGTGAAGGGTATCTTCCACGTATTTGTTTCACAAAAGAAGCATAAATATCCTTTTTGGGCGAATTCCCTTAAAAAATGTTGTGGCCTTTGCATAGGCTCCCAATGTACGGCATGCGGATAAATTACAATACCTTTGTACTTTTTCGAGCTCAATTCTTGATTCAGGGATTTTATTATATCGTTATCTATTTTATTACTTAATACTTGCATGTAACTATCTCTGCGGAAATTAATAGTTCGGGTCATTTCTTCATCAACTGAACATATATTATTATTTTTTCTCATTTCTTTCTCATACGGAATAACTTCACCAGTTCGAGATGCTTTTAATTTATAAATTGCCTTTTTTGTAGCAGTAACAAGTCCAAAGTTACGCACAGCAAGCAAATATTTTAGAAAATGTAATAAACCTATCTTGCTAGCTACTGTTTTCAACTTATTAGCAGCACGCCATGTCCGTGACGATAAAATCTCTTGATTTTTACATACAACCACGCCATACGCATCGTTAAGACTATTAAATCTGGCTACCAATTCTAAATGTGTAGTGTTTAAGTGGCTAAATTGCTGATCCAAGTTATTATATTCATTTTTTAAGCCTAATAAAGCTTTCTTTTTCTCATTACACTCTAGCTCTTCTTCAATAAGCATCAATTCTTTTTCACTAATGGCTATCTTTAATGAGTTGTTTTCTTCTAAAGCTTTCGTTAACTTTTGATGTATTATATAATTTCTTGTATTATATTTTTCAATTATAACACGCCTTATATTTCTTTTTTTATCATATAACTGCAAAAGGTTCTCGTAATTATTATGAGATTGACGATAGTCAGCTTGAATATCTTCAATAATTTGCTTCATCGCCACTGAAGACTCAGTTTCTGTCAAAAACTGCAGCTTCGTTCCAGCATCAATCAAGTTCCTGAGTATATTTAATTTTTCCCGGAGTCCTATAGATACTTTATCTATCTCTGCAGAATCTTGAGATTCGATAATTAATTGTTGAGATAATTCATTTAATTGTTCTCTATATTCATTCATTGATGAGCGATATAATTGTATAATATTTGACATAGATTCAATCGATACAGATTCGGTAAGTTCTATTTTCGAAGAATATACCAGAAGTATCTGTTTAGCAAAAAATTGTGTATTCGGCATCACACGACAGTCAACTTCAGAAAAGTGAACTAAATTCATTCCGTTTATAGCAATTGGGATATTATTATAAAAAAATGAAACCATATGCTCTTTCATAAGAGGTTCTTCCTCAAAAGGCAGCATTATAATCATATAGCTTCTACAATTTTTCACAATATTTTTTGCTATTTCAAAAGGAGCTGTAAAATGCTCAAGCACATTGGAAATAACGCACACATCATAAATCTCAGACATGTGCAAAAGGTCCCCCACTTCAAAGCGAATATCTTTATACAATTTACGAGCTGTTTCTATTGCGCTTGGGGATGCGTCAGTTCCAGTTACATTGTTTCCAAACCGCTCTGATAAAATAGCAGTTCCTTGCCCCTCTGCACAACCCAAATCCGCTATTGCCATTTTATTATTTATAATATCCGAAATAATCCATTGTGGCAGCATTTTGAATAACAGATTATAAAAGAAGCTTGTCTGCTCTCTGCCCTGGTTTATTTCCCAATCTTTTTCTACAAATCTCTTTTCCCAATATTCTTTTGAATTAATAACTTCACTCATTACCGCTAACCTCTTTAACTGTAATATCTATGTCCGGCAAGAACTGGCCAAAAAAGGCTTTGTCCTGAAAAACCTTAAAATATTTTGCTCCTTCTATGTATTCATAATAAGAAATTGCTGTATTTTTACGGTCTTCTAATGCGATTACCAAATAATATTCCCCATTAGTTAATCTAGGCTGAAACTTAAACTCAAATCGATGTCCTTCTCCTTGCTTTCGCAGCTTTATTTCGTCATCATAAGTGGTTTTAACAATCAGATCAATACCTTCACGATTCTTAATTGAAAACGCAGCCGAAAAATATTCATAGTCTATTTCCTTATCATTATTTACTGTAAATGAAACTACTACTTCATCAAAAGGAGAGCAAGAAACCAGCTCCTTATCATTTGCCATCACTTTTATATTTTTAATTAATCCCACCTTTCGCCCCCAGTGGGCAAGGGGTTTGCCGCTTTGTATCCGCTCAGCATTTTCTGCTTTTTTACCTTCGGGAATGATCGATCCATTCTCGACAACTAACGAAGAGATATCTATTTTATCAGCAGGCACACCTTCTTGCTTATCCCTGCTATAGGCTTTGTATTCGGTAAAATCCGCTATTTCATCAAGATACATAAACTCCACATATTTAGCAGAGATGTAAGTGGGATCTCCCATATCTACAATGCGGCCATTATTAAGCCAAATGCACCTATCACAAAAAGTCCGCATGGTCGATATATCATGGCCAACATATAAGATAGTGACGCCCTTTTGTTTGAACTCCTTAAATTTGTTAAAGCATTTTGCTTGAAAACGAATATCGCCTACGCTTAATATTTCGTCAACGATCAGTACTTCAGGCTCCACATTAATAGCGCACGAAAAGGCTAGTCTGGCAAACATGCCGCTGGAATAGGTTTTGACAGGCTGGTGGATATAATCTCCAATCTCCGCAAAATCAATAATATCCTTTAGCTTTTGGTTTATCTCCTGCCTTGATAGGCCCATTATTGTCCCGTAGAAATAAATATTCTCAAGGCCGGTATACTCCACGTTGAACCCGGCGCCTAATTCCAGAAGAGAGCTGATACGGCCACTTACTGACACGCTGCCAAACGTCGGTGTCAATATGCCGGTGATAATCTTTAATAAAGTCGATTTGCCGGCGCCATTCCGACCCATTATACCTACAATTTCGCCCACGCCCACATCAAAACTGATATTAGAGAGGGCATAGAATTCACTATGAAATTCCCTCCGGGTGACACTGAACGCCTCCTTTAGGCGATCTGTTGGGGAATTATACATTTTATATATTTTCGATACATTATCGATAATTATCTTCTTTTTTAATTTCATATTTACGATATTTCTCCATTCAATTTCGAAAGGATTATAGCACATCCGCAAAACTTTGTCTAAGTCTGTGGTATACAAAAGCACCGGTAAAAAACAAAAGTGCTGTTAGTCCCCAAAAATAAAGTGTTTGGTTATACTTTTGCCAAAACCAGATCTGGCCTATAAAGCTGTCCCGATACCCCTCAACAATATAAAAAATCGGATTAAGCCTGAAGAAAAAATGCGTACTTTCCGGAAAATTATTAATGTTCCATGCAATAGGCGTTCCCCACATTCCCATAAGCAGCAAGATACTAATAATCTGGCTCAGGTCACGAAAGAAAATAATTAACGACGAAAAAATCAGGGTTACTGAAAATAATATTACGATGCTGCAAAAAAGATAATAAATGATTTGCAACCAATAGATATTCGGATAGTATCCAAAAGCTATACAAACTATGCTTAAGAGGCATAAGAAAAACAGATGTATATAAGCGCAAGAAAATATCTTCACCAAAGGTAAAATATTGATATTAAAGACAACCTTTTTAACAAGATAGCTGTATTCCAAAAAGCTGTTACTTGCAGAGGAAATCGACTCTGAAATAAACAGCCAAGCTATGATTCCGCACATAAACCAGAGAACGAAGGGAATTTCCCCCACATCACCGCTGCGAAAGCCAAATTGAAAAACGATCCAATAAATAGTCATTGTTAATAATGGATTTACAAATCCCCAAACCGTTCCAAAATATGAACCGGCAAAACGCCTTTTAAAATCTTGCCAGGACAAGCTAATTAATAGCCTGCGATCTGTATAGATATCCCTCATTAGGCTATACATTTTTTTTATTATTCGCAGCATGGTTATTGCTCCTCAACTGTCATATTCTTTGAAATCAGGAGATATTCTATAATTCTTTCCGATGCATGTCCATCACCATATGGGTTTACTGCATGAGCCATTGCCTGATACGCTTCTGCATCCGTTAAAAGCACACAAGCTTCTTTATATATCATCTCTTCATCAACGCCCACCACTTTAACAGTTCCTGCCTGCACAGCCTCAGGCCTCTCGGTCTCTGTACGCAGAACTAGAACCGGCACACCAAAGGAGGGCGCCTCCTCTTGCAAGCCGCCGGAATCAGTCATAACTATATAACTCTTTGCCATCAAGTTGTGCATGTCTTCAACATCAATTGGCTCAATCAGATTAACATGAGGTGCTTCATCAAGAAGGCCAGATACTATTTCACGTACAGCAGGGTTTAAATGTACTGGATAAATCACAATTATATCTTCGAAAGCTTCTGAAATACGTTTGACAGCTCGGCAAATATTTTTTAACGGTTCTCCTAAATTTTCACGGCGATGTGCCGTTAGAAGAACAATGCGCTTTTTTTGAAGATCTATGCATTGCAACTCTGGCGCTTTAAATTGATAAGTATCTCGTACAGTCGTTTTAAAAGCATCGATTACCGTATTGCCAGTAACGAAAATATTGCTTTCAATTCCCTCTCTTATTAAATTCTCTTTATTAAGCTCAGTAGGAGCAAAGTGTAGATCAGCAATACGTCCGGTTAGACAACGGTTCATTTCTTCCGGAAATGGAGAGTATTTATCAAATGTTCGTAAACCTGCTTCAACATGTCCTACTGGAATTTGATGATAAAAAGCTGCCAGTGCAACTACGAATGAAGTTGAAGTATCCCCATGCACAAACACAATATCTGGATGCACTTCTTGAAATACCTGTTCCATTTTAAGCATTACGTCAGCAGTAATTGTAGCTAGTGTTTGTTGAGGCCGCATAATTTCCAAATCATAGTCTACCTTAATATCAAAAATCTCAATAACCTGATCCAGCATTTGACGGTGCTGACCGGTTACGCAAACGATACTTTCTATTTTAGGATGCTTTTCCAATTCCAAAACAAGAGGGCACATCTTTATTGCCTCAGGCCTTGTTCCGAATACACACATTACTTTTAATTTACTCATTCTCAGCCCTCTATCTATATGTTTTCTAAAATATCCCGTACCCTGGCCCCCCATGTATTTTGACGGGCCTCCTTATCCATTGCCGCTAAAAAATCCGGATTATTCTTAAGTTGTAAAAGCTCCCCTGCTTTAATTACAAAATCATCTGCATCTTCATAAGTGGTGACTATTCGATAGTTCAGGCATTCGGGAATTTTTGATGTCAAAATTGGCTTTCCGCTTGCCATATACTCAAACAATTTCACTGGTGAAGTTGATATCGTAATATCATTAATTAAGAAAGGAATGCACTGAATATCAAAAGCGCTAACAAAAGAAGGCAATAGTTTATATGGCTGAGCAGGTACCCAAATTATATTAGATAACTCTATTTTTTTTAAAATTTCTGCCGTGCCGTCAAAACAATAACCAACCAGCACGAAATACCAATTCGGCTGTCTTTTTGCCACTTCTATAACCAAGTCATAATCAAACCATTTTGCAAGGCATCCATAATAGCCAATTACGCAGCTTGCCGAATCAAGTTTACCGGCCAACAACTTATTTACCGGGTATTCTCTATTGTTATGAAAAAAGTCATAATCACCTGCATTAGGGGAAAGAATGGCTTTGCGAGCATAAGGAACCGCTTTTTCATACAATGCACGCGCTGTACAAACAGTCAAATCTGCTTCAGCCATTAATCGATAATGTTCTTTTTCCATTTGTGGGGTATGGTAGTAGAACAACGACATATCATCAATATATTCATAGATTAATTTATGATAAAAGAACTTTTTAAGTAAATGAGTTTGCCGCATCCACCCCATTATCACAATGATTTCAGAAGAGCTCTTCAATATTTCATTTAGATCAGTCACTAAACGATGAGAAAACAGATACAGGTTTTCTTGTATTTCAGAACAACATGCAAAATTATCATAGCGGTATTGATCTGAAATGAATAATACCAGAGAGTTCTCATTTTTAGCTAATTCAGTAGCTATCTGGTGTGGCCTTTGATATAAGGGGATGTGCCAATCAATACACGGAATAAGAACAAAAACACGTTTGCCCTTTGTATGCTTTTCCAGTCTCTGCAAACATCTTTTTTTTATAAGTTGTTCTTTTAATATAACCGGTACACGTTTTATGGTTTCCCAGCACTTTTCTCCGGTTCGATGAACGGTATTCCAAAAACCTTCTTGCTTATAAAACAAAATGGCTTTTTTAATCAGATTCATGATATAATTCTCTCTTTTAAAAAATTCGTAATACGTTCTTCTGCTTTCATCTCTTCTTGTTGGGCCAGCTTCAAAAATTCCCTGCAGCCCTCTTCAAATTGTCGAGCATCAAATCCAGCTAAATATTTATCCAACGTCATTTCAATATCATCTTTTTCTATATCAATTGCAATCCCCAGATGGTATTGCTCAACAATTTCTGCGAGATAAGTGCCTTGAGAAACTATAATAGGCTTTTTGAAAATGACACAATCGTATAATTTATTGGGGAGAGCTAACTTAACCTCGGGCGATTTATTGCCATATACTGCATTAATCAAATCAATCTGTCTATATATTTCAGGCTTCTGGCTATTATCATAGGCTGGAAAGAATTCCGCATTTGTAATATTATTTTTTTCGCTGAAAGCCTCTAAATCGCAGCCTGCATGAACCTTCCCTACATATCTTAAGCTGTACTTTGCACTGTTTTTTAATTTAGTAAGTAACAAGCAGTTTTCTTCAAAATAACGTATCCCTCCAACAAATCCTATTGTCAGCCTTTTTTTATTTGAAGGCCATTGCAAGCTCTCTTGTATTACGTTATCGTTAGAAATATTGTGGGCAACCACAATTTGAGGGGCAGGAACCAAAAACTTCATAAAAGCCTTTGAAGAAATGGAGGTTACCGCCGATTTGCTGACTATTAGATTTACCAGCTTTTTATATGGCCCAAAGCCTTCATAAGTAAAATCCCTTAAATCAAAGAAAAAGTTTCCTTTATACTTTTTAATCAATAAATCAAAAATTAATATCCCTGGTATCGTCGTTAAAATAACAAGTTTATCATATTGCTCTGCTTGCAAAATTTTTAACGTAAAGCAGCGCCATTGCAAAAAAGGAATAATCTTGGAAAGCTTTGATTTTTTCGTTTTACCTTGGAATACATAGTGATTATTGGGATGCTCTCCTCCACAGCCCCGGCGGTCCCACAAAATCACATCATAGTCGTCTCCATTGCCTATAATATGTTTTTCGTATTTTTGAATATAGGGAATGTTAATGTATTCATCGTAAGTAATGATAGCAATTCTCACCACTTACTCCCCTTTCACTTTCATTCGCCATTGCCTCCCCCTCTCTTTCATGATAAATTAATGCCTAGAGTGAGGAGGGCTTTCCCATGCAGCACAATCATTTATGTTCCGTTATCATCCCCGCATATAACTGCGAAAACTTCATTATAGAGGCCATTCAATCTGTTCTTGACCAAACCTACCAAAATATCGAGGTCCTCGTCATTGACGACTGTTCTACAGACTCCACCTATGAACGGATCTGCGCCATTGCCAAAACCGACTCCCGAATCATTCCGCTACAAAACCCTCACAATATGGGCGTAGCCCGCACCCGGAACTACGGCTTTCAAAAAGCAGCCGGCGCTTACATCGCTTTACTAGACGGCGATGATCTTTGGCTGCCGGATAAGCTCCAACAACAAATTACCCAGTTAGGAGCTTCCAAGGCAGATATCTGCTGTACTGCCTACGCTTTAATCGATGTAAAAAGCCAGCCTACAGGAAAATGCTTTATTCCACCAAAAAAAACGTCTTTTAGTCGATTGCGCAAGCAGAACTTTATTGGCTGCTCAACAGCCCTCTTTTGCCGGCAAATCATTGAGCAAATACAGATGCGTCCTGAATTCTCTCATGAGGATTACGCTTTCTGGCTGGAGGCAGCTCAGGCCGGTTTTCAAATAACCGCTCTACACCAGCCACTAGTTCAATACCGTATTCTTCAAAATAGCCGCTCCGCCAACAAATTACGCTCTGCCTACAATTGCTGGCTCATTTACCGGAAATTCATGAAGTACAATTTGCCTCGAGCTTCCTATTATTTTATCTGGTATGCCATTTATGGTACTTTAAGGCGTTTATAGGGCTTATTACCACAACAGCCCCCTGCCCGCCACCTCTGGCTCAAACAATTCCACGCCTATTCCCTTCTTCCTTCCCTGACGCCGCTTCCAAATAGCACCACCTTCACCGTTTGCCATAGTATTTGGCAATCAAACCAAAACCCCATCTTCCTGCAATACTCCCCATCGTAAGCCGCCTTCTCGGTGATGGGCAGCTCGTCCCTGCCTCGTATCTGAGCTAAACCCGTCAACCCCGGACGGATGGCGTTTGCTCCCCAGCGGTCCCGCTCCGCAACCAAATCGTCCTGGTTCCATAAAGCAGGCCGGGGACCTACGATGCTCATATCCCCTTTAAATATATTCCACAACTGAGGCAGCTCATCCAGACTGGACTTTCGAAGAAATCGTCCAATCGGCGTAATATAAGCGTAAGGGTTCTGCAACAAATGTGTCGGCATTTCTGAAGGCGTATCGATTCGCATACTGCGGAATTTGGCCATCTGAAATATTATTTTATCCTTGCCGATCCGTTTCTGCTTAAAGATCGCCGGTCCCGGCGAGGTCAGTCGTACCGCTACCCAAAGCGATAGCAAAACTGGACTCAAAAGAATCAAGCCCACGCCGGCAAGCAATATATCGATTAAACGCTTAATGTATTCATACATAACCTAACCTCGTACTCCGAATCCCTTATCCTTCCTATTACAAGCCTCAGCAGCCGATGGCTGCCATCAGCTCTTCTTTCAAGCACTCTTCCCCTTGGCCAGCAAAGGCCAATTTTTTCACCTTATTCAAACTAAGCACAAAAGCCTCATAATCAATGGGCTGGCTTCTCATCACGAAAAGCTTTTCTTGCACCGTCCGTATGACTTTTTCTTCATCCCAATAGATTTCCTCGGCCATTTTCTCCCCGGGCCGGATGCCCACATATTCAATCTTGATATCCTTATCCGGCTCAAGGCCCGACAAACGGATCAGTTCCCTGGCTAGCATATCGATTTTCACGGGCTTGCCCATGTCCAGGGCAAAGATTTCACCGCCCTCCGCCAGGGTGGCCGCCACCATGATCAAAGAAACGGCCTCCGGAATCGTGATGAAATAGCGCTCCATATCCTGGTGGGTCACTGTTATGGGTCCACCTTCTTCGATTTGCTTTTTAAATATAGGAACTACGCTGCCTTTTGAGCCCAATACATTACCAAAACGTACAGCCGCCATCCGGCATTGGGGGCTGTTTAAGCCTTGCACCAGCAGCTCCGCCGCCCGCTTCGTAGCACCCATGATACTGGAAGGATTGACGGCCTTGTCCGTAGAAATCAAAATACAGCGCTCCACCTGATGCTGCCTGCAGCTTTGCAGCACATTCTCCGTCCCCACAATATTATTCTTTACGGCCTCAAAAGGATTACCCTCCATCATTGGCACATGCTTATGGGCGGCGGCATGGAATACTACCTGGGGCCGGTATTTGCAAAAGACCTCCTCCAGCCGCTCCTTGTCCCGAATGGAGCCAAGGCAGACCTGAAATCTTTCCTCATTATATTTTTTCTTCAACTCTTCATTGATAGCAAAGAGACCGTTCTCATTAAAGTCATAAACGATTAATTGACGGCAGCCATTGGCCAAAGCCTGACGGCAAATCTCGCTGCCGATAGAGCCGGCGCCACCGGTAACCAATATTCTCTTATCCTTAAGGCATTGGAAGATCAGGTTCTTGTCCAGATTGACACTATCCCGAAACAAGAGATCCTCCAGAGAGATCTGCTTCAAAGCCTTCCGGTCGCCGGCCAGATAGCTTTCCATATCCACCGTGCTTTGGAAAATTCTAAACTTCAGGCCGCAATCGGTACAGCGGTGGTAAATCTCAATGATGGCCTCTGTATCAATGGAAGGTATGGCCAATATAGCCTCCTCCGCTTTATACTGGTGGGCCACCTTGGGGATATCCTTCAAGCTACCGGCCACGCACACTCCTGCCACCCGCATTTTTAGCTTAGCCGGATCATCATCCACTGCTGCCACCGGATAAAGACCTTCTTCGCCATTTTCCTCCAACCGTTTGATTACCATAGCCCCGGTAGTACCGGCGCCGATAATCAAAGTTCTCTTAGCTCCGTCATTATTGCGCATAAAAAGAAAATGACGAAACCGGGGAATCAAGCGGATACCCGTAGTTAGCATCAGAGTAATACCAAAATAGATTACGGTAATGGAGCCAGACACCTGCAATAAACCGGTATATTTGATAATAAAGAATACTCCGGCGGAAACTGTCACCGCCCCGATCTGACGGAAGGCATCCACGAAGCCGATATACTCCAACACCGATTGATACGTACCAAAAAGAAAGCCGGCTGGCACGATGGAACAAGCCGCTATCAAGTAATACACATTCAGCAAGTCCCGGTATACTGCCGCAATTTGCCCTTCAAACCGAAGCCATACTGCAAAATATACGGCTGCTGCGCTCAATACAATATCGCCTAGGATAAATCCTATTTGTTTGCTTTTCATTGCTATCCTTCTAGGTAACATATTGGATTTTTAATCTTCTTATTTTAACACAAAAAACTCCTGGCTTCCAGCCCTTACAAGGCATTTTCAGACTGATCTAAACATGGTATGATTTACAAGGAGTAAGCACAGGCTGATTCAGCCTTCGATTAAGCCCCATAAATTGCGGACAATTGAGGTACAGCATCTAATGATCCATGAAGCATTAAAAAAGCATTTTGGCTACGACAGCTTTCGTAATGGCCAAGAGGAGTTGATTCTCGATATTCTAGCCCGGCGGGACGTTCTGGGCATTATGCCCACCGGCGCCGGTAAATCCGTCTGTTTTCAACTGCCTGCCGTCATCCAGAAGGGCCTTACCCTGGTGATCTCGCCCTTAATTTCCTTAATGAAAGATCAGGTAGGCGCTCTTACCCAATCAGGAATTTCGGCGGCCTATATTAATTCCACCCTGACCTCCCGGCAGATCGAAATAGTTTTACAAAGCGCCAAGAATAGCAAATATAAGTTGATTTACGTGGCGCCGGAGCGTCTCCTGGCAGCCGATTTTCTGGCCTTTGCTCAAAGCGCCGAAATCGCCATGCTAACGGTGGACGAAGCTCATTGCATTTCTCAGTGGGGTCATGATTTTCGTCCCAGCTATGGGCAGATTCCCCAGTTTATCAGCCGGCTAAAAACCAGGCCCATCGTTTCCGCCTTTACGGCCACCGCGACCCAACAGGTCAAGGAAGATATCATTGCCCTGCTTTCTCTGCAAAATCCCCGAGTTTTAGTGACAGGCTTCGACCGCCAAAATCTTTATTTTGAAGTGAAGTCGCCGAAAAATAAGATACAGGCTTTGCTGGACTTTCTTAAAACCCATAAAAACCGCAGCGGCATCATCTATTGTTCCACCCGCAAAACCGTGGAGGAGGTTTGCGAAGCCCTCATCCGCTTGGGCTTTTCTGCTACCCGCTATCACGCTGGTCTCCCCGACGAAAAGAGACGCCGCAACCAAGATGACTTCTTGTTCGACAAAATGCCGCTGATGGTAGCCACCAATGCCTTCGGCATGGGCATCGACAAATCAAACGTGGCTTTTGTCATCCATTACAACATGCCGAAGGATATGGAAAGCTACTATCAGGAAGCAGGTAGGGCCGGCCGGGATGGCAGCCAAGCTGCTTGCCTTTTGCTGTACAGCGGCCAGGATGTCCGAACTAATCAATGGCTCATCGAAAATGCCAGGGATACAGCTTACGCCGATGAGGATATGGAGCTGCTGCTTAAGGAGAGGGATTACCGGCGCTTGCGGGAAATAACCTTTTACGCCACCACCAACGACTGCCTCCGGGCCTATATTCTGCGGTATTTCGGTGAAAATCCTGCCGGTTATTGCGGTTATTGCGGTAACTGCGACACCAAGTTTGAAACCGTGGACATCACCGAAGATGCACAAAAGATTATGTCTTGTGTGCTGCGGATGCGGGAGCGTTTCGGCGCCACCCTGGTCATTGACGTGCTCCGGGGCAGCAAAAATAAGCGCATCTATGAGCTGGGCCTGGACAGCTTATCCACTTACGGCATCAGTCAAAAAAGCGTTCATACCTTGCGGGCCATTATTGATTTTTTAGTGCAGCAGGACTACCTGGACAAAAGCGATGAATATTCCGTATTGCGCCTCACTCCCAAAGCCAGAGAAGTATTGAGCGGCAATACCACCCTGCAAATGAAGCTGGCCAAAGAAAAAACGCCATCCATTTCAGAGGCGTCGGCTGCCCCAGCTCGCGGCAAAAACGCCGTGCCCAGAGGCAGGGAAGAACTCTTTGACCGTTTGAAAGCCTTGCGGCTAGAGATTGCTGCCAGCCAAGGCCTGCCGGCCTTTGTGGTTTTTACCGACAGCACACTGGTTCATATGTGCATGAGATTGCCCCGGACAGCTGCCGAATTTTTAACAGTATCCGGCGTAGGTGAAACAAAACTCAAGCGTTATGGCGACAGATTCTTGCAGGAAATAGCCGCCTTCTGCCGGGAAAATCCGATGTAGAGTAAGCAATCTAGCTTTTCTCTGTTCGCCTCATGGACTCTTTAAAATCACAGACGCAATATCGATAATCAAAGTGGCTTGACAAACTCTTATCATAAACAAGGCTGCCAAAAACCTTAGCCAAATTGTCGGCGATTCTGGCGGCACTGCTGCCGGGCAAACTGCCGGCAATCCCGCTGACGATTCTGATCAGCGGATTCAATAGAGAGCTGCACCAAATATTGACGCCGTTATTCCTGCCAATCTCCATTGCCATCTGCCAGGTCTGCACATATTCTCTGTTTTGCGGTGTGAAAATCCCCGCCGACCGGTTGACAATCACCAACCGAATCAGCTCGCAGAGGTTGTCGATAAAAATCATGCTTCTGGCTTTATCGTAACGCGGGAATACCTTGGCTTTCAAAACCAGCTTACGCAAGCTCTGATAATTACCGGGGCAGCCTGGCCCATAAACCATGGGAGGCCTGATCAAGGCCAAGGTAAAGCCGCTCTGAGTGGCGGCTACATCGGCCA
This sequence comes from Clostridia bacterium, assembly GCA_018434325.1. Classification (GTDB taxonomy): domain Bacteria; phylum Bacillota; class Peptococcia; order DRI-13; family UBA5745; genus WRMS01. Next base: position 10,309 of record JAHDPO010000005.1, on the reverse strand, counting down.
GAGCTTTCTCGGCGGCCAGTTTGCTTTTGCCGTAAGCCGTCAAGGGAGCCAGAGGCGTACACTCATTGATAACTGCCGACCGCTTCAGACTATCTTCCGCCCCATAGACCGCCATGGTACTGATAAAGACAAAATGGCCGACGCCCTCTTTTTTTGCCTTTTGGGCAAGTTCCTCAGTCAACGCCGTATTAATGGCGGCGAAATCTTTTCCTTCCTGCTTTTCCCGGCCGTGAGCCAGGCCCGCTAAGTGGACAATACAATCGTAGCCTGAGAAATCCATCTGCCGCCAAGCCTCCCCCCGGAGGCTGATTTTTTTTATTTCACTAATTCTCCCGGCACTTTTTCCCTCAATGCCTTCTTGCTTCACCAGCCATTTTTCCAGACAGGTGACGATGTAGCCCTGCTCGCCGGTCAGAAGAACCTTCCGGCCCTCTTGATCGTTACGCCCGTTATAACTGCCGCCCTCTGCCGGCTCAGTTCGCATCCCGGTCATGACAGAGCCGCCAATTCTTCCTGCCAAGCTTCGACTAGTTTCAACAGTTCATCTGCCGGCTGCAACTCGGCCCACTTCGCGGCAAACATCTCTTTCATTTCCTGGGGAATGACTATACCCCTTTCCAGCCAATCTTTACGTTGATCCGCTCCAGTATCCCCAGAAGAATCAGCCAGTTTTTCAAGAATTCCCTTGATTAATTGTCCCCTGGTCAGCCAATACTCCTGCCGGTAAGGCTCGATCTCCAGCAGCCTGCCATTGGCAGTATAGGCTTTTTCAAATTGGCCGGTATTATAATAATATTCTACCAACATTACCAGGGTATCGGCACTAAATTGGCCCTGCTTTTCCGCGACTTCAGCCAGAGTCTGCATTTCCGCAACGCCTTTCTCTGAGGTCACCCCTGCAATACCCAGTCTTATAGCAGTCAGCACCTTGTATTCCGGTCGGAAGGGGTCATTCTTTACCGCCCGTTGCGACAAGGCTATAGCACTTTCCAAATCGCCGACCCCCATACTGTAAGCAGATGCCGTAACTTGAGCAATTGCTCGGTTAAAGCGAAAGGGCAACAGGCAGGCAATGATCATTACGATGATAACAAAGCCGTCTCCTAGATATTTTAGCTTGGAATTGGTCAACTTTTGGCGGTCAAAAAACCCTCCCTCCAAAAGAGGAATATCCATTAAGGCAAAGAGCAGAACAAAAATCGTATATTCGCTGTAGAAAGCAAAATCCACATCAATCATACTATGGAGAAACAAGGTCCCTGTCATTACCAGAAAAACGATATCTCTCTCCCGTCGCTCCCTGATACAGTGAACCAAAGCCGAAATAAAGCCTGCAATCATACCAGCGAAAACCAACAATCCAAAAACACCATACTCCACAGCAAGTTGTACCGCATAAGAATGGATGTCATTAGCAATATAAAAGAAATTCTGATAGCCATGATAAATATGGCTCCAGCTGTCGCCTCCTACGCCGGTAAGAGGGTAATCCAGAAAAACATGGAAGGCGTCAAAATAAAAACCAAAACGATCATACATGCTCTTGGGATTAAGAATATTCTCCAGCCGCTGTACGAAGTCTTCCGATAAGAGATACCTGCTTAACTTAACCTTAATAGTCTCACCCTGAGGAGTCTGCAGATTAATCGATAATATCTTATTATCAGCACCGGCGTGTCCCTCTATCTGCAGACGTAAATAAGCTTCGGCTTCCTCCACTGTAAAAGGCACATAAATCTCACTTTTCTCCAGGTATTCGCCAAGCTGCTTTTGAGCCAACACGTTTTGCTGACCTTGTAACATTTCCCTTCTATTTTGCCCCTGCAGCAAAAGGGACATATCTTGCTGGGTCTCATCAATGGGCTGAGCTAAGCGTACCTGCAGCTGATAATCCCCTGCCTCACTTACTTTAAATTGACGCACCAATCCCTGGCCATCATCTAAAATAAAAGGCGTGGAGCTTTGCCAAACGAAAAACAAACCCAATATAACAGCTAAGACTACTCCCGCAGCCGCAATAACCATTACTTTAATTTGACGCCGGGACACCTTCATGACTATTTTCTTCTCAAGCTTCTCACTTTTATGCTCATAATTGCTTAAGCCAAGGCTTAGCCCTCCTGCTGCCCCAAACAATACAGCCATTGCTGCCCAGCCTATTAGTGGCTGAACATGGCGCAAAGCATTGCCCGGCAAGCTAAAGAATCCAATTAAGATTGCAGGAATAAAACAGAAAATCAAGGGCAGCAAAGGGTTTCTGCACCCCTCCTTCGGCAAAAGGAGGTAATAAGCCAGCATGATAGGTACGCTAATCAGGTACATCCCTCGACTCATGGTCAAAATAAAGGCCAGAAAAATCAGATTAGCCAAGCCGGGCAAAGCGAAGAGCTTCAATCTATATCTTTTAAGGCTCTTGTCGCTTTCCTCTAAATACGCATACTGATGGACCGCGGCAAACCATGAAGCTAATAGGAAAGCGGCAGTGGTATTGGGATACTGGAATAAGGATGAAAGCCGGTCCCCAAGCACCATCTGAAACAAAAAACCTTGGCCGCCTTTGGAAATAGGACCGCCATTAAGCAAGGTGTTGATAGTCCCCACTATATGGCCGCCCCAAATGCCATCCAAGCCCAGTAAAGCAATAATGCCGCCGGCAATCGTAAAGCCTTTAATCACCCACTGAGCAAAAGGGATTTTCTCATTAAGCATTTTAGCGGCCAGCACCAATAACAGAAGGGAGCAATTGCGGCTGAGAGCCAGAATAGCATTGTGAACATATACTGCCTTAAATAAAGAAAATAGAGAAGCGACCGTCAGCAGCAAGAAAATGTAGAGGGCAAAGGGCTGTTTCAGCAAAAAACCGCCGGTAAGCCTGGTTTTAATGATCACAACGCTAAATAGCAGCGAAAAAAGTAAAATAGCCGGGGTTTTTTGCACTTCGAAAAGTAAACCCTGCCATAATAAACTGAAAAAAATAGCAAACAACAGTAAAAAAGCCATGACCTCCTCAAAAAAATGAGAATTTCGGCCAGCCGCCATTGCCGTCCCTGCTTTTGCTTTTTGTTTTTTACCCTCGGCCATATTGCCCTCCAAAACATTTAATAGATATTTTCCAAATAAAAATTTGGATATTTTAAAGATTATCTCATTTTTTTCCGGCTTTGTCTATTTCTCTGTAAACACAGTATTAACAATTTGTTATCATTCATTTAGCCTACTGTTTTCCTGTCTCCCTTTGTATTAAAATAGCCTTAATCACAAATTCAACTTTATTCCACAGGATCGGGGGCATAACCATGGCAGAAGGCTGCCTTAAATACTATTCTTCATTATTACGTATTCTCTCTGCAAGGAAACTTTGCAGGCGCCTTTTGCCGGCATTGCTTTTTGCCTTGCTGCTCTTGGTTATGCCCAGGGCAGCCTGGGCCACCCCCGTATCCGAGAGCGATATTTCTTCCAGCCTCCTTGCCGCCGTCAAAAGCGTTACCGGTCTGAGCCCCGACTTCCCTTTGCAGCCCAACGACCCTTTCTTCTCCCAAACTACCCTGGATCTTAATAGCAAGTCCATTACCAGCTTAAAAGGCATTGAATATTTCACGGAACTGACCCGCCTCACTGTTGAATACAATAAGCTTTCTTCCTTAAAAGGCACGATATTCCCGGATAATATCCGTTATCTGTCTGTAGCCCATAATAGCATAACGGAGCTCAGCCAAGTCTCCTGGCCTGCCAGATTGCGAACTCTCGATCTGCGCAATAACCGGCTGACCTCTCCTTTGGACGCTGCCTTTCCGGAAAACGTCAGCTCTGTCTCTCTCGACAATAACTTCCTGACGTCCAAGGCGCCAGGTATATCTAAAGATTCCAGTGTGACCTATGCCGGCAATTTTATTTATGAAGCCAGCACCATCCGGCCAGCTTCTCTGGTGATCAAGGATATCAATGCAATCAGTCTTTCCCCCGGCGATCAGCAAGCTATTCCCTTCGTCAATCTTACCACTTCAACCAATCCAAACAACCAGGTACCGCCAAAATTAATTACCGCCCAGGTTGAAGGCGATAAAGACAGCCCCGTTCAGTTGCAGCGGGAAGATCACCGTTTTATGGTTATTGCTCAAAAGGCCGGCCGGGATAATTTTGTGGTAAGTCTTACTTTATCCGATTATCAAATTTCTCAATATGAGAGAATGAGCCTTACCTTCTACAAGGCTTCTATCCCCATTACTGTCTGGCAGTCGGCGGAAAACCGTCCGGGAGCTGCCGCCCCTAATAATGGTGACGCCGCTCTGCAAACGGCGCTCAGCGGTCGTAGCAGCAATGCAGTGGTTGATATGACCCGCTTCACCGACGGCAAAGCTACCTTCAGCCCCGGCCTGTTGGCCCAGTTAGCCAGCCAAAATCAAAAGCTCATTCTCTCCCATGATTTCGGCAACCTAACCATTGAGCCAAAAAACCTCAGATCCATTGCCAATCAAGCCAGCGTCAGCGCCGATGCCACTGTGCAAATGACATTGAATCCCTACGATGCGCGGCCGGTAGGCTATGGCCCCAGCCGTTTTGGCGATAAGCAGGTTGCCATTTTGCCTTACAAGGATTATAATTTTTCTGTACAGTTGCGGGTTCCCGGCAGCAATCTGAAGGATATGGAGCTGGGTTCTCCCGTCACCGCCGTACTCTATTTGAATAATCTGGGCTTTACGGATTGGGATCTCAAACGTCTCACCGCATTTAAAGACAATGGCAGCACCCTGGATCTACTGGGGGGAGTGTTCAATCCTGCCAACAGCAGCTTTTCTTATCTCCTCAATGGTACGGGCCGCTTTGGCCTGGGCACCAGAGGTACTCCCGTGCAATGGGTGGATCTGACCATCAATTCCATGCAGATCATGCATTCCGACGGTGAAACCAGTACCGTTAATCCTGCTCCTTTAATCTATCGGGGCGCCACCATGGTTCCTTTGCGGTCCGTCTTTGAAAAAATGGGAGCCAGCGTCAATTGGCATGAGTCTATCCGCTCTGCCACCATCTCCTACGGCAGCAAAACTATTTACATTACTGAAGGCAAAACCATCAGTGGCAGCGATCAGGCCCCTTATGTGATTAATGGCCGGATGCTGGTTCCTCTGCGCTACATTACCACGGAATTCGGCGCCACCGTATTATGGTGGGGCCAAGAGGGCAAAATCAGGATTGTCTATTGATTTTTCACAGGAATAAAACTGAAGATGATCCGGCAAGGAAAGGATGGACATGACAACTTCTAACTTTTGGGATCACAGGCTGACGGCCAAAGAAAATATTGCCCGTTTGCTTAAAAAATACATCTATTTTGTACTCGGTATACCTTTGCTGCTGCTCCCTCTTCTCTATCGGCTATCCCCTTCCCAGGAGCAGGATATACGCTTTTTGCTGGTCTACCTGCCGATTATCGGGAGCATCTTTATCATACTGGGCTGCCTTGGCCTTTGGACTCAGGATAAAGCCAACAACCATCCGGTCAAGCTGGTCTTTCACGGGCTATGGGTGTTGCTGATTCTTTATTTTGCCAGCCTGGCCATGACCACCACCTCTCTTTTATCGGAAACAAAGCGCAATCCTTTGATGTCCGGTCAGGACATCATTGTTTTGGGCGCAGAATTATCCGCCGACAGCGACCGGCGGATTCTTAATCATTTATTGGAACCAGTGGCCGGCTATTTAAAGCAATACCCGGAAGCCAAAGCTATTCTTACCGGCGGTATTTATGAGAGAGCTTCACAAAGCACAGCTATCTATATGGCCGATTACCTAGCCACAGCTGGAATTAGCCAGGACAGGCTTTATCTGGCCGATGGCTCGGCGGATACCAAGCAGGCCATACAAGAAGCCAAGGCCTTGGTGAAGGATCTCCAGGGCGGCAGTCAGCAGGCCACCGTTGGCCTGGTTGGCCACGAGTATCAGCTGCACCGGGGCAGGCTTTACGCCAAACGAGAGGACTTGGCTATTGCCAAGATGTGTGTGATCACACCTTCCGACGACTTTCTCAGCGCCAATTATTTCATCCGGGAGCATCCTAAGGTGCTGTTAGCCTGGATTGGGAAGTAGGTAATCTGGTAAAGAGCACATCTGCAATTACCCCATGTCGTTGCAAATTTTATTGCAGCGGCATTTTTTATTTTCCCAGACCATTAGCAAGAAACAGTAAACAGGCTATGAACAATTTGTTATCATTCCTTGAATCTACTGTCATCCCGTCTGGCTTTGTATTAGAATAGCATTAGCCATTACCGGCCGCTTAAAAATATATATCAAAATATTATTAATCTATTCGGGCCGGTGGAAAGGAGAAAATAATGAAAAAAATTTCATCTCAGACTAGAATTTTACCTTATGTTCTGGCCTCAGGTTTGCTTCTGTCCAGCCTGGCCATAGCGCCTGTTTCATTAGCGGCAGCGCCTCCCAGTACTTACACTTCGAATTTTTTGCTCACCAAAGCTTCTACTTCTGCAGTATCAACCGTCACCCCCGACAGCGAAGGTATAGAATTTGAGGTACTGCTGGTTTCGGAAAACGATTCAGCTCTAAGCGGCAGTATTTATGTGGCCTCCAGCCGCAGCGTAGACAGCTTCTTTTTTCAGGATGCCGGCGGTGTCTGGATTCCGGTGGGCAACAATGGAGAAATCCCCTTAAATCAAGTGGTTGCAGATAGTAAGGCAGGCACTGGCGGTACCTTAGCTCGAACCTTGTACTTTACTATGAAGGCCGTATCCACTATTGCAGGTAATCCGGAATTTGCCTTGGGACTCCACGCCGACTGCACTAAAGCTTTTGTTCGTCAAAATTCGTTTCCCGACGGCTGCGATCTAAGCCATATCATTCAGCAGACCGCAATTGGTCGTCCTTCTGCCGAGGAGGATAGTAAGATCAAAATCCAGTTGGCTATTAGCGGTTCTGCCAAAAACCTGCCGGCTAACGGAGTAGCAGCATATGCAGTGACAGCCTATGTCACCGACAGCGGCAGCGGCGCCAGTCTCAGCGGCAAAGATATTTATTTCAGCATAACCGGCGAAGGTACTTCCCTATCAACGAAAACAGCTACAACAGATAGCGATGGTAAGGCTCAGATCAGCATAAGCGCCACCAAAGCCGGCAGCTATACGTTGGAGGCCCGGGATAGCAGTTCCTCTGCACCGAAGGCTTTCCTCGACCTCAACTTCATAGCTCCTGCTCCTAAGTTGGTTTTCACTGTAAACAGCCCTTTTTATACAGTAGATGGCGAGCTTCTTTCCGCTATGGCTCCCGCTTTTCTCGAGAAGGACCGGGCTTTCATCAGCGTCAGAGACATGGGGGATGCTCTTGCCGCCGAGATCACTTGGGATCAAGGCAGCCAGACAGCTACTCTAAAGAAGGAAGATATCTCCCTCCAGATTCCTGTGGGGGTGGAAAGCCTCTCTCTCAGCAAGGGAGGCTCATCTTTAGCCATAGTTATCGACGCTCCGGCTATGAACAAGGAAGGCCGCATCTATTTGCCTTTCCGGGCGGTTCTGGAGGCCTTCGGCTATCAGGTGAATTATGATGAGGCAAAACAGGAAATAACTTGTTTGTAAATCTACGGATGATAAATACATACTTAAAACAATATCTTCCTAAATCACTGCTGAAATAGTACAGCTAAACATGTCAGCCAATGTCTCTTCCTTCTATGGTATATTACTTCTTGGGAGCTGCAGACCCAAACAAGTATATATAGAAGAGGATAATTTATGGTTGTATTAACAAATAATTTTAGTTTAAAAAAGCCCAACGAAAACGAATATTACGACATCCTCACTCACAATAGTAACTTAGATATTATTGATGATACAATGAGAGCCAACGCCGCAACTGCCTCCGAGGCAAAAGCTTTGGCAGAAACCACTGTCAATCTGCCTATGATAATAGCTGACCTCACTAATACAATTGATGGTATGAATAGTAAAGTTGGCAATACCATTGACTCCGGAGGAAGCGCCTCTGATGGCACCGTAATGGCCAAATTAAATAAATCACTTATGCAAAATAGCAATCTTCAATCAAGTTTAACCGGATTAGAAACTGTAACCCAAAATGGCTTTCAGGATATGCAAACCAAGGTTGGTGAAATTGCCGATACCTTGGTGGAAAATGGTAATTATGCAAGTGGAAGCAGTTGGCCTGGAGTACAATTAAGTGCTAATCTAAGAAATGTTAATGGAGTTTTGCAGTTTCAGCCAAATAGCAGCTATACTTATGAGACACACTATAAAGGGCATATAAATGAAGGCGCCCCAGAAGGTACTTGGGCCTGGTCTTACCGGGCTCAAAAAATGTCTTTTACCCTTCCTGTAGCTAATGTAATGTATACAAATAATGCCAGCATATCTGGTGAGATTCGGGTTCTCGATGGATTTGCCTCCACCAATCGTCAGTATGTCCTAATGTTATGTAAGCCAAAAGCAAACGATAATAATCATCCGGACGTAAATAATATTATTGCACAAACCTCCGGCACTTTGCCAGGCACTGCTGCAACTCATACTGTAACGCTAAGCAATGTAAATGTTGCTCTTAATACGGACGTCTTTTTCATCATTGGCGTAACCACAAGTTATTGGCTATCAAATGATGGAGACTATTCAAAGTGCGCTACTGGCATCGGTATCAATTATTATTCCGATAGGCTAACCCAAGGTTCAATTCAGGGCACTACACTGGCAGCTTTAGAAACAGGCAGTATCAGCCCAAAAGAATCAGGGCTGGGATTTACGACTACTGTTAATTACCAACATTGTAAAGGCACGGCGCAAATCAGCGCAAGCGCCTCTCAAATAATCCAATGGGTTCAGATGAATGTATCGCAAAACAAGCCTGCAGGCACGTCCATTATCTATCGGATCAAAAGTTCCAGTGGCTCTCTTCTAGCTAGTCCTGCGACTTTTCCCTATAGCCTAGCAGGCATATCCCCATTAAATAAAACGTTAATTATAGAAATTGAATTTTCAAAAACTGCGCTTAACGTTTATCCCTTGTTATCAATGCTGACACTAACTTGGACAAATCAGGGTAAGACACCTTATAGTTGGCATAATAAGAGATACTATTTCTATAATAGTGGCCAAACCATTCAGGGCAGTGGCTTCATAGTGGCCCCAAGCATAACGGGCCTTGTCGTAGACGGCGCCTCGGTAACGTGGCCAAACCTTAATTATGTTCCCTTTATGTATCGCTTTAATTCCAGCATCAGTTGGACCAGCAATAATTATGTGCAAATAATATTAGATTGAAGATCGAAAGTATACCCCGGCTTCATAATGGCTCCTGCCATTTATGAAAACCGGGGTATCAATCGCTGTATGCCTCTTTAATCTATTAAGGTCTGTTTATCCGTAAGCGCCAAATAAACCCCCGTGTAGAAAGTGTAGAAGATATCGTGGAAAATAAGGGTAGTTGAAAAAGTACAGGAGTAGTTTTTCAACTACCTTTAACTACTACAGGGGGTGTGTAAGTGGATACCATAACACTGGCCAAAACCCAATACCGAGCCCAGCAATGGACTGGCTACATCCAAGAGCGTAAAGCCAGCGGAATGACCATAAACGCCTGGTGTGAACAAAAAGGGCTCAATCCCAGAAGTTATTACTATTGGCTGAGAAAACTGCGTCAGGAAGTAAGTCAGGAACATCAGCAACAGATCGTTCCGGTAACCCTAACCCCGTCTCTTTGCCCGAAAAGAAAGACGGTTACCTTACAAGCCCCGGGGATTAGTATCTACTTGGAGGAAGGGGCTTGTCTGGCTACTGCGCAAGCCTTAATAGCCGCCTTGCTTAATCCATGTTGAAGGAACTCACGCAAAACCGCCAGGTTTATCTGGTCACCGGCTACACCGATCTGCGTAAGTCCATTGACGGCCTCGCTGCGCTAATCCAAGGACAGCTTTTGCTGGACCCCTTCTCCCAAAGCCTTTACCTTTTCTGCAGCCGAAGACGGGATCGTTTAAAAGCTCTGCTCTGGGAAGGAGACGGTTTTCTGCTTCTATATAAGCGCCTGGATAACGGTGGCTTTCAATGGCCAAGGAATGAGCAGCAAGATGGACGAAAGCCAAGACGAAGCCTTAGCGGATATTGTCTGCCAGCGATTCTTCACCGGAAAGGCGCCGGAAGCGATGATTCCCCGCAGCTTTTGTTCACCGGAGCTTTTGGCCCATATTGCCTACGAGAAATATGCCAAAGGCTTACCCTTGTATCGTTTGGAGAAAGACTTCCTGGCTTTGGGGTTTGGCCTTTCCCGCACAACCATGGCTAACTGGATCATC
>JAHDPO010000058.1 GCA_018434325.1 Clostridia bacterium | reverse complement strand
GGAATTGCTCCATGATTTCCTGTACAATGGTTCTCACAAGGGGCAGCCTCCTTTGGTGTTTAATGGTTTTTGCGACTTTATTAAACCACATTTTGCTGCCTCTTGTTTATTTTTTTTATCCTACATTTATTTTACACCGAGTCCTAAGGTTTATTCTGCACCTGCTTTTATTCTGCTTTTATTCCTTCACATTAAGCAAATCATTGTACCATTTCACTGCCGCAATATAGGCATTATTGATCTGCCGGTCGGTCAGGCTGTTGCGGGAAGCAAAGACCGCTACCTCTTCCCAATTGGCATACTCATAATTAGCAAAGAACCTGACTATATCCGAATGGGGCCCGTCGGGGGTAAGCAGCGAATCGCGAATCTCATCAGCTACGGTGATTTCTTCAAAGACTTCCTCTTTGGTCTTTTCTAAAGCCACGTCCAGCAGAGAAAGCAAGCCCAGCAAAAATACGTGTTTGGGATTGCGCTTGGGCCGGCAAAGGGGAGCCAAATGCTCGCCAAACTGTGCCCTGATCAGAGACAGGCGGATCAGCTCCAAAGGCTTGTCGGAAGCCACTCCCCGTAAAGCCAGCATAGCAATCCATTTTTTCAGGCTGACTTCCCCCAGATAGGCTACCGCCATAGGAATCGAGGAAATCGGATTGCGCAAACCCACTGCCGCCGAATTGAGCAGCCGCAGCAACTTGTAAGTCAGAGCCACATCCGATGCGATAACGGAGCTGATTTCCTGAAAATCAACGTAATCCTCGGTACTGGTAAGCTTGAGCAGCCGCAGATAATTGACCCGCAGAGGATCTATTTGCTTCGTCTTCTTGATAATATTGGGCCGGTTGAAAAAGAACCCCTGATATAATGTATAGCCCTGACGTTTGGCAACTTCAAACTGGGCAGCGTTATCCACATCAGTGGCAATGAATTTTTTTGACGGATGCTGGGCGATCAAATTGCGCCGGAAAACCTCATCCGTCTCCCGGGGATCGAACTTGCAGTAATAGGCCAAACTGACCAGCTGCGGCACGGCATTGAGCTTATTGAGACCTGCTAAAGCCAGCGAGTAGCCGAAAGCCCGCAGTTTCTTATATCGTTCCAAATCCTTATCCGTACATTCATCCGTAAGGCGGATCTGGATAATAAATTTATTTTTCGGCAGATTTCTCATCACCGATTGATTGAGCAGCTGATTGGAAAAGGAGATGAAATACAGCGTATCGCTTTCCAGGTCATCAAGGCCCAAGGCCTCCATGGTGCGGTCAAATTCATTGAGATTGAGGGAATCATCATCTTCTTTGCCATCGTTGCCTTGATCCACCAGCTCGTAACCGTAGGTGCGGCCGTCATCCAGCAGAATAGGCTGAATATTGATATACAAATCCTTAAACTTTTTGGCTGTATCATAATGATCTTCGAAGTAGGCGATCTGATTGCGGCCGCTTCCCTTGGCTTTATAAAGAGCAATATCCGCTTTCCGCAAAAGCTCCGAAAAAGTCTCACCGTGCCAGGGGAAGAAAGCTACTCCCATACTGATGGTGCAGGAAGCTTCAATATTAGGCATAGTATAGGACAGCAGCGCGCCCTGCAGCAGGTTTTCGTAATAATTAAAGCAGTCCTCGCGGCTGGCAAATTTCTCCGAGGGCTCGGCATAAAATAAGACAAACTCATCGCCGCCCAGACGGTATAAATGACCCTTAAAAGCAGCGTCGCCTTCCAAATGGTCCGTCAGACGCTTCAGCATAATATCGCCGGTGCCATGGCCGTAATTATCGTTGATGGCTTTAAAATTATCCAGATCGAAAATAGCCAGAATACCCACCAATTCCGTATTGGCAATTTTTTTCACAAGGACTTCAAAATCTTCTTTCAATTTTTGCCGGTTGGGTACGTCGGTGAGTTGGTCAATATAAGCTAAATTAAAGAGCTTTTCCTTAGCCGTCCGCTCTTCGTTAATGTCCCGCACAAACATAATTGTAGCCGGCCTGCCATCCAGCCATTTAATCGAATTATAGCGAACAGAAAAATAACGGCCTTCTTCGTCCTTTACCTCATAGTCAACAGGCCCTTCCATATCCTCATCTTCGTTAGGGCAATTCCTGCAGAGGTCAGGGAAAATAAAAGAATAGCCGTTTTTGCAATTGCTGGTCAGCATGCCTTCATCCAGATGGCTCTTGGCAGCGGAATTCATTAAGAGAACCTTGCAATCCTTAGCGCTGGTGATCACAATATCGATATCCTGTGAATCCAGAATATCGCTAAGAACAGCTTCATCCAGTTGATCTTTTTGTTTTGAGAAAAACATAACGTTTTTACCCTTTATGTAATATTGGTTAATTCCTATTGATTATCATTAGCTATTGATTATTTATTATAAATCCAAAGCGTTATTTTGTGAATAGTTTTTTAGAATAGGAAGAATTTTCTTTAACGCCTCTCCCCGATGGCTGATTTCGTTTTTTTCGGCCATCGTCAATTGGGCCATGGTCTTTGTGCCTTCAGGCAATACAAACAAAGGATCGTAGCCAAAACCGCCCTCGCCTTGGGGAGCGAAGCCTATACTGCCCTGGCAAACGCCTTCGGTAATATAGAGCTCTCCCTGAGGCGAAGCCAGAGCCACCGCCGCTTTAAATCGGGCCTGCCGCCGGTCTGGCGCCGCTGCCTTCATGTTTTGCAGCAATAGCTCATTACAGGCTCCCTCATCTTTGCCGGGGCCGGCATAACGGGCGGAATAGACGCCGGGAGCTCCACCCAGATAGTCTACTTCCAGGCCGGAATCATCGGCCAAGGTAAGGAAACCGGTGAACTCCGCCGCGCCTTTTGCCTTGATTATAGCGTTCTCTTCAAAAGTGGCGCCTGTCTCCGCCATTTTTTCTTCTAATTGAGCGTATCGCCGGCTGATCTCCGCCTCTATGAATTGCCGGGAGCCTGTCAAAGGCGGCAGGCCGCCCAACTCCTCCCGCTGCCACAATAAAGCCAGATCCTTCAGGCAGATGATCTGCCAATCCGCATCTGCCAAAAGCCGTTTCAGCTCCCCCACCTTGCCGGCATTGCCTGTGGCAACCAGCAAACGCTTAGCAGGCCCGCTCAAATAAAATCCTCTCCCAACTGCTCTTTTTGGCAAAGGATCAATTGATCAATCCCTTCCTTGGCCAAATCCAGAAAGCTGTCCAGCTCCTCTCTGCTGAAGGCCATACCCTCGGCAGTGCCTTGAATCTCCACCAGTCCGCCGCTGCCGGTCATCACCACATTCATATCCACTAAAGCAGTACTGTCTTCATCGTAAGCCAAATCCAGGCAAGGGCCGATAGCCGCCACCTTGCCTACGCTCACCGCCGCCAGCCAATCCTTTAAAGGCAGCGAATCCAGCAGGCCCTCCCGCTGCATCTTGCGCAGAGCCAGGCCAAGAGCCACGAAGGCGCCGGTAATGGCGGCTGTTCTGGTGCCGCCGTCGGCCTGGAGAACGTCGCAGTCTAGCATGATGGTGCGCTCTCCCAGCTTATCCATGTCCACCACGGAGCGTAAAGAGCGGCCGATGAGGCGCTGAATTTCGCTGGTCCGCCCTGAAGGCTTGCCGGCGTTGACCTCCCTGCCGGTACGGGTCTGGGTAGCCCGGGGCAGCATAGAGTATTCGGCCGTAACCCAGCCCTTGCCGCTGCCTTTCAAAAACGAAGGAACTCTGTCCTCCACAGTAGCATTGCACAATACCCGGGTATCTCCCATTTCGATCAGGACGGAACCTTCCGGCCATTGGATATAGCCCTTCGTCATTTTTACCGGCCGCAGCTGCCGGTTTTCTCTGCCATCCACCCGCATCAGAACACCTGCTTCCTTATTTCTATTAAAGGCCGGCCCAAGAGATTGCTGCCCTGGGCCTTAAAGGCCTCGCCGTCGCCGCTGCAATAAAATTCCCTGGTCCCCATGGAACCCTCATTCAGCAAATCCCGGTCTTTTAAATATGCTTCTACCATTAAAGCCAATTGCCGGGCGGGATCCACCAGTCTGACAGTCTCCCCCATATACGCGGCAATGGCCGGGGCAAGAAACGGATAATGGGTGCAGCCCAGGATTAAGGTACCGACGCCCTTTTCCTTCAACGGCTTTAGATATTTTTCCACCGCCTGCTCCACCTGAGGTCCCGTGAGAATACCTTTTTCGATCAACGGCACGAAACCGGGACAGGCCTGGGCATAAAACGGTTTCCCGGGGGCCTTAGCCGCTACGGCTGCCTGATAGCCGCCGCTTTCGACCGTGCCCTTCGTGGCAATCAGCCCCAAAGGCCAAAGGCCGCCGGCCTCACCCGCTGCCGCTCCTGCAACTCCCGCCATGGCTCCGGCCATAGCAGCCTCCACCATACCGTAAACCGGCACCTGAGCTACGGCCGCCAAAGCCTTCATACCCAGCACCGTAGCCGTATTGCAGGCGATCAGGATCATTTTGCAGCCCTGCTCCTGCAGCCAGCTGCCGATTTCCACGGTAAAGTCCCTGACTTCCTGAGGCGTGCGATCACCGTAAGGCACTCTGGCCGTATCTCCGAAATAAATATAGTTTTCTGCCGGCAGCCGCTGCTCCAAAACCCGTAACACCGACAAGCCGCCCACACCGGAATCAAAAACTCCGATGGGCCGGCTCTTTTCTGCAACGATGGATGCAGCCGAAGCCGCAACCGGTTCCCTTACCTGTGCGGCCATAGCTATCACTTTCCTTTCCTGTCCAGAGCCGCCGCAGGCTTTTTACTCTTGAACATGATGCCACCGTAATATTTCTTGGCGTCGGTCACAATCATGAACACATCTTCATCCCAGGCGGATACCGCTTTGGAAAATTCTTTGACCTGCTTTCTTTCCAACAGTACCTGCAGCACAAACTGAGGGCCGGAACGGCCGGAGCCTTCCAATACGGTAACGCCATAACCCTGCTCCCGCAATAGCTCCGCCAGCTTCAGGGGCTCCTTCATGGTGATCAGCTGAATGAACTGTATGCCGATAGCCAATTTTTCTTCCACAATGCCGCCAATATAATTGCCGGCGGCAAAGCCGCAGGCGTAAGCCAGCAAGTTGCCGATATTATCAAGATTATCAAAAATCACATTTAACGCCACTACATAAATAATTACCTCGAAGAAACCGATACAAGCAGCCTTTAGTCTTTCCCCCCGCACCACCAGTATCATCCGGCAAGTTTGTAAGGATACGTCGCAAATCCTGGCCAAAAATATAAAAATATAACCCAGCACGGCATATTCCATAAAAATCCCAGGCATTTTCATCCTTCCTTTCCCAATTCTTCCTTATAAATGAAAAGCTAAGGGGCCCCAGCAGCCCCTTACCAAATCTTACTACTTATTCTCTTGCCTTGTCAAATGTTTATTCAACGCCGAAATACTTCCTGATGCCCTGGGCCACCGACTCGGCCAGCTTCTGGCGGAAAGCGCCCTGAGCCAGCAGCTGCTCCTCTTCCGCATTGGTCAAAAAGGCAGTCTCCACCAATATAGAAGGGCAATTGGTTTCCCGAACCACCACAAAATTGCTTTCCTTGATTCCCAAGTCTGCCCGGCCGCAGGTATTGACCAGACTGTCTTGTACAAATTGGGCCAAAGCCTTGGTTAGCTCCCGCCGGCCGCTGAAGCGCGGATTGCTTGCCGGTGCATAATAATACACCGAATGGCCGCTATATTGGGGAGATTCCGAAGCGTTGGCATGAATGCTGACAAAGATATGAGAACCGTTGTCGTTGGCCACCGCCGCCCGGCCATAGAGGTTCAGGCTGGTGGCGCCGGTATGAGTCATCCAGACGGTAGCACCCTGCTCTTCCAAAATCGCTTTCAGCTTTAATGCCACATCGAGATTGACGTCTTTCTCCCAGATACCCAGCTTGGTGCCCTTAGCGCCGGGATCGACGGGACCGCCGTCGGAACGCACACCGTGACCGGGATCCAGGGTAATGATTTTACCGCTGAGTATACCTCCCGGATTACCGGTGCCTACAGTGACCGAATCCATATTGTGGACCGGAGTCTCTCCGGCCGCTGCCGCCGCCGTCTCGGCTGCTTCGGCCTCCTGGGAAGAAGTCAATACCACCGGGGTTCCCAGCTCCACATAGTCGCCGGAGATCCAGCCTGCATTTTGTCCGTACTGAATCTTGAACCAACCCTGCTGGCAATCCAAGACTGTCAGGCGCTCCCCTCTTTGGGCCTGTCCCATGATCTCGCCTTCCAAAGAAGGGCTTTTGCGGATCCGGACAGTAGAACCGGTAACGGTGACCTCATCATAGCCTTGCAGCAAGTCATTGCGAATATAACCTAAATTGCCGTTAGCCAGTTTAATCTGCGTCCAATTCTCTTCCGCGCCGTACCAGCCAAAGATCATGCTTTTGTCAACTCTGCCGATAATTTCTGATTTCGTACTGGCTGATTGCCGTACGTTGACCTGGTCTTTTTCGACGGTGACTACCCGGGCCCACAAAGGGGCGGCGGAGGACAAGGAAAGCGCCAGGCAAAGCACGGTAAGAATACTGAATTTCATTTTACTCTTTTTCATAAGGTTCTCGCTTTTTTCCCTCATTTCCGGCTCCATAAGCGATTATATTTGTACCATTTTGGTACGTCACCTATTATATATCGCGATAATTGGACAAAACAAGGCAAAAAGCCTGAACAGATTGTAAACCGGCCTGGTAGTTTTATGAAATCATTCCTGGTTTTAACTACATTTTACAGATCGATGTTTCTATTTTGTATCCAATTCCAACAAAACCGGACAATGATCGCTGCCCATGATCTCCGACAAAATCCGGCTGTCTTTGACCTGAGGCATCAGCTCTTCCGACACCAAAAAATAGTCGATACGCCACCCGGCATTGCGCTGTCTGGCCTGGAAGCGGTAGGACCACCAACTGTAGGCGTCTGTAGCCTCGGGATAAAGCCGGCGGAAGGTATCGGCAAAACCGGCTTCCAAAAGGCGGCCGAATTGAGCCCTTTCTTCGTCGGTAAAGCCGGCATTCTGCCGATTTTGCTTGGGGTTTTTTAGATCGATCTCCTGATGGGCCACATTCAAATCACCGCAGACGATTACCGGCTTCTTTGCTTTTAAGCCGGCAAGATATTCCCGGAAGGCGTCATCCCATTCCAGACGGTAATCCAGCCGGGCCAGGCCGTCCTGGGAATTGGGCGTATAGCAGGTCACCATAAAAAACTGGGGATATTCCAGGGTGATCACACGGCCTTCGTTGTCGTGGGCCTCATGGCCGATCCCGAAAGCCATACCCAAAGGGGCCTCTTTCGTAAAAATCGCCGTGCCGGAATAGCCTTTTTTCTCGGCATAATTCCAATACTCCTGATAACCCTCCAGATCCACCTCATGCTGGCCGGCCTGCAGCTTCGTTTCCTGCAGGCAGAAGATATCCGCATCCAGCTCCTCAAATATTTTCATAAAATCCTTATTCATCACTGCTCTGAATCCATTGACGTTCCACGATACAAGTCTCATCTTATGCCGCTCCTTATTTTTTGCTTTTTTCATAAATAGGTTTAAATTCTTCCAAGGGCACTGCCGGGCTGATCAAAAACCCCTGAAAATAGCGGCAGCCCAGTTCTGCCATTATTTCTTTAAGCTCCTCCGTCTCCACGCATTCCGCCAGCACCTGAAAATCCAGGCTTCTGCCTAAGGCAGTGATGGAGCTGATGATCCCCCGGCAGCGGCTGTTATCCTTCGCTTGATTAACCAAGCCGCCGTCCAGCTTGACCAAGCTAAAAAGGTTATTGCGCAAATAGTCCAGGGAGGTTTGTCCCATGCTGAAATCATCGATGGAAATGGTGACGCCCTTATCCCGCAGCATTTCGATATGCCGGGAAATCAAAGAGAATTCACCTAATCCCGTCTCTTCCGTCATCTCAAGAGTGATATTGCCCCTCACCCCCCGGCGTTCAACCAGTTCGATGCTTTCTTTAATAAAATCAGGATCATTGAGCTGCTCCGCCGAAATATTAACGGAAATCCGGAAAGACGGGTCCAATTCTTCAGCCAGCCGGCCGGCGGCGGCGGCGGCCTCTTCCATGATCAGCTTAGTCAAAAGGGAATAGCAGTTGTCTTCCTTAGCCAAAGCAATGACCAAAGGCGGATAGACTCTCTCACCGGCAAAAGACCAGCGCAGAAGGGCCTCGGCACCCACCACCTGGTTGTCCATACCGGCCAAAGGCTGATACATGACGGTAATATTCTGCTCCCGTATATCCTGCCGCAGCTGGCTGACCATGTTTTTGGCGATAGCGCCAAAATTATCGCTGCGGTCCAGATATGGCACACTGTAACCGGCTTTTTCCTCTTTTTTGAACTGCTCCGTCAGCTCCCGTAGCAAATAAGTGACCTGACGCTGCTGTAAATTATCGCTAAAACGGACAAAGGGCAGATAAATGGCCGTGCCTGTCGCTAAAATCAGCAGCTGAACCAGGCTGCCCCGCCAGGAGCCGGTAAGCGGTAACCGCTGAATACCGTCGGCGTAGTCCAGACCACACTGATGTCCAGCACCGTCATAAAGCCCAAAGAGGCTGTCCCGTAGGCGATCAGCAAAGATATTGCCGGCACCAAAACAAAAGGCAGCAGCATAACGGGGTTAAGAACGATGGGCAGCCCAAAAACCAGCATTTCGTTGATGTTAAACAAAGTCATGGGTGCGACGGAATAGGCCAGCTGTTTGTTATCCTTAGAGCGGCCGGCGATAATCAAAGCCAGCACCAGACATAGGGTAGCGCCGCTGCCTCCCGGCACCGTAAAATTATCCAGGAAGCTTTTGGTGATCATTGCCGCCTGGTCCGAAACCCCTTCCGCAAAAACCGTTTTGGCCACCGTCTCCAGCGCATTGCCGGCATGAATGCCGAAGATCCAGAGCAGGCTTACCATTACCGTGTAAAGCAAACCGTTAGCCAGCCTGCTTTGCATGTAGCCAAAAAGCTCCTCTAAAATCCCGGCGATCAGCTCATTAAAATTGCCCGCATGAAAGAGTTCATTCAAAAGGACATTGGTCAGAGAAAAAACCAAGGTACAGGCCAATATGGGCCCGATAGCCGATACGGCGCTGCGATAGTGAAAGTCGGCGCCCGGAGCATAAGAGTGAAATTTCTTAAAAGACCAGGAACCGATAGCCAGAAACAGGCGGGTGGCAAAAATAGCGCAGACCATAGCCGTAAAAACGCCGATGGTACCAAAACTGGATAAAGTAAGGGAACCGCCGCTGCCGCCGAAGGAGGCAATAAAGCAAATCAGGCCGTTGATCGTGGCCAGGATCTGAGTAATGCCGTTGTTGGGAGCCAGGGTCGCCGAATAATAAAAGCTGATGCTTAAAACCAGGTAAACCGACATGAATTCTATGGTGGAGTTATAGACGAACAGCAGTAGCCGGTTCAGGATGCCGCCTCCAAAACTCATCAGCATCTGATTAAAGCCCGGCAGCGGCAGGTTCAAGACCAGCAGAGCGATACAGCCCGCCATTACCGCAGGAATAGTGAGGATAAAGCCTTTTCTGATCGAGGATAGAACCGGGCTGTTATCAATGGCATAAATCCATGCCGCCAATTTGCCAAACAAAAGGTCTGCCCCTCTCTATTCGGTATTTTCCGCAATAGTCAACCAATTATAACAGGTTTTTGGAGTTTTTGCCATATTCCCCGGGAAATGAAGTCTCCTCAAAATGAAATCTCCTTAAATGGTTACTTTTCCTCCGCCGCCGCATATGCTGATGGTGATAAAACAAGGAGGGAAAGCCATGACTACCTTCAGCTTATGCATGATCGTAAAAAACGAGGAGGATGTACTGGGCCGCTGCCTGGATAGTGTAGACGGACTTTTTGATGAAATCATTATTGTGGATACCGGCAGCGACGATAAAACCAAGGAGATAGCCGGCCGGTATACGGATAAAGTTTTTGATTTTCCCTGGATCGACAATTTCGCCGCCGCCAGAAATTTTTCTTTCGCGAAAGCCACCATGCAGTACTGCATGTGGCTGGACGCCGATGATATCCTGCTGCCGGAAGACCGGGCGGGACTTTTGGCTTTTAAACTGAATATGCCGGCAGATATCGATGTGGTCATGCTGAAATACGTTACGGCTTTTGATCAGCAGGGCAATCCCTCTTTCGCCTTTTTTCGGGAGCGGATTTTGCGCAACTGTCCCCTGGCTCAGTGGAAAGGCGCCGTCCATGAAGCTATCGAAGGTTTCGGCAAAATAATTTATTCGGAGCTAAAGGTTGTCCATAAAAAACTCCACCCCTCAGACCCGCAGCGCAACCTGCAGATTTTTGAAAAACAAATTGCTGCCGGTGAAAAGCTGAATCCCCGAGAAACCTTTTATTATGGCCGGGAGCTTTATTATCACGGCCGTTATGAGCAAGGCGCCGCTCTGCTTCAGGAATATGCCGATAATGGGCTGGGCTGGCGGGAAAACCTGATTGAAAGCTGCCGTTTCCTGGCTTATTGCTATTATTCCCTGGACAAACCGAATCTGGCTTTGCGGGCCCTTTGGCAGTCTTTCTCCTTCGACCTGCCCCGGGCCGAGGTTTGCTGCGAGATTGGCAAGCATTTCTTAAACCGGCAAAGCTATGACAAGGCCATTTTCTGGTACGAGCAAGCTCTTGACTGCCGCCGTCAGGATCAGTCCGGCGCTTTCGTTTCCCCCGACGCTTACGGTTATTTGCCTCATATACAGCTCTGCCTCTGCTATGATAAGCTGGGCAACAATGAAAAGGCCCGCTTCCATAATGAGAAAGCGGGCGAGTTTAAACCCCAGGACCCCAGCTATTTGTACAACAGGGCTTACTTTGCCGGTCTGTCAACTATTTCTTAACCAGGCTCTCATCTCTGAACAGGTCCTGATCCAGCTTGACTTTGCCCGACAGGGTATTGATCTTTTTGCCGTCGATACGGATCTCCACTTTTTTTACCGTAGGAAATTCCGTCAGCGTATTGACGATGGCATATATGGCAGTTTTCTCTTTCTTATTGCTGTCTTTTAAATTCTCCGACAGGTCGCCGCTAAAGTCCACGATAGCTAAGCCGTCTTTTGTAATATTGATGTCCAGGAGCCGGGTTCCTTCCGGCAAAGCCGATTGCAGGTCGGCGTTGACAGGCCCCGCCAATAGGGCTTCAATGGAAGCCCGGGCGATGCCCTCCACTTTGGCAATCCGGCGTTCTTCCGCAATTAAGTTCTCCCCATCCTGATCCGTAAAATAGAGGATCACTGATTTTGCTTCTCCTCCCAGGGCAGCGGTGGTCTGGGCGCTGCCGGCTGCCTCGCTGCCGGCGGCTGCCGAGCTGCCGTCAGGCAGAATCACCACTTCCGGCAAACCGGCATTTTCGCCATTGTTTGCCTGTTCCTCGCCGGTATCGGCCCCATTGTCGGCGGCATCCTCCTTATCCCGGAAGGCTGCCCTTAACTGCCCTACTTTTTCCGTTATGCCACAGCCGCCTAACAGCTGCATTCCCAGCAAACATACCAATATGATGGCCAGGATTTTTTTCATTTGCCTATCCCCTTTCCTCGCTTTTCTAAAGCATGTATATTCAACTTTTGCTCCGGAAAGAACCACGGCGCCGGCGAAGGTGAAAATGTGGACAAAGTTTATTCTTTTAAACTTTCCTCTTATGCGTTATAATGCAAAGAAACCGAATATACGGCAAAATTCGAGACAACTGTTATCAGCAGCGGAAAGGAACATTGATGAACGAACAAGATATCCTTAATTATGCGGCCAGGATCCGGCCCCGCAGCCAAGAGGCGGAAACCCGGGCCAGAGAAGTATTGGAAAACAAAGTAAAGCCTTTAGGCTCCCTGGGGGTGCTGGAAGATCTGGCCGCCGTAATGGCCGGCATATTTGGCAGCCTGGATTATCAAATCGAGAAAAAGGCCGACGTCATCTTCTGCGCCGACAATGGTGTTTTTGATGAGGGCTTCAATAAATATCCTCAACAGATCAGCCGTCTGGTGGCGGAGATCATGGCCGTGGGCAAAGGCGGCGGCTCCCTTCTGGCAACCGCCCTGGGGGCTCAGGTCAAGATTATCAACCTGGGGCTGAAAGGGGAATACCTGCAAGGGCGCAGTATTCCGGCAAAGGATTTGGCCGGCGGCCGGCAGGAGGCTATTCGGGTAATCGACCGGATCATTTGCCCCGAAGGCACCAGCAATATGACGAAAGGTCCCGCTCTCACCAGAGAGCAGGTCTGCCGGGCTGTAAGCATCGGCATTGAAGAGGCGGAAAGCTTAATTGACGAAGGCATCGGCGTCTTATCCGCCGGGGAGATCGGTTTAGGCAATACGACTACCAGCGCCGCTATTTTAGCCGCCCTCACCGGCGCTTCGGCAAATGAGGTTACCGGCATCGGCAGCGGCTCTTTAGGACAAGCCCTGGACCGTAAAGTTGCCTCCGTAGCAAAAGCTCTGGCCGTCAATCAGCCGGACCCTGAGGACGTTATCGGGGTGCTGGCCAAGGTGGGCGGCCTGGATATTGCCGCCATGACCGGTCTGTATCTGGCTTGCGGCAGCCGCCGGATACCGGTAGTGCTGGACGGCTTCATTTCCCTGGTGGCCGCCTTATGTGCCGCCCGCCTGCAGCCGGCAGTCAAGGAATTCATGATCCTTTCCCATCACTCGGCAGAAAAAGGCGCCGGCCTGGCCGCCAAGGCATTGGAATTAAATCCGGACGGCTGTCAGGCAGAGGATCTCGCCCTGCCCCCCCTCCATATGGGTATGCGCCTGGGTGAAGGCACCGGCGCCGTTCTCATGTTCCCCTTATTGGACTGCGCCCGTCAGGTCTTGCTCCGCATGGCCTCTTTCGACGATCTTGACCGTTGGTTTACCGGCTGGCGGTAGGCCTGGGGATTTTTTCTGCCAAGGCCATATCAAGATCAATCCTTGTATGGTATAATAATTTAATGAATTATGAGGCAACTCAGGAGGTTGAAGCAATGATCTGGAACCAGCATATTGAATGCATGAGCAGAGAAGAGATGGAAGCCCTGCAATTGCGGCGGCTTCAGGAAATGGTAGACAGAATCTATTACAATGTACCCTTTTACCGGAGAAAATTACAGGAAGTTGGCTTTATGCCCGGCGACGTCCGCCATTTATCAGACCTGGGCAAGCTGCCTTTTACCACAAAGCAGGATCTGCGTGATAACTATCCCTTTGGTATTTTTGCCGTCCCTATGTCCGAAGTGGTCAGGGTCCACGCCTCTTCCGGCACCACCGGCAAACCCACCGTCGTTGGCTACAGCCGCAAAGACCTGGATAATTGGGCTGAAGTCACGGCCCGCTGCCTCTATATGGCCAATACCGACCGCCAGGGCGTGGTGCAGGTAGCTTACGGCTACGGTCTTTTTACCGGCGGCCTCGGCATTCACGGCGGCGCTGAGCGCATTGGCGCTTCCGTCATTCCCATGAGCGGCGGCAACACCGAAAAGCAGTTGATGCTGATGGAAGACTTCGGCACCACTTTATTGGGCTGCACGCCCTCTTATGCCATGCATATGGCGGAAGTGCTGGAGCAATCCGGCATGGACCGCAGCCGCTTCAAAATCAAATACGGCGTTTTCGGCGCCGAGCCCTGGTCCGAAAGAATGCGCAAGCAAATCGAGGATCATTGGCAGATCAAGGCTTACGACATTTATGGCCTGTCGGAAATCATGGGCCCCGGCGTGGCCAACGATTGCGACGCCAGAAAAGGCCTCCATATTCATGAGGATCATTTCTATCCGGAGATTATTGACCCTTCTACGGAAGAAGTTTTGCCGGAGGGCGAAAAAGGTGAGCTGGTTTTCACCACCTTTACGAAAGAAGCTTTCCCGCTTCTGCGCTACCGCACCCGTGACATCACTACGCTGCACCGGGAGCCCTGCGATTGCGGCCGTACCCTGGTGCGCATGGACAAAATCACCGGCCGTTCCGACGATATGCTGATTATCCGCGGCGTCAACGTCTTCCCTACTCAGGTGGAATCCGTGCTGCTTGAGTTTGGCGAAACGGCTCCCCATTACCAGCTGATTGTGGAGCGGGAAGGCACTTTGGATAAGCTGACCATCGAGGTCGAGCTGTCTTCGTCGCTGTTCTCCGATACGGTCACCGGCTTATCCAAACTGGAGTCCCGGGTCCGCCGCCGTATCGATTCCGTTTTGGGCATCAGCGCCGATATCCGGCTGGTAGAGCCTGGCCGGGTTCCCCGTTTTGAAGGCAAAAGCAAGCGGGTCATCGACAAACGGGAAATATAAATTTTCGCATAGCACTGTTAAAACCCAAGCATAATATAAGGAGGGAAAACTATGCTTAAGCAAGTATCGTTATTTTTGGAAAATAAGCCTGGCCGTCTGGCTCACGTCTGCCGGGTCATGGCTGAGGAAGACATCAATATCCGGGCTTTGTCTATCGCCGATACCACAGATTTTGGCGTGCTGCGCCTGATTGTGGATAATCCCGAACTGGCTGAAGAAAGACTAAAAGCCCGGGGTTTCCTGGTCAGCATCACCGATGTAGTAGGCATCAAGGTGGCGGACCGTCCCGGCGGCCTGGCCGATGCTCTCGACCAGCTGGAGAAAGAAGGAATTTCCGTAGAATATATGTATGCTTTCCTCGGCAAATGCGGCGATCAGGCCATGGTCATCCTGCGCCTCAATGATAACGCCAAGGGAATTGAGGTCATCAAGAAATGCAATATGGAATTTATGACGCCTGAGGAGGTTTACCAAATCTGATGCCGGATCCGATCCTTTTTTCCTGGGGACCATTTACAATAAGATGGTATGGGATAATGATTGTTATCGGAATGGCTCTGGGTATATTCTTGGCCTGTATGGAAACGAAGCGCCAAGATCTCAATCCGGACCATTTCTTCAACATGTCTTTAGCTGCGCTGCCGGCGGCTATCATTGGAGCCAGGCTCTACTATGTGGCCTTTAACTGGTCGTATTACAGCGCGCATCCAACCGAGATTATCGCTACCTGGGAAGGGGGCCTGGCCATCCATGGCGGTATCATTGCCGGAGCTCTGGTTTTTATCATCATGGGCGCCTATTACCGCTTTGGCATTTGGAAAACCCTGGACATCGCCGCCCCTTCCCTGGTCATCGGTCAGGCTATCGGCCGCTGGGGTAATTTCTTTAACCAGGAGGCTTACGGCTATGAAGTCAACCCGGAGCAAATCCCCTGGGCCATGTTTATTGACGGCGCTTACCGCCATCCGACTTTTCTTTATGAGTCCGTCTGGAATTTGCTGATTTTTATCTTCCTGCTCTGGTACCGCCGCCGCCGGGGACTGGTCACCGGCGATGTGGCTCTGCTGTATGTCGCTCTGTATTCTGCCGGCCGTCTGGTTATCGAAGGCTTCCGTACCGACAGCCTGATGCTGGGCAATTGGCGGGTAGCTCAACTGGTCAGCGCTGCCGCCATCCTCCTTTCCCTTCTGATCATGTGGCTCAGACATCGGCGGAATAATCAAGGAGGCCGTATTACCAACGTCCGTTGACTTTTTGTTTGCATATTGATGAATCCGCACAGCAAAGGGCGTTCCATTTTCCGTATGCTTTAAAAAGGAAGACACAGCATGACAAAAAGAAAAACCGGAGCCCAGCTCATTAAGAGCTGAGTTCCGGTTTTTTCACTTATGCCGTACTTTTTTGCAAGACTAAGTCTTAGTCTAAGATACCGGCGTATTTCACAGTGATGTTGATCAGAGCGATCAAGCCTCTGATAGCAAGTCTCATGTTTTCTTCGATCAGAGCGCCGTTGTCATCCAGGGTGTTCAGGCCGGTGGAAACATAGATGTTGCCGTCATAAGCAATGGTGGGGATCATGCCCATAGCGCCGATACCTTCCTGGAAGATATTGGTGCCGCCGTACATATCCTCGATGGAGAAGATGGGAATACCCATCTTGCCATCTTTCCAGGTGCCTTCGTAGTTGATTTCGCAAGCGCAGGAACCATAGGTCTTGGTGAAGGAGATGCCCTTCAGCAATTCGGGATCCATGCCTTTCTTGAATTCGTCAACGATGACATCATACATGGCGTCAACAGGCTTGGTCATGATTTCGGGTTTGTCTTTCAGGACCCGCATGGCAGCAATAGCGCCGCAGAGGCCTTCTTTACCGGGATCGAAAGCAACGCTGACAGCCTTACCATAGGAGCTCAAGGAACCATAACGGTTGCCGGCAAAGCCCATGGCGCGACGAGCATTAACCATGATCTCTTCTTTACCGATGATCATGCCGCAGATGGAGGAAGCGGAAGCCTTGTCCAAAGAGTAAACAATGGCGTCAGCACCGGTCTTGCGGATATCATGGCCAACGAAAGGCAGGCACCATGCAGCATCAACAACGTAAGGAACATCGTACTGATGAGCTACATCAGCCAGGACCTTCTGCAGAATGGGAGTGCCTTCTGCGTCCTTGTCACCGTAGCCGTAGCCAGGGGTGTCATAACCGATTGAAGTGATACCGCTCAGCATATTGGCATGACGGGCAGCCATCTCTTCAAATACAGGTCTGTTCTCTTCACCCTTAACATCCATCAGCTGAACTGCGGGATAGTACTGGATACCGTGATTGCTGTAGTCAGCGCCTTTCAGCTTGGTTACGAGAACGTCCAGGTTAGGCTGTCTCTTACCTTGCATGCCCAGTTCGCCGGCAGTACATCCTCTGTTAGCAATGATGTCTTTGTACTTGGGGGGGAAGGGACGGCCATAGCCACCTTGATGATGGAAATGCTTCTCGTAAGGAGCAATGTAACGGGCACGATAGGTGTCGCCGGCGCCCAGAACAGGAGGCATGAACATGCTGGTGTAGCAAACGTTGATGCCGGCTTCGCAAGTAGCGGTAGGGCAAGCATCATAGTCGGAGCCATAGAAATCTTTTACCATGTAGCGGATTTCTTCAACATAACCGGCTAAGCCTTTAACAGATTTAGCTTCCTTGTGGGTGTATTCGAGAACGTCATCACGCAGGGGGGCGGGGCAGCCGGAAACGCCACCGGTCAAACCGAAGGTGCCGCGACCTTCTGCTTTTAACTGAGCCAATTTGTCAGCAATACCGATCTTTTTAGCTTCCTCTGCACATTCAGCATAAATGTTTTTGATGTTGGCGTACAGGTGTTGGTACATCTGAGTCTTGTACTGAAACTTTGCCATTGGAATCCACTCCTTTTAATTAAAATATTTATTGTTCCACCGGCTATAGCCGGACGACAACCAACATACGCGCCCTTAGTATCTAAGGATAGCGGAACATCTGCGTTCTTAGTATCTACGGATAGCAGATTGTATCCGTAGGATTGAGTCTGTAAGACCTGACTAGTCACTTTTTAACTATCTTTTATAGTCTTTACATTAAAGGTTTTTTTTATTTTGTTACGACGCTGCCTTTGCCGCCGCGGCCGGGATAGGCGCCTTCTGCGGTGCTGCCGTATACGCCGGCGTACAAAGCCACGGGGAAGGTCTCGTATTCCAAAGCCTTCTCAAGAGTGTCGATAATACCGTTGACAATCTTTTCCGCAATGACGTCGGCTTGCTCAGTAGGCTTGATGGAGGCGCTGCCGAAGAAGCGGAAGCTTTCTTTCAAAGCCGTAAGGGTATCGATTCTGGAAGGCCCGGCAATGGGGCCGCCGGAATAAGCTTCGTCGGAAGAAGCGATGGAAATGGCCTCAACGCCTAATGAGGAAGCGAGGGCGCCGTGCATAGCTGTGGACAGGGAGGATTGCACCCTATCCTCAGTCTGAGTCAAAAAGCCGATGGGAGCGCCGGGCCAGATGGGGGCATTGATGATGCTCCGCAGAGCCATGATCTTGCCGGCATTGAAATCCACGTAGTTGTCTTCCATCTCGCCAGTGATCATAACCTCGGGAGAGTAGACAAAGAGAGGCTGCAATACGGGACGGCATCCCATCTTAATGGCAATGTGGGCCGTGGTCAACATGCCGGCAAAGGCTTTGGCCGCCGGTACGCCGCAGAGCTCTTCGTTGGTGACGACATCGAAAGGCATATCGAATTCTTTGGCATATTTCATGCACTGAATAGCATCCACCGTCAGCCGGGCAGGATCGGTGCCGCCGCCCAGAGAACCGTAAGCCACATTGATCTTCGTCATGTCGGCGCCGGCTTTACCGGCCATGAGCACGGTTTCGGGGGTATTTAAGCCACGGTGAGCCCGGACCTGCCAAAGGGTGGAGGGCTCCAGGGATTCTTTAATCTTCTTTAAGTTTTCCCAGGTAATGATGGTACCATCCTGTTCGTGGGTCAAAACGCCTTCCAAAAAGCCTTCGGCTCTGGCGTTCCAGGAGGGATCGAAATGGACGACGCCGTCGGCGCCCCAGGATTCGCCTACCTTGGCATGAGCAATATCCATGAAAGGACAGCCGGTGCCGTATTGGATGAATACCGTGGGATTCTTATCGGTTTTCTGGAGTTTTTTCATCCGCATCTGAGCTTTGGTGGTTTCGACGTATTTTTCCAGATCGGCCATCTCCTGGGGCGCTAAAGGCCGGGTATAAGGAGGCATGGTGCCGTTCTCATAGAAATTGCGGATTTTTTCATCGGAAAGCTGCACATACTGCTTACGGGCTTCTTCTTTTTCTGCGCCCTCAGGCAAATCCAGCATCTGGCGGCGCAGCTCCGCCCGCTGAATGGCGGAAGTAGTCTTATCGGCAGCCCAAGCCAGGGTTTTTTCGGCAATCTGATCCAAAAGCTCTTCGATTCGCTTATTGGCGTATTTATAATCAAAGCCCTGGGTAATATCTTTCTTGGACTTGATGGCGCCGGACAGATCCAGAACCGGCTCCCGGTCTTCAATAAAAGCAATGACCTGCTCCGGTACGGTGCCAGGGCCAAAACCGGCGTCATAGCCCAGCTCCTGAGCCAGCTCCACCCGGATACCCATGCCGCCGATGGCGATTTTCACTTTTTCCCGCAAGCCTACGGCTTCGGCCTGGTCGATAAATTTCGACAACAGCTCAGCTACGCCATAACCCAGGGTCCGGCTGATCAGAACCGCGCCCACTTCATTATCCAGGGCTGATTTCAAAATTTCCTCCGGCTGATAGTCCGGCGGTAAAAGAATAGTTTCATAGCCGTTTTCTTTAAGGGCCCTGTTCATTATCTTCAGACCGATATCATGGACAGGGTCAAGAGGAGCTAATAAAACTTTTTTGTCTTTATTCATAATTAGTTTTCTCCTTCCAGCCAAGCATATTGATCACCGGCCCGGTACAAATAGCCTCTGGCTCTGACTCTGGCTCCGGGACCGGAATGCTCAATGAAGACGATATCCGTATCTTTCAGACCAAACTTTTCTAATAAAGCCAAGGCTAATTCCCGTCCTTCTTCCTCATCTTTGCAGACAAAGAAGGTTTCGATATCCACTGCGTCCATAACCTTTTTTAAACAGGTCTCCATGATCATCTTCCTTCCTCATCGCTCATCATTGATGAGCAGTGTTGTATAAAAAAATTAGCTAAAAAAGTTTTGTTATTTTCCGCTATCTATTAGACGTCTTAAGAGTTGTCCTCCACGTGATGCCAGTATTTCTTAACGTCCTGAATCAAGCTTTCAAGATGCTTGACCATAGCCTCCTCAGCCAATTGGGGATCGCGGTTCTCAATAGCCCGGATAATCTGGGCATGATCATAAGAAATGATGCTGTGCACTGTCTTTCTGATATACTCCAGCACCGGGGTCAGCTGACCATCCTGGCGGATCATCTCTATGGCCGAATAAAGAACGGGGTTCCGGGCAGCCTTGGCAATCAAGCGGTGGAACTGCACGTCCTGCTCAGCGGCCTCCATATCCCGGGAAAAAGTTTCGTACTGGACTTTTTGAACGGTCCACATTTCCTGAATCTCGCTATTAGTGGCATGGACAGCTGCCAGCCTGGCCAACTCCCGCTCGATTGCCTTGCGGGCAATGAGGATATCGATGAGCCTTTCTTTGGACTGACTGCCGAGCACACTGAAAAATTCTTCGCCTTGCTGATTTCTGGCAGCCCTGCTCTCCAGATCCTTTAACCTGCTATGTCCCTCTTCAGTAAGTGTGCGGCCTTGAAAGCCTACTTTCGTGGTTAGACCGGACTGATCAAAACGATTCAAAATCCTGCCTGCTGTGGCTTCGCTGACAGCAACACCGAACCGGGCCATCTCCCTGCTCAGATAGCCGGAGCCCACAGGGGAAATGCTTTGGCCGATGATCTGCAGTGCTGCATACTCCTGCTGGTCACGTTCTGGCAACATCCTGTATGCTCCTGATTCTTCATTTTTTCTTTATGTACATATTCTAACCCTTTTTGTTACAAGATACCACCCCAAAAATAAAATATTTTTCTTTTTTATATTTTTTTTATACCCTGAGGAGTAGTCTTAAAACACCTTTATTGCAAAGCTTTCCTATAACAGTTTGTTATAGCTAATCAGAATACCAGAGGATCTTTATAGACGCCCACATTAACCACCATGCCCATAGCAATCATATTCGCTAAAAGAGCGCTGCGGCCGTAGCTGATAAAAGGCAAGGGAATACCGGTAATGGGCATAATACCCACAGCCATGCCGACATTTTGCAGAATATGGAATACCAATAGGGAAACCACCCCGGATATCAGAAGGGCGCCAAAGAGGTCTTTGGAGCGGCCGGCAATGGTCAGGCAGCGCAGCAGCAGCGCAAAAAACAGAACCAGCACTACGAAACAACCCACAAAACCAAATTCTTCACCCAATACGCAAAAAATGAAGTCCGTCCATTGCTCCGGCAGGTAGCCGCTGGCCGTCTGCGCTCCCTGACCCCAGCCTTGGCCCCACAGGCCGCCGGAACCCACGGTTATCTGGGCCTGAATCACATTCCAGCCCCAATTGCGAGGATCGTATTCCGGATTGATGAAAACCACCAGGCGCATCAGCTGATACTCCTGTAAAGGCAGCCACCAGCCCCAATTGAGATGGCCATAGATCCAGAAGATGACGGCTCCCAGGCCGCCGCCAAAAAGCAGCCCCAGCTTCCAGAGGGAGCCCCCTGCCGCCAGCAGCATGCCAAATAGAATAGCCACAAAAACCAGAGCCGTACCCAAGTCCGGCTGGGCCAGCACCAGGGCTAAGGGGATGCCGCCGTAGATGAAAGCCGGCAGCAGCTGTCCCCAGGTTTTGAGCCGGCCTTTCTTAGCGGCCAAAAACTTGGCCATGCAGAAAATCAGCATGATTTTTGCCGGTTCCGCCGGCTGAAAACGCAGGGGCCCCAGCTCGATCCAGCCCTGGGTGCCTTTGGCGGAGACGCCAAAGAACAAAACCGACAAAAGCATCAGGTTCATCAGAATATATAAGGTTCGCTCCATATTTAACAAGCGGCTTAAGTCAATGGCCTGCATACAAAAAATCAGTAAAAAGCCCATAGCGCCGGCGGCGGCCTGCAGCAGCACATAATTGATGCCATATCTGACGGCGGCGGCAACGCTGGCGCTGTCCAAAACAATAAAACCGGCGCAGAGAATCAGCAGCAGGAAAATCAGCAGCGTATAATCGATATTTTTGATAATTGTTTTAATTTTACTCTGCATTACTCCGACCTTCTCCCAGTTCTGTCGCCAGTTCCCCTCTTTGCTCCGCCGCCGGCTTTTCGTCCGGTTCTTGTCTGAAATAGTATTCCAATACGGCCTTGGCCACCTTGCCGGCGGAGCCGGAACCGCTGTGGCCGTGTTCGATGACGCAGGCAAAAGCGATCTGGGGATTTTCTGCCGGAGCAAAGCAAATAAACAAGCCGTCAAAGTCTTTGTTTTTGCTGTATCCCACCCGGCCGGGCTGAGCCGTGCCTGTCTTGGCGCCGCCGCCGATCCCCGGCGCCAGACCGGCAAACGCACTGTAGGCAGTGCCTCCCGGCCTTGTCACCGTAGTCATGGCTTCCTTCGTGGCGTCCAGTATCCACTGCTCCACCTCTACTTTGCGGGACTCAGTCTGATGCTGATACTTGAGGCTGCCGTCGGGGTTATATATTCTGTCCACCACATAAGGCGTATGATAGACGCCGCCGCTGGCTATGGCTGCCGTATAAGCAGCCAGCTCAATAATCGTATACTGGTTATACCCTTGGCCGATGCCGGTATTAAAGGTATCGGCTTCCCGCCAGATCGTATCGGAATTCAGCCTTTCCCGGCGGCGGGCTTCCAAAACATTGACTTTGCTGCGCAGCTCTTTTTCCAGGCGCTTTTTATCCGAGTCCGTTTCCGCCTGGCTGATCAAAGACTGGTAGGTGGTTTGCAAATCTGCCAGCTGCTTGTCGATATCCTTGTTGATGACATCCGAGCGGCGGCCGAATTCAATGGTTTGCCAATTCAAGCTGGGCAAAAGCCCGGCTCCTTCAAAAGGCAGATCCACGCCGGTTTTGGCGTCTAAATTGAATTCATGGCCAATCTTGCCGATCATGCCGATGCCGGCCCGGCGGGCAGCCTCCTGAAAATAGACGTTGCAGCTTTTGGCCATAGCCTGATAATAATTCAGTGAGCCATGGACGCCCGTGCATTTAATATAGGGCTTGAACCAGTAAGCACCGGCGCAGGTGATGCGGGTTTCCGGCGTAAGATTGCCGGAGGCCAGGGCTGCCATACCCGTAATGGGCTTAAAGGTAGAGCCGGGCACATAGCTGCCTTGGATAGCCCGGTTGTACAAGGCCGCCGGCTGCTGATTAAAATAGTAATCCGCCTGCTCCTGGGTTAAGGGATTGCCGTTGAAATCATCGGGATACATGATGGGCCGGCTGACGGAAGCTAAGAGGCCACCGGTATTGACGTCCAAAACCACCGCCGCTCCCGCTTGGGCTTTGGGATAGTTTTCGGCTACGGCAGCCAGCACGCTGTCAAAGTTCTCTTCCAAAACCTTTTGCAGCTCCAAATCCATAGTCAGCCACAGGCTGTTGCCGGATACGGAAGGGAGATTCGACACCTCCTGCAGGGGGTGATTCCTGGCGTTGACCGTCACTTCCCGGTAGCCATTGGTGCCTTTAAGGTCAAACTCATAGGATTTCTCCACACCTGTTTTTCCCACCAGGTCTCCCAGCCCGTGATTTTCGTAGCCTGCCTGATCGATCTCTTCCTTAATCGGATGGACATAACCTAAAACATGACCCATAAGGCCGCCATAAGGGTAGTAACGCTGGGGGCTGGTTTCAATTAATATGCCCGGCAGCTGCCAGCGCCGCTCCTCCAAACGGATCACCGTCTCCAGGGGAATATCCCGCTTGATGACGATGGGCTCGTATAGACGGCTGGCCTGAGCTGCTATGCTGTCCTGTACGGCTTCCACCGTAATGTCGGGGTCGCCTAAAACCTCTACCAGCCCTGCCACTACCTGGCTAATATCCTGGTCTTTCAAGCCCAGGTAGTTTAAAGTCAGGTTGTATACCGGCCGGTTGGTAACCAGCACATTACCCCGGCGATCCATGATCTCTCCCCGGGAGGCCTTTTCACTGATCCAGCGGGTGGATTGGCTGATGGCTTTGTTGAGAAAGATCTCTTCCTGCATCACTTGCAGCCAAAAAAGCCGGCTTACCAGCACAAGAAAAACAGCGGTAACCAGGAACCCGTATAAGATCAGCCGTTTTCGCGTCTGCTTCCTTTCTTTGCTTTCTTCCCAAAGGGGAGATCCTATAGACATGAGCTAGCTTTCCTCCTGAAAATGCAGACGGCTGTCGGCGAAGTGAAAAAAGGGTCCGTATAAAAAGGGGACCAGACACACATTAAATAACACCTCGAACAAGCCTTGATAAAAAACATTGGCCAAATACCAGCGGGCCCCGGCCAAATGACCGATAATAAATACCAGGATCAGGCTGAGCACTGAACCTGCAAAAACGTTAATGATCGGCACCCAGATATTTTCTTTAAATATACTTTTGGCCAAAGAACCGGCTAAAAAGCCCACCACGCATTTTGCCAGGGCGTTGAGGCCGATAAAGCGGCCAAAAAACAGGTCTTCGGTCAAACCGATGAAAAAGCCGGTGACGGCGCCATAAACCGGCCCCCGGAACATGGCGTTAAACACCACCAGCAGCAAAGGGAAATCCGGCGTGGCCCAGGCAAGCCCCAAAGCCCGGGGGAAAATACTCCTGAGAATCAGCCCGGCAAAGGTGATGGCTGCCAGAACCAAATTATACATGTCTATCACATCTCCCTAAAAGCTGCCGCTCTTGCGTACTGTCCCGCTAATATTTGGAATTTATTTCTGGCTGCCTTCCGGCTGCATGCTGAATTCCTGCCCTTCCGGCAATACCGGCTCCTCGTCTGCATTGATCGACCGGATGATCATCACTTCCTCCAGCCGCCGGAAATCCACTGCCGGGCGTACAGTGGCCCGTTTGGTCAAGCCGTTGGAATCCGGCACCACTTCCTCTACCACACCTACCATCAGGCCCTTGGGGAATATGCTGCCGTAGCCTGAGGTAATCACTTTCTGCCCCGGCAGTATCTCGGCCTCATGATCCAGCCGCAGCATTTCCAGCAAGTCATCCTGACCGGTGCCGGATACCATGCCGGGAGAAAAACGGGTTTCTGATACTCTGGCTCCGATGGCGCTTTCCCGGTCTATTAAAAGCAGAACCTCCGCCGTATGCGGAGTTACCGCTACGATACGTCCCACCATGCCGGCAGGAGCAATCACCGCCATTTCGCAGGCCAGTCCTGAAGCGGAACCTTTATCCAGAATCACCGTTTGATTCCAGTTGTCCGTATCCCGGCCGATCACTTGAGCCGTCACTAAAGCAAAGGTCCGGCTGTGGGTGGTTTTATAGTCCAGCAAAGCACCCAGTCGGCGATTTTCTTCCTGCAGCTCCTGCATCTGCTGGATCCAATACTCCGCCGCTGCCAGGGATTCCTTTAACGCCTGATTTTCCTGGCGCAGTAAGCGGTTATCTTTAAAATAACCAAAGAATCCGCCCAGACCGTCGCCGATGACGCTGACGGCTTTTTGCACCGGCCAGGCCAGCTCCCGCAGCGGCTTGCCCGCTCCCACCATATCTGACTGCTGCCAGCCTGTGCTTTGCATCAGGTAAAGCAGAAGGATCACCGCCAAAGTGACCGCAATAGCCCAGAGGGCTCCTTTGCGCTTCATTTTTTCTTTCCTTTTCGCGTAGGATTTTGAATTTCGGCGGTAATAGCCGCCATTTTGCCGGATTCCAGCATGCTGTGGTATTGTCCGTGGGACAAAATAATATGGTCATAAAGGCGGATCCCCAAAAGCTCACCGGCTGCCGCCAGCCGCCTGGTTTCCTCCAAATCCCGCTGGCTGGGTCTTAAATCGCCGCTGGGATGATTATGCAACAGAATGATGCCGGCGGCGCTGCGCTTCAGCGGCGCCTTAAATACCTCCCGGGGATGGGCCGGCGCCGAATTGAGGCCCCCAAGAGAAACGCTGTCTACGGCAATTACCTGATTGGCCGAATTAAGGTTGATGACCCGGACAGCCTCCCTGTCTAAAAAACCGATCTCGCTCTGCAGCAGATCGGCGGCATCCTTAGGCCCGGCAATAGACGGTCGGCTCTCGGCAGAAAAATAAAGCAGCCGGCGGGACAGCTCCATGGCCGCCTTAATCCGGCAAGCCTTGGCCTCCCCGATGCCTTTAATCTCTTTAAGCTCTCCGGCCTCCGCCTCCAGGATGAACCGTCCTCCTTCAGCCTGCAATAAACGCTGAGCTAAAACCAGGGCCGATTCCTCACAGCTGCCGGAGCCGATCAATATGGCCAAAAGCTCCTGATTCGTCAAGCGGTCGGGACCAAAAGCCAGCAGACGCTCCCGGGGCCGCTGATAGACAGGCATTTCTTTTAGGCTAAGGCCATTGCTTGCGGCAGCAGCCTTATCCATTGGCCCCTCCCGTCTTAATGCCCGCCTGGCCCAGCAACTGGGCGGTGCGGTATAGCGGCAGCCCCATTACATTAAAGTAGCAGCCCTCGATCCTCGGGATCAGGGAACCGCCAAAGCCCTGTATCCCATAAGCCCCCGCCTTATCCATCGGCTCGCCGCTATCAAGATAGGCCTCGATCTGCTCCCGGGAAAGAGGAGCCATCCAAACTCTGGTTTCCTCATAAATCGGCGGCGGGCAGGATCTGCCCTGATGAAAAAGGCAGATGCCGGTAAATACCTGATGGCTTCTGCCGGCAAGCAGGCCCAGCATCCGGCGGCCTTCTTCCCGGTCCTCCGGCTTACCCAGGATCTGCTCATCAACGCATACTATAGTATCTGCCGCCAATATCCAGCTGTCTTGCTCGGTCAAAGCTACGGCCTCGGCTTTGGCTCTGGCCGAATCCATAACCTGCCTGGCAGGGCTGCCGGAAAGAACGAGAGCTTTCTCGTCGATGGGGCTTGGCTTCACGGTGAAGTCCACCCCCAATAAGGCCAGCAGCTGCTGCCGCCGGGGGGATGCTGAAGCTAAAATTAAGTTTATCATGCTTTAACCCTCGAATGATTGGTAATTTATGTATATTCTACCATGATTCGATGGTTTCTGTCCAGTCGCCTCGTCAAACCCTGAAAAAAATCATAATCGCTATAATAAAGCCAAGAATCGAGCATAAATTCAGATGCAAAGCCGCGCCCAAGGTAACAGACAACACCATCAAATCCAAAGTAAAAGAAGAGGATCCCAAAGAAATTAAGGTCTTGCCGGCCCAAGGGGCAACAGGCGCCAGCAGGATACCGATAAAACCGCCGATAACGCCGCAGGCAAGCAACAGAACCACCAAAAGCCAAGGATTTCTGCCTCCGTTATACCGTGCCATCTACACTCTTTTCCCCTTCCGTCAAAAACTCCTTCAGCCATAGATAAACCTCCGGATTCTGAAAGGAAAGGCCGTCCAGTACTTCCTTCATCTCCCCGGACTCAAAAGCGAAAACTTGCTCATCCCGCCTGTGGGAATAGCGGATATTGATTTCTTCATTGCCCAGCAAAATGGCCAGCATGGTAGAAGCCATATCCCCCAACGGCGGGCGGTCAATATGACTCCTTTGATAAGAAGTGCTGACCACCGTACCCTCACCGGGCCGGGAGTCGATAGCGAAGCTGCCGCCGCAGGCAAGAGAGGTCTCCTTGAGCATCGGCAGCCCCAGGCCCACCTTGCGGGTGGTACGGGTGGTATAAAAAGGGTCCGTTACTTTAGCTACGGTTTCCTGATCCATGCCT
This sequence comes from Clostridia bacterium, assembly GCA_018434325.1. Classification (GTDB taxonomy): domain Bacteria; phylum Bacillota; class Peptococcia; order DRI-13; family UBA5745; genus WRMS01. The sequence goes on along the minus strand of JAHDPO010000058.1, from coordinate 38,077 downwards.
CTGCCGTCATCGATTATGGAAAAGGCCAGGCGGTCTTTTGCCGTGTCTTCTTCAATAGTGATCGTGATGACGCCGGCGCCGGCGACTATGGAGTTTTGTACGATATCCAAAATATGAAGGGCTAATTCCCGCATCTTCCGTGTTTCCTCTCGTTATCTGGATACTATGATATCTCTGCCGTCCCGGCCTTTCATGGCCAAGGCCAATTCCGCCAATGACCACTGCTCCAGATAAGCGATGCAGTGAATCTGCCCGATCTGCTCCAGGTCGTGGCCGTCGCAGGCCGTCACATAGCGGTAACCCAGGTGCTCGATGCGCTCCAGCAGTTTTTCGTCCCGGGGCAAATGGCGGGTGAGCTCGATGCCGTCAAAGGGCAAGTAATCGGGAATGATGCCCAGGGCGGCGGTAACGCTGAAAGCCGGCCTGTCTACATGGGCGGCAATGCAAAGACCACCGAAGCGGTGAGTGAAAGCAATGGCATCATCTACGCTGACGGCCATAGAAGCAAGGAGCATCCTTGTTTCTTCCCCCACTCTTTCCCCTTGACGGGAAAGCTGCCACTGGTGGCCTAAAAAACGGCTATCGTTTTGTTTATCGGTCATAAAGGGCCGGAGGGACGCCTCGAAGGCTTCCAACGCCTCAAGACTATCGAACAGGCAGACCACATGAATGTCCTCCTGGGTCTGCAGCTCCATCCCCGGAACGACGATCAAGCCTTTTTCTTTGCCTTCTTCCCAAAAGGGTCTGACATTAGCAATAGAATTATGGTCGGTAATAGCAATAACATCCAGACCAAAATCCAGGCAGCGCTGGATCACCGGCCCCGGCAGCATACTGTCCTGGCCGCAGGGGGACAGGGGCGTATGCATATGTAAGTCAATAGCCCATTCTTTCATGGCTGAAGGAGCTCCAATTGCTGAAACTTTTTAGCCATCTCGTAAGCCGTCTCCGCAGACGAAAAAATCGGAATACCCTCCGTCCGGGCCCGCTCCAGCACCCCTGCCGCCGGCTGGTGTCCTTCCAGAAGCACAATGCCGGAAAGCCCTAATAACTGAGCCACTGCCACGACATTGATATTTGTGATAACCGTAAGCCACAGCTGATCCCCGGACGCCTTGCCCATAACGTTGCTCAGCAGATCGCCGATATAACAGCCCTTGATCGTTATAGGCTGATCAGCCATATCCGGCAGCATCAGCTCCATACCCATTAGCCGGGCCGCTTCACCAGCCAGCATACTATTCCTCCATCCCCCGAAGGCCAGCCTGATATAGCTTACCTACAGCCGTATACATATTATAGTTGGTACTAAAAAGAGGTATGCCTTTTTCGGTGGCGATGGCCACCATGTCCTCAGAAGGGGTTTTGCCCCGCACCACTACTACTGCCGCCAAATCCAGCATTTCCGCCGTGCGGATAACCTGGCCATGGATCAAGCCGGTGAGCAAAACCGTATTTGTCTCCGTGAAGGCCAGCACATCGCTGAGCAGATCGGCAGCACAGGCCCGGGATACTTCCTTTTCCTCCCGGGCGCAAGAGTTTAGGCAGTCGGCATTCAATAATCTCTGAACTTCACTTAGCTTCATCATTCATTCCCATTCCTTTCGGCCTAAAGAAAGTTCCGTTTTCCCCATAGCATTTTGCTTTTGATTAATTCTTCTTTGCCCCGGATTTTTTGGTTTCTTTGCTTTCCTCGAGACCCATATAAAAACTGAGCACTTCCATGTTTACCGCCAGATCCACATTGCGGCAGCGGATATCCGGCGGCACCATCACGGATACGGGCGCAAAATTCAAAACAGCCTTAATACCTGCCCGTGTCAGCATATCCACCGTCTCCTGGGCGGCAAAACCCGGCACGGTGATCACGCCGATCTGGACATTGTTGCTTTTGACAAACTCGTCCAGCTTATACATAGGAGACACGGTCAGCTTGCCTACTTGTCCCCCTACTTTGCTCATATCCTTATCGAATATGCCCATGATATTAAAGCCCCGTTGTTCAAAACCGTTGTACAGCGTAAGAGCCTTGCCCAGCCGTCCCGCACCTACGATTATGGCGGTACGGCCTTTTTCCAGGCCCAATATCTTCATGAGGTTACGATTTAACAAACGGACGTCGTATCCTACCCCTCTGGTGCCAAATTCTCCAAAATAAGCTAAGTCCTTGCGCACTTGGGCAGAAGAACCATCAACCATCTCGGCGATTTCTTGGGAGGATACCCTTGCTATGCCATTGTCCTCCAGCTGCTGAAGATGTCTGGAGTAGACGGATAATCGGGTTACCGTCGCTTCCGGAATCCGCTCTGCTTTCAAGTTTACACCTCTTCCCCGGAATTTTATCAATATTTTTGTCGGTTAAATTGTTCATTTTGATTATTTGATTATATCATACAAAACCAACATCCCACAATAACTGACGCCAGAGATTTACGACGGCCAAAGCCTGCTGCTGAACCAGCCAAAAGGAGCGGCCGTCTTTATTCTCTTTTAGCTTTTCAAGGCCCTCTATCCATTGATCCCAGGCAGTCTCCAGGCTTTTAAAAGCTTGAATTTCCCCCAGAGATTGATAATAAGAGCCCAGCCCGGTCATTTGGCGGCGGCATTCCCTGCCTTCTTCCAGCAGCAAATCCAGCCGTTTCCAGGTGGTATTTTGGTTTTCGATCTCCTCCCAGGAGCTGCCAAAAAAATCGGCTCCCCGCCGCAAGTGGCGAATTTGCTGATTGCACAGCAGCATCAGCTCCGATAAATAGGGGGGTATCTCGCCGGGGCGCTGGAGCCGGCCTTCAGGAAAGCTTTTTTGTACCAGCTTGCCCTCTCTGCCGGCAGCTGCCGCCGCAGCAACCCAAGGTGCCAGGGCTTTTTCGCCATTGCTGAAACCGGCAAAATACGGCGGCTCCGCCTCCGTCTGGCCTGCTACCTCCACCGTATAATACGTTAATTGATCCAATTCCACTTCATAAGACGCGTCGGCGTCAGCGTCCGCGTCGGCAGCCGGGTCTTCACTGCCGCTGCCTTCCGGAGGGTCTGACTGAACAGCGGCAGAAAAAAGCAGAAAAGGATTTTTTTGAATCTCCTCTTTCTGCGATGCCGGCAGCAATTGGCTCAGCGCTGCCAGCAATAATACGGTCACCAATAAGAGCAGGAACATCTGCCCTTTTTTATTTCTACGCCTCATGGTTTTATGCCTCCGTTACCGGCGAAAACCGCCTGATACAGATTATGAGGCAGGGGCTGAAAACATGTCCTTTATGCTCCACTTCTTTCTTAATTCGCCTACCAAATAAAAGGAACCGGTGCATAAAACCAGATCTTTTTCGGCCGCCGCAGCTATGGCGGCTTCCAAAGCCTGATGGCAATCTTCTATATACTCCACTTGCCTGCCGGCGCAGCCGCTAAAGCCCCGGGCCAATTCCTGCCAACGGCCGGCTCTGGCCGACAAAGGCTTGGTAATGATCACCTGATCCACCAGCTCATCTAAATAGGAGGCAGCTTTCAGCCGATCCTTATCTTCCACCATACCCATGACCAATATGACTTTTCCGTAATCCCGGCGATTTTCCCGCAGCCAGGCAGCCAATTGGCAGAGGCCGTCGGGGTTATGGGAGCCGTCCAGCACCACTTGGGGCTGCTCCTGAACCAGCTCCAAACGGCAAGGCCAGCTGACTTTTTGCAGGCCCCGGCGCAAAGCTTCTTCCGTCAAAAGGCCCGCCTGCTGCCCGGCCAATATCTCCCAGGCCCGGATTACACAGGCTAAATTGACGCATTGATGCCCGCCGGCCAAAGGCAAATAAAGCCGCTCATACGTGCCCAAGGGCGTGGTCAAGGTCACTTCCTGGCCCTTAAGGCCCAGGCTGTTTGTCTGCCAGCTGCATTCCTGCCAAACCTGCGCCAAAGCCGGGGCGGATCCCGGCGCCGGCCGGTCCTGTATGCTACTGAATTCCCGGCAAATCACTTCCAGAGCTGCCGGGTCGCTGCAAGCCGTAACCAGAGGCGAGCCGGCTTTGATAATGCCGGCCTTCTCAGCGGCGATTTCGGCGGTGCTATGGCCCAGAAAGCCTTCATGATCGAGGGAAATATTGGTGATAACGGTCAAGAGGGGCCGGGCAATCACGTTGGTGGCGTCGAAGCGCCCGCCCATGCCGGTTTCCAGGATCAGCACATCCACCTTTTGCCGGTAAAACCAGAGAAAGGCCATAGCCGTCAAAATCTCAAACTGGGTTGCCCGGCGGCCGAAAACCGCCGCCGTCCGCTTTGCCGCCTCCTCCGTTTCGGCTAAAAGGGCAAAAAGCTGATCATCGCTGATCATCGTATCATTTACCCGGAAGCGCTCATTGTAAACCATAAGGTGGGGCGAGGTATACAGCCCGGAGCGCAAACCGGCTTGTTCCAGGCAGCTTGCCAGCATGGAACAAACGGACCCTTTGCCGTTGGTACCGGCTACGTGGATGACCTTAAGGCCGGCCTGGGGATCGCCTAACTGCCGCAGCAGCTCCGAAATAACGGCCAGCCCCGGCTCAATACCAAAAGAAGAGACCCGTTCCAGGGCCTCCTCAAAAGTCGGCTGGGGGACATTGTCCATAGCCTTATCTATAGCATCTGTAGTATTCATCGTTTTCTCCATCAGTGTTCTCTAATTTCCGAAGATGGCCAGACGGGCTTCCAGCGCTTGCAAGCGATAGCGGGCGTCGGCCAGCTTCTCCTCTTCCTTGGCGATCACCTCTGCCGGCGCCTTGGCCCGGAAACCTTCATTGCCCAGCTTGCCTTCCAGAGCCTTGATCTCCCCTTTGACCTTGTCCCCTTCCTTCTGCAGCCGGGCTTTTTCCGCCTGCATATCCACCAGGCCCGCCAAAGGCAAATAGATCTCAATGCCCCGAACTAAAGCGGTCACCGCTTGGCCGGGCTTCTCGTTGCTGAGATCCCCCAGCGTAATATTTTCTGCCGAGGCCAAATTAGTCAAATAGCTGCGGCAGCTTGCCAGCAGGGCCTTCGTCTCGTCGTCGCCGGCCAGCATGATTAAATCGGCTTTTTTACCAGGACCTACGTTGAACTGGCTTCTCAGATTGCGGACGGCTTTCACTGTTTCCATCACCAAAGCCATAGCTTCCTCGGCGGCTTCATCCAGCAGAGCTTTGTCCCCCTCTGCCCAAGGCGTCAGCATAATTGTCTCTCCCTGATGGGGCAAATACTGCCATAACTCCTCTGTGATGAAGGGCATGAAGGGATGGAGCAGGGATAAAGTCCCCCTTAAGGTCTCCGCCAGCGTCTTCTGGGCCCGGCGGCGGCTGGCCGCCGATTCTTTGCCATAGAGCCGGGGCTTGATCAACTCGATATACCAGTCGCAAAACTCGTCCCAGAGAAATTCATAAATGCGCTGAGCCGCCACACCCAAATCGTATTCCTCCAAGGCTTGGGTCACCTCAAGAGCCGTGCGGTTGTAGCGGCTAATGATCCAGCGATCGGCCAAATCCGGCTCCGCCAAATCCGCTCCGCCGGCGCTCTCATCATAATCTGCCAGATGCATCAGGGCAAAACGGCTGGCATTCCATATTTTATTGCAGAAATTTTTCGTACCTTCCAGACGCTCTTTCTGGAAACGCAGATCATTGCCGGGGGTATTGCCGGTAACCAGGGTGAAACGCAGGGTGTCGGCGCCGTAAGCTTCAATGATTTCAATGGGGTCAATGCCGTTGCCCAGGGATTTGCTCATTTTGCGGCCTTGGGCATCAAGAATCAGGCCGTGGATCAGCACATCATGGAAGGGCTGCTTGCCCATGAATTCCAGGCCCAGGAAAGCCATCCTGGCCACCCAGAAAAAGATGATATCCCGGCCGGTCACCAGCACCGAGGTGGGATAATAATAATTCAGATCGTCGCTGTTTTCCGGCCAGCCCATGGTGGAAAAAGGCCATAAGCCGGAGCTGAACCAAGTATCCAGCACGTCGGGATCCTGCACCAGCTTTTGGCTGCCGCATTTGGGACAGGCCGCCGGCGCGCCTTCCTTGGAGCAGATCACCTCGCCGCAATCCTGGCAGTACCAGACGGGAATGCGGTGGCCCCACCAAAGCTGACGGCTGATGCACCAATCCCGGACGTTTTCCATCCAATTCGTATAAACCTTGCTGAATCTGGCGGGCACAAAACGGATGCGGCCATCCTGCACCGCCTGCAAAGCCGGCTCCGCCAGCGGCTTCATTTTGACGAACCACTGCTTGGAAATCATGGGCTCCACCGTTGTATCACAACGGTAGCAATGGCCTACGGCATGCTGGTGCTCCTCGATTTTTTCTAAAAGGCCCAACGCTTCCAGATCGGCCACGATCCGCTTTCTGGCTTCGTAGCGGTCCAGGCCCTCGTACTTGCCGGCCAGTCCGTTCATCTTAGCCTCTTTATCCATGACGGCAATCTGCTCCAAGTCATGGCGCAGGCCGGTTTCAAAGTCGTTGATATCATGGGCCGGCGTAATTTTCACCGCTCCCGTACCAAATTCCAGATCCACCATGGTATCGGCGATAATGGGGATCTCCTTATCCATCAGAGGCAGGATAACGGTTTTGCCCACCAAATCCGTATAGCGGGGGTCTTCGGGATGGACGGCCACCGCCGTATCTCCCAGCATCGTCTCCGGCCTGGTGGTAGCCACCACCAGATAGCGGCCGCTCTCACCCTTTATGGGATAGCGGATATGCCAGAGGTGGCCTCCCTCATCCTCATGCTCCACCTCGATGTCGGAGATGGTGGTTTGGCATTTGGGGCACCAATTGATCAAATAATTGCCCTGATAAATCAGGCCTTTTTCATATAGGGCGGCAAAAACCTCCTGAACGGCCTTGGAACAGCCCTCGTCCAGGGTGAATCTTTCCCGGTCCCAGTCGCAGCTGCAGCCCAAAGTCCCCAGCTGCTTAACGATACGGCTGTGGTATTTATCTTTCCACTCCCAGACCTGCTCCAGAAACTTCTCCCGGCCCAGCTCGTATTTGCTTACGCCTTCCTGGGCCAGGGCTTCTTCCACCTTGGCCTGAGTGGCGATGCCGGCATGGTCGGTGCCCGGCAGCCACAGCGCATCGTAGCCTTGCATCCGGCGAAAGCGGGTCAAAATATCCTGCATGGTATTATCGATAGCATGGCCCAAATGCAAAGAGCCGGTGACATTAGGGGGCGGCATTACAATGGAAAAGGGCCCCTTGGGGCTTTTATCCGGAAAAGTGCCGTCGGCGGCTTTTTTTACCTTCGGCCCTTTGAAATAGCCTTTTTCCCGCCAGCTTTGGTACCAGCGATCCTCCACTTGTTTGGGATCGTAGACTGTGGACAGGTTTTTGTTGTCTTCTTGCGTCATCAAAATACCCCTATTCTTTGCTTTTTTCCGTATCGCCGGTTTCTGTCGAATTGCTGTTTGGTTCTGTCTTCGCCACCGAAGCTGCCGAAGCTGCCGAAGCTGCCGAAGCTGCCGCAAGCCTTTCTTCAAGCCAAGCCGTCAGCTCTTCTTTGCCCTGGCCGTTAATCGAAGAAAAAGCGATTACCGGCACCCGGGCTGGCAAGGCCAGCCCCTGACGTATCTGTTTGATCTGCTTGGGCCACTGGCCCCGGGACAGCTTGTCCGCCTTATTGCCCACCACCAAAAGAGGAAAATCGTAATGGAGCAGCCATTCCATCATGGTCTGGTCCGTACTCATGGGCGGATGGCGCAGATCCACCAGCTGAATTATCCCCGCCAATTCTTGACGGCCCGTCAGATATCGTTCAATGAACCGGCCCCAGCGGGCCCGGTCTTCCTTGGAGGTCTTGGCATAGCCATACCCCGGCAGATCCACAAAAAACCATTCCTGATTGACTTCATAAAAATTCAGGGTTTGGGTTTTGCCCGGCGTACTGCTGGTGCGGGCAAGGTTTTTGCGATTGAGAAAGGCATTGATCAGCGAGGACTTGCCTACGTTGGATCTGCCGGCTAAAGCTATTTCCGGCTTGCCGCCGGCGGGGTACTGGTCAGGTCCCACCGCCGTGGCAAATATGTCTGCTTGCCGTATAATCATGATTTCACCAACGCCTTTGCCAATACTTCATCCATCGTTTCCACCATATGAAATTTCAAGGCTTGGCGAACATTCTCCGGAATGTCCTCCAGATCCTTCTCATTTTCCTTCGGTAAAATAATCGTTTTGCAGCCGGCCCGGTGGGCTGCCAGGATTTTTTCTTTAATGCCGCCTACGGGAAGCACCCTGCCCCGCAGGGTGATCTCGCCGGTCATGGCGATATCGGCGTCCACCGGCTGCTCGGAAAGAGCCGAAGCCATAGCCGTGGTCATGGTAATACCGGCGGAAGGACCGTCTTTGGGGATGGCGCCCTCCGGTATATGAATGTGGACGTCCATATCCTTATAGAAGTTTTCGTCGATGCCCAGCTTGGCCGCCCGGGAGCGGATAAAGCTATAGCCGGCCTGGGCTGATTCCTTCATCACGTCGCCCAGCTTGCCGGTAAGAATCAGTTTGCCGGCGCCTTTCATCAGGCTGACCTCGATGTGGAGCACCTCGCCGCCTACTTCTGTCCAGGCCAGGCCGTTGGCGGCGCCCAGCAAATTGCCTTCCTGGGAATCCCGGTGGCGGTAGCGGGGTATGCCCAAATACTGCCGCAATACTTTATCGTTTACCGTAACGGAGCGCTTCGTGCCATCGGCAACCTGCCGGGCCGACTTCCGGCAAATGCGGGCTATCTCCCGCTCCAGGCTGCGGATGCCGGCTTCCCGGGTATAGTTGGCAATGACGGTTTTCAGCTCCTCATCGCCGATTTTCATCTGGCTTTTTTTCAAGCCGTTTTCCTTCATTTGCTTCGGCACCAGATAGCGCCTGGCAATTTCCAGCTTCTCCGCCTCCGTATAGCCGGCCAGCGTAATCAGCTCCATGCGGTCCAGCAAAGGAGCGGGAATATTGTAGGCCACATTGGCCGTAACGATAAACAGTACTTTGGACAGATCCACGGGCATCTCAATAAAATGATCGCTGAAGGTGGTGTTTTGTTCGGGATCAAGAACCTCCAGCAAAGCCGAGGAGGGATCTCCCCGGAAATCCATGCTCATCTTATCTACCTCGTCCAGCAAAAAGACGGGGTTTTTGGTGCCGGCGGTGCGCAGACCCTGGATGACCCGGCCCGGCAAAGCCCCCACATAAGTGCGGCGGTGGCCGCGAATCTCCGCTTCATCCCGGACGCCGCCCAAAGACATGCGGACAAACTTGCGGCCCAAAGCGCGGGCTACGGATTTGGCCAGGGAGGTTTTGCCTACCCCCGGCGGCCCCACCAGGCAAAGGATCGGCCCCTTGATGGTGTTGGTCAGCTTACGGACGGCCAGGTATTCCAATATTCGTTCCTTGGGTTTTTCCAAGCCGTAATGATCTTCGGCCAAAATCTTTTCGGCCATCAAAATATCCAGATTATCTTCGGTCTCCTGCTGCCAGGGAATCATCAGCAGCCAATCCAAGTAATTGCGGACTACCGTGGCCTCCGCCACCATTGGCGGCATTTTTTCCAGCCGCTCCACCTCTTTGAGGGCTTTTTCCAGCCCCTCCTCAGGCATGCCGGCTTCCTGCAGCTTCTTGCGGTATTCCTCAGCTTCCGCCTGCCGTTCTTCCTTATCGCCCAGTTCTTTTTGGATGGCTTTGACCTGTTCCCGCAAATAATATTCTTTTTGATTTTTATCCAGCTGCTGCCTGACTTGAGCGCTGATTTTCCTTTCGATATCCAATATCTCTAATTCCCGGCCCAAAATGCCGGTAAGCAAATGCACCCGGTGAGCAATAGATAAAGTTTCCAATATCTTTTGGCGCTCCGGCAGCTTTAAATTGACATGGGAGGCCACAAAGTCGCAAAGCCGGCCGGGGTCTTCGATGGAGGCAATGGCTGCCACCGATTCCGGCGTTACTTTTTTGCTGAGGCGGACGTATTTTTCAAATTGCTCCGTCAAGGTTCTGGCAGCGGCCTCCATGGCCAAACTGCTTTCCTCCTGATCCTCCAAAAACGTAAAAATGGCTTCCATGAAGCTGGTTTGCGCCGTTAATTCCTGTAATTCCGCTCTGGCAACCCCTTCCGTCAGCACCCTCACCGTGCCGCCGGGCAGCTTCAGCATCTGCTTAATCTCCGCTACGGTGCCTATGGTGTAGAGATCCTCGACGGCAGGGTCATCCTGCTCGCTGTCCTTCTGGGCCAAAAGCAGAATCTGATTGCGGTTCATCATGGCCGATTCTAAAGCTTTTATGGATTTTTCCCGGCCTACGTCCAAATGCATCATCATACCGGGATAAACAATAATCCCCCGCAAAGGCAGCATAGGCAGCGCATGTATCTTTTCGTCAGCGTAAGCTTCCATAATTTTATCACCTTCATTCAAATTAACATTGTAAATATATCATAGACCGCCGGCACTGGCAATGATTTGCATCTATATCGTGGCCTCCTGCTTGCAGGGCTGCTTCATAACCGCCTGAGACCGCTGCTCCTCCTCCCTTTGCTTGGCAGCCAGCTCCGAGCGCAGCTTTGACCTTTCCTCCAGACCCTGGTTAAGACTATCCATCTCATCTTTTACGGTCAGTCTGGCCGCCTGCCGGCTGAGGTCCGCCAACTGCAGAACCTCTTTGATATTATCCACGGCAATGACCTGGATATCTTTCATGCTTTCGTATTCTTTTTGCCAATTATCTTTGGGAATCAAAACCCTGGTAGCCCCGGCCTGAGCGGCGGCCTCGATTTTGGCCCGAACCCCGCCCACGGGTTTTACCTCGCCCCAAAGGGAGATTTCCCCGGTCATGGCCAGCCGGTTGTCCAGCATGGTTTTGGTGGCGGCCGAATAGACGGCTGCCGCCATGGCTATCCCTGCCGAGGGTCCGTCCACCGGGAACCCGCCGGGGAAGTTAATATAAACGTCCCATTGGCTGAAATCCTGGTCCAAAATACGGCGCAGTACCGCCAGCACCGTATTGACGGAGCAGAGGGCCATGCTTTTGCGGCGCATGGTATGGCCGCTGCCCTGCCCCATCTCTTCTTCCTCTACAATGCCGGTAACCTCCAACCTGCCTTTACCGCCGGCAGCAGCCGGCAAGAGGTCGGCTTCGATCTCCAGCAGCATGCCCAAATTAGCTCCATAAACGGCCAGGCCATTGCTCCGGCCTAAGCGGGGCAGCGGCGGCACCTGGTTTTCCGGCCGGGGCTCGTAATGGCCGGAACGCAATACCCATTCCAGATCCTGACGGCGCAGAATCCGCTCCTGACCGGCCTCCAAAAGGCCTGCCGCCATTTGAATCATGTTCACCGACTCTCGGCCGTTATTGGCATAACGGCCCACCACCATTAAGGCTTCCGGCTCCAAAGCCAGTTCCAGCTTGCCGGCGGCTTCCAGAGCGATGCGGCGGATCTGAACCGGCGACAGGCCTTTGAAATAGATTTCGATGCAGCGGGAGCGCAGAGCCGCCGGCAATTGCTCCGGCCGCCGGGTGGTGGCGCCGATCAGCCGGAAATCTGCCGGCAAGCCGTTTTGAAAGATATCATGGATGTGCATGGGTATATTAGTGTCGTCTGCCGAATAATAAGCGCTTTCCAGGATCACCTTGCGGTCCTCCATAATCTTCAGCAGCTTATTTAATTGAATCGGATGAAGCTCGCCGATTTCATCAATAAACAACACGCCGCCGTGGGCCTTTGTCACCGCCCCCGGCTTCGGCTGGGGTATGCCGGCAGCTCCCATAGAGCCGGCGCCCTGATAAATCGGATCGTGGACGGAGCCAATCAGTGGATCGGCAATACCCCGCTCGTCAAAACGGCAGGTTGAACCGTCCACCTCAATAAAACAGGCCTCCTTGCGAAAAGGCGACAGAGGATTTTTCTTCGCCTCCGCCAGCACCAGCCGAGCTGCCGTGGTCTTGCCGATGCCCGGAGGCCCATAAAGAATCACATGCTGAGGATTGGGGCCGCATAAAGCCGCCCGCAAAGCCTTAATACCGTCCTCCTGGCCCACCACCTCCATAAAATGTCCGGGCCTGGTTTTTTCCGCCAAAGGAATGCTGAGGGCAATGTTTCTCAGCTTTGCCATTTTTTCCGTTTCTTTCCTATATGTTTTCGGTACCGCCGCCGCTGTTTTGGCGCCCGACGGCTGCCGGGTTATTGCATAAAAAAGCACCATAAAAAGCACCACCAGCAAGATGGCTTGAACCGCGACTGCCATAGTTATCCCTCCTATTATTTTTTTAATCCTGATGCCACAATTGGTATTGTATCCAGATGCGGCAATCTTATGGGATAAAATTAAGGCAGATTCCGGTAATTTTTTTGGCGCAAATAGGCAAAATTGCGGCTGCGGCAGCTACATCGGCAGACAAAAACTGCCGCAATATGCGGCAGTGCGGCAATCCCTTTATTTATCCTTCTTGGCTTTCCTGCCCTGCTTCGCCCGCAGCTCCTTCCCTGCCGGCTTCCTCGCCGGCCCGCTCTCTCCGCGGCGGCCTGGGACCGTGATACTGATAAAGGCGGCATTCCAGGCGGCCGTTGTACAGCTTCGTGTTTTTCGTAGCCTTGCGGCCAAAAGCCTCTTCAAAAGCCGGATGAGAAGTCAAAACATAAAAAGACCAGGTATCCAGGGGCGCCAGAACCTGCCCCATAATCCGGTACAGCTCCGCCGCTTCTTTTTCATCGCCCAGCCGTTGGCCATAAGCAGGATTGGTAATGACAGCGCCGTATTTCTTAGAAGAGCGAAAATCCCGGATATCCCGCTGCTGAAAATGGATATACTTGTCCACTCCGGCCAGCTTGGCATGGTAGCGGGCCATGGATATGGCATTGGCGTCAATATCATAGCCTTCCAGCTGCATTTCCGCCAGCTCTTCACTTCGCTCCTGCTGCTGCAAAGCCGCGCTTGTCCGGGCTTCTTCCCGAACCTGCCGCCATAATGCCGCCGGTATCTGAGGCCATTTTTCGCAGGCAAAACTGCGGTTAAGCCCCGGCGCTACCCCCAGCGCCTTCAGCGCAGCTTCGATGAGGATGGTGCCGGAGCCGCAAAAAGGATCGATTAATAGCTGATAAGGCCGCCAATTGCTGAGAGTCAGCATCACCGCCGCAGTGGTTTCCTTTAACGGAGCCTGAGCCGACAGTTTGCGCCAGCCTCTTTTATGCAGCCCTTCGCCGGAGGTATCCAGCATGATCGTCACTTGATCCTGGGTAATCCGAAACTCCACTTGATAGACGGGGCCGGTTTCCGCAAACCAAGTCACCTTTTTGTACTTTTCCTGCAGGCGCTGGACAATTGCCTTTTTGATGATGGCCTGGCAATCGGACACGCTGAAAAGTTGAGATTTCAGGGATTTGCCGGCCACGGGAAAAGCAGCCTCCACACCCAGCCAATCTTCCCAAGGCAGGGCTTTCGTCCCTTGAAACAGCTCCTCAAAGGTCACTGCCGGAAAACTGCCCACCTCCACCAGCACCCGCTCACCCTGACGGATCAAGGTATTGCAGCGGACTAAATCCACGTGGCCGCCGCTGAAGGTAACGCCGCCCTTGCCTACCGTCAGCCCCTCGGTATAACCCAGCCGGTTCATCTCCTTGCGCAGCAAGCCTTCGACGCCGCTGGGGGCAGTCACAATAATTTTATAAGAATTCACATTTCACCTTCCATCTACACATTTTTGCGCAAAATTGCAAGTTTAAAGTGTCAGAACACCGTTTTGGAGAATATATTTGACTGTATTTTACCGCATTTAGCTATATCTAGTGCATCCCCAAGAGAACGGACCATATTTTGAATAGGCGACACACTTTAAACCTGCAATTTTGCGTATTTAGCTGAGACTTGGCAACTTTTTCAGTGGCCTCAGTTTAAAGTGTATAGCTCCTTGCTCATTTTCACAGCCATCCCGTGCCTGGCTTATGCTTAGCCCTGTTATACCCCCAATATTTTAAGCGAAATAGAAAAGTAAACAATCAGGGACACCGCATCGACGATAGTGGTAATCAGAGGTGAAGCCATGATCGCCGGATCGGCCTTGCACAGCTTGGCAATAATGGGCAGCACGCCGCCGATAGTCTTTGCTAAAGCCACCGTTACCACCAGGCTGATGGATACAATGATGTAGACCATGGGCTGCCCGGGGTAAGTGAGCATCAGCCGGAGGCAATTGACGGCGGCTAAAGCCGTACCCACCAGCAAGCTGACCCGCAGCTCCTTCCAAAAAACCCGCCCCATATCCTTGCCTTCGATCTCATCCAGGGCCATACCGCGGATGACCATGGTAGCGCTCTGGGAGCCGGCATTGCCGCCGGTGCCCGTCAGCATGGGGATAAACGTGACTAATATCGGCATAAATTGAATAATATCCTGGTAGCGGCCCAAAACGCTGCCGGTGATCATGGCGGAAACCATCAGTACCAAAAGCCAAAGAATACGGTTTCTTGCCAGCTCCCAGACGCCGGTTTTCAGATAGGGCCGCTGGGAAGGCAGCATGGCCGCCATTTTTTCGAAGTCCTCGGTGGTTTCTTCCTGGATGACGTCCATGACGTCGTCGATGGTAATGATGCCCACCAGACGGTTTTCCTGATCCACCACCGGCAAAGACAGAAAGTCGTATCTGCCGATGATCCTGGCTGCTTCTTCCCGGTCATCCGAGGTGTGGACAAAAATCACGTCGGTATCCATCAGCTCTCCGATTAGCGTGTCCAAGTCCGCCAGAAATAGCCGGCGGACGGTGGTGACGCCCTCCAAATAGCGATTGGCATCGGTGACATAGCAAGTATAAACCGTCTCGCTGTCAAGGCCGACTTGACGGATGCGGTCAAAGGCCTGGGCTACCGTCATTTCTTTTTTTAAATGGACGAATTCCGCCGTCATAATGCTGCCGGCCGAAGACTCGGGATAATTTAAAAACTGGTTGATCAGGCGCCTGGTCTCCGGCGAGGTATGCTGGAGCAGCTTTTTTACTACATTGGCCGGCAGCTCTTCCAGCACGTCTACGGCGTCGTCCACATAAAGCTCGTCAATGATGGCCGAAGCCTCTTTGTCCGTAATGGTTGTAATCAGCTTTTCCTGGGTTTCCTGCGCCAAATAGGAAAACAAATCCGCCGCAAATTCTTTATGCAGCGTCCGAAAAACTATCGTTAACTGCTTGGGCGGCAAGCTTTCCAAAAACTCGGCGGCATCGGCTTTATTCAGCTCCGACAGCTCCTCCTTCAGCTTACGGTATTCTTTATTAGCCGCCAGTGCCGTTAATTCCTCAAATAACTCTTTTTCCATCTCCATAACGGCACCCCCCTATAATCTCGGTATTATTTCTCTTTTGCACCATTTTTATGGCCTCCCTATTTTAAAAATCAGGGGCATAAAAACGGACATAATACTTATCTGCGTAGGCAAAACCGTTTTTAATTGCAGATAAGTATAACCGCAAAAAGCAGATGTCAAAGGACTTTGGCGCAGAATAAATCTGCCGCAGAACGAATCTGCCAAAACCAAAGCATAAGCAAACATCTGCATTGCGGTCCGATCATACGAATCAGCCAAGTCAAAGCAAAGCATCGCTTGTCTGAGCCGGGTGCTGGTCAAAATCAGCTATGCCGTTATCCTTCGGAAAGAAAAAACAACGGTCATCGCAAACATCAGCCGGCACGGGTGATCATCGGCGTCCGCTTTTATACATCTGTCGCTTGAGTCCACTGTTTTTCCCTCCTTTACGTATTTTATGGAAAAATATAGCCGGGAGTACGTCGTCCCATTAAGAATTATAGCGAAAAAATACCATGGTGACAAGACAAGGCTGGCAAGCGCGGCAAGAAAAGTTTTATATCGGTCAAAAAACTTATTGACAAAGGGGCTTTTCCCGGTGTAAAATTGCAAACATAATAAATACGGCTATGAGGAAAACGAGTACTTATTTCGGAAAGCACAGAGAGAAGATGGTTGGTGCGAATCTTCGAGTAAGAAATAAGGAAGCCATTTCTGAGCCATGAACCCAAAGGCAGGTTCTGCCAAGTAGGCTTCATCGTGACCGCACGTTACAGCGGTAAGGCATGTTTGTGCCTGATGAGCGCGGAAAGCTAGGCTTTCCGAAATTAGGTGGTACCGCGGAGATATTCGCCCTAAGTCAAAAGACTTAGGGCGTTTTTTATTGTTTTTCATTTTGAAAGGAGTCAATCAATATGCTAATCGAAAAAGCTAAAAAAATGGAGCAAGTCCATTACGATATCCGGGGCCCCATCTCCGAAGAGGCAGAACGCATGGAGGAACAGGGTATAGAGATCGTTAAACTCCATACCGGCAATCCCGGTCTATTCGGCTTTGAACCGCCGGCCTATGTGGTCAATGACTTAATGTCCAACTTAAACCTTTCCTATGCCTACTCCACCTCCAAAGGTCTGAGGGAAGCCCGGGAGGCCATTGTCAAATACTCCGCTAAAAAAGGCATCTTGGGTCTCGAGCCGGAGGATGTTTACACCGGCAACGGCGTCAGTGAGTTGATCATGATGTCCATGCAGGCCTTGCTTAATCCGGGAGATGAAGTCCTGATTCCGACGCCGGATTATCCCTTATGGTCGGCAGCTGTCACCCTGACCGGCGGCAAGGTTGTCCATTATCTCTGCGACGAAAAGGCGGATTGGCTGCCGGATATGCAGGATATGAAGAGTAAAATTACCAGCCGCACCAAAGCTCTCGTCATTATCAATCCCAACAACCCCACCGGCGCTCTTTACCCCAAGGCCTTATTGGAAGAGATGCTGGAGCTGGCCAGACAGCATAATCTGCTGGTGCTTTCCGATGAAATTTATGACCGGCTGGTGATGGACGGTCTGGAGCATACCTCCACCGCCTCCTTAGCGCCGGATCTGCCGATGATCACTTACAACGGCCTGTCCAAATCCCATCAAATCTGCGGCTTCCGCTGCGGCTGGATGGTGGTCAGCGGCGATAGAAACCAAACGGCCAGCTATCGGGAGGGCCTGACGGTGATGGCTTCCCTTCGCCTTTGCTCCAACGTATTGTCGCAAGCCGTAATCAAATCCGCTCTGGAAGATCCGGCTTGCTCGGATCACCTGCTTTTGCCGGGGGGCCGCCTTTATGAACAGCGGGAATGCGCCTATCGGTTGCTCAATGCCATCCCCGGCGTCAGCACCGTCAAGCCGAAGGCTGCTTTATACATCTTCCCCAAGCTGGACCGGCAAAGATTCAATCTCAAAGACGATAAGAAGCTGGTTCTGGATTTTCTTAAAGCCAAACACGTGCTGATCACCGAGGGTGCGGCCTATAATTGGGCGGAGCCCGACCATTTCCGGCTGACTTACCTGCCCCGGGTGGAAGAATTAACGGATGTGATCAACCGGCTGGGAGATTTCCTAGGCAATTACAAGCAATAAATCCTTTCTGTTTTTTGGCGAAGAACCGCAGGCTGCCGGCCCATACCGCACACCCTGCGGTTCTTTTGTCATACTGCCTATTCTCCTGCATCGAATAAAACATTCCGTTATAGGAAAAACAGATAATGGATTATTGTGGATTTGCGTTTCCATTTGCTCATGATTTATGATAGATTATATTCAGAATTATCTATACTATCAAAAAAGGAGGGTGACTCATGTTAAGCAAAAAAGAAACCAATCAAAAGGTCAACGGTCTGGCACTTATCCCATTTCTGGTCTTTATCATTATTTATCTAGGCGCAGGACTTCTTATGCAGTCCAAGGGCGTCGCAATGGCCTTTTATCAATTCCCTTCCGTGGTAGCAATCTTTATCGCTGTAATTCTCGCTTTTATCATGAACAAAGGAACGATTGATGAGAAATTCGCCATCTTTGCCAAAGGAGCCGGTGAGGAAAACATCCTGATCATGCTGATGATTTACATTTTGGCAGGTGCTTTCTCTACGGTGGCCAAAGCTATGGGCGGCGTAGACGCCACGGTTAATCTGGGCCTTTACTTAATCCCGGCCCAGTTTATCACTGCCGGTATCTTTATTATTTCCTCTTTCCTGGGGGTAGCCACCGGTACCTCTATGGGAACTATCAGCGCCTTGATTCCCATCGCTTTAGGCGTGTCGGTGAAGGCGGGCCTCAGTCTGCCGCTGGTAGCGGCCGCAGTTGTGGGCGGCGCCATGTTTGGCGACAATCTGTCTATGATTTCCGACACCACCATTGCCGCTACCCGCACCCAGGGCTGCGAGCTTAGAGACAAATTCAAAGTCAATTTCATGATCGCCTTGCCGGCGGCTATACTGACCGTCATATTGCTGCTGATCTTCGGCGCTCCTGAAGTCGCGGTTGCCCTTGAGGATTTGCACTTTGATCTCATCAAAGTACTGCCTTATATCCTGGTTTTAGGCTTGGCTTTGGCCGGGATGAACGTTTTCCTGGTTTTGACCATCGGTATTTTTTCCGCCGGCATTATCGGCATCATCGGCGGTGAGCTGACCCTGATGACTTTTGCCCAAGCTACCTGGGATGGCTTCACCAGCATGAACGAAGTGTTCTTCCTTTCCCTCTTCTGCGGCGGTTTGGCTGCCTTAACCTCCCATTACGGCGGCATTAACTGGCTCATTGAAAAAGTCCAGCGGCTGATGCAGGGCCAAAAATCGGCTCAGTTAGGCATTTCCGCTTTGGTCTCTCTGACGGATGTGGCCGTTGCCAACAACACGGTAGCCATCATCATCAGCGGCCCCATTGCTAAGGATATTGCCCGGGAATACAAGATCGACCCCCGGCAAAGCGCCTCGCTGCTGGATATCTTCTCTTGCATCTGGCAGGGTATCATTCCTTACGGCGCACAGCTGCTTGTGGTAGGCAGCCTGACTGCCGGCGCCGCCAGCCCCATGGAGGTCATTCCCTTCCTTTGGTACCAGCAGCTGCTGGCCGTTATGGCCATCCTCTCCGTCTTCTTCCCCTTTGCCCATCGCGTCATAAAAAAAGACCCCTGGAACTGGGAATATGATGTGGCCGAATCCGGCGTAGCCGCCAAGAAAGCGGCGATAGCAGCGGCAGCTTCAGTAGAAAGCTAGACAATGCCTTGACAAAACATAGAGCAGTATAAATGCCGAAGCCGGGCAGTACCGTATGCCGGTTCTGCCCGGCTCTTGCGAAGGAGCCGACAATGAATAATCAAGTAGTCGGAGTAATGGCCGGCACCCCCGTAGACACGCAGATGGGTGTGGATTATCTGGCCCGGCAGGGGCTGCAAGTCAAAGCTTATCCTGTTTCCTGCTCTTCCCGGGAGCAGGCCAGGTTTCAGCTGGGCCCCAGTGAAGAAAAAGAAAAAGTGATCGGCAAAATGCTGCGGCAGATGAAGCGGGAAGGCGTCAGCGCCGTCATCGTATATTGCAATTCCTTGAGCGCAGCAGTGGACATGCCTTTTTTGAGCCGGCAGGAGGATATAAAAATCCTCACCCCGCTGGATGTTTATCAGGTTTTGGGGACAGAATACAGGAGGCTGGGCGTAATAGCCGCCAACAGTCAGGGCCTGGCCGGCATCGAAAAAGCCTGCGGCTCGGTCAATCCGGATATAGATATATTTGGTGCAGCACTGCTGCCTTTAGTAAATGGAATAGAAAGCAGAAAAACGCCTGCCGCCTTAATGGCAGAATTCCGCCTGGCTGTTCTCTGCCGGTTTTTTGAAGCCAATGATGTGGAAGCCATACTTTTAGGCTGCACCCACTTCCCTTATCTGAAAGAAGAGCTTGAAAAAGCAACCAAAATACCGGTTTTAGACCCGGCCGACCGGCTGCTGCAGCTGCTTATGGCCGCTAAGATATGATGGATTCCACCTCTTCTTTAATAAACTGATTTCTAACCCTTTCCGTATAAACAATGGATTCGGCAATGGACTGCTTCAACAGCTCCACAAAATCCAGGGCCTCCGGCGACAGCTTGCTATTCTTCAGATGAATCCAGCCCAGCCGCATGCAGTCGTTGCCCTCCAGAGGAATAGAAATCATGCGGGTATCCATCAGGCCGCTGACCAAAAGCCCGCTGCCGGTAGTAATGGCGTCGGTGCTGGCGATGATATTTACCGCCGCCGCCCTGCTGTTTACTCTGATGATACGGCTGGACCTTTTGAAGGTGAGAAGCTGTACTTCTTCGGAGAAATCAAGAGCAGCGCTATGACCATGCTCAAAACTCAGATACGGATAGTCGCCGAGGGCTTCGGCGGAGACGCTGGCCAGACAGGCTAAAGGATGGCCCCGCCGTACAAAAACACATGGCCTAACGCAATGCAGCTCCTGAAAAGCGATGCCTTTGGTTTCTAAAATCCGATCCAGCATTTTTTCCGTCAGGTTGGATAAAAAAATGACGCCGATATCCGCCCGATGCTCATAAACGTCGTTGATCACCGTATCCATGGAGGATTCCTTTAACCCAAAGGAAAAATTCGGCTTATCAATGCTCCTGAGCAGACGGATGAAAGCGTCTTCTGTAAAAGGGTAACGCTGGGTAGACACGCTAAGGTGAGAAGGCGGCGCTATATTTTTCTTCTTATACATGCTTTCCACATGCTGCTTCTGTTCCAGCAGCAGCTGGGCATAATTCAAAAACTCCTTGCCTTCTTCAGTAAAATCCACGCCCCGGTTATGGCGTTCAAAAAAGCAAACGCCCAACTCATCTTCGAGATCCTTGATGGAGCTTGAGATGCTGGACTGGGAAATAAAAAGGTTCTGGGCGGCTTTATTGATGGAACCACATCGAAAGATTTCCACCAAATAAAGCAATTGCTGAAAGGTCATGATTATCCTTCCTTTCTCTGAAAATGATTCACCGGTCAGCTATCGAAAAAAGCGCTAACCAGCAGCCAAAAACCTGTTGTAACACTTTATAGCAGGAAATGATAAGCTTTGAGTAAGGAGAGGTTAAGCATAACTTTGGTTCTATTATAAATTGAATTCTCACTTTTTTCAATTGCAATGCTTACCAGCTTTCAAAAGCCGGGAGGGCAAACAGAAAGGATGATAGAGATGAGTCATTTAAACAACAGCGGTTTTGCAACAAAACAAATTCATGCCGGAGCCAAACGTGATGAGAGCGGCGCATTATGCATGCCGATTTATCAGACGGCTACCTTTAGCTTCGACACGGTGGAGCAAGGCGGCGCCCGCTTTGCCGGCCAGGAAAACGGCTATATTTATTCCCGTTTGGCCAACCCCTCCCTGATTATGCTGGAAGAAAAGATGGCGGCTCTGGAAGAAGGCGAAGCCGCTCTGGCCACCGCTTCCGGCATGGGGGCCATCGCTACGGCGCTGTGGACCACCGTGCGCAACGGCGATCATATTCTGGCCGACGAGACCTTGTACGGCTGCACTTATGCCTTGCTGAACCACGGCATGGAGCGCTACGGCATTGAAGTGACCTTCACCGATCTTACACAGGAAGAAAACCTGAAAAAGCATCTTAAGGCCAATACAAAAGTAGTCTATTTTGAAACGCCTTGCAATCCTACGCTGAAAATCCTCGACATTGCCCGGATAGCTCAGCTTACCCATGAATACAATCCGGCAATCAAGGTAATCGTGGACAATACTTTCGCTACCCCCTATCTGACCCGTCCCCTGGGCTTAGGAGCCGATGTAGTAGTTCACAGCGCCACCAAATATCTCAACGGCCACGGCGACGTCATTGCCGGCGTCATTATTGGCAAGGCCGACTTCATGGGCGAGTGCCGCATGTTTGGCCTCAAGGACGTGACCGGTGCAGTTATGGCCCCTTTCAATGCCTTTTTGATGGCTCGGGGCCTGAAAACCCTGGATATCCGCATGGAACGCCATTGCAGCAACGCCATGAAGCTGGCCCGCTTTTTTGAAAGCCATCCGGCCGTGTCCAAGGTCTATTATCCCGGCCTGGAAAGCTTTAAGGGCCACGATATCGCCAAAAAACAGATGCGCCTTTTCGGCGGCATGGTAGCCATAGAGCTGAAGGCCGACAAGGAAGCCACCGCCAAATGCCTGAACCGGCTGAGTCTGGCTGCCATCGCCGTCAGCTTGGGCGATGCCGAGACTTTGGTGGAGCATCCCGCCACCATGACCCATTCCACCTATACTGCCGAGGAGCTGGCAGAGGCCGGTATTTCCGAAGGCCTGGTGCGGATCTCCGTAGGCTTGGAAGATCCGGAAGACATCATTGCCGACTTCCGGGAAATCCTGAAAGATCTCAAATAATCAGTTTGCCGGTTTAAGTTTACAGGTTTAAGTTTACAGGTTTAAGTTTACAGGTTTAGCAGGCTTAACGCTTGCCTGCAGTTAAGGGGGGGCTTCCCGCAATGGATCTGAAAAGGTTCAGGAGGGGCGTCCTCCTTTTATTTGGCCTCGGACGCATACTTCTAAATCAGGTTACAAGGAATAAAACAGTTTTTGGAATCAATAGGCATGACTTCTTCGCACATACAAATAATACCGCCATCCCCTATCTGCACACTTGCCTTTTCCAGAACGTTAAACTTCTTCACCTCACGGCTGTCGGGATTAGCTGACTTTTTGATTTCCAGTGGATGGACCAGATTATTTTTTTCTATAAAAAGGTCTATTTCTTTAGCGTTTGTATCACGATAATATGTCATGTTTACTTTTAATTTTGAATAGGCATAGCTCTTCAATATCTCCGTTACAACATGATTTTCAAAGAAATGACCGCTTGCCGCACCATGCAGCAGCGTTTCCGGCGTCAGCCACATTGACAGGTGGGAGCATAACCCCGAATCACAAAAATAAAGCTTCGCTGTTTTTGCCAGACGTTTAAGGGCATTATTGGAATACGGCTGCAATAAATAGACGATTCCCATTCCTTCCAATAGCCGCAGCCATTCTTTCGCAGTGGGCTGACTAATTTCCGCTGCTTCCGCAAGGGTTTTATAGTTGACCTGCTGAGCCACCAACGCAGCGCAGGCCGTAAAAAACTTCCCAAAACGCAAGGTATCCGTTATGCCGCCAAGTTCTGCAACGTCCCTCATCAGATAAGTGTTCACATAAGAATTATAATATTCTTGCCGCTCTTCGCCATCAGCCCCAACGACCTGAGGCATTCCGCCTCTCCAAATATATTCAAAAATATCGTTCACATTGCTCTTCGGCGCCTTTGCCTGCCGTGATTGTAAACTAATTAAAGCAAAATCCAAATCATTTTCAAATATGATCCCGTCTCTTTCGCTTTTTGATAAGCTGTAAAGCTCCAGAATACCAATCCTGCCAGCCAGCGTTTCTCTCAAGTTTTTCATCATCTCAAATTGCTGAGAACCCGTCAGCCAAAAAAGCCCCGTCTCCTGACTTTCGTCACAGAGAATCTTGATTTGACTGAACAACTCTGGCGCATATTGCACTTCGTCAATAATGATAGGCGGTTGATATGTCTGAAAAAATAAAACCGGATCAGTCTTAGCAAGATTGCGTGCCATGAGATTATCAAGAGTAACGTAGGTTCTGTTCTGATCTTGAGCAAGATGGCGCAGCATTGTTGTTTTTCCCACCTGTCTTGCACCTGTTACAAGCAGAGCTTTAAAAAAGCCGCTCATCTTTATAAATTTGCGTTCCAGCTGTCTGCTGATATAGTCCATAAACTACACCTCCATATTTACGATAATATAAACCTCTCTTTATATTATCGTAAATATGGAGATGTCTGTCAATGTCCGTTTTCCGACATGATTTTTACGATTAATAAGACGATGGTAGAGAGGCAATCGTAGGCCTGCAAATTTGAGTAGCTAGCCCGAGCAAACAACATCAAGAAGGGCGAGTAACCTATGATATAATCAAATCGAATAATGAAACCGCGTTTTGAATAAGGGAGGTGCTCGCATGTTCACTATCTTTAACCGGAAGGAGTTGCTTTTAACCTTTGATCTTGATCATTTATCAAAAGCAAGAAGCAAATTAAGGCAAAACCATATTGATTACTACGTCCGGACGGTCAACAGAAACGGCGGCGCTTCAGGTTTAGGCGCTTCCCGGCGGGCAACGCTGACCACCCTCGGACAAAAAACAGATTATACCTACGAATATCATTTGTACGTCCACAAAAAAGACTTTGACGACGCAATGTGCGCAATCCATGATATCCATAATCTATAGGAATAAAAAACCGCTCCTACTGCCGGTAAGGCTTAGCCGTATCGACCCGAATGGCGCCGGCGCCGGCATCCCAGGTCAGCTCAAAATCAAGCAATTCCGCAATATCCCGCAGCTTAAAAAAGTTATTGCCATTTATATTGTAGGCGTCAAAGGCAACTATTCTATCTGCCGCCAGTATTTTTGAGCTGGTTTTTTGGGCCGGAACTGCCTTTTGGCTTGCTTGGGCCGGCGCTTCTTCGCCCATTGTCTTATAAGCTTGATTGCTGTAGAGAATTATGGAGTTTGACGCCTGGTCCCAGCCTACGTCAAACTGCTTGCCGCTGCCCTTCAACGCCAAGGCCAGATCCCGCAGCTTAAAATAATTATTGCCATTTATATTATAAGCAATGAAATTGACGCTGCCTCCATCTACATATACTTTGGCTGCCGAAGGCTTTGCGTAAAGCTGATTGGTCAGGTTGGACTGAATAAAGGCTAATCCGTTATTGATATTGCGGCCGGCGAAGGATATTTTATCAGCCGGATAATAGAGGGCTGTGGAGCCGCCGCCATCCAGGCACATGGCATTTACCAGCCCTAAGCTTTGGCAAACCTCGGCCGCCTTGCTGACGGTGGCAGAGGCCATATTGCCGATAATGATTTTGCCGTCCGCCCTAGCTCCGATAAAGGATCTGGCTGTACTCAGGCTATTGATTTTTTCTTCCGTGAAGCCTTCCTTGTGGCCCTCGGCGGTGATCACCCCATTGATAATCAGGCTGGGGCCCGCCCCCAGGGCAACAGTGACCTCCCGCCAATCCTCAGCCTTGGTAAAGGTGGTATTAATCTTCACCTCATAAGTGACATGATCCCCTACTTTGTACCGCTCCCCCACCAAATAAGCCACGGCCGGATTATAGGCAATAGCGAAGCCACCGCCGGGCACATCAAAATCTGCTGCGGCAATCTGCGTCACCAGGCCGTTTTTGCCAACCACTGCAGCTTTGGCCCCGGGAGCCAGGGTTACGGTGGCGCCATATTCCGGCGTGAATATAGTAATGGCCTCATCTTCCGTACTGGGATGATTGATTCTCCAGGGAATGGCCCGGTATTGGCCGTTAATATACCCGGCAAAATCAAAGGTCAGCCGGTCCACCAGCAATTTGCCGGCTGCCGTGATGCCAAATACCGCACCGCTTTGGCTGATGTGGATAACCTTGCCTTCCTTGATGATTGTGCCCCAGGGAATGGGCATGCCTTCATACGCTTCAAAATACGTTCCATTGACGGCAGCCACAGCGTCCATCTTCTGCGCCATGGCAGACAGAGGCTCGGTTTCCGTAATTTTATTTTGAGCATTTAATACCACCGGACTAATGCCCTCACTACTCATATCCACCGTTACATATCTGAGGCTGACGCCGTTTAGCGTTTCGCTCTTATAGGCAGTGGCGGCGGCTCCATAGGAAGAGCCCGGATTGATCAGCAACGAAATCATTACGGCAGCAATAAGGACTATTTTAGAAAATCTCATCTTTTTTCTCCTGCATTCGTATTATAATAAGTCTATTCTGAATTACTATTTTAAAGCGGGGCAGGAGTTTCGTCAAGCGGTTTTGCCCTTCCCCCGGTTTGGCCATGATTTAATCGGAAATACTTATTATCGATAACAGAGGGCATACTTTAAAAACATTTTGTAGTAAACTATAACCAAAAGCATTGGGAGGTAATAACGATGGAGTTTAAAATCGGCGCCGGCGGCGAAACAAAAGTTATATTTGTATATAAAGACGAGGACTTGATTAATGATGCTTATTTGTACGCCAAAGACAGGGAGCTGATTTCAGGCAAGCCTGCCGAGGTTTATTCCGCTATCGGCAAAAATGATCATGTGATCTTTTTGGGCTTGGGGGATCGGAATAAGGTATCCCTGGAAGTACTGAGAAAAGCATTCCATGCTCTTGGCAAAGAAGCAATAAAGTATAAAGTAAAAAGCATTGCTGTCGAAATCCCTCAGTTTGAGGATCTATGCTATGGAATGACTGTGGCCGCCGCAGTCGAAGGCTTGCTGCAGTCCGAGTATAGCTATGAAAAATTCCTGACGGAAAAGAAATTGAAGCCCGCCTTGGAAGAGGTTTTCTTAACCGTTGCCAAAGACCGGGAAGATTTGGTGACAGATAGTATAAGAGAAATCCAAAACATTGCGGCAGGGATATTTACCGCCAGGGATTTGGTAAACGAACCGGCAATCAACATGTATCCCGAGGTATTGGCCAATAGCGCTAAAGAAGAGCTGACCGCTTTAGGCGTTAAGGTCGAGGTTTTCGGCAAAGAAAAAATAGCAGAGCTGGGCATGGAGGCTTTTCTGGCCGTAGGAAGAGGATCGGCAAAGGAACCCAGATTTATCGTCATGTCCTATGCAGGCAATCCTGAAGCTAAAGAAAAAATAGCTCTGGTAGGCAAAGGGATCACTTACGATTCCGGCGGCTATTGCCTGAAGCCCGCGGGCAGCATGAAAACCATGCACACAGATATGGCAGGCTCCGCCTCGGTCATCGGCGTATTGAAAGCTATCGCTAAATCAAAGCTGAAGAAAAATGTGGTGGGCATTGTTGCCGCCTGCGAAAACATGATTTCCGGCGACGCCTACAAGACAGGGGATATTATCGGCTCCATGTCCGGCAAGACCATTGAAGTAGGCAACACCGACGCCGAAGGCAGATTGACCTTAGCCGATGCTTTATGGTATGCCACAACTGTCGAAAAGGCCGATAAAGTCGTGGATATCGCTACTTTGACAGGAGCCTGCATCGTTGCTCTTGGCAATATAACCACAGGCGCTGTGACCAACAATGAAGCTTTCATGAAGGATTTAAAAGAAGCATCCTCTATGGCAGGAGAAAATGTCTGGGAGCTGCCCGGCTTTGAAGAATATAAAGAGCTTTATAAAGGCACTTTCGCCGATTTAAGCAATATTGGCAAAGACGGTGCCGGCGCCGGCGCCATTATCGCCGGGCTTTTCTTATCGGAATTTGTCAACGGCACCCCCTGGATACACCTGGATATAGCGGGCACAAGCTATACCTCCTCCGAATACGGCTATATGCCAAAGGGAGCAACCGGCGTGCCGGTGAAGACCTTGTATTATTTGGTGAAGGGACTATAGGGGAGGCTTAGCTCCGCAAACAAGAAAGCCTGTGCGTTATTGCACAGGCCTTTTTTCAATTCCGTAAATCCGGATAACGCAAATCATCAATTGCTACCCAGTTGGCCCAGCCGCCGGCGCCGGTCAGATATACCTGATTCTCTTGCCTTTCCTCTATAAGCAACGGCCCGGCATGGGGATCGAGATATTCGGCTTCATTCTTAAGATATAGGGGAAATACCAAAAGAGACCGCACTTCATCAGTATAAGGAACACCTTGGGATTCTTTAACCCATCCTTTTGCATTGATAGCTGGAATATCGAAAACCGGGGTGTCGACGTAGAGCCAAATCTCCCCTTCACACAAAACCCGGTCATAACAATTGACCATCGTATAGGCCGGCAGCCGCCTAGATTCCGGCGCCCCTTCTGACGGCAGTAAATAAAGTATTTGCTCCCGGTCGCTTAAAAAGTATTCGGGCAAAGCACCTGTGTAAAATTGAATCTCAAGGGGGAGCTCAGTAAAGGAAGGGCTCCCTGTCCGCCCCAAGAAAAAGCCCAAAACAAAAAAGAAGAGGCTCAATAAGATAACCCCTGCCGGCTTTTTGAGGGAATAAAGAAAATTCCTCCTATTCATCATAACCTCCTGCATTTATAAATCATCGGGTGCTATAGCCTATGCTATATCTTCAATAATCCGAAAAAAATTCTCATTATCAATAGAACTGAAAACCAGCTTTAGCGGCTTGGTTTGTTTAATTTTTGAGGTTCGCAGCGTTAAAATATAGCCTTCTCTAGTAAATCAGAAATCTCTTGCTCCGTCATTTCATAATAATAGCGAAAAAGAAGAATTTCCTGATGAATCAACGGCATCTCTTTAATATAAGCCACCAAACGTTGATAAGCTTCCTCATTTAAAAGGATTTCCTCTGGCGTAAGAACTGATAAACCACCGGGTGCCGGGAAAATTTCCTCACTTATCTCCATCAGCTCCGGCGCCCTTTGTTGTTTGCGGTAAAGGTCGATGGCCGTATGTTTGATTATAGCCACCAAGAAAGGCCGTAGTTTTTCCTCAGCGGGAAGCTTTTTCTTCTTCAAATAGGCCGCCAATTTGATAAACATGATTTGCAGAGCATCTTCCGCCAAATGATGATCATTTAAAATACTTTTCGCAATACGAAACAAGGGGCCCCTATATTGCCAATATAATTGCTCGAGCTCTTTATTCTCCTCTTCTTCCAAAAAGGCAAGGAATAGTAACAACTACATCCCTTCTTACATTTGCACATTTTTTCATCTCTTTACACTATTTTACACTCTTTGATACAAAAGCGAAAGGGTTTCCACCTCAATTCCAATTCCTTTCATTTTTCAGCTTCATTCTGGGGTTACATATTCCTGTTGACTTTCCCGAATGTAAATGAGCAAAATTGCAAGTTTAAAGTGTCAGAGCGCCGTTTTGGAGAATGTATTTGACTGCATTTTACCGCATTTGGCTATATCTAGTGTATCTACAAGAGAATAGACCGTATTTTGAATAGGCGACCACACTTTAAACCTGCAATTTTGCGTATTTAGCTGAGACTTGGCCACTTTTTCAGTGGTCTCTACACTACCTCAAATTTTGTACACTCCTCCATCGCCACAAACGAGTAACTGCCAGCGCGCACCTCGCCATCGTCACAGGCGAATCACTGCCACTGCCTCAGTCCGGCCTTCCCGGCAAACTGCCTCCAACGCAAAAAATAACTAAGCCTCCCTTATTCGCTATCTACAATAGATAACTTCATAAAGGAGGCTTTAATTACCTGGGCATCAAAAATAAAAGTTATTTTTATTCAACTGTATTTTTATACCCTGGGACATTTTAGCTCTACGCCCGCTCCGCCAGCCAGGCCTTAGCCCGGCCGATGGCCGCCAGCACCTGTTCCGGCGCCGTGCCGCCGTAGGAACGGCGGGCATTGACCACGGTTTCCAGCTTCAACGCCTCATAGACGCCTTCTCCGATGAAGGCCTGTCCGGCTGTCTCCGCCTCGGCTGCCACTGAATCGGCTGCCTGGACAGCGTCGGCATCTCCGGCATCTGCTCCAGCTTGCGTCGCTTCTTTGGCTGCTCCCGCCACCGCAGCGCCGGCCGTCGCCTTCGCCACTACCGCTGACGGCAAAGCCGCCGCCATTTCCGCCAGGCTCAGATCCTCCAGGTTGCGGCCCTGGGCCATGCACTGGCCCACCAAGGCCCCCACCACATGGTGGGCGTCCCGGAAAGCCAGGCCTCGGCCGACAAGATAATCGGCCAGGTCCGTGGCGTTAGAGAAGCCCTGGGCCGCCGCCTGCCGCATCCTCTGCCGGTTAAACCGGCAGGTGGCCAGCTGAGGCGCTGCCAGCAGCAGGGACTTCTCCACGGTTTCGATGGTGTCGAAAAAGGCTTCCTTATCCTCTTGCATGTCCTTGTTATACGCCAAGGGCAAGCCCTTCAGCATCGTCAAGGTTCCCATCAGGTGGCCGAAAACCCGGCCGCTTTTGCCCCGCATCAGCTCTGCTGCGTCGGGGTTTTTCTTTTGGGGCATGATGGAGGAGCCGGTACTGTAAGCGTCGTCCAGCTCCGCAAAGCCAAACTGCTGGCTGGCCCACAGAATCAATTCCTCGCAGAAGCGGGAGAGATGAACCATGATCAGGGCGCAATCCGCTTCCAGCTCCACCATGTAATCCCGGTCCGCCACATTGTCCAGGCTATTTTCACCCACTGCGGCAAAGCCCAGCTCCGCAGCCACCTGATGGCGGTCGATGGGATAGGTGGTGCCGGCCAAAGCCCCGGCTCCCAAGGGCATCACGTCCAGCCGCTTCAAGGCGTCGGCCAGCCGGTCATAGTCCCGCTGAAACATGGCCGCATAGGCCATGAGATGGTGGCCTAAGGTAATCGGCTGAGCCGTCTGCAAATGGGTGAAGCCGGGCATGATCCAGTCGTAATGCAGCTCCGCCTGCTCCACTAAGGTGCTGATCCAGTCCAGAAGAAGATGCTGAATGCGGGCAACTGCTTCCTTGGCGTAAAGCCGGGCGTCCAAGGCCACCTGATCATTGCGGCTCCTGGCCGTGTGCAGCTTCTTGCCCGTATCGCCGATTTTGGCGATCAGCAGCGTCTCCACATTCATATGAATGTCTTCCGCATCCACGCTAAACTCCGCCCGACCCGCTTCAATATCAGCCTTCACCGCCGCTAATCCCTCGATGATAACCTGGGCCTCAGCCGGACTGATAATCCCCTGGTTGCCCAGCATCCTGGCATGGGCCTGGCTGCCCCGGATATCCATCTCATAAAGCTTTTGGTCAAAGCTGATGGAGGAGTGAAAGTCAAGAACCAGGCGGTCCGTTTCTTTAGCGAAACGGCCGCCCCAGAGATGCCGGTTTTCCTGTTTCGTCATTTTACTATTCCTTTTATTTCCCAACTTTTATTTTTTCAACAGGGCTGTTTTTGCCTCTATCCTTTGGCCCTCTTTGGCCACCCCTGGCCTTCTTTTGCCGTCTTACTTCAGCAGACCGTTCTTTTTCAGCATCAAAGCCCGCACCTTGGTGGAAAGGCCGAAAAGATTGATAAAGCCTTCGGCGTCGGCCTGATTATAAACGTCATCCTCACCGAAAGTGGAAAAGGCCGCATTATAAAGGGAGAAAGGCGACCAGGCGCCGGCGGAGCAGATATTGCCTTTAAACAGCTTCAGCCGCACCTTGCCGGTGACCACCTCTTGAGTCTTATCCACAAAAGCATCCAGGGATTCCCGCAGGGGGTGGAACCAAACGCCGTCATAAACCAGCTCCGCATATTTCTCGGCCATCAGGTGCTTGTAATGCATGGTGGTCCGGTCTAAGGTCAGGTACTCCAGCTCCTGATGGGCATAGTACATGATGGCGCCGCCGGGATTTTCATAAATACCCCGGGACTTCATGCCGATGAGCCGGTTCTCCAGAATATCGGTGACGCCAACGCCATGCTCAGCGCCGATTTCATTCAGCTTGGTCAGCAGCGCCAAAGGAGAGAGCTTCTCGCCGTTAAGCTTCACGGGAATGCCCTGCTCAAACTCCAGCTCCACATAGGCCGGCGTATCCGGTGTGTCCTCCAGCTGGCGGCAGATCATCAGCACATCCTTTTTCGGCTCGTTGCCGGGATCCTCCAGGTCCGCCCCTTCATGGCTCAGATGCCAGATATTGCGGTCCATGCTGTAGGGCCGTTCCTTGGTCACCGGCACGCTGATGCCCCGGGCCGTAGCATAATCCACCGCTTCCTCCCGGGACCTGATATTCCAGAGCCGCCAGGGGGCTACCACCTTCAGATCGGGAGCCAGGGCTTTGACCGTCATTTCAAACCTCACCTGATCATTGCCTTTGCCGGTGGCGCCGTGGGCGATAGCCTGGGCCCCTTCCTTGCGGGCAATCTCCACCAGCCTTTTGGCGATGATGGGCCGGGCCATGGAAGTACCCAGCAGGTATTTTCTTTCATAGATAGCGCCGGCCTTCAGGGTAGGATAGACATAATCGGTGATGAATTCTTCCCGCAGGTCCTCGATATAGAGCTTGCTTGCTCCCGTCTTTTTGGCCTTTTCGTGGAGGGGTTCCAGTTCTTCCCCCTGGCCCACATCGGCGGCCATGGCAATGACTTCATCGTACTCCGTGTTTTCTTTCAGCCAGGGAATAATAATGGAGGTATCCAAACCGCCGGAATAAGCTAAAACTATTTTTTTGCTCATGTTAATTTCTCCCTTTCATTTTACATTTTGCCTGCGATAATCATGATGAGTCTCATTATTATTAAAGCAGTGCCGCCAAAATCGCTTTATGAGCGTGCATCCTGTTTTCCGCCTCCTCAAAGACCCGGGATTGGGCGCACTCGATCATCTCATCGGTGATTTCCTCTTCCCGGTGGGCCGGCAGGCAGTGAAGAACGATGGTCTCCGGCTTGGCCAGCTTCAGCAGATCGGCATTGACCTGGTATTCCTTTAAGGCCTGAATCCTGATCTGCGCCTCTTTTTCCTGGCCCATGCTGGTCCAGACATCGGTATACAGCACGTCGGCGCCTGCGGCGGCAGCCTTGGGATCATCAACCACGGCAAGACTGGCGCCGGGCTGCTTCATCCGTTCAAAATCAGCCAGGGCTTCAGCCGGCGGCTGGTAACCGGAAGGGCAGGCCAGCACGATTTCCATTCCCGTCAAAGCGCAGGCATGGATCAGGCTGACGGCTACGTTGTTGCCATCGCCGAAATAGGCCAGTTTTTTGCCTTTTAATGTGCCAAACTCCTCGTAAATCGTCAGCATATCGGCTAAAGCTTGCGTGGGGTGCTCAGCATCGGTGAGCCCGTTGATTACAGGCACCTTGGAATATTTGGCCAGATCCAGCACCTCTTGGTGGCTGAAGGTTCGGATAAGTATGCCTTCCGAATAAGAAGCCAAAACCCTGGCCGTATCCTGAATTGGTTCGCCCCGGCCGATTTGCAGATCATTGGCCGACAAAAACATGCCTAAGCCTCCCAGATGGTACATGGCCACTTCAAAAGATACCCGTGTTCTGGTAGAAGCCTTCTGAAAAATCATGGCCAGGGTCTTGCCTTGCAGCAGAGTATGGGGGATGCCCTTTTTCTGCTTATCCTTCAACTCCACTGCCATGTCCAATAAAAACTTGAATTCGCCGGCACTGTAATCCGCCAGGGATACGTAATCTTTGCCGTAAAGGGGTGTTTTCATACATTCGCCTCCATTGCTTCTTCTAAAATCTTCAAGGCCTGATCAATCTCTTCTTTTGTGATCACTAACGGCGGCACCAGCCGCAAAACCTGGCCGTGGATGCAGTTGATCAGCAAGCCCTTTTGCCGGCAAGCCTCAACGATCCGGCTGCCGAGGCCTTGGGGAACCAGCTCAACGCCTACCATCAGGCCCTGGCCCCTCACTTCTTTGATCACACCGGCAAACTGCTGCCAGCTCCGGATCTTCTCCATCAGGTATTGGCCTTTTTCCGCAGCGGCTGCCGCTAAATTCTCATCAAGGATGACGGACAAGGAAGCCAAAGCCGCTGCAGTAATCATCGGACCGCCGCCGAAGGTGGAAGCATGCTCGCCGGGCTGCAAAATCTCCGCCGCCTGACCTCTGGCGCATAAGGCTCCGATAGGTACGCCGCCGCCCAAGCCCTTGGCCAGGGTAAAGACATCCGGCTCTATTCCGAATTGCTGATAGCCAAAAAGCTTACCGGTACGGCCCATACCCGTCTGGACTTCGTCGATCATCAGCAGAAAATCATATTTTTCCTTCAGCTTCATCAAACCCGCCAGATAATCCGGGCACAAAGGCAGCACGCCGCCCTCGCCTTGAACGGTTTCCAGCAGCACAGCGCAGGTTTGCTCGCCGGCGGCAGCCTCAAGGGCCGCCAAATCATTGTACGGCACATGGGTCAGCTGGGGCAGCAAAGGCCCAAAGCCGGCCTGGTACACCGTCTGACCTGTGGCGGACAGAGCACCTAAGGTGCGGCCGTGAAAAGAATTGAGCGCGGTAATCACCTGAATTTTTTCCGGTTTGCCCTGGCGGCTGGCCCAACGCCGGGCCAGCTTCAAAGCTCCCTCGTTGGCTTCGGCGCCGCTGTTGCCAAAAAAGACTTTCTCGGCGCAGCTGTTTTCGACGATCAATTTGGCCAGCTTAACCTGATTCTCATTCCAATACAGATTGGAGCAATGAATCAAGGTCTCCGCCTGATCCTTGATGGCCTTGACCACTGCCGGATGGCAATGGCCCACATTATTGACGGCAATACCTGCCACTAAATCCAGATAGACATTACCGTCGCCGTCCCAAACCTTGGCTCCCCGGCCCCGCAGAATACCCATGGGATACCGGTTGTAGGTATTCATCACATATTCCTGACCCATTTTGGTCATCAGCTGATTGTCCATGCTTTCACTTCCTTGTATTTATTATTTTACCCAGGTGCCGATACCTTCTTTGGTGAAAATCTCCAACAGGAGAGCATGGGGTTTGCGGCCGTCGATAATATGGACGTTTTCCACCCCGTCTTCTACAGCTTCCAGACAGCCCCTGGCTTTGGGGATCATGCCGCCGGTGAGAGCTCCTTTTTCAATCAGGCCGGGAATCTCCCTGGCCGCAAGTTGAGAAGCCAGCTTGCGCTCCTGACCTTCTCCCAGGAAAATCCCCTCTACATCCGTCAGCAGCACCAGCTTATGAGCCTTCAGGGCGCCGCCCAAGGCGGAGGCCACCGTATCGGCGTTGATATTCAGGCTTTCGCCCGCTTCACCCATACCCACCGAGGACACCACCGGGATAAAATCCTGCTCGATGAGGGTCAGGATCAGGGAAGGATCGATGGCGGTGATTTCACCCACCAGCCCTAAATCCTGGGGCTGAGTGATCCGCCGGCCCTTGATCATACCGCCGTCCTTGCCGCAGAGGCCCACAGCCTTGCCGCCCAGGTTCTGCATGCGGCTGACGATGCCCTTGTTGACCTTGCCGGCCAAAACCATCTCCACCACTTCCATGGCTTCCGGCCCGGTGACCCGCAGGCCGTTGACAAACTCGGTTGTCACATTCAGCCGGCTAAGCCAGCTGTCGATCATAGGACCGCCGCCGTGAACCAAAACCAGCTTCATGCCGATGAGCTTCATCAGGATCACATCCTTGAGCACCGATTCCTCAAGCTGCGGATCGATCATGGCATTGCCGCCATATTTCACTACAACGATTTTACCATAAAAGGACTGTATATAGGGTAGAGCTTCCGTTAATATTCCGGCTTTTTCTAATGGACTTAGCATAAATCACTTATCCTTTCTCAGGCTTTCCGACAGGGGCCGGCTAACTGCGGTAATCGGCATTGATGGATACGTAATCATGGGTCAAATCACAGCCCCAGGCCACTGCTTTTTCGTCTCCCTGATGCAGCTTCACCAAAGCCACTATCTCGTCGCCTTCCAGGTAGGCGCTGGCTTTTTCTTCGTCGAAGATCAGCGCCTTGCCTTTGGCCATCATCTGAACATCCCCCAGGTACATATCCACAATATCCGGGTCAAAGTCGGCGCCGGAGTAGCCTAAAGCGCAAAGTATGCGCCCCCAGTTAGCATCTTTGCCGTAAACCGCCGCTTTGACCAGGGAAGAGCCGGCAATGCTTTTGGCCCCCAGCCGGGCGTCGTTTCTCGTCTTAGCCCCTTCTACCCTTACCTCAATAAATTTCGTAGCCCCTTCGCCGTCCTTGGCGATCATTTGGGCCAAATAACGGCAGACATGGATCAGACCTTCTAAAAATTCAGCATAGCCCAAATCTGTATCTTTCTGCAAAGCAGCATTGCCGGCCTGGCCGTTAGCCAGAGCAAAAAGGCAGTCGTTGGTGCTGGTGTCGCCGTCAACGGTAACCATATTAAAAGTAGCGTCGCAAGCTTCCTTCAGGGCTTCCTGCAGCAAAGCCGGCTCAATGGCGCAGTCCGTAGTCACCAGAGCCAGCATGGTAGCCATATTGGGGTGTATCATACCGGAGCCTTTAGCCATGGCGCCTAAAGTCACCTGCTGGCCGGCTACCTCCACTGTCACGGCAATTTCTTTGGGCCGGGTATCCGTGGTCATGATGGCCCGCGCCGCCAAATTACCGCCCTCTGCCGTCATGGCCGCCGCTGCTTCGGCGATGCCCGGCAAAATCTTATCCATAGGCAGATAAGCGCCGATAACGCCGGTGGAGGACACAAAAACCTGGTTCATTTCACAATTCAGGGCCGCCGCCGTCGCCTGGGCCATCGCCTCGGCGTCCGCCTTGCCCTGATCACCGGTGCAGGCATTGGCGCAGCCGCTGTTAAAAATCGCAGCATGGCCCCAGCCCTGATTGGCCGCCAAATTAGCCTGACTGATCAGCACCGGCGCCGCCTTCACTTTGTTCGTCGTGAATAGGCCGGCCATGGCGGCAATCGTCGGGCTATGAACAATAGTCAGATCATAACGGCCCGCCTTTTTGATCCCCACCTTAGCCGAACCGGCTAAAAACCCTTTTGGCGCCGTAACGGTGCCGTCATTTAATATGCTAAGCTTCATCTTTGTTTCCTCCATCTTCTGATCAAATTGCCGCTAATTAATTACTTATAATTATACGCATAGTTTTAATATTATGCAAGAAGATTCTTTCTTGATCCATTGAAAAAATTTCTCTATTTAAAAAGGCTTAAATAATTTAGAGCTCTAAAACGGGAAAAAGTTCGCTTTTTTAGCAAATTTGAACCATTTGCGACAAAAGTGAACTTTTTCTCTAATTTTTGTTCTTAATATTACCCCAAAAGCCCAAATTGTAATAATCAGGCCTTGTCTTGATAAATCCATTATTTGGCCTATACCTTTTTGGCGGAATTAATAATAATATTTGAACAGCAGCATATGCTGTTTTTTTCACGGCAAACAAATGAGGCACAGGTGTATTTCAGCAGGACACAATCAACCGCCGCTAGCCATATGGTAGACAATGCCGCTATATATGGCCCAAGCCAGTTTATCCTGATAATCTGGCCGCTGCAGCAATTCCTCTTCCCGGGCATTCGACAAAAAACCCATTTCCACATTAACGGTGGGAATGACGGCTTGCTTCATAATCATGCTGGTGACATCCTCTTTCGGTACGCGTCTGGTGTTGCCCAAAGTCTCTCGTAAACTATTTTGCAGGCTTTGAGCCAATTCCAAACTACCCTCTACCTGGGGGGCATAAAACACCTGGGCGCCGCTGGAATTGCTTTTGGGAAACGAATTACAATGCAGTGTTACATATATGGAGGCGCCTGTTTCTTCTACCAGGGCCAGGCGTCGGGTTAAATCCTCCCTTTTCCTTTCCCGGAGGGTTTCTTTATCTTCACACAGGGAATAATCCTGTTCCCTGGTCATGATTACGGAAGCCCCTCCTTGAGCCAGCAGGCTTCTTAATTTGATGGCGACTTGAAGGTTGATGTCTTTTTCATAGGAGCCGCCAACCCCTACTTTGCCAGGATCTTCACCGCCATGACCAGGATCAATAATGATCGTCTGACCGGCCACTGCCCAGGATATTGCCGCTAAAGCCTCATGCCCCGGCCGGTCCTGCCAGGCGGCAAAGGCCGAAAGGCCCAGGGCGGCGCAAAACGCAACCGTAAGCCAAGGCAAATAACGCTTGCTGATTTCTTTGAAGGATACGAAAAAGAACATGATTTTCCCCCCATCATCTGTTCCAACTTTATCATATGATATGGTGGAATTGGCTGGCCTATGACGGGAAGGGAAAGGGAGATACGTTAAAACATCGGAGGTGCAGGCCGCCATAAAGAAAATCACCGGTAAAAATTATTCTCGCCAAGAATCACTCGACAGAAATGTCTCGACAGAAATGTCTAAAATCACTTTTTCTCTTACATATTTATACCATTGCATTAAAACAGAATCGACTATACAATATAAATAGCATTTTTTTACAGATGAACTAAAAATAGGGAGGAATGATCATGAGTCAACAACCTAATAATGTGCGGTATCGAATGATCAAAACGGTAGAATGCGTAGAAGAATGCGGGAAGGTTATGACTTATGGCATTTGCTGCCGGGAAGACAATAATCACAAAAGCCGTCATAAGGTGAAATATCACATAGTTCCTAATATTTCCACAAAACCAAATTTTGTGGAAGAATTGGTCAACCGGCTGGTTACCAACAATGCCGACCCCGTCCATCTCATGGATCTGATTTATGATTATTTACCATAAATCTCACCCACTCATACAAAATGGGCGTGTCGCAAAACGTTAATAAAAAACGTTGGGCGATACGCCCTTGTTTGAGATATTCAGGCAAGAAAACACCTTAAATAGAGGGCTGCATCACCATTTTAGCCTTCAATTAGGCACAAAAAACAAGGGGAAGGCCTT
>JAHDPO010000013.1 GCA_018434325.1 Clostridia bacterium | reverse complement strand
GGGGGGGCGGCTTTCATCGTGACGTTTCCGTAACCATATCAATGGCACCTTCCAGTGGATTTTACTTCGACAAACCGGCTTCCCTTGAAATTCAACTAATTCTGCTTAAAAGGCTGAAGTTTTGACCGACTTTTTCATTGGCCTCGGCAAATGGTGCAATTGGTCATTGATCTTTTAGGTAAACGGCGGTATAATGACATTGACCTTTTAGGTAAATATCAAGAAAGGGTGTCATTTATGCCTATAAAATTGGTGGATCTGGAACCCCAAAGGCGCGACGCTATCTTAAATGCAGCGCTGAAAGAATTTGTACTGCAAGGCTTTGATCATGCTTCAACAAATACAATTGCAAAAGAAGCAGGGATTTCTAAAGCTCTGATGTTTCATTATGTGAATAGCAAACAGGAGCTTTTTCTGTTTGTGTATGACTACTTTACCGAGCTTTTAAATAAAGAGTATTTTGCGAAAATGGATTTCTCAGAAAAAGATATTTTTGACCGGCTGCGTAAATCTTATCTGCTTCAAATTGATTTGCTAAAGCAATATCCTTGGATTGTTGATTTTGACAAACTTTCTGTTACGACAGGCTCTGATCAAGTCAACGAGGCGCTTGCAATCAGAGCCGGCAAAAAGCAGTCCTATCAAATATTCACTATGATTGACGCTTCTAAGTTTAGGGACGGTCTGAATATTGAAAAATGCAAACAGTTTATCCTTTGGGCCAATATAGGTTTTACTAATCAAATATTGGACGATATTAAAAATTCACAAACCTCAGAACTGGATTATCAACATATCATTGCAACGCTTGACGGGTACTTTGATGAACTTAGAAAAGTATTCTACAAGCCAATCAATGAACAAGAGGTATGAGATGATTGATGTGCCTGAGCCGATAACTGTAGAGTTTCCTTTGCGGGGAGAATGGCTCTCTCCTAACACTCCGGGAACGAGAATCCCCAGTCATGGCACAAATCAATTAGGCTCCAGATACGCTTATGACTTTATACAAGTGGATTGGAAAAGAAAAGGCCGGCCCGCATATCGGGGAAGTTTGCCTCAATATCTTCTTTTTGGTACTCCCATAAGTAATTATTATTGCTGGGGTCAACAAGTATA
The DNA here is from genome assembly GCA_018434325.1 of Clostridia bacterium. Classification (GTDB taxonomy): domain Bacteria; phylum Bacillota; class Peptococcia; order DRI-13; family UBA5745; genus WRMS01. The sequence continues at coordinate 197,026 of JAHDPO010000013.1, read as the reverse complement.
TGCACCTTGCGACGGTATCGTTGTCCGGTCAGAGGATGGTTGCAAAGAACGGGCAAGAACGAATTACTTTCGGATATGTCTAACGCTTATAAAAACGCTCATCATTTTGATCCGAAAAAAGATGACATACAGGCAGTTGCCGGTAACTGCATCATTATAAAAGTTGACGACAATTTGTACGCCGCCCTTGTCCATCTGCAAACAGGGTCTGTTCAGGTGACGGTTGGTCAGCGTGTAAAAAAAGGTGACGTTATTGGTAAAGTGGGTCATTCAGGTAATTCCTTTGGTCCCCATTTGCATTTTCAGCTTATGGATAGCAGCGATATCGCTGCTGCAAAGGGATTGCCTTGTGCTTTTGAACAATATGAAGTGTTTCGAAATGGCGAGTGGCAAGCGGTCAACAACGGTATTCCGACGGATAAAGACAGAATAAGATTTTATACTTAAATTATTGGAGACGATAAAAATGATATTTACAATTAAATCCGGCAATACAAATTGTTTTCTGCTACAAGATGAATCTACGTCAAATGTAGTCTTAATTGATGCCGGTTTTGCCGCTGACAAAGATTTCATAAAGAACTTGCAAGCCACCAAACGAATAGACAAAATAGGCTTGTTGATTCTGACCCATGGACACTATGACCATGTTGGTCATGCGGCTCTTTTGCAAGAACAATATGGAATAAAAGTAGCCATACATGAGCATGACGCCGAAAGTATAAAACATGGCAGGATGGACTTCCCTCCCGCCAATGGTTTTTTAGGCAATATCATTAGGAGCGCCTCTATTAGGGGAATAGATAAGGCACAATACGATAAATTTGCTCCGGATATTATCATAACAGATGAAGAATATCTGCTTGATTTGGATAGTTTTCGTATTGTTTATTTGCCGGGTCATACTAATGGTTCAATCGGAGTGCTATTTAACGACTGTTTATTCGCAGGGGATTTGGTAATGAATATGCCTTTACCAGCCCCTTCTATGTTTGCGGATGATTTTTCTTTGCTTCAAAGCAGTATAAAGAAAGCAAAGCTGTTAAATGCAAAGACGATTTATCCATCACACGGACGCCCCTTTTCCGGGGCGAGATTCAAGCGATTTTAATTTGAATTGACAGCCGCTGTTTAGCATTCCTCCTGATTGGCGGAATATTTATGGGGCGCCTCTTTCTGATCGGCAACATAGTAACCGTTGATTACACTATATTTTTGGTCTCCCTCTTCCCCAATATCCCGAACCTCTTTTTTATCGCCCATGGCGTCAAAATAAATGCGTTCAAGGTATTCAAACTTAGAGTAAACCCCTTGGGAAGCCCAAACCAGTGCATTGCGAACATAAGCAGCGTTCTTTTTAAAAAGCTCAGCCCTCACTTCAATACCGAAGCTGCGGGCCAAAATTACGGAAAAGGCCACAACCGCCCGTGTATTGCCTTCCCGGAAAGGGTGAATCTGCCACAGCCTGGCGCTGAGACGTGCAATACGAGAGATCAGCTCTGCCTGATCTTTTACTTTCCTTAAAGTAGAAACTTCTTTGCAGGCAGCAGCCAGTTCTTTCTTTATTTCTTTAGGATGGGTATAACGCACGGTATCGCCGCCAAGAACGTATTCCGACTTGGAAATCTGAATAGTTCGGATTTGTCCTGCCCATTGGTAAAGGTCGCCGAAAATTATCCAGTGAACCTCCAGCAAAGCTCTGCTATCAAATTTAGCAAACTCCGTGCTGTATAATGCAGCCATGGTATAACTGGTAATATCGGCCTCTACCGTTTTAAAAAACGCTTCGTCCTTGATACTGCCTAAATTGATCAATACCTCTGCATCATCATATAAGTAGGGATCTTTCATAAGCGGTCGGCAGCCAGCAGATTGTATTGACGGAGAGCTTCCAGATAACCGGAGGCAAAGGTCTGCTTCCCTTCACCCCAGGCCTGCAAGCTTTCTTTGGCTTTCTTTGTGGGGGCAACGCCTTCCAAAGACAGCATGGCATTGGCAAAAGAAAGATTTTCTTTACGGACATCAATCGGCAGCGTATCCATTTGAAGACAACGCTTATTTTGAACCATGCTCCGGTGCAGGGCCGGATCCAGAATGGCGGCGGCTTTTTCCAGCGTCTCAAGCTCCCGGGAAAGAGCGGCAACTTCCGCTTCCAGCTTCTTGCGGGCGGAAAGAGCCTTTCGCATTTCCGGCAATTGCTGAACCTTTATATAACGGCTGCACATTTGTCCCCGGCTGCGCTTCTGCAGATAGTAATAGGTCTTGCCGGCAATCTTTTTGGGGGAGATATAACCTTCCGGCATCAGAGATAAACTCTGTCCGGCATTTAGCAGCTTCTTTGTCAATGATTTATGTTGTGCAATAAGCCCCATATACTGCATAACGTCTACCCCCATTCCTGCAATAATTATACGCCTTTTAACCTGCAGTGTAAAGGCAGGATCGGGCTATTGCAGGTTAAACTCAGGAAATCACGGCAATGGGAATCACGCTCTTAAAGCACTGCTGCTCATAAAGAAAGTCCTGAATTTTCACTTGCACGCTGAAGGCCCGGCCCATGTTTTCCTCGTTGATGACCTGGGCGGCGGGGCCGTAGAGGCTTTGGCCCTCCCGGTTAAGGATCAGCGCTTTATCGGCGATTTTCAGGGCGTGGGCCGGGTAATGGGTGTTGACGATGGCGGCAATCCCCTGCTCCCGGGAAAGCCGCCGGATGGTATCCAGAATAATCAACTGGTTTTTGAAGTCCAGGTTGGATTCCGGCTCGTCCAGCACCAAAAGCTGGGGCTTGGCGGCCAGGGCCCGGGCGATCAGCACCATCTGCAATTCGCCGCCGCTCATTTCGCTGCACTTCTTACTGCCGAGATGCCGGATGCCAACCTGCTCCATGGCTGCGGCGGCAATCCGGCGGTCCTCTGCCGCAGGCTGGGCAAAAAGCCCCAGCCGGGCGGAGCGGCCCATCAGCACCATGTCAGCCGCCGAATAGGAAAGAGCCGTGCCCTTTGACTGGGGAACGTAAGCAATCCGCCGCCAGAGCTCGGCATGGCTCATGCGGTTGATGGCGGTACCGTCGATGAGGGTTTCGCCGCTTTTCCAGCGCAGCAAGCCCATCATGCAGCGCAGCAAAGTCGTCTTGCCCACGCCGTTGGGTCCAAGAACCGCCAGCACCTCCTGCGGAGCCACGGAAAAGGAGACGTCCCGCAATATAGGGGTATTGCCATAGCTAAAGAAGCCCTTTCTGACGGAAAAGTTCATAGCTTTGCACCTCCTGTTTTACGCAGCAGCAAAATGAAAAAAGGAGCGCCGATCAAGGCTGTCAGGATAGAAACGGGGATTTCGGCGGCGGTGGCGGCCCGAGCGAAGGTATCGATAACTACCATAAAGGAGGAACCAAGACCGACGCTTACGGGAATGATCCGCCGGTTGTCGCTGCCGTAGAGCATCCGGGCGGCATGGGGAATCAAAAGACCTACCCAGCCCACCTGGCCGCACATGGAAACACAAGAAGCGGTGATCATCGTGGAAGCCACCATTACCGCCAGCCGCAGCCTTTTGACGTTGATGCCCAGGGACTGGGCCTCGTCTTCCTGCAAGGAAAGGATGTTGAGCCGCCAGCGCATCAAAATCAATATAATAATGCCGGCAAGGATAATCGGCAAACCCAGGATAATGCCGCTCATACTGGAGCGGGACATGCTGCCCATCAGCCAATAGGTAATAGCAGGCAATTGTTCATCGTGGTCCGCCACATATTTCACCAGGGAAACCAGGGCTTGAAACAGGGAGGAAACTACCATGCCGGACAGTACTACCATAATGATGCTGGTCTTCCCCCTCAGGCGGCTGATACTGGTGGTAAACAACAAGGCCAGCAGACCTGTTGCCAAAGCGGCGGCCTGAACCAGCAGCATATTGTGGGTAAAAAGCAGGGTCATTGCGGCGCCAAAGGAGGCCCCATAGACCACCCCCAGGGTATCGGGGGTAGCCAGGGGATTGCCGAAAAGAGATTGGAAGGAAGCGCCGGCCACCGACAGGCCCGCCCCCACAAAAAGGGCCAGCAGGATTCGGGGCAGCCGGACATTGAAGATTACGGAAATGGCCGCGGGTTCCGGCAGATAGCCGCTAAAGGGAGAGAAAAGCACGCGCAGGGTCTCCGCCGGGTCAAGATGGTAGCGGCCGATACCCAGACAAAGCACAGCCGTTATAAAAGGCGCCAGGATAATCAAAATGGTTAAAGGTATAGCAAGAGAACGTTTCATGGCTTACTTAACGCCGGCAGCCTCACGGGCCGGGTTGAAAATCTGGTGAATGTCCTCATCGCTGAGTTCCACATTATAGAAACGCTGGTAATAAGCTTTGACTTCCGCCTTCATATCGATATCGGCAAAGAGCTCCGGCTGGTTTTTCTGGGCCAGCCATTTGAGAACCAGGGGAGTGTCGGAAGCCGGCGGGAACCAACGGTACATGCCCAGAGGGAATTTATAAACCTTGCCCTCCCGGACTGCCTTCACATTGCTCCAGTCGTAGCCGTCGATGGCGTTATTGTAAAGGTCTTCCGGCAGATAGGGGCTGAAATTGGTGATGTAAATAATATCCGGATCCCATTCGTAGATCTGCTCCATGTTGATTTCCGGAGTACCTTTGAGCTCCGCCGCCACATTGACGCCGCCGGTGGATTCGATCCAGTATTGGCCGAAGAAGTTGCTGCCGGAGGTCTTGATGACGCCGCCGGCGTAATTGAAAAGAATCAAAACCCGGGGCTTTTCAATCTGGCCGGCCCGGTCAAAGACAGCCTGAACCTCGTCGTAAACCTGATGGCCGTACTCCGCAATACCGGCAGCCTTGTCCTGCTGCTGCAGAACCTCACCTAAAAGTTTAACCCAGTTTTCAAAGGTTTCCACGCAGTTAAAGCCCCAGTTGGAGGTGGAAAAACCAACAGCGGGAATGCCTGCTTCTCTCAGCTTGTCATATTCGTCGGTGTTGGTGGCACTGTAAAAAACCACGTCGGGCTTGAGCTTGAGCAGCTCTTCGATATTTATCTCATTGCCCTTCATAAAATCGGTGTTAACGTTGACGATGTCCGGCACTACCTTGGGCAGAATGGAATTCTTAGCCGCCGCCATCGATGAAGGATGGATGCCTGCCAGCTTCTCGGTGGAGCCTTCAAATAAACTATAGACAGAAGGCAAAGGCAACAGAGAGGAAATAACGATCTTGTTGATTTCGGCGGGCAGGGTAATTTCATTACCGGCGTGATCTACCACAGTGCGGGTGGCGGCCTGTACGGTTTGCTCCGGGCTGCCGGCGGCTTCGCTGGCCGGCTCCGTGGCTTCCGTAGGCGAGGTCGTCGGGGCGGTTGCGGTGGCGCCGCAGCCGGTGAAGGAGACGAGAATAAGACAGAGTACAAGAAGGCTACCGGTAACGCGCTTAATACGATTCATTTAACATCCTTCTTTCTGTTGGGTTCTATCGGTTTCTGTTGATTTCAATCCAGCGGTTAAAAAACGAACCGGTGAGGCGGGCTGTCTGCCCCTCAGCCAGCTTGCTGGAAACCGCATATTGGGCATTGGGCCAAAATTCTTTTTCTTTATTCTGTAATAGCACCTCTAAAAAAGGATCGGCAATGATCAGGCGATAGTTGGGCCGGTTAAGCTCCCGGCCAATCAACTGTTCGCTTTTTAAATCCTTATCCTGAGGAAGAGCCAAATCCGGCTCCAAACCAAAAAGGCAGCCAACGGCAACAGCGCTTTCCCCACAATCCCGTTGCAAAGCCAGGCGAAGGGCATTGGACTGAACCTGCTCCCCTGCAATGAGGATTTCCGCCGGGCCGTCCGGATTCCGGGAGCTGGGAGAGCCGGGAAAATCCTCGGACGGGGCCTTCAGAATCCGGGATTGCCGGCTTTGGCGAGCCTCCTCTAAAGCGGCAAAGTATTCCTCGGAGGCCTTTTCCCCGTAAGGCAGCCCGCAGAGGTAAGGGATATCGTAGCGCCGCTCCATCTCGGCAGCCACCAAAAGACCGGTACGGGATACCGCCAAATTAATCTCGGCGGCGGCGGCTTGCCGTAGGGCTTCCAGGCTGTAATCCATAGCCAGGCAAGCGGTCAGGGAAAGCCCCCGGTCTTGCAGAAGTTTTTTGAGATCCCGCAGATTTTCCCCTCTGCCAAAATCCATGGGCGTCGTTCCCAGAATATTTACACTGCCCGGCACTATCGCCAAAGGCTCCGTGAACCGTTCCAAAAGCGCAAGGATTGTGGCGGCAGCCCCTTTGTCATAATAAGCCGTTCCCGTCGTATCAAAGCCGAAGCTGGGTATACCGGTCCGGGCCTCCAGCTCCGCCGCCACTCCGGTCAGATCACTGCCGATGACCATAGGAACCGGGCTGCCTACCAGGGCCATCAAATCAGGCTGAATATCCCGGGCGGCGCCGATCATCTTCTGAATCAGCTTCTCATCGTCTCCCAAAACCGCATCGATTTCCCGGAGTCCGGAGCAATAGACCGGCGATTTTGAGCCATACCAGCGGGGCTCGTCGTAACCGGTATAATTGCCGGTGCAGCCGGAGGCGTCGTGCATAGCCGTCACCGTTTTCAAATCGAACAACACCGCCGAGACGCCGGAATAATCCGGAGAAAAAGGCGGCAGAAAAAGGGATAAAACCGCCATGGTCACACCACCAATCCGTATTCGTTGATTAACCCTTCCAAATCCACGGGGGCTTTGGCCGCTTCCTCAATCAGCTCCATGAGTTTTTTCACCCCATAATAGCCGAACATCCCTTGATCGTTGAACAAGTCCACCACATAACGGGAGCCTGCCAGATAAGCGCCGTCCACTCCGATGGCAATGCTGCCCGGCAGCCGCCGCTGAAAAAGCACCGCCTTGTGATGCTGGGGCTGAAAAATTTCTATCTCCGGATGCTTCGCCCTCAGCCACTCCATGTCGCTGCGGTCGATAGCACTGCATTCCTGAGCTTCAATGCGGCAAACCGAGAAGCCATATTCCAGCAAGGCCCGGGCCAGGCCAAAGGGCCGGACGGCGGCGGAGCCATCGACAATGATAGACGTGGAGCCTACCAAGGCCCGAACCCGCTCCACTGCCTGCAAAGCCTCCTCCTTTTGCCTTGAGAAATCAAAGGTCAGAGGCTGGCCCGGCAAAAGAAATTCCTGGAGCCGCCGGTAGCCTTCCTCAATTTCCTTCAGCCGGTAGCTTACCGGCAGAAAAAGGGAAGGCAGGCCGTGCTTTTCTGCCATCTGTCCGGCGGCGTATTTGCCGGCGGGTGCCAGCACCAGATTGGCCCGGCTGCCAGCCATCTCCTGATAAGCATCGTAGGTTTCGTATTGGGAAATATGACGGAGCGGACCGCAGCCTGCCGCCTCCAGAAAATCATGGAGCTCGCTGGCCGGTGAAAGAGCAACCAGATTGCCGATGCTGTTGACGCCATGATCATGGCTTTCTGACGGTTCAAGCAGACTATAGAGATTATTTTGGATGGAGACCGGCGGCGGCGTAAGCGATCCCAGGGAAATCGGATTCATATGGCAGATACGAAAAACCACATCGGGATGCTTTGCCCCCAGCACCTCAAGCAAAGCTTGATGATCAGTACCGATCAAATCGTCCAGGCAGCTGACAAAGATAAAGAATACTCTGGGCCGCTTCGGCAAGGCGGCAAAAACCTCTTCCACAGCCTCCGGAATCAAATCGTCGTAACCGCTGATGATATCGCTTTGGCTGATGTACAGATAAAAAAGCCGGTTTTTAAACCCCTGGCGCATGGCGCCGATGGCGCCGTGCCTGCCGCAGGCAAAGGGGCAAACGAAGAGCTGCACGCTTTCCGGGGCCAGCATGCCGATCCGTACCACGCCCCAATCGCCGTGGGCCGGCGAGGAATAGTGCAGAGTATTTTCAAAGCAGCAGCTCACAGCCCCACCACCTCCAAAACCTTATCGGCCAGACTGTTGTACTCCCGAGCCATTTCACTGTCGGGAAAAGCTTCCACCACCGTCATGCCCTGGTTTTCCGCCTGCTGCACCAGCTTGTGGCGGGGGATAATTTTGACGACCTCGGTGCCGCTTTCCCGGGCTACCTGCTGAACCAAAGCGTCCTCATTCTCCACGTTTCGCGAATTTTGAATAAGGCCGGAATATTTGGCATAGCCCCGTTTGCCGAAATTTTCAATAGCATGGGCAATATTGGTGGCGGCATAAAGGGCCATCATTTCCCCGGAGGTAACGATAAATACATTGTCGGCATAACCTCCTCGAATAGGCATGGCAAAACCGCCGCAAACCACATCTCCCAGCACATCGTAAAACACGATATCCGGTTGGTAACGTTCATAAGCCTCCAACTCCTCCAGCTTTTGAAATGCCGTAATAATGCCCCGGCCGGCACAGCCGATACCGGGGGTAGGGCCGCCGGCCTCCACACAGACCACACCGCCAAAACCTTCAAAGGCAATGTGATCCAGCTCCACCTGATTATCCCGCTGCCGAATTTGATCTAGCACCGTGGGGATTACCCGGCCCTGCATCAGGTTTTTTGTGGAGTCAGCCTTGGGATCGCAGCCGATCTGCATCACTCGCAGCCCTCGGGCAGCTAAAGCAGCCGACAAATTGGAGGTGGTTGTGGATTTGCCAATGCCGCCTTTTCCATAAATCGCAATTTTTTTCACTGTAGCTCCTCTTTGGTTAGCTAATGCTAACCAATCAATAAAAAATTAGTTAGCATTAGCTAACTTTTGCTCATTCTACCACTCTGTTTTCAACTTGTCAATATCAGGCTTTCTTACTTTTTCTCCGTTTCCATTTGCCGCCGGTAATCCAAAGGAGCTACGCCTTCCGCTTCCTTGAAGGCCCGGGTAAAAGAAGCGCCGCTGTCATACCCTACCTGGGCCGCCACATCCACCAGGCGGTAATGGGTATTGGCCAAAAGCTCCTTCGCCTTTTCGATACGAATCTGCCGGATATATTGGGAAGGTGAAGAACCCGTTTGCTTCTTAAACCAGTCCGTAAAATAGGACAAATTATAATTCTCCAGCTTAGCCAATTGTGCCACTGTGATCTTTTCCCCAAAATTCTCCCGGATATACCGCAAGGACTTGATGCCGTTGTGCTCCACCAGCTTATCATAAAGGTAATAAAACAAATACCTGACGCTATCGCTGTCGGGATTGCGCTGGACCTCGGCCTTGATCAGATCCGTCAAGGGCACAAAGGCCCCGGTCAAAGGCAGGCAAATCTGGCTTTCCAAAACCTCCAGGTCTTTTGCTTTGATCATGGAAGAGGGAATATTGATAATAATCACCTGTTCCTGACTCAGACAATGATGAAAACGGCCGGGGGCAACGAAGCCCAAATGGCTGGAAGTAATGATGTACTCTCCGCCATCCAGTCGTACCACCAGAGAACGGGTCAGGGGCAGCAATATATGGGCATGCTCATGACGGTGGCCTGCCTCAGTCTGAGGGATACCTAATACATGGCAATCCAGTTTCGCCATTTTCCGCCGCCTCCTTTGCCCCACTTTTTCCACTGCCTGCCGTTTCTTTGCCGCTCTTTCTTTTCACCGCTTTCGTCTCTTTACCCAAATCTGAGATCGGGTTAAAGAAAAGGCGTTGCCCGGCAAAAAATCATCCAGGCTCTTTGCTATACTTTTACTAGGTTATTATACAACAAAAGGAGGAGCCTTGCCATGGAAAACGCATATTTTACCGTTCCTGCCCCGGTGAATGAGCCGGTGCTGTCTTATCTTCCCGGCAGCAGCGAGCGCAAAGGGCTGAAGGAGGAATTGGCCCGCCAGTCAGCGCAAATCCTTAATATACCTTTGATTATCGGCGGCAAAGAATACTATACCGAGAAAACCAATACTGTGGTAATGCCCCACGACCATGGCCACGTTTTAGCCAAATGCGCTGTGGCCGAAGAACAGCATTTTAAGCTGGCTGTCGATGCGGCGCTGGAAGCCCGCAATACCTGGGAATCCTTGTCCTGGGAGCATAGAGCCGGCATATTTCTCAAAGCGGCGGAGCTGATTTCCGGCCCTTACCGCTACAAAATGAACGCCGCAACCATGCTGGGCCAAAGCAAAACCGTTTATCAGGCAGAAATCGACTCTGCCTGCGAGCTCATCGACTTTTTGCGGTTTAATGTTTATTATGCCGCACAGATTTTCAGCCAGCAGCCCAATAATACAAAGGGCGTCTGGAACCGTCTGATCTACCGGGCCCTGGAAGGCTTTGTGGCTGCCGTCACCCCCTTCAATTTCACCGCCATCGGCGGCAATCTGGGCACTGCCCCCGCCCTGCTGGGCAATACGGTGATCTGGAAGCCGGCCACCACGGCAGTGCTGTCCAACTACTATTTTATGCAGATACTCATGGAAGCAGGGCTGCCCGCCGGCGTCATCAATTTTCTGCCCTGCCGGGGCAAGGATTTCAGCCGGGTGCTCAATCATCCCAAGCTGGCAGGCATCCACTTTACCGGCTCTACGGAAGTCTTCCAGACCATGTGGCAGCAAGTCGGCAGCAACATCGCCAACTACACCTCTTACCCCCGTCTGGTGGGCGAGACCGGCGGCAAAGACTTCATTTTTGCCCACCCTTCTGCCGATGTGGATCCCTTAGTGGCCGGCATGGTTCGCGGCGCTTTTGAATATCAGGGTCAGAAATGCTCCGCCGCTTCCCGGGCTTTCATACCGGAAAGCCTTTGGCCTCAGGTTCAGGAAAAGCTCATGAAGGAAATCAGCGGCCTTAACGTCGGCGACGTCCGCGACTTCAGTAATTTCATGGGAGCCGTCATCGACAAAAGCTCTTTCGACAATATTGCCGGCTTTATCCGCCGGGCCCGAGACTCTGCGGAAGCTGAAGTTCTTTGTGGCGGCTGTGACGATACGAAGGGCTATTTCGTACAGCCCACCGTTATCCTGGCCCAGACTCCTTACACGGAAACCATGATTAAGGAGATCTTTGGCCCCGTCCTTAGCGTCTACGTCTATCCCGACCAGGAGCTGGAAAAAACCCTCCAGGCTTGTGACGAAGCCTCGCCTTACGCTCTTACCGGCGCTATTTACGCCAACGACAGGCTGGCTATCGCTGCAATGGCTGCCGCCCTTCGCCAAGCCGCCGGCAATCTCTACATTAATGACAAGCCTACCGGCGCCGTAGTGGGCCAGCAGCCTTTTGGCGGCGCCAGGGCCTCCGGCACCAACGATAAAGCCGGCAGCGCTCTGAATCTATACCGCTGGCTCAGCGTCCAAACCGTAAAAGAAACGCTGGCCCCCGCAAAAGATATTGGCTATCCTTACATGACCGAAGCTTGATTGCAGATATGAGCGAGGCTTAACCGGCCGCTAACCCGGCCGGTGGCTTATCATAACTAGATTACTCTCCGATCTTGGTTTAATTTTCGCTCACCCTCTCATCTTCTTTACTTTGCCGGCCCCCCCTGGGGAGCCGGCGCCTTTTTAAGCAAAAATGCCGCAAGGCGGCCATTGAATTGGGGGGTGCAAGCCGGCCATTGAATTGGGGGGTGCAAGCCGGCAAGTTACAAGTTTTCACCCTTTTGCAGCTTGTTCTTAGCTTGCAGCTTCATCAGAAGCAATTTTGCGCAAAATTGCAAGTTTAAAGTGTCCAAACCCATCATGGATCAAGCTAACCATCCCTTTTTCACTGTATCTAGCGCATCAGCCGGAACGATCACCCTATTGTAGAGAGACAGCACACTTTAAACTTGCATTTTTGCTCATTTGAGGGTACCCCTGGTGACTGTTCCTTTTGACTTGCGCAACCGTGCCAACCATGCAGCCCGTTTATAGCAAAAACCCGGACAGCAGTGTGCCGGCGGCAACGGGTCCGCTGCCGCCGGGAATAATAGCCATGGCATTGCAGCCGATGGTGCTGCTAAGTATTCCGTTGCCTTGCTCCTGGGGCAGCATAAACAGGGCCCTGCCTTCCGATAGATTCAACCGGCCCCGCAGCAATCGGGTCACCGGACTTTTTTTCGGAAATCCGGAAGCTAGAATCATCGGAAATTCATCGGGAACCGGATTCTGCCGCCCCGCCAGCTTTTTTATGGCAGGCAGGACGACGGCATAAAGGTTGGTGAGAGCCGACGCCGGGTTGCCGGAGAGCCCGCAAATCAGCTTGCCGCTTTTCTCCCCATACGCGCAGGCCATACCCGGCTTGAGCCGCACGCCGCGGACCAACATCCGGACTTGGGCCATTTCCATTGCCGCAGGGGTCATATCGTAATCCCCTACGGATACACCGCCGGTTATTAACAGGGCGTCGCAAGAGATAAGGCCCTCTTCAATATAGCGGCAAATCTCTTCCGCCCGGTCAGCGGCCAGGCCCAGGTTGCGGGGCAAACAACCGGCTCCCCACAGGACTGTCTCCAGCGTATGCCGGTTTGAGTTGCGTATCTTGCCGGGCGCCGGGGTTTCATGGGCTTCAACCACCTCGTTGCCCGTGGAAATAATGCCGACAACAGGCCGGCGGAACACTTCTACGTTTGCCCGGCCCTGGGAAGCCAGGCAGCCGGCAAGCCCGGCATCGATGATGCTGCCGGCCGCTGCCAGTTTTTGCCCGGCGAGCACATCCTCTCCGGCCCGCACAATGTTTTCCCCGCTTTTTGCGGCCTGAAAAATCGTTACCGCATCTTGGGTGAATTCGGTACGTTCAAAAGGAACCACCACATCCGCGCCCGCCGGCAAAGGCGCGCCGGTAAGTATTTTTACCGCTGTGCCCCGGGTAAGCGAAACCGAGGGAACAGCCCCCGCCGGTATCTCCTCCAAAATACGCAGCTTGACCGGCATTTCCCGGGAAGCCTGCTCTGCGTCGGCGGCACAAAAGGCGTAGCCGTCATAGGGAGAAGCGTCAAAAGGCGGTATGCTTTCCTCGGCCGTCAGGTCCCGGGCCAAAACCCGGCCGGCAGCCTCCGACAAGGGTATTCTTTCCATGTCTACCGGCAGGGCCAGGGCAAGCAGCAGATCCCGGGCCGACCTATAATCAGGGTTTACACCAGGCATAGCCCCGGTTTTTATGCTAAGCATAGCCGCTGCCCTATCCCCCACTCCAAAGCCCGGCGGTACAGCAATTCCGCACAATATACATCGTGGGCCCCCATCCCCATATGGGTGGAGATAATTATCTCATCCTCCCGCTCCCGGCCGGGAACCCGCCCGGTGAGCAGCTCCGTCATATCCCCAAATACATCCGTTACTTGCAGCTTGCCGGGATTTAGTTTGAGGCTGTCGAGAATGTATTGATCCGGTACGCGGTAACCCAGGTACCACTTATCAGCCCGCTTGCCCAGGACAGGGTCAATATCCCGGAAGCCTTCAATCCCGATAATGGTGGTTCCCGGTTGAACCATATCTGCCCATAGCAAGGGCTCGTAAGCGCCGGAGGCGATCAGGATCAGGTTGCTGCCCCGGGCAGCTTCTTGGGGCGATGGGCAAATCACCACCTGGGCCCGGTCCTTGTAGGTTTCCTTTACCTTCTCCATGGGAGGACGGCTGCGGCTGAACAGACGCACCTCCTTGATTGAGCTAAACTGCGTAAGGAAGCCCCGAATGCCGGCTTGGGCCTGGGCGCCGCAGCCCAGCACCGTCAAAACCCCGGGTTCGGGGTTTGCCAGATGCTTGGCCTGCACAACGCCGTGGCCGCCGGCGGTACGCAGGGCGGTGATGTTTGTGCCGCCTACGACAGCAATGGGCGAGCCGGTATGGGTATCGCTCAGCAGCACGATGGTGCCATGGCAAAAGGGATAGCCCGGCGCGGGAGCGCCGTAAGTACTTATCCACTTTACCCCCGCAACATTCTTGTAGTGAAGAATCGCCGGCATGGAGTGGAAATTGTTCCGTTTGCTTTCATCGGTAAACATTAAGGCCATCTCCCCAACGGTAACCTCACCTGTGCCAATATGGTAAAAGATGCTTTCCGCCGCCTCAATGGCGTCCTGGGGTGTGAGCATGGAGAGAACGTCGTCCTCGCTTAAAAACAGTATGCTCTCGTGAACCACAGTAAGGCCCTCCCTTCATATTCCATTCCATACGATAACATTTTACATCGCGACAAGAGCATGAGTAAACGTTTTGTAAACATGGGAGGCTTTACAAAAAGGCCAAATCAGCTACGCTCACTCTACGCCGGCTTAAATTATTATAGTAATCGATAATTCATGGAAATTTAGCCGGCTTCGAATGTTCGCTGCAGCTGACATGGCCTTTTCTCCAAGCTGCCTCCCCATCGTGTTCGCCGATTGTTTACTCATGCTCTTGTCCTGCATTCAACATGACATCATACGATATTTCACGGCTTTCGTTTTATCTCCAGCGGCGCAGGGCTTCCTTTTTGCGCAGATTGGCCTGATCGATCAGTACGTTGCAGGCCTTGTCGCTGCCGCTGTTGCGGTACTCTTCCTCCATTATGCAATCCAGGGCGCCAAAGGAGCAGGCCCGGACGCAGGCCGGCTTCATGCCGTGCTTTACTCGTATATAGCAGCCATCGCACTTGACCATCTTGCCATCCGCCCCATTGTAGCGGGGGGCGCCAAAGGGGCAGGCCATAGCGCAGCTTTTGCAGCCTATGCAATTTGTATTGTCATAAATGGTAAATCCGGTATCGGAATCCTTGCTGATGCATCCCACCGGACAGGCGGCAATGCAGGGAGCATCCTCACAGTGCATGCAGGCGGTGGAAAGGTAGGCGCAGTAAATCCCACCCTCCTTAAAGGCCACTTCCGTATCGTAGGTTTTGCGGAAGCATTTTTCGCCGGCCTTCAGGTCGATATCGTTCTGATCCGTGCAGGCAATCATGCAGGACGAGCAGGCGCAGCAGCGGTCCGGATCAAAGGTAAAAACGTGTTTCATTATTTCGCCTCCTAATACTTGCGAATAGAGCAGCGCAAACTCTTGAATCCGGGATAACCGGAGTACGGATCAAGATGATCGCGGCCTACCAGCACATTTGCATTGGCCTCCGTATAGCCATGGGCCATGGCCAGTACGCCGGGCTGCAGCTTGGCCGTAATCATAGCTTTCAGCCGAACCGTACCATAGGGGCTGCTCACTTCCACAGCATCGCCGTCATTGATGCCCAGGTTCCTGGCGTCCTCCTGATTGATCTCACAAAGGGGATCAGGCCGCAGGCTGCGCAGCCAGGGGACCTCATGGACCCGGGAGTGAATCGTATTGGGGATGCGGATACCGGCAATCATATGGAAGGGATACTTTTCCTTTGTTTCGGGATCGTTTTCATCAAAAAGGGGGTCAACATAATCCGGCAGCGGATTCAGGCCATATTTGGGATCGTAAGCCGCAATAGCCTTGGAATAAAACTCGATTTTGCCAGAAGGCGTCCTGCAGCCCTTTTCCAGATAGGCGCCGGGAACTACCGGTTTTGCCGTCTGAATTTTTACGGGCAGATCGGAAGCCTTCAAATCCGCAACCGTTACCCCGTTGCCCTCAATCATCCAATCGCAGCAGACTTCATAACCGGCCTTGATCAAATCGTCGTCAAGGTCCATCACCCGGGCCAGCTCGCAGAGCATATCCACATCGGACTTGGATTCATACAGCGGCGGAATAGCGGGCTTGGTAAAGGCAAGATAGCCGCCCTCATAGGCCTTCATTTCGCCCCGCTCCAGGGAGGAACAAGAGGGCAGGACGATATCCGCATACTTTGCCGTATAGGTCATGAACATATCCGCATCCACAAAGAAGTCCAGCTTATCAAAGGCTTTCACCAGCTTATCCGTTTCGGGGAACATTTTGGCGTTCATGCCAAAGCCCACAATTGCTTTGATCGGGTAGGGTGTTTCCTCCTCAATCTGGCGCAGCAAGTCCATGGCCTGAAACTCGTCGCAATATTCGTCCCAAGCGGGGAAGCGGGTCTCGCCGATACGGAGCTGGTCAAAGGGCCGCTTTTCCTCCCGGAATTCCATTTCCCGGGTGGTAAATCCGCCCCGCTTATGGATATAGCTGGCAAAGCTGGGTACATTGCCGCCCGGGCGGTCAAAATTGCCGGTCAGGGCCCCAAGGCAAATGATGGCCCGGTGAGTCTGCAGGCCGTTGATCCGATGGGTCAGGGCGGAAGCGGAGAAATTTATGCAGGCAGGACCGTTGGTGGCATAAAGCTTGGTGGCCTCAAACACATCATCGGGATTTAAACCGGTAATCTCACAAACCTTATCCAGGGGATAATTCTGCACCAGCTCCTTATATTTATCGAAGCCATAGGTGTACTTTCCGATATAATCCATGTCCGCCCAGCCGTTATCGATAATCAGCTTGCCCATGCCAAGAGCCAGGGCCCCGTCGGTGCCGGGCTTGATTTGCAGGAAGATATCCGCAAAATTCTTGGCGGCCGGCGAGTAGCGCACGTCAATAATAATGACCTTGCCCCCCCGTTCCTTCAGGGCCTGCACAGGACCTACGCTTAAATGGTTTGAGTAGTAGCCGCCATAGTTCCAGCCCAGGAAGGTATTGGTGTTGGGAATGTTGGGGCCGCCGGGGGCGCCGATGGTAAGGGAATTGGCAATGTCCATGGATTTAAAGCAGGTGCTGTCATCGGTGCCAAAGTTGACGGAACCAAAGGTGTAGCAGAAGCGGTGCAGGATGGGGCGGTACCATTTGCAGTAGCCGCTAAAGAAGGCCACGGAATGGGGCGAGTACTTTTCTTTCACCGTACCCAGCTTTTCCGCGATGATCCGGTAGGCTTCATCCCAGCTAATGGGCTCAAACTTACCCTCTCCCCGGGGGCCCACACGCTTGAGGGGGGTGCGGACGCGGTCTTCCCGATAAATATAATTCCGGGTGGCCGCCCCCTTGGTGCAAAGCTTGCCCCGGTTATAGGGGTGCTCCAGCGTCCCCTCCACCTTGAGCAGCTTGCCGTCCTTGACATAGCAATCTAAGCCGCAATGACAGCCGGGGCTGCAAATGGCGCAAAGGGAGCGTTTAATCTCAATCCCCGTGTCTTCGCCGGGAATTTTTGCTTTTATCTTCTTTTCCAGCTCATTCAATGCTGATCCCTCCCTATAAAATCGATGAAGCTGTCGGGAAACCCGCTTCCCTTTAAATGGCAGATGGAGGTCATATCCATTTCCGCCTGGTTATTCTCAAAACACTTGATAAACAGGCTCTTGACGACGCCGTTGCTCTCCCCCGTGCCGATCATATTAAGGCATTTGAGCTTTTCGCCCCGCACAGCCCGGATGTAATACCGGTCATCCTCATATTCATAAACCTGGTCCTCATCCCGGCAGGAAGCAACATCACCGATACTAATGAAATCATAATCCAGGTAATGGGCCAGATTGAGCAGGGCATTGCCGCCAAAGGCTTTCCTCCTGCCGGCCATATTGGCGCCGGCCACTTCCCCCTGTTTTCTGGCGTTAAACCAAAGACCAATGTTTTTGCGCTCACCGGATTGGATTTCAAAGGCCTCGCAGCAGTCCCCCGCAGCATAAATGCCGGGCAGGTTGGTACTCATCCGCTCATCCACCAATACGCCCCGGTTTACGGCGACACCGCTATCCTTTAAGAAAGCCGCGTTAGGCCGGACGCCGATGCAAATGGCAATGGCATCCGCTGTAAAGCGGCAGCCATTTTTCATGACGGCGGTAATCCGGCCGTCCTTTTCCTGTTCAATATGGGAAAGCATCTGGCCAAAGGCCAGCTTAATTCCTTTCTGCTCCAAATCCCGGTGGATCCGCTGCGCCGTTTGCCGGAAAGCCGCAATGGAAAAAGCCCAGTCCGCGCCATCCACCAAAGTGCAGGGGATCCCGTGCTCTACCAGATCCTCCACCACCTTGATGCCCACCCAGGAGGCGCCCACCACCAGACCGGAGCGGATTTTGCCGCTATCCAGCAGCTTTTTCAAATATACCCCATCCTCTGCCGTGCGCATTTTAAAAACGCCGGGCAAGTCTCCCCCCTGAATCGGCGGCACAAAAGCGGCAGCGCCGGTGCTGATGAGGATATTATCGTAGGCTGCTTTTGTCCCATCGGAGAGGAAAATTGTTTTCGTCTCCCCATCAAGGCCGGTCACCGCACTATTCCGGTAAATACAAAGATTCAGGCGTTCCTCAATTTCATCCAGGGAGCCAAAGGGGAACATGGCCTCATAATCAATGGCGCCTTTAACATAATAGGTGGCCAGCATGGGATTATAGGGTCCCCTGCCGTCGTCTGTATAAACATCGATCAAGGCGTCCGGGTCGCATTTGCGGGCTGCCGCCGCCGCGCAGTATCCGGCGGCGCCAAACCCTATAATAGCAATTTTATTCATTTACTCCTCCTGTAGGGTCCATTTCACTTCTTATACTATTCTGCAAAAACAGGGGATACGGCGCTTCCTGCACCGTATCCCCCTTTGGGAAATTCCTGCTAAGCGACTAGTGCTTTGCGGCTTCTAAAAGTTGTCACTAAGATCAGGAAGGCTGAAGCGGCGACCAAGGTCAGTTGAGCAGATCGGACAGGCTGGCAATATCCTCACAGTTCTCGATATTGCACAGCACTTCTATTGCCTTCTCCAGCTTATCGCCCTGAAGAACGGGAGAGGCCTGGATACGGAAACGCTCCACAAACTCCTCCCTGCTCATCATATTGTTGGGGTGGCCCGGATGGCAATCCATCTTGTCTACATGCTTCGTTCCATCCTTCAAGGTGATGGTAACCGTCTTCATGGGATAGGTGCCGGCCCGGAATTCCTTAAAGCCGGTGAGAGGGGAATCCGCAGGGGAATCGCCGCCCCGCACCCGCCTGGCCAGGGCGATGATCTTGGGATCCTTCATCTTCTCAGGGGTATACCAATGAGCGCCGGGGTTGGGATCATAAAGCAGGGAAGCCACAACAAAGGGCAGGGAAAACTGAGCATGGGTTACGGAGGTGAAGCCCTCTTCCGGCGCCCACATGCGCTGGCTCACGGGAGGATCCACGATGATCTCTTCCACGTCCTCAGGCCCAAAGCCATGTTCCTTGGCCATATCGTGTACGATTTCCGCCGTGGTCTGCACCCACATGTTGGCGGGCCAGTGCTTCAGCAAGGTGCTCATGATCAAGTAGCGGCTGCCCAAATCCCGGGTCAGCCAGGTTACATCCGCTTCGCCGGAATCAACGGCGGGATCAGTGGAACCGCTTTTTGCATCATCGCCGCAGATTACGCTGGTATAGCAGCGGGGTTCATCCAGGGCGTCCATCTGGTTATAGATTCCCTTTTCCACGCTCTTGGCAATGGTGAACCCATCCCGGTTGCGATAGCCGTGCTCATAATGATAGAAGTCGGACATCGTGGTGGCATGGTAGGCCGTGGGAATGGTGCTGCACTCGCAGCCCACGCCGATAGCCTGGTTTACCTTGCGGGGATCGAAGCCATACAGCTTGGCAATGGGGATAATTGCCCCGAAGATCTGCCAGCTGGTCAGGCCCCAGCCTTTGGTCTTCCAACGCTGGTCAGAGGGCTGCACAGCCATAGCGATCCGCTGGTATACTTCGTAGCCGGCTACGATGGCGGTGAGCATATCCTTGCCGCTCTTGTGTTTTTCTTCCGCCGCCAACCAGGCGCAGGGAATTATCCCCGCAGAGGGGTGGCCGGTCCAGGAGCAGTCCTCCCAATCCAGCGCATCGGCCATAGTGCCTACCACCAACCCGGCGTTCACCGCCGCCAGCTTTTCGCCGCCGCCCCAGACCGTGACAGGGCCTCCTTCTCCGCCGTTGGCCTCACGGCCCATCCGGCGCGCTTTGTCGGCGATCTGGGTAGGCCGGGCGGCCAGAGTAACGCCGATGGTCTGAAGCATGATCATCTTAGCCCGCTCAATCACCTCGGCGGGAATGTCCTCATATTTGAGATTTACTGTATATTCGCTAAGCTCCTGGGTATAGGTAGTAGGTGTAAGAAAATTATTATCTTTGTGGAATCGATTATAGCGCATTTTGTACCTCCCCAAATAATCTTGGAAATTTTCCTGTTTTTGCAATGCGGCCTTATAAGGCCGGTTTCCGGCAGCGCCTCATCAAGCGCCTTATTAATAGAGAAGCGCGGGCAGCGCTGCGGCATCCTCGCAGGCTTCGAAACGGCAGATGAAGTCGATAGCGGCTTCCGTCTTGTCCGGGCTGAGGACATTCTTGGTTTCCAAGCGGAAACGGTCCTTAAACTCATCCCGGGTGAGCATGTAGTTGGGGTGGCCGGGGTGGGTGAATGCGCTCTCCACATACTCGGCGCCATTTTTCAGCCGCACGATCATGAACTTTTCAGGATGCTGGCCGTCAATGAGATCCTTAATGAACTTCAGGCCCTTCATCTCCACGAAGCCATCGGCTTTGACTTTGTTCATCAGCGCAGCAATTTTGGGATCCCGCATGGTTGCGGGCTGGTACCAGATGGCGCCGGGCTCAGGATAGTACATGGCGCAAGCCGTGCAATAGGGGATGGAGAATTGGGCCTGGGTAACGGAATCATAGCCGTCATCCGAATACCAGTGCCGGAAAGCCACAGAGGGGCGAATGATGATCTCCTCCACATCGTCGGGATTGTACTTATACTTGGTAACAAGGCGGCTGGCCAGCTCCGTATAGGTCTGTACAAAGACGTTGGCCGGCCAATGTTTGATCAGGATCATGTTCATCATCATCCAGGTCTCGCCCAGTTCTTTGGTGAGCCATTCCGGCTCCTGATAACCGCAATGGCGCAAATAAGCGGTGGGATCATCGAAGGCGTCTTCCATGTTTTCAATGCCCAGCAATGCCGTTTTAATCATGGTAACGGCGTTTTGGTTCTTATAGCCATAGAGATAGTTCAGCGAGTCGGACATCGTAGCTTCATGAACGTTGCAGGCGATAATGGCGCAGGCCGTGCCGATACCGAAGGCCCGGTTCATCTTCTCTTCGGGCAAATCCAGCAGCTTCATCAGCACCGTAAGGTTGCCGAAGGTGTTATAGCTGACGATGTTGCTGCGGCCGGCCAGGGCAATGCGCTGATACACTTCATAACCTGCCACGATGGCGGTAAGCACTTCTTTGCCGCTCTTTTTCAGCGCTTCACCGGCCACGATGGCGGTGGTGATGACGCCGGCGGAGGGGTGGCCGGTTACGGAACAGTCTTCCCAATCCAGGCAGTCGCCCATAGTGCCGGCCAGGAAAGCGGCGGATTCCCAGCTTACCTTCTGGCCGTCGGCCCACAGGGTGGCAACCGCTTCGCCGCCGGGGGACATCTCCTTGGCTATTTCAATAGCGTCTTTGATCTGCTTGAGTTCGGCGCTGCACAGGCAAACGCCTACGGTCTGCATGATGTTCATCTTAGCCCGCTCGATTACTGCGGGAGGAATGTCCGTATATTGCAAATTTTTAATAAAATGGCACAACTGTTTCGTCATATCTGTCGTAATACCGTGATAATTGAAGCCCATGTTAGATCCTCCTTATGGTCTATTTATAGTGTGAACAGCTTGCCCAGACCGGGAAGCTTATCGTTGATACCGGCGTGGCGCAGGCAGGCCCAGAGGCTGGCTTGATGGCTGGTGATCACCGGCATACCCAGATCCTCTTCCAGGATTTGCACAAGCTCCATCGTGGCAAGGCCCATACAGCTAAGGAAAAATACTTCCGCCCCTTCGGTTTTCAGCTTCTTGGCATTGCGGTACAGGTGCCATTTGCTGGCGTAGCTGTAATCCCCCTCTTTATTGAAGCCGATTCCGGTGATGGAAGTAACCTCCAGGCCGTTGTCCTCCAGGAATTTCTTTTCCGCCTGGTTGGTCTCCTCCGGATAAGGGGTCATCACAACGGTCTTTTTAAGGCCAAGGGCTTTGTAGGCTTCCAGCACAGCGGTGCTGGTGGTCAGCCCCGGCCAGCCGCAGGCCCGCTCAATGCGCTCAATGCATTCTTTGTCAAACCCATAGCCTTTAATGCAGCTGCCGGAGGTGCAGCCGAAAAGAACCACGTCGTGGTGCTGCTTACGGTAGATTTTTGCCGTCTCTTCCAGTTGGTCCGACAGGAAGATCAGGCCTTCCGGCGTGGGACCGGGGAAATAAAGTCTGGTACTGTTAAAGGCTACGCCTTCCGGTGCGTACTTATTGAAAGCGTATTCCACCTGATCGTCAAGAGGGGCGATAACGCCGATTCTGGCTCGCCAAGCATACATATAATCAGCCCTTTCCATATATCAAGTTTACAGGGTGAACAACCGGCCCAGCTTAGGCAGCTTGGCGCCGATGCGGCAATGGCGCAGGGCCGACCACAGGGTGGCCTGATGGCTGGTGATTACCGGCAGGCCCAGCCGGGTTTCCAGCGCGTCAATAATTTCCATGGTGGTAAGGCCCATGCAGCTTAAAAAGAAGGTATCCGCGCCTTTTAGATCCATATGGACGGAATGCTGATAGAGAAAATGCTCATCCGCATCCTCAAAGCTCATTCCCTTGCCGGTAAACTGGCTCATATTCATGCCTACGATATTGGTGACTTCAAAGCCATTGTCTTCCAGGAACTTCTTTTCCGCTTCGTTAGTCGCTTCCGGATAGGGCGTCAGCACCGCTACCTTTTTGGCTCCCAGGGCACCCAGTCCTTCCAGCACTGCCGTGCTGGTAGTCAGACCAGGGATGCCGCAGGCCCGCTCAATGCGCGACCTGCATTCTTTATCCCAGCCGTAGCCCTTTATGCAGCTGCCGGAGGTACAGCCAAACACGACCAAATCCAGATTCCGCCCCTTATACATGGCAGCGGTGTCTTCCAGCTGGTCGGTCAGATAGATCAACCCTTCCGGCGTGGGACCGGGAAAATTGATTTTTAAGGAGCAAACAGACACCCCCTCCGGAGCGTAGATGTGAAAGGCGTGCTCCGCGTTTTCACTCATGGGCGTGATAAGCCCGATTTTCGCTCTCCAACCGTACATGTCACTTTTCCTTTCTGACATACTTTTGCATTAACTCTTCGTTTCCACGGCCTTGGCTGAATGAAACTCTCTTTGATCATCATAGCGCAAATACAAAAATTTGGAAAATACCAAAAAGCGTTACCCCATGCCGAAAGTCCCAATAGTCTGCATGCTTGAACTCCTCATCATAAAAATGGTAGAATATGTTATCGTTCCATTGAGACAAGGGTTGGATCGGAACTCTCTTAATCCGTCTGCACCTCTTCATCTTTTTAAGAAAAGGAGTCACACAATGGCGACAACAACAACTATTACCACGACCACGGCGATTAAAAGGGGATATAGCCCTGTTAAAATCGTCAATATTGCAATTACTTTATTTCTGATGTTCGGCTTTGGCCTCCTGCCCCCCTTCAGCACCCTGACCCCTGTGGGTATGAAAGTGCTGGGTGTTTTCTTAGGCGTCGTTTACGGTTACTCATCCTGTGACATCATCTGGCCGTCCTTATTTGCCGTTATCGCTTATGGCATCAGCGGCTACACCTCCATGAGCGCCGCCATCACCTCCATGATGGGCCACAACGTAGTGTTCCAAAGCATAGTGGGCTTCATTGCCGCCGGCTCCCTGTCCTATTACGGCTTCGGCAAGTGGTTTGTACGCTGGTCGTTATCCAAAAAAATTTTTAAGGGCAAGCCCCTGCTTTATGTCTGGTCTTTCTTTGTTGTTTTCGGCCTGTCCTGCATCGTTGTTAACCAGATCGTGCTTTCTCTCATCCTCTACGGCATCTGGCAGGATATCGCCGACAACTGCGGCTACGAAAAGGACTGCTCTTTCCGTTATGTGGGCTTTGCCGGCATCATGCTGTGCACCATTTTGGGCGGCGCCATGGTTCCCTACCAGAGCTGGATGCTGGGCTTGGCCAACACCTGGTCGGAGGTGACCTCCGTGCAGCTGAACATGGGTCTCATGGCTGTCTTCACCCTTCCCTCTACGGTACTGATTCTGACGGTCTATGTTTTCCTCAGCAAGTGGGTCTTCAAGGTAGATTACAGTATCATGAAACGCTTTGACGTGGATAAGATGGGAGAAGAGAGCAAGATTCTGCGTCCCCGGGCCAAGCGCATTCTCGTCCTTTACATTATTACGGTTTTTCTCTGTATCCTGGGCAACACCTTGATCGGCACCGCTTTTGCAAACTTCATCAATAACACCATGACCGTGGCCGGCATGTACTGCATCTGCGCCGCCGTCCTGCTGGTTCTGCCCAGCGGCGAGGGCGACGGCAAGCCTACCATTGAATTCAGAAAGGTCAAAGATACGGCCATCAGCTGGGAGGTCATCCTGATGTGCGCCGTTACGCTGCCCCTGGCCGCCGCTGTTACCAACGAGGCTACCGGCATCCTGCCCTGGCTCACTGGTGTGTTTACACCGATCTTTGCCGGCAAGGGCGGCACCTTCATCCTGGTCTTCACCATGGTGCTGTCCCTGGTCCTTACCAACCTGGGCTCCAACATCGCCTTCGGCGCCGCCATGATCCCCATCATCGCGCCCTTCGTTATGTCCAGCGGCATGAATCCTCAGTTTGCCGGCGCCGCTATGATTTACATGATCAACATCGGCATGGTTCTGCCCGGCGCCTCCGCTCCCGCCTCGATCTTCCATTCCCAGCCCTCCCTGCAAAACGGCGGTATGCGTATCAAGGTAACGCTGGTCGGCTGCCTGGCCTGTCTGCTGGTGGCTGCCCCCCTGTTTACCCTGGGCTATCTCATCCTCGGTTAATGTTTAGCTGTGACAAACCTACATTTGTAAAGGAGATTGCGATAAATGATTGAACGGATCACCGTTATCGGCGCCGGCGCCACCGGCCACGCCGTGGCTGCCGTTATGGCCCAGCGGGGCTTTCAAGTAACCTTTCACGATGACCGCCGCTTTGCGGAGCGTTTTACGGATATTGAACATTTGGGCGGTATTACGCTGCGGGGCATGATGCACGGTGCCGGCAAACCCACTAAGCTGACCACCGATCCGGCGGAAGCCATGGCCGGCGCTCAGGCTGTTTTCGTACACGTCATGTCTGACCGGCATGAAGAAATTGCCCGGCGCATCGCTCCCTATCTGGAGGATGGCCAGCATATCCTCATTATCCCCGGCAATCTTGGCTCCTTTATCTTCCGCAAGGTTTTCCGGGAGTTGGGCGTTACCGCCAAGGTCACCCTAACGGAAAAGGAAGGCAATTTCTGCCCCTGCCGCCTCTCCGCCAAAGGGGAAGTAACCGCAGGCCTGCCGCTGAATCTCAAGGGCAAAGTTGCTTCCCTTCCCGCTGCCGATACGGAACGGGTTCTCAAGGACCTGGAGGGTGTGGTAGAATATTCTGCAAACCAAAATATATTCGAAGGCGTCATGAACGCCGGCAATGTCATCAACCACATTGCCAGTACCGTACTCTCCGCAGCGGAGATCGACCATAAAGGCGACGAATATTCCCTGTTCAAATACGCTTTTACGCCTAATGTAGTTAAATGCGTAAGCAAAATCCGGGCCGAGCGCCTGGCTGTGCTCCAGGCTATGGGTCTGCCCGAACACGGCAATCCTATGGGCATGATCGAAAAGATTCAGAATCTGGAAGCCCATCCGGAAGTCCATGTTTTCTATAAGTATATGGACGGCCCCAATGCCCTGGATCACCGCTACCTTCACGAGGATTGCAGCTGCGGCGGCTCTTTTGCCTTATCGGCAGCTAAACGTCTGGGTCTGGAAATGCCGGTGCTGGCCGCCTTCCTGGGCGTGGCCGGAGCCATCAATGACCGGGATTATATAAACGATGGCCGCACCCTGGAGAACCTTGGTTTCCCGGCAGACATGACCCTGGAGGAAATTTACAGACAAATCTAGCCGTTCAGAAATGAATAATCCACCCAACAGGAGGAACCGATTTTTTCGGTCCCTCCTGTTGGGCTATTCAAAGAACGTATGGAGCAGGAGGGGGATGGCATGCATCTAGAGAATTATCATTATCTTCTGGAGATTGACCGGCACAAATCTATCTCTTCCGCAGCCCGTGTCCTGCGCTTGCCGCAAACAACGCTCAGCTCCATCATCAATGCTGTGGAGCGGGAGCTGGGCTTCTCCATCTTTTACCGTACGCCCAGCGGCATGGTCCCCACCACCAAAGGGAAGCAATTTCTTTCCCTGGCCCGGGATATCGATATCAAATCAGAAGAGCTGCTTAACCTTTCCCGGCAAGACCGTCCCCGCCCCCGTACCCAGCCTATCAGCCTCCTTATGTCCCCCGGCGCCTGTGCGGCCTCATCCCTTGAAATTGCCCGGCGGTATAATGCCTTTGCTCTCCCCGCTGATCTCACCATGGAGGAATGGCCCCGCCTGGACATCCCCCCCTTGCTTGTACGGCATACCGCCAATGTGGGTCTGACCTTTTTTACCGAAAAAGAGCTCCGCAATCTCCAACAGGCCTCCGACCGCTCCGGCATTATTGCCCTGCCACTTCTAAAAACCCGCTTTTTCCTGCTGGTCAATAAGGATAATCCCCTGGCCCGGCGGCAGGCTGTCACAAAAGAAGATTTCCAAAACGCCCAGTTTTGCGTCATCACCACATGCAGCTCCAGCGGCCTGGGTCCGTTGTTTAAGGATCTGGTGCGGGATATAAACCATCAGGTTGCCATCAACAATTACTCCCTGATGCGCAGCTTGATTATGGAGCAAAACATGGTGGGGTTCGCCACCTGGTTCACCCTTTATTGCTCCGGCGTCTACGATCCCAACCATCAGGTGGCCCTTCCCTTATGTGAAAGCCAAGGCGTTCCGGAGCTCAGCCTTTGCCTGCTGCACCGGGGTATGCAGCATCTTCGCTACCAGGAGCGCATCTTGGTTGACTGCATTAAAGAATACATTGAGGAATTGTGCCTGCCGGCGCCTCCGGGTGCTCAGGCGGCTGAAAGCCCGCAAGAGGAGAGGACGAGCCTATGAGAGTGGAGCATTTATATTATCTGCTGGTAATCGACGCCCATCACTCCATTTCTGCGGCAGCCAAAGAGCTCTACCTGAGCCAGACGGCCCTCAGCTCCATTGTCAGCCGCCTGGAAGAGGAGCTTGGCTTTGCTGTTTTTCAGCGCAGCCGGGAAGGAGTAATTCCCACCGCAAGGGGCAAGGAAACTCTGGCCATAGCCTGGGATATCTGGTCCCGCTGGTCCATATCCATGAACCTCAACGGAGAAGACTGTTCGCCGCTGCCGGTGAACATCATCAGCTCCCCCAGCATAACCTGTTCCCTTTCCCTGGAGCTGATCCGCTGTTTTCGTAAAAGAGTACCCCGGGGCAGCTTAATTTTTCACGAGATGGTAGGCTCCGACGTTGGCCCCAGCATTGTGCAGAACCACGCCAACATCGGCCTCACTTACTACAGCAAAAAAAGCTTGCGTGAGTTTATTGCCGTGGCCCAAAAGTATCAAATCAAAGTTACCCAATTATTTCAGGATCATCTTTATCTGGTCATGCGGGAAGACTGCCCTCTGGCCAACAAACCGGTTATCAACGTATCCGAATTGCAAAATCAGCAGTTTGCCATCCTGCCCCACTTTCATTTGGGCGAAAACACCATCTTCTTTTCCCACCTTTTGGACGCCAGCAACCACTTCACCATTTTTCCCAATGTTCCGTTGGTGAAGCAGGCTGTTTTTGATCACGGCATGCTCACGGTGCTTAGCGGTTTTGCTTTCCACTATGATCACAGCGTGGACAACCGGCGGCTGCGGGCCGTCTCTTTCCCGGGACTTATCACGGATAACGACATGGTTCTTTGTCTTATCCATCAAAAAGTCTCCAGCCTCCATCACCAGGAACAGGCGGCATTGAAATGCATCGCCAATATGTTTGAAGAACTATTACCCCCGCCCTTTTCACCGGAGGCCGAACAAAGGAAATAGGCATGCCCGGCAGTGACCCGGCGGACCATCTTTCTCCCACTTTTCTATTATTTTTTCATTTACAACTTTTCTGCCAATTCAAACAAAATCAGGAATAGAAGAATTGAATAACAATATTATTATAATTTTATGCATTAAGAGCTAACCGTTGACAGACGGGTATTTCCTTAATATAATGGCTGTATACGTGTAAAAGTAAATTCTTGGTTGGGTTGGGTTTGTTATTTAATTCACAATAATTAAAGGTGAGAATAATTATTATTAAGGAGGTTTCCATGAGTAAAAAAATGACGATCGATGGCAATACCGCAGCAGCTCATGTAGCGTATGCTTTCAGTGATGTAGCGGCGATATTCCCCATCACCCCTTCTTCCCCTATGGCTGAGTCCGTAGATGAGTGGGCAGCCAAAGGTGTTGAAAACCTTTTCGGCCAACAGGTCAACGTAGTAGAAATGCAGTCTGAGGCCGGTGCCGCCGGCGCCGTTCACGGCTCTTTAGCCGCCGGTGCCTTTACCAGCACCTTCACTGCTTCTCAGGGTCTTTTGCTGATGATCCCCAATATGTACAAAATCAGCGGCGAACTGACTCCTTGCGTATTCCACGTATCCGCCAGAGCCTTAGCCGCTCATGCTCTGTCCATCTTCGGCGATCATGCCGACGTTATGGCTTGCCGTCAGACCGGCTTTGCCCTCTTGGCATCCAACTCCGTTCAGGAGGCTATGGACCTGGCTTTGGTTGCTCATCTCAGCACCCTGCGGGCCAAAGTTCCTTTCCTTCATTTCTTTGACGGTTTCCGCACTTCTCACGAAGTACAGAAAATCGACGCTATCGAGTACAGCGAGATCGCTCCCTTAGTGGATCAGGAAACCATCAAGGAATTCCGGGCCCGTGCCCTCAATCCTGAGCATCCCCATCAGCAGGGTACTGCTCAGAACCCCGACATCTATTTCCAGAACCGGGAAGCTGCCAACAAATTCTACGATGCGGTACCCGCCATCGTCGAAGAAGAGATGGCCAAAGTCAGCAAACTCACCGGCCGCAGCTACAAGCTCTTTGATTATGTAGGCGCCGCCGATGCCGAAAACATCATCGTTATGATGGGTTCCGGCGCTGAGGCTGCCGAGGAAACCGTAGAATACATCAATAGCCGGGGCGGCAAAGTCGGTCTGTTGAAAGTCCGTCTCTATCGTCCTTTCTCCCTCAAGCATTTTGGCGATGCTATTCCTAAATCCGTCAAGACCATCACCGTTTTGGACCGGACCAAAGAACCCGGCTCCATCGGTGAGCCCCTCTATACCGATGTTTGCTCCGCCCTCAAAGAACTGGGCCGGGAATCCATCCAGGTGCTGGGCGGCCGCTACGGCTTAGGCTCCAAAGAGTTCAACCCCACCATGGTCAAAACCGTTTACGAAAACATGGACGGCGCCAAGAAAAACCACTTCACCGTGGGTATCGAAGATGACGTTACCATGACAAACCTGCCTAAAGGCGAGAAGATCGACGCTTCCGCCGCCGGGGCTATCAGCTGCAAGTTCTACGGCTTAGGCTCCGACGGTACCGTAGGCGCCAACAAAAACTCCATTAAGATCATCGGCGATCACACCGACATGTATGCCCAAGCTTACTTCGCCTATGACTCCAAGAAATCCGGCGGTATTACCATCAGCCATCTGCGCTTTGGTAAATCCCCCATCCGTTCCACCTATCTCATCGACTCCGCAGACTTTATTGCCTGCCACAATCCTTCTTACGTTACCCGTTACGACATGGTTTCCGACTTGAAGGAGGGCGGCGTATTCCTGCTCAACAGCTCCTGGACTGCCGAGGAGATGGAAACCCATCTGCCCGCTTCCATGAAACAGGCTTTAGCGAAGAAAAAGGCTAAATTCTACAATGTAGACGCCATCAAAATCGCCGGCGAAGTTGGCATGGGCAAAAGGATCAACACCGTTATGCAGGCTGCCTTCTTTAAGCTGGCCAACGTAATTCCTTATGCGGACGCCGAGAAGTACATGAAGGAAGCCGCTAAGAAATCCTATGGCAACAAGGGCGACAAGATCGTTAACATGAACTATGCCGCCATCGACAACGCCATTGCCGGCATCGAGGAGATCAAGGTTCCTGCCGAATGGGCCGCCGCCACCACCGGTGCAGAGCCCGTCAAGATCAAGGCTACCGAATACTTCGATACCTTTGTGGCCCCCATCCTGGCTCAGGAAGGCGATAAGCTGCCTGTTTCCGCTTTCGATCCCGCAGGTATTGTGCCTACTTCCACCACCAAATACGAAAAACGCTGCATTGCCGTGGATATTCCCGAGTGGATTCCCGAAAACTGCATCCAGTGCAATCAGTGCTCCCTGGTTTGCCCCCACGCCGTTATCCGTCCTTTCCTGATCGAGGATGGCGTGGAATGCCCCGATGGCTTCGTGACCAAGAAAGCCGTCGGTAAAGAGCTGGCAGGCTACCAATACCGTATCCAGATCAGCCCCATGGACTGCACCGGCTGCGGCTCCTGCGCCCAGACCTGTCCTGCCAAGGAAAAGGCCCTGGTGATGAAGCCCGCCGCCGAGCAGATCGAAGCCCAGACCGGCAACTGGGAATTTGCCATTGCTCAGCCCGTTGCTGACGTTGATGTCAACGTGGCCACCGTTAAAGGCAGCCAGTTCAAACAGCCTCTCTTCGAGTTCTCCGGCGCTTGCGCAGGCTGCGGTGAGACGCCTTACGTCAAGCTGGTGACCCAGCTCTACGGCGACAGGATGATCCTGGCCAACGCCACCGGCTGTTCCTCCATTTACGGCGGTTCCGCCCCCACTTGCCCCTACACCGTCAATGCGGAAGGCCACGGTCCTGCCTGGGCCAACAGCCTCTTCGAGGACAACGCCGAGTTCGGTTTGGGTATGGCTTTAGCTACCAAGCAGCGCCGGGCCAAACTGGCGGATCTGGTCAGCAAGCTGGCCGAAACTAATGCCGATGCCAAGCCCCTCTGCGACGCCTGGCTTGCCGGCATGGACGATGCCAAAGCCTCCAAGGCTGCCGGCAAAGATCTGCTGGCCTTCGTCAAAGGCTGCAGCTCCCCCAACAAAGACCTCTGCCAGGAAATTGCCGGCATGGCTGACCTGATGACCAAGAAGTCTCAGTGGATCATCGGCGGCGACGGCTGGGCTTACGATATCGGTTACGGCGGCTTAGACCATGTACTGGCTTCCGGTGAAGACATCAACATTTTGGTTGTTGACACCGAAGTTTACTCCAACACCGGCGGTCAGGCTTCCAAAGCTACGCCTACCGGCTCCATCGCCAAATTTGCCGCTGCCGGCAAACGGGTCCGCAAAAAGGATCTGGGCATGATGGCCATGAGCTATGGTTACGTTTATGTAGCTACCGTAGCCATGGGCGCCAACCAGGCTCAGCTGCTGAAGGCCATTACCGAAGCTGAAGCTTATCCCGGCCCCTCCCTGGTCATTGCCTACTCTCCTTGCATCAACCACGGCATCGATATGGCAAAAACCCAGGCTGAAGAGAAAAAAGCTGTGGATACCGGCTACTGGCAGCTCTACCGTTACAATCCCGCTCTGGCTGAAGAAGGCAAGAACCCCTTCATCCTGGACAGCAAAGAACCTACTCTGGACTACAAGGCCTTCCTGGAAGGCGAAGTCCGTTATTCTTCCTTGAAGAAGCAGTATCCGGAAGTGGCAGAAAAGCTCTTTGAGCAGTCTGCTGCCGATGCTAAAGCCCGTCTGGCCAACTACAAGAGAATGGCTGGACAGTAATACTATTCTGCGTGGGCAAAGCCCACTGCCGCACTCTGTGCGACAAATTAAAAACTAAAGGTTTTTAATTGCAGATTAGTATAATCGCTCACCGGGCACATCTTCGAGATATTTCTTCCAACAACTCAGGCAACTCAAAAAGCCCCGCCTTCGCTGTCACAGCGAGGGCGGGGCTTTTGCATTACGGCTATCATTTGTAGGATTACTGTAAGCCTTTGAGATATTCCTGGAGCTTGCGGGCTTGATGGCCTTCGTTTTCGGCGTAGTCGGCAAAAAAAGCGCTGAGCTCTTCATCCTCGATTTTGTCCGAATAAAGCATATAATCCCTGACCCTTTCCTGGGCTTCCAGCAGAGCCTTTTTTAAATAATCTTCCGTGTTGTATTCCACCTTTGTCGCCTCCTCAATGCTTTGCTTCAGTGTTCGCTGCTTATGCTATTATGCGATTAAAATGTTTTTTTAATCCCCAAAAGAGAAAAACCTGCCATAGCGGCAGGTCTTATTTTGAGTATTAGACTTTAATCTTTTTTCAAATAAAGGCAGGCTTCCAGCACAGCCCCTCCCAAACAGCGGGCTTTATCGGAAATCGTATAGCAATCTACTTCCTGGGGCGGCCGGGGGTCCACATCGGCGCATTTCAGGCCTTTGGGAACCTCAAGGCCTTCGGCAATCAACCCCCGCAGGGTGCCTTGCAACGGTGATGTCACAATAATCCTTTTAGCGGGATCATCGGGAAAAACGAGATCTTCCAGATAAAACAGAGGTTCGCCTTTTTCCACCTGCCGGCCGATTTGGCTCAGATGGCGGACAATACCGGCTGCCGGCGTATGGATTACCCGCTCCGCTGTTTTTCCCCCCAGCTCCCCCGGTACACCCGTATTGGCCTGGGGCTCTCCCTCGGTAATCAGGCGACCCAGATTGTGGCCCCGCATGGTCTCAATAACCACATCCACATCCTTCGGCGCCGAAAAACCGGGACCTAAGGCGATGGTCAAAGGAGCCATCGTGCGGTAAGTGCCTAAATTCTTTTTGGCTATGATGGCGTCGATCAATACATCAGGCTTGATTTCCCACAATGCGCTGGCTCGGGGATCTGCCAATATCGGTATTTCACCTTTTTGCCAGAGCTCATAGCGCTCCGCCGGCGATTTGATCCGCCGGGCCGTCATATCCTCCACCTGGTAAACGCCTTCCGCCATGGCGCTACTGAGAGCCACTGTCCGTCGGATGGTGGTGGGCGCCGGCGTCTCCAGGATGATCAGCTGAAAGCCGGTACGCCATAGCTTCTGCGCCACGCCGGTAGCCAGATCGCCGCCTCCCCGCAGCACAGCCGTTATTTTTTTGTTATCTTTACCGCCCATAGCGATTCTCCCCTTTGCCCATTTGCCATAAAATATGACCTTCATTGCGCCGGACGCTGCCGGCGGTGACCAGAGAAAGTTCCTGCACAAAAGCCGGCCTCAGCGCCGTCAAAAGTTTGAGCGCCTGATTTTCCGCCAGCCAATTCTCCACCTGATTGATGTAAAGTATCTTGCGGCCCCTGCTACCCTTGAACAGACCCAAGGGATGAGCGATAGCAGCAGCGATATGTTCCAAAGTCAGAACATCTCCTTCAGCAGCGCCGCTGATTTCCGAAAACAAGGGTAAGCGGTGTACGATTTCCTCATTAATTTTATGCCCCAGAGGCCACAAGGTGACAACGCCTATGGTGCAGGTAGTCGCTTGCGGCACCACCGGTTCCTGCTTCGCCCAGCCTTTCAGCGGCAGATTGCGGGAACCGTCGCCTTCAATGAACGTATAGTCAAAATACGGCAGAGCTGCCTCGAAAACCTCAGGCAGCAAGATGCCAAGCTTTCCTTCACTGCCGGCAATCTCGTCGCCGGCCAGAGTGATCCCCTGGCCAAAAGGCAGCTGCGGCAACGTTTCATTATTGCGGAAATCTTCATATTGCCAGGCATCGGGCCGCCGAATCTTGGTGGTTGTAGTGACGAAAACCTTAGCTTGTCTATGAGCCGCCGCCAAAAGCCACATCAGGGAGGTCTTGCCGCCGCTGCCTACGATAGTGACGACTTCCCCCTGCGGGAATTGGAGAATATCCGTAAGTCGGGGCATAGCAATCCTTTCTCCGTAAAAACGGCTGCCGTGGTAAGGGAGACTAATGGAAAATAAGCAAACCGGGATCAGCTGAGATTAATCAGCCGCCGGGCCTGGGACATGGTCGTAGTAATGGCATACATGTTGGTGATATTGCCGATGGCCAATTTTTCGGTGAGACCATAATAGTTGAGACAAGCGCCGCAGCTGTTGATATTGACGCCTTTATCCGCCAGAGTGCGGAGATCCGCCAGGGTGCCGGCTCCTTCCAGAGCCAGCTTAACGCCGCTGTTGAAAAATAAAAGGTATTCCGGCGCCGCATCCAGCTCCGTCAGCGAATAGATGAAGGCTTTCATCAGAGAACGGCCCAGTTCATCCTCACCCCGGCCCATGCATTCGCTGCCGATGGCCACCACCAGGCCCTTGCCCTCTTCATCCTGCAGCCGCCGGGCAGCCTCCAATACCGCATCGGCGGACTCGCCGCTGATAGCGCTGCCGGCAGCGCCGCCGTTTTTGCCGGCTTCGGCCGCCGCGGTGATGACAACCTCGATATTGTCCTGGCCTTCTCCCGCCGCCGGCCCATAGCTGAAACCGCAGCCCATACCCTCCGCCATTTTCTGAAGGTTTTGCCGGGCTACGTCATTATCGACAAGAATCCGTACCTGCTCCCCCGGGGCTGCCAGACGCAAAGCTTTCTTGGCTTCGATCACCGGTATGGGACAAGGCTTACCAATCACATTAATCATAGATCCATCCTCCTTTATCGGTCACGTACGCTAAAATACGCTAATATCAGACTAAAATAACCGACATCTGCGCCCCAATATCTACGGAACATCCGCGTGCTTAGTCTCCTCGGATAGCGGATTGTGTCCGTAGGATAGCAGATTGAGGCCATAGGCCCATCTGCGCCCCAATATTATACTAAAATTATCGGAACACCTGCGCCCCCCGCTTTCTCCGGATAGCAGGTTGAGGCCGCAGGCCTGTCTTCTCTGGCCACCACCTGACCGATGATCCTGGCTTGGGGGTCATCTTGGCAGATGGCGTCGCAAAGAGCTTGCGCTTTATCGGCCGGCACACTGATCAGCAGGCCGCCGGAAGTTTGAGGATCGAAAAGGATTTCCTTTATTGCCGGGGAAATATCTTCCAAGATAAACTTGTCCCCGAAATAATTAAAATTACGCTGCCCGGCAGCGGTGGCATAATAATCGGCGGCAAAATCATAAGCGCCCGGCAAAAGGGGCAAAGAGTCCGTGTCAATGACCAAAGTATGGTTTGGGCCGGCCATTTCCATGCCGTGAACCAATAAGCCGAAGCCCGTGATATCGGTACAGGCGCTGACGGGAAAATCCTTCATTTTTTCGGCAGCATAGCGGTTCAGCCGGGTCATGGAAGCCAGAGCCGCCTCGTAAATCCGAGGTTCAGCCAAGCCCGCCCGGGCAGCGGACGTCACCAACCCTACCCCTAAAGGCTTGGTGAGAATCAGACAATCGCCTTCCCGGCAGCTGTCATTACGCAAAATTTTGCCGGGATGAACCTGGCCGGTAACCGCCAAGCCATACTTCGGCTCGTGATCATAAATGGAGTGACCGCCGGCAATTACCGCCCCTGCTTCCTTGACCTTAGCCGCCCCGCCGGCCAGAATAGCCTTCAGGATTCCCTTATCCATCTTTTGAGGAAAGCAGACCAAGTTTAAGGCAAAAAGAGGCGCAGCCCCCATGGCATAAATATCGCTTAACGCATTGGCAGCAGCGATCTCTCCGAATTGATAAGGATCATCGATCATCGGTGAAAAAAAATCCACAGTGGATACTAAGGCCAAATCCGGCGTAATTTGGTATACTGCGGCATCATCGGCGGATGCAAAGCCCACCAGCAGCTTCGGGTCCATCATACCGCCAAAGCCGGGCACACCTTTCAATAATTCCGCCAATTCGCCGGGGCCGATTTTAGCGCCGCAGCCGCCTGAGGTGCATTCCGATAAAAATCCCATGGTCTTCCCCTTTATCTTTTAAATCCTTTTATTCGTTATGAATAATTATCATAACGACAAATTTACCTTATCATCAGGACATGTCTTTGTCAACGATATTATTGCCCATTCTCCGCTAATAAAAAAGAGAGGAGCTTTAAAAGCTCCCCCCTATTGCCTTAAAACTTTATCGTAGCAGAAATGCCGGCTTTATAAACGTTTTCCTTAGGATTTTCCTTGAAGACGATCTGTACGGAATCTGCCTCTACGCCGACGATTTCTACCACATCCTCCGTGATTTTCTTCGCCAAAGCGTCCTGTATATCTTTTGACCGGGGAAACCACTCCACATAAATTCTTGGCATAATGCTCAGCCTCCTCTTGTACTTTGCTTATATTACAGCGATTCATTCCTATTATAACTCATCCATAGCCCATTTAAAAGGAAAACTTGCCTGAAACCTCAAGCTTACCAGCGGCTTAGCAAAAAGATCATGGCTGCCAGCAAACCGATGCCAAAAAGCAGCAAGCTGTAGGATAAACTGCTGTTGATGCCCCGCCAGGTATCGTATTCTTCCTTGCGTTCCTTGGGAATGGAGCTGAAGGTAAACTCCGAATGCTGATCAACCCGGCGGCTTACCGCCTCATGGTAGGCAGCGGCAGCCCGGTCCACCGCCGCAAAGAACCGGCGGATCAGCTGATCGCCCTGGGTAATCACGTCATCGATGCCCTTTTGGGTAATACCGTAAATCAACCGGCCGGCGGTCAGCCCACCTGTCAACAGCAGGGCCAGGCCGCCTCCAAAGCTCAAGGCGGCAAGGTGATGGACTTTGCCGGCCAGGATGATGCCTGCGGACACAGACAGAGCCAGCATCACGTCAAAGCCTTTTTCCGCCGCTATATAAATGCCTTTAGCTAAAAAGTGGCCCAAGCCGGGTAATATTCGCCCGAATAAAGGCTGATACAGCCTCTGATTTAAATCCAGCCACTGCGGCCAGCGGTTAAGATAGCCCCTTTGCCTGCCGCCGGCTCCAGCCTTAGCACCGGCCTTAGCCCCAACTCCGGCTCCTTCGCCAAGCGGCAGCCGGCCCATCAGCACCTTGCGGACAAAGAAGAAATAGATCAGCAGGCCGATCAGGATGGAGTAAACAGCGCCCTGAAGGTTGATCCAGGCAAAGTAATGGACGGCATGGTCGGGACTGTGCCCATGCATAAAGCTTTGGCCTAAATCAGCCAAGGGATTCATGGTCTGATAAGGAAGAAGACCCAATACCGGCAGAGGAGCCGCCGAGGCCACTAAAGCCACGTTGCTCTTTCGCCGCAAATAATGATGGTCAAAGGCGTCAAACTCTTCCTGATGGCCTTCGTTGGTTTCCCAGAACAGGGCCAGGTAAATCTTCAACATATAGGCGACGGTGAAGCCGCCGGTTAGCAAGAACAGCCATTCCACCCCTTGATAAAACAAAGTGCTCTGGCCCAGCCCTTCCAGCAAATGAATATACTCGACGATGCTTTCGTGGAGCAGCGTCTTGCTGATATAGCCGCTGCTTAAGGGAATACCCATAATGCTCAGGGCCCCCATTAAAAACACAAAATGCAGAATCGGCTTACCCCGGCCAAAGCCCCGGATCTTGTTGAGGTTCAGCTCATGGATGTTGATGTTGATGGCGCCGGCCACTAAGAAGAGAGCCAGCTTGATCAGAGAATGATTGATCATATGCAGGAAGGTGCCTCTTACGGCCAAGGCGTTATGGTGGCCCAGCAGGCCCTGCATGCCTGTCCCTACCAGAATAAAACCGATCTGGGATACGGAGGAGCAGGCTAAAATCCTTTTCAGATCCATAGTAAAGAGGCCCAGCACTGCTCCCAGCACCATGGTAATCGTGCCCAGCGCCAGAATCAGCAAACCCCAACCGCCGTCATGGTAAAACAAATTGGTGGTTATGGCCAATACACCCAGGACGCCGGCTTTCGTCAGCACTCCGGAAAGCAGGGCGCTGGCCGGTGCGGGAGCCACGGGATGAGCTTCCGGCAGCCAGATGTGCAGGGGAAACATACCGGCTTTAGCGCCGAAGCCTACGAGCATCAAAAGCGCCGGCAAGAAAAGGCTGCTTTTGTCAGCCATGGCGCTGCACAACGTAAAAAGCTCGTCAAAATTTACTGTGCCCATAAGCTCAGCCAGCATCTGGATGCCCAGAAGCATAACGAGACCGCAGCCCAGAGCCATAAAAATATAGAGCTTTGCCGCCGCTATAGCCGGCGGCTTTTCGTTGTTGATCACCATGACCAAAGAAGTGAAGGACATCATCTCAAAAAAGAGAAAGGTGGTCACCAGATCGGCAGACAAAAAGACGCCGATGGTAAAAGACAGGGTCAAAAGAGTGAAAAAATGATAGCGGTTTCTGTTGCGGTAATGATGAAAATATTCCCGGGAAAACATTAAGGTGGTCAGCCACATGAAGGAAGTAACGACACAGTAAATACCCCGGAGTCCATCACTTTTTAGCTCCAGGCCAAAACCGCCGAAAGAATCCCAGCGGAAAAAAACGGCTCCCTGGCCGGCCTCGGTTAAGACAAATAAGGCAAGAGCCAGCTCCAAAAAGGCAACCAGCATGGAAAAATAATCCCGCCTTCTCTTATTGCGGCGGCCCAGCCAAAAAGCCAGCAAGGCGCCGGCTGCCGGCCATATGATTAATAAAAACAAAGACAGATTACCTGTCATGCCATCCTCCTCATCTTAATCCTTGACTGACCAAAGTAATCCATTCCACTAAAGGCCGGCTGGCCATTCCTATCATAACCACCATAACAGCCAGCGCTCCTAAAGGCAGGAGCATGCTGGCCCCCGGATCTTTAGGGACACGCTCTCCTTCCGGAAAAGCTTCTTTTGTTTTGGGAAAATAAGCAGCCCTGATCACGGCAAACAAGTAAGCCGCCGTCAGCAGCATAGATAAAATGAAAACGGCGATGCCTCCTAAAGCCAGGCCGCTGCCGCTTTGAGCCAGGGCCGTCAGCAGCTGTAGTTTTGCCACAAAGCCGGCGGTAGGCGGCAAACCAATCAAAGCCAAAGCGCCTACGGTAAAGGCACCAAAAGTCAACGGCATATAACGGCCTAAGCCCTCCAGCTCCCGGACATCATAACGGTGGGCCATGATATTGACGGCGCCGCAGCAATAAAAGAGCAGGATCTTGATGAAGCCGTGGGCTACCATATACATCATGGCGGCCGCCAAACCCTCCGGCGTCATCAGTGTAACGCCAAAAAGCACATAGGAGAGCTGGCTGACGGTGGAATACGCCAAACGCCGCTTGAAATGGCTGGTGTACCAGGCCCGGGCGGAGCCGTACAAAATAGTAATCAGCGTCAAAGCCATTACCGTCTGCTGGGCCCAGGTACCCCACAGCAGCTCCGTACCGAAAATATAGTAAGTCAGCCGCATGGTGGCAAAAGCGCCGGCCTTGACCACCGCTACGGCATGAAGCAGCGCCGTTACGGTTGTCGGAGCTACCGTTGCCGAGGGCAGCCAGCCATGAAAGGGAAACAAGGCCGCCTTAACGCTTAAGCCAATAAAGGCCATGGTGAAAACCTGCAAAAGCAGCCCGCCGTAATTGGCTATGATATCGGCGGAAAAAACGCCGCCTAAACGGAAGTCTAAAGTGTCCCCATAGCTGGCAATAAAGACGAGGCAAATAAATACCAGTGTGGCGCCGCCAATAGAATAGGAAATATATTTTCTGCCGGCAGCAAAGGCCTGCTGGCTCATGGAATGAATCACCAGCGGCAAGGTCACCAGGGTCAGCATTTCGTAAAACAGGTACATGGTCAAAAAGTTAGCGGCATAAGAAATCGCCAGGGTAACGCCATACGTAACGGTATAAAAGGCGTAAAATCTTTTTTCATTGCCTTCATGCTCCATATATTCAAAGGCGTAGACCGTGGCCAGGGGCCAAAGAATAGCCACCATGGAGCTAAACAGGCGGCCCAGGCCGTCCACTTTGAAAGCAATCGCCATTTTTGATCCAAAGCCTACAAAGGTGATGGGGGCGTCGGGGCCCCAAAAGTTGACGGCAAAGGTGAAAAATGACGTAATAACAACGATATAGAATACGTAAATATTACGCTTTCGTTCATCATCAAAATTGATAAAAGCCATGCTGCCGCCGCAAATAATCGGGATCAAAATGGGCAGGATCAGCATCAAAGTAGAGTTCAAAGACGCTACACCCCCATCAAGCCGCCGGCCATAGCCGCAATAAAGCTGACCAGGCGGGAAGGCAAACTGGCTTGAAAAAGGGCGAAGGCGGCGAAAACGACTAAAGGTCCTTTCATCTGCCAGCCGGGATCAAGATTGGTCAGGTTGTTGTAGTCATAATCGGCGCCGGGAAAAAAGGCGTCGATTATAATAGGCAGCAGATAACCGGCAGTGAGGAAAGCGCTGACCAGCAGCACTACCGGTCCCAGCCAGGAAAAAATACCGATATCGGCGTTCAGGGCTCCTGCAATCAGATGCCATTTGCTGAGAAAGCCGCCTAAAGGCGGAATGCCGATCAGCGAAAGGGAGGACAAGGTGAAGCACCACATGACCACCGGCATTTTCTTGCCGATGCCCTTCAATTCTCCCACATGATGAAAATGAGCCTGATGAATGATTGCTCCTACACAAAGGAAAAGCACCAGCTTGGCAAAGGCATGGGACACCATCTGCAATAAAGCGCCGGTGAAGCCTGTAGGTTCAAGCACTGCCAAACCAAATAAGATATAGGAAAGCTGGCTGACACTGGAATAAGCCAGGCGTTTTTTCAGCAAGGGCTCCCGAAAAGCCAGCATCGATCCCAAAAATACCGTAAGCAGGGTAATGGCCAGCCAGAAGCTATGCAGCCAGGTGCCCCTCAGGTAGGCCGGTCCCACCATATAATAAATCACCCGGATGACGCCAAGAACGCCGGCTTTGGTAATCAAAGCCGAAAGCACGGCGCTGATGGGCGCCGGCGCCGCCGGATGGGCAATCGGCAGCCAGGCCTGCAAAGGAAACATGCCTGCCTTGCAGCCGAAGCCAAACAGCATCAGCATCACCGCAATGATAAGATAAGTGCTTTTTTCTAAAGCCGCCGGCTCCAGTATGCCGCCGGGGCTAAATAGCGCAATATCCCCCAAGCCGTTCAATAAAGCGATACCGACCAGCACCAGGGTAGCTCCGAATATGGAGTAAATCAAAAAGGTGATAGCGGCTTTTACCGGCTCCTCAGTCATCTCGTGACAAATCAGGGGAAAGGCTAGAAAAGTCATCAGTTCGTAAAACAGATAAAAAGTAATAATATTGCCGGACAAGCCCAAGCCCATCAGCGATCCTAAAACCGCGGTCAAAAAGGCATAATAACGGTTTTCAAAGCGGTCATGGGCAATATAGCCATGAGAGTACAACGTAACTCCCAGCCAAAGGAAGGAAGCCAAAAGCAGGTATAGCGCCGATAGTCCGTCGGCCCGCAGCAGGATGGGCATGTTTTCGGTAATCTTGAACAAAACCAGAGATCGTCCCTGCAAATGCCTGACAATATAAAATGCTATCAGTAAATTGCAGAAGGTGACGCCCAGCGTATACATCAATTTGTAATTCTTTTTTTCTAACTTTAAAAAAGGCAGCAGCAGCGCCGCCCCAAAGGGCAGCAAGGGGGATAAAGCCAGTATCATTGTTTCATTGATCAATGGGCACCTCCTAGCATCAACAAACCTTGCTCCAAAGCCTTGATCACCGGCTCATAGAACATACCTAAAATAAAATTCAACAGGATAAAAATAATCATGACGCTTTGATAATTGCGGGAATTGGCCGACTGCCTGTGGCGATGAGGAGACTGCTCGTCATTGCTAAGATAGAGGGTTACCAATACCGGCAGATAATACATGGCATTCAGCACGGTGCTGAGGGCCAGAACAATCAAGGTAACCAGCATTTTATCGGGATTTTGAAAGGATCCCTGGACAAAATAAAACTTCGAAACGAAGCCGGAAAACATGGGGATGCCGATCATCGATAAAGCGCCTATGGTAAAGGCTATACCGGCTAAAATATTGCGGCGGGCGGCTCCCTGCATATTAAAAATATTTTTGCTGTGACCGGATACGTCCATCAGACCGTCGGCAGCCAAAAAGAGCAAAGGCTTCGTTATGGCATGGGCCAGGATATGAAAGCAGGCCGCCACCATACCGATGTCGGTACTGAGGCCGATGCCCATAAAGATATAGCCCACTTGAGCTACCGAAGAATAAGCCAGCATATGCTTTAAATTTTTCTCCCTAACGGCAAAAACGCTGCCCATAATCATACCTAAAAGACCAAAGACGAAAAGCAGGTCTGCCACCCTTAAATCCCGGGCAAAGGACAGGCCGAAGACCCGGTAAAAGATTTTCAGCAGAAGAATAATATAGCCCTTGAGCACGATGCCGGACAAAATGGCGCTGGAAGCCGCCGTAGCCGAGCCGTGAGCCGAAGGCAGCCAGGTATGAAATGGAAAAAGGGCGCTCTTAATAGCCAGGCCGATGGCAAGAAAAAGCATGATCACCATACAAGGCATGGCATAATCGCCGGAAGCCGCCAGCTCAGTCATGCTGCTGAGCAGATCATTCATCAGCAGATGGCCGGTAATGGCATAAAGCAAGGAAACGGCAATGAGAATCAAGCCGGAGCCCAGCAGGCTCATCACCAGATAGCGGATGGTGGCAGTGATGGTCTCACCTGTATCCTTGGCAGCCACGATGCCGCAGGCCGCCAGCGTATTGATTTCCACGAAAACATAGGCCGTAAAAATATCATTGGTATAAATCAAGGCCAGCAAAGAGCAAGTCAGCAGGCTGCAGAGCAAATAATACATTCCCTGCCGGGATGGGGCAATATCCGCCACTACCCGCTCTCTGCCTGCCACCAGAGATAGAATCATCACCACGGTAAACGTAAGGGCCATTAAGGCTTCAAAGAGGCCGGCCTGCAGCTCGTTGCCCCAGGGGGCCGGAAAATGGCCCATAGAAAACGTGAAGCTGGTCCCCGTCTGCCAAAGATAAGCAAATAATATGGCGGATAAAAAGGCCACTACGGTGAGCGCTCCAATGCA
This sequence comes from Clostridia bacterium, assembly GCA_018434325.1. Classification (GTDB taxonomy): domain Bacteria; phylum Bacillota; class Peptococcia; order DRI-13; family UBA5745; genus WRMS01. The sequence continues at coordinate 154,280 of JAHDPO010000013.1, read as the reverse complement.
CAGCCTGGCCGCCCTGTTTTTGTCTGCCAACAGAGAAGTCACAGCAGCCAGTATGGTTATCATAATGCTGATAAAAGGAATATTGTGGGCTAAAGCCAATCAGTCGTGCTCCCCTCGGGTCAAATATAAAATCTCATCCAAATGGAGAGTACCGTATCTTTCGTATAAACGCAGCACTAAAGCCAGGGCAAAGGCCGTAACGCTTACGGACACCACGATGCCCGTAAGCACAAGGGCGCTGGGCACCGGATTGATATAAAGGGCAGGGTCGTTAGCCCCCTCTACCAGGATTGGCGCCATTCTGCCGGCAATATAGCCCTTGGCCGCCAAGAATAAAAAGATGGCCGTATCCATGATATTGAAGCCGATGATCTTCTTCATCAGGTTTTGATGGAAAAGCAAGGTCGTAAAACCGACGGAAAACAGAATTACCGCCGCTATCTCCACATAATTCGTAAACAAATGAAACTCCATCATAAGCCTCCCCGGTTAAACAGGCAAAAGGCGCCGTAGACTACGCAAGCAACGACTATGCCTACCGTAATATTGAGGGGCAGGATCAGGCCGCCGCTAAAAATGCTGCCGGGCAAACCCAAAGGTATAACGGAAGGCAGATGGTTACCGCCGGTGAAAAAAGAATATCCCTTGGCTATGCAGTAAAACAAAAGAGCGGCCGTAATGAAGCGGAGAAAACTCTTCTCATTGAGAAACCTGCGGGCTTTTTCTATGCCGTAAGCTATGTTGTACAAAATAAAGGTAGCTCCCAAAATAGCGCCGCCGGCAAAGCCGCCGCCGGCGGACAAATGACCATTTACTATGATGTATATACTGAACACCAGTAAGCAAGGGATCAGCAGGGCAGCCACTGAACGAAAGATCTGATCTTTTTCCGGCTCGAATTGGCTGCGCTCCCGGTAGCGGCGGGTGAATACGCCCGGCTCATCTTTGAGAAGCATTATTACGGCAACCAGAGCCGAAAAAAGCACCAATGTCTCACCCAAAGTATCGAAAGCCCGGTAATCAAGAATCACCGCCGCCACAATATTGACAGCCCCCGTTTCTTCCAAACCCTTGCCGATATAGCGGCCGATTACTTCGTTTTCCGCGGGATTGCCTGCTTTGCCGAAGGCCGGCAAGTTAAATACCGTCAGCAGTAATACGGCGGCCATAGCCAGGCTGACTAAAAAAGCAATTATTGTATAAATCTTACGGAAGCGCCGCAAAAGCTTTAATTCAACAGAGCTTAATTGCATTATTTGCTTTTGCCTCCTTTTTTGCCTTCCTGCATGGCATTGATCCGCTTTAAAGCCAGATAAAACAGGATACTGGTAATCCCCGCGCCTACGGCTGCCTCGGTGACGGCCAGATCCGGCGCCTGCAAAAACACCCAGACCACGGACATCACCAGAGAATAGCTCATAAAAATAATGATGGCCTGCCAAAGCTGACGGGTAAGAGCTACGGCAACGGCGCAAACAATAAGAAAAACCAAAAGCAGTATCTCAAAAAAAATCATTGGCCCTCTCTTTCCCCGCCGCTGCAGATAACCTTGCACTCATCCTCCAGCTCCGCCGCCGTCTGAAACTCCACCCTGGTAACTAAATGGCTGGCTACCGGATTGGTAAACCAAAGAAAAACTATAATGAGAATAAGCTTAAGTGTGGAAAAGCTAAAGCCCTCCAGCACAGCTAATCCCGACAAAAACAGCATGGCCCCCAAAGTATCGCATTTAGCGGCTACGTGAATCCTATTTAATACATAGTGAAAGCGGAAGATCCCTAAAGTAGCCACGGCCAATACGAAAAGGCCGGCTCCAATCAATATGGCAGCCAATATCATTCTGATCATACGGCCCCTCCGCTGCTTTTGCCGGCGTCAGGGGAAGATCCGGACTCCGCCGCGCTGTCGGCGGCCAGGGCTGTACAGGGCTTTTGAGCAGCCTGCTTGCGGTTGTAAGCCGTCATGTAAGTTTTTGAAAGGACTACCACCGATAAAAAGCTGATCAGGGCGTAAATCAGGCAAACATCCAGCAGATAGGGTTCTCTCAAAAGCAAGGCCAAGGCGGCGATCAGCAAAATGGTTTTTGTGCCGATCATATTGACGGCTACCACCCGGTCGGTAAACTTAGGGCCTAAAATACCCCGCAGCAAACAAAAACCAAGGGTAATGCTTAAAAAAATCAACGAGAAAAGCAGAAGATGCCGGTTGGCGGCAGATAAAAAGCCCATCAGTCTTCATCCTCCAATTCTCTGGCTAAGCGAATGAATATGGAATCCTCCACACTCTTGGCAATTTCCGGCGTCAGGGCGTGGACGCTGTACCCCTTATCCGTCAGGATGCCGGTGATGGTGCCGGGGGTCAGCGTAATGGAATTGGCCAAAAGCACCCTGGCGAAGGTAGATTTAATCGGCGGCTGAAAATGAATGATACAAGGGCGTATGTTGATCCGCGGTGATAAGACCAGCTTGATCACCTGAATATTGGCAAGGATCATCTCCCAGACCAGCGTCAGCGTATACCGGGCCAGTTTGCCGGCCTTTTTCATCATGATTCGATCTTTTTGCCAATGATAACCCATATATTTACGGCAAAAAAGGCATGCCAAAAAGGCGACCGCTATACCGCTTGCTATTACATCAGCGGTTACCCTGCCGTTTAACAATATCCATAATAAAAATAAAATCAGGGGCATAGACACCTCGATTCCGCATTTGATGATAAATATTTTGACGTTTTACATTCTACAAAACAGGAATAAAATCCTGCAAACTTTTTATTTTTTTTGTCCGATTTTTCACATGGCCGCCAGGATGTTAGCGTCAGTTAATAGTTTTCTGCGGGCCTGGTAGTCCGGCATCACTCTAGCCATCACTTCATGGAAGGATTGGGAATGATTGGGTATCACAAAATGAGCCAGTTCATGGACGACGACGTATTCCAGGCAGGCTAAAGGGGCTTGGGCCAGCATGGTATTTAAAGTGATCACCCCTTTCTTATGATGGCAGCTGCCCCAGCGGCTTTTCATCAGCCGAACTTTGATTTGAGGCATCGGCACCTGCCAGGGCTTGAAAAAAGGCAGCCAGCGGCGGCAAACTTCTTCAAAAAGCGGCAGACAAGCCTGCGCCCGGGCTTTTCTTTCCTTGGCCGTAAGCCCGGCCCAGGGCTCCGGCCCGGTAAAATTATCCTTTTGAGCTTCTTGCCGCTGCTTTTGCTTCAGCCAGACCTGATCCAGCCAAGCGGCTTTTTCACGGATGAAAGCATCGGCTCTGGCTGCCGGCAGCCGCAGGGGCAGGGATACGCTGACCTCGCCCTGCCGACCAACCCGTAAATTGATTCTTTTAACGGCTTTCCAGCTAAGCGTATATTCCACAGGGCCCGTCGGCAGCTCCAGAAGCCGCCGCTCCTGTTTTATTTTCTTGTGACCGGTCATTCTCTCTCCATCCTTTGTGATTGTTCACCCAATGTTCATCAGACCTTCGCCCTGGCTTTATTGACAAACATTATTATATTTTATATTGTTTATCTTAGATAATCAATAGTTTTGAGGCTTGACGGAGCATACTATAAAGGCTCGTCAAAAATTTGACAAAGGAGGGCAATCTTAATGAAAGAACATAAAAAACCTTCTCAGCCGTTGCTTTACTATTACGGTATTGCCATGCTGATTTGGCTTTTGTTTAATATTTTTATCATGCCTTTATTTAATAAACCGGTGGTGGAAAACGTGGCCTATACCACCTTCGTCAATATGCTGACCCAAAAACAGGTCTCTGAAGTCGAAGTGACCGCAACAAAAATCGCTTTCCGCTCCAATAAGGACGATACCACTTACGTCACCGTGCCCATGAACGACCCCGGCCTGGTGGACCGGCTGCTGGCCTCCGGCGCCGAATCCAAGCAAATTCTGCCGAAGCAGATGTCTCCCCTGGTCAGCTGGGTGCTGACGCTGGCTATTTTCATTGCGCTGGGGCAATTCCTTTCCCGCTACATGGTGAAAAAAATGGGGGCCGGCGCCGGCAATTTTATGTCCTTCGGCAAGAGCAACGCCCGGGTCTATGTGCCTGCCCAAACCGGCAAAACCTTCGCCGATGTGGCGGGCCAGGATGAAGCCAAAGAGGCTCTTAAGGAAATCGTGGATTTTCTCCATGCCCCCGAAAAATACACAAAAATCGGCGCTACCTTGCCCAAAGGCGCTCTGCTGGTAGGGCCTCCCGGCACGGGCAAAACGCTGCTGGCTCAAGCTGCCGCCGGTGAGGCTAATGTGCCCTTCTTTTCCATTTCCGGCTCAGAATTTGTGGAGATGTTTGTGGGCATGGGCGCAGCCAAGGTCAGGGATCTTTTCAAGCAAGCCAATGAAAAAGCTCCCTGTATCGTATTTATCGATGAAATCGACACCATCGGCAAACGCCGTGATAATGCGTCCGGCCTCGGCGGCAACGACGAAAGAGAGCAGACACTGAACCAGCTGCTGACGGAAATGGACGGCTTCGACGGCAAAAAAGGCGTTGTCATTCTGGCGGCCACCAACCGGCCGGATTCTCTGGATAAGGCTTTGCTGCGTCCGGGCCGTTTTGACCGGCGGGTGCCGGTGGAACTGCCTGACTTGGCCGGCCGGGAAGCTATCCTAAATGTTCATGCCAAAAAAATTAATCTGGCCGCCAATGTAAACTTCAACGCCATTGCCCGGGCCACTGCCGGCGCTTCCGGCGCCGATTTGGCCAATATGATCAACGAAGCGGCTCTGCGGGCGGTGCGCCTGCACCGGGATCAGGTGGAGCAAGCTGATTTGGAAGAAGCGGTGGAAACGGTATTAGCCGGCTATCAGCGCAAAAACGCTGTGGTTTCGCCTAAAGAAAAGCAAATTGTAGCCTACCACGAAATCGGCCACGCCCTGGTAGCCGCCAAACAGAAAGATTCGGCGCCGGTGACCAAGATCACCATCATTCCCCGCACCTCCGGGGCTTTAGGCTATACGATGCAGGTGGCTGAAGAAGAAAGCCGCCTGATGAGCAAAGAGGAAGCCTTCAATAGAATCGTGACCCTTACCGGTGGCCGGGCGGCGGAAGAGCTGATCTTCGGCTCCGTCACCTCCGGCGCCGCCAACGACATTGAGCAGTCCACCAAGCTTGCCCGGGCCATGGTCACCCGTTTCGGCATGAGCGATACCTTTGGCATGATGGCTCTGGAAACGGTCACCAATCAATATTTGGGCGGCGATACGGCCTTAGCCTGTTCGGAAACCACCGCGGCCCAAGTGGATCAGGAGGTTATGATCATCATCAGGAAAGCCCATGACAAAGCCTTGGGTATTTTGAAGGATAATGCCGGCAAGCTCAACGAGCTGGCTCAGTATCTTTTGGACAAAGAGACCTTGACTGGCGAAGAGTTTATGGCTATATTAAATGAAAAGGAGGCAGATAACCAATGAGCGATATTAAATCCAGTCAGCCTATTCCCATGAGAGTATCTAAGCTGATGGCAGAAATGCATTATTTCATGGCCAAAGAAATGATCGAGCGCCTTGGCGAGAAAGAGGGCGCCGAGGCAGTATTGTCTGCTATCAATAAAATGGCGGCTTCCCGGGTGGAAGCCATGCATAAAGACGCCAAAGAGCAGGGTATTGAGCCTTGGGGCAAAGCCAATTATGCGAAGATTAAGGATTTTGCCACTCCCGATTGGGCCCGGGATGAGCAGGGCATCGTCACTTACTGCCCCATGCAGGAGACTTGGGCTCAGTACGGCGAAGAGGGCATGAAAATCGGCGCTTTGTATTGCGCCATCGATTATCCGCTTTACGAAGGCTTCGGCATGAAGCTGGACCGCCCGGAATGCCTTACCACCCCCGGCCAGCACCGTTGCGTTTTTAATTACACCATGATGGACAAAAAAGAGACCACAGAGGAAGCCAAAGAAGAAAAATAAGTTTTTCAGCCGTCGCCATCCAGGAAACAAGCAGATAAATATAAGGGGCTTTTGAAAAGGTTTGCCGCAGTGCCAACCCTTCAAGGCCCCTTCTTCATTGTAAAAATCCATGTATGCACGCAAGTATACAAAAAAGCGGGAAAAAAGTCTTTTCTTTGCCCGGCTAAAGGGGTATTATAGGAGTAATATTCTTGTAAGTAATTAGGAGGCATCAGGCAATGGATATACGCGTTATCGAAAATATCAATCCTAAGGCAAAGCCCGATGAAAGCAATCTGGGCTTTGGTGAATATTTCACAGACCACATGTTTATCATGGATTACGCTACAGAAAAAGGTTGGCACGACGCCCGTATCGTCCCTTACGGCCCTGTCAGCATGGACCCTTCCGCTATGGTATTGCATTATGCCGTAGAGATTTTTGAAGGCATGAAGGCCTACACTTGCCCCGACGGCAAGATTCGGATGTTCCGGCCCTTTGCCAATGCCCAGAGATTAAACCGTTCAGGCCAGCGCTTTTGCATGCCGGTTCTGCCGGAGGATGATTTCGTGGAGGCTATCTGCCGCCTGATCAAGCAGGATCAGTCCTGGGTGCCTCAAGCGGAAGGAACTTCTTTATATATCCGTCCCTTCATGTATTCCGATCAGTCCAATGTCGGCGTGCGGATGCCTGATTATTTTAAATTTATGGTAATCCTCTCTCCCGTAGGTGCTTATTATAAAGAAGGCTTGAATCCCGTCAGCATTTATGTGGAAGACGAATATGTGCGGGCAGCCAAGGGCGGCACCGGCTCCACCAAATGCGGCGGCAATTACGCCGCTTCCCTCATCGCCCAGAAGAAAGCCAAGGAGCTGGGCTATACCCAGGTGCTGTGGCTGGACGGTGCCGAGCGGAAATATATCGAAGAAGTCGGCACCATGAACGTCATGTTCAAGATCAAAGGCGAGATCGTAGCCCCCGAATTGGGCGACAGCGTTTTGCCCGGCATCACCAGAGACAGCTCCATCCAGCTTTTGCAGTCCTGGGGCTATACCGTCACTGAGCGTAAGATTTCCGTCGACGAGCTTTTAGACGCCGCCAAATCCGGCGACCTGGAGGAAGCCTTCGGTACCGGCACCGCCGCCGTCATCTCTCCCATCGGTTTGTTTAATATCCACGGTGAGAAACTGCAAGTAAGCGACGGCAAAATCGGTCCTGTGGCCCAAAAGCTTTACGATACCCTCACCGGTATCCAATGGGGCAAGCTGCCTGATCCCTTTGGCTGGACCTACGAAATCAAATAAGGCTTGCGGCAAAAAATTATATAGCCGCCCATCTTACGACGATAAAAGGCAGCGACTGCAACAGCGCTGCCTTTTTGATTCTATTGAGTGCCTGTCTGTACAAAAAATCAAAGGAATACCTTCAGCATGCCGGCCAGGCCATAAGCGGCCGCCGTCATGATCACACCTGCGATCACCACGCCGATGGCGATGGCAGGGAAGGCTTCCCGCAGTCTCATGTTTAACAAGGCCGCCACGCCGCCGCCGGTCCAGGCGCCGGTGCCCGGCAAAGGGATGCCTACAAAGATAGCCAGAGCCCAAAAAGAAACCTTCTCAAATTTTAAGCTGTGCTTGATCAGCCTGGCTTCATACCAATGAATGAAGCCGGAAAACAGCGGAAACCTTTTTAACATGTATAGTATGCGTTTGATAAACAGTATGATAAAAGGTATCGGCAGCAAATTGCCGATGACGCTGATGATAAACACTTTGTACCAGGGCATATTGAGGGCCGCTCCCAAAATTACCGCTCCTCTGAGTTCGATCAGCGGGATCATGGCAACGATGAATAAAGCCGTTTCCTGCCCGGCAAAAGATAGCCATTCATAAATCGACTGCAATAACATCCTCCTCCTTCTTTAAAAATCCTGCCTTCCTATTATAACGTCTCGACGGCCGGTTTAGAAGAAGAACTTATTTTGAAAATCTCCAGCGTTTGAAAATCTCCGTGCAAAAACTTCCCTCTTGCACTTTTCCCAATAACGGATAAAATTAATTTGCATAGACTAACAATTATGGCTTATTAACGGAGGAGAACATGACTTTAGATCAACTGGCTATCGGACAAAGCGCCGTTATTACTGCCATCGCCGGCCATGGTGTATTGCGCCGACGCTTGCTGGATATGGGATTGACTCCCAAAACAAGAGTAACCTTACGAAAAACCGCTCCTCTCGGCGATCCTTTGGAGTTGTTTCTGCGGGGTTATTCTCTTACGCTGCGCAAGGATGAGGCGGCAAACATCACCGTGGAGGTGGCCAATTCATGATCTTTGCATTAATCGGCAATCAAAACAGCGGCAAAACCACTCTTTTTAATCAGCTCACCGGCTCTAATCAGCATGTGGGCAATTTCCCCGGCGTTACCGTTGAGAAAAAAGAGGGCAAGATCCGCAAACAAAAAGATATGCTCCTCATTGACTTGCCGGGCATCTACTCCCTCTCTCCTTACACGGCCGAAGAGGTGGTAACCCGTGATTTCCTGCTCAAGGATAAGCCTGACGGCATTATCAATATTGTGGACGCCACCAATATCGAGCGCAATCTTTATTTAACTTTGCAGCTGATGGAATTAAATATCCCCATTATTCTGGCTCTCAATATGATGGACGAGCTGGAAAAAGGCGGCGGCTCCATCAATGTCAAGAAAATGGAGGAAGTTTTGGGCCTGCCGGTGGTACCCATCGTCGCCAGCAAAAATCAGGGCGTAGACGAGCTAGTGGCCCGGGCCGTCAAGACTGTGGAAGCCGGCAATCTCAAGCCATATCGCGATTTTTGTAAAGGCCCGCTCCATAAATGCATCCACTCTATCGGCCATCTGGTGGAGTTCAAGGCCACGGCCCAGAAGATTCCTATTCGCTTTGCCGCCACCAAGCTGGTGGAAGGAGACCAGCCCATGCGTCAGCTCCTTGGCTTGCCGGAACAGGATCTTCATATTATGGAGCATATTGTGGAGGAGATGGAAAAAGAACTGGGCACCGACCGGGAAGCTGCTTTAGCCGATATGCGCTATGATTTTATTGAGGCTTTGGTAAGCCAAGCCGTCAATAAGCCTTCCAGCAGCCCGGAAAGAGTCCGTTCCGACAGGATCGATAACCTTCTTACCCACAAATACCTGGCCCTTCCCGTTTTTCTTGCCATTATGCTGACTACGTTCTGGCTGACCTTCAACGTGGCCGGAGCCTGGCTCAGTGACCTGATGATGGCCGGCATCGACGCCATCACTGCTGCTTTCGACGGCTGGCTCACCGAAGCTCAAGTGGCCGGCTGGATGCATTCCCTGCTGATTGACGGCGTTTTTGCCGGCGTCGGCAGTGTCCTGTCCTTCCTGCCCAATATCATGGTGCTGTTTTTCTTCCTCTCCCTTTTGGAAGACAGCGGCTATATGGCCAGAGTGGCCTTTGTCATGGACAAACTGCTGCGCAAAATCGGTTTATCCGGCCGTTCCTTCGTGCCGATGCTCATCGGCTTTGGCTGCTCTGTACCAGCCATCATGTCCACCAGGACCCTGGCCAGTGAGCGGGACCGGAAAATGACCATCATTCTGACGCCTTTTATCTCCTGCAGCGCCAAAATGCCGGTTTACGCCGTTTTTACTGCCGCCTTCTTCGTGGACCACCGGCCCCTGGTGCTTTTATCCCTTTACTTGCTGGGTATCCTGGTGGCGGTCGTCATGGGCCTGATCATGAGCCATACTATTTTTAGCGGCAACCCCGTGCCTTTTGTCATGGAGCTGCCGGTGTACCGGATGCCCTACGCTAAATCCGTTGTGCTCCATATGTGGGAAAAGGCCAAGGACTTTATCACCAGAGCCTTTACCGTGATTTTCCTGGCCACGATCATCATCTGGTTTTTATCTAATTTTGATATTCGTTTTAATCTGGTAGCCGACAATGACCTGAGTTTGCTGGCGGATCTGGGCCGGCTGGCTTCCCCCATATTTGCCCCCTTAGGCTTCGGTGATTGGCGGGCTTCTACGGCCTTAGTCACCGGCCTGATGGCTAAGGAAACCATGATCAGCACCTTGGCCATCCTCACCGGCGCCAGCGAGAGCAATATCACTCAAAGCCTGACTCAGATGTTTACGCCAGCCTCCGCTTATGCTTTCCTCTGCTTCTCCCTGCTCTACATGCCCTGTGTGGCCGCTATGGCCGCCACTCGCCGGGAAATGGGCTCCATGGCCGTAACTATCGGCGTCATGGCTTTTCAGACCGCTACCGCCTGGGTAGTCGCCTTCATCGTCTATCAGCTGATTGGAATCTTTGGTCCGGCGGCCGGCGGTATGAATCCGGTGGATTGGCTTTTGGCAGCGGGGCTGTTGCTGATTGTCCTTGCCGTGCTGATTTACATGAGACGGCAAAAGAAGAAAGCCTCATGCTCCGGAGGCTGCTCCGGGTGCTGCGCCGGCTGTGCTTATGCCTCCGGCTGCACTTCCGAAAAGAAAAACGAATCCAATCAATAGTAAAGAGGCAAGAAGCTGGAGTGTGTAGCGGCACTCCAGCTTTTTTATGTCGGTCAAAGGATAATTCATTTATAGCCACAGGCGTTCTCCGATCAGCCGGCGGCCGCAGTATCCCGCCTGCTTACCCGCTCTCCGCTTCTGTGTTTGCTTCCGCTTCCGCTTCTGCCGTTGCTTTTGCTTGTCCTCCGGCCGTTGCTTTTGCCTCTAATCCCGCCTCGGCGCCCGCTTCCCGCTCCTCTTCTTCCTCCGGATCCGGCAGTTCAATCTCCATTAAGGCTTCCTGGAGAATCCTCATCTCCTTTAGCGACATGGTAATGCCCCGGCTGGCCTTCTTATCTCCCGGTGACCACTCCCGCAAATCGTACCTGGGCCCCCGGTTATTCCAATTAATCAGCCGCAGCTCCTTCGTCCAGCCCCGGGGCGTCTCCGATAAAATCCCCAGCTTATCCAATACCTCGTAAGTAATATTCGTCATGCTGACCCATCCCTCCTTAAATACCCATCCTCGATTAATGGCTGAATAGGCGGCCGCTCTACTCTTTGTTCCATTATAATATGGATATTTTTGGAAGTCAAGGGTATTATTGTAAGTTATTGGCAGCTATTCTCCTCTGTTGGGATCAAAGGTCGAATATCCACGCCAAAGCGGTCACCGGAGCAAGCCAATTCATTAAAGAGTTCTTGCGGCAATAAAATACCCTGCTCTTTGTTTTCTTCCATCCGCCGCCAGCTCTGCTCTCCCGGCAAAAAGATCTCTGCCGCGCCCTTAGCTTTGGGACTGGCTTTAATGGCCCGTATATAATCGTCCACATCTTTTTTGAATTCCGCCGGGTCCCGATAAGCGCCGATATCGATTGCCATATAAAGCTGGCCTGAATTCTGAGGCTTGTCCGGATACCCCATCATGCTGAAGACATTCAGCCCGGCGCCGGCGCCGCCCAATAAACCGGCCAGCATATCGATCACCACAGCCTGACCGTAGCCTTTATATCCGCCGGCAGAAAGCAGGACGCCTTTCATCGCTTCTTGGGGATCATCGGTGGGTACGCCTTCTCTGTCCAGGGCCCAATCCTTAGGAATTTTCTCCCCCTTGGTCAGGGCCATAGATACTTTTCCCTGGGCTACTTGACTGAGAGCCATGTCCAGCAAAATAGGATATTCCTTCCCTGCCGGTACGTAGACGGCAAAGGGATTATTGCCTACCATGGCTTTACGGCCGCCCCAGGGCGCCATCAACGGCGGAGTATTGGTCACGGCAATGCCGATCATATCTTTTTGGCCGGCCAGACAGGCATAGTAAGCTCCGGCTCCAAAATGATGGCCATTGACCACGGATACCGTGCCGATGCCGCAAACCGCCGCCTTTTCGATAGCCATTTCCATGGCCCGCAGGCCGCTGATTTGGCCTAAGCCGTTGTCGCCGTCGATCAAAGCCGTAGCCTTCCGTTCTTTCAGCACCCTTATATCCGGCCGGGCTTTAGCCGCACCCGTATGAAGACGGTTGAGATATAAATGAAGCCGCATCACGCCGTGAGTATTGACCCCCCGCAAGTCGGCCTGAATTAAATTATCCGCTACCTGCCGGCAATGCTCTTCCGTAAGTCCGGCGCCTTTTAATAGGATCACCATGATATTATATAGCTGTTTATCGCTTATTCTGATCAATGCATACGCCTCCTTTTGAGCTATTTTATCACAGGCCCGGGTTTTCCGGCAAAACTTTTCGGTTCACGTTCCTGGCTTCCGCTTTTGCGGGCATGATATAATTGGTTTATCAATAAACGAAAAGGGTGAACGACTATGAATATACGGAAGACAGAACAAAAAGGCGTCTTGATCGCCATTGCAGAGAGTGGGGAAAAGCTCATCACCGACGTGCAATCGGCGCTGGATCTGATCGCCACCATATATTACGACAACGGCAGCAAACGCGTCGTCGTGGAAAAGGACGCTGTCGCCGACGAGTTTTTCATTTTAAGCAGCGGACTTGCCGGTGAAATTCTGCAGAAATTTGTAAACTACCGAATGAAGCTCGCCATTGTGGGCGACTATTCGCAGTATACCAGCAAGCCGCTTCATGACTTCATTTATGAGAGCAATAGCGGCTGCAACGTCTTCTTTGTCGGCACCGAAGACGAGGCCGTCCAGCGGCTGAGCCAGGTATAAACGGAATTGCAGAGCTTCCCCCCTTGAGATGCCGGCCGCTCCATCCGGATGCTAACCCTAACCCGGATGCCTGGCAGTGAATACGCGGGCAAATGCTCGGCTGTTTTTGGCACATAAAAAAACCGGCTGAAACGTATTCCAGCCGGCAAGACCAAGAGGGGGTAAGCTTTAGCAGCAGCCTTGAGCCATCATGGCCTCAGCAATTTTGAGGAAGCTGGCGATATTGGCGCCGGCCACAAAATTGCCTTCCAGGCCATACTCTTTAGCCGCAGTAGAAACATTCGTATAAATGTCCTTCATGATCTTCTGGAGCTTGGCATCGATCTCTTCTTCCGTCCAAGGCAGACGGGTAGAGTTTTGGCTCATCTCCAGCCAGGAGACAGCTACGCCGCCGGCGTTGGCCGCCTTGGAAGGAGCGTACAAAATGCCGGACTCGATCAGGTAGTAAGCAGCTTCTGCGGTGGAAGACATGTTGGAACCTTCCGCCACGCATTGGCAGCCGTTTGCCACCAGTAGCTTGGCAGCTTTGATGTCAATTTCATTCTGGGTAGCGCAAGGCAAAGCGATATCGCAGGGAATGCTCCAAATATTGCAGCAGCCCTCCGTATAGACGGAACCGGGAACCTCCTGAGCGTATTCGGAAAGCCGGCAGCGCTTTACTTCTTTGAGGGATTTGATTATTTCAACATCAATACCCTTTTCGTCGTAGATGTAGCCGCAGGAGTCGCTCATGGCCACTACCTTCGCGCCCATCTCCTGGGCTTTCTCGCAGGCATAGATGGCCACGTTGCCGGAGCCGGAAACGATGACGGTCTTACCGGCAAAGCTGTCATTCTTATCAGCCAGAGCATTGGCCGTAAAGTAGCATAAACCGTAACCGGTGGCGGATTTACGGCCTAAAGAGCCGCCGTAGGGGATACCTTTGCCGCTCATGGTGCCGTTGAACTCATTGGTGATCCGTTTGTGCTGGCCAAAAAGATAGCCGATTTCCCGGGCGCCTACGCCGATATCGCCGGCGGGGCCGTCGGTGAACTGGCCCACATGGCGGTACAGCTCCGTCATAAAGCTTTGGCAAAACCGCATAATTTCATTCTCGGATTTGCCTTTGGGATCAAAGTCGGAACCGCCTTTGCCGCCGCCCATGGGCATGGTGGTCAGGCAATTTTTGAAGCATTGTTCAAAGCCCAGGAATTTAATAATCGAAGCATTAACGGAAGGATGAAAACGCAAGCCCCCTTTGTAGGGACCGATAGCACTGTTATATTGCACCCGAAAACCCCGGTTTACCCGCGTATTGCCGGCGTCGTCCATCCAGGGCACCCGGAAGATAATCAGTCGTTCCGGCTCTACCAGGCGGCGGATAACATTGGTCTTCACAATATCCGGCCGTTTTTCCACCACCGGCTCCAGAGATTCCAGCACCTCGAAGACAGCCTGTTGAAATTCCGGCTCATTGGGATCCCTCTCCATAACTTCATCAAAGATTTTCTTTAAATACTCGTTTTTTAACACGCCGCTCATGATAAATCCTCCCGACTTCTAATTAAAAATACCGATGTTCTGACAGTAATTATTATAACAATGGTTTTTTCTTGATAAAAGGCCTTCTGCGTATACATGCCCGTATACATGGACGTATACATTATCCTGTCAGCCATCGTTTTTGCCATCATCCTGCCTATTGGCAGGTCAGCCAAATTGTACGGACCAATTGTACGCTGTACAAAAATTGAACTTGTGCACTATCTAAAATGAATAAGGTTTTAATAAAATGCGTTTTCTACACGACAAATCAATATTTACGCACATTTTATTCAAAGCCGCTCTTTTTAATTGAAATTAGTTCCACTCTGACTGCAGGGTTTACACCAAAAAACAGAGAGGTGGACAGCCAAAACTGTCCACCCCGCTCCTTTACCGGGATTCAGGCCCGGCTTCCTATTAATCCAGAGTGATAAACTCCTGAACGAAATAAAAACTGTATTTGCTGGCTTTCTTGTAGTATGCGCCCACACCTAAATATTGATTGTCCTCCAGCATGCCCTGGCGATGGCCGGCAGAATCCACCCAGCCTTTGAGCACCTGGATGGCGTCGGCAAAGCCTCCCGCCAGGTTTTCCGATACTTTGTAGACATTGAGTCCCGCGGCTTCCATGCGCTTCATGGGGTCAAGACCCTCGGGATTCAAATGGTTCAAGTAATTGCGCTCCGCCATATCTTTGGCATGGGCCAAGGCTACTTTGGCGGCATAATTGTTGTAGCCCACCTCTTTTTTGCCGTTGGCTATGCGGAAGGCATTGGTAATATCCACGCATTCCTGCTCGTAGGTACGCAGCAGCCGGTCGGGATTTTTTGCAAAAATGGCTAACTGCTCCGCCGGGCTGGGAAACTCCGTCATACAAAACACAGCGTACAGGGAATCCTTATTATGCGGGTCAAACCACAGCTCCATTGTGTCGCCGTTAAACTGGGCAGCCTCCGCATCTTTTTTGGCGGAACCGTAGCCAAGGTTGTTTTTGAGGCCAAAGGTCAGGCAATTGGTAAAGAAAGCTCTCACCCGCTGATCCTTCATGCCTACCATCACAAATTCCTTGTAATCCCGGTTATAAATATGCCATTGCAGACCGTAAGCCGACTCATCAATGCGGTTGGGGCGGCCCAGGCTCTCCGTCAGCTGGCTTTCCGTCTGGCCCAGCCAGATCAGCTTGCCGTTGATGGTCATCTCATTGTCGGTCAGCTCGCCCTTGGAAACGGGGGTGCTGCGCAGATGGATGGCCTCAGCTTCGGCCGTCTTCGTCCATTCCACCTGAAATCCAAAAGCCTCAGCCCCATAGCGGATGGGAACATAGACCCGGTTGATGGACTGGTCGATATAAAGGGCGGCATCCGCCATGGTATTTGCTCTGCCGTTGATGGAATAGACAGGGGAGTTCAAGGCGTAAACCGTCTCAATCCTGTTCCTGACGGCACTGACGGTGCCGTTGCTTTGCTGCCAGGCCACCTTGGCCCCCAAAGCTTCCAGATAGGAGCGCAAAGGGTAATAGGTGCGGCCATTTTTGTTTTGGATGGGGTCCGTGAGAAATATCTCCTGATCGTCCAAATACAGCTTGATTGCAGGCTGGCCGGTCTTCTGGCTTTCGGTTCCCGTAGTTTCGGCAAGGGTGCTGCCGGTAGTCGCAGCGGTATTGGCAGCGCCGGCAGTGGCGGTGGCGCTAACGGTATTCATGGTGCTGACCGTGCTGACCGTGCCAACAGTATCGCCGTCGGCCGTATCTTGGGCAATTGCGGCAGTTGCAACAGTTGCCGCAGCAGTGGCCGGGCTTTCCGCCTCAGTCAGCTCCGCCGCCGCCAGCGGTAAAGGAGCGCTCAGCAAAGCCAGGCAAAGGCTGCCAAAGATCAATTCCCGTATACGCCTGTTCAGAACTGCCTTTTTAGCTGCCGTTTTAGCCGCTGATTTAGCCGCTCCTTTAATTGCTGCCTGGATCTTCAACCTGTTTTTCCTCCTGTATCTGGCTTACCAGTCTGTCTAAATGCTCCGCCGCCTTTTCGATAACGACCTGGCATTTCTTTTCCGGTGTGCGGTAGCCTTCTTTGAGGGCATCGCAGTATATGCTGCCCATTTCTGCCTGAAAACCTTCCAGCAGCTCCTTCGTCCTGGGCTTTAATTCCTCGGATTGGTGAGCTACGGTATCAATCAGCAAATGGCTCAAGGCCATGACGGCCCCGCAAAGGGCGCCGCAAGTGCTCTCAATAGCCAACCCGCCGCCAAAGCCGCCGGCCAGCCTCATCCCTTCTTCACTGAGGTTTAAACCATAAGCTTCATTGGCGCCCCGCATGATTTTTTCCGCACAATTATAATCCTCTGTCTGCCCAAAGCCATCGGCAATCAATTGCTTAAGCATTCCGGATCCTCCTTTGTTTGCCTCTATTGGCAAGCTTTTTTCGTCTTAATCCTTAGGCACGGTATCCCCGGCGCCTTCGCTTTCGCCTTGGCTGGCCCCGTCTTCACCCTCGCTTTGGCCGACCTCGGGAATACTCTGGGAATATAAAGAGGCAGGATCATAACCTTCTGCAAAGGTTATTTCAGCCTTGTCCACGATTTCCGTATAATAATTGTCAAAATATTTGTCCTTGGCGTCCTGCAGCAGCCTGGTGGCCAGGTCTTCTTTGACCTCGTCAAAGGATTTCGTGCGGGCGGGAGAAATATCGTCGAGAATGATGATGTGGTAGCCGAATTGAGATTCCACCGGCTCCTGGGTGATGTCGCCCGTCTTTTGCAGAGCGTAGGAAGCCTCCGTAAAGGGAGCTACCAGGGAGCCGCCGCCGTCCATAACGCCGGCAGAATTGAAGGGCCCGATAACGCCGCCGGCAGCTGCCGATCCTTTATCATCGCTCTTTTCTGTCACCAAAGCGGCAAAATCGGCGCCTTCATTGAGGCTCTTAATGATCTCCTCCGCCTCCTGCCGGGCCGCTGCTTTAGCTTCTTCTTCCTGAGCTTCGATCAAAATATGGCGTACCGTTCTGGTCTCGTCGATTTTAAACTCGCCGGGATAGGCGTTGTAATATTCCTCGGGACTTTGCTCCGGCTCCGTAACGCTCTCCGTCTTGGTCTCATAAAGATGCTGAATGGTCATCTGATCCTTGATGTAGCGGCGGATAGTGGCGTCGGTAAAGCCCATCATAGTCTGAATATCCTTGAAGCCTGCTTCGTCCGTCTGATACATATTCATCAGTTCTTTGATGTAGTCTTCAACTTCTTTATCGGCTACTTCAACCTTTTCTTTTTTTGCTTCCTGCTTAAGAGCAATCTGCTCGGCATAGCTGGCCAGATAGCTCAGCTTATAGCTGTCCAGGAAGCTGGTAACCTGAGCATCCAGCTCTGCGGACATATCCAGTCCCAGGCTTAAGGACATGGTCTCCAGATACCACTCCATATACACGTCTTCATAGATATCTTCGCCGTTTACCGTAGCAATGACTTTATGCTCGCCGGTGCTGACGCCGCCGATGGCGGCAGGCACCTGGGTCTGAGGCTCCTGGGAACCGGCGGAACCGCTGCCGCAGGCCGTCAGCAAGCTTAAGGCCATAGCCGCAATGCAAAGTACAGAAACAATCTTCTTGCTATTTTTCATTTGATTTCTCCTCATATCCTCTATTTATCTTCGGGCAGCAGTCAAAGGGCTTGCCCAATAAAATATATTATAACGCATTTGAAGCAAGTTTTGAAGGAAAACTGATACTAATCTGCAATTAAAAACCTTTCGTTTTTAATTTGCCGCACAGAGTGCGGCAGTGGGCTTTGCCCACGCAGATTGGCATATATGCTATTCTGCCTGCGCCTTTGGCGCAGTGGCAATCAAGAGTTGCCAGATTTTCCATATTTTAATCGCAGAATAGTATTGCTTCCATAAATTTCAAGTATAGAAATTTATGGAAGAACGATTCAGGCCTTTTTGACAAGAGCCAATAACGCCTGCACTACTTTCGTTAAAAATCCGATGACATTCTGCTCTTCCAGCTTCGCCAGCTGAATAATGATTTCCAGCTTATCCGTGGCATTGAAAGAAATACGGCGGTTAAAGCTTTTAACCAGCTCCATCAGCTCCGGGCCCTTCAGCCCATGATCCTGGGCCATCATGATTTTGATCTGCTTCGGCTCCTGGATGACGCCGGCAATTTTGGCCTCCTTAGCCACAGCCTTAATAAAACCAATGGCCAGCAGGTTCTCCAGAGGATCCGGCAAATCGCCGAAGCGATCAACCATTTCTTCCCGCAGCTCATCAATGTCCTCATTATTCCTGGCGTTATTGATCCGCTGGTAAAAATCGATTTTGGCGCTTTCGTCCTCCATATATTCGATGGGTATATAGGCTTTGACCTGAAGATCGATAGTCACGGTTTCCAGCTCTTCTTCGGGGCTGTCCGGCAAAGCATGACCCAGCAGCTTCTCCCGCCGTTTCTTTTTCATGGCGTCCTCCAGCATCCGGCAATACAGGTCAAAACCCACGGCTGCGATCTGGCCGTGCTGCTCCGCCCCTAAAAGATTGCCGGCCCCCCGGATCTCCAAGTCACGCATGGCAATTTTATAGCCCGCTCCCAGCTCCGTAAACTCCCGGATAGCCGCCATTCTTTTTTCGGCTACCTCGGAAATGGTTTTATCTTTCGTATAGGTGAGATAAGCGTAGGCCACCCGGTTGGAACGGCCTACCCGGCCCCGGATCTGATACAGCTGGGCCAGCCCCAGGCGATCCGCATTATTGATGATCACCGTATTGGCATTGCTGATGTCAAGGCCCGATTCGATAATCGTGGTGCAGACCAGGACATCGATGTCTCCCTCCATGAAATCGAACATGATCCCTTCCAGAGCCGCCTCCGTCATCCGGCCATGGGCTGAAGCCACCCTGGCTTCCGGCACAATGGCGGCAATACCTTCCCGAACCCTGTCGATATCCTCGATCCGGTTATGCACATAATAAACCTGGCCCCCCCGGCCCAGCTCCCGGCGAATAGCTTCCCGGATCAAAGGCGCTGAATATTCCACCACATAGGTTTGCACAGGATAGCGGTCTTCCGGCGCCGTTTCAATAACGCTCAGATCCCGCAGGCCCGACATGGCCATATGGAGAGTTCGGGGAATGGGTGTAGCCGTCAGGGTCAGCACATCCACCGATTGCTTAAGTTTTTTTATTTTTTCTTTATGACTGACGCCGAAGCGCTGTTCTTCGTCCACAATTAAAAGTCCCAGATTCTTGAACTGCACATCCTGAGATAAAACCCGGTGGGTGCCGATCAAAATATCCACTCTGCCCTGAGCCAGCCGTTTCAGCGTATCCTTTTGCTCAGCGGGGCGGCGGAATCTGTTGAGCACCCCCACCTCCAAAGCAAAGCCTTCAAAGCGTTCCCGGAAAGTATTGTAATGCTGCTGGGCCAAAACCGTCGTCGGCACCAGTATGGCTACCTGAAAGCCGGAAGAAGCGGCTTTGAAAGCGGCCCGCATAGCCACCTCGGTTTTGCCGTAGCCCACGTCGCCGCAAAGCAGCCGGTCCATGGGCCGGGTCTTTTCCATATCTTGCTTTACCTCTTCAATGGAACGCAACTGATCCTGGGTTTCTTCAAAGGGGAAAGACTCCTCAAACTCCTTTTGCCAGGGAGTATCTTCACCAAAGGTTATGCCCGGCAAGGCTTCCCGGGCGGCATAAAGCTCCAGCAGCTCTTCGGCCATATCGTCTACGGCTTTCCTGGCTTTCGCTTTGGTGCGGACCCACTCGCTGCCCCCCAGCTTTGATAATTTCGGCCGGTTGCCCTCCTGCCCCGTATATTTCTGCAACAGTTCCGCCTGATCTGTGGGCACATAAAGGCGGTCGGAGCCGCTGTAGCTGATGACCAGATAATCCCGCTGGGCCTGATCCACCGTGATATTCTCAATGCCTTCATAGCGGCCGATACCGTAATTAATATGGACAATATAGTCGCCGGGTTTTAAATCCTCCAGGAAAAGCTGCTTTTTGCCTTCCCGGAAAATCTTCTTCGTTGCTTTTTTCTTGGGCTGGAAAAACAGCTCATGCTCCGAGACTACCGCCAGCTTAAGACCGGGCAGGTCAAAGCCGCCGGATATCTTACCCGGCAAAATAAAGATACCGCCGCCGGCGGGATTAAAGCTGCCGTCGCTCCAGCTGCTTTCCAGCCCCATACTGCGCAGGCTTTCCTGGAGTCTTTGTCCCCGTTCCTTGCTGCCTACCAGAATCATCATGCAGTATTGCTGCCGCCGCCATTCCGTCAGCTCATCGGCTAAAAGCTGCACTTTCTTTAAAAATAAAGAAACGCTCTTTGCCGTCAAGCCCAGGGTATTGATGTCCTCAAACCAGCTGGGCCGCTTCGGCAGCAGGGCCAAGAACAGCAGTCTTTTGCCGCCGATTTGCCGCACCAAATCGTCCAGGGACAGGTAAGTGCGCATTTGTCCGGGGCAGATGCGGCCTTTTTCCAACAGGTCAAGGCAGGTTTCGCTGTATTCTTTTTCCCAAAGCTGGCTGGCCTCCTTCTGACGGGAGGGCTCTGCCATTACTGGCAGCAGCGGCCGGCCGAAATAATCGCTGATCAGGAAAGGCGCAACGCCGGCATAAGGCAGCAACTGCTCATGGCCGGGAAAGAAACAGCCTTCCTTCAGCAATTCCACCAGCTGCTCCGCTCTGCTGCCTTCCTGGACGCCGCCTTTTTCTTCCTCATTGCCGGCTTCTAAACCGGTTTTCTTCTTGCGTTTTTTGGCCGGGATCTTTCCCTCGCCCTGAAGCCCTGCAATAATGCTGGCCTTTTGCTCTGGCGAAAAAATGCATTCGCTGGCGGGAGCGAGCAGAATCTCCTGAACTTTATCCGTAGAACGCTGGGAATCCGGCGCGAAGCTGCGGATGGAATCCAGCTCTTCGTCAAAGAATTCCAAACGCCAGGGCTTTAAGGCCGTAGGGCAAAACACATCCAATATGCCGCCCCGAAGAGCAATCTGGCCTTTTTCCTCCACCCTTTCCACCCGTTCATAGCCCCGCTCCACCAGCCAGGCTACCAGCTCCATAACCTCCAGGATTTCCCCCACGCGTAGCGCCCGGAAATGGCAGCGCAGCTGCTCCTTGGGCAGCATGGTCTTACGCAAAGCTTCTACTGTGGCCACTACCGCCACAGGGCCCTGGGCATACAAAAGAGCCTGAATTACCTCCAGGCGCTTCCAACGGGTTTCCTTGCTTTGGGCCAGCACTTCAAAAGGGATGATGTCCAAAGCCGGGAAGTAAAGAACTTGATAGTGCGGCAGCCAAAAACTGAGATCATCGATGATCTCCCTGGCCTTCTGGGTATTTTCCGCCGTAAACAGGATGTCCTTGCCCTGGCTTTCGGCTATAGCAGCAGTTAAAAAGCCTCTTTGGCTGCCGGACAAGCCATGAATCAAATTATGACTTTTTTCGCCGGCCTGCTGAATCACAAAATTATACTCGGATTGTTTTTTTAAGAAGGCCTGCAGCAGCGATATCCCCGTATCCAAGTTCCACCTATCCTTCATCTATTTTTCGGTGGAACTCGTTCCACCTGTCCTTTATTCATTATTTTCTGCCGGCGGCAGGGGCCGCAGGTCAGTGGAGTTAAACTTATTCATAGCCGGTACGCAGCCTTCCGTCAGCCAGTAGCGAAGCCCCTCGGCTCCTTTGTCAAGAACCTTGTCCAACAGTCCTTTCTCTTCAATGGAAAAGGCTTGCAACACGTAAGCTTCCGTCGTCATGAAATCCGGCGGCCGGTCGACGCCGATTTTCAGCCGGTCGTATTTGTCGGTGCCCAAACGCTGGGTAATGGATTTTAATCCCCGGTGACCGCCGGTGCCGCCGTCACTTTTGAAGCGTAATTTACCTAAAGGCATATCCAGATCATCGTGAATAACGATGAGGTCCTCGATGCCGTCCTTGTAAAAACTCACCAATTCCCAAAGGGAATCGCCGCTGAGATTCATAAAGGTCTGGGGCTTTACCAGCAACAAGCGCTGGCCTGCCGCATTAGCGGTTCGAACCAAAGCCTGGCCCTGCTTTTTTTCGCAGGCCCCGTCCCAAAGCTCCGCCAACCGGTCCACCATCATAAAGCCTACATTATGCCTGGTATGGGCATACGTAAGACCGGGATTTCCCAATCCCACAATCAGTTTCAAACGGTTTCCCTCCCCAAAAAACGTTATACGAACAATTTGCTTACGGAAATATCCTCATGAATGCGGATAATCGCTTCGCCAATCAGCGGGGCGATGGATATGGTCTTGATTTTCTCGATCTGCTTGTCCGGCGTCAAAGGTATGGTGTTGGTCACCACTACCTCCGTTAACACGGAATCCTGGAGCCGCTGAATAGCCGGCCCCGACAGCACGGGATGGGTACAGCAGGCAAAGACTTCTTTAGCGCCGAAGTCCATCAGGGTTTTGGCGCCTAAAGCGATGGTGCCGCCGGTATCGATGATATCATCGATCATGATGGCTCTTTTGTCCTTGACTTCGCCAATAATATGCATGATTTCCGCTACATTGGGCTTAGGCCGCCGCTTGTCGATGATGGCCAGCGGCACATGGAGGCTTTCCGCCAAGGCCCGGGAACGAGCCACGCCGCCGATATCCGGCGATACGACTACCACATCCTGCAAATCCAGGCGGTGCTTGAAATAATCCGACAGCAAGGGAGCGGCATGAAGATGGTCTACAGGAATATCAAAAAAGCCCTGAATCTGACCGGCATGAAGATCCACGGAAAGCACCCGCCGGGCGCCGGCCTGAGTGATCAAGTTGGCAACCAGCTTTGCCGTAATGGGATCTCTGGCCTTGCTCTTCCTGTCCTGCCGGGCATATCCGTAATAAGGCAAAACGGCCGTGATTCTTTTGGCGGAAGCCCGGCGCAGAGCATCGATCATAATCAGCAGCTCCACTAGGTTGTCATTAACCGGCGTGCAGGTAGGCTGAATAATGTAGCAGTCTGCTCCCCGGACGCTTTCGCCGATGCTGAGGCAAATCTCCCCGTCACTGAACGAGGTGACGGAGGCGTGGCTCAGCTCCATTCCCAAATATTCGGTGATCTCCGAGGCAAGCCGGGGATTAGCATTGCCGGTAAAAATTTTGATATTCTTATATCTGACCATTCTATCCCACTCTCCTTCTCTATGTTTTCCTATTTTGATTTATTTTTTTGAGGGCCGGTTTTTCCAGTCCAAAATATTGGTTTGTCTGCCCCTGGCCACACCCAGGGAATTGGCGGGCACATCCTCCGTAATGGTGGAGCCGGCGGCGGTATAGGCCCCCGGGCCCACATTCACCGGCGCCACCAAATTGGTGTTGCTACCGATGAAGGCGCCCTCGCCGATAACCGTGGGAAACTTGTTGACGCCATCATAGTTGCAGGTGATGGTGCCGGCTCCCACATTGACTTTTTTGCCGATGGTGCAGTCGCCCATATAGCTGAGGTGAGGAATTTTGGCATCGGTATCGGCTGTGACTTTCTTCATTTCCACAAAGCCGCCGGCCTTCACTTTATCGGCCAGCAGGCAGCCGGGCCGCAAGTAAGTATAAGGCCCGATCTGGCATTTTTCGCCGGCCACACATTCCGTCATCGTCGACTGGTTGACGGCAGTGCCTTTGCCGATGCGGCAGTCGGTAATGCGGCTGCGGGGTCCAATAACACAAGCTTCGCCGATCACCGTTTTGCCAAAAATCTGGCAGCCGGTTTCCAAAACCGTATCCCGGCCGATCTCTACCAGCGGCCCTACAATGGTGGCGCCAGGCTCTTCCACCGTAACGCCGGCCAGCATATGGCCGGCCAATATCCGGTGGCGCAGCCGGTCCTGGGCTTTAGCCAATTGCAGGCGGTCATTGATGCCCCAAATTTCCTCAGGATCAGCCACCTGGTAGGAAGTGACCAGCTGGCCTTGAGCGGCCAGATAGGAAATAACGTCGGTAAGATAATATTCGCCTTGAGCATTGGCGGGGGTCAGCTGCTCCAGCGCCTTGCCCAGCCAGTTTAAGTCAAAGCAATAGGCGCCGGCATTGACCTCCCGGACTTGACGCTGGCTTTCGTCGGCGTCTTTTTCTTCCACAATGGCCGTTACCCGGTCCTCTTCTTTGATAATGCGGCCGTAGCCCTTGGGATCATCCAATACGGCCGTCAGCACCGTAGCCTGGGCTCCGGCCTGGCTGCGGCGCAATCTCAGCTCAGCTAAAGTTTCGCCGGCAAGCAAAGGCGTATCGCCGCAGACCACCAGGCAATCGCCGCCGCCATAAGTCAGAAGCTGAGGCAGCGCCATCAAAAGGGCATGACCTGTACCCAGCTGTTCTTCCTGGTAAACAGGCCGCACCCGCTCCTGCAAAACCTGCTCCACCTGGCTGCCGCCATGGCCCAGCACCGCCAAAATATCGCCGACGCCGGCCTGCTCCAGGGCCCTGACAACATAAGTAATCATGGGCTCGCCCAGCAGCGGGTGCAGCACCTTGGGCAGATCGGATTTCATTCTGGTTCCTTTTCCTGCCGCCAGGATCACGGCCACTGTTCCATTCCTATCAGTATTCGCCATCATGTTGATCCCTTCCTTCATTATCTCTTCGGATTATTCTTTCAGCCAGATCGGAAGCATCTGTGGTTCGGGCCAAAAAAATTCCCGGCCCCTCCTCCGCCGCCGATCCGGCAAATACTTTGCGCAGTCTTTCTTCCAAGCGGCGGGCGAAAACTTCACGATCAAAAAAAACCGCCAAGGTGGGGCCGCTGCCGCAAAGCAGGATTTTGCCTGCCGCCGGCCCGGCAGCAGATTCCTCTGCAGATTCGGCAACGGATTCCTCTGCGAATCCCCCAGCCTCCTCCATCGCTTCAGCCAGCCGCTCTTTATATTCTTTTAAGTCCCCGGCCAGAGAAAAAGCCGGCTTTTCCAAATCGTTAAACATATTGTCCCAAATCAGCCGGAGATCATGCTCCTCCAACCCCTTCAGCAGCAGCGGCAGTTGAGGTTTGAGAGGCTTGTGAGGTTTGAGCCCTTTGGCCGCCTCTGCTTCCTGCCCCTGCCTGTCCCAAGCCGCGTAAACATCCTTTGTGGCAAGGCCGAAAGGCGGCTTCAGCAGCACGACCCATAAGGTCGGCCCCGGCGGCGCCGGCAAAAGCTCTTCGCCCCGGCCCCGGCCCAAGGCCGCCAGCGGTTTCAGGCAAAAGGCCACATCGGCCCCCAACCGGCCGGCAAAATCCTTCAACTCTTCTGCCGATAATCCCAAATCGTACAGACAGTTCATCCCCAGCAAAACCGCAGCGGCGTCGCTGCTGCCGCCGGCCAGGCCTGCCGCCGCCGGAATCCTTTTGCGGATCTTAATCGCCACCCCCGGGATTTTACAGGGAAAAGCCCGGCACAGCAGCTCTGCCGCCTGCCAGGCCAGGTTCCTCCTGTCCTCCGGTAAACCCCACGACGAAGGAGCCTCACATATCAAATGTATGCCATGCTCCTTCCCGCTCAGAACCACTAAATCGTGCAGAGAAATACCCCGGAATAAGGTTTCCAGCTGGTGGTAGCCATCCCGGCGTTTTTCCCCGATTTCCAGGGTCATATTTACTTTGGCAAAGGCCTTTACCGTGACGGTTCTCATCGGCTCTTCCTTTTTGTGTTACATGGGCTGAAAATCCGGGCAATGGCAAACCATGCTTACACCGGCTTCGTAAGGATGGCTCTCTTTCTTGCGCTGACCGCTGCAACAACCGTTTTGATAAAACTTGCAATTAATTGCCCGGCATTCCATAAACCCGTCAGGCATAGCGACTCCCCTCCCGTATATTTGCTTTCCTCGGCAGGTCCGGTCCCGGCTCTTGGTCCGGGATTGGCCTTATAAGCTTAGGATAGCCAAAAAACGGCAGGAACATACTGGATTATTCCGACTGGCGGCGGCTTTTCTCGTATTTCTCCCGCTCGCCTTTATGCAGAACCAATTTACGCAAACGAATGGATTTCGGCGTTACTTCCACCAGCTCGTCGTCGCTGATATACTCGATAGACTGCTCCAGGCTTAAGGTTCTGGGCACTTTCAGCTTCACTGTCTCATCCTTTGTGGAAGAACGCATATTGGAGGCCTGTTTTTCCTTACAGACATTGACCACCAAATCCTGATCCCGGCTGTTTTCGCCTACGATCATGCCCTCGTATACTTCGGCGCCGGGACTGATAAACAAGATCCCCCGGCTTTCCACGTTAATTAAGCCGTAGGTCCGGGCCGTACCCGTCTCCCAGGCAACCAAAGCTCCGTTTTTGCGGCGGTTGATTTCGCCTTTATAAGGCTTATAGTCGTCATAGGTATGGTTCAATATGCCGTAGCCTTTGGTATCGGTGAGAAATTCCGTCCGGAAGCCCACAAGGCCCCTGGCCGGTATGGAGTATTCCAATCTGGTCCAGCCGCTCCGGGTCTCCATGCTGAGCAATTCGCCTTTACGGCTGCCCATCTTCTCCATCACCGTACCTACGGCTTCCTCGGGCACATCGGCTACCATATACTCGAAGGGCTCGCATTTGACGCCGTCGATTTCTTTATAAATGACCTGAGGCATTGATACCTGAAATTCCATGCCCTCCCGGCGCATATTTTCAATGAGAATAGACAGGTGCAGCTCCCCCCGGCCGCTGACCTTGAATATCTCCGGCCGGTCCGTCTCCTCTACTCTTAGAGAGACGTCGGTTTCCGTTTCCCGCATCAGCCTTGCCGCCAGCTTCCTGGCCGTAATGGGCTCGCCCTCTCTGCCGGCAAAAGGAGAGTTATTTACCAAAAAGCTCATTTGCAGGGTAGGCTCATCGATTTTTAAAAGCGGAAGGGCCTCCACGGCGCCTAATTCGCCTATGGTTTCACCTACATTGATCTTGCCCAGGCCCGCTACGGCGGCAATATCGCCGGCAGCTACTTCTTCCGTCTCGATGCGCTCCAAACCCCGGAAGCCAAAAAGCTTCGTGATTCTGGCCTGCTCTTTGGCGCCGTCCCGCTTGGCGACTTCCACCATAGCCCCGGCTTTCAACGTACCGCGGCTGACCCGGCCAATGGCGATGCGGCCCAGATAATCGTTGTAATCCAAAAGCATAGCCTGAAACTGCAGACTGCCCTCTTCTACCTTGGGCGCCGGCACGCAATGAATAATGCTCTCATAAATCGGCACCATATCTTTGCCGGCTTCCGTATAGCGGGTGCTGGCCCAGCCGCCGATGGCCGAAGCATAGACCACGGGAAAATCCAGGTCCTCGTCGTCTTCCACACCCAAATCAATGAGCAGATCCAGCACCTCGTCCACCACTTCCGCCGGCCGGGCGTTTTCTCTGTCCATTTTATTGACTACCACAATGGGCTTTAAGCCTTGCTCGATAGCTTTGCGCAGCACAAACCTGGTCTGAGGCATGCAGCCTTCAAAGGCGTCCACTACCAGCAGCACGCCGTCCACCATTTTCATGATCCGCTCCACCTCGCCGCCAAAATCGGCGTGGCCCGGTGTATCCACAATATTGATTACGTAATCCCCGTATTGTATGGCCGTATTTTTGGCCAGGATGGTGATGCCTCTTTCTCTTTCCAAATCGTTGGAATCCATGATTCGCTCCGCCACAGCGCCGTGGGATTTTAACCCGCCCGCCTGGGCTAAAAGCTTATCCACCAAGGTGGTCTTACCGTGATCCACGTGGGCAATGATGGCCACATTGCGGATCTTATTACTGCCTGACATATATCGCTCCTCGTATCCAGATTTATTCCAAAGGGATTCCAGGGAATCTCTTGCGATTCAAGCCATTCGTGAATCGCATTCCTATTTTACGTGTTCCCGGCTCAGATTACAATAAAAAAGTTTGATTTTTTCCCAATCCTCAAAGGTATCCAAGTCCCAATTCTGCCAGGAGGCTCCTGCCGGCAGATAATAAATCCGCTCCTTTTGCTCCAAAGCTGCCTTCATGCCGCCTTCTTCTCCCTGCAGCTTCTTGAGGTGGGGAGCCATATCCATGGGAAAAATTGCCGGCGAGCCGGGCTTGCCGTCATAAGCGGGAAAAATCATTTTATAGGGCTGCTCCTGAAAAGCGGCGTTTAAAGCCGTCAGCAGCTCCTTGGTCAGCAGCGGCTGGTCGCCGGTGAAAAAAATCATGCCGTCGGGCAAAGGAATTTGGCCATTTGCCGCCATAGCTTCCAAAGCCGCCACCCCCAGCCGGATGGAGCTGCTTTTTCCTTCAATGGCCTCTGTATTGGCTACCGCCGCAAACCCTTGCCGGGCAGCCTGTTCCAGAACCTCGTCGTATTGAGATACTACCGCTACGGCGGCATAGTCCATTTCTTTTATCCGATCAAGCACTTTGTCGATCACTCTGGTCGTTTCATCCAAAGGCAGCAGCAGCTTGTTGGTCCCCAAGCGCCGGGAGAAGCCGGAAGCCATGACCACCGCCGCAATATTTTTTTCTTTCATTAATGTGAGCTCCTTTAAGTCCGGGATGGTATGGCTGGCACGGCGGCGCCCCGCGCAATGATGGGGCCGCGATGGGGCCGCGACGGGACAGCGGGGCTTGGCGGGGCATTGATGCGCAGTGACGCAGTAGGGCAGTAGCGCTGTGATGGGGCATCGATACGCAGTGGCGCAGTAGGGCGGCAGGGCGGCCAACGTAATGAAGGCCTACTGCTCAGAAATAATAAACCAAGCAGGAGATTGATGAGGGCACCTTTTTTATGCAATCGGGGAGCTGCCGTTTTGACGTGATGTCAGATCGCTCAATTTTGCAGCTTTTACACCAGCATGACCGCGAACTGCTCAATTTTGCAAGTTTTGCACCCCATTTTGCCCTGGTTAGCCTATGCTTCAGGCTAGTTTCAGGCTCATTTTCCCACACAACTTCGAGTTTTGAGCATTCCGCCTCTGATTTCAGGCTAAATTCGAGGTGCACCTGTGGAAAAGTTGCAATTTTGAGCATCCGACTCTCTATTGACTTGGCTTTTCATTTGTCCCGCCTTATCTGTGGGACTCCAACTATATTCTAGCTATATATTAGATTTATACCATACAAGTTTAGTCATACAAGTTTAGCCCTTTTGAGGGACCTCCCAATTACGGCCCGGTTCGTTTTATGCAAAAATGCAGATTTAAAGAGGACTGCTGAAAAAGGTGGCCAAGCCTCAAATTATTGAGCAAAAATGCAGGTTTAAAGTGTGCAGTTTGTTAAAGATAGTGTGCATTATCTTGATGATACACTGGATATAGCCAAGTTCAGTCGAATGCAGTCCCCAAGCGATGTTTCGGACACTTTAAACTTGCAATTTTGCTCATTTCAGGCCATATCATGAATTGGAAAAATTTCTGCCGGCAAATTATCTGCTGCGGCATTATCAATTGATTAATTGATTTGATTATTATTATCTATTACAATAGAGGTAACGGAGAAGCAAAGTGGAAGGAGTTATGCTATGCATCTTTTTCTCTACGGCCCCAGCGGCGCCGGCAAGACTACATTGATTCGTGCCGCCCTTCGCCAGGCTGGTATCGTTCCTGCCGGCTTCTCTACAAAAAAGCTGGCCTTGGCCCAGCCTTTCCTGCCGGATCAAGGCGCGCCGCAGCCCGTTTCGCCCAAGCCGGACAGCAGCTACAGCAGCTACAGCTGCGGCTACAGCGGCGGCAGCCAAGCCACCCATCAGGTGCTGCTGGGCCCGCCGGATATGGGCCAGCCGGCCAATGCTGCCGATGCCGCTGATTCTATCGGCGGCAAAAGTGCCGCCTCTGTTAACGGCATCCCGCCCGGTTCCCTTGGCGGCAATCTTGGCGGTCTTGGCAGCCTTGGCAGCTTCAGCAGTCCCGCCACCGCCACCGCCGGCCCCGGCCCTAGCCTCGTGGGCCTCTGCGGCCCCGCCGGCATATTGGCGGCTTATCCGCAAGCTTTCGACACCGCCGGCGTGGCCTTATTGGCGCACATCCCGGCAGGAAGCCTGGTGCTGATGGATGAACTGGGCTTCTTAGAGAAAGAAGCTTACCTCTTTCAAAACCGGGTACTGGAGATTCTGGAAGGCCCTTATCGGGTGTTGGGCGTAATCAAGGAAAAATCTGATCCTTTCCTTGACCGGGTAAAGAGGCACCCTCTGGTGCAATGCCTGCCGGTAGAGGAGACAAGCCGTTTGCAGACAGCGGCTCTGCTCCGGCTTTTTTTGGAGCAATAGCCCCTTCCCCTTTATCCTCTCCGGCCAGCCTTTTGGCCAGCTCAGCCTTCAGATTGCGAAAAGAGGTAAGGATATCCTCATGATCCACGCTTTTGGGATCAAAACGAAAAATACTAAACGTAAGCTGCAAAATGGAACTGATACCAAAAACGGCAATGATTGTGCCCAAGCCGACCTTAGCCCCAAAGAGCCAGCCTACCAAAAGAGCCCCGGTCTCGATGAGGCCTCTTACCGCGCCGATGGGCACCTTGGTAAGACGCTTGTCCAAAGCCACCATCAGTGAATCCCGGGGGCCGCAGCTCAGGCCCGCGCTTATATAATAATAGCTTCCCAGACAAATCGCCACTTGCCCCAGCAGCAGCACCAAAATCCCCAGACCGTAATTTGTGCATAGGGGCAGCGGATCCAGACGGATCAGCAGATCCACATATACGCCCATCAAGATGGAATCCATCAACGTGCCCATGCCAATCTTTTCCTTGAGGGCAACATCCACCAGAATCACCAGCAAAGCTGTTATAATAGAAACATTGCCATAGGTCAGGCCTGTAGCGGCGGCCACGCCGATATTGAAGGCTCCCCAGGGCGCCAGCCCCACGTTAGCCTGGATACTGAGATAAGAGCCTATAGCGCATAAAAACAGGCCGAAGGCTACCCTGGCTGTTTTTTTTAGAAAGTCGGTCATGACCACATCTCCCTTTTTGGATTCCTGCCATACTGTTCATTCTACATCAATAACCGCTATAATCAACCCTCAATACCGACTCCGCCTAAAAAAACCATGCCGGTACAGGCTTCGGTATGAGATAATATCGGTATAAGAAAGGAAGCCACCATGGAAGCTGCTCAGTTTGAAGAAGCATTAAAATCCATCGCCCATATTTGTGAAGGCTATTCTACAATCACCGACAGCTCCGGCATCCGCATCAGAACCTATGATTCCTCAGGTACGGAATTGACGGAAATGCGGGGCATGGTTTATGACCTGGCCCGGGAAGCCGGGGAAAGCGGCCAAATCAAGATCGGCTTTTCCCAAATTGCCAACGACGCCCAAACCTGGGCCATCCCCTTTGGCAATTACGTCATCGCCGCCAGCAACATCGCCAAGACCGAAAGGGATCAAGCCCTCGTCAAATCCCTGGATCAGGCCCTGCCCTTTATTGCCCGCCTGGTGGGCGGCGAAGCTGTTATCTTCGATAAAAACGGCCTGCGTCTCAATACGGTAGACGCAGGCGGCAAGGTCATCGAAAAGCAAATCGGCAAAGTCAGCAAGCTGGCCCGCAAAGCTATGGAAGATCAGACCCCCACCTTCGGCGAATCAACTTCCGTTCACGGGGCTATGGCCATTCGGATTCCGATCACGAAGGAATACGGCCTGGGCTTTAATAACGAGCTTACCGTCCATCATGAGAAAAAATTATTTGAAGAGGTTAAAAAATTTCAGACCGCCCGCTACAATTTAAAAGACATTATAGGTGAAAGCGAAAAGATCACTTACGCCAAGCACCTGTGCCTTACGGCCTCCCGGGCCTCCTCCATTTTGCTTAACGGAGAAACGGGCACCGGCAAAGAGCTATTTGCCCAGGCTATTCATAACGAAAGCGACCGCCGGGACAAACCCTTCGTCGCCATCAACTGCGGCGCCATACCGGCCACCATCATCGAAAGCTATTTATTCGGCTATTCCGGCGGCGCTTTTACCGGCGCCAAAAAAGAAGGCAGCAGCGGCGCTTTCGAGCAAGCCAATACCGGCACGATTTTCCTTGACGAAATCAGCGAAATGCCGCCGGATCTCCAGACGAAGCTGCTGCGGGTGATCCAGGAAAAAGAAGTGATGCGCATCGGGGAATTCACCCCCATTAAACTGGATGTCCGCATCATTTCCTCCACCCACAGCGACCTGCTTCAGGCTGTCAGAGAAGGCCGTTTCCGGGAGGATCTCTACTACCGCATCAACGTCATCGAGATCCGCATCCCACCTTTGCGGGAGCGCAAAGAGGATATCCCTCTGCTGGTTAAAAACTTTATTGCTGAGTTTAACCGGCTCTTGGGAAAATTCGTCTTTTCCGCCGAGGACAGATTTTATGATATTTTGATGAGCCACCACTGGCCCGGCAATGTCCGGGAGCTGAAAAGCTGTGTGGAGCGGGCCATGAATATGACCAGCGTCAATGAAAGCCAGCTGCTGAGTTCAAGCCTGCCTCCCTATTTGCTGAACCTGAGTCTGGGTCACAGCGGTCCCTCGGGCAAATCCTTCAATTTAAAAGATCAGATACAGCACGCGGAAATAGCTGCCATCAAAAACGCCCTGCACCATGCCGGCGGCGTCAAAAAAGAAGCCGCCGATCTTCTGGGTATCAGCACCATCACCCTTTGGCGAAAAATCAAAGAATTTGCTATAGAAGAATAGAATATCGGAGCTCCGTCCTTTATGCCTCATTAATATAGAAGTCTGCACCTTTCATAATTGAAATCACCATTTCATTTTTGAAACGAGATAAATCCTTCGCAGGCCGTCATATTTTTGAGGCATTACATTTTTGAAATGTTTTGCGGCTTTTTCCATATTTAACCGCCAGCCTTTCCTTCTCTTGCTTCGTCGGCTTCATCATCAAAAATCTTAACAACGGTAAGGTTTTTTGTATATTTTATTATATTCTTCAACATTGTCGAAACCTTGGCATGTTTCTTGCTAAAACATCTATTGTATAGATGGTCAGAAGAAGACCGGACCCACCACTTTTTCTTTTACATAGAGAGAGGAGAATGTATTATGAGCAAGTTAATCATCACCAACATCGGTACTATTGTCAGCGGGGATTGTGCTAACCCTATCCTGAAAGGCGATACCATTGTCGTGGAGGACAACCTTATCGTTGCCGTCGGCGGCAAAGAGCTGGCCGAAAATGCTGAAGGCGCCAAAGTTATCGACGCTGCCGGCGCCACCGTAACACCCGGACTTTTTGATTCTCACGTTCATACCACCATTGGGGATTTTGCCCAGCGCCAGTCCACTCTTAATTATATTGACAGCGCTCTGCACGGCGGCGTCACCACGATGATTTCCGCCGGCGAGGCCCATATGCCCGGCCGTCCCAAAGATCCTGTGGGCACAAAGGCTTTGGCCATTTTAGCTCATAAATCTTATGAGAATGCCCGGCCTTCCGGCGTGAAAGTCCACGGCGGCGCTTTGATTTTAGAAAAAGGCTTAGTGGAAAAAGACTTTGCCGAGTTGAAAGAGCAAGGCGTATGGATCGTCGGCGAAATCGGCCTGGGCTCCGTTAAGTCTCCTGCCGAAGCAGCTCCCATGGTAGAGTGGGCCCATAAATACGGCTTCAAGGTGCAAATGCATACCGGCGGCACCTCCATCCCCGGCAGCTCCACCGTCACTGCCGCTGATGTTATCGCCACAAAACCCGATGTAGTTTCTCATATCAATGGCGGACCTACCGCTGTCTCTTTGCAGGAAGTGGACCGCATCATGGACGAGACGGAGTTTGCTTTGGAAATCGTTCAGTGCGGCAATCCCAAGGTAGCCGATTACGTAGCTCGCCGGGCCCAGGAAAAAGGCATGCTGCCCCGGATCATCTTCGGCAACGACGCTCCTTCCGGCACCGGCCTGATTCCCCTGGGCATTCTGCGCAATATGTGCCAGATCGCTTCCGTGTCCGGCATCGCTCCCGAGCAGACCGTTTGCATGGCCACCGGCAATACCGCCAAGGTCTACGGTCTGAACACCGGTATTATTGCTTCCGGTAAAGAGGCCGACCTGGTGATCATGGATGCTCCTCTGGGCTCCGTAGCCGAGGACGCCCTGAGCGCCATTGCCGCCGGCGACGTGCCCGGCGTCAGCATCGTCATCATCGACGGCGTAGTCAAGGTCAATAAGAGCCGCAATACGCCTCCCGCCACACGTCAAGCCAAAGTCATGTAATACTATTCTGCGATTAAAATATTCCATATTTTAATCTGGCAATTCTTGATTGCCACTGCGCCAAAGGCACAGGCAGATTAGTATAATATTCGGGATTTAAAGGGTTAAGGGTTAAAAGGGTTTAAGAAAGGATGGATTTCGTGATCATCGTTAACGAGAATTGTAAAAGCTGCGGTATTTGCGTAAAAAACTGTCCCGTAGACGCTTTGTATTTAGAAAGAAAAAAACTGCACATTAAAGATACCTGCGTACAATGCGGCATCTGTGTGCGGGTTTGCCCTTTTAAAGCTTTGGAGAAAACCGACAAATTGCCGGCTACCGCTGTGATTTGCAGCTATTGCCCCATTCAGTGCCGGGTGCCCGCAGGCGCTACCGGCGCCTGCAAGCGCTATATCAACCGGGACGGCAAGCTGGAAAGAACTCTGGAGCATGTTCTGGAGCCTAAGGATTTGATCTTCCCCGAGGAGAATATCCGCCGGCCCATTATCACCGCCGTCGGCGGCGGCGCCAACTACCCCTGCTCCCTGCCTGCTCCCCATATCGTCAAGGAAAGCAGAGAAGGCGTGGATGTGGTTACCGTAGTGACGGAAGCTCCTTTGAGCTACAGCGGCCTGATTGTGAAGCTGGATACCAACAGCTACATTGGTGAAGAAGGCGCTAAGGTCTACCGTGACGGTAAAGTAGTCGGCATGGTCAATACGGAAGAATACGGCTCCAAGATGATCGCCATCGGCGGCGCCAACCGGCTTACCGGCGACGGCGGCTTCATGACGGCCCGTACCATCGTGGAACTGGCCAACGGCCAAGAGGTGGAAGTTTCCGTAGATAAGAAATATAAAGTCCGGATGCAGGCCGGCAAAGCTCCCATCATCAACGGCGTCCAGGAAAAGAAAATGCGCCTGGGCTGCGGCAGCGCTACCGTAGGTCTTTTTGCCTACCTGATGAAAGAATGCGTCGACGAATGCCTGGTCATTGACCACCACGTCATCGGCTTATGCACCGAGCATTTGGCCGGAGCAGCCATCGGTCTTTCCTGGAGCGGCGTGGTGCCCAACGCCACCAAGAGCTCCCGGGGCCGCTATTTCGGCGAACACGGCGACGGCATTGGCGGCACTACGCTGATGAGCTGCCGGGACGCCATTAAGAGCGTCGATATGTCCGTTGCCAAACCCGGCATGACTATTCTGGTGGTCAACACCACCGGCGAGATCTATGAGCTCTTTGAGCTGCAGGCCGACGGCGAAGTTAAGGCCATCCCCATGACGGAAAAGGCCCTGAAAGTGCCGAAAGCCATCAACGAAGCTTGTGAGGAATCCCGTTGCTCCGTCATGTACACCGGCGGTACCGGCGGCAGCGCCCGGGGCGGCGTCTGCAAAAAGCCTCTCTCCCTTTCCCAAGCCGTCCACGCCGGCAAAGCCGTACTGACCATCGGCGGCGCTCCCACCTTCATTCTGCCCGGCGGCGGCATCAACTTCATCATCGATACCGAGCAGGTAGTGGCCAACGGCTTCAGCTGGGTACCCACCCCCGCCACAGTGGCTCCCGTGGAATATACCATGAAACTGTCCGACTACGAGTCTATTGGCGGCCATATGGATCAAGTCAAGGATGTTAAAACCCTA
The DNA here is from genome assembly GCA_018434325.1 of Clostridia bacterium. Lineage (GTDB taxonomy): Bacteria > Bacillota > Peptococcia > DRI-13 > UBA5745 > WRMS01. The sequence continues at coordinate 118,446 of JAHDPO010000013.1, read as the reverse complement.
AAAGGCGATGCCTAGGACCGATTACTTACCGGTTTGCGGAGGCTTTTATGCAGCATCAAATCACACATCATGATCAGCTTCACACCGCCAATGCCCCCGGGCCTTTCCGGGTGCTGGAGGATGGCAAGGTTTACGTAGACTATGGGCCCGTCTCCATGGTGATCATGGCTGATAAAGACGGCCTGCCCTTGACGGAGCTTTGCTGCCAGGCCTTTGCCGTAATCGAGGAAGGTTTAAAAGAGCTTACCTCTTCTCTGGATTTGCTGCGCCTGTATCCCGGCCAAATCCCCTTGCGGATTCTGACGGGACTGCCGGCCCAAATGCTGGAGGCCGTCTTAGCGGTTGAGGAGCCTACCCTGACTCCTATGGCTACCGTTGCCGGCGCCATGGCAGATTTAGTGGCCGATTGGCTCTTTGCCCGGGGCGCTCAGCGGGTCTCCGTCAATAACGGCGGCGATGTGGCTATAAGGCTGGCTCCCGGACAAAAGCTCAATCTGGGCATCATGTCAAGCCTGGCTGCCGGTCAAGTGGATGTGGTGGTTCCCATCAAAGCTGAGGACGGTATCGGCGGCGTGGCTACCAGCGGTTTAGGAGGCAGGAGCTTCACCCGGGGCATTGCCCAGGGGGTCAGTGTTTTTTCTTCCCGTTGCATCTTAGCCGACGCTTTGGCTACTCATCTGGCCAATACCTCCTACGTTCCTTCGCCCCGGGTATTGACCGCCAAGGCCGGTGTTTTCGATCCCCAAAGCGATATCCGGGATTTGGAGGTAGTGGCGGCAGTGGACCGGCTGACCCGCCGGGAAGTGCGGCAGGCCTTGGCCCAAGTAGAGCAGGAAGCTTTCCGCCAAAAGCATAAAGGTAATTTGCTGGCCATGACCGCCAGGGTCCAGGATCACATGATTCAAATCAATATGCCCGGAGCTAAAACTGAAATTCAAAATCAATAAACAGATAAAAGGAGAGATTGCTTATGTTAGAGCCCAAAATCAGAAAAGTTGTCACCTCTGTGGAAGAGATCCGTTACGAAGGCTTCTCCGATCTGGAAAAACCCATCCGCCGGGTTTCCGTAGCTGCCGTTATTAAGAATCCCTATGCCGGCAAATACCAGGAAGACTTGTCCGAACTCAGCGAAATCGGCGAATGGCTGGGAGATTATCTCTCCAAAGAAGCCGTAAAGGTCCTGGGCGAAGGCAATGTCCACAGCTACGGCAAAGGCGCCATCGCCGGCCTGGACGGCGAATTAGAGCACTGCGCTGCTATTCTCCATCCCAAGCTGGGCAAACCCATGCGGGATGCCATCGGCGGCGGCAAAGCCATCATTCCCTCCGCTAAAAAAGCCGGCGCTGCCGGTACGGCTCTGGACGTGCCCCTGCACTACAAAGACGCCGCTTTTGTCCGCACTCATTATGACGCCATGGAAGTCAGAATCGCCGACGCTCCCAAATGCGACGAAATCGTCGTAGCTCTGGCTTTCACCGACGGCGGCCGTCCTCATGCCAGAATCGGCGGCCTGCAAATCAGTGAAATCAAAGGCGAAGACGGCTTGCGCTAATACTATTTTGGGTGATTGAGGTTTTATGGGGGACGACGCATGGCCGCCCCCCTGTTTCCTTAATCCACTGATACTACAAGAAAGAGGATTGATTACTCATGAAAATCGGTTTTATCGGCGCAGGCGCCATGGGCAAGCCTATGGCAAAAAATCTTTTGGCCGCCGGCTATGAAGTTTATGTTTACGATTTAGTTGAAGCAAACGTCAAAGAGCTGGAAGGCTTCGGCGCCAAAGCTTGTGCCGATAGCGGGGAATTGTCCGACAAGGCTGATTTGATCGTCACTTCCCTGCCCAACGCCAAGATCGTGGAGACGGTAATGACCGGCAAAGGCGGCGTAATGGAAAACTGTAAGCCCGGCACCATCATCATGGACATGAGCAGCGTAGCTCCCGCCACCACAAAGGCGATGGCCAAGGCCGGCGAGAAATACGGCGTCAAATACATGGACGCTCCCGTCAGCGGCGGCGTGTCCGGCGCTGCGGCAGGCACCTTGACCATCATGGTAGGCTGTGACGAGGAAACTTATGAAAAGGTTGCTCCGGTTCTTCAAGTATTAGGTAAAAATATTTACCACGTTGGGGAAGCCGGCGCCGGCGACGCCATCAAAATCGTCAATAACCTGCTTCTGGGCACCAGCATGGCCGCTCTGGCCGAAGCCCTCGTTTTAGGCGCTAAGCTGGGTCTCAAAGCGGAAACCATGAAAGAAGTGATCAGCGTCAGCTCCGGCCGTTCCTATGCGCTGGAAGCCAAGTTTGACAAATTCATCATGGCCGACGCTTTTGACACCGGTTTTGCCGTGGATCTGCAATACAAGGATCTGGGTCTGGCTCTTGACGCCGCCAAAGACGTGGCCTCTCCTCTGCCCCTGACCGCCGCTGCGGCTCAGGTTTTTGAAATGGCCCGGGCCAAAGGCCTCAATCGTCAGGATATTTCCGCCGTCATCAAGGTCTGGGAAGATCTGGCCGGCATCAAGGTCAAGGATTGCTAACCAATTTTTATCAGGCTTCATCAACATCACCGGCATTATTCCTATCACTTTAAAAGACGAGGGGGGTTCGTTCTTTTATGAAAGCATTTAATTTTTATTCGCCAAGGACGCTGACGGAGGCCCTGGATCTGCTGGATAAATGTAAAAGCAGAGCCACGGTCATCGCCGGCGGCACAGACGTTGTCATCGAGCTGACGGAGCGGCAGCGGGACACCGACTGTGTAATCAACATCAACAAAATCGATGAGCTCCGTTATTGCAAGGTGGAAGACGGCAAAGTGAAAATCGGCGCCTTAACCACCTTTACCGACCTGGAAAACAATTCATATATCAGAGAGAATGTTAAAGGTCTCCATTCCTGCGCCGCTCATGTCGGCTCGCCTCAGATTCGCAATTTGGGCACCATCGGCGGCAATGTGGTCAATTGCTCCGTGGCCGGCGACAGCCCCACCACCTTCATGGCCCTCGACGCCACCGTAGTGCTGCAAAGCAAAACCGGCAAACGGGAAATGAAGCTGACGGACTTCTACGCCAACTGCAAAAAAACCCAGATTGCCGACAACGAATTGATGACGGAAATCTATTTCGACGCCCCTGCCAAAGAAGTCGCCACAGCCACCATGAAGCTGGGCAAAAGAAAAGCTTTGGTTATCGTCGTTGTCGGTTTGGCTGTCCTCATTGAAAAAGACGACGCCGGCAATATCAGCCGGGCTCAGGTAGTCATAGGCGGCGTATCGCCTAAACCTGCCCGTTTGCCCAAGGTTGAGGAGTATCTGGTAGGCAAGCCCGTCAGCAAGTGCACGTTTGCACCTTGTGCCGATCTGCTGTCGGACGCCGTCAGAGAGATGATTCCCACCAGAGCTTCCATGCCTTACAAAAAAGAAGGGGTCAAAGGCGTTTCCGACAAGACCTTTGGCCAGATTCTGGCGGATTTTGGTCTGCAGGAAGGTGGTCGTTAATATGGATAAAATAAAAATCAGTTTTATATTAAATGATAAGCCCGTAACCGTTGAAACTTATCCCAACAAACGGGTAGTCGATCTTTTGCGGGAAGATTGCGAATGCACCAGCGTTAAAGAAGGCTGCAGCGAAGGCGAATGCGGCGCTTGCACCGTGCTGGTCAACGGCACTCCCGTTACCTCTTGCCTGATGCTGGCCGGCCAGATTGAAGGCGACAGCATCCTGACCCTGGAAGGTCTGTCCAAGGACGGAGAGCTGGACAAACTGCAAACCTCCTTCGTGGAGGCCGGCGCCGTCCAATGCGGTTACTGCACGCCGGGCATGGTCTTGTCAGCCAAGGCCCTGCTGATGAAAAATCCTCATCCCACTCATGAAGAAATCCGCCGGGCCTTATCCGGCAATCTCTGCCGCTGCACCGGCTACACCAAAATCTTTAAGGCCGTCGACATGGCCGCAGGAAATTAAGGAAGGAAGGAGCGATCAATATGGCATTACGCGATCTGGCTGTCCTGGGCAAAGCTAATGTAAAAAAGGACGCCTACAATAAAATTACCGGCGAGGCTAAGTTTGCCGCCGATTTAAAATTCGACCATATGCTGTACGGCGGTGTTTTCCGCAGCACAGTGCCCCATGCCACCATCAAACGCTTCGATGCTTCCAAAGCTCTGGCCCTGCCTGGTGTGGCTTGCGTGCTAACCTCCAAAGATATTCCCGGCGGCAACCGCATCGGCATCATCCTGAAAGATGAGCCGGTACTGGTGGACGACAAAATCCGTCGGGTAGGCGACGCCATCGCCATCGTCGCCGCCGAAACACAGGAGCTGGTGGAAGAAGCTCTGGAGCTGATGGAGGTGGAATACGACCTCCTGGAACCTATCCTCTCTTATGAAGACGCCATGCGGGAAGACAGCGCTAAGGTTCACGGCGAAACCAATCTTCATATGCGCAAGCATCTGGAATCCGGCGACGTGGACGCCGCTTTTGCCCAATGCGACGTTATCGTTGAGGGCACCTATACTACCAACATGCTGTCCCATATGTTTATTGAGCCGGACGCCGGCGTAGCCCGCATCGAAGACGGCGTTATCACCGTTTATGCTTCTACTCAAAACGCCCATTTTGACCGGGGCGAGGTAGCCAGAACCATGGGCCTGCCCAACAACAAAGTCCGGGTAGTGCAGGTAACCACCGGCGGCGGCTTCGGCGGCAAGCTGGACATCTCGGTCCAGTGCCACCTGGCTCTTTTAGCCAATGCCACCGGCCGTCCCGTAAAGATGGTTCGCAGCCGCAAAGAATCCACCGATGTTTCCGCCAAGCGCCATCCCATGACGATGAAAGCCAAAACCGGCGCCACCAAAGACGGCAAGATTCAGGCGGTGGAGGTCTTCATGACCGGCGATACCGGCGCTTATGCCTCCTACGGTCCCGCCGTCATCGTCAGGGCCGTGGTTCACTGCATGGGCCCCTACGAAGTGCCTAACGTCCGGGTAGATGCCGATTTCGTTTATACGAATAACCCTATGTGCGGCGCTTTCCGCGGCTTTGGCGTACCTCAGGTTTCCGTCTGCCATGAAGGCCAGATGAATGCCTTAGCCAAAGCTCTCAATATGGATCCCATCGATCTGCGCATTCTCAATGCTCAACGGCCCGGCACGGTGCTGGCCACCGGCCAGGTGCTGGACGAGGCCGTGGGCTTTATCGAAACCTTGCAGGAAGCCAAGAAAAAGGCGGCCGAGGTGCTGGATACCTGTAAAGAAAACCAGGGCGTCGGCGTCGGCTGCATGTGGTACGGCGTCGGCAACACCGGCCTGCCTAATCCCGCCGCAGCTTTCGTTGAGGTATTGCCCGATGCTTCCGTCAATCTGATGGTAGGCTGCGCCGATATCGGCCAGGGTTCCTCAACGGTTATGGCGGCTATTGCTGCCGAAGAGCTGGGCCTGTCTTATGACGATATCCACGTCACTTCTGCCGACACCATGGTAACGCCGGAAGGCGGAGCTTCTTCAGCCAGCCGCCAGACCTTTATCTCCGGCAACGCCACCAGGATCGCCTGCAAGCAGGCTAAGGAGACCTTAGCTCAGACTGCCGCCAATTTCCTCAATGTGCCCAAGGAAGATCTGATCTTCCGCAACCGTATGGTCTACAGCTCCAAGGATCCCGCTATTAAGCTGACCTATCCCGAGCTGATGGCCGAGATGAAGAAATGGGGCAAGCTGGCGGTAGGCGCCGGCGCTTACAATCCCAAAACCACGTACCTGGATGCCAAAACCATGGCCGGTATCCCTTACGAAATCTATGCCTATGGCACCACCATCGCCCAAGTGGAAGTGGATACCTCCACCGGTGAAGTGGATGTGCAGAAGCTGATTTCCGCCCATGATGTGGGCCAGGCCGTGGACCGGGAAATGGTGGAAGGCCAAATTGAAGGCGGCATGGTTATGGCTCAAGGCTTTGCCGTTTTTGAAAAAATCGAACACGAAAAGGGTAAAATCAAAAACCCGATTTTCTCAAAATATCTGATTCCTACCGCTATGGACGTACCGGAAATTTATCCGATTATCGTTGAGTGTCCTGGAGAGGCCGGTCCCTTCGGCGCCAAAGGCGTCGGTGAGCCTGCTTTGATACCGGGTATCCCCGCCATTACCAATGCTGTGGAAAACGCTTTGGGCCAGAGATTCTTCGAACTGCCTCTGATGCCCACGGAAGTTATGAAAAAAATCCGCGGCTAGGTGAGTATAAGGTAATGGCGCAAGCCGGCTCAGGGCTCGATGCTCAATGCTCAAGACCAGGGCCTTGAGCCGGCAAAATCCGGTAATAGAGCTATCAGGAAAACCCTGACAAAGAGGGGGGTGTTGCAAGGCTTTATTCAATGACCACGGTATCTTTTTATAAGATTATCTTGATTGATCACTGAGAGGGGGATCATCTATGTCAGAACCTAAATCCTTTTCCGCTTTTATGAAAAAGCAAGGTATTGAAATTACCTGGAACAGAATCGGTATCAGCGCCCTTGGCGCTATGGCTCACGGTCTTTTTGCATCTTTACTTATCGGTACTATCATCAATACCCTGGGCACCCAGCTGGGTATTCCTTTTCTTAACAAAATCGGCGGCTTTGCCACTGCCGGTACCGGTGCGGCCATGGCCGTATCCATCGGCTACGCTTTAAAAGCTCCGCCCTTTGTGCTTTATTCTCTGGTAGCCGTAGGTCAGGCGGCCAACTCCCTAGGCGGCGCCGGCGGTCCTTTAGCCGTATTCTTTATTGCATTGATCGCCGTCTTTGCCGGTAAACTGGTTTCCAAAACCACGCCTATCGACTTGATTGCCACACCTTTTGTTACGATTTGTGTGGGTGTCGTCGCAGCCGTGATCCTGGCGCCTCCCATCGGCAAAGCTGCCGCTTCCATCGGTTACGCCATTATGTGGGCCACCGAGATGCAGCCGTTCCTGATGGGTATCCTGGTTTCCGCTATCATGGGCATTGTGCTCACCTTGCCCATTAGCTCCGCTGCCGTAGCCGCTTCCTTCGGCTTGGTAGGCCTGGCCGGCGGCGCCGCCGTAGCCGGCTGCTGCGCGCACATGGTAGGTTTTGCCGTTGCCTCCTACAGAGAAAACAAGATTGGCGGCCTGATGGCTCAGGGCCTTGGCACTTCCATGCTGCAAGTACCCAATCTGATGAGCAAGCCCATTCTCTGGATGCCGGCAGTAGTTGCCTCCATTGTCAACGGCCCCGTTGCTACCGTAATCTTCAAAATGAAACAGAACGGTCCTCCTATCTCCTCAGGTATGGGCACCTCCGGTATGGTAGGCCCCATCGGCGTCATCACCGGCTGGTTCACGCCTTCTGAGGCGGCAGTCACCGCCGGTGAGGTAGCAGTTGGCGCCACCGCCTTTGACTGGCTGGGTCTCCTGCTCATCGCCATTGTCATTCCTGCCACAGTATCTTGGCTGACCTCTGAATTCATGCGCAAACAGGGTATGATTAAACTGGGTGATTACAAGATCGATTGCTAAGATGTATCAACGAAGCCCGGTTCCTGCCGGAGCCGGGCTTCTCCCTTGACCAGAATATTAAATTTGATTTGCGGGAAGGTGTTAACAATGAATTTGATCGAAAGCTATTTGGCCAAAGCCGCGGATCTTGATACGGTAAGCGCCGGAATGGACATCAGCTGCAAGGTTGGCTATGTGGCCGCCCATGATGTGACTGCCCCAATCGCCATCAGACAATTTCGGGAAATTGGCGTTGACAAAGTATTCGATCCGAAACGGGTTCTCTTGATTGTCGACCACATCTATCCTGCATCCAGCGAGAAAGCCCGGGACAGCGTCTGGATCATGGACGACTTTGCCCGGGAATTTGGAATCCCTATTTATAAAAAAGGTGAAGGCGTCATTCACCAAATCATGTATGAAAAACACCGGGCCGCACCCGGCGAACTGGTTGTCATCGCCGATTCCCATACCTGTACCTGCGGCGGTTACGGCGCCATCGGCATTGGTGTGGGCTCCACAGAAGCTGCCGCCGCCATGGCCACCGGCCGTTTGGATTTAGAGGTGCCGGCAGTGGTACAGGTTTATCTTACCGGAAAATTGAAAGAAAACGTATTCGGCAAAGACTTTATCCTCTATTTGGGTGAAATCTTCGGTACCGATTACTTAACGGATAAAGGCCTGCTGATCACCGGCCCCGGTATTGAGTGCTTTTCCGTAGCGGAACGAATGACGATCTGCAACATGGGCACGGAACTGGGCAGCATGATCACCTTATTTGGCACGGAAACAAAAGAAAACGAAGTGGAAGAAATCCGGGAAATCGATTTGTCCACTCTTAACCCCAAAATTGCCAAACCTTTCTCTCCTGCCAATGTCTGCGATGTGGCAGACATTGCCGGTCTGCCTATTACTCAAGTGGTAGTCGGCAGCTGCACCAACGGCCGTATCAACGACATGGAGCAGGTGGCTTTAGCTCTCAAGGGTCGTCAGGTTCATCCCAACGTCAATATGCTGGTAGTGCCGGCCTCCAAGGATGTGCTGAATGCCATGGAGGAAAAAGGCTGGTGCAAGATCATCCGCGAGGCTAACGCCACAGTGCTCAATCCCGGCTGCGGCCCCTGCTTCGGCGCCCACGAAGGCATTATCAGCAACCGTGATGTAGTGGTATCCACCACCAACCGCAATTTCCCCGGCCGCATGGGGGCTAACAAAGGACAGATCTATCTGGCATCGCCGGCTACGGCTGCCGCCAGCGCCATTGCCGGTAAAATCACGGTACCCGGTACAGACAGCCTGTAGGAGTGCAAACGATATCATTTGGGAGGGATACGCAAATGGAAGTGATAAAAGGACGGGTTTTCGTCCTGGGCGACGACGTGGATACGGATCAGATTCTGCCTGGCTACGCTATGGCCGAGCCCTTTGATCAATTAGGCAAATATGCTATGGCCGGAGCTCCCGGCCTGGATTTTCTCAACCGGGTGCAGCCCGGCGACATCATCGTGGCAGGACGCAATTTTGGCTGCGGCTCCTCCCGGGAGCAGGCTCCCATCGCGTTAAAAATGGCCGGTGTGGGCTTGGTGGTTGCCGCCGGCTTTGCCCGGATCTTCCGCCGCAACGCCATCAACATCGGCTTGCCGGTATATGTGGCCGAAATCGCCGATGTTTTGAAGGACGGCGATATTATCGAAGTCGATATGGTCAAGGGCACTGTCCGCTACGCCGAAGGTCAGGTTACGGCCAAGCCGCTGTCGGAGAATGTCTTAAAAACCCTGGACTACGGCGGTCTGATTCCCCGGGTACGGGCGGAATTAGGGATTAGCCAATAATTATTTAAAATGATTATTAATCAATAATTGTTTAAAAAGGAGACGTATTCATGCAAGAAAAAACAAAGCGCATTATTAAAGAAGACATTGAGGCCGTCCGGGCTTATGCCGATACCTTCAATGTGGAGATGCCCGATCTGGACGATAAAGGCGAGGTTGTAGGCCTGCCGGCCCCTTATCCCCGTGAGGTAGCAGGGGTTGTCCGCAGCGGCTATCGTATTTATGAGCTGGCCCAGCTGGCCGAAAAAAGAGGCTGGCCCGTGCAAAATCCCATCCTGGGCCGCAATACCGGCGAAGAAACATACAAAGAATCTAAAAACATGTATGAATACGCCGAAAAATTTGATGAGACGTTATTTCATTTCGTTCACTCCGAAGCTACCCGCCACATCGACCCGTTAAAGGGCCGGGAACTCATCGAGCAATCCCGAGGCAAGGGCGGCATCACTCCCCAAGGGGAACGGGACTTTGTGCAGATGGGCGGCGGTTCCAAGCATCCCGTGCGGATCAACGCCACCGGCGATACTCCCCACCTTTCCATCATCAATGCTCTGATTGCCGGCTTTGACGGCACCGATATCGGTCCGGTAATCCACGTCCATTTCGGCGGCCGGGGCATCCATGATTATAAGACAAAAGTCGTCAACGGCTACAAGGCCCTGCAGGTTTGCGCCGACAACAATATCTTCGTTCAGCTGGACTCTCACAAACATTTGAACAACATCGGCGGCACCGACGGCATGGCCCTGGCCATGTGCTTAATGGCCGAAGGTCTGGCTATTCACGCCGGTCTGCCGGCGGAGCTGTCCGCCATCCAGATGAATATTGCCGGCATCAATATCTATGCAGATCTGGCCGTTATGCAGGCTTTCAAAGGAAGCATGTGGAGCAAATCCTTGATCGTGGTGCCGGAAACCTTCCAGAATCCGCCTCCCAACCTGATCGCCGAATCTGCTCATTTCGCCCGCATGGCCGTCAACGCCAAGCTGGGCGGCGCCAACTTCTACCGGCCCAAGGCCGCGGAGTCCGTGGGTATCCCCACCGGCGATTCCATGGGTCAGTCCATTTGGGCTACCCGCAATGTTTTTGATGGCATTTATACTCAGCCCATCGAATCTCCCGTCATCGACGCCAGGAAAAAAGAGATCATCAGCGAGGCCATGGCTGTACTGGAAGCCGCTTTAGGCGTCAAAAATCTGACTCCCGATCAGATCACCCCGGAATTCTGGCTGCAATGGACCGATGAAGAGCTCATCGACAAAGCTGTAGAAGCCGGTAAGAACGGCGTCTTCGACTGCCAGAGAGCCGGCGGCTGGGATCTGAAACGCCACGTCAAGGTCCACCGGGATCATGACGGCGTCACCCGCTATATTAAAGGCTTCACTCCCTTGGGCATCGATCCGGAGCGGGTGGCTGTTTCCATCGATAATATCACCGTGGAACCGGAAGCCAAAGCCAGCAGGCCGGAAACCATCGTTCTGGGTACCGTAGGCGCCGACGCTCACGTCCAGGGCATCAACCAGGTACGGGAAGCTTACCAGAAAGCGGGCTTCAACATCATTTACCTGCGGGGCATGAATCTGCCGGAAACCGTAGCGGAGGTAGCTGCCGAAGCCAATGCCGACATCGTGGGCATCAATAACCTGCTGGGCATGGCCCAGACCCTCTTCCCCCGGGTGGGTCAGCGCCTGGAAGAGCTGGGACGCCGGGATAAGACCCTGGTAATAGCCGGCGGCCGTATTGCCGAAAAAGAAGAAGAGCATGCCATGTACGAAGAAAAGATCGCCAAGGAAGGCATCGGTTTCTTAGGCGTAGACGCCTTCTACGGTCCTGGTACCTCTACGGACAAAATCATTGCCGAAACAGAAGCCTTATTGAAGGCAAGAAAATAAATAAGGAGTTGATACACATGCAATCTGATGTTTTTCGTGTTCCTTGCGTTCTCATGCGGGGTGGCACCAGTAAAGCCGTGTTCCTGAAAGAAAACGATCTGCCTGCCGATAAGGCAGTCCGTGACAAAATCATCCTGGCCATTTTCGGCAGCCCCGACGTCCGTCAAATCGATGGCTTAGCCGGCGCCGATCCCCTGACCAGCAAGCTGGCCATCATCGGTCCCCCCAGCCGCCCCGACGCCGATGTGGACTACACCTTCGGCCAGGTCAGCATCAACGATACCGTCATCGACTATAGCGGCAACTGCGGCAACATTTCCTCCGCCGTAGGTCCCTTTGCCATCGACGAATCCATCGTCCGGGCTGTGGAGCCCGTTACCACCGTCCGTATTCATAACACCAATACCGGCAAAATCCTGGTAGCGGAAGTTCAGGTCAAAGACGGTAAAGCCGTAGTCAAAGGCGACTGCAAAATCGACGGCGTTCCCGGCACAGCCGCTCCCATCCTGATGAATTTTGCCGCCACCGCCGGCTCTTCTACCGGCAAGCTGCTGCCCACCGGCAATGTGGTAGACATAGTGGAAACCAGCAGAGGCCCCATCGAAGTTTCCATGGTCGATCTGTCCAACCCCTGCCTCTTTGTGCGGGCCAAGGACGTCAACATGAAGGGCACGGAAAACCCCACTGAGATCAACGGCAACAAAGAGCTGCTGGCTTATCTGGAAGAGATTCGGGCCAAATGCACCGTCATCATGGGCAAAGCCAAAACCGAGGAAGAAGCCACCAAGCTCTCCCCCGCCTTCCCCATGATCGCTTTCGTTACGGAAGCCGCCGATTATGTGGACTTCACCACCGGCAATACCATTAAAAAAAGCGATGTGGATTTCGTCTCCCGCATGATGTTTATGCAGGTGCTGCATAAGACTTATCCCGGCACCGGCACGGCCTGCACCGGCGCTGCCGCCAAAATCCCCGGCACCATCGTCAATCAGTGCATTCCTCATATCGACAGCATTGAAACGGTGCGCATCGGCCATCCCGCCGGCGTCATTCCCGTAGGGGCCGCCGTCAAAGACGGTGAAGTGACGAAGGCCAGCATCGAGCGTACGGCCCGCCGCCTGATGGAAGGCTACGCCTTTGTGGAAACCGACAAGATTTTCGGAGCTTAAGGCCATGGGCAAGCTCAATCCGACAGACGCCCTTCATCCGTCAGCGGTAAAGGAAGCTAATCTGCTGGTTTATGATGTGGGCAGCACCTACACCAAAGCAACGGCTTTTCGCCTGGAGCAGCCGGACAGCCTGATCTTTCTGGGCCGGGGCCAGTCCCCAACCACCTTGGAAGATGTGCTGCTGGGTGTGGAAAATGCCCGGCAGGCTATCGCCGGCCAGGGTATCGGCTTCAGTGCCGACCTGCGCCATTACGCTACTTGCAGCGCTGCCGGCGGCCTGCGGATGGTGGCCTTAGGCTATATGCCCCGGGTTACCGCCAAAGCCGCCAAAGAAGTGGCCATGACCGCCGGCGCCCGGGTAATGGAGGTCATCTCCTACGATGAGCCTATAGAATACCGGGAAGAAGTGCTGCAGGAAATCCGGCCGGACATTATTTTGCTGGCCGGCGGTACCGACGGCGGCGACCGGGAATCTGTGCTGGAAAACGCCGAGATTATTATCCGGGTCAAAAGCAAAGCCATGGTAGTGGTGGCCTGCAACAAGGACGCCCAGGCTCAGGTGGCCGCCCGCTTCGATGAAGCAGGCATCCCTTACGCCAGAGTGCCCAACATCATGCCCACCATCCATGAGCTGAATATCAAACCGGCCCGGGAAGCCATCCACGCCCAGTTTATCAAGCAGATTACGAAGGCCAAGGGCTTAGACCGGCTGCAGGCTATGCTGGCAGACAAAACGGTAATGCCTACGCCGGGGGCTGTGCTCTTAGCCAGTGAATTGCTGGCCAAAGGCACTTATGAGCAAGCAGGCATCGGCGGCCTGATTCTTGTGGATATCGGCGGCGCTACTACGGATATTCATTCTGCCTTGCCTGAGCTGGAAAACCTGAAGCTGGAAGAACGAGGTCTGGTCATCAACAACGAAAAGCAATTTTCCTACCGGACGGTGGAAGGCAATTTAGGCCTCAGAGTCAGCGCTACCGGTATCCCCGAAGCGGTAGGCCCCCTGGCCGTCATCCGGGATATGGGTCCCCAGGAACCGCCGGCTACACCGGAAGAGATTCTTGACTATACCCGCCAAATGGAAAAAGAGCCCTCATCCATACCGACCACGCCCCGGGAATGGGCCATGGATAAGGCTCTGGCTATATCTGCTGTCGCTGTAGCCCTGCGCCGCCACGCCGGCCATCTTTCCAAGGAAGCCGATCCTATTCTCGGCATGGTAGCCGGCACCCCCGTAGGCCGGGATCTGCGCTCAGTCAAACACGTTTTAGCCGTGGGCGGTATTTTCTATCACACCAAATCTGCGGAAAAACAGGAAATCCTGGCCAAAGCTTTTGGGGATCCGGGAATTTCTCTGCTGCCTCTTCACCCGCAGTTTTACTTCGACAACGACTATCTTCTATACGCCATGGGCGTTTTATCCCGGCATTTCCCCGACCCGGTGCTTTCCTATATGAAAAACCATTTAAGAGAGGATTGATTCTGGAACATGAACAGCAGAAAACAATTAAAACAATTATTCCAATCCGGCAAGCTCATCGTCGCCCCCGGCGCCCATGACGCTCTGACTGCCAAAATTGTCGGTAAAGTAGGCTTTGAGGCCGTTTATATGACAGGCTACGGCCAATCCGCCAGCCACCTGGGCGAGCCCGACGCCGGTCTGATGACCATGTCAGAAATGGTCATGCGAGCCAATACTTTTGTGGAAGCTGCCGGCGTACCCGTTATTGCCGACGCCGACACCGGCTTCGGTAATGCCATCAATGTGATCCGCACCATTCGGGAATACGAAAAGGCCGGCGTAGCCGTCATCCAGCTGGAAGATCAGGTAATGCCCAAAAAATGCGGCCACATGACAGGCCGTCAGGTCATCTCCAAGGATGAGATGGTGGGCAAAATTAAAGCCGCCGTAGACGCCAGAATCGACCCCGATTTCATGATCATGGCCCGCACCGACGCCCGCACTGTTCATGGCATTGAAGAAGCCTTAGAGCGTGGCCTTGCTTACCAGGAAGCCGGCGCCGACATTATTTTCATCGAATCTCCCGAGTCCGAAGATGAAATGAAGAAAATCAATGAGGTTATTTCCGTCTATACTCTGGCTAACATGGTGGAAGGGGGCCGTACTCCTCTGGTACCCAACGACAAATTGGAAGCCATGGGCTACAATCTGGTTATCTACCCCACTGCTTCCACTTATATCACCACCAAGGCCATGCTGGATCTGATGGAAGGCTTAAAGAAGGACGGCACCACCGCCGGCATGATCGACAAGATGATTCCCTTCCCTCAGTTCAACGATCTCATCGGTCTGCCCAGAATTCGGGAAATCGAAGCCAAATACGCCAATAGAGGCTAGACAAAGTGAGGCTGTTCTGCGATTAAAATATGGAGTATTTTAATCTGGCAATTCTTGATTGCCACTGCGTCAAAGGCGCAGGCAGAATGGCATATATACTAATATGCGTGGGCCTCTGCCCACTGCCGCACTTTGTGCGGCAAATTAAAACAAGGTTTTAATTGCAGATTAGTATGAGGCTGCTTGCAGGAAGGCGCTTTAGCCTTTTACATCCTACTTTTTCTAATCTTTGGAAAGGAATGATCACATGGCATTAAGAGAAGCAATCAAGGCAAAAATGCCTTTAACTATTGGGGAAATGCTGGCTCTCGCCACCGAATATAGCGCCCGGGTGGTGGATGTGGTTCTCATCGAAAGCGAACTGCGTACAGGCCTTTCCCGGGAAGAAATTCTCACGAAGGTAATGGACGAATATGCCCACAACCTGAAAGCTCTGGACATCGGCCTGAAAGACGGCGAAAGCATTCTGCTGGGCACTGTGGCTTCCCAACTGAACCAGGTTAAGGGTACGAAGTGTTTCAAAGACACCTTCCTGGATAATGCCCTGCTCTACACCCTGGCGGCCCAGGTAGGCAACCACTGCATCGGTCTGCGGCCCTGCGCCGGCACCGGCGACTCCTGCCCCTATGCCGGCTTTGTGAAGGCTATGCAGACAGAAGGCATCGATGAAGTCACTATCGCCGAGGTAGCCGCCCTGATTCTGAAAATCGGCAGCATCTTCCGTGTAGGCAAGGTCAGCACCGGCTGCAATATGGAAGGCTTCGGCGCCGGCGCCGCCTGCATCTCCGCCGCTACGGTAGCCCTGGAAGGCGGCACTCCCGAGCAGATGGAAAAAGCCATGGTATTGGCTATTTCCCCCACTATCGCCAACCCCTGCACGCCCAGGGTGCTGGTGCCGGCCCTTTGCACCACTCACGTGGGCGGCGCCATTCTTATCGGTATGTATTCCGCCCGCCTCTGCATGCTGGTGGACATGACCGTCAATGTGCCCATTGACGTAATGATCGCCATGGCCGCCGAGGTACACATCGTCTCCGCCAAGGCCGTGGTGCCTACGGTAGTCGAATTCATGGAGCCCTTCTTTAAACGCAAAGCCAATGTGGAATCCCTGATCAGCGAAGAAGTCAAGGCTGCCGAAAACAAGCAGATTGAAGAAACTTTGCAGAAGGCTAAAGAAATCGCCAAAAAGCTGGCCGATGGCACCAAGCCCATTCTGCAGACTTACGGCGACGCCGTAGTGGGCGGCTCCAGCCAGGCAGTGGGTTCTCCCACCAATGCCGCCCGGATTGCCCATGAGCTGGCCAAGGGCAACATCAAAAAGGTTACCGTGGAGCTTTATCCCGAACTCTTTGCCCGCCGGGCCATCAATATCCCCGGCGTCCTCATGGGAGCCGTCTTTGGCGCCAATACCGGCGATTACGAAATGTACGGCAAGGCTGTAGACAAAGTCAAAGAGATGGGCATCGCCGTGGATATCAAAGAAAATAAAGAATACGGCATCCAAAAAATCACCATTGAAACCGACGAAATGACCTGCATGGTGGATACCCTGAACCGGGGCGGCGGCCGCCTGGTGCTGCGGGATGCCTCCCCCTCCCTGGCCGCAGCCAAGGAGATAGCGGAAAAGCTAGGTATCGTACTGGCTCAGTGACATTAGCCCGCCTGCCAACTTAGTAACAGGGGCAAGTTCAGCTTGCCCCTGACTGACCTTGGGAAACAATTATCTGTCCAGGAGTATGCTGGATCACCCCCCTATAATCCCGAACAGGTAATCGTTTTATAAAATTAGGCTTTTGTTTAGCCATGTTTGTGAAAACTTTCATTTTATAAACAGGCAGACAAGCCAATTATATGTCAAGGAGGTGCTTGCCTTCCCGTCATTATTCAATTCTTTATCATTGATAATTTATTAGAATTTAAGGAGGATTATCCATGTCAGAATTAGAAGCACAAGCAGCTGCACCCGCAGTGAAAGAAGAAGGCGCTTACGAGTTCGCTTTTGAAGCGGTACCGGAAGATAAGAAAAAAGGGGGTCTCAGCCTTTTTATGGTGCTGGCGGGCTATCCCATTGCCTTGTCCAATTTCGTGACGGGGGCTGCCATCGGTATCAAAATGTCTTTTGCTCAAGCCATGACCGCTATTCTGGCGGCAGACGCTTTTCTGATTTTTATCGCTGTTTGCACAGGAATTATTTCATATGAAACCGGACTTTCCACCTCCTTTCTCTCCCGCACAGCCTTCGGCAAGAAAGGCTCCAGCATTTTCTCTGTATTGCTGGCCTTATCGGCCATCAACTGGATCGGTATCAACGGCAATACCTTTGCCGGCATGATCCAGACCAACTTCGCCTGGTGGCCTATTCCTGTTTCCATTACCGGCGTTATCGTAATTTTCATTTGGGCCCAGTCGGCAATCCGTGGCTATAAAGGCCTGGAGTTTATCTCCTTCCTGGGCGTGCCGGCAGCCATCGTGCTTTCCCTGGCCTGCTTCATCGGCGTAGGCATTAAAACCGGCGGTTATACTTCTATCTTTTCTTATGTACCTAATGAAACCATGACCTTTACCGCCGCCTCCGCCTCCGTGGTCGGCAGCTGGGTTTTTGGCTGCATCATCACGCCGGATGTCTGCCGTTATGCCAGAAGTAAAAAAACCGTATTGATCAGCGGCACCTCGGCCTTTTTCATCGGCCTGTTCTGTCTGCAGTTTATCGGCGTTCTGGTCGCTATGGCCACGAAAAACGGCAACTTCTCCGCAGCTACCGCAGCTCTGGGCTTAGGCTATCTCGTCTTTGCCTGCTCCGTTTTCTGTCTGTGGACTACTCAGGATAACAACATTTACGGCGCCTCCCTGGCTTTGCAGAATGTTTTTAATGAGACGAGGCTGAAAGGAAAAATCACCCACGCCCAGATCGCCATCTCCATTTCTGCTTGTGCCGCTATTTTTGCCTTTGTCGGCGCTCTCAAATATCTATTGCCCATCATTTCCTTCCTGTCCGTGCTGCTGGCTCCTGTGCCGGCCCTGATTGTGGCCGAGCGCTATTTTGTGAAAAACAGCAAAATTGATATCGACATCAACCCTATCGCCATCGTCGCCTGGATCTTGGGCGGTATTTGCGGTAAGGTCTGCCTGGAGCTGAACTTCTTCGTCTCTCCGGTGATCGCCTTCATTTTTACACTAATTGTCTACACTATATTAAGTAAGGCTTTTGACGGCAAGGTATTGAAGAAATAGAGCTTGATGCCGTCTGTTTAAGCATGAAATAACCCGGCAATTCATTGGGGGCTGTGCCATATTGGTACAAGCCCCCTTTGTATGCCCGTTTTTAGTTGGCCGGCGCCGGTCTTGCGGTATCCGCCCTAGCCTTCCTTGCTATACAAAGCCACTGCATTTTTGTAGAGCAGCAAGGCGGCCGTCTCCTCGGCCTGGCTTTCTGCCATAAGATTCAATCCCACCATCTTATCCAGCACCTGGGCCAGGCAGGATTTGGCTACCTTAGCTGCCGTCCAGGCAATCTCGGGAATGCCATGCTGGCCTGAGCCGAAAAAGATCTTCGTATGAGGCGCAACCCCCAGCACATCTTCAATGCAGCTGCAGAAGCTGGCCGACGCCCAGGGCAGAGTCCAGCTGGTGTCCACATACATATTAGGGAAAGAATAGGCCATTAAAGCGGCATGGCGGGTGTAGGGATATCCCTGATGGAGAAAAACGATTTTTGTTTTGACGTATTGAGGATCAGAGACAATAAAGGGTACAAAGAGAAAAGGATCCATCTCCGGTACAAAAGCGGCAGATTTCCGGTTAAAACCCGTGGAGCCGGTATGGATATGCAGCGGCACAGCCAGCTCCTGGCACAAGAGCAGCAGATGGCCCAACATTGCAAAATAGACCTCTTCGCAAGCCCCATATTCCCCGTTTTTGGCGGCGGCAAAAACCTTTTCCGCCATTTCGTCGCTGACGGGCCGCACCGCCATCGTATAATGCTCGCAAAGATGACATTTCAAAGCGGCAAAGCCCTTATCCCTGATGGCTTTTTTGATATCCAACCTCAGCTCGGCCATCAACTCCTTGAAGGAACCGGCTGTTTTTAGGAGTTCAAAATAGACGTCCTCATAATTATAAAGCCGGTAAACCGGACAGGGAAAGGTTCCCGGCCTGTCATAGGGCTCACTGTTGGGCCAATCCACCACTGTGGCCAGAATATTCTGGTCACGATAGAGATCGATGGTGTACTGCCGCAAGGCGGCTTCATCCTGGGTTCGGGCGTTTCTGGCCGCCACCACGGCTTCTATGGCGGGCTGACAGCCAAGATATTGCGCCATATAATTTACTACCGTCTTGACCACGCCCAGATTCTCTATATTTTTCTTCTGAAAATCCGAGGCATAGCCATGGGCATAAGTGGCGTCCAGGCCTTGGATAAAGGGTTCCCTATCCTGATAGCCGTGTGAAAAATTCATGGACAGGCTCTTTCTGCTAAGGGAAATCCTTTGGGGGTCCAGCAGGTGGCTATGATGATCGAAAAAGGGCAGCCGGTCTAAATTCATCACTATCCCTCCCTTTCTACTCCAGGGTATCCCGGCTCATCTCTTTGAGCAGGCCCACGGCACGGCGCACATTGAAAATGGCGCAGGAGCAGGGCTGGGCCAGCTTTGCTGCCACCTGCTCCGGATCGGCTCCGCCCCTGACTTCTTCTACCGCTTGATTGATCAGATTATAGGAGACCATACCGTGGCCGCACATGGTGGCAACAGCCAGCACCCTTTCATCTTGGGGCAGCTTTTCGGTTTTGCCCATAATACCCAAAGAATAGTTGGTGGTATGGGGTTTGATATCCAGCTCTTTGCAGACGTCATTTTTGACGATTTCATCGACGCCGCTGATCACCAGGGACAGGCCCAGGTCTGCTTCCTTCATCTCTTTCAAGAATTCCACAAGAGATTCTTTGCTGTCGTAGACCACCGAGCAGGATGCCGCCCTGTCGATCACTTTATCCTTCATGTCCTCCAGCGTGGAGTTGTACATATGGCCGATGGCCCAGCCGCCCAGATCCGCGGGAGCATGGCGGTTGGCGATGTCCAGAAACTGTTTCATTTTTGCTGCGGAGCCTTCCACATTGATGCCCTTGCCCGGCATGATCAATACCACGAAATCATCTTTTACCTCATCGTAAGATCCTGTCCTGTATAAGCTGTGCGTCATTATTTATGTGCCTCCCCTCTGTACCCCGGAGGTATTTTGCCCATGCCGATATTGGTCTTTGTCCTGATTTCCGGCGTAAAGCCCCATTGCCTGGCGATCTCCACCACCGGCGAATTGCCGTTCTCATCCAGTCTCGAGATTAAGGACGCGCAAAAAACCGTATTAACCTTGGTCTTCAAGGCTGCCAGCTCCTGAAGCAGGGCCGGCAGCTTTTCCAGAGGAGCAATGATTTCCACCAAAACCGACATAACTTTTTCGCTAAGGACTTCAGCCCTGATCTTGCCGGTGGTGCGATCCTCCAGAAGCTCAGTGACAGGATTGACTGCCGCAAATTTATTGATATGAGGAGCCAGGGCCATGGTCACTTTCTCCACATCGTCAAACCTGACCCCAATGCCCGGCCGGCCCAGCTCCACCCCTAATCCAAAAAAGCCTGCCCTGAACTGGTTGGTGACGTCATTGGTTTTCATCTCCTCCGATCCCCGGCCCGTCATGCTGGTTACGGTAGGAACCACCGGATTGCTGAATTGGTTCCTCAAGATCCGGGGCCAGGCCAGGTCAACCTTCTCGATGGCCGCCGTGGGGCAGCCGGCAAAGTCGAAACAGCAGTCACATTCCACGCACTCATCTTCATTGATGACCACTATATCGCCAATCATGGCAATGGCAGCCATCGGACAATAGGGCAGGCAGTTGCCGCAAGCGATACACTTGTCCGGGTCGATTCTCATGACTTCACCCCTTTACTTCTTTTCCGCTATTTTGGCCAGCAGCCTTTCGGCCCGGTCCGGATTAAATGTGCCGCAGACACAAGGCCTGGTCAGCTTCAAGGCCGCTTCCTTCACCGTTGATTTGCCTGTTTTAATATCATTGAGGGCATCCTTAACCAGACTGGCAGGCACCATGCCATGGCCGCACATGGTGGTGATCTCCAGCAATTCCTGAGAGGGCAGCTTTTCTTTTTTGCCCCAAATGCCCAGAGAATGATTGGTGGTATGGACTTTCAGCCCCATCTTATTGCAGCATCTTTTCACATCGTCATAAAGTCCTTGGACCACTACAGAATAACCAGCATGCCGGGGGAATATCTGCAATTTTGAGCAGCTGCCAAATAATTTTTCTATTGACATTTTCCTCCACCGCTATATAATTAGATAGACTAACTAACTAATCGAAGGGAGGCGCCAATAGATTTGGCCGATTTCAAGAACCAATTGAGCGATTTGCTGACCGAGACTTTTGAATATATCTTGAAGATCGAGGAAGCAAACCTGCGGGATAACGATATCGACGCTTCCATCAGCGAGGTCCATCTCATCGACGCCATCGGACGCCGGGAGGCGGCTACCATCAGCGATATTGCTTCCGCCCTCAACATTACCCTGGCCTCAGTAACCATCGCCGTAAACAAGCTGGTAGCCAAAGGGTTTTTGATCAAAGAAAAGAACCCCTCCGACGGCAGATCAGTTTATATCTCTCTGACGAAGGCGGGTAAACGGGTCTATCGGCTCCATCATTTCTTCCACCGGAAAATGGTCAACACCATTACCCAGGATATGACCGAAGCGGAAAAACAAGTTTTTTATAACGGCGTTTTACGCCTAAATCAATATTTTGCAAAAAACGCTATAAAATTGGAGAAATAAATGAGCTTTCAAATTATGGGAACGGGCAAAGCCCATCCGCAATTTTCCTTAACCAACGACCAGCTTTCCACGATAGTGGATACCAATGACGAATGGATCTCCAGCCGCAGCGGCATTAAATCCAGGTTTATCGCCACTACGGAAACCGGCCTGGAGCTGGCCGCCGCCGCCGCTTCCCACGCCCTGGATAATGCCGGCATGGCGGCAGCGGATTTGGATCTGATCATTTGCGCCACTTTGCAAGGCGATAACGTCACCCCTTCCTTGGCCTGCATGGTGCAGCAGGAAATCGGCGCTCATTGCCCTGCTTTCGATCTCAATGCCGCCTGCACCGGCTTTGTTTATGCCCTGGATGCTGCGGCAGCTTACCTGGACAGCGGCCGGGCTGAGAAAGTGCTGGTGGTGGCCTGCGAAATAATGTCCAAGCAGTTGGACTGGAGCCACCGCTCCACCTGTGTTCTCTTTGGCGACGGCGCCGGCGCCGTAGTGCTGCAAAAAGGCGACGGGCTCCTGGCCAGCGTCCTGACGGCACAAGGGGATAAAGATCTGGCTCTGCTGGTTCCCGGCTTCAACAACAACAATCCTTTCAGCCAATGGCCTTCCAGACCCACTACCCTCAGCATGGACGGCCGCAAGGTGTTTAAATTTGCCGTGGGCGCCATGGCCAAGGATGTCAAAAAAGTCTTGGCTCAAGCGGGGCTTACGCCGGCCCAAGTTAAAATGGTGATTCCCCATCAGGCCAATATCCGGATCATTCAAAGCGCCGCCAAACTGTTAGGCTTTTCCGAGGAACAAACGGCCGTGGGCATCGATCATTACGGCAACACCTCTTCCGCCAGCATCCCCCTTGTGCTGGATGATCTGTGGCGGCAGGGCAAGATCCAAAGGGGCGATATCATCGTTTTATCAGCCTTCGGCGGCGGTTTTACCACCGGCGCCTGCGTAATAAAGCTTTAATCAAAATTGAGGAGGAACCAACAATGACCTTAGAAAAAGTAACTAATTTAATCGCAGAAAAGAAAGAATTGAATCCTGCCGAAATCACCGCCGCATCCACCCTGGAATCCCTGGGCTTTGATTCCCTGGATACCGTGGAGCTGATCATGGCCTTTGAAGAAGAGTTCGGCATCACCATCGAGGCCGATGAAACCCTGCAGACGGTAGGCGATCTCGTCTCTCTGATCAACAGCCTGACTGCCTGATCATTTTTTCAGCAGGCTTTCCCTGCTTCTAACGCCTCGTTATACCTATTGATTTGGAGGATATCGCATTAACATGAAAACGATCTTATGTGAACTTCTGGGCATCGAGTACCCGATTTTTCAGGGCGGCATGGCCTGGGTTTCCGATTATAGCCTGGCTGCCGCCGTATCCGAAGCCGGCGGTTTGGGCATTATCTCTGCCGGCAGCGCCCCTGCCGACTACGTCCGGGAGCAGATCCGGCAGACCCGGGCCCGCACGAATAAACCCTTTGGCGTCAATATTATGATGATGAGCCCTTTTGTGGAAGAGATCGCCGCCTTGGTGGCGGAAGAAAAAGTGCCGGTGGTGACCACAGGGGCCGGCCTGCCCACTAAATATATGAAGGCTTGGCTGGCGGCAGGGATTAAAGTGATCCCCGTCGTTCCCTCTACCGGCGTCGCCAAGCTGGTTCAGCGGGCCGGCGCCACCGCCGTCATTGCCGAAGGCGGCGAATCCGGCGGCCATATCGGCGAATTGAATACTATGGCCTTAGTGCCCCAGGTTTGTGATGCGGTGCAGCTGCCGGTCATTGCCGCCGGCGGTATCGGCGACGGCCGGGGTGTGGCGGCAGCCTTCATGCTGGGAGCCTGCGGCGTCCAGCTGGGCACCAGATTTCTGGTGGCCAAAGAATGTACCATTCACGAGATATATAAAAAGAAAATTCTGGCGGCAGGGGATATCGCCACTATGACCACCGGCCGGCGGCTGGGCCATCCCGTCCGGGCCCTCAAGTCGCCTTTTACTCATCAGTTCCTGAAAAACGAGATGCAAAGCGACATGAGTCTGGAAGAGCTGGAAGCCTTCGGAGCCGGGGCACTGCGCCGGGCTGTCAAAGAAGGCGACGAGAAAAACGGCTGCTTCATGGCCGGTCAGATCAGCGGCCTGGTCAACAAAGAGCAGCCCGCCAAAGAAATCATTGAAGAATTATTTGCCGAAGCGGCAGCAAGATTCAAGGAGGCGGCAACATGGGTAAAATAGCTTTTCTTTTTGCCGGCCAGGGAGCGCAATACACCGGCATGGGCAAAGAATTGTGGGAAGCCTCACCGGCAGCCCGGGCTGTTTTCACCATGGCCGACGGCATCCGCCCCGGCACCTCCGAGCAATGCTTCTCCGCTTCCAAAGAAGAGCTGACCGTCACCAAGGTGACTCAGCCTGCCTTGTTCTGCGTCGGACTGGCGGCAGCCCGCACCTTAGCGGCAGCCGGCGGCAGGCCGGATTTCATCGCCGGTTTCTCCCTGGGGGAAATCCCTGCTTTAGCCTTTGCCGCAAGCCTTAGCGATGAAGACGCTTTCCGCTTCGTCTGCCGCCGGGGCGAGCTGATGGACCAATGTTCCCGGGAAAGCGGCAGCACCATGTTTGCCGTGATGGGTCTTAACGCCGCCGCCATAGAAGAAATTGCCGGCGGCTTCCCCCAATGCTACCCTGCCAATTACAACAGCGCCAATCAAACGGTGGTGGCTTGCCAGACCGATGCTGCCGCTCCTTTTCAGGCGGCAGTTAAAGCCGCCGGTGGTAAAGCCCTGAAGCTTGCTGTCAGCGGCGGCTTCCACTCTCCTTTTATGGATCAGGCGGCGGCAACCTTGGCGGCGGAATTTGCCGATCTGGCCTTTGCCACTCCGGCAGCGCCGGTGATCTCCAACGTTACCGGCCGGCCCTATACCGGCAAGGACCTGCTTTTCCGGCAAATCAACAGCCCTCTCTATTGGCAGTCCTCCATCGAATATCTGGCCGCTGAGGGTGTGGATACTTTCGTGGAGCTGGGAGCCGGCAAAACTCTTTGCGGCCTGGTCAGCAAAATCCTGCCCCAGGTCACTACCCTCAACGTGGAAGATCAGGCCAGCCTGGAGCAAACCCTGGCCGCCCTTGGGGGAAACAACGGAGGACCTAAAGAATCATGACAAATTTGAAAAATAAAACGGCAATCGTCACCGGCGGCAGCCGGGGCATCGGCAAGGCCATCGCTTTGGAGCTGGCCGTCCAAGGCGCCGATGTGGCTATCCTCTACTATGGCAGCGAAGCAGCCGCTTTGGAAACCTGCGCTCAGCTGGAGCAGCTGGCGGTGAAGGCCAAAGCCTATCGCTGCGACGTGGCTTCCTTCGATGCCACTAAGGATACGGTTAAAGAAATCATTAGCTTTTTCGGCAAAGTCGACATTTTAGTCAATAACGCAGGCATTACGAAAGACGGCCTGCTGCTTTCGATGAGCGAGGCCAGTTTCGACGAGGTCATCAACGCCAATTTAAAAGGCGCCTTCAATATGATCCGGCATATTTACAGCCCGATGATGAAGCAGCGCTCCGGGAGGATCATCAATATCTCTTCCGTAGCCGGCATCATGGGCAACGCCGGCCAGGCCAACTACGCCAGCGCCAAAGCCGGCATGATCGGCCTGACCAAAACCGTGGCCCGGGAACTGGCCGGCAGAAACGTTACCTGCAACGCCGTAGCGCCGGGCTTTATTGAAAGCGATATGACGGCAAAGCTGCCGGATAAAGTCAAAGAAGGAGCCCTTGCTTCCATTCCCTTAAAAAGAATGGGGCAGCCCGGCGAAATCGCCAAGGCGGTAGCCTTTCTGGCTTCCGAGGACGCTTCTTACATTACCGGCGCCGTGATTCAAATCGATGGGGGGTTATGCATGTGAAAAGAGTAGTAATAACAGGAATGGGAGCCGTTACTCCCATCGGCAATACCTTGGACGCCTACTGGCAGTCCTTGCTTGCCGGTAAGGTAGGCATTGATTTTATTACCAAGTTTGATACTACCGGTTTTAAAGTAAACATAGCGGCGGAAGTGAAGGACTTTGATCCCACTCTCTATATGGATAAGAACGATGTCCGCCGTACAGATCCCTACAGCCAATACGCTTTGGCCGCTGCAGCCCAGGCTATGGGGGACAGCGGCATTATGGGCCAGGTGAAGCCGGAACGCCTCGGCGTTTACGTAGGCTCCGGTATCGGCGGCATGGACACCTTTATGGGCGGCCACGAAAAGCTGCTTTCTGACGGGCCTCGCCGGATCTCACCCTTTTTTATTCCCATGATGATCTCCAACATGGCTACCGGCAATATTTCCATCAAATATCAAGCCATGGGCCCCACCCTGCCGGTAGTTACCGCCTGCGCCACCTCCACCCATACTGTGGGCGAGGCCTTCCGGGCCATTAAGCACGGCTATGCCGACGCCATCATTGCCGGCGGCACCGAGGCCCCGATCAACGCTTTGGCTACCGCAGGCTTTATCAATTGCCAGGCTCTATCCACGAAAAACCTCCCCATGGAAAGCTCCACCCCCTTTGATAAAAACCGGGACGGTTTCGTCATGGGCGAAGGGGCCGCTATCTTGGTGCTGGAAGAATACGAGCACGCCAAAGCCCGGGGCGCTAAGATTTACGCGGAGATCAAAGGCTACGGCAACACCAGCGACGCTTACCATATCACCGCTCCCCATCCGGAAGCGGAAGGGGCAACCAATGCCATCCGCCAGGCCTTGGCCGAGGCCGGCTACCGGGAAGGCATGCAGGTCTATTACAACGCCCATGGCACTTCCACTCCTCTTAATGACAAAGCAGAAACTCTGGCCATTAAAAAAGCCTTTGGCATAGAAACAGCCAAAAGCTTGCATATCAGCAGCACCAAATCCATGACCGGCCATATGCTGGGGGCCGCCGGCGCCGCCGAGGCCATTGCCGCCGTCAAGGCTCTGCACGAAGGCGTCATTCCTCCCACCATGGGCTATAAGGAATCCGACCCCGACTGCGATCTCAACTATACCCCCAATCAAAAGGTTACGGCTGCCTGCGACTTTGCCCTCTCCACCTCTTTAGGCTTTGGCGGCCACAACAGCGTAGTGGCCTTTGTGCCGGCAGACTGATTGGAGACCCGAAGATGAATAAAGAAGAAATTAAAGCCATATTGCCCCACCGGGAGCCTATGCTTTTGGTGGAGGAAGCCTACCTTAACGAAGACGGCAGCGCCACCGCTTATTATGACGTCCGGGGCGACGAGTTCTTCCTGCAAGGCCATTTTCCCGGCAATCCGGTGGTGCCCGGCGTTATACTTTGCGAAATGCTGGCTCAATCCTGCGCCGTTTGCCTGGCAGAAGAAAAGGCCGACCAGACTTATTACACCAGCCTCAACAACGTCCGCTTCCGCCAGCCCGTAAAGCCGGGGGATCGCGTCCGCTGCCACTGCCGGATCACCAAATCACGGAAGCCCTTTTATTTTGCGGAAGGCAAGGTCTACGTCGATGACAAGCTCTGCGCCCAGGCAGAATTCTCCTTTATGCTGACCTAGTACTATGTATCAGCACAGCACTAGGCCAAAGCTCTTACCGCCTCGACGGCTTTGTCGATTTGCTCCTCCGTATTAAAATAACTGAAAGAAAACCTTACAGTGCCCTGGGGAAAAGTCCCCAGGGTTTTGTGTGCCGAAGGGGCGCATTGCAGACCGCTGCGGGTCATAATGCCATATTGCTCCGCCAGCTGAAAAGCGATTTCGGCGTTATCCCGGTTGAGAAAGTCCAGAGAAACTACGGCCATCCGGTTAGAAATACCCGGCTCGCCTACAACGCGTATGCTCTCCATTCTTTTGATGCCGTCGAGAAAACAGGCGGTAAGGATCATTTCTTTATGATGAATAGCCTCGAGAGATTGGTTTTTGATGAATTGCAGGCTGTGGCGCAGGCCAAAGATACCGGCAATATTCATGGTGCCAGCCTCAAAGCGCTCCGGTAATTCCGGCGGTACTTCCTCGGATTCGGAATGGCTGCCGGTGCCTCCTGCCACCAAAGGCTCCAGCTCCGCTGCCAGCAACGGCGTAACGATCATGCCGCCGATGCCGCCGGGCCCCATCAGGCCCTTGTGGGCGGGAAAGCAAAGTCCGGCCAGGCCTAACTCCTCCATATTGATATCGATATGGCCCGCTGTCTGAGCGGCATCAAGAACGAAAGGTATAGCTTTTTCCCGGCAGATTTTCGCCACTTTGGCTATCGGCAGTAAAGTGCCGCAGACATTGGAGGCATGCAGCATCACCACCAGCTTGGTATTGGGCCGAAAAAGCTTCTCAAACTCCGGCAGCACCAGACGGCCCCGGCGGTCGCAGGGGGCCCGGTCAAAGCTTACGCCCTTAGCCGCCATCTGTACCAGGGGCCGCATCACGCCGTTATGTTCCATGGAGCTGACAATGCAGTGATCTCCCGGTTTCAGCAGCCCCTTGATGATCATGTTGAGGCTGAAGGTAACTCCGGGAGAAAAAATGATCCGGGACGTGTCCTTATAATGAAAAAGCTCGCCCAAAAGCTCCCTTGTCTCCAGCACCCCGCCGGCAGCGGCAGCGGCCGGCTGATAACTGCCTCTGTTGATGTTAACTCCATTGTTATCCAAATAATCCGCCATAGCCTGGCCTAAGCCCGGAGCCTTGGGAAAGCTGGTGGCTCCGTTATCTAAATAGATAGTCTCCATGCCGCTCCACTCCAATCTTATACTTATCTGCGATTCTGATCATTATATGCGGCGGGACGGTCTATTGTTGCAGAAAATTTACGGAACTGCCACAGCACTGCTTGCCATTCGGTTTAAAATCCGATAAACTGATATATAATGATACTAGAATATATCAATCAGGAGGTGAAAAGCATGGATGCCGC
Organism: Clostridia bacterium; assembly: GCA_018434325.1. GTDB lineage: Bacteria > Bacillota > Peptococcia > DRI-13 > UBA5745 > WRMS01. Next base: position 89,970 of record JAHDPO010000013.1, on the reverse strand, counting down.
ATTATATGCAAGAATACTGTCCGACAAGAGCATCAGTGACCTGGAGAAACTTAGCTATAAATATCCTGACGCAAATATGAATGAACTGATTGGGCTTTTTAAAACAAGCGTATACAAATCTCTCCCTATCCGGGATTTCGGCGGTAATAATGTTGTGTATATGGAGAATATTGCCCAGGTGCGGATGAGTGCGGTAAAGCTGCTGCTCACTCCCCATAGCTCACAGGGCGGCTTCGGCCTGCAAGCTATGGAGGATGAAATAACATCCACGCTTACCATTGAAAGCATCGATTTCAGCAGAGACAGTGTAAGAAAAATATTACAGGGATACGCTCCCTGCGACGAACAGGAAGATCGCATATACGGCATGAAAAAAGGACTGGAATTCATAGCCGATCCTTCCAATGCTATCACAGAGGAAAATATTTTTGCCCTTTATGATATAGCAATCGGCCAATATCTTGATGCAGGGGACAAACTAAACGCCGGAGACCGCTACAGGCACGATATCGTTTCTATTATAGGGCAGGACAGCTCCATGAACGATCTTCTCAAAGCTGCCGCCATTCACTTCTATTTTGCATATCTACATCCCTATTTTGATGGCAACGGGCGTATGGCACGTTTAATGCATATGTGGTATCTGCGCCGGCAGGGTTATTCAGCTGCTTTGTTTGTTCCTTTTTCCAGCTATATAGAGCGAAGCCGGAAACAATATTACAATGCTTATACGCTTGCCGAAAAAAACGCCAAAATCAGCGGCGTGCTGGATATAACGCCCTTCTTGGTGTACTTCATTGAGCATGTATATAACAAGCTTAAGGGCTCCCTCCCCCAGGCTAATACGCTGGACACTTTTCATCAGGCTCTTAAAAACGGCAAGATCACCGCCAAAGAGAAAGAGCTTTGGAATTTCCTGCTTTCAGCTTATGGGACCAATGAATTTTCCACAAAACAGCTTGAACGGGATTTTGGGGACGCCGCCTATGCGACCATCCGGGGATTTGTTCAGAAATTTACGGAGCTTGGTTTGCTCACGGCGCAGCAGTACGGCAACAGAGTGAAATATGCCCTATCTCAATCTGCTATCCTGAGATAATTGGGGCGTAGATGTACAATTTTTTCGTTTGTATGCGTTTTCCGGATTCGGCCTGTACAATTTTTGCGTTTGTGGGTAAATTGCAGCAGCAGCTGAGGCCTATTTTAGCCTAGCTCAAGCCATTTTGTGCAATTTCTTCGGTTGTGAGGGACTACTTCCCCTGCATTTTACCTACAACCGCAATTTTTGTACACCCTGCCCCGGGCAATTGACCACAACCGCAATTTTTGTACAAGTTACCGCCGCCAAGGGTCCACTAATAGCAGTACCGGGCGTCATCACTGTATTGTTCTATTGACGCGGCGCCGGCCAATGCTCCACGGATTCGCCAACTTTTTGTTTATCTTAATGACAAGGGCTATCTCAATTGGTTTTCGAAACCCAATTTGAGACAGCCCTTTTTTGCTGTTTTATGCGATTTTTCTTAGGCTGCCCTTTTCTTAGATGTAAAGGAACACAACGCCCACGATCAGGAAGTAAATGCACATTACGGCAGAATAAAACATGGATTTCACGGGGTCAACCTTGATACCCAAAATACCGCCAACCAGGCCGGCCACCACGAAGGTAGTCAGGTCGGCAGGAGGCAGACCCTGGCCGGACATAGCCAAATGAGCGCCGGCTACGGCCACATTCACCGGATCTAAGCCAATCTCAATCAAGGCGGGGCCAAAGAAGGAGAAAATAGCGTTTTGGGCAGTGGTCTGAGAACCGGTAAGCATACCGATCAAGCAAAGAGCGGCGCTGCCGCCCAGCTTCAGCAGGTTCTCGTTAAGAGCTAAAGCAAAGGTCTTAACGGCTTCGATCTGGCCGGCTTTATAGAAAGCGCCCAGCATCAAACCGGCGCTGATCTGTACAGAAAAGCTGGTTTTTACGTTAACTAAGCCGCGGCCGACGACGGTGCCCAGCTGGCTGCGCACCTTGGGGTAAAAGAAGCTGATCACCATAACGATAATGATACTGAGAACGATCAGGTTAGAGAAACCTTTGATGATTGGAATCGTCTTAATGACGTTAATAAAGCCGCCTAAAACCATGGAAATCAAATCGATCTTGAAGCCGGTACGCAAAACCACCAGCAGGATCAGGATGAACAGGGGAACCAGCGTAGCCCAGTTCTTTCTGACGATCTGACCGGCCGTTTCCTTGGGAATCAAATCTTCCGGCAGGGATTTAATCTTGATAAACATATTGGCCACATAAATAGAGCAAAGAATTACGCCGACGCCAACGGTAAAATAACCAATATTAACTACGGGATCCGGCTCAATGCCTACAAGACCGGCAGCCAGAAATATGGCTTGGGTAATCGGAGGCATGATCGAGCCAAGGCTTGCGCCCATAACGATAGTAGCGGAAATCTGCTCGCCTGATAAATTCATTTCTGCCAAAGACTTGATGACCAGCACACCGATAACGGTGGAGGCGGCAATGGCGTCGCCCAGGAGAGAGCCGGCGATGGTCAAAGCGATCATAACGGAAATGATCAGACCTTTAGGAGAATGGCCAAACAAGGCCCGTAAAGAGTTGATTACGGTATCCATTGTCCCCATCTCCACCTGAGTTTCCGCATAAACACTGCCGAAAACCGACAGGCAGATAACCCAGGCAATCCGGTCCACACCGTCAATCCAGGCCAAACCCCAATCAACAGGATTTAAGACTCCTCCCATCAAAAGAGCCACTAAACCCGTAATCAAAAGACCGGCCTGGATATTGCCGCCAATAAAAGGAATTTTAGGAATTAAGATAATTGCGAGTAAAACAATAAATGGAATGATAACGATAATCATGGTATCCCTCCTTTTTTTTACTATCGCCAGTTTGGCAATGCCGAAAAACCCTACGCCCCTCCTTTCTTGTCTTGCAGAAGAATATCTATATCATTATCCATAGCTCAAAGTAAACAATTGCCATTGTGAAGTCTGCCTGAACTCACCATTAGCAACCTTTAAGTTAATTCCACTCAAAATTCCAATTTCCTGCCGAATAATCTGCTATCGTAAATATAATTTTAAGAATCGAGAAATTGTTTAGAAATTTCTATTCATTGCTCTTTTTGTTTGATTATATATAAAAAAAGGACTGCCGCAATTGGTTGAAATCCAACCAATAACGACAGTCCCTTTGTCTTTGTTACAGCTAAAGCTGCACTTCCCGAAGCTTGACGTCACCTAAGCCTTTTTCTTATACGGCGTATCCTCCAAAGGCAGCTTCGTCCGAAAGACGCCGTCCCGCTGATAATAGGCCAGCTGCACGGCCGGGGCCGTAGGAATCGAGCTGATTTCTCCGATGCCTTTAGCGCCCAAGGCCAGGCCCTGGGGATCATTTCTTTCGATGAAAACCGTTTCCACCTCCGGCGTCTCCGGTGCCCGGAACAATCCTAAGGTACCGAATTTAGCCGTAGGCCGGCAATCCTTCAAGGGATAATCCTCGGTAAGAGCATAACCCAGGCTCATTACCACACCGCCTTCCACCTGGCCGGCCAGCGCCTTGGGATTAACTATCCTGCCCACATCATGGACGGCCACCACCCGGGCTACCCGGCCATCCTGATCCAGCTCCACCAGCTGAGTGGCATAGCCGTAAGCAACATGGCTTATGGGGTTTGGCTTATCCGAGCCCATTTTGTCGGTGACGCCCTCGTACTCTCCTTCATATAAGCGGCCTTCCAAAAGCCCTAGAGCGCCGTCGGCCATCACGCCCACCAAAGAATGGGCTCCCGCCGGCTCCTCTCCCGGTTTGTCTCCCAAAATCCCTTCCAGATCTTTGCGCAGCTTTTCGGCAGCCCGGCGAGCCGCTTCACCGCTAAACAAGGTCTGGCGGGAAGCCGTGGTATTGCCGGCGTCGGGAGCATAGGCCGTATCGGGGACGGCATAGGTCAAATAGCTGGTATCCAGCCCCGTAACCTGAGCCACAATCTGGGTCAGCACGGTGCCCATACCCTGACCGATACAGGCGGCGCTGCTTCGTATTTCCACCTGGCCATTCCGTATTGCCAGATTGCAGCGGCCCACATCCGGCACACCTACCCCCAGGCCGCTGTTTTTCATGGCACAGGCAATGCCGGCTTTGGGATTGGCCTCAAACAGCTCTTTTACCGCGTCTAAGGTTTCCGCCAAAGCCGTGGAAGCATCGGCAATCTGACCGTTAGGCAAAATCTGGCCGGGCCGGATAGCATTGCGGTAACGGATCTCCCAGGGAGAAAGCCCCGCCATTTCCGCCAGCTGATTGATGTTGCATTCCGTGGCAAAACAGCTTTGGGGAACGCCAAAGCCCCGGAAGGCCCCGGCAGGAGGATTGTTCGTGTAAACAGCCTGGCCCAGGATATCAATATCCTGATAATTATAGGGTCCCGCCGCATGGGTGCAGGCCCGCTGCAGCACCGGCCCCCCTAAAGAGGCGTAAGCGCCGGTATCCGCTAAGATTTCCGCCTTCATCGCCGTTAAATAGCCGTTTTCGTCACAGGCCGTAGTCAAGGTTATTTCCATGGGATGGCGTTTCGGATGGGTCAAAATGCTTTCCGGCCGGCTGAGACTGACCTTCACCGGTTTTCCCGTATGCCAGGCCAGCAAAGCCGCCTGATGCTGGACGCTCATATCCTCTTTGCCGCCGAAGCCGCCGCCGATCATCATGGCCGTCACCCGAACCTTTTCCTGAGGCAATCCCAGCATATCGGCGCATTCATGACGGGTCTGATAAATCCCCTGGTCACCGCTGAATACTCGAATGCCGCCGGCCACCTCGGGGTCCGGCATGGCCACCGCCGTCTCCGGCTCCAAAAAAGCATGTTCCGTAAAAGGCGTACTGTAATGGTTCGTCACCACATAGCGGGAATTCTTGATTTTTTCTTCGGCATTGCCCCGAATCAGCCGTTCCTGAGACAAAAGATTACCTGTCTCATGAACCAAAGGAGCACCTTCGGCCAGGCTTTGGGCAGGCCGGGACAGGAAAGGCAGCTCTTCATATTCGATTTCTACCAGAGCCTTGGCGGCGGTCAATATTTCCTTGGTTTCGGCAGCAACTAAAACCACCGGATCCCCCAGGCAATGGGTGATCTCTCCCTGGCCAATCAGCACATTCCAGTCTTTCCTCAAATGTCCGATTTTCTTATCGCCCGGAATATCCGCCGCCAGCAGCACCGCCGCTACTCCCGGCAGAGCCCGGGCCTTTTCGATATTGATGGACAAGACCCTGGCCCGGGGATAGGTCATGCTCCTGACGGCGCTGCCATAGAGCATGCCATCGAAATAGAGGTCATCGGCGTATTTGGCTGTGCCTAAAATCTTAGCGGTACCGTCCACCCGATGGAGGCCGCTGCCCATGCCGCAATTAAAGTCGCAGCCCTCTGCCTCCGCCTGGTCATGGGGCACGGCAGGACCGTAGCCTTTATCGGCAGGCACCGGCAGCTCCAGACGCAGATAGCGGGCAGCCAACAGGACGCCGTCGATAATTTTTTTGTAACCGGTGCAGCGGCAGATATTGCCTTTAATCGCCTGCTTGACTTGCTGCCGGCTGGGGTCCGGCTGCTGATCCAGCAAGCCCTTGGCGCTGATGATCATGCCGGGTATGCAAAAACCGCACTGAACGGCGCCGGCGGCATTAAAGGCATAAGAGTAGACCGCCTTCTCCCGGGGACTTAGGCCTTCCACCGTTAAAACAGCCTTGCCTTCCAGATTCTGCGTCTTTAATAAGCAGGCTCGCTGAGCTTTACCTTCCACCAAAACCATGCAGGTGCCGCAGGCGCCCTCGCTGCAGCCATTCTTCACGGAGGTCAGCCTCATCTCATCCCGCAAAAACTCCAGCAAACCCTGGGGAGCAGGATTGACGGTCTGTCCGTTGACGGTAAACGCCATAATCTTCACCTCTCTGCTTGACTATTATTGCAAGGTTATTGTTGACGAAAACGCAGACTGGGCCCCCTGGACAGGTAGCAGCCTTTGCCTGCTTCAAGCAATTCCTTGCCATCCGCCGTCAGCCGGCCCCGGAGATAGACCGCTCTGACGCCGCCCTTTACTTCAAAGCTCTCGTAGGGCGTATTGTCCACTTGATGGGCCTGGGTCCGCGCCTCGATGCGGCTCACTTTGTCCGGGTCCCAGATCACCACGTCGCCGTCGCTTCCCGGCGCCAATACACCCTTACGGGGGTAAAGGCCGAAAAGCTTGGCCGGGTTTTCTGCCAGCAGCCGGACCATGGTCTCCAGACTGATCTTGCCGGCGGCCACACCATAGGTATACAGCAGCTGGGGCCGGTGGCCCACACCGGGAATGCCGTTGGGAATCATGGTGAAATCCTCCAGCCCCTGCTCCTTCTGGCCCGCTATGTTAAAGCTGCAATGATCCGTGCCGATGGTATCCACCCGGCCCCCCGCCGCCGCCTGCCAAAGAGCCTGCTGATCCGCGGGCTTGCGCAAGGGCGGTGAGAAAACGTAAACGGCAGCCTGCCTTGGGGGCAGCTCATAACGGGAGTCCTCCAGCAGCAGGTATTGGGGACAGGTTTCTACATAAATCTCCTGTCCCCGGGCTCTGGCCTCCTCGACGACGGCCAGCCCCCGGGAGGAGCTTAAATGAACGATATTCACCGGCACTCCCGCCATTTCAGCAATGGTCAGGTAGCGATAAACGGCTTCTGCCTCCACCTGGGCCGGCCGCACCAGCGGGTGAGAGCGGACGCTCATCTCCCCTTTTTCCCTAAGCTCAGCGGTCAGGCAGCTAATCAAGTCGCCGTTTTCACAATGGCAGCCCACGATGCCGCCGATTTCGTCAACCTTTTTCATGATCTGGAAAATTTCCCTGTCTTTCAACCGCAGATTATCGTAAGCCATATAAACTTTGAAAGAAGTGACACCAGCCGCCGCGATTTCCTTTATTTCCCGGGAAATCTGCTGATTCCATTCCGTAATGGCCAGATGAAAGCCGTAATCACAGCTGGTCTTATCCTTGGCCATATCCTGCCAGTTAGCTAGGCCTTGAGCCAAGGTTTCCCCCCGGTTTTGGGTGGCAAAATCCAAAATCGTCGTAGTGCCCCCCAGAATGGCCGCCCGGCTGCCGGCGGCAAAATCATCCGGTGAAATAAAACGGCCGTTATCCAACTGAAAATGGGTATGGGTGTCGATAAAGCCGGGAAAAACCAGGCAGCCCTCGGCGTCAACGACCTCTGTCTTCAAGGGATCATAGCTGATTCCCTCTCCCACCGCCGTTATTTTTTCCCCTTGCAGCAGTAAATCTCCTTTACTATGTCCCTGGGGCAAAACCAATATTCCATTCTTGATTAATTTATCCATAATCAGCCCCTTTTCGTCATGCGCCAAACAAATAGGAGTAATCCTTCAGCAGCGCCGACAGCACAGGCTGCCATTGGGCCGGCAGTTCGGCGCCCTCATAGACTTGACCTTCCCGGCGGATTTTAAACCTGCCGGCTTGCCGGTCTAAGAGCAGGAAGCCCTGGTTTTCGCTGTCGGCAAAGTCCTCCTCCGAGCTGAACAGCGTCAGCTTTTCTTTATAGGGGGAGCTGTCGTAGGGGCAGAAAGTAGTACAGTTGCCGCATTCGTTGCACATGCTGTCCATGTGAATGATTTGGGATTGGCAATAGCCCGGCGCGATTACCGCTATATTGGCCCGGTTGGGGCAGACCTGGGCGCAGTTTTCGCAGACTACGCCGCATTCCAGACAACGCTCGCTTTCTTTATCGGCAGCTTGAGCCATTTTTAAATAACCGCGTTTGGCGGTGATTTCCTGCCGGCTATGGTGATAGCCTGCTACCTCTTGATGGGGGCTTAATGACAAAGCTGCTCCGATGGCTGCCGCTGCAGCCGCAGCGTCGGCAATGGCCTCCACCACTGTAGCCGGCCCCTTCAGACCGTCGCCAATAACGTAAATTCCGGGGCGGTTAGCGCTTTCCCGGCTCTCTTCTTTAACCAAGGGCTTGCCTGCCTCATCCAGCGCCAGGCCGTTGGCCTGATAAAAACTGCTGTCAATCTTTTCACCGACGGCACTGATCAGCGTATCGCAAGGGATTTCCACAAATTCCTCAGTAGCTACCGGCTGCCGCCGGCCTTTGCTGTCCGGCTGGCCCAGCACCATACGGCGGCATTGCAGCTGGCCGCCGGCCAGAGATACCGGCGCCAAAAGCTCCTGGAACTCCACGCCGTCCTCCAAAGCCAAAGCCAGCTCTTCCTCATCCGCCGGCATATAGCGGCGGGTCCGCCGGTAAACCAGAGATACTTTTTCCACACCCGGCAATCTTTTGGCGGCCCGGGCGGCATCCATGGCCGTGTTGCCACCGCCGATGACGGCTACGTTTTTGCCCGGGGAAAGCTTAGAGGGATCCTGCTTCAGCTCTTTGAGGAATTCCAACACATTGAGACTCTCGCCTTGCTCCAGCTCCAGCCGCCCCGGCTGCCAGGCGCCAACGGCCACAACCACATAATCAAAGCCCTGATCCTTCAGCTGGTCCAGGGAGTCAACGGCAACGCCGGTGCGGATTTCCACGCCCATGGCTTTGACCAATTCCACGTCATTAGCGATAGCCTGAGCCCCGATGCGGAAATCGGGGATTACCTGACGGACGATACCGCCGGCTTGCTCTTCTTTTTCAAAGACGGTGACTTTAACGCCTTGGCGGGCCAGGAAAAATGCCGCCGCCAGTCCGGCGGGGCCGCCGCCCACTACAGCTGCGGCTGCTGCGGAGCCGGCCGAAGCCTTGCCTGCCTGATCTTTCTTTATGTCAGCCAGCAACGCCTCATAGCCTTCTTCTGCCGCTTTCAGCTTAACCGATCTGATCTGAATGGACTCCTCATAAAAATTGCGGGTGCATTTATTCATGCAGAAGTGGCTGCAGATGGTGCCCGTGATAAAAGGCAGGGGATTCTTATCGGTAATTACCTCCAGAGCTTCCAGATAGCGGCCTTCGCCGGCCAAAGCTACGTAAGAAGAAACATCCTGGCCGATGGGGCAGCCCCCCTGGCAAGGCGCAGTGAAGCAATCAAACAGCGGCACCTTTCTCGGCAGCTTCCGGGAAGGCAGCGGCTTGATGGCTTTATGATTTCTCTCCACCGCCGTCAGGCCTTCGGCAATCTTCTCTAAAGCTGCCACGTCGATGGCCTGAAAATCCTCATAAGGGCAAGCCTCCAGGCTTTCGGCAATCTGGAGCGACCGCTGATAACCACCGGGCTTAAGCAAGGTGGTGGCTATCGTAATCGGCCAGATACCGGCCCGGAACAATTTCTCAATATTGAAGTAATCGGCGCCGCCGGAGTAAGAAATTCTCAGCTTGCCCTCAAACTCCGCCGCCAGCTTGCGGGCCAGAGACACCGTCAGGGGATACAGGGCCCGGCCGGACATGTACATTTCGTCGCCGGGCAGAGCGTCGCCCTTATTGTCCACAGGGCAGGTATTGGTCAGCTTCAAGCCGAAAGCCAGGCCTTTAGCTTCAGCCCTGGCCAGCAGCCGTTTGAACATGGGTACAGCGTCGCCAAACTGCAAATCCCCTTTGAAATGGTGATCATCGAATTCTACATAGCCAAAGCCCAGGCTATCTAAAATTCCCCTGGCTGTCTCATAGCCCAGCATGGTGGGGTTGCATTTGACGAAGGTATTGAGACCTTTTTCCTCAATCAGGTAGGCAGCGATCCTCTCGATTTCCTGAGGCGGGCAGCCATGGAGGGTGGACAGGGTAATGGAGGAGCAAACCTGAGGCGCGATAGCCTCCACGTAAGCCCGGTCAATATGCCGGAAGCGATCCAGATGATCTAATGTCCATTGGCGGCACTCCTGCCAAACCGGGGTTTGCGAGGCATCCTTCAAGCCCTCGATAAAACTGTCGATTTTCTCCGATTGAATACCGGCCAGATCATAGCCTACGCTCATGTTGAACATGAAGCCTTCCGGATCGCCCATCTCATATTCCCGGGCCAGCAGCTTGAGGGCAAACCAGGCCCGGACGTACTCTTCAAAAGCCTGGGGCACTCTGAGTTCTGTAGACCATTCGCAGTTGTAGCATTCATCGGCAGCGTCGATACAAGGCTTGGCCACCGGCAAATCTTCACCGTCCAGCGTCTGAACCGTCTTCAATTCAAAGAAACGGCTGCCGCCATAATAAGCGGCAATAATATTTTGGGATAGCTGAGTATGGGGCCCGGCAGCGGGGCCAAAGGGCGTTTCCAGCTTTTCTTTAAATAAATGAAGCTTCTTGCCTTCCTTATCTTTGACAAAGGGTTTTTTGACGCCAAATACCTGACCCTGCCCCGCCTTTTCACTGAGAACCCATTCCATCAATCTGGCAAAGGGCATGGTCGTCATTCTATCGCTCATCTTATTTTGCCTCCTTCTCAGCCGTTGATCCGCTGCCAAAGCTCTGTTGCCTGTTTGCGGCTGTCCGCCATCAGCGCCGCCTCGTCAACCCCCGAAATCTGACGGTCGGCCATAACCACTTTGCCGCCGATGATGGTATGGGTGACGCTAAAACCGTTCATGCCGAAGAGAATATGGGAATTGACGTTGCCGCCGTCCATGGGAGTCAAAGGATCATAATCGCAAATGATCACGTCGGCCGCCGCGCCTTCTTTAAGTATGCCCAGAGGTTTTTTGAAATAACGGTTGGCGATTTTGGCATTGTTCTCAAAGAGCATTACCGGCACTTCGCCCCAGGCCACCGTCGGGTCGCCCAGGTTGTGCTTGTGCAGAATATTGGCTACCTTGTAGGATTCGATCATGTCGCTGGTATAGCCGTCGGTGCCGAGGCCCAGCAATATTCCTTCATTAAATATCTGCAGCATGGGCTCGCAGCCGATGGCATTGCCCATGTTGGACTCGGGATTGTGCACCACCATGGTATCCGTTGCTTTCAGCAGGCCCATTTCTTCTTTATTAATATGGACGCAGTGAATAGCCAGGGTCTTCGCCCCCAGAATATCCAGATCAAAGAGGCGGTTGACCACCCGTTTGCCATGCTTCTTCAGGGAATCCTGGACGTCGGACAAGCCTTCGGCCACATGAATATGGTAGCCGGCCTCCCCTTTGTGTTTGGCGCAATATTTCAAGGTCTCATCCGAAAGGGTGAAAGCGGCATGGAGGCCCATCATACCGTAAAGCATATCGCTGTCGTCTTTGGCGCAAGCCTGGATGAAAGCGGCGTTTTCGGCTACGGCTGCTTCCATTTTGGCCCGGCCGTCCCGGTCTGATACTTCATAACAAAGACAGGTGCGGATGCCCAGCTCTTTGGCCACATCAGCGATGGCAAAAAGGCTGCCCTCGATAGCCCCATAGCTGGCGTGGTGATCAAATACGGTGGTAACGCCGCAGCGGATGCAATTGAGATAAGTGGCATAGGCGCTATAGCGGCAATCCTCCAGATTGAGAAGCCGGTCGATCTTCCACCACATGCCGTCGAGAATATCGTCGAAGTTTTTCGGATTATAGCCCTGAATAGACAAGCCCCGGGCAAAGGCGCTGTAGATATGATGGTGCGTGTTGATCAATCCCGGCATGATCAGCCTGCCTTTGGCGTCAACCCATTCAGCCTCCGGATACTTGGCCCGCATTTCCTGTGTATTCCCAATTTCTTTGACGAGGCCGTCCTCCAGGAGCAAACAGCCCTCGGCCAGATAAGGCCGGCTTTGATCCCTGGTGACTACCTTGCCATTTCCCACTAATACACTCATTTTCCTTCCTCCTTTACCTTGTTGAACAGCATTACTGCAGGTTAACTGTACAAATTCGAGCACAAGTTCGTTTTTTGTACAACCTGCCAATTGACGTTGCCTTTTAACAAAAATGAGCGCTCCCCACCTGCTGGTGAGAGAACACTCATCGATTGATCACTGACCCTTTTTTACTCAACGGACTTAAGATGCCGGATCTTCTCCTGAGTGATAGTCAGCCCGTGCGCATAGCACTTCCTTACAGCTACCAATATTAAGTTAGGTGAAGCGCATAGCACTTCCTTGCAGCCTAGTATTTAGTTTTAATTGACTTAACTCAAGCTAAACTTCTGCCTTTATGATAACAGAAATGCGCCAAAAAATCAATTGCCTTAAAAAGTTTTTTGTTAACAGAAAAATATTTTTTAGCTGCCTCTTGAATTCCCAATTTTTTATGATATATTAAGGCTAAAGAGTTTAATCGGGACAGATAAGGGGGTACGTATGGAAGCCAAAAAGAAGCTGCCTATCGATTTTCTTAGCCGGCTTGCCAAGGGATTAGCGCTCCAATTTGGCAGTGACTGTGAGGTGCTGATTCATGACCTCACCACTGAGGACCCGGAAAAAACAATCGTTGTCATTGAAAACGGCCATGTGACCAATAGAAAGATTGGCGACGGCCCTTCCCATATCGCTTTGGAAGCCCTGGAAGCTTTAAAAAATGCGGCGGCCCTGGAAGATAAGCTGGCCTACCTTTCCAAAACCCATGACGGCCGCATTCTGAAATCCAGCACCATTTACATCCGGGACGATAACGATCAAATCATCGGCATTCTGTCTTTGAATTATGACATCACTCACCTGCTGGTGGCGGAGAAAGCCCTGACGGCTTTAGTAGGCCCGGCGGAAGAGGTCATTGCCAAAGAGCCGGAATGGATTCCCCAAAACGTCAATGAGCTGCTGGATGAGCTGATCAGCCAATCCGTAAGCCTTACCGGTAAGCCCGTGGCTTTAATGACAAAAGAGGATAAGGTTCAGGCCATTCAATTCCTTAATAAATCCGGAGCTTTCCTGATTACCAAGTCCGGCGACAAGATCGCTAAGCACTTCAATATCTCTAAATACACACTTTACAGCTATATGGATGCCGCTCTCAAGGAAGAAGAAAGCAACTGAGGCGCCCCCAGGAACGAGGCGCCTGATGCACCAAAGGAGGCCTCCCATGGAAAAAATGAAATGGGTGTTCAACCACTTGCCAAAAACCTCGGACCCCTATCTCTCTTTAATGTCTGAAGAAGAGGTCCACAAAGCTCAGGCTTTTCACAGCTCCATCCCCGGCTATGAGCCTACGCCGCTGGCCAATCTGTCTCAAATGGCCAAATATTTAGGCTTAAAGAACCTTTTCGTCAAAAACGAGGCTTTCCGCTTCGGCCTCAACTCATTTAAAGTTTTAGGCGGTTCTTACGCCATCAGCCGCTTTATCGCTCAGAAAACCGGCCGGCCGGCCATGACTTACGAAGATTTGACATCCCCCGAATTAAAAGAAGAATTAGGGCAGTTTACTTTCTTTACCGCCACCGATGGCAATCACGGCCGGGGTGTGGCTTGGGCCGCCAAACGCCTGGGCCAAAAAGCGGTGGTTTACATGCCCAAAGGTTCCACTCTGCCCCGTTTGCAGCACATTCTGGACGAAGGAGCCACCGCCACTATTGAAGAGGGCAATTACGACGATTGCGTCCGCCTGGCTGCGGCTCAGTCCGCCAAAACGCCCAACAGCGTGGTAATTCAGGATACGGCCTGGGAAGGCTATGAAGAAATCCCTGCCTGGATCATGCAAGGCTACGGCACCATGGCCGTGGAAGCCGATCTCCAGCTGCAGCTGGCAGGCATCAGAAAGCCTACCCATATTTTTGTTCAGGCCGGCGTAGGCTCTATGGCTGCGGCGGTTCAAGGCTATTTCCTTAACCGCTATCCCCAGGATCCCCCCAAGGTCATCATTGTCGAGGCTCAAGCCGCCGATTGCATCTATCGGGGCGCCCTGGCCGGCGACGGCAATTATCGCATTGTGGAAGGGGATATCCGGACCATCATGGCAGGCCTGGCCTGCGGCTCTCCCAATATTTTAGCCTGGGATATTCTAAAAAATCATAGCACCTGCTTCCTTTCCTGCCCCGACTGGATCAGCGCCAGGGGTATGCGGATGCTGGGCGTGCCTCTCAAAGGTGACCCCGTTGTGATTTCCGGTGAATCCGGCGCCGTCAATCACGGAGCCATCAGCGCCATCATGGAATTTAAAGAGTACCGGGAACTCCGTCAGGATCTGGGTCTTGACAAAGACTCCGTCGTTTTGACCTTTTCCTCGGAAGGCAATACCGATCCTCACTTTTACCGCAGTATCGTCTGGGACGGCAAGTACCCGGCGGAAGGTTAAGCACAAAAAGAAATGGAGGAATTATCATGGATTTTCAAAAAATTAAAGCCGCTGCCGAAAGTTATCGGCCCCAAATGACCAAATTCCTGAGAGAGCTGGTAGCTATTCCCGGTGAAAGCGCCGGCGAGGAAGGCCACGTCCGCCGCATCGAACAAGAGATGAAAGATCTGGGCTTTGACAAAGTCGAAGTGGACGGCCAGGGCAATATCCTGGGCTACATGGGCAGCGGCGAAAAGCTGATCGCCTTCGACGGCCATATTGATACTGTGGGCTTAGGCGAGCTGAGCAATTGGACCTTTGATCCCTATGAAGGCTACGAAAGCGACACGGAAATCGGCGGCCGGGGCACCTCGGATCAGCTGGGCGGCATCGTCTCCGCCGTGTACGGCGCCAAGATCATGAAGGATCTGGGCCTGTTGAACGACAAGTACACCGTACTGGTGACCGGTACCGTTCAGGAAGAAGACTGCGACGGCCTTTGCTGGGAATACATCATTAAAGAAGGCAAGATCCGCCCTGAATTCGTGGTTTCCACCGAGCCCACCGACGGCGGCATCTACCGGGGCCAACGGGGCCGTATGGAAATCCGGGTAGAAGTCAAAGGCGTTTCCTGCCATGGCTCCGCTCCCGAGCGCGGCGACAACGCTATTTACAAAATGGCCGAAATGCTCCTGGATATCAGGGCTCTCAATGAAAACGACGCCGCCGACGGCACCGCCATCAAAGGCCTGGTCAAAATGCTGGATGAGAAGTACAATCCCCAGTGGAAAGAAGCCAATTTCCTGGGCCGGGGCACCGTCACCACCTCCGAAATCTTTTTCACCAGCCCTTCCCGCTGCGCCGTAGCCGATTCCTGCGCCGTCTCTTTAGACCGCCGCATGACCGCCGGCGAGACTTGGGAAAGCTGCCTGGAAGAAATCCGCAACCTGCCCGCCGTCAAAAAATACGGCAGCGATGTGAAGGTCAGCATGTACCAGTATGACCGGGCCTCCTGGACCGGCTGTGTTTACCCCATCGAATGCTATTTCCCCACCTGGGTCATTCCCGAGGATCATCAGGTAACCCAGGCTCTTCATGAAGCATACAAGGGCCTCTACGGCGAAAGCCGCATCGGCAGCCCCGAGACGGAAGCCGCCCGCAAAGTCCGTCCTCTGGTTGACAAATGGACCTTCTCCACCAACGGTGTTTCCATCATGGGCAGAAACGGCATTCCCTGCATCGGTTTTGGCCCCGGCGCCGAAGCTCAGGCCCACGCTCCCAACGAAAAGACCTGGAAGGATGATCTGGTGGTCTGCGCCGCCGTTTATGCAGCTCTGCCCGGCATATATACAAAATAAGCCTAAGAGAGCCTGAAGTAAGTCTTGATAACGACATAGAGGAAAAGCGAAAAGGAGAAAGAGTATGAGTAATATTAAGCCCTTTATTGATAAGTTGAACGGGTTGACCTTTGACGAGATGTATGAAAACGACTTTTTCCTCACCTGGGAAAAAACCCGGGATGAGCTGGACGCCGTCTTTACCGTAGCCGATGCTTTGCGTCACCTCCGGGAAAACAATATTTCCAGCAAAATCTTCAAAAGCGGCCTGGGTATCTCCCTTTTCCGGGATAACTCCACCCGCACCCGTTTCAGCTTCGCCTCTGCCTGCAACCTGCTGGGCCTCGAGGTTCAGGATCTGGACGAGGGCAAATCCCAGATTTCCCATGGCGAAACCGTCCGTGAGACGGCCAATATGGTTTCTTTCATGGCCGACGTCATCGGTATCCGTGACGATATGTACATCGGTAAAGGCAATGCCTATATGCATGAATTTATGGACGCCGTCACCGAAGGCCATAAAGACGGTGTGCTGGAGCAGCGGCCCACCCTGGTCAACCTGCAGTGCGACATCGACCATCCCACCCAATGCATGGCCGACATGGCTCATATCATCCATCATTTTGGCGGCGTCGAAAACCTGAAAGGCAAAAAAATCGCCATGAGCTGGGCTTATTCTCCCTCCTACGGCAAACCCCTTTCCGTACCTCAGGGCGTCGTGGGCCTGATGACCCGTATGGGCATGGATGTGGTCTTAGCCCATCCCGAAGGCTACGAAATCATGAGCGAAGTTGAAGAAGTGGCCCTGAAAAACGTCAAAGAAAACGGCGGCAGCTTCAAAAAGACCAACAGCATGGCCGAGGCCTTCCAGGATGCAGATATCGTTTATCCCAAGAGCTGGGCGCCTTTTTCCGCCATGGAAAAACGGACGAAGCTTTACGGCGAAGGCGACAATGAAGGCATCAAGGCTTTGGAAAAAGAGCTGCTGGCCCAAAACGCCCAGCATAAGGATTGGGAATGCACCGAAGAAATGATGGCCAAGACGAAGGACGGCAAAGCCCTTTATCTCCACTGCCTGCCGGCAGACATCACCGGCGTCAGCTGCAAAGAAGGCGAAGTGGCCGCTTCCGTTTTTGACCGCTACCGGGTGCCCCTCTACAAAGAAGCCAGCTACAAGCCCTACATCATTGCGGCCATGATCTTCCTCAGCAAAATCAAGAATCCCCAGGAAGTGCTGCAGGCCCTGGAACAAAGAGGCAAGCTGCGTAAGACTTTATAGTATTCTCATTAAAACCCGGCGGTGCAAGGTCATACTCATCTGCAATTAAAAACTCCAGTGCAGATTGGTATACGGTGGTATTTATCCCTGCGCCGCCGGGTTTTATTTCTAATTTGCTTTGAATTTATTTTTAAAAAGAAAGGACTGTTTCCATGCCAAAACGTATCGTTATCGCTTTAGGAGGCAACGCCCTGGGCAACAACCTGCCGGAGCAGTATGCCGCTGCCCAGAACACAGCCAAAGCTATTGCCGACCTTGTCGAAGAAGGTCATCAGGTAGTCGTGGCCCATGGCAACGGTCCCCAAGTCGGTACAATCAACCTGGCTATGGCAGAGTTAACCGCCAAAGACCCAGTCAAGTATCCCCCCACTCCCCTCACCGTTTGCGGCGCCATGAGCCAGGGCTATATCGGCTACGACCTGCAAAACGCCTTGCGGACTGAGCTTTTAGACCGGGGCATCCGCAAAGAGGTCTGCACCATAATCACTCAGGTGGCCGTAGATCCTCAGGACCCCGCTTTCAGCCATCCCACAAAACCCATTGGCCGCTTTATGACCCATGAAGAGGCCCTGGCGGTTGAGGCTGAGGGCCAGGCCATTATGGAAGATGCCGGCCGGGGCTGGCGGCGGGTGGTAGCCTCCCCGAAGCCCAGGGAAATCGTCGAAATTGCCAGCATCAGCGACATGGTCAGCGCCGGTCACATCGTCATTGCCTGCGGCGGCGGCGGCATACCGGTAGTTCGCCGGGGCAACCGCCTGGAAGGCATTGCCGCCGTCATCGACAAAGACTTTGCCAGCTGCCGCCTGGCCCAGGAGCTGGACGCCGATTACCTGATCATCCTCACCGCCGTCGAAAAGGTGGCCATCAATTTTGGCAAGCCTGATCAGCAATGGCTGTCGGAGTTGGGTACGGCAGACGCCAAGAAGCTCATTGGCGAAAACCATTTTGCTCCCGGCTCCATGCTGCCGAAGGTACAAGCAGCAGTTGAGTTTGCCGAATCCAAGGCCGGCCGCCGGGCCCTTATCACTTTGCTGGAAAAAGCCAAAGAAGGCATTGCCGGACGTACCGGCACCGTCGTGTGCGACTAAACAGGCGCCTCTGCCCGTGAGGGCAGCTCTGCACGGCACGGGGCACCGCCCCCCTGTGCAGAATTTACGTTTGTATGCAAAAGCACTAATCCGGGTGAGCAAAATTTGCGTTAGTAGGTAAAATGCAAAGAGGGCATTTACGCATAACCGTAAAAATTGCGCAGAATCGTCCCGAATTTGGCTTAAAAACCTCTGCAAATCACCTACTATAGAAAAAATTGCACCGACGGGGGTGCGAAAACACCCACAATCGAAAAAATTGCACAGAAAACGTTTTGCTTTAGCATTTTGCGGCAGAACCCTTTCTCTAACTATCTCCCTTTACCTTTACGGATACGTAAGGATTATCCCGCAGCAAAAACCGCCAGGGATAGTCCGCAGCTTCAGCGGCGTAATCAATGTTAATCCTTTTGGCAGCCACTATATCCCGGGCAGCCGGCCTTTGGCCCTGCTCGATATAAAGCTGATTGCCGCATAGGTCCATGCCGTAGCAATCTTTATCTATAGCCATGGCCTGGCATAGCTTACCGGGGCCTGTACAGAGGCTGTGCAGGCCCTTTTTGCTGCCGATATCGCTAACTCCCCGCCGGCTGGCCATTAACTCCAGACCCTCCAAGGGCTCAAGAGCCCGGATCAGCACCGCTTCCGGCTCTTCTGCCTTTCTGGTTACCACATTCATGCAGTAATACATGCCATAAATGAAGTAGACGTAAGCAAAACCGCCGGGGCCATACATCACGGCGGTTCTGCCATTGCGGCGGCCTTTAGCGGCATGGCAGGCGGCGTCTGCGGCTCCCACATAGGCTTCCGTTTCCACAATTATGCCGGCAGTCAGACCTTCGCCAGTCTGCCGAACCAGAATCATACCCAGCAGATTTCTGGCTACCTCTACCGTATTCTCCAGATAAAAGCCACGTTCCAGTTTAGTCCGCTCCAGTTTAGTCCCGCTCCTCTTTTGTCTCTTTCGGCTGGCTGTGCTATTGCTGTATGTGTCGGCTGCGCCAGCGGCCCCAGCTTCGCCTGTTCCGCTCCTTCATCGTCATCGATGGGATGCTGCCGCCGTCAGCAAAGGCAGCCACTCGCCATAGCCCTCTGCCATCATCTCATCCTGAGGGATAAAGCGCAAAGCGGCACTGTTGATGCAATAGCGCAAACCGCCGGCGGCAGCCGGGCCGTCATTAAAAACATGGCCTAAATGGGCGTCGCCGCTGCGGCTTCTCACCTCGCTGCGGATCATGCCATGACTGGTATCCCGATATTCCGCCACCGCTTCTTTATCCACCGGTTTGGAAAAAGCCGGCCAGCCGCAGCCGGAATTGAATTTATCCTTCGACAAAAACAATGGTTCCCCGGTGGTAACATCCACGTAAATCCCCGGTTCAAAATGCTCATCGTATTCGTTGGAAAAAGGCGGTTCCGTGGCATTTTGCCGGGTTACTTTATATTGCATAGGGGTAAGCATGGCTTTCAGCTTGGCATCGTCAGGCTTTGACCATTGCTTGGCTTTTTTGGCCTCGTCAAAAAGCTTGGCCGGTATATGGCAGTAGCCGCCAGGGTTCTTTTTCAGATAAGCCTGATGGTAATCTTCTGCCGGATAATAATTCTCCAAGGGCAGCACTTCAACAGCTACCGGCTTGTTCAAGCCTTGAGCCAGCTTATCGATGGCCTGCCGAATTACCGGCAGATCCTCGGCATCTTTATAATAAATACCTGACCGGTACTGCTCTCCCACGTCATTGCCCTGACGGTTTTTTGCCGTGGGATCGATGGAGCGGAAAAACAGGGACAGCAAAAAGTTCAGGGACAGGACGTCCTGATCGTATTTTACATATACCGCCTCCGCAAAACCGGTCTTGCCAAAACAAACCTGTTCATAAGTCGGATTCTCCGTGCGGCCGTTGGCGTAGCCCACATTGGTTTCCAATACGCCTTGAATACCGGCCAAATACTCTTCAGTGCCCCAAAAACACCCTCCCGCCAGCCAAATTTCTTTTTCCTTCATTTTTATTGCTCCTTTCCGCGGCTTACACGTTCATAATATCTTCCTATGGAAATATTATACCCCTTCTGCCGGAAAGCATGAGTTGCCGGTCCCCCTTAATAATTAAAGCCTCACCTCTACCGGAGCATCCAAAACCATACTGCCCGGCGTCACCAGGCAATCATAGGCCAATACGCCTACACCGGCCCGGGCCGCTTGCCGCAGCGCTCCGCCAAAAGCCGGGTCCCGCTCATCATGAGGCGTAAAATAAGCTGCGCCCTTCATTTGGATCACAAAAACCACATAAGCGGCAAAGCCGGCCTCCACAGCCATAGCCAGCTCCTTCAGGTGTTTGGCGCCTCTTTCCGTAGGGGCATCGGGGAAACGGACGACGCCATCCTCCTCTAAAGTCACGCCTTTGACTTCGATGTAAGCTTGCCATAAGTCCTCGTTGCCATCAATAGCCTGGCCATAAAGATCAAAGCGGGAACCGCCGAAGACCACCTCCCGGCGCAGCTGCTGCCAAGGACCCGGCTGGCCCGGCAAAAGCAGCCCCGACGCCAGGGCTTCATGAAAGACCTGATTAGGCGCTTGGGAATCCATGTTGACCAATAGACAGCCGCTTTTGACCGCTTTTTCTACGGCGATGAGATCATAGGCCGTCTTTCTGGCGGGATTGGAAGACTTCTCCAAATAGACCCGTGCCGCCGGCACCAGGAGTTCCTTGCAGCGACCGGTGTTTTTTACGTGAACTACCGTTTCGGCAGCCACCCCAGCTTCACCAAAAGCAGCCTCGCTTTCGCCAAAAGCAAACTCCCCCGGGCTGAAGGCAGACTCCGCCTTATAAGAAGCAGCCTGAGAGTCCAGGCTGCAGTGAGCAATAAATCGATTGGGCCGGCGGATGAAGTTACCTCCGACTATATTTTTATATTCCATGAATATTAAACATCCCGTCTTGATTTGGCGTTAGATTTTCTTGTCAACTTGGCAGGTTTGGCAGGTTTAGTTGGCTTAGCAGGTTTGGCTGGTTTAGAGGATTTGGCTGGTTTAACGGGTTTAGCGGGCTTGACGGGAGCAGCTGTTTTAACAGCATTAACCCCTTTGCCGGCCTTGGCAGGACCATCGGCCTTGACAGTTCCATCGGCATTAGCAGCCTTCCTGCCCCGGCCCCGGCCGCTTTCCTTGCCGCTCTTGCCGCCGAAATCCTTTGCCTCTTTGGCGCCTTTAGCCTTGGCTTTTATGGCCGTGCCGGCCGCCCCTGCTCCCTTGGCAGCAAATCCCACCGCCTGGGCTTGAGGCTGAACCGCCGCCAAACTAAAGTTGATATAGCCTGCTCCCACATCGACGCTGTCTAACCGTACCGCTATCGGGTCCCCCAGCCGGTAACGCTGCCGGCTCTGATAGCTATACAACGACATCTGCTCTTCATTGTATTCGTAATAGCCGGCTAAGCGGGAAATATGCACCATGCCTTCCGCCGTATTTTCCAGGCTGACGTAAAGACCATATTCGGTAACGCCGCTGATGACGCCCTTAAATTCCTCACCAATAAACCGGCTCATGTAGTCAGCTTTCCAGAGACTGTCCACCCTGCGCTCCGCGTCTTCCGCAATCCGCTCGCATATACTGGCCTGCTGGCATTGCTTATCCACCTTCATCCGCAGCTCTTCCTTCTGCTGGGTTTTCAGCTTGCCTTCCTGAGCCGCCTTTTTGATTATGCGGTGAACCATCAGATCGGCATAGCGGCGGATCGGCGAAGTAAAATGGCAATAGCAATCGGAAGCCAGCCCAAAATGGCCGTATTCTTCGGGACCATAGTAGGCATGACTCAAAGAGCGCAGCAGTAAGGTGGAAACAATCGTCTCCTCCGGCTTGCCCTTGACCTCCGCCAGCAGCTGCTGATAAGAGCCTGAGCTAATGGTCAGCTCATCGCTGTTTTTCTTGCCGGCTCGCTGTCCTTTTATGGTCAAGCCCAGGGTTTTCAGCATGAGATTTAAACCGAAGGTGCGATCCTGGCTGGGTCCCATATGAATGCGGTAAGGAAAGGGCATACCCAACTGCCGGTAATGAAGAGCCACCGTTTCGTTGGCAATGATCATCAATTCCTCAATGATCATTTCTGAAAGCATCCGCTTCTTGCGTTTTAGCTCCAGCGCTTTCCCGCCGGGGCCGGGCTGGATCTTGCTTTCCGGCAGTTCAAAATCCAAAGCGCCCCGGTTGAGACGGTTATGGCGCAATACCAGGCAGAGCTTTGCCGCCTCTATCATCATAGGGCCTACTGCCTCATCCTCGAAATAGACCTTTTCCTCAGCCTTGCCGTCCCGGGTTTTGCTGTGCTGGCTTTGGGCATCTGCGGCTTTACCGTCCTGGCTTTTGACCCTCAGACCTGCTTCCAAAGCTGCCAGGGCTTCTTTAGTGCTCCAACCATGGCGATTCAGATAGCCCTGAACCTGCGGATAGCTTAGCCGCTCTCTGACCTGGATTACGGTAGGCCGGATATCGTGGCTCGTCACCTTGCCCCGGCTATCCAAGGTCATCAGACAGCTTACGGCCAGCCTGTCCACGCCGTGGTTCAGGCTGCAGATGCCATTTGACAGATCCGGCGGCAGCATCGGCAGTACCAGATCGGGAAAATAAATACTGGTGCCCCTAAGAAAGGCCTCCTTGTCCAGCAAAGAGCCTTCTTTGACATAATAAGACACATCGGCAATATGAACACCCAGCTGCCAGCCGCCGTCGGCTAATGGGCGGATGCTGACGGCATCGTCAATATCCCGAGTATCCTCGCCGTCGATGGTGACCAGCAGCTCTTGCCGCAAATCCAGGCGGCCCTCCAGCTCTTTGGCGCCCACAGGGCGGTTCAAAGCCTGAGCTGCTTCCAGCTGCTTGGCGGTGAAAGTCTGCCGCAGCCCCAAGCGACGGATAACGGCTTTCTCTGCTACGGCCAGATCACCGCCGGCTCCCAAAACTTCAATTATCCGCCCCACCCGGTCGGCGCCGGAGCGGCCCCGCAGGTTGCGGTAACTATTCTGGGGAGAGAGCTCCACTACCACCCGGTCGCCTTGCTTGGCCTCGCCTTCGCTGCCTTGCAGGATCATGATTTCTTTGATTTCCCGGCGGTCGTCGGGAATCACCCGGCCAAAAGAGCCAATCCGCTCATAAATGCCGATGATTTCCGGCTTAGCCGCCGCCGATTTTGGCGAGGCTGACGCTTTGAACGCTGGTTTCGGTGTGGCCGCTGTCTTGGTTGGCCCTGATTTTGGCAGAGCCGAAGCTCTGGCTGCTGCCGGTTTGGCCGAAGACGCAGACTTGGCCGTTGTGCCTGGCGAGGCCGCCGCCGCTTTGCGGAAGGATTTGCCCGCTGTCCTGGCGTCGGATTTTACTGAAGCTTTCACCCTGGGCTTTTCTTCTGGCGTATTGTTTTTTTTCGTTTTCATCCTTTACCCATCTTTCTTCTTTGGCGGCATTTTATAGCCCCAAGAGGCCGGGGGAACTTTACCTGACAGACCCGGCCTTAGCCCATGTCTGCCGCCGCTGCCTTTATCATCTCAGGTATGGGCAAGCCGTAAGGGCAGCGCCCGGTACACTGGCCGCACTCAATGCAGGCGTCGCCTTTGACCTTCAGGCTGCCGTAACGCTGCCTGGCCCAGTCCTTCATCCCATACCTATTATAGTAAGCATGCGCCAAAAACACCGTAGATATGTCTATGTTTTGGGGGCAAGGCTGACAATAATCACAGCGGCGGCAATAGCTTTGACCAAGCTGCTGCCTGATCCGGCCGATTTCTTCCTCTTCAGCTTTGGAAAGAGGTCCGCCCTCCATAAGAGAACGCAGATTTTGATCGGCCATGGCCGGCTCTTCGATACCGGGAATGACGACGCTGACGGGCTTATCCAGGAAGAACCGGAGAGCCAGATCCTGGGGCAGAGCGCCGCCGCCCAGGGGCTTCATGATAATAACGCCCATATTTTCTTTTAAGGCCAGAGGCAAAAGCTCCTCTTCCGGCTTAAGCTCATTAAAATTATAGGGAACCTGTATAGTGGCGAACTTGCCGGTCTTCATCAGCCGGATCAGGCGGTCCACCTGATGGCCCGTCAGGCCGATATGCCCGATCTTGCCGGCTTTTTGAGCATCCAAAAGCGCATCCAAACCGCCGCCGGGGGCAAATAAAGCCGCCTCATCCGTGTCGTAACGAACATTGTGGCACTGATAAAGGTCAATGTGATCCACACCGAGACTTTTTAAGCTGATGTCAATATCCCTGGCCATATCGCCGCCGCTGCGGGCCATGGTCTTGGTGGCCAGAACATAGCCGTCTCTGGGTAATCCCTTCAAAGCCTCACCGATTTTTTCCTCACTGTCGGTGTAGGCTCTAGCCGTATCAATAAAGCAAATTCCCTGATCCAGGCAGTGGCGCACCGTGACGGCAGCCTCTTGCCGGGACACCCGCTGAATAGGGATGCCGCCAAAGCCCAGAAAAGATACGTTGAGCCCGGTTTTTCCTAAAGTTGTATACTTCATTCTATACGCCTGCCTTTTCCGCTTAATTCTGATAGGCTGACCGCTCAAAATTTGCAGGTTTAGGGTTGCCCCACTTGTCTGCCTCCCAACTGCGCAAAATTTCAAGTTTAGCGGTGTCCGGACACCGCTTAGCGGCTGGATTTGACTGTATTTAGTGTCACAGACAGGAGATGCCCGCTATCCTGCAGGGGCAGCACACTTTAAACTTGCAATTTTGCTCATTTTTCAGTGCCCTTGCCAAAATCTAATCGCTGCTGCCTTCAGATTCCCCTTCATGCTCTTGCTCCGGCTTCTATGACTCCAGTTCTTTGCGAACCTTGTCGGCCAGTTCCTGGGCAAAATGGCCCAGACGGTTTTCGGCAAAAGCCTGCATGGTGCCGGGAGCCACGGAGCGGAGAATCATATCCTTCCATTCCTGGGGCACCTGGAATTCCTCCAGCTTTTTCTGCATGATCACCGCTGCCCGGATGCCTTCGCCGGAACCGATGGAGTTGATTTTGGGCACAATATCCGCATCACCCTGCACTACGTCGTCAAAACCGCAGAGCAGGTATCTGATTTTATCAAAAACAGCGGCATCCTCAGTTTTGGCCACAATAATACCGGGCATGCCCCGCTGTAAACCGAGAGCCGAGCCGATAACCTTGGCGTCTACGATGGTCAGCTGGGGATTGGCGGCAATCAGGGCCGGATCGACCACGCCTTTTGTGGCCATATTTAAAATCAGGGCGCCTTTTTTGGCAAAGCTAACTACCTGGGTCAAAACGGGATTGATATCATGAGCGTCCAGAGTCAGCAAAATAGCGTCGGCATCATGGCACTGGCTGATCTCCAAAGCATAAGGCCAGCCCATATTTTCGCCCAGCCAGCGGGCATTATGTTCTCCCCGGCCGATGATGATTTTTTTGGCGTTTTTGGGCATACGCATAGCCACGGCAGTACCTAACTTACCAGGGCCGATCAGAGCAATTTTCATTGTTTTCTCCATCCTTTTGTCATGTGTTATTTGGTTATGAATCAGGCATTAGATTTCTTTTTCCAGCTTTTCCACCAGATTGCGGGCAAACTCACCCAGGTCGTCATCGACGTAGGCCAGCATTGTGCCGGCGCAGACGGTGTAAATCACGATATCCTCCCAATCCTTGGGGATATTAAATTCTTTGAGGCGCTTACGCAGCGTGACCGCGGTGCGGATGCCTTCCTCAGAGCCGATGGTATTGATCTGAGGCACCAGGTTGGAATCTCCCATTACGACTTTAGTATAGCCCGGCAAGATATAGCTGATTTTCTCGTAGACGGCTTGATCTTCGGTATTGACAACAACATAGCTGGGGAAGCCCATGGCCATAACCTTGGCGTTGCCGATGATTTTGGCATCGACAAAGCTAAGGGAAGCATTGAGCTTTTTGACGTCGTCCTCGATTTTGCCGTTGGTGGCCATGTTGATGATTACTGCCCCATCCTTGACCACAGCGGCCAATTCCCGAGCCATTGCATTGACAACCGGCGCCGGCAGTATAATGGCAATTACGTCGGCATCCTTAGCTGCATCCATAGTCAGGCCATAGGTGCCGTCAACAGCGGCAGCCAGCTGCTTGGCCTTTGCTTCATCGCTGTCGATGCATATTTTTTTGACGTCCTGAGGCAGCTGCTGGCCTACAAAAGTTCCCATCCTGCCGGAGCCTACTATCGCTACTGTCAATTCCATTATTTTTATCCTCCTCATTATTCTTGCTTTGCTTCAGCCTTGTTTTCTTTGTGTTTGTTGACCTGGGTTAAGAATATCAAGCCCTTTCTGTGCTATAATCAGCTTAAAATATGATATAATCATACCAGCAGCCGATGATATTTTCAAATACTTTAGATAAAGATTCAGAAGATAGTATTTGAAAGAGATGAAAGGAGCCGGACCCGTGAAGGACAAGCTTCTGCGAGTTTCTGTTTTTCTTTATGCCCTGTTAAATGTAGTCTATTATTTCTTCTCATGGAAGCCCATATTTTATGCAGCCATCATTTGTTTGTTTTATGCGCTGGCCGTCTCGTTATTCAACATGCCGAAGGTCAATCTTCTCGTTTGCATCGGTCTTTTTTTGGCCGCTGCGGTTTTGATGATTTACGCTAAAGCCAATTTTTTTCAATGGCTTACCGGCCTGGGCAAAAACGGCCTGCTGATTGCCCTTTTTACCTGCGGACCCCTGCTTAATTTGCCCTTTACGTATGAGGATTATCAATCGGAGCTGAAAAACATAGCCAAGCTCCATATGCATACGCTGATCCCCTTTGCTCTTCTCATCGCGGTACCCACTCACATCTTCGCCGCCCTCACCGGCTTTGCCGCCTTTTCCATCATGTACAATCTTTTTTTGGAAACCAGCAAGCTGTATGATGCTGAGGATATTTTTATCTCCACGCTGATCCGCAGCTATTCTACCTCCGGTTTTTGGGGCACCTCCTGGGTTTCCGTGATGCTGGTGGTTTCCGAGCTCCATATCCCCTGGTACCGGGTGATTCTGGTGGGTCTGATCTTCGCCGTCGTTTCCGTAGGCATCAATCTGACCAGCATCAAAATAGCCATGCTGCGCCATCCCGGCCGCTATCCAACCTTAGCCCCCGACAAAGACACCGTTGTGGAGTGGCGCAAGATTTGGATCATGTTCGGCTTGGCCGTCTCCATTGTTTTGGTGACCTTAGTGACCAATCAATCCCTGGGTTGGAACCTCTTAGCCATCGTCCCTTTGGTCAGCATGCTCTTTCCTCTCGTTTGCGCCCTGATTCAAAACAAAAAACCGCAGCTCAAGCAGGGCTTGCGTACTTATTATGATAAATCCTTATTTAAAGCCAGGACAGAGGTTTTCTTATTTACTGCCGCCGGCCTTTTGGCTTATGCCTTGGATATCTCAGGCGTGGGGGCCAGGATCCCCGGCCTGATCCCGCACGCGCTGATCGACTATCCCGTTCTTTTAGTGATGTCCCTGATGTTGCTGGTGATTCTGCCGGGCCAGCTGGGCGTTCATCCCGTAGCCACCGGCACCACTCTGGTGGCCACCATTGTACCGGCCACCATCGGTCTCACCGTCCCCACCTTTGCGATGACCATTATCTGCGCCTGGCTTTTATCCAACATGCTTTCGCCTTTTTCCGCCCTCAATCTGACCATGGCCGGTCTCTGCGGCAAAAACTCCTGGTATACAGGCCTTAAGCTCAACTGGCGCTACGGCTTAGTCTGCCTGGCCCTGTACAGCGTGATGATCCTGACCATCGGGCCGCTATTGGGCAGCTAAGTCAGAGCCATTCTTTATACCGCTTGATGTAGAAGGCTTTGACCAGCTGAGTTGACAGAAAGTAGCCGGTCAAGATCAACAGAAGCCAAGGCACAAAGGAAGCAGGCAAGGGCATCATGTCGAGGCCGACGGCAAAATCGCTGAATCCCGTTACAAGAGCCACCGCCGCCACAATCAAGGTGGATACCAATAGAGGGGCCGAAGGCCGGCCTTGCAGAAAAGGGATTTTTGCCGTGCGGATCATATAAATAACCAGGACTTGAGACACCGTGCCAAAGACGAACCAACCGCATTGAAACAGCGGCGCCAGTTCCGGCTTGTCAGCCCCCAGCACCCACCACATAACGGCAAAGCACAAAAGGTCAAAAACAGAGCTCAGCGGCCCTAAAATAGCCATAAAAGACTTGATCGACCCCGTTTCCCATTTGCGGGGTTTTTTGATGTATTCCTTATCCACACGGTCAAAAGGTATGCCCATTTGGGAGAAATCGCAAAGCAGGTTTTGCGTCAATATCTGCACCGGCAGCATCGGCAAAAAAGGCAGAAAAATACTGGCGGCAATCACCGAAATGATATTGCCGAAGTTGCCGCTGGCCGCCATTTTGATGTACTTAATGATGTTGCCGAAGGTGCGGCGGCCTTCGATGACGCCCTCCTCCAAGACCATCAAATCTTTTTTCAGCAGAATAATATCGGCGGTTTCTTTGGCAATATCCACTGCGCTGTCTACGGAAATGCCCACGTCCGCCTGGCGCAGAGGCGGCGCATCGTTGATGCCGTCACCCATATAGCCTACGGTATGGCCGGCCTGTTGAAAAGCCTTGACCACCCGCTCCTTCTGGGAAGGAGATAATTTAGCAAACAGGTCGCAAGTCTTGACGGCTGCCAGCAAGGCGACATCATCCATAGCTTCCACATCCCGGCCTGTCAGCAAGTAGCCGGTATTGACGCCAACCTTGCCGCAGACCTTGACGGCCACCCCTTCACTGTCGCCGGTCAAAACCACCGTCCGCACGCCATGCTCTTTGAGGGCGGCAATGGCTGCCTTGGCACTTTCCTTGGGCGGGTCAAGAAAGCCGATAAAACCGATCAAAACCACATCTCTCTCGTCGGCCACGCTAAAAACACCTGTATCGGGCACATGATTTTTTTGGGCCACGGCAATCATCCGCAAACCTTCCTTATTATGAGCCTCATAAGTCGCCATAGCAATCTGCCGGGTTTCTTTATCCAGCGGCAAAATTTGACCGTCTATTTCCACGAAAGCGGAAATTGCCAGAATCTCCTCTACGGCGCCTTTGGTAATAAGCTGCCTTTTGCCGGTTTTATCGTTTAAAACCACGCTCATACGGCGGCGGGAAAAATCAAAGGGTATTTCATCAATGAGAGTATAGCCGGCCAAAATCTCCTCAAGGCCGTTGTCCGCCGCCCTATTGATGACGGCAAGGTCGATCAGGTTTTTTAAGCCCGTTTGAAAATAGCTGTTCAAATAAGCATGGCGCAATATCCTGGTGTCGTCTTCACCGTGAAGGTTCATGTACTTTTCCAGTACAATTCTGTCCTCGGTCAGCGTCCCGGTTTTGTCGGTGCAAAGCACATCCATTTCCCCGAAGGTCTGGATGGCGCCCAGGGTGCGGACGATAACCTGATGCTTAGCCATCGATACGGCGCCCTTGGCCAGCGTAGAGGTCATGATTACCGGCAGCATCTCCGGCGTCAGCCCTACTGCAATGCTGATGGCAAACAGCAAGGCGCCGGCCCAGTCTCCTTTTGCCAGGCCATTGATCAGAAAAACGGCGGGAACCATTACAAGCATCATGCGGATCAGCAGCCGGCTGACGGAATCCACACCTCGTTCAAAGCTGGTTTTAGCCCTGTCGCCGGACAGGGATTTGGCCATAGAGCCGAAATAAGTGTCGTTGCCGGTAGCCAGCACCACAGCCGCCGCACTGCCGCTGACAATATTGGAGCCCATGAAGCCGATATTTTGCAGATCGGTCAGGCCGGCCTCCTGCGGCTTGCCGGCATCACTGAATTTCTCAACGGGATTGGATTCGCCGGTTAAGGCAGCCTGGGCCACAAAGGTATCCTTCGTCGTCAAAAAACGTACATCGGCCGGCAGCATGTCGCCGGCGGAAAGGCGCACGATATCGCCGGGAACGACCTCATCCATGGCGATTTCCATCAGCGTTCCATCCCGCCAGACGTCGGCCTTGTTGGAAATCATTTTGGCCAGTTTTTCGGCGGCGGCGTTGGAGCGCTGGCTCTGCACAAAGGCCACCAGGCCGGACAAAATCACCAGAGACAAAATAATAGTGATGGTAAAGTAGTCGGGTTTGGCGGAAAAAACCACGTCCGTAAAATAAGTGATGGCGGCAATTAAAAGCAGGATAATATTAAAAGGGTTGATCACCGCTTCCCTTAGCCTGTGCAGCAGCGTATTTTTATTGCCTATGCTGATTACGTTTTTGCCGAGCTTATCCTGCCGCTCAACCGCCTCTTGGCCGGTTAAGCCGCTTTCTGTCGTTGACAACTGAGCAAACAGCTCTTCGGCAGCCAAAAAAGCCAGGAGCCGAATTCTCCTTTCGCTGTCATGCTTATTTTTTTGTATCTGCCTGGCGGAATTTCTTTTGTTGATCAAGTTCACTGGAATCATTCCTTTCTTTTTGAATTCTCCAGCAAAACGATAAAAGGGCATAAAAAAATGCCGTCCCAACAGACGGCAGGAATACAGGCAGATTAAACCATTAGCCTAAAAGCGCAATGGAAAACAGCCCGCAATAAACGCCGACGAATTGGTTGCTCGTTTCGCTTTGGGGTTTGGGATCATAAAAAATACATTGAGGGTTGCCGTCCATTGGCTCACTTCCTTTCATTACTATATTATTATGCCAAGATAGCCGGTGCATTATGCCGGCCATCCGGGTTATCTCAATACATCCGGGTTATGCCAATACATCCAGCTTATGCCCAAAAGAAGAGGGCGGTGCAGGTATAGCCGATTCCAGGCTTTCGATCAGACCGGCAGCCATGGTCTGCTGCAAATCCATGACCTTCTTAGTCACCGCAATATCCACGGCAGCGGCGGTCTTGGCCATGCTCATCTCCATACTGACAGCAGCAATTGCTTCAATCTCCATAAAATCACCTTTTTCTTTATTGATCTCTGTTAAAATCATTCCTACCAAAATTATACTATGCTTTGCAGCAAGAATGCAAGCTTAAGAGGGCAACTATTCTTGACATATGCGTAAAAGGGTGGTATTGATAATAGGAAAGCGGGGTGCGGCCGACAACGTGACGGAAAAACAACGAGCAAAGCGCAATAAAACCATAGTGTTGACTCCCGATGAGGAAAAGCTGTATTTGAGCCGCTGCCTGCGGGAAGACGAAATCCTCTCAGGCAGCAGCCTTGCCGAAAACCAGAGCAGTCTTGACCAAATCATTTGCGGCGATTGCTTCAATATATTCTCGCAGTTGCCCAGCCGATTTGTGGATCTGCTGATCGTGGATCCACCTTACAATCTGGATAAAACCTTCAGCACCAGCAAATTTCGGAAAATGGCGGCGGCGGATTATGAGACCTTCACCCGCAAATGGCTGGAAAGCCTCCGCCATACGCTTAAAGAGACGGCCTCCATTTACGTATGCTGCGATTGGAAAAGCAGCCTGCTCATCGGCCCAATCCTCAGCGACTTTTTCATTGTGCAAAACCGCATCACCTGGCAGCGGGAAAAGGGCCGGGGCTCTTTGTCCAACTGGAAAAATGCCATGGAAGATATCTGGTTTGCCACAGTATCCAAGGATTACATCTTTAATGTTGGAGCCGTCAAACAGCGCCGCAAGGTCATCGCCCCTTACCGTGTGGACGGCCGGCCAAAGGATTGGCAGGAAACGGCCGAAGGCAATTATCGGGACACCTATCCCTCGAATTTTTGGGAGGATATTTCTATTCCTTATTGGTCCATGGCGGAAAACACCGACCATCCCACGCAAAAGCCGGAAAAGCTTTATGCTAAGCTGATCCTGGCCAGTTCAGACGAGGACGGGATCATTCTCGATCCTTTTTGCGGCGCCGGCACGGCTTGCGTCGTGGCTAAAAAGCTGGGACGCCATTATGTCGGTGTTGAAAAAGAAGCCCAGTACTGCGCCTTAACGGCCAAGCGGCTGGAAATGGCCGAGGAGGACAGCTCCATTCAAGGCTACGCCCATAATGTCTTTTGGGAGCGCAATTCCCTGGCAGCCCAAAAAAAGAAGAGCTGACGGCAGGCAGCCCAATGTCATTTAGATAAGCAAAAAGTTGGCGAATTCATGGAGCATTGGCCGCCGCCGCGTCAATAGAACAATACAACGATGACTCCCGGTACTGCTGTTAGTGAACCCTTGGCGGCGGTAGCTTGTACAAAAATTGCGTTTGTGGTCAATTGGCCGGGGCAGGGTGTACAAAAATTGCGTTTGTAGGTGAAATGCAGGGCAAGCATTCCCTCACAAACGAAGAAATTGCACAAAATAGCCTGAGCTTGGCTAAAATAAGCCT
Organism: Clostridia bacterium; assembly: GCA_018434325.1. Taxonomy (GTDB): domain Bacteria; phylum Bacillota; class Peptococcia; order DRI-13; family UBA5745; genus WRMS01. Next base: position 57,797 of record JAHDPO010000013.1, on the reverse strand, counting down.
CGATTTGGCTAAAAGAGGGGCCAGTTGCTGCTGCAATTCACCCACAAACGCAAAAATTGTACAGGCCGAATCCGGAAAACGTATACAACCGCAAAAATTGTACATCTGCACCCTAATATCTCAGGATAGCGGAACATCTGCAGGATTGAGTCCGTAGGATTGAAGGGAAAAGTAAAACCATAATGGAATAAACTCCGCTTTTATATATTATGATCAGATGTAAAGGAATAGATTCCTGTCAATAAAGCCAAAGCCTATTGTTGGTCTGCCAAACGGAAGCGGGAAACCAGGCCCTGCATTTGGCCGGACTGGCGGCTCAAAATCTCGCCGGAAGCGGCGCTTTCCTGGGCCGTAGCCGAGTTTTGCTGTACAATTCCCGCCACCTGATTGATGCCTGAATAGATATGATCAATTACCATACTTTGCTCCTGAGAGGCGGCAGGTATCTCACCGACCAGCTTGCTGCTTTCATTGATGCCCTCCACAATGCCGCTGAATGAAGAGCCTGTCTCCCGGGCAATCTGAACCCCCAGTTTTGATTTATCCAGAGAATTTTCCACCAGCTGCCGAATGCTTTCAGCAGCCTCCGCACTTTGCAGAGCCAGACTGCGCACCTCGTCGGCCACCACCGCAAAACCTTTGCCGTGCTGACCGGCCCGGGCGGCTTCAATAGAAGCATTCAAAGCCAGAATGTTGGTCTGGAAAGCAATATCCTGGGTAACCTTGATCACTTTATAGATGGAATGGCCGGCCTCTTCAATATCCTGCACAGCCTCGATCATCCGCGTCATTTGCCGGGAGCCTGTTTCCGCATTATCCCTGATGGCATTGGCCACGGCGGCGGCCTGCTCCGCCAGATCTTTATTTTGCCTGGTCTTCTCCGCCACCTGGGAAATTTCAGCCGAAAGCTCCTCAACTACGGAAGACTGCTCCATCGAGCTGTCGGCCAATATCTGAGCGCCCTTGGCAATCTGCCCAGCTCCCAGAGATACCTGATCGGCACTCCAGCGAATCTGCGCCAGCATCTTGCTAAGGGTCTCAATGGTGCTCTGCATGGCAATGCCCAGAGAATCCTTATCGCTGCGAGGCGTCACCTGGACGGAAAGGTCGCCTTCGGCAATAGCTTTTAGCGTAAGAATCTGACCTTGAGTGCTTTCGGCCATTTGCTGGAGAGCCTTCGTCAGCATACCGATTTCGTCCTCGAAGGCGCTGGTTAATTGAATATCCATGTCGCCCCGGGCCATCTGCTCCGAAGCCTCGATCAGCCGGCCAATGGGCCGGCTGATGATGCGGCGGGTCAGGAACAGGGAAAACATACAGTAGATAACCGTGGTAATAAGGCCGATGGCCAGCAAAATAGCGGCAAAGCTATTGCTGTTTTTCAGCACGTCGTCGACACCCAAGTCCACGCCCACAACGCCGATTACTTGCCCGCCGGAATTGATGATCGGTGAAAAGCCGGAGACCATATAGCCAAAACCTTCCGAATCATAAATAGAAGTAAATGAAGGAAGGCCGCTGCTGATGGTGGCAAACATTTCATCGGCAAAAGCACTGGCCGGTTCTTCAGCCAATAGCCCCAAGGCTTCTTCGCCGGGAATATCGGCGTCGGCAAAATAATAAACGCTCTGATCGTAACGACTATCCAAAACATAGAGATAGGTTGCTCCTGCAGCAGCGGCCGTCTCACTGATAAAATGCTGCACCTTTTGTAAATAATCATTTCCCTGGCCGGCTTCCAGAATCAGCTCAAACTGCTCCTTATCGATAGCGGCGGCTACCGTATCGGCAATAGTCATGGCTTGCCGGGCGCTGGCCTCAACAGAATTCTCCCGAAAAAAGACGTAGCTGAATATCCCCATAAATATTGTACTAAACAATGCGATAGCGATGGCCATGCAGGAAATTTTACCTGTGATGCTTTTGAAAAACCCATATTGCTTTATCAATTCCCATACACCTCTTGTCTGAAAATCATGAAAATTCTTGAATCCATGAAATGTATTGCCGCCTTAGAATATTCCTTGTTCATTGTATCTAATATTTCGACAGCAGACAAGTTAAAAAAGTAAAAAAAGTACCCAATACAGCGCATTTTAAGCTATATTGGGTACATTGTTATTCCGATCTATTCCGATTTAATTTATAATTTATCCTGCAATATTCCGATTTATGATAATTGCCCCATTATCTCAGCTTAAATTTGCCGACCTCTTGACGCAGGGTCAAGGCCTGGGCCGACATTTCCTCGGCAGTGGCGGAGTTTTCCTCGGCGGTGGCGGCGTTGGTCTGCACAACGTCAGACACCTGTCCCAAACCGTCCCTGATCTGCTTGATGGCCCCGGCCTGCTCCTTGGAGGACGCTTCAATTTTGCCAAAGCTTTCGGTGACTTGGCCGGCTTTCACCCCTACATCCTGCAAAATCCGGGCTGTCTGAGCCGTCATTTCCGTGCCCCTGGCCACAGTGGTAACGGAAGCCTGGATCAGCTGGCCCGTCTGCTTGGCTGCTTCCGCCGATTTGGCGGCCAGGTTGCGCACCTCGTCGGCCACCACGGCAAAGCCTTTGCCGGCATTACCGGCCCGGGCTGCTTCAATAGCCGCATTCAAGGCAAGAATATTGGTCTGGAAAGCAATATCCTCAATCACCTTCGTAATATTGGCAATTTGACCGGAAGAGGCGCCGATTTCGGCCATGGCCTGGGATAGTTGTTCCATGTATTGATTGCCCGTGCTGATTCCCGCATCAGCCTGGGCTAAATATTCGGCGGAGGTATTTACAATGGTCAGGTTTTCCGCCGCCTGCTCGGCAATTCTTTCAATGGAGGCGTTCAGCTCCTCCACAGAAGCAGCCTGCTCTGTGGAACCGGCCGCCAGAGCTTGAGCGCCGCTGGAAACCTGCTCGGAGCCAGTGCTGACCTGCTGGGCAGCAGTAACAATATTCATCATCGCCCGATTATTCTTTTGCACCAGCTCCGTAAGCTTTTGGCCAAGCAGATCGTCGGCCGACCGGACGGCTACATCCACAGTCAGATCGCCATCGGCAATTTTTTCGGCGGCCAATGCCTGGCTGCGAATGTTTTCGATCATATTGCGGAAGGATCTGGCCAGCATGCCGATTTCATCCGCCGTGTCTATGTCCACATTAACATTGATATCGCCAAGGGCCAGCTTGTCGGTCACCTTCACGATCCCGTGAATAGGCCTGGATATGCTTCGAGAAATATAGAGGCCGATCAGCACCGCCATAATGATGCCAATCAGCAGACAGGCTGCCATAATAAGCTCGGCCTGCAAAGACAGCTTAGCGTTGCTGTCAATCTGAGCCGCCGCATAATCATTATTGTAATCAATCAGTTCAACAATATTGCCCTCGGTTACCTGGGTCAGATTATGCAGTTCGCCGCCGTCACTGATCATGCGGAAGGCCTCCGCCCGGCGCTGTGTCTGGCCAATGCCGTTGACGTATTTTATCGTTTCCTCATTGAAGGCATTTAAGGAGGCTTCAAGCCCGGCAAGCAGCTGGAGTTCCGCCGCCGCCTCTTCTGCCGTATATTTTTCCATTATCCCATAATACCCTGCCAAATTATCGGCAATGGTCTTTTGATGTTCAGCTATACTGGCGGCGCAGGCATCCTTGCCTTTCTTATCGTCAGCCAGGATCATTTCATTCATATTGGCTCTGATTTCCTGAAAAGAAGAGCTAATTCTTTCCATACTTCTCAAAGCCGCAACAGAATCTGCATAAGCAATATGATAGGAGTTGCCGACAGTCATCAAGCTGATGATCCCCACCGCTCCAATTATCGCTGCAATTATAGCCACCAACAAAAAGCCCCAGGTAATTTTAACGCCGATCCTGGCGTTTAGGAACCAATGTTTTATTCTTGACATGACTATATTCTCTCCTATCTAAATTCCTCTGATTCAGCTGTCCTGAATTATTCTAAGCAATTCTTGTTCCGGCATGGCCTTATAAAAGACGTGCCCCTGTATGAGATTCACCCCCAACTCTCTGCATTTTGATAATTGTTCCTTTTGTTCGACGCCCTCCGCATAAACCGTGATGCCCAGTCTGCTCTTCAACTCGGTGATCAGCCGGATAACCGACAGGGTGTATTCGTCGAAAAGCAGATCCTTGATGAAAGTACGGTCAATTTTAATTCCGTCAACGGGCATGGTGCGGATCATGTTTAAAGACGAGTAGCCCGTTCCGAAATCATCCAAAGCAATATGAAGCCCCGCCTCCAACAGTTGTTTGCAGGTATTGCGAATACCCTCGATGTTGGAAGCGGCCATGGTTTCGGTTATTTCCAGGACAATATTGGCATAGGGAATAGCCAGCTCCTGCAGCATTTTAAGAACCATTTGGGCAAAACAAGGGTTTTCCAGCTGGCAGACGGAAAGATTAATATTGATATGAAAGTCTTGATGACCGGCTTCGATTACCGATTTGCAGAAGTGAAAGGCCTTGCTTAATACATAATGACCGATGGGCAGAATTAAGCCTGTTTGCTCCGCTAAAGGAATAAAGGACATAGGGGCAATTATCCGTCCGGATTTGCTGGTAAAGCGCAGCAACGCTTCCGCCCCTAGAATCCTGCCGCTTTCGGCGCAGACAATGGGCTGGTAATGGCATTGGAAGCCCTCAAAGCCCCCCTTCACCGCTTCTAAAAGCATATCCTCCATTTCCCGGCGTTTCATGACAATATCCGCTACGCTCTCCACATCTTTGCTGTAAATAGCCAGCTGATTCTTGCCGCTTTTGCGGGCCTGGTATAAAGCATCGTTCAGATTGCGGACGATTTCGTCAAGGGACTTGCCGTTGGCCGGAAAAGCAACCGCCGCTATGCTTACGCTGCAAAAAGTCATCCTGCCGCCGATTGGCCAGGCAGACTGACAGCGGCTTAATACCGCCTCCATATCTTCAATTATTTTGTCGGGCGATGTTTCGTTGCTGATCAGGGCAAAGACATCGCCGTTCATGCGAAATATCCGATAGGCCGGCGGCAAGGCCGACTGCAAAAAGAGGGCAAAGTTAATAATCAGGATATCTCCCGCAGTATAGCCGAAGCCTTGATTAATTGTCTTAAAATCATCGATATCAATTAAAAGTGCATAGCCTGCCATAAACCTTCTTTGCAGCAGCCGGCTTATGGCTTTTTCAAAAGCATACCTATTGGGGAGACCCGTCAAATAATCGGTCAGCACCTCTATTCCTTTCAAGAAAAGCCCCCTTTTACAGAGCTGGAGAATTAGCCCTTCGCATAATAACGCCTCAGAAGAAAGATATTTACCACATAATTTTGATTTTGTTGTATTCCGTCGGAAAGGGGTGTTTTTACAAGATAAAAAAAGCAATACCTAGATAAATGCTTGCCCTTTTATACAGTGTGATATATAATTTCCTGGAGACTTGTCATAAAAAAGCGTAATTACAACAAAATCAAAATTATGTGATCACCAGTCTCATATGCTCGATCTGCCTGGCGTGGACAACACCGCTTTCCATGGTGTAAATCCGGGTGGTATTGACGCTGGAGTGGCCCAGCAGATCGGCCAGCCGAAACAAATCCTTTTCCAACGTATAATAAGTCCGGGCAAACAGGTGACGCAGGTTATGAGGGAATACTTTTCCCGGCTCCACCGCCGCCTTTTCGCACAAGGCTTTCATATCCCTCCAAATATTTGAGCGATCGATAGCTTGACCGCTTTTCGTAACGAATACGGGCCCTGAGGGCCTTTTTTGTTTGCGGATATATTGGCTAAGGCTTTTACGGAGCTTTGCCGGCAGAAATATGGTGCGGGTCTTACCCTTGCAGTTTACTATGGCCCGGCCCTTTTGCACCGCTTCCACCGTCACGAACTGCAACTCCGAAACCCGTATGCCGGTGGCGCAGATTGTCTGAAGCACCAGGCTGAGGCGCTGGTTGCCCATACTGCCGGCGGCCTGAACCAGGCGCAGGTATTCCTCCCGGCTCAGCTCTTTTTCCTCCCGGCAAAACAAGTTTCTCTGTATTTTTAACGGTTTAACCTTGCAGTCCCCCCAGCCGGCAAAGTTCAGGAAGGTATTAACGGCCGCCAATATGCTGTTGACGCTGACAGCGGCATACTGTTTGATCAAAGACTCTTTCCATTCGATTAAGGCGTTTTTGGTAATGGGCTGGCCCTGGAGGAAACCGCAGAGGGCAGTGAGATCCCGCTTATATTTTTTGATGGTCGAGCCGCTTCTTTCCTGTTCCCGCAAGTAGACCGCAAAGCTCTCGATCAGCTTGGGAGCAAGGTTCCGCCTTTTTTGATATGCCACAGCAAATTCCTCCCTGTCGGAATAATAAGGAAAACAGCGCCCAGACTGATATTTTTCAGCCTACAATGCGCTGTTTTGGCTTATTTTTGCATGTTTTGCTGTTTTTTTCAAGAACCAGTTTCTGACAGGAAGTCGATTTGCTGAGCAGAGGGCTTTGGTGTGGACAAGGAAACAGCAATCAGGACGATTATGCTGACAAGAGCCGCCAATATATTGGAAGGCAGCCCCAAAATACCGGGCTTGCCCGCTAAAAAGAATTCGGCCACCAGTCCCACAGCCACTGAAGCCAGAATAGAGCAGAAAGCCGCCGGAGCCGTCGCCCGCTTCCAAACCAGACCTGCCGCTAGCGGGAAGAAAACAGCCGTTGAATAGAAAAGTCCGCCCAAATACATGATCCGGATAATGTTGTCGAGAAAGAAAGAAATAGTGATGGAAGATACGCAAACGGCAACGGTGATGATCCGTATAGCCCTGAGGGATTGCCTGTCGCTGGCCCCCTTATGCTTGTGCATCACCGGCTCATAGATATCATTAATGAATAAGACCGAGGCAGCCAGCAGCATGGAAGAAGCCGTCGACATCGAAGCCGCAAATATACCGCCTAATACCAAGCCGGCAATGCCTGCCGGTATGTAATTTCTGATGAATAAAGCATAGCCCATATTGGGGTCCTCCAGACCGGGCAGCAGCACCACGATGCAAACACCGATAATCGCGATGGCCAGACCATAGACGAAATAAGCGGCGCCGGTAAAGACAAAGGCGAAACGGGCCGTGGCCTTGTCCTTGGCAGCGAAGATCCTCTGGATATAATGCTGGCTGGTGGCATAGGTAAAAATACAAAACAGGCCCCAGGAAAGAACAGTCTTTAACTCGATATTGCCAAAGCTCAAAAACTCGGCAGGCAAGCTGGCAGCCAAGCCGCTGAAACCGCCGGCCTTCGATAGAGAAATCGGCAGGGCAATGGCCAGAGTAGCCATAATCATCACAAACTGGACGATATCCGTATTGACCACCGCAATCATGCCGCCGCCCATGGTATAAAGCAAAACAAAGAGCACCGTAGCAATCAAACCGATGTGCTGCGGCACGCCCAAAACGCCGTGAAGGGCCACGGCGCCCACCAAAAACTGAGTAGACAGCTGCGTGATGATCGCCAATAGATGCATAACAGAGGCGATCACTTTCGTTTGCCTGTTATATCTTTTTTCCAGAAAATCGGTGACGGTGACCATGCCGGGCAGCTTTATTTTGCCGGCAAAGAAAATACCCAGAAGAATGAAGGCCGGTACTGCCGACCAGTCCCACCAGGCGCCGGCAATGCCTACCGTATAGCAAAAAGCCATAGCGCCGATCAAGCTGCTGCCGCCAAACTCCGTGGCGGCCATGCTCAAGCCGACTTCCAGCTTGCTTAATCTGTTGCCGGCCAAGGTAAAATCATTAAAGCTTTTCACCTTTTTTGTGGAGAAATACCCCACATAGGCGGTGACGATAAAGATAACGGCAACGCCCAAGATATTTAAGACCATCATGTTATATGCTCCTCCTGAACATCAGCAAGCAATGCTAATTATAGCATAAATTAAGATGAGAAAATGCAGATGATCCCTTAAAAAGCAAGATCATCTGCATAGCTTACCGGCTATGATTATTCGTTTATTAGTTGTTGGCCAGAGCCTTTTCTTTTTCGTTCATGCGATGAAGAACCTTGGAGCAAACGAAGCCCAGAACGGAACAAGCCAGGCAGAGCGCAAACAGATAAGTGTAGCCTGATTCGCCTTTATCAAGCCAGCCGCCGACCATAGTATAGAAGAAAGCGTCGGGAGAAAAGCCGATAAAAGAGGCCAAGCCGATGACGGCGCCGGTTTTTTCCAGAGGAATATTGGATTCGGCCACCGTTGCAAAATAAATACCCCGGAAACCAAACAATACGGTGCTGAGAAGAACCATATTGATCACGGCCAGAATCACCAAATTAGAGGATCTGGGCAGCAGCAGGTAAAAAATCTCGCAGGCGGCAATGACGATAAAGCCCATGGAAAGCACTTTAAGGGAGGAACCGATTTTATCCACGAGGATTCCCGCTAAAGGAGAAGCGCCCATTTTGATGGCATAAGTCCTGATAATAGCCAGGCTGGAGATGATGGCCATGGAGATTTTGAAGACGTCCTTCAAATAAGGGTTCAGGTAGGTCAGTGAGGAAAAGGTCATATAAGTGGAGAAAATAATACCGCCGATCAGCCAGGCTTTAGGCATTTTAACAGCGCCGGCAATTTGCCGGAAGGAGATCTTGTCAACGCCGGCCACAACCTTTTCTTTGACCAGGAAAAACAGCACGATACCGCAGAGGATGGAAAGGCCGGAGTACAGCCAGACTACATAGCGGAAACCGATGGTGACGTCGGCAAAAACCTCAAACAGATATAAGCCGATAAAAGAAACCACCACGCCGGCGATGCCGGAAAGGCCCTCATTGAAGCCGAACATTTTGCCCTGCTCATCCTCATCGCCCAGCATCCGGATGACTTTAATGGAGGCGGCCCAGAAGGTAAGAATAGTGGTGACGCCCCAAACGGCAAAAATGATCAGCAGCTCCGTATAGGAAGGAAAGCTGGCAAAATAAAAGCCCAGTAAGCCGGAAGAAATCAGCGAAAAAGAGAGCAATTTTTTGGCCGAGACTTTATCCGCCAAAAAGCCGCCGGGAAAATATAAGATGGTGGCAAGAATACCATACATGCTGATCAGATTGCCCAACTGCTGATGGTCCAGGCCTAAAGCCGCCCGCATAGGATCATAGAAGGTGGATTTCAGATAGGGCAGACTGTACATTACCGTAGTGCCGCTGGCAATGATGAAAATGATAAGATATTTCTTAAAGTCAAAGGAATTCTTCATCTGATTACCTCGCAATCTTGTGAATTTTGAAATATAAGTGGAATTTTAATATAAATCCGCAAATGATCCCCTTTCCCTTTTTACTTGTCCCCTCCTCCCAGCTGATCAAAAGCCTGCTTGAGGTCGGCGATGAGATCCTCCGCCTTTTCAAGGCCTACGGCGATTCTGATCATGCTGCTGTTTTCCACCTGGATCAGGGTCAGTCCTTCGCCCAGGCTGGTGGCTATGGTCAAAAGCTTGGTGGCATTAAGCAGCTTGTAGTCTGCTTCTCTGACCGTCAGGCCGTTGATGTTGTTTTTAAGCCAGAAGGAAATAATGCCGCCGCCCTTGCCATTCATCTGCTTTTGGCAGAGCTCGTGCTGAGGGTGGGATTCCAGGGCCGGATAGATCACTCTGTCCACATAGGGGCAGCTTTCCAAAAACCGGGCGATGGCCAGGGCATTTTGGCAATGCTTTTCTATGCGCATTTCCAGAGTCATCATCCCCCGCATAATCAGCCAGGCATTGAAGGGGGAAAGAGCCGCTCCCGTAAAGCAGGGCATGCCGGGATATCGAATTTTGTCGATGAGTTCTTTTTTGCCGATAACGGCGCCGCCCAGAGTATCGCCATGGCCGTTAATGTATTTGGTAAGGCTGTGCACCACCAGATCGGCGCCCCACTGCAAAGGCAGCTGAACCGGTGGCGGCGCAAAAGTACTGTCCACAATAAACAGGCAGTCGTTGGATTTGGCGATTTTGGCGACGGCCTCAATATCCACCACGCCCAGGGTAGGATTGGCCGGCGTCTCAATAAAAATAATGCGGGTATTCTGACGAATACTTTGAGCAACGTTTTCCAAATCCTTAAAGTTGGCAAAGCTGACTTCCACATTCATCTTTTGCAGCAAATCCCGCATAAAAATATCACTGTGGAAGAACAGGCCTTCCGAACACAAAAGATGATCGCCCTGGGACAGCAAGGTAAGCAAAGCGGAGCATACCGCCCCCATGCCCGAGCCTGCCGCCAAAGCAGCTTCTCCGCCATCTAAAATTGCCAGCTTCTCTTCCAAAGCCAGAACTGTCGGATTGCCTTCCCTGGTGTAGAGGTAGCCCAGCTTGCCCCAGGCAGCGTCCATTTCCTCAACAGTATTGAAACCATAGGTAGCCGTTTGGAAAATCGGGGCAGCCAGCGCATGAGTAGTGGGGTCAAAATGATGGCCTGCATGAATCAGCTGGGTATCCAGCCCCAGACCGGCCAAATCCTTCTTTGACATAGTAAGCTCTCTCCTTATATAATCTGAATTAGACCCTCTGATGACCCTGAGTCTAAACCCTGCCCCTAGGGGACAGTCAAGCAAGAAAAATGGGATTGGAAAAAATATTTCAGCACTGGTCAAAAAAGCCTTGCCGACAGTACCGGCAAGGCCTAAAATTACAGAAATATATTGGCGATAGAGGCGATGAAAGATGGATAAGCTTTATACTATTGGTGAGACAGCCAAATTAAACGATATCTCGATTAAAAGCTTGCGTCATTATGACGAGATCGGCTTGCTGAAGCCCTTTTATATCGATGATCAATCCGGCTATCGCTATTATACCTATAGCCAGTTTGCCTTTATCGACAAGATCAAGCGCTACAAAAATGTCGGTATGCAATTGAAGGATTTGAAAGAAATTTTCGAGTCCCAGAACTTGGAGAGTATTGAGCTTTTATTAAAGGAGCGGCGGCAAGCAATCGACGAACAGACCCGGTTGCTGGAGGACATGAAAGAAAACGTGCATTGGCTAATGGATTTCTTTGAATATTCCAAAAGCCTACAGGTGGAAAACTCCATTACGATCAAAGAGCTGCCGGAGCGTTACGTCATCAGCGCCCCCTGCAAAGAGGGCGACTCTATTTACGATATGGATCTGTCCCTCCGCAAAATCGTCTCGTCGCCTGTGTTTAAAAACGCGCAGATCTTGAATCCCTACGGCTATATTTTGGATTTCGATAAACTCATGGAAAATAAGATGCTGGCTCATTATTCGACGGTCAGCATCCGGGAGCTGCCGGCAACAAAAACCTCTTACGCCCTCACCATTCCCGCCGGCACTTATCTTTGCTATAAAGCCAATATTTTGGCCGACGATTGGGACGTTGCACCCTTGGCCCGCTACTGCCGGCAGAACGCCATTCATAAGCCCTACGCCGTGGCTTTTGAATATTTGACAAAGCTCCACGATCCCCAGCAGTCGCCTTATGAGATCACGATTTTGCTGTAGAGGCAAAAGCACTTTATCAACAGCGCCGCAGATGTTCACTCTGCGGCTTTTCTATTGTCAAATTGTCCAGAATTCGACTGTTTAAATGTTAAAGATAATTGTCGCAAATTGATACTATTGCTTTACTAATTGAATGATTTATTATATTATAAATAAAAAGGAATAAAATGGGGTGTTTACCTATGATTGTCTAGAAAAAATCATAACTTGGGTTAAGAATACGCCATAAAAGAATAGAAAACGGAGGGATCCGCATGCTGCAGCTTATCAGAAAATCCATCAAAACTCAGGTTATCCTGCTTTTCGCCATTATTTTTATCTTTAACATTATAGCTGTAGCAGTTTTACTTAGCGGCTGGGCCCACAACAGGGAATGCGCCGCCGATCTGGAGCATAAGCTCGGCCAAAGCCAGCAGATATCCGAAATAACAGCAGCCCATATCGACTGGGTAAATAATTTAAGGCTCCACCTGCAGAAAAATCAGGATTTTACCGGCAGCCTTAATGCCGACACCTGCTCTTTTGGCCAATGGGTCAGCACCCTGGATGAAGATCTCGCCCAGGATCCCGTTATCGCCGAAGCCATATCAAGCATAATAGAACCCCATCGCTCGATCCATTCCCGGGCTCAAGAGGTCATGGAGCTTAAGAAAACCAGCCTCAAAGCGGCAACGGATGTTTTTCAGGGCTCAATCCTGCCCGACGTCCTGGCCATCATCCAGGGCCTCAACAATATTGCCAACAGGTGCAATGATTTGGCTGTCGCCAGCATGACGGTTTCCGCCGCAACCCTCCAATTCAATTCTATTATCCAACTGGTCATCATCGTTCTCGTTTTGCTGATATCCGTGATCATCGCCTTCTTTATTATCAGCATAACCGTCAAGCCGGCCATCATGATCACCGGCGCAGCAGAGAAGCTGGCCAAGGGTGATCTGGATGCTCAGATACATATTAAAGGCCACAATGAAATGGCCAGAATGGCCACCTCCCTCAATGACGCTATCCGCTTGATCGGCAGCTATATTCAGGATATCTCCCACAAGCTGGGACAGATGTCTCAAGGCGATATGCGGGTCAATGTGGATATTGATTATATCGGTGATTTTGCCGCCATTAAGGAGGCAATGATCAATACCACCACCGCCCTCAACCATACTCTGCTGACCATCAATTCCGCCGCCCAGCAGGTCAGCCTTGGAGCCGACCAAGTCTCCGGCGGCGCCCAGGCCCTGGCCTCCGGTTCCAGTGAGCAGGCCTCCTCCGTCGAAGAGCTTAGCGCCTCCATCACCATGATCGCGGGACAAGCCGAAGAAAACTCCGCCATCGTCAAAACGGCAGCCCGCTATGTGGAGGAGGCCGTAACCGGCGTCAACACCGGCAACGAGCATATGGCTCAGCTGACGGCGGCAATGCAGGATATCAATGCCGCTTCCAGCCAGATCAGCAATATTACGAAGGTTATTGAAGACATTGCCTTCCAGACGAATATCCTGGCCTTAAATGCCGCTATTGAGGCGGCCCGGGCCGGCAATGCCGGCAAAGGCTTTGCCGTAGTGGCCGATGAGGTGCGGAATTTGGCGGCAAAATCCGGAGAGGCGGCCAAGCAGACGGCTGAGTTGATTCAGGCCTCCGTCTCCACCGTCGGCAAAGGCACCCAGACTACGGCAGAAACGGCCCATATCCTGGAGGATGTGGGCAAGAAAGCAAAAATGGTCAATGAAAGCATCATAAAAATCAATCAATCCTCCAGCCTGCAAGCCGACGCCATTGAGCAGATCAAAGACGGGCTTACGCAGGTCTCCGCCGTGGTGCAGAAGAACGCCGCTACCGCCGAAGAAAATTCCGCCATCAGCGAAGAAATGTCCGGCCAGGCGGCTACGCTGCGGGGAGAGGTGGCCAAGTTCCAGCTTAGTACCGAATACCAGGCCAATCCGGATAGCAGCTATGGGACCAATCTCGATTTGCCGGCCGGGGTAGAGACAGACTTTGCGGCTGCGGATTTTACGGCCACTGATTCCCCGACCACCGGCCTTGATCTGCCGCCGCTGAAGTACTAAGATTCGCAGGATTGCCTGGGCTTGGTCTAGGCTGGGCCGTCGGTTCCTTGGCCTAATAGGAAAAACAAAGAGAGGCGTTTCCCCACAAAGGACGGCGCCTCTCTTCTTATTTCATAACCCCATCTTCCCCTAAAATTGACTGGGCCTGCAACCTCATCTATAATAGTAGTATATCCTATTGCGGATACTATAAAGCAAAGTACAAAACCTCGGGGAGGTCTCATGAATTCAATCACAGAAAAGTTTAAAGAAATTATCGCTGCAGTTTTACCCTTCGTCGTCATCGTCGTTCTGCTAAGCTTGTTCGTAACGCCCCTTGGCGGGCCTACACTCTCCAAATTCCTGATGGGCTCCTTATTGATTACCATCGGCATGCCCATATTCCTGCAAGGCATCGATTTGAGCATCAGCCCCATGGGCGAGATGATGAGCCAGGCCCTGATCAAAAAAGGCAGCCTTAAGCTGCTGTTGATCGGCAGCTATATTTTCGGATTTATTGTCACCGTAGCCGAGCCTGATATGCATATTTTAGCGGGGCAGATTAATGCGGTAACTATGGGCCAGGCCAGCAAAACCCTGCTTCTCATCGTCGTTTCCGGCGGCGTGGGCCTGATGGTCTCCTTCGGCATTTTCCGCATGCTGAAAACCATGTCCTTGCCTTGGGCCTTCGCCCTCATTTATCTGGTCATCGGCGGCATGGCCTTCTTCGTTAACGGCGACTATCTGGCCTTGGCCTTTGACGCCAGCGGCTCCACCACCGGTTCCATTACGGTGCCCTTTTTGCTGGCATTATCAAGCGGTATTGCGGTGATCACCCGCACAGACAGCAGCGAAGATATCGATAGCTTCGGCTTATTGGGCATTGCCTCTGCCGGAGCCGTCGTTGCCGTGTTGCTTTTAGGCATCCTTTCCGGCAATCCCCGTCTGGAAGGCAGTCTGCCGCTGAACGATGTGGCCGCCGGCGGCGTCTTAGGCAGCTTCCTTTCGGAGATAGCATCAACCGCTTGGGAATCCATCATTGTGATCATGCCTGTCGTCGTTCTATTTATCATCATGAATGCCGTCTCCATTAAGCTGAAGGGCAGACAAATCAAAAAACTGGCAGTGGGCCTTTTCTATACCTGGTTCGGCCTCACTCTTTTTCTGGCCGGAGTCAACGCCGGCTTTATGGATACCGCCAGGCTGCTGGGTTATCAGATCGCCGGTCTCGATAAATACTGGCTGCTGATTTTGGTGGGAGCGGTATTTGGTATTGTCACCATTCCGGCGGAACCCTCCGTTCACGTACTGACTCAGCAGATCAAAGAGGAAACGGCCGGCTCCATCAAAGGCAGCACGGTTATGTTGACGCTGGCCATCGGCGTAGGCGTGGCCGTGGGACTGTCCATACTCCGCATTATTATACCGGGGTTGCAGCTTTGGCATATTTTGCTGCCGGCAATGGCTCTGGCCCTGATCTTGTCCTTCTTTATTCCCTCCATATTCGTAGGCATCGCCTTTGACTCCGGCGGTGTTGCTTCCGGCACGATGACGGCCACCTTCATTTTGCCCTTTGCCCAGGGCGCCGCCGAATACATCCCCTTTGCCAACGTGGTTACCGACGGCTTCGGCGTAATTTCCCTGGTAGCCGTAACGCCTTTGATCGCTTTACAGATTCTGGGCCTCATTTATAAGTTGAAGATCAAAAGAGCAGACCGCCTGGCGAATCTGCCAAAAACCAAAGGAGACAAGGCATGATGATAAATAACGATCATACCGTGCAAGGCTATAGTTTAATGTTTGCCATTGTTAATCAAGGTAAAGGCAGCAAAATTCTTCATACGATTGCCGAAATGGGCATTTGCGGCGGCACGGCTTTTTATGGGCGGGGAACGGTACCCAACCACATTCTAAAGCTTTTTGAGCTGGCCGACGTCCGCAAGGAGATCGTCATGGCGGCCATGCCTGCTGCCGATGAGCAAAAAATCCTGGACGCCCTGATTTCTAAGTTCTCTCTGAACCGCCCCAACAAAGGCATTGTATTCACCTTTCCTCTTTCTGCCGTCTACAGCCGCAATTACGCCTACCAAGGCCCGGCTTTTTGCCCTGTTGAGGGTACTCCCTGGCAGGCGGTAGTGACCATTGTGGATAAAGGTAAAACCGACAAAGTCCTGGATTACGTTGACGACCACGGCTATCCCCGGGGTACCGTTATCGATGCCCATGGTTCCGCAGATAAATCCAAGAAGTTTTTCCATTTGATGTTTGAAACGGAAAAAGACCTCTTGCTGATGATCACCGGCCGGGAACAGGCCTCGCCTCTGGCCGATCTGCTCACCGATCATCTCGATTTAAACCAGCCTAACAGCGGTATTTTGGCTTTGTTTAATTTAAAAGAGACGGCCGGCATTACGCCGCCCCCGTCGGCGAACACGGCTGCCGGCGGGATCATTAAAGGCTGCGGCGGCTATTCGGCAATTTTCGTCATTGTCGAAAACGATAAGGACGAAGCCGTCATTCAAAGCGCCGAGCTGGCCGGCTCCACCGGCGGCACCATTATTCACGCCCGGGGAATGTGCCCTTATTACGGCAAAATCTTTCTCTCTCATGGTATCGAGGAGGAGCGGGAAATTATCTTTATTATTGCAGAAGACGAAAAAACCGAAGGGATTTGCCGGCAGATCAGCGGGGATTTAGGCCTGGGGCCAGGCGGCGCAGGCAGAGGCATCATTTTGGCCGCCCCCATATGCAGTGTAATCGGCATGGCCAAAGCCGAATAGTTCCCAAGGCTGATTTGGCTTTCAGTATTTCGTTTTCACTGGTTTTCACTAAGAAAAGCGGTTGACAAATCGCCAAGGGTACGTTATAGTTTATTTATCAGTACTCATTATCAATAATAAGAGGTAAGCTTATGCACTGGTTCGGTTTGCTCATCGGGTTGCTCTCCTTTCTCATTATCGGACTGTTCCATCCTATCGTTATTAAATGCGAGTATTATTTCACCTGGCGCATCTGGCCTGTTTTTCTGATTGGCGGTCTGGCCTGTTGTATTGCCTCCTTATTTTTTGCTCACCCTCTTTTGTCCGGCGCCCTTGGCGTATTAGGCTTTTCCATGCTCTGGTCTATCCATGAGCTGAAAGAGCAGGATCAGCGGGTGCAAAAAGGCTGGTTTCCCGCCAATCCCAACCGCACTAAGCGTTAGAACTATTTTTCGTTAATAAAAACAAAACCATGAGGTGAAACAGCATTTTATGCCTATTCGCGTGATTCTTCTGACGGCGGCAGGCCTCTTCCTTTTAGCTTTAGGTTTTATCGGCATATTTCTGCCGGTATGGCCTACTACCCCCTTCGTGCTGGCGGGCGCCGCTTGCCTGACCGGCACGCCAAAGCTGCGGGAAAAGGTTTTGCGTATTTCCTTTTTTCGCGAGTATATCGAAAACTACCAAAGCCGCCGGGGTCTCTCTCGTAAAACCGTGGCCAAAAGCCTGATCTTCCTTTGGGGTATGTTGATTTTATCCATGTTCAAGATCAGCCGCCTGCCCCTGACTTTTCTCCTGATGCTGGTCGGCCTTGGCGTTACCTTGCATATACTGTGGATCGCCAAAGCAAAAGGCCAACCCGCAGAAGGAGACCCTGCAAAATGAAAGCACAAAAACGCGTCTTCGGCTGGATTGAGGCGGTTTTCGACATCCTTTATCTCCTGACAGCCACACTGGTCGGCCTTTGGCTGCTCTTTGAGCCCCGGGCCGGCGCGGCGGCCCACACTACCCAGATGATGCAAGCGGCACAGACAGTACGCACACTGGCCGGCAGCGCAGCCTTAGTATTGGCCATTGGCGATGCCTTCCACCTGCTGCCCCGGATCGCCGCCATCCTCAGCGGCCGGGAGCAAGACTTCGCTAAGGCCATGGGCTTTGGCAAGCTGATTACCTCCATTACCATGACCCTTTTCTATCTGCTGCTGTGGCAGCTGGGCCTTGGCTTATTTTCCCCAAGCTTGCCGCCTGCCTGGACGGTCTTGGTTTATGCTCTGGGCGCCTTGCGTATCCTGCTTTGCCTTTTTCCCCAGAATCGCTGGCTGGACCGCCATCCCCCCTTGCGCTGGGGCATTTACCGCAATATCCCCTTTTTGCTTCTGGGCTTAGCAGCAGCAGCTCTCTTTGCTGTCCACAGAGGCTCAATACCTGCGGTAAACGGCATGGCGCCGGCTATTATCCTGAGCTTCGGCTTCTATCTTCCCGTAGTGCTCTGGGCCGACCGCAAGCCAATGCTGGGCATGCTGATGCTGCCTAAAACTTGCGCTTACCTTTGGATGCTGGCTATGTTTCTGGCTCTTTAATGCCTTGCCAATCCTTTTCAATCAAAGGCGTATACGTTACGCAATTGATATACATAAAAATTAGAAAGGAGCGAAATTATGGAAAATTACAAAAAGTTAACAAACGAAGTAGGCGCACCGGTTCCCGATAATGAAAACGCTATCACTGCCGGTCCCCGTGGTCCTGTGGTGATGCAGGATGTCTGGCTTTTAGAAAAAATGGCTCATTTTAACCGGGAGGTTATTCCCGAGCGTCGTATGCATGCCAAAGGCTGGGGCGCCTACGGTAATTTCACCGTCACCGGCGATATCTCCCAGTTTACCAAGGCTAAAGTACTTCAACCCGGCGCCAAGACCGACGTTTTTGTTCGCTTTTCCACCGTGGCCGGCGAGCGCGGCGCCGCCGACTGTGAACGGGATATTCGCGGTTTTGCCTGCAAATTCTACACCGAAGAAGGCAACTGGGACCTGGTTGGCAACAACACCCCCACTTTCTTCATTCGCGACGTCCATAATTTCTCCGATTTAAACAGGGCTGTCAAGCGGGATCCCCGTACCGGACGCCGCTCCGCCCAAAATAACTGGGATTTCTGGACGCTTTTGCCGGAAACCTTCCATCAGCGCACCATCGTCATGTCCGACCGGGGAATTCCTGCCTCCTTCCGTCATATGCATGTCTTTGGCGAGCATACCTTCAGCTTTTATAACGAAAAGAATGAGCGGGTATGGTGCAAATTCCATCTTCACACCCAGCAGGGCATCAAAAACCTGACTAACGAAGAGGCTGCCAAAATTAACGGCATGGATCGGGAATACCACGGCAAGGATCTCTTCGAGGCCATTGAGCGCAAGGATTATCCTCGCTGGACAATGTCCGTGCAGATCATGACTGAGGAGCAGGCGAAGAATCATTACGAAAACCCCTTTGATATCACGAAGATTTGGCGCCATAAAGAATTCCCCTTGATCGAAGTAGGCGTACTGGAGCTGAACCGCAATCCGGAAAACTATTTCGCGGAAGTGGAACAGGCCGCCTTCACTCCCGCTCATGTGGTGCCCGGCATCGGCTTTTCGCCCGACCGTTTCCTCCAGGGCCGGCTCTTTGCCTACGGCGACGCCCAGCGCTACCGTTTAGGCGTCAACCACAACCATATCCCCGTCAACCGGGCCAAGGTGGAAGTCAACGAATACCATCGTGACGGCTTCATGCGCACCGACGGCAACTACGGTGCGGCGCCGGCTTATACCCCCAACAGCTACGGCTATTGGACTGCCCAGCCGGAAGTAGCGGAGCCTCCTATGGATATAGAAGGAGCCATGTGGCGCTACGATCCCAAGGACGATCCCTCCGATGATAATTTCCGGGCCGGCGGCGACCTCTGGCGGATTTTGACCGAGGATAAAAAGCAGCTGCTCATCGAAAACACCGCTGGCGATATTGCTTCCACCACCGCCAACATCAAGTACCGCCATGCCGTCCATTGCTATCTGGCCGATGAGGAATACGGCCGCCGGATCACCGAGGCCATGGGTCTTTGCCTGGATAAGGTCAAGGAACTGGCCAAGCTGGACAATAACGGTTTAATTGCCGCTACTCTCTCTCACGACATGTAGGCTATGCAAAAGCGAAATACCAGACAGCGGCAAATGGTGCTGAATGCCGTGCTGGCTCGCCGGGATCATCCTACCGCCAATCAGCTTTATCAAGATATACGGGCCTTTAATCCCCGAATCAGCCGCGGCACCGTTTACCGCAATTTGAAGATCCTGGCGGACTCCGGCGAGATCCATCACCTCAATGTAGCGGGTATCGAACATTTCGATTGGCGGCTGGCAGCCCACAGCCACCTGGTTTGCACCGAATGCGGCGCTTTGTCCGACGTGCTGCTTCCCTATGAGGACCGGCTGGACCAGGTGCTGGCGGAGCAGACTGGTTACGAAATCACCGGCCACCACACCTTCTTCGAAGGGCGTTGTCCGGCCTGCCAAAGCAAGCAATCCCAAGGCGGGCAGCCTCAGGGCGAACAGCCTCAGGGCGAACAGTCTAAAGCTGAGCTACCCAAAGCTGATCTGTCTGAAATCAAGCCTTAATGTTCAAGAGCTGTCATCCATTGATTTGCACAAATCACCGGATGGCAGCTCTTTTTTTTGCGCAAAACGCTTAAATCGCAATCATTACGGCTATTTAAAGACGATAGGTATGATCCAAAGGACCGGCTCCCTGGCCCAGGTCAAGCATGGCCCATAAAGCCCCGGTGAGGTAGGCTTTAGCCTGGCCGATACTCTCCTGCAAGCCTTTGCCTTCCGCTAAACCGCAGGCGATGGCCGAAGAAAGGGTGCAGCCAGTGCCATGGGTATTGGGATTGTCCACAGGCTCCCCTTTATACCAATGGATATTGCCCTTCTCATAAAGCAGGTCTGTTGCGCCATTGCCCAGATTGCCACCGCCGCCGCTTAAATGACCGCCCTTGATCAGAATACCGCCCTCATAGCCCCGGGCGATTTTTTCGGCAGCCTTGATCATACCGGCTTCATCTTTAATTGCAAAGCCGCATAAAACCTGGGCTTCGGGAATATTGGGGGTGATGACAGTTCCCAAAGGCAAGAGCTGTGTCAGCAAGGCTTCGGCCGCCTCATCATTGAGGAGTTTGCCGCCGCTGGTGGATACCATAACCGGATCCACCACTATATTTTTGGCCTCGTATTGCCGCAGCTTTGCCACAATCACCTCAATGATCTTGCTGTTTGACACCATGCCGATCTTGACGGCATCGGGGTAGATATCGGTAAAAATGCAATCCAGCTGCTGGCCTACAAATTCCGGGGTTGCCTCCATAATGCCGTAAACGCCGGTGGTATTTTGAGCTGTCAGAGCAGTGATCACGCTCATGGCATACATCTTATGCATGGCAATGGTCTTGATATCGGCCTGTATCCCCGCGCCGCCGCTGCAATCGGAGCCGGCGATGGTGAGCACCTTCTTCATTGAACCAGACTGAAACGAACCAGTCTGCATCGAATTATTTTTCACAGCGCCATGCCCTCCCCTACTGTTTTTTCTGCCAACAGCCTCAAGCTGCGGCAGCGCCCTTCAATATCCTCGCCTTTAAAAATCGCCGAAACTAAGGCTACGCCAGCGATACCGGTGCTGGCCAGCGTTCCCATGTTCTCGCTGTCTATACCGCCGATGGCCACCACTGGTATGGAAACGGCTTGGCAGATGGCTTTCAGCGTTTCTCTGCTTATGCCCTCGGCGTCGGCCTTGGTGGCTGTGGGGAAAACCGCGCCTACGCCCAGGTAATCGGCGCCCATGGACTGGGCCAACAGCGCCTGCTCTACTGTCTTAACCGAAACCCCCAGAATCACCTCTTCGCCCATTATCTGCCGTACCCGGGCAGCCTCCAGATCCTCCTGACCCACGTGAATGCCGTTGGCGCCGGACTTGATGGCCACCTCCACATTA
Organism: Clostridia bacterium; assembly: GCA_018434325.1. Lineage (GTDB taxonomy): Bacteria > Bacillota > Peptococcia > DRI-13 > UBA5745 > WRMS01. Next base: position 36,531 of record JAHDPO010000013.1, on the reverse strand, counting down.
TCGTTGACGATAAAGGGAACGCTGTAGCGTTGACATAGAGCCTTTAACGCCACAGCCTCTGCCAAAAAAGCTTCTTCCTCCAGATCCTTTTCCCGCAGCTGGATACAGGTTGCACCGCCTTGCAAGGCGGACTCCACCTGCTCTAAGAGGCTTTGCTGCCCCGTCCAGGCCCTGTCGGTGACGCCATAAAGCAGCAGGCAATCTTTATTCCAATTCGCTCTGCCATTATTCCAATTCGATCTATCGCACTTCATATCTGGCTCCCTCCTCCAATTCTTCACCGCTCAGGTGATAGATTTCGTCAATGAGATAGTTGCGGTAGGCTGCATTGCCCTCCCTGGCAGCTAGCCTGGCAAAGACCCGCTCACCGCAAAGGCCCATGGCGCAGACGGCAGCCGCGCCAGCCTCCAAAGGCTTATGAGGATTAGCGGCCAGATAAGCCGCCGTCATGGCCGACAGCATGCAGCCGGCGCCAGTGATTTTGCTCAGCATCGGATGGCCGTTGCGAATGCAAAAAGCCTTGGCGCTGTCGGCTACGATATCGATGGCGCCGGTGATGACGATAACGGCGCCGCTGGCCGCCGCAAACCTTTTAGCAAAAGTAACGGCTTCATCCAGGTTCTCTTCCGTTATGCTGTCGGCAACATTGACATCCACCCCCTTGGTGCCTCCTGCACTGTCGGCGATGGAATTGCTCTCCGCGGGACTTCCCGCCAAAAAGCCGGTTGCCAGGGTCTTGACCTCGGAAGCATTGCCGCGGATAACGGTGAAGCGCAGTTCCGCCAGCAGTTTGAGAGCTGTCTCCGTGCGCAGCTTTGAGGCCCCGGCCCCCACAGGATCCAGTACAAGGGGATGCTGCAACTGATTGGCTTTTTTGCCGGCAGCCAGCATCGCCGGTATCGTAGCGGCAGTCAAGGTGCCGATATTAATGTTGAGGCCATTGCAAATAGCGGTGATCTCCTCCACCTCGCCTATATCCTCGGCCATAATCGGCGAAGCGCCGCAGGCCAGCAAGACATTGGCGCAATCATTGACGGTAACGTAATTGGTGATGTTATGGACCAGCGGCCCCTTTTGTCTTACGTTTGCCAGCAGTTGCTTAAACATTCTTCTCCACTCCCCTTGTCCTATAGTTGGCCAGCAGGTTGCTCAGGATACAGAGCAAACCCGTAATAACCATTACCGGCAGGGTGTTGCCCACCGGCGTATCAATGCCCATGAACCACCTGTAAATGATAAAGCCTGTCAGCCACAGCAGGATATTCAGCCAATCCACCCCTTTGGCGGATTTATCATTTTTCAGAATAAAATAATCGGTAATTAAAATAGCGGCCATCGGAGCAAATACGGAGCCGATCAAATAGAGGAAGTCCGTCATCCCGGCAATCGGCGTCAATATGGCCAGGGCTGTCCCTAAAATACAGACGGCAATAGCCGACGGCTTCTCCTTGATTTTAGCGGATATGGCTTTTGAGCTGACGCCGGCAGAATAGGCGTCAAGATAAGTGGTAGTAACGGTAGAAAACAGGATAATAATCAAACCTATTATACCCAGGCCGGCCTTAACCATAATGGCGGCCACATCGCTCTCGCCGGTAAAAAGAGCCGCTCCCAAGCCAATAACATACATCCAGCAGCTGCCAAAGCCATAGATCAGGGTGCTGGTCAAAGTAGCGGCAAAGGGCCTCCGGGCCTGGCTGGTATAATCGGCAATCAAGGGCAGCCAGGAAAGGGGCATAGCCACCGCCAGCTCAACAGCGCCGCCAAAGCTGAGGATCGGCCCCGCCGCCTGGGCCTGGATCTGGGCCTGGGCCTGATCTGCCAGGGCCTGACCGCCGCTTTTGAAGATCACCCCGCTCAAGACCAGGGTTAATATAAACAAACCGCTCATCGTAATAATATTAACTGCCGTAAGCTCCTTAATACCAATGAGCAGCCAGACAATGATCAGCCCGCCAATAACCAGGCTCCAAATCCAGTTGCCGCCCGTATCGATTATGGCTCCGGCTGCCGCTGCCCCGCTAACGATCATCACTGCCGTCCAGCCCACCAGCTGCAATACGTTCAAGGATGAGAAAAGGCGGGAGCCTTTTTCGCCGAAAGATAGCTTCACCGTTTCCATGGCGCTGCGCCCTGTTTGGCCGCCAATCAGCCCCGCCAGGAAAAAGAGCAGGCCGCCGATCAGATGGCCCAGAAGAATAGCGGCCAAACCTCTGGCAAACCCCAGTGGGGCCAGCAAGGTACCCGTCAGGATTTCGGCGATGGATACGGCGGCGCCAAACCAGATCAGGCCGTTGGCAAAAGTGGTGGTTTTCTTTTCAATCATAATTATCTCCTTTTTCTCCAGGGTATCCCTTCGTTGATGTGACGGCCGGCTGCTCAATTTTACAGATACTACACCAGCATGTTGGCGAACTGCTCAATTTTGCAGCTTTTCCCCCTTTGCTGCGGCCGGGCTGCTCAGTCTTACGCAAAATTGCAAGTTTAAAGTGTTTTGCACCTTCGAAATAGCGGCCATCTCCTAACCGCGACACTAAATATGGCCAAATGCAGTCAATAATCCATCGATGTGATGTTTCGGACACTTTAAACCTGCAATTTTGAGCACGCAATGATGTGTACCCCAGTATGGGGTGGAAAACTCGAAATTTTGCACACTCTCCGATTTGCCGACCACAGAGCCCGAGCTGCAAAGCCTCGGCGGCAGAGCGCGCGGGTGCAAGGCGCCGGCCACAAGGCCCCGGCAGGCCCCAGTCCCCGGGAACCCGGACCGCAGGCCCCGTACCGCAGCACCCGAGCCGCAGAACTCAGCCTCACAGCACCCGAGCCGCCAAACCCGCGGAACGCTCAAGCCGCCGCTACCCCCGTAACGCAAAAAACGGAGAACACCAATGGGTGTTCTCCGCATAAAGCAAGGCTATATCTGCTCCCTACGTTGGCATTACCCACATCAGGTTTAAGGGTCGAAGTTTTTCACTTCCTCTCAGCCCGTCTTACGAGCTCCCCTGATTCATTTGTCTGCGCCTCTGCACGCCGTCGTTTCCGACTATGACGCTTCGATGTTTCGACGCTCCGTCATTATACTGCAGCTTCCTGCGCCTTGTCAATGGCTGGAGGGCTGGGCAGTCAATGGTCGCCCGGTCAGTGGCTGACGACTACAGGCATATTCGCCTTCTCGTCATAATCCACCTTGAACCCCAGCTGCTCGCCTAAGAACCGCAGCTTGACATAATTGCTGCCCTCCACATTATACATGGGCGCTTCCAGCAGCTGGCCGTTGACCATCAGCGTCAGCCGGCCCAGACCTTCGCCGGCAGAAGGATCCACCGTAAAGGCCTCGCCCAAAAGCTTGGAGTAGATGGCATTGGTGACATAACGGTAGTCATCTTGCTGGTGGGCCTTGTTGGTCATGGTATTGGCAAACAAGGTGATGTTGTAGTCGTCCTGCTGGTAGTCGATGGCCGTAATCTGATTCTGGTACTGGGGAATGTAGTCGGCAGCCATGAAGCCCTCGATGGGGTAATCGCCGCCGGTCTTAATCAGGACTTTGGCTCCTTCCGGCACCTGGGTGATGAAGTTGCCGCCGTAGCCGTACATGATATCGTCCCCTGCCGCCGCATAGACGGCGGTAATCAGGCTGTCGTCCACATAAGAAACCGTGGTCAGGGCGTCAAAGTTGCCGCCTTTTTGGTAATCCAGGCCGATACCCAGGCCCTTCACCAGTTCTAAAGCTGTGGCAGTGTAGCCGATATAGGGCTTGCCAATCTCCACGTAAGCCTTTTCGGCGTCATTCAGGGCTCTGCTGCCCACGATGACGTCAGCGGCTTCCAGGCTGCCGGTCAGTTCAAAGCCCATCTGCTGGCTGTAAGCAAAGAGATCCCAGCCCAAGTTGGTATTCAGCCGGTCGCTGTAATTGGCTACGCCGTAAGCTTTGCCTTCCAGCAGCTCAAAAGCATTGGCTGTTTTGCCGGGCACGTACAGCTTCGGAGCCTTGAGGATTTTCTGGGCCGTCGGCAACGCACCGGTAGCTGTGGCTTCCAGAATGTACTGATCCTTGACGAAAGCGAAATCGGAGGCGGCGGTCACAAAGTCTCCCTTATGCTCGCCTGCCGTAATGTAGCCTACGGCCTTGCCGGCTTGCAGCAATTGATTAACGGCTTTTATTGCATCCAGGCTGTTGTTGGCCATGATTACGGCAGAGCCCTGGCCGCTGATACTGGTCTTGATGGCCGGTACCTTGCTCATTGCCGCCATGTCGGCTGACTTGAAAGCGCCGGCTTTCGTTACCACCGCGGCGTCAAAGCCCCGCAGCTGGGGGAAAGCCGTCAGCGGCTCGGAATAGAGGTCCGTCCAGTCCGTAATAACCACATTGGAATAAAGAGCGGCATTGGCCATGTTTCTTTTGGCCTGGCGCATATCCACAATGACCGTGCCTTCTTTATACGCCACGCCGTTTAGCGTAACGTCTTTATTCAGCTGTTGCAGGCGCACATCATTGCGCAGCAGATATTCGATCATTTCCTTGGCGGCCTGGCGGTTGCGCTGGCTGCCGGAGTCGATGGGAATGGCATAATATTCAGGGAAAAAGTTTTTGTTTTCTCCATATTTTTGACGGAAAACACCGGCTTCGGCGCCGATTTCGTCACTTTGGCTGACGTAATAGGGGCGAATGGTGTCGGCGTCAATATTATTGAGGCCCCGGCGGTAAAACTCTAACTGATTGGTGTAGATTCTGTCTTTATTGGCAGACACAAAAGCCGCATTGCCGATAAAGCCGTATTTAACGGCGTCCACCGCCTCCTGGCTGCCATAAGGCACCTCTACGGTGTAGGCGCTGGTGCCGTGGAGGAAAGAGTATTGGGGCGTATAGCTGGTGGACATATCGTCGAAAGGCACCCAGCTTTTTTGGCCGTCCTGATCAACGGCTAAATAATCCCGCATGGGCATTTGGAAGCTGTTTATTTTGCTGTTGTTGGCAATGGCCGCCGCTCCAAAATACTCACCCTGGGCTAAAGCCGTGTCCATAAACAGGTCGTACTCCGCATTGGGCTCATGGGTGGGAGAACAAGGCTCAACCTGGAATTGCGTATAGAAACCATGAATTTCGTAGAAAGCGACGGGATTCCACTTGGCGATCAACCGGGTCATCGCCTGAGTCTCCGGCTGAGTCTGGAAGGTATTGTCCCGGTTTAAGTCAAAGTAATTGCCGTTGGTGCGGGTGAGAGCCCTTTTGCCGTCGGCATTCTCGGAAGGCACCAGGATGAAGAAAACATCCTCCAGTACTTTGTCTACATCCAACTCTTTCGTTTCAATATTATAATACTCATTCATCTCTGCGGCGGTCAAAGTCACCGCAGCATCGGCGGCGGGCTTCAGATCAGTGGGCTCAAAGGCGCCGTTGCCCTGAATATAACCTACGCCGGTAACCTTATCCTTGATCAATTCCGACCAGACCTTGCCGTCCGCCGCCATTTCTTTTTGCAGCTGGGCCTGGCCCGCGGCCGTCAGACCGGTGATCATCTTATAATCAATCTTTTCCTTGGCCTCGGCAGCCGCGATGATCGTCTCCAGGAAATCAATGCAGGAATCGGAACCGGGGATCTCATCGGCATGAATGTTGCTGTACATAATAGGCACTTTATAAGACAGAGTCTTTTTAGCAATCTCAGCCTGCAAAGCTGCCGGCTGGGTTTCCGCCTGCTCCGTCAAAGCCAGATAATCGGTCAAATCTTTTTGAGCGGCGGCCAGGAAAATCGCCTTGATGGACTGGCCTTCGGCAGTTTGGCCGATAACCTCTACCTTGGCATAAAGACCGGCCTGATTGGCCCGGGCTGCCAAATCATCTAGCTCGGCATCGATCTGGCTCTGGGTTTTAAATGAGTCGTAAGGGCGCACCTGCAAGGCGGTCTCACCTTTGACTTCACCGTTGACGGCGCAGCTTAAAACGTATTCGCCGGTATAATCGAGAATCGTGTTTCTGACCAGCCGGCGGTCCCGGTTATCAACGCCGTTATAGCCAAACATGGCGGCAGCGTCAAAGGTCAGCTGCAAATAAAGACCATCCTTTTGGATAACGCTATTCTTAATGTTCGTAAACAGCGGCTGCTGGGGCTGAGCTGCCGTTGCCACCGTCTGCCAGGCTTCCAGGGGGCCGCCCAGGAACTGGTGGGGGAACATTTGCTCATCCTGCAAGCCTTTTTCCCGGCTTAAGCTCCAGGAAACCTGATTGCCGCTGACGGCGGCCTCAAGAGCCGATTTTTCCATATCGCTGATTTTTACCTGTACCTGGAATGAACGGGCTTCCATCAGCGCTATAGCTTCATCGCCTTGGCCTGCATTTTCAATCACTGCCTGCTGAACTACGGCGGCAGCCAAAGCCGGCCCGGCGGCAGTCATTGTCGGCAGAATTAAGGCCAAGCAAAGAAAGAATGCAAGAAGCACACGGCCAAATCCACCGGTTTTTTTGTATACCATAATGATATTCCTCCTCTCAAAGTTAACTAATTATACATCCAAACTTATTAATATGCAAAGGAAAATTTGAAATTTTAGTAAAAAAAATAACAGGCGGCAAACCCGCCGGGAATGCCTCCTGTATCTTGTATATTGGATCTTATCTCTTGCTTCCTTTCGCCGACTGCTTTACGGTCTTTTCTGCAGCAGCACCAAAACAAAGGCGATGGCGCAAGTCACCGCAGCCAGAATAAAGGATGTGGTATAAGAGCCGCTTTTGACGAGATGATTTGAAATAATCGGAAACACCAGGGCGGAAACGCCGAAGCCTACCATAACGCAGCCGTAATTAAGCCCCATATGCTTTGTGCCGAAGTTGTCCGCCGTAATCGCCGGATAGACGCCGGCGGCGCCGCCAAAGCCAAAGGCAATGACCGCAATGCAGACAAGGAATAAGACGCCCTGAGCTACGATCATCGTCAGAATCGCCAGCATGGTGATCAAAATAATCGCATATACCGCCTGCTTGCGGCCGATCAAGTCTGATACCCAGGAAGTCAGCAATCTGCCGGCGGCGCTGGCCGCCCCTGTGATCATTACGCCCAAAACCGCCAATTCTTTCGACAAGCCTCTTTCCGCACCCAAAGTCATAAACAAGGGATTGAGAATGAAATAGGCCGGCAAAACACAGAGCAGCGACAGGCAGATCAGGTAAAACTGGCGGGTTTTTAGCATCTCGCCGGTGCTGTACTGCTTCTTTGTCACATTCATCTTGGCCGCCACAAAGCCGGGAGGCGCATAACCCGCCGGCGGATTATCGATGCGCAAGGAGCAGGCGACGCAAAGCACCAGGAAAACGCCGCCGAAGATCAGCAAGGTCTTGGGAACGCCGACGCCGGTCAAAAGAGTGTTGGTAAGGGGCGCAAAAATCACCAGCGAAAAGCCGAAAGCCGCCACCATAAAACCTGTGGCAAAGCCCCGCTTATCGGGGAACCATTTTTGGACCACGGAAACCGTGGCCGTATAAACGATTCCGGTGCCCAGGCCGCCGATAATGCCGTAAGTGATATAAACAAGCCAAGGGGCCGCCTTGGTGACGAAAGCCGTCAGAATCATGCCCAGGCTGATCAGAATGCTGCCAAAAACCGTTACCGGCTTTGGCCCGATTTTGTCCTGAACCCTGCCCCCCAGGATGATACCTAAAACGAATACGGCCAGCATGATCGATGAAGTGAAAGCAGCCTTAGAGGGCTCCCATTCCAAATGCTGAGCCACCGGGCCTTTGAATACGCTCCACATATAAATAATGCCGGCGCATAGCTGGATCAGCATACCGGCAATCAATAGACCGTAGCGGTTTTGCACATTGTTATCCATAAATTTCCTCGCTTCCTGTCGATACTTGTCCATCATTATACAGTACAACGCTAAGCAAGGAAAGCAGATTTTTTAGCAGAGAGCGTTTTTTAGTACAGACAATCCAAGGCCAAATCAGCCAAGCTTACTCTCTTTTCTACGCTTTCTCACATAGAATTCGCAGCCAATCCAGGTTATCAGCGGCAGAATCACTTGAAAAGGGAAGGCGTAATAGGGATAGTATTTCAAAAAAGCGAACATCTCCATGGTATTTTCGTAGAGGAAAGCGCTAAGGGCCATGGCCAACATCCCCATGGGCAAAACGAGAATCCGGTAATCCTCCAGCTCAAAAAGCCTGGCCAGGCCTTTACTGGCGGCCAATAAACAGGCGGTAATTTTAACGATGCCGGCAAATAAGAAATTCGAAGAGATCAGGCTCTCGATTCTGGCCAAAAAATCACCGACACCGATGATTCTAGCCGTTACATAAGAAGGGAAGTAGCTGGTCTGCATCATGGCAGGCCCCAGTAAAGTCAGATTTCGCAAAAAGACCAAAACGAAAACAATTAAGGTGATAAAAAGAGCATAAAAAAGCATCTTATAAGGACTATCTTTTTTTTCATAAGAACCGGCCAGGCATAAGAAAATTACGGTTTCCGCATAGGGGAAGGAAAATATCTGGAAAGAGCTTTCAAAATACTCGGCCCTGGTATGGGAACCAATGGGCAGCAAATCGTCGACCTGCGCTTGGGGTATAGCCGTCAGAAACGTAAATATTACCACAAGCGATACAAAGAAAAACATAACCAGCGACCATTTGCCCATATTGCGCATACCGCTTCTGGCCAGATAAATAGTAGTAAGGATCATCAATATCATAATAGGCAGCTGGGGCGTTTCCGGCATGGAGGAGATCTGGGTAAATTCCGAAAAATCTCGCAGCACCAGGGCGCAGAGATGGACGGCATACCAGGTGAGTAAGGCAATGCCTATCTTGCCGAAGGTTTTTCCGAAGAGGCTATTCATGATACCGAATATGTCTTCTTCCGGAAACAGCTGCATGATCCTTCCGAAGATCAAAAACAAGGGTATGGCAGCTACGGTCGCCGCCAATATGGGTATCCAGGCCTCTTGGCCCACGCCGGTGCTGACCCCCATTACTACGCTGCTGCCAAAATTGAACAGCACTATGCTGAACATCGCTTGATTAAAAGTAACTCTCTCTCTTTTCATCGCATATCCTTTCCCTATTGCGCTTAAAACTCCCTCTATGTCTCGATCCTGAAAAGGCTGCCAATTACCTTTGTGATTATGCCGTGGGGTGAGGGAATAGTGATTTTAAAGCTGTACAGGATCAAAATGACGAAGCTGATCAGCATGATAACGGCGTAAATCCTTCTCTCACGTTTTCCGGCTTGTTTTAAAGCGGTATTGTAATCATAGATTATCTCCGGTAAAAACAAGGATATGACTATTACCGTCAGCATGCTGTCCTCCTGATTGTTTTCATAAAATTACTTAGTGAAGCCGGAATTGACCACATGCACCTTCGAGGTTACCTCTACCTCAATATCGGGGAATATCTCTTCCCACTCCAGCTCTAATTGCTTCCAAAGCTTTAAATCCCGTTTGAAGATCATATCGCTGAAGCCGAAGATGTCGGCCTGGTATTCCTGCTGCACTTTTTCTATCACAGCTTTGATATTCTCCTCAATCATCTTGCCCGCTTCCTTCTGGATATTTTCAACGATCTGCTCATCCATCACGTTGAGCTCGCTGTGGTTTTCCGCAATGGCTACGTCGGTACTGCTCTCAATGATGACTTTGATCTTTCCTTGATCGTAACGAAAATTTTTCTTTGTACTGCTTTGAAAAATTTCCAAGGAAATATCATCGATTTTCTGATCGGCCATATTTATGGTAAGGATACCGCTTTTTATTTTATTCCAGGCAAATAATGCGTATTTCGACTCCGCCGGCGTCAGAAAGCCAACCAGCTTATCGCCTTTAAAAACAGCGCTGCCGTTGGCCGCGGTAACCTCCCGGTCGCCGTTTTTTGTTTTACGCAACACCGGTAAAGCTAAGGAATTCGCCTTTGATTTAAGCAGGCTGTATACCTCGTATACCGGCATATGTACGGTGCTGGCGGAAACGCTTTTGTCTTCCATAATAATATCGTGGATGTCGGCAGACACGATGCCGTTGATGTTTTCTTCTTTTTCCAAAACCTTAGCGGCCGTTTCCTCCTGAGATATAGCTACGAACATGGTTTCCCGACATTCGCCATCTCGCAAAAACCATTCTATGGAATTAAATATTCCCTCTTCCCTCGCCATTTCCTGACTGATCACCAAAACATAGCTGCTTCCGAAGAATAATCGGTTTTTCTCTTTGCGCTTGGCATTTCTGGCAGCATCAAATAAGGTTTTGCCTTCGGCGGTGATGATCCTGCCTTTGATGCTTTGATCTTTTTTCACCGTACCCAGGTCGGCAACTTCGTAGCTCATCTTATATTCTTTTTTTTCCTTATCAAAATCCACGGCGATGCCTACTACGATATTCACCTGATCAAGGCCCCGGTAATTCCAGCAGCCGCAGAGGCTCAAAACCAGCAATACCTGCAGCAGACAAATCAGCAAGCGTTTAATCATCGATTCCGTCTCCTGTCTGTCTTACTTTGTTGCGGCTCAGCCCTTTGGGGCGGTCAATCATATAGGGCCAGGGGAAACGGATGAAGATATCCTTATTTTCCTGTAAGCGGAAACTTCCTTTCAGCGACAGATGCTCCACGCCGAAGGAGGTCAGGTTATTCAAATGAATGAACAGCAGAGAAAGACCTATGGTCAGGCCGAAGAAACCGAAAGTTGAAGCCATGATCAGAAAGAACAGACGCCAAAAAATCATCGGTGCATTCAGCTTCGGCACCAAAAGGCTGGTGATGCCTGTGGCCGCCACCACAATGATCATCGGCGCCGCCACCAGGCTGGCTTCAACGGCAGCCTGACCAATGACCAGCGCCCCTACAATGCTCAGGGCCTGGCCGATATTGGAGGGCATACGAACACCTGTTTCCCGCAAAATATCGAAGACGATCAGCATGATTACCGCCTCCAAAGCGGCGGGCAGCGGTACGCTCTGACGCTCCATAGCAATTCTCATCAACAGCTGCAAAGGCAAAATCTCCTGATGAAAGGCTACTACGGCGATGTACAGCCCCGGTACCGACAGGGTCAGAAAGAAGCCTAAAATACGCAGCAGCCTGGAAAAAGAGGAATAATAGAAGTTAAAATAATAGTCCTCATTGCTTTGAAAGTTTTCGATAAAAAGGTAAGGCACAGTTAGGGCTACAGGGGAGTTGTCCACCAAAATGGCGATGCGCCCTTCCAAAAGCCTGCCAACGACCACATCCGGCCGTTCCGTACTGCCGACGGTGCGAAAAGGCGAAAGGGGATAATCGTGGATCTCTTCGGTGATATAGTTGGAATCCAAAACTCCGTCGATATCGATTTTATCCAGCCGCCGGTAAAGCTCCTCCAGTACTTCCCTATTGACCAGGCTGTCCAGATAGCATACGCAGATTTTGGTTTGGGTGCGCTTGCCTAAGGTCATCATTTTCGTTTTCAATTCGTTGGTGCGGGCCCGCCGCAGGATTTGGGAAAGGTTTTGAACCAGCAGCTCCGTAAAGCCCTCCCGGGGGCCACTGAGGACTTTCTCATTATCCGGCTCCGTTATGGCGCGGGTGGAAAACTGTCTGGTATTGAAAACGGCGGCCTGATCGCAGCTCTCTATGAAAAGCACGGTGTCGCCATGGGTTACGCTCTCGATCACCGCTTTGAATGTATCGATGATTTTTGATTCCCCTGCCTGTACTACGGTGGCCAGCAGCTTTTCCAGCTTCGGGCTTCCTTCTTCCGTTTTGCTGTTCATCAGGGGCTTGATAATATTGCTGTTGACAATTTCGGAATGCACTATACCGTCAAAAAAGATCAGAAAATAGCGGGCGGGATTTTTGCCGGCGCTTTGGATCAGCTTATATTGGGCAATATCCACATCGGTAAGCAGCTTTTTGATGACTGCAACATTCTCGTCTAATGACCGGCTGAATTTACGCTCCTCAAGAGGATAGTTCAACCCGGCAATCTTTTTATCAATATCCGTAGTTTTTCCGGCGCACAACTTTTTCAAAAACCGCAGCATAACTTCTCCTTGCTTCTTCTTTTGGCAAGCACTCTTCCTTTTAGTATTGAAAAAGCAGGGATTTTTATGCATCCCTGCTTTTTCAATGTTTTGCGTAAAGACTTCTTTTTACTCCAGACGCCAAAGGGCAATGCCGCAATCAACCTGGTCTTTTAATAAGCTGATCCAGTGATCCAGAGTGGCGCTATCGGCATACCATACCTGATGGACAGTATTTTCCTGTTGATAAGAGAAGCTGAGGGCCTGGCTGGCCGAGTCCCGGCTAAATTCAGCCTTTTGCCGGGATCTCAAAGCCAGGGCCTCCTGCTCCGTCAAAGAAGTGACTTGATCACCGGACCAATCAAAGCCGCCGGCAGCAAGAGCAAAAATCCTTCTGCCCGGTATGACCGATGTCTTTTGCACCAGCTCCAGTAAAAATTCATCATTGGCCTTAGGGCCCGGCAGGCTGCCGGGCCCGTGCAGGTTATAACACATGATTACATACTCCGGCCCTTGGGGAAAGTCTAAGGCTTCAAAGGGAGCTCCCGGCTCCAGCACAACCCGGAGCAAAAGGCCTTCCTCCGTTGCCGCCAAGGCCAGCCGGCGGATGAAATCCAAGAAATATTGCCACAAAACCATATCCTTACGGATGGCTTCATAATCGATCTCAACACCGTCGTAGCCCTCTGCCGCAGCTAGAGTCAGAATCTGAGCAATATGAGCTTTTTGATCTGCCTCTTCCGCCAGCAGCTCATACAGCAATTGCTTATCTTTGAGGACTGAGCCGCCCCCTGCAAGAAGCCTGTCGTTTACCACCGTAAGATAGGTGATCAAGTCCGGGGCCCTTGTCTCGGCTGCCGGGGCTGCTGCGCCTGTGCCTGCGCCCGCGCCTGTGCCTGCCGCCATCCCCCTCTGCAATTGGATCGGCTGGGGGATAAATAATTGATTTTCGGCGTCAAAATAAGCGGCAAAGTACTGCAGGCTCACCAGCTGCTCTCCCAGCTTCTCGATACCTCGCAGGGCTCCCTCCATGTCCCAGTAAACCGCCCAAGCCGATAACTCTGGGAGCTGCCGGGGCTGGGATAGCTGAGGAGGCTGGGTATTTTTTTGCACTTGACAGCCGCCGATGAGGCAGACAAAAAACAGGATTAAGATTGCGGACAGCTTCTTTGCCATAATTACTCCTGTGTCATAGGATCTTTATCATAGGACCTTAACGAACCAATCGATTAAGCCATGCCAGCCGCCGGCAAGGGCAGCCAAGATACGCTCAGCTCTTTCCGGACGCCCGTCAAAGACCACCCCGCCTTCCTGGCCTGTAATCATGATATTACGAAACACACCATCATAAACGTCATCCGTTAGATTTCTCTGGCTGTATTTCTGAAAGCTGGAACGGGACTCCAGTACCAGTGCGCCTGAAGCAGCACATCGGACGGGTAAATCCGCCACTGCCGCAATACCGTCTACCGCTACAGAAAGCCGCTCACCTTGCAGCGTTATGGCCAGTTCCTTTTTTTGGCCTTCATTTAAATCAAGGTTAGGGCTATATTCCTCAGCACCCTCGGCCACAGATGCAGCCTGCCTTTGCCCGGCCTCAGCCAATTGCCGGGCTGTATCTGCGGCATCGCTTATGCCCTTCGCATATTTTAGAGCCATCCTCAGCCTGCCGATCTCGGCCTGCTTTTTATCCTCAGGCACCGACACCGGGGGAACACCGGCAATACGGTCCAAGGACTGAGAGAATAATTCTTGCTGCTTTCCCTCCTCCACCTGGGTAACGACCAGACGCTTATCTTCCAGAGCAATCCGGAGGTAATTGCGCAGACCCTTATCGGAGCGCAGCAAAACTGCCTGAGAACCCAAGGCATTGCCCTCCAGCTGAAGAGACAGGGAGATGTCGCCAAATTCTTCACTGTCCTTTAGCCGCAAGATACCGGTCCCGGCCGGCAGCGAGGTCAAAATAATCGAATCCCGGCCGAATTCTGCCACCCCCGCCAAATTGCTCCATAGCGCCGCCTGCCCCTTATCCCCCTGTACAAAAGCCATGTCCTGGCCGGTATCCTCCCAAATCCGCATCAACAAATGGTTGACAGACCAATGGGCCTGGGGCTGCATACGGGTAAGGTCATAAAGGGAGTTGCTCCTGTCATTATGGGAACTGCCCTCCCGGTTGAGGTTCATAGCAAACAAGCGATAAATATGTTCAGCGTTTACCTGACTGGCTTTTTCGTTTGTGCCAAACTGTCCCGTATTGGAATGCATTAAGGCGTAGAAGGCCGGTAATTTTCCCAGCTCCTCCCGATATATGCTTTCCATTAACCTATAATCTCTATCAATGCGCGCCTTCATTTCCTCATGGCTTTCTTTGGGCACCCCCTGTTCATCCCGCAGGTAATCCATCAGATAGTGGTCATACTTCCGGTTAAGATAAGGAGCCATCATCGAAAACTCCAGAGAGTTAAGCTCCCCTAAATAGTAACCGTAACGATCAAATACATTAATAAAGGCCAAGCGGTAACCATTGGTCCCCGTTTCCCAGAAGGTGCTATCCACCATGCTCTTTATATCTTCGGAGGTAAGAAATTTAGTGTCCTCCTTTTTAAACTTATCCCCATAGGAAAACATGGTAGCAATAACATTATGCTTTTCCATGATTTTTTGCGAAAAAATTGCGGTATCCCGCCGGCCGTCTTCAAAGAGCAGCAGCAAGGCCTTTTCAGGCAGGGGCTTGCCATCCCGGTAATAAGACAAAACTTCCTGTTGACTTACGGTTACATAACCGGAATCCCGTAAAGCCTTGATATGCCGCTCCAATTCTTTGACGCCGATGAGGGTTGCCGTACCCTTTCTGTCCACCCCAAAATAGGAGATGGCCAGAAAGCCATGGTCCGGCGCATCCGGCGGCAGCGAAGTGTAAGGCTGATAATGGGCTGTAGAAAATAGCGTTTTCAACAACAACAAGGCCAAGCCCAGCAGCACTATAGCTTGCAAAATACTGCGCCGCCGCTTCCTGCCCTCTTTTTCAGGCAGACATTGCTTGCTCTTCTCTATCCTCTCCGCCCCCTTTTCCTTGTTTTGGTACCGCCGCTTTTTTACCTCTGCCTGACCGCCGCTCCTTTTGCTGTTGGTAAGCAATATCCTCCGGCGTCATGCGGGTGCCCCAAGTGGATTTCCAGAAGGTAAACCAGGCCACCGGCATCTGCCACAACAGCACCGCTTCATAGAAAATACAAAAGACCATGCCAAAAAGCCAAATGGAGCTTTTTTTCAAAAACAACTGGACAACGCTCATCAGCAATGCCATCATCAGCATCCCCACCAAAAAGGTAGTAGGAAAAACCCGATGAACAAGGGGTACATACAGCATATTGTAGAACACCACCGCCGGCGCTGCCACAGGCACCAGCAGGCCAATGTAAAACAGCAAAGCCGCAAAAGGTTCCTTTCGCCACATAAAGCGGCCCGCCACAATTGATTCCCGCAGCCAAGACCGCTTCCAGCGCATCTGCTGCCGCAAAAAAACCTTATATCGATTAGGTACGACGGTGGAGCAGACAGCCGTATCCTGATAGCCTGTCCGGTGTTTATTTAACACAAAGTTGGTCATGCTCCGATCATCACCGAAGGTAGCCCTTCTGCCAAGAAATTTCTGGTTAAGCCATTGATCCATATTCTCAATAACAATTTTCTTGCGGTAGCAGGCTAAAGGCCCGGAAAGGCAAGTTACCGCATCAAATACCGACTCTGCAGCTTTCATCATCCGAAAAGCAATATAATACCGGACCGCCTGCATCTTCGTCAGCACATTAGTATAAGTATTAGCCACATCCGTACGTCCTGATACGCCGCCTATTTTCGGGTCCTGGAAGGGCATAACTAAGTTGCGGACGGCATAGGGATCCAAAAAGCTGTCGGAATCCACAAAAACCACCAGTTCATGCTTAGCTGCCCTGGTTCCCCGGGCCAAAGCATGGCGTTTGCCTAAATTTTGGGGCTGTACAAAATATTTCACTCTTTGACCGGTATTGCAGTAGGCACCTTCCCGGTGGAGCTGCTCAATGATATCCTTGATCTTGGCCGCCGACCGGTCATTGGAGCAATCATCCACCACAATAACCTCCAGCTTATCCGTAGGATAATCCTGGTTGACGCAGCTGACAACGGTGCGCTGAATCCAGTCCTCTTCATTGAAGCAGGGAATGATAATGCTTACGCCGGGTGTAAAGCCGTGATCAATGGGCGCAGGCCGGTAAAAGGCTCCGAAAAAATAGCGGCTCAGCAAAAACAGGGCAGTGATAATGCTATATAGATAGAGTACCTTATTAAATTTAAAATAGATCACGCTTTCCGCCCGCATCAAAAGGATGAAACCTGCAATAAAGAACAGCAGCAGGCTGGCAACAGCTAGGACATTGCGGTTTTTATGCTCGGCGGCGTATTTGTTCAAATCCTGGGCAAAAGCCAGGCCGCAGAAAAAGCCGTCCTCACCATCCTGAAAAAGCCGCACAACCCTAGCCGCCAGCTTAACCCGCATTTCATAACCTTCAGGCATGCTGCCGGCGGCAATACGGAATTTCAGCAATAGCTCGCCAGCTTTTTGCAGCAGCTCTCCTGTGGCCTGGTCAGGTAAACGCAGCAGCAGGCCGGTGGCAGAAATATCCACGCTTTCTGCTTGGATCTCTTTTTTCCCGCCTTCGGCCAGCCGGCAAAAAATCCGCACCTGGCTGCCGGCCCGGTAGCGGTTGCCGGCCCTGTTTTTCAAGATCCGTTCAGCAAAATTGCTGTCTGACAGGTCTCGAGGTTCCTGGCCCCGGCGGTCAACATTGCTTCGCTGGCCTTGCCCGTCGGGCACATTGGCCAAGAGCCGCCGATCCTTCTTAGCAGCCGGCCAAACATTGTCAATATACTTTTTTCTTTTGAAGATTCTATATAAGCTGCTCATGCAAGCTCCCTCTTAATTCCAGACCTATGGAGTTATTGAAGATAGTCGCTGATCCTGGCAAATTGGAACCTTTCGTCTTCAGGCCGGGCGGCATTCCAGGATAGAAATTGATCCAGGGCCTCCGGCGTAAACTGAGCGCTGTCCGTCATATGCATAACAATGATGCTTCCCGGAGCAATAGTTCTGGGTTCCGATTGACCGGAAACCGTTATACCATGCACCAGTAAATCGAATAATTCCTCAGCGCTGCCGCTTTGGTAATCGCCGGTGCTGAAATCGCCGTTGACAATATATTGATATCCGGCATCCAATACGGCCTCCATGCCCTCCCGGCTCACCGCCAGCGTAGGCGGCCGGAAAAACCGGGTCAGCACAGGCCGGCCCTGCTCATTGTATAAGTCGCCTACTACCCTTTCCAGCGTTTTATAAGAGCGGACTACATCCTCGCCCAGCTCCTCTGTATGCCGGGAAGTCAGCGAATAATACTTTTTCTCTTCCGCACTATACTCCGTCATCGGCAAATGGCGGTCCGTATGGCCGCCGATGTCATGGCCCGCAAGACCGATAGCCCGCAACAAATTAGGGTTTGCCGGCACATGCTCGGTATAAATAAAAAAGCTGGCTTTGACCTTATGCTTATCCAGAACCTCCAGGATTCTGTTGAGCACCCGGTCGGTACCCCAGTCGTCAAAGGTAAGAAAAACCGTGTTGCTGCCATCCACCGCCAGCTTACCTGTTTTGTCCAGCCGGCTTACTTCTTCTTCGGTGAAACCGGGCAATTCATCCACAGAGGATTTACTGGGAGTGCCAATATACCGGGAATTGACGAGAGAAAACCTTTCCTCCTCAGTCATGCCTTGCAAATGCCCCCTATAGATCAACCCTCTGTCCATAGGCACGGGATATTGGTAAATTCCTTTGCCATTCAGCAGCTGCCCTACAGCCTGGAGGGTATAACGGGGTCCATAGGCGCTGCCGGTATTGCTCAAGAGCCGCTGGGAAATAGCCTGCAGCAGTTCCGGCACAAGCTCATCCTTTTGCTGCCGGTAATCCAGCCGGAAGTGGAGGATTTCACCCCGCTTGACGGTATAATCGGAGCTGTGGAACATGGTGTCCACTAGTGGGCCGGCGCCGGCTGCACCGCTTTCGACGCTGGTATTGAAAATACGGGAATGGCCGATCAGAGCCATATCCATGGCGGAGACTGCCTCTTTTACCTCATCCGGTATGGAGTTGAATATTTGACTGACCACTTGAACTTTTACATGATAATTAGAGCTCATCAGGCTTTGAACCTGATAAATTTGCTCGCAAACCGACAGGTAATCCAAACTGCCTTTAGGCAGCAGCACCGCACCTATCTCATGGCCCCCATCTACAATTTGTTTTACCCTCTCCGGATAGTCGATGATATCGTTTTCGGACACAAAAAAAGTTGCCTGCATGTTTAAGGCCGCCAGCCGGTCTAAAACAGATTGCAGCAAAGGCCC
Source organism: Clostridia bacterium (assembly GCA_018434325.1). Lineage (GTDB taxonomy): Bacteria > Bacillota > Peptococcia > DRI-13 > UBA5745 > WRMS01. The sequence continues at coordinate 18,111 of JAHDPO010000013.1, read as the reverse complement.
GTTACCGATACCATAAAAGGACAGAGCCGCCGCCCGTTCAGTGGTGTGAATCAGGTTTATCTCTTTGGCAAGCCGCTGCTTGTTTGCTTCCCGCCTTTGCAGATAGATCTCCTGCCTGGCCTCTTTATCCAGCTCAAAGGTCTCCTGGGCAGCCAAAGCATCAAGGGCAACGATTCGCCAGCCGGATTCCTTTGCCGCTTGCAGCAGCCATTCTATGCCCCGCAATAACCGTTCTTCCTCTGAAAGCTTTGCCCCCTCCCCTTCTTTTGCTTCTGTCCCGCCTTTGATCCCCGCCGGGCGGCGGCCGGGCATATAATTATCTTTGCTATCTAAGGATCCCGCATATTCCTGACCGTCCAAAACGCCTTTCATCTTTACCGATAAAATGCTGCCCTTTTCCAGCCGGGAAATGAACCCCAAAGCTCCGTCGTAATTATTGAAGCTTTGATAGTTGACAAAGACGCCGCTCTTCACCCCATACCGAAAACCGGAAGCTGCCGCCGCTGCCAGCAGATCATCCGTATATAGGGTGCCGCGGCATTTGACCAGCTCCGGGGCTTGACCGGTTATTGCCTCAAGAATTGCGGCGGCATAGGCAAAATCCCCGACCATTTCTTCAAAAGCCAGCTCCTCCATATGAGTCTGGCCTTTCAAGGAATTACTGCCCAGGGTTTGCTTTGCTTCGATGATACTTTTGACTGCCGCAGCATCCTCGGCAGCCTCGACGCCCGTAACGAAAAAAGTGGAGCTTACCTGATATTTTTCTAAAAGGCTAAAAACCCGCTCCATTGTCCTGTGATCTGCCAGGCCGTCAAAGGCCAAAGCAAAGACCTTTTCTTTAGCCGCTATGCCGGACAATAAGGAGGCCTTGGCTAAAGGCTCTGCCGCCAGCATTGCCGCAGCTTGGGCCATAGCCGCATCACGGCCATAGCTTATGCCGCTAGAAGCGTCAACCTCCTCTGAGGCCTTTTGGCCGCAGCCGGATAAGCCTGACGTTATCACCGCCAGACAAAGAAGCAAACCAATGCTCTTGTGCAAAAGCTTCTCTCTCTTCATCCCGTACCCTTTCGCCTCTGCCTTCACCTTTTCTACATGCTCCAATAAAGGAAACCTCTTTCCTCCATCTCTTCTTTGCCAAACATACCGGGAAGATCAATGAGTATATAGGGCTCCTGGTTCTGGCTGCGGTACATCGCACGGAGAGCTGCGGCCGAAAGGTTGTAAAATCCCCGATGAGCTACGGCAAATACCAGACAATCGGCATTATCTATATCTTCACTTTCAACGAGGTCAATGCCTAAGTCTCCTGCCACGCCTTCTTTATCGGCAACCGGATCTGACAGCCTCACTTCAACGCCGTATTCCCGCAGCCTGTCCGCAATACCGGGAACCATGGTATTGCGGGTGTCGGGACAATTAGCTTTATACGTTATTCCCATAATATAGACCTTAGCGCCCTTGACCAGCTTGCCCCCCTTGATCAACTGCCGGATTATCATGTCGGCTGCATAATGGCTCATACCATTATTGATTTTCCTGCTGCTTTGCACTAACTGGGAGGCGCCCTTTACTTGTTCGGCTTTGTAGATCAAATAATAGGGATCCACACTGATGCAATGACCTCCCACCAAACCGGGATGAAAGCCCAGGGCATTCCACTTGGTATTCATGGCGTCGATGACATCCTTCGTGGAAATATCCATCCGGGAAAGAGTCATGGACAGCTCATTCATAAAGGCAATATTCACGTCCCGCTGGGTATTTTCAGCCAGTTTAGCGGCCTCCGCCACCTTAATGCTGCCGACTACCTTTACAGCTGTCATAATGATCTCATAGACGGCCGCAGCTTCCAAAGCCGTTGCCCGGTCCATACCGGAGACCAGCTTGATGATGTTCTCCAATCGGTGAATTTTATCACCGGGATTAACTCGCTCCGGCGAATAGCCCACAAAAAAATCAACTCCGCAGGTGAAGCCGGAAGCTTTCTCAAGAATAGGTATACAAATATCTTCCGTGGCGCCCGGATACACTGTAGACTCAAACATTACAATTGCGCCCTTACGCAGATTCCTGCCAATGCTGCCACAGGCCCCTTCAATGGCGGACAAATCGGGAAGATCATTTTTATCTACCGGAGTAGGCACAGCCACAATAAAAAAGAGGGCCTCCTGCAACACCTCTTCTTCCGCTGTAAACCTCATGGCAGTGTTGCGCAGCGCCTCATCTCCCACCTCGTTTGTGGGATCATTCCCTTCCCGATAACGTTGAATTTTTGCAGCATCCAGATCAAATCCGATGACAGGAACCTTTTTAGCAAAGGCAACAGCCAGAGGCAAGCCTACATACCCTAATCCTAAAACAGCAAGCTTTTCTTTTCCGCTCAGCAGCTTTTCGGCTATCGGCATTCATGTTCTCCTTATGAAGAATTAATTGTTCGACTATTTTTTATTTTACTCATAGAATCCTATAGTGTCACTGCAAAAATTATGGCAAAAAGGGTAAACAAATACCATAAAGCTGCACCTGGCAGGCTTTATGGTATTTATTTATGTTCTTTTAATTTTTATAAATTTTCTTCTGTTAATTAAATTAATTATTAATAATTTCCAATCCAGGCTTGCTTAAGTAAGTACGAATACCGCTGGAAAAGTCCTTCCAGAAATAAAAAAGGACATCAGCCGCTTTCTTGCCAGCCGACGTCCTTTTTAAATGTCCCTTTTTATTTTAAAGCTTCTCGTAAAGCGTCATGGTCAGCCGCACGGAAACGGGCTGCGCCGCAATATCCGCCTGAGGCGTGTTTTCAAGAGGCTGGATGGTGATATCCTGCAGATTGCAGCGATAAGGGAAGACATAAAGAGCGCTGAGGATATCCTTGGCGGCAGTATAGCTGTCGGCATTAAAATTCAGCTCGACGGCCCGCTGAGCCATTCGTTTGTCAAAGCGGGGCTGCCCAAAGGTCAGCCCATAGTCCCGGGCCGCAAATAAGATACCGTCCAGTTCCACCATCACCAGCTTAATGTTGTCATATTTCGGCATAAGGGAAGAGCGGAAATCCGGCGACAGCCTCATTTCATAAAGGGCTTGGTCCATTTGCCGCAGTTGGGCCAAACGGGCCTGATCGACGGCCAAGCCATCCTCGGCGGCGGCCAGCCGCTGGCGGGCGTCGGAGAGCCGCTGCATTACCGGCTGATAAAAAAACCAGCCATAGGCTACGACAGCCAGCAGCAGCAACAATATTCCCAGCAGCATTTTTTCACGTTTTACCAGCTTTCTCATGATATTCCACCCTCCTCAGCTTCCTCCCCAGGGATTTCTGCCGTAAGGTCTTCGGCGGCGTCAAGGGCAGCCAGGGTGATGGTCATTGAGGCGGTAGCTCGTTTATCGCCGTCTTTGCCGGCAGCGGCGGTGTAGACCTGGACGCCGCTGACCAGCGGGCTGGCCATCAGCCGCTGGTAAATGGCGGACATTTCATTTAAAGTAACGCCGGACAGGCGCACCGTGATCTGATCGGCGCCAATCGTAAAGGAATGAACCCGGGAGCGGAGCAAAAGCTCATCCTCGATGAGCGTGAGGCAGCCCATCACATCGGCGCCGCCGAATAAACCGGGCTGAGTTTGCCTTTCGATTTCGTAGGTATCCCGGACAGAGTCAAAATTCACCAGAGCCTGCCGGGTTTGCTGCAGCAAGGCTTCCTGCTGCTCAGCCTGCATCTCCGTATATTTCGCCAGCTGCCAGGGATTGACGATAGCCACCTGCACCAGGAGCAGCAGCAGCGTTACGAATGCCAGCACAGCCAGCGTCCGGCGGCTGAGCTTGTAGGACTTTTTTGCCCGCTGAGCCAAATTGATGGCGGTTTTAGCGGTAATATCTTTTGGTGTCGCCATTTTTCGTCCTACCTCCCCATTAATTCCAGGGCCGCGCCCACAGCCGCACCATAGCGCCGCTCCTTGCCGATAGCCGGCATCAGAGCGTCCAGCGTATGGATGTGCAGCGGAATACTGTCCCGGATGGTTTCCGCCAGCAGCGGCTGGGCCGTGACGCCCGCCGTCAGGTAGACGTCCCGCAGGTCGGAGTCCGGCGTATTGAAGCCATAGAAGTTGATGGAGCGCAAACTTTCGATGGCAATGGTGCTGCAGAGCTCCCGCAATGGCTCCTCTTCGGAACGGCCGGCGGCTTTTCGGGATGCTTCCGCCAGCTGCCGCCCTCCCAGCTCAATAACCTGGGTGGTCTCGTACACGTCGCCGCGATACATATGCACCCGGGTGGCGCTGTCTCCCACGTCAATGATGCAGTATTCCGCCGGATGGTCCTGGGGACTATCCTTTTTATAAAAACGGATCAAATTGCGGTAGGTCAGGTATTCCGGTACTGCCACAGCAAGCTTCAGCCCCGCCTTAGCCAGGGCGGCACGATATTGGCTGATAGTCTCCCTGGCGGTAACGGCAGCCAAAAGCCTCATCTGCAACGGCTTGCCGTCTTTGTCACTGACCTGTCCCACAAAAGCATAATCGAAGAAATAGTTGTCCTGGCTGCCGTTGATATAGTCCTGGAATTCATAAGGCAGGTTCAGCTGCAGCTGCTTTTCCGTCATCCAGGGCAAGGTAACGGCCCGCACGAAGGCAGTCTGCAGGGGCAGCACCAGGGCGCAGTGGCGCTGGGAAATCCGCTCCTGCCTGAGCAACGCCCGCAGGTCTTTAGCCAGGCCATCGGGCAGGATTTCTTTTGTCTGCCGTTGGGCGTCAGGAATATCCAGGAAAGCCAGCCGCTCCACCACCCCATCCTTCACCAGGGCCAGGTGAATCGCAGCAGAACCGATATCTATGCCGAGATAAGTTTGCACCATATATTCTCCACCTTTATGAATGATTACGGACTATTACGAAAATAGGCTGAGCCAGGCCCCCACTGCCGGAGCGGCGGCAAACAGCGCCAGATACACCGCCGCCGCAATGGCCGGCCCAAAAGGAAAGGCGGCGGGATTGGCGGGGTCCCTGGTGGTTTTGCCGCTGAGAAGGGCAAATATAATCCCCAGGATACAGGATAAAATCAGCAGAAACAAGCTTTCTGCTGCAGAAAAAAACCAGCCGGCAGCAAAAAACAGCTTGATGTCGCCGCCTCCCAGGCTGTCCCGCCCCAACAGGCGATCCATGATCAGGGACAAGGCCAGTAGCGGCACTGAGGCAGTCAAGGCTCCCGTGAGGCCGGTGAGAGCGGCGGCGGCCGGATTGCCGCCGGGAGTAAAGGGCAGAAAGATCAGCCATATGATGAAAATTGCCAGGTTCAGGCCGTTGGGAATGATTCCGGTGTCGAAATCCACCAGGGCCAGCACCAGCAATACAGTAGTCAAAATCAGGTATTGCAGCGTTTGAAGGGTCAAATCAAAATAAAGCACCAGAGCCGCAAAAAGCCCGGCGCAGAGCAACTCGATCACAAGACAGCGCAGCGGGATAGCGGCGCCGCAGCGGCGGCAGCGGCCTCGCTGCCAAAGCCAGGAGAAAATGGGGATCAGCTCAAGGGCGCTCAGGGTCTCACCGCAGGCATCGCAACGGCTGCGGCTGTTGAGAAAGGGCAGGCCGGCAGCCAGGCGCTGGGCCAGGCAAACAGCAAAGCTGCCGACGGAAGCGCCCAGCAGCAGAGTCAGGGCCAGGGTATAGACGGTGAGAAAGGGGCTTAGATAGAGGGAAAGCAAGGGGCTCCTCCTTGATGAAAGGAATCTGCGCGGCTGCCCGCATCCGCTGGGATACGGGCAGGGCGCAGGGATTGTTGGGGTTAGGAAAAAAATGATTAGGAAAACTTAAAGGAGGGTATCCCATGTTGTACTGGCAACTGACCCACTTGTCACAGTCACTCTAAGATTTACATCGTCTACATTCGCTGATTGACCAAACATGCCACCAGTGGTACCTTCTGCAATATTCATGTTTCCGTTGGCATCAACCGTAATGACATAAGTTTCTGTAGTATCTGCAGTAGCATCCAGCAGATAGGTGGTTACTGCTTGAGATCTTGCTGCCCGTAGATTTGCTCTATCGACAGCTAACCGTGCGTCCTCCATTCGTGCAGTAAAAATCGGAATCGCTATCGCAATCAATACGGCAATAATGGCAATGACGATCAGCATTTCAGGCAGCGTGAAGCCTTTTCTTGAGGTTCCCTTTTGGCGCATTCTTTGAATCGTGTTGTTCATACTTTCTTATCTCCTCCTCTGTGTTGTGCCGCGTATGCACACGGCTGCTTGGATTTATATCAACTGCACTAAAGCGATGCAGGAGATACCGTGGAAGTTGAATTCTTATTCTTTACATCCCCTGGTACATGGTGAGAATGGGCAGATAGACCGCCAGCAGAATAGAGCCGACGATGAGGCCGAGAAATAGGGTGATGACCGGCTCCATCAGGGTGAGGGCCCGCTGGGTGACCACCTGGGTTTCGTTTTCGTAGTACTCGCCCACCACGTTCAGCACCTCCTCCAAAGTGCCTGTCTCCTCGCCTACCTGGATCATTTCCCGCAACAGCTCCGGGAAGGCCTCGGAAAGGCTCAGGCAATGGCTGAGGGTGCTGCCGCTGGATAATCCCGCCAGCTGCTGCTGCACCGTATCGCTAAGCCAGGCGTTGTCCAGCACTGTGGCCGCTACCTGGGCCGAGCGCATCATGGACAGGCCGGAGGCCAGCAGAGTGGTCAGGGAGTTGGCAAACTGGGCCGCCCCATTCATGTAGGCGATTTTGCCCAGGACCGGTAGGCTTAAGCCCAGGCGGCTGTGCAGCAGCCGGCCCCGGGGCGTCCCCTTAAAATACCGGTAGCCCAGAAAGGCCCCCAGGCCAACGATGGCCAGCAGCGGCCAAAAGCGGCCGAAAAAGCTGCTAATGGCGATGAGGGCCCGGGTGATGCCGGGCAGCTCCACCCCCATGGAGGCGAAGTTGCCGGTAAAGGCCGGCACGGCCATCACCATGATGATGACGATGACCACTGCCGCCACGGCCAAGGTAAAGGCCGGGTAGATCATGGCCGACCGCACCTTGCTCTTGGTCTTGGAGGCCTTGTCGTAATGACGCTCCAGCCGCCGAAAGGCGGTATCCAGGGTAGCCGAAGCTTCCCCCGAAGCCACCGTCTCGATAAAGGTAGCCGGCAGGGCGGGGCCGCTGCTGCGCAGAGCCTGGGCCAGGGTAAAACCGCCGGCCACATCGGCAGCCGTCTGGCGCAGGATTTTTTGCAGAGCCTTGTCTTCGGTTTGGCTGGCAATCAGCTCAACGGTCCGGACGATGGGCAGGCCGGAGGAGAGAATGATGGCAAACTGGGAGCAAAGAACGGCCAGGGCCTTTTCCGGAATTTTGGGGGCGGGGCCTTTAAATGCAAGGGCTTCCGGCACCCGGGAAAGCTTGACGACCACGGGATGGTTTTCCTTGATATTGCCCATAGCCTCTTGCTCCGACGCAGCTTGAACAGTGCCGCTGACTTGGGCGCCGCCCTCGGTCAAGGCTTTATAACGGAAGGTTGGCAGGGGAGATCACCTCGTAACATTCTTAATCTTGCTTATAATTCCTCGGCAACGAATACGGTGCGCCGGGCCTCCTCCACCGTAGTAACGCCGGCCAGCACCAGCTCTCTGACCCGGTTGGCCATGGGGATGAAGCGGCCCTCCCGCCGGATGACGGCTTCCATCTCTTCACGGTCATAGCCGCCGCTGATGGCCAGGCGCAGGGCATGGCTGAGGATCAGAATCTCAAAGACGCCGGTGCGGCCAAGATAGCCGGTGCCGGCACAGGCCGAGCAGCCGGCGCCGCGGTAAACTTGGGAAGCAATCTGCTGATCCAGGCCCAGGCTCAGCAAGTCGTCGGGGCTGGGGCTGTAGGCAATGCGGCAATGGGGACAGATGCGCCGCACCAGCCGCTGGGAAATGACGCCGTTGAGGGCGCCGGCGATGATGTAAGGCTCAACGCCGATATCCACCAGGCGGTCCAGGGTGGAAAAGGCATCGTTGGTGTGAACGGTGGAAAGCACCAGATGGCCGGTGATGGCGGCCCGCATGGCGATCTGGGCCGTTTCGCTGTCCCGGATCTCACCGACGGCGATGATATCAGGGTCCTGGCGCAAAATCGAGCGCAGCCCGCCGGCAAAGGTCAGACCGGTCTTCTCATTGATTTGCACCTGGCTGATGCCGCTGACGTTGTACTCGACGGGGTCTTCCAAGGTAACCAGATTGATTTGCTGGGTATTCAGCTCATGGATCATGGTGTACATGGTGGAGGATTTGCCGCTGCCGGTGGGGCCTACAATCAGCACCACCCCGGAAGGACGGGAAATCAAGTTCATATATTTCCGCATATCCTCATCGGACAGGCCGATTTTTTCCTTATGCAGCAGTCCGGAGTTTTTCTCCAGCAAGCGCATAACCAGCTTTTCCCCGTAGATCGTGGGCAGAGTGGACATACGCATATCAAACTCCCGGCCTTTGGCGGTGAAGCCGGCCCGGCCGTCCTGAGGCACCCGGCGCTCGGTAACATCCATACCGCCCATGATTTTCAGGCGGGAAAGCACGGAGGCCTGCAAATTTCTGGGCACAAACATCATGGTGCGCATCATGCCGTCCACCCGCATGCGGATGTGCAGGTCGCCTTCGCCGGGCTCGATGTGGATATCGCTGGCCCCGTCCAGAGCGCCCCGCTCAATGATGGAATTAACCAGCCGCACGGTGGGGGCGGCGCTGTCGGCAGCAGCAGCGGCCGGAGATGGGTCGGCTGCCTGCACCTGAGGAGCGGCGGACCGCTCCCGCTGCATTTCTTCAATGGCTCGGGTGGCGTCCTCATTGCCGTAAAGGCCCAGCATAGCATGGTCGATGCCCCGTATTGTGGAAATCATCGGGATAATCCGCTTGCGGGTGGTAGCCTTGACGGCCTCGATGGCCATGAAATTGAGAGGATCACTCATGGCCAGGAAAATGGTATCCTGCTCGGCCTTCACCGGCACTATGCCGAATTTCTCTGCCGTAGCCTTGGGTACCAGCGACGCCAGCCGGGCTTCCGGGATATGATCGGCAAGATCGATGAACTCCACACCCAACTGCATCCGCAAAACATCGATCAGCTGCTGCTCAGTGATGACATTTTCCAGAATCAGCTCATGGCCCAGCCGGTTTTTTGTCTGTTTCTGCTGTTCCAGCGCGTAATCCAACTGTTCCTGCGTAATGAGTCCGACGGAAATCAGCAGATCGCCCAAGCGATTATATTTCATAAGAGTATATGGCTCCTTTCCGCCCCCTATACGCTGAGAGTGCGCAGCGCACCGAGATAATCGAAACTGCTTCCCCTATACGCTGAGGGTGCGCAGGGAAAAGGTAAACAGATCTGAGGTGAGGCTGTGGGTTTTATCCCGCAGGCGATAACTGCAGGTAAAAACACCGTCTTCATATTGCAGAAGGAAATCGCTGACCTCCATTCCGGAATAGCTGAGATCGCTGAGCAGCGGCACGGTCTGAGCCCGGTCGAGAAAAAGCCTGCCCTCGCCCACCGCCGCCCCACCACCGACGGTAATATTCTCACCGGCAAGGCCGTAAGAGGAACAGCTGTAAGCAGTGACCTGGCCGGCGGCATCGGTGTCCACGGCTTCGGCATAGCGCAATACGTCGGAAAAAGCGGTGAGAATGGTATCGGAAACCGTCTGGCTGTCAGCCAAAAAGGTGTTCTTGGCATAGACCTGAAAAGCTGTCTGGGTTCCCGCCAGCAAGACGGCAGTGGCCAAGGCTGTCAGCAAGAGAGCAGCCAGAGTTTCCACCAGAGTCATGCCGCTTTTGGATCGAGCCTTGCTCAGCACTCGCAACGGAACCGGCATCGACAGCGGAACCGCCGCCGGACCCCTCCTGCCCCTTCGGCCCCTCACGGCCCACCGCCTGCCGGCCCATAAGAAATCAGCCGGTTGTCTGGGTCATCGGAAGCATAATAGATCACCGGATAGCTGCGCCCCCCAATGGCAATGGTTCCCGAGGAGAGAACCTGGCTTTGGGCCTCAGCGATGGATAAATTGTGCTGATAAGCCTTGTCATGGGCCCGGGCAGCAGCGGCAATCCGCCCTGAAGAAAGCACCAGAGTGAGAAATACCATACTGGTCATTGTAATGAGCAGCAAAGCAAAAAGGGTTTCCACTAGAGTCTCTCCGGAGACTGACTTTAGTTTCTTCATGGATGCCCTCCTTTGCCTTTGGTGATAACTCCCTCGCTCCAGGAGGTAATGCTGCGTTCATAGCCATGGCCGCTGACCTGGGCAGTGCGGCAGGTAAAGGACACTTGCAGCGCCTGGCTGCCCCTGGTCAAAGTGATTAGCGCATCGCCGCCGTCTTCCATGCGGAAGCCGGCTTCCACCTTGGGCATACCTTCGCCAGCCGCAATTTCGAAAGTGCCGCTCACCTGCGGCAGCGCCAGGGCGAAAGCGTCGGTAAGCATATCGCCGTTATCCGGGCCGGCGGGTGCGACCTCCGGTACAATATCCTCCCAATAATAGGAGGTGATGATTTCTCCCGTGACCGGATCCGTTGAAGTCGCAGTGAGCAGGTCCCGGCCGGTAGTGTACGTATGCCTGCCGAAAGTATCCTGCAAAAGCCGGGCCGCCGAGGCCACGGCCAGGTAATCCTGCTGCCGCTCATAGCGTCCCCTGGTTTTGGAGGCGCTGGTAGTGGCTGCGGTGAGAATCAGGGAACCCACCGTCAGGCAAACCAGAAAAAACAGCAGGGCAATCAACATGGAAACGCCGGCAGAGCTATGCAGTTTTTGACGTATGCGTTGCATCAGAAGCCTCCGCAGCGGTGAGATGGTGATTTAAAGAGCAGGGATGCGGGAGAAGCCGTAGGTTTCGGCAGGTGTGGCGCCCTGAACATCCGCAGCGGCAGTACAGGAAAGGACTTGCCCACTGTTGTAGTCAATAAAGCCGGAGGCAGCGCCCCTCGGCGCTCTGACCACAGAGGATGAACGGCAACCGGTAACCTTGTTAGAAGAATAGAAATTGTTAAGAATGAAACCGGCGGCAAGCTTATTTGCCCCTTTGGCCAGAACCGTACCGGAGGCCGTACAGTTTTCGATGGTGTTGTTGCTCCATTCCTGTGTGTGGGCAAAGCCGGCGGCATTGCCTGACTCCGAGGTGACATAGGCATGGGCGCTGCAAGCCTTGGTGCTGCCGACATTTGTATAAACAAAGCCCACGGCATGACCGCCATTGGCAGCGACGGTGGTGTTTTCCACACGGGAATCCTCAATGGTTGACGAGGTTTGGCCGATAAAGCCGGCGGCATAGCCGCTTCCTGAGGCAGTGACGGTGGTATTGACCACCTTGCCATCTTTAAGGGGTCTCTGGGTTTCGATGGCGAAACCTGCTGCATTGCCGTTTCCTGAGGTTATGACGGTATTTTCAACAGTGGCGCCCTCAATTGCTGCCGCTCCCCCCTGAATCATGCCAACAAAGCCTGCCGCATAGCCGTTTACGGAAGAGATGGTCATATCCTTAACGGAGGAATTTTTGATGATGCCGCCGTTTAAGCCTACAAACCCCGCCACATTGCCGCTTTGGCTGGAAATACTGCCGGAGAGTACATGGCAGTTTTCAATGAGGCCGCCGTTGTTGGTTGCAGCCAGAGCGCCGGCAGGGCTCGAGGCACTGTTGACGATGTTAATGCCAGCAATAGTCAGGTCTTTGATGACAGCTCCACCGTTGTTGGTAATAAAGAGAGGCTTTTGGATATTATGAATCGTATTGCCGTCGCCGTCATAGACGGTGCCGCTGGTGTTGTTGTTGATATCTGCCGCCGTTACGGTCTGACCGGCTATGGTGAAGGTGGCTCCGGTTAGGGTAATGTCGTGAGTCTGCTTAAAATACCAGGCGTCGCCGATGCGTGTGCGCACAGCCAGATGCTCTTCGGTGCGGATATGTACGGGTGTATCTTCGTTGGCTAAAATCTGGGTAAGAGATAAGGTAGCGCCAAAGAAGGGATTAAAATAGAACTCCCGCCCCGTTTCGTTGTCCTGAATCTTGCGGCTGGCTTGATTGATATGGGTGGCAAGATTTCCCGCATTGGTAATCGGATAAATGTCAAGCTGCCGGTCGGAAAGATGGATGGGGGAACCAAGAGCCGTATGACTCCATCCTTCAATGGAAGGAGCCTGGACATCGGGCTTGCCCGCCGCCACCGCTATCGCATAGCCGTAGAGATCAATAGTTTTCGTGTTGGTATAATCCAGACTATCCAGCAGGCTGCCGTCTTCGTCATAACTGTAGAAACCCCAGGAGCCGTCGGTATACCTTTCATAATAAGACAAGCCGTAAGCCTTGCCGTTGATGAAGATGGGCTCATCAGGCTCTATCCGCTGAGGCCAGTCGCCGTAATATTCTTCCGTTACCATGCGGAAGGGATAAGCTTTATTCTGCAAAGCCGGATCATAGGGATGGCATTTTTTTCGGTCATTGGTCACACTCTGAGCCAGCTCGTCATATTCGTGGGCCGTAACGCCGCCGGGAAGGGGCAGGGCCGGCGAACTGCCATAGGCATTATTGACCGTGGTATTGCCCGACTGGGAAAGGTAGCTTACGTTGGTATAGACAGGAGCGCTGACACCGCTGCCGGCCAGAGGGCCATAGGTCTGGAGGCCGCCTTTCTGGACGATGCCGCAGGCATAGGAATTTCTGATGGCGGTGGCTCCCGAAACGCTGAAGTCGGCGCCCACCAAGGCTCCGGCGGTATTGCCCGTCACCTTGGAGGAGGAGAAGCTGGTTTCAATGATGATACTAAAGCTGCGCCCCACCAGACCGCCGGCATAGCCGCTTGCTCCAAGGGCTTTCACCTCGCCGGAAGCATAGCAGTTGCTGATTTGACTGACGCCGACAGCCTGGCCGACGAGACCGCCGGCATAGGTGTTGCCTGCCGTGACGTCCACTGCCGCAAAGGATTGGGTAATGGAAACCGGACCCTGAGCCTGGCCGATCAAGCCGCCGGCAGCCTGGTTGGCCCCTGTGACGGCGCCCTTGCCCCGGACGGTTTGATAAACGCCGCAGTTGTCAATCGCGGAGGGCTGCGTCACATTGATGCTGCCCACCAGGGTACCCGCAGCCGCCGTACCTGTCACGGTGCAATCTGCCACTCGCAGGTTTTGCAGGGTAATCGGGGCGGTAATGCTACCGAAAATTCCGGCAATACCGGAAGCGCTGCCGTTGATCTTAAAATTCTGTAAGGTGAAGGCTTGATTGGCGCCAAGCTTGCCGTCCACCAGCAAACCGGAAACAGCCGTCACATCGATGGGCGTAAAATACTGGGGCAGCTTGGCCCGATGCCCCGCTTCAGGCAGCATCAGGCTTCTGTATTGCGCCTCTTCCGTGCCGTTGCGGAGCTGAGTCAGCAGGCCAAAATCCAGATCGGCTGTCTGTACAGCGGCGGTGTTGTTTTGCCGGTAATGGCGCAGGTTGCTGAGGTGGCGCACATAGGAGAATTCCACACCTTGCTTATGCAGCAGACCGCCTAAAGTGACGTCCGCCGGGTATTTTGCGGCAAAAAGGCTGTTTTGGGTGCCTGCGGGCGCATTGCGGTAGCGGGTCTTGCCGTCATAAGACAACGTAGCGGTGATGGTGATATCGTCGCCGGCCGTTAAATCAGGAAACAGCTCGCCAAAGGACAGCCCCGGCGCCATGCTGTCCAGTACAATTTGCAGGGAATAGGTGTTGTCGGTGCCAACGCCGGCAAATACCGCCGGCTTCAGACGGTCTTCCTTGGCCGCGCCGCCGTCAGCCTGAATAACGAAAGCATTGCCATGCTCGTCTTGCAGCCTGATCTCTGCCAGCACCTTCTGAGGATTGGCAAAGGCTTCCTTGCCGATAGCGGGATAAGTCAGCGTAAGATAAAGGTCCTCTTTATTTACCAAGGCCAGGCTATCATTGGCCGTCGGCGGCACTTCTTCCTCCGGCGCCGGCGAAGATTGGGCAAGCCCTCCGTAATAGCCGATGCGCAGCTCTGTCCGCCGGTTGCGGTCATCATGGCCCCCCAGCTCATCCCGCAGCGCTTTAACATCGGCATACGTAAGAGCCGGTGTGGCGTAATAGACGTCGGTCACATCACCGGTAGCGGGATTGAGGTAAATCACAGACTGGCCGGGCAAAGTACCCAGCAGCCCGCTGCTGCCTGCGCCTGAACCCAACGCGGCTTCGAGGCCGGCTGAGGTGACATAGTAAAAGGTCTGGCCTGCCGGATCTCCCGTTTCCTCCAGCAGACCGCCGCCGGCAGCCAGGGCAGCCAGCCCCTGGGAGGCCTTGAGGCTCGTCAGGTCATTTTGGGACGAGAGAAAAATTTCCCGGGCAGTGCCATCCAGCTCCATCAGGCGCAGTCCGCGCCACATTGAGGTTAGGTTGGGGATTGCCAGGGCCAGGGCAATGGTCAAAATCGCCAGAACAGCCAGCAGCTCTATCGTAGTAAAACCACGGCGGCGGTTGTCCTGTTCCTCTCTCATTCTGTACATCAGCATCCTCTTTATACCGCACAAAACCGCAAATTCCTGCAGCTTTCCTTTTTTTTCATCCTACCATATTCCCTAGTGGATAGCAAGGAAACTTATTCAGAACGAATCCGATTAACACCATTTGAGCTAATATTAACCTGCCCGATTGGCCTCACTGGCCCCATCGGTCTGATTGATCCGGGAAGGTTCAATTGTTTACCGTGTTCTTTATTGTACTAATAATCCGGTGTATTGTCATCAAAAAAAAATTGGGAGAAGAAGGAATAGTTACTGAATAATTCCTGCAAAAAAGCAAAGCCGGAGCGGCTTCAGCTTAGCATTTATTATATAAGTAAGTTTCCATATACTCTGTAACTTAGTTACAGCAGAAAAAACCGGGGGCTGGTATCTAAACCTTGTTTTAGTTTAGACCCGCCCCCTGATTTCCTTCAGCTTCTATCGTTTAATACGCGGATTACGGAGTGGAAGAAATTCTTACAATGGTAATATCCGCCTGGGCCGCCGTGGCCGGTATGGTAATGCTGGCTCCCGAATCGTTGACCAGCGTTACTATACCGGGAACCGTGGAAACCTGGATTATGGCTGTGCCGGAAACCTGACCCGTAGCCAGAGGCGAGTCCGCATGCGACAATGTGATACCGTTCAGGCGCAGAACAAAATTGATGGTCGTGGGAGCCGACAGACCGCCGGTGGCTACCCACCAGTTAACCAGGTAATAACCGGGCTCAGTGATGACGAATTGTCTGGTGCCGAGATTATAGGAAATATTGCCCCTGCTCGCCCGGACATTGTCAAAAGGTACGGCAGCGCCGTTAGCCAGAGAGGAACCGCCGCCGGTAACCCAAATAGTATCGATAAAGGTGGTGCTGATTTCAGGGCCGGCAGCGCCGGTTGCTCCAGTTGCTCCCGTTGGGCCCGTTGGCCCGGTCACTCCCTGAGACCCGGTGGGCCCGGTTGGGCCAGTGGGGCCGGTTGAGCCTGTTGAGCCTTGAGGTCCCGTGACACCTTGGGAACCGGTTGCCCCGGTTGGGCCGGTTGCTCCTTGAGAACCCGTAGCACCTTGGGAGCCGGTGGCTCCCGTCGCCCCAGTAGCGCCTGTCGCGCCAGTAGCACCGGTAACGCCTGTCGCCCCGGCGGCCCCGGCTGAGCCCGCGATGCCGGTGGGCCCGATGGGACCCACGGGACCGGTGACGCCTTGAGGTCCTACGGGACCTTGGAGGCCGGTGGAACCCGTTGCTCCCTGGGGACCGGTGGCGCCTGCTTCGCCGGTCGCGCCAGTGGGGCCCATCGGACCGGTACCGCCGGTAGTGCCGGTAACGCCGGCCGGCTCTTGCGGACCGACGGGCCCTTGAGTGCCGGTGACCCCCATCAGGCCCATAGCACCGGCAAAACCGGCTGGTCCGGTGACGCCTGCGGGACCTTGAGGTCCTATCGGCCCCTGGGCGCCGGTAGCCCCTGTTGCCCCGGCAACACCCGTTGCACCCGTCGGCCCTGCTGCTCCGGTTGCACCGGCCGGGCCTTGGGGACCCATCGGGCCCTGGGCGCCTGTTGCCCCGTTGCTACCCATGGGGCCGGCCGGGCCTGTGGCTCCTGTTGCTCCGGTTACACCGGCCGGTCCTGAAGGGCCAATAGGGCCGGTACCGCCTGTCGCTCCGGTAACACCGGCTGATCCCTGAGGACCAACGGGGCCCTGGGGACCAGTAGGTCCTGCGGGGCCGGCAACACCCGTTGCACCGGTCGGGCCGGCTGCTCCGGTTACACCGGCGGGGCCCTGGGGCCCTACCGGTCCCTGAGCGCCGACCGATCCTGTAGGCCCGATGGGGCCGGTACCGCCCGTCGGGCCGGTTATACCGGCGGGGCCTTGAGGCCCCATGGGACCTTGTGCGCCGGTGGCTCCCGTGGGTCCCAAAGGGCCGGCGGGGCCGATAGCACCGGCGACGCCCGTTGCCCCGGTTGTGCCGGCAGGTCCTTGTGGCCCTACGGGGCCTGCGGGACCTATTGGGCCTACAGGACCCATCGGGCCAGCCGGGCCGATCCCGCCCATGGCGCCAGTAGCACCGGCAGATCCTTGTGGCCCTATCGGGCCTTGAGCCCCCGTTGATCCGGCAGGACCTGGCGGGCCGGCCATTCCGGTTGCTCCTGGCGCTCCTTGTCTGCCTACCGGTCCTTGAGGACCGACAGGACCCTGGGGACCCACGGGGCCTTGAGGGCCCGCTGGGCCCGTTGGGCCTTGCCCTCCGGCAGATCCGGCGGGACCAGTAGCGCCCGTGGGACCCGTCGTGCCCGCCGGGCCGGTGGGCCCTGTTGCTCCCGTAGGGCAGGTATCAGGGCAGGGTGGACAAGGCGGCGGACAGGGCGGGGGACAAGGCGGCGGGCAAGGTGGAGGGCCGGGCGGCGGGCAATTATCCGGTTTGCCGCCATGAGATTTTTTGTTGGAGCCGTATCCCTGATCACCATAGCCGGGTGGATATTTTCTGTTTGATGCCATTGTACACTCTCCTATCTGCTCGGAAGCTGCAAGCAACCAGGGCATAACATTCAATGGCATAATATGAAACGCTATCAAATAAGTTGCACAAGAATTCGTCACGCGGCCATGACTCAAAGCAAAAAGATGGGGCTATGCTAAAACAAATAATTGTTTAAACACAGCCCCATCCGGCAATCGAATATTTTTACGCAAAATTGCAAGTTTAAAGTGCCCAACAGCCCTTATTGGCTGAACTGGGACTATTTTTATCCATATTTAGAGTCTTGTGCAGATGGTGGCCGCTATCCGAAGGCACAGCACACTTTAAACTTGCAATTTTGCTTATTTTCCAAGGCTTGCAGATGTAACCTAACTTCCCGCAAAATTACACCATACAGCCTAGGCTGAGCTTACTTGACTTGTACAGTTTTCCCGGCGATGTTATAGGTTTAGCTTATACGGTTGGGAAACTGCCGGCTTGATCTGTAACTGCTGCTCAATTTTGCGGATATTACACCGGCATACCGGCTAACTGCTCAAAATTGCAGATTTTACACCCGCATGTTGACCGGCTGCTCAAATTTACAGCCTTTTCCCCTATCTGCGGTAGCTAACTACTTGGGTTTTGCAGGTTTAGTATGCTTAAACATCTGCTTTGGACTGGGTTTTGGCCTGAAAACGGGGCGCTATTGTTGTTTTTACAACAATAGCGGGTGGAAAACTTGAAATTTTGCACATCTTTCTTCCAGAAACCGGACAGCGCCAAGCACCAACTGACAGCTGAACGGGTTGGAACAATAAGCGCAAAGAAAAAACCCAGCAATATCAACGTTTGCTGGGTTTTCACTAAAGAGCGGGTGATGGGAATCGAACCCACGTAGCCAGCTTGGAAGGCTGGAGCTCTACCATTGAGCTACACCCGCTAGCTTGTTTAAATAAGAATGGCTCCCCGAGTAGGATTCGAACCTACAACCTACCGGTTAACAGCCGGTTGCTCTACCGTTGAGCTATCGAGGAGCATTTCCTGGCAGCGACATACCTTTCCGGATCTTAAGACCAAGTATTATCTGCGCTGAAGGGCTTAACTGCTGTGTTCGAGATGGGAACAGGTGGGACCCCTTCGCCATAGCCGCCAGGACTCAGGATTCAATTGTCTTGATC
>JAHDPO010000039.1 GCA_018434325.1 Clostridia bacterium | reverse complement strand
TTACCGGCGCACCCATGCGCTCCGGACCGTATTCCGGGAAACCTTGCACCTGCTTGCCGGTAAAAAAGGCCACATCCGCCAGCAGCAAGGCTGCTGTCTTCACACCCTGGCCGCCCCGGCCATGCCATCTGATTTCCAGTACTCCTTCCATGTCTGCCTCCTTTATTCTGATAATCTAAGCCTGCTTAACAAATCGATTGGGACTAAAAGCATCGATATTATAAGAGGGCTGGCCCTCTACAATCATCTCCGCCACCAGTTTGCCGGTAATGGGGGATAAGGCTACGCCGTCCCCTTCATGGCCGGCAGCCATAATAAATCCGGGTATGCCATCCACCGGCCCGATTAAGGGCAAACCGTCGGCTACAAAAGGTCGGAAGCCGGAGAAGGTGCGGATGACGTGCATATCCCGCAGGCCAGGCAGGTATTTGCAGCCTTCACTGATAATATACTCAATGCCTTCCAGCGTCGTGGATTTATCATAACCCATAAATTCCCGGGTAAAGCCGATAAGAATCGTGCCGTCTCCCGTCTGCTCGATGCAAAAGCCGGAACCCAGGCGTTTCGTTCTTTCGTCGGTGATTTTCTCGGGATGGAACTTAATCACCAAATACATACCGCTTTGCATTGTCGTTTTAATCACGGTGGAGGTGGGCTCCGTAACGATGATCTGGCCCCGGCGAGGCTCTATCGGCGCCTCAAGGCCGGCCATCCTGGCAATCTGAGCGCCCCAGCAGCCGGTGGCATTGACCACGTAATCGGCATAGAACTCCCCTTTATCCGTTTGGACCCCAACCACTTTACCATCTTCCCACAGCAGGTCGGTAACTTCTGTATTGGTCATTATCTGGGAACCCAGTTTTTTCAGGTTCCGGGCATAAGACATCACTACTTTGAAAGGATTGATTTGGCAGGCTGAGGGGCAATGGAGGGCTCCCACCAGATTGGGGGACATATTGGGCTCATAGCTGCGGAATTCATCAATATTCATCATTTTGACTTCCAAACCGCCGGCCATCAGATCCTTGGCATTTTCACTGACCAATTGAAAGGACAGCTCGTCTTCGCAAGGCTGGAAGCCGCCTTTTTGCCAATACTCCAAATCGTCCCCCAGCTCTTCCTCCAGCTCTTTATAAAGCTTCATGCTCTCCAGGCAAAGGCCCAGATGGAAACCGGGTTTTTTCGTATGGGGGGTTATATAAGCGTCACAAGAGCCGGAAGTACCGGTGCATAAGTCTTCCCTTTCGATGATCAGCGCTTTTTTGCCTCGCTTGCTCAGCTGATAAGCGATAGAGGTACCGATGATACCGCCGCCAATAACGATCACGTCCGCATCTTTTTTAGGCATTTCTCTCACCTTCAATCGTTCCCATTTTGATTGGCCTCACCGGCGGCCGGCTGGTGGCGGGCAGTATATCTGCCGGAGCCTGGCCGGTTTTTTCGGCAATAATTTTTTCCACCAGGCGCTCGCAGCTTTTGCCTTGGCAAAGGCCCATGCCGGCTCTGGTCCGCTTTTTGATGCCGTCCACAGAAAAAGCGCCCTCGGCAATAGCTTCTTCGATCATGGCCAGGGTCACTTCCTGGCAACGGCAGATTAATACATCTTTATTTGTTTCAGCCATTTTCTTATTCTCTCCCTTCCCGGAGCATTGGGGAAAAAGGCGCCATGCCTCTGACCCGGGAGCCCATGGCCTTAGGTACGGCCAAAGTGACCACTGCCGTCTGCTTAAAAGCTTTCGGCATTTTAATATCCAATACCCGGCCCCGGCTCACTATCTGGCCTTCCCGGTCCACTGCGTCCACCAGATCATTTTTTGCCGGCAAAGGCCGGTATTCGTAAGGAAAGGCCACCGCCGCTTCTTCATCGCTGTAAGCCATATTTACGGTAAAAATAGCCAAGCCCGGGCAGGCCGCCACACAGGCGCCGCAGCCGGTGCATTTTTCTTCATCCAATACCGGCAGGGAAGTAATGGGCTCCCCTACTCTGATCGCCCCAAAAGGACAGGCGGCTTCACAAGGGTTGCAGGGAATCTCCTGCACACATTCGATCACCGCTACCGCTCCTTTGGCCATCCTTTCCTCACTGGGCATTCCCGGGATTTTGGCCAGTTCTTCCTTAGAGGGCACGCCGGTATAGGCTACACCTGTTTTCACCATATCACTTCACCCCGCCTTTTTCTGCCGTCACAGCCTGGTAGCCGACCATCTCGGCCATCTGCCGCTCCTTGGCAGCTTTACGTTTTTCGCCAAAGAGGCCTGTGCGCAGCATATCCAGGCGGCGCAGCACCTCCTGCTTTTTGGCCGCCGCCTCTTCCTGGCTAAGATAACCGAGGGCGGCAGCGGCAGCAATTCCCGCTAACTTGCCTTCTTCCATAGCGGAAGAGGCTTCTTCCACACCGGTGATATCGCCGGCAACATAGACGCCCGGCTTGGTGGTTTCCATATTGTGGTCGTGGAGAGGCACATGGCCGCCCAAAGCAGGTATGTGCGTAAATTGGCAGCCGGCCATCCAGGCCAATTCCGTCATGGGATTAAGGCCTACAGCCAGACATAGCGTATCGGCTTTGATGTCCTGCTCAGTGCCGGGGATCATCTGCCATTTCTCATCCAACTGGGCTAAAATAACGCCCTCCACCTCTTCCTTGCCATAAACCTCTTTGATGGTATGGCCGGTGAGGATGGGCACGCCGGCCCGGCGGATTTTGCCGGCATGGACACCGTAACCGCCAATGGTGGGAGCAGCCTCCACTACGGCGGCAACCTGAGCTCCCGCCTGCATCAGCTGATAAGAAACGATCAGCCCAACGTTGCCGGAGCCCAGCATAACGATGCGCTTGCCGGGCAGGACCCGGTTGACATTGATCATGGTCTGGGCCGCACCCGCCCCCATGACGCCGGGCAAAGTGCTGCCGGGGAAAGCCATATAATTTTCTTTGGCGCCGGCGGCAATAATGATCTTTTTCGCCTTTACTTCATAATGATATTTATCTTCGGCGATTACTCCCAGGCTGTTTTCAGCAAACAATCCGTATACCACGCTGTCCAGCATGACCTTAGCGCCGCTTTTTTTCACATCCTCTAAAAGCTGCTGGCCGATTTCAAAGCCTCGCACCCCAGCTTGATGCTCCCGGGACCCAAAAAACTTATGAATTTGTTTAAATAACTGCCCGCCGGGCAACTGATTTTCATCAAAAACCACCACGTCGGCGCCTGCCTCCGCAGCCTGGATAGCTGCGCAAAGACCGGCCGAACCTGCACCGATAATAGCGATATCCGCTTCCATTTTTCTCATTTTGCCGCCTCCTCCGCCTTACCATAGCCCAGCTGCCGGGAAACCTGCATCCCGTCTTCTACCGGCGTAACGCAAGTGCGGATATTCGGTTTGCCGTTGACAATCATCATGCAGTCCGTACAGCGCCCGATAGCGCAAAAGATACCTCTGGGCTCCCCTCTTTTTACTGTGCGCCGGAAAGACCGCACACCGGCGCTCATCAGGGCGGCCGCTATGGGCTCGCCCTCATAAGCGCTGATGGCTTGACCATCAAAATAGATAGTCACTTGTTTGCGGTCTACTTCCGGCAGTATCGGATGTTCCTGGATTCTTCGTTCTCCCGATAAGCTCATGGAAATGAAACGCCTCCCTTTCAATTAACACGCAGTCCAATACGATTTACATGTGTCCAAAATATTGCGGGCTTACTAAAGCTCCGTGTACATACTTGATTAAAGTGATGATATCAAAAACCGGCAAACCGGTTTTTTGCTGAATCGCCCTGGCAAAAGGCGGCATATTGGTGCATTCTAAAACAATAGCGCCAATATCCGGGTTTTCTCTGAGCATCTTTTCCGTTACGCCCAGCATTTCTTTTTCGGCTAAATCAATATCGATATGATCCAGGCCATTAAAGAATACCTTGCCAAATTCCGTATCTTCAATGCCGTATACCACTTTGGGAACATGAGAGATGCCTACGCCCTCAAAATGCCTTTCTCCCAAGGAGGAAGCCTTTGCCGTTAAAATACCTACTTTTTTGCCGGGCTGCAGCATCGAGGACACTAACGGCACCTGCAGCAAGCTGGAAGAAATCACCGGCACACTGAGCTGGGCAGCCATCTCTTTTTGGAAGATAGCCATGAAGCCGCAGCTGGTGATAATCGCCCGGCAGCCTTCGTCTACCAACTCTTTGGCGGCCTCCACGAAGGGCTGGATCAATGTGGGATCAGCCTGCAACACCACCCGGGTGGAATCGGCCCCTTTGACTACCTTATACACCACAGGAAAAGGAAAAGTAGTAGCGTTGCCAATATCTCCCGGTACCCGGGGAAAATGGGTCTCCAGCATCAAAATACCAATAGGCTGGCCATAATTGGGGGTGTTGCCGTAAACGATAGTCATTTTTCCCATTCACTCCTTTTTTCCTATATTCATCAGCCGGGACTTGCTCAGCGCAAGTCCCGGTTTTACTCTATTACTTCAATCGGGCCAATAAAGCTTTAGATATACAGCACGATCATGCCGGCAATAAACAGCCAGAAACAAAATACGGAGGAGTAAATCATCGACTTGAGAGGATCAACCTTCCGGTTCAACATGCCGCCGATAAGACCGGCTACCACAAAGGTCAGCAGATCGGCAGGAGGCAAGCCCTGACCAGCAGCAGCCACATGGGAACCAAATACGCCAACCTGATTGGCATTGATACCCATCTCAACCAGTGTTGGTCCCAAGAAAGAGAAGATCGTTGTCTGAGCCGTGGATTGCGTACCGGTCAGCATGCCCAAAATCGTTAAGGCGCCGGCGCCGCCCCATTTCAGCATAGTTGCATTAAGGCCCATAGCAAAATTCTTTACCGCTTCAATTTGACCGCCGGCATAGAAACCGCCCAGCATCAAACCGGTACACAACTGAACGCTGGCGCTAGTTCTGACATTCTTTAAACCTTGAATGAAAACGGCGCCGGCATCTTTACGCACTTCAGCGTAAAAGGCAAAAGCGATAATAGCTGCAATAATAATCGCCAAAACGATGATGTTGGAAAAGCCTTTCAGAATGGTAATGCCGCCGATCCAGCCCAGGAAAGTCTTATCGCCGATGTGGATCAGATCCAGGGTCATCTTAATCAGGTCAAGACGGAAGCCGTTGGGGAAAGGAATGGAACGGAGGATGACCAATGTGGAAAGAACCAAAAGAGGAATTAAGGTTTTCCAGCGACGAGACAGAATCTGGCTGGCCTTTTCTTTCGGGATCAATTCTTCCGGCAGCCGCACATCTTTTTTGATATAGAATGTGGCCACAAACCAGCAGCAGAAAATAATACCCAAGCCTACGGTCACATAAGAAATCTGCACCAGACCGTCAGGATTGACGTTTAAGAGAGAGGCTGAAAGGAAGATAGCCTGGCTGATCGGAGGCATAATGGAGCCCATGCTGGCGCCGATAACGATAATACCGGAAATCAGTTCACCGCTAAGACCCAAATCCGCCATGGATTTGACGGTGAGGACGCCGACAACGGTAGCAGCCGCGATGGAATCGCCCAAAAGAGAGCCGGCGATGCCTAAAGCGATAAGAACCGTAACAATCAAGCCCCGGGGAGAATGACCAAACCGGGCCCGCAAGCTGCCCAACACTGTTTCCAGTGCGCCCATCTTGGTCTGCGTTTCCGCATAGATACTGCCAAAGACCGATAAAAAGATAACCCAGGCAATCCGGTCAACACCGGAAATCCATGCTTGCAGCCAATTTATAGGATTATAAATGCCGCCAAGGATCAAGGAGAGCAAACCTGCCGATATTAATGCTATCTGAATATTACCGCCGATGTAGGGGATCTTCTTGATGAGAACGATGCCGATCATAACAACCATAGGTATAATGACGATATACATAGCCTCACTCCTTTACTTTTTTGTTGTGCGCACAACGATTAAAGTAAATTGCAAGGCTCATGCCAAGAAAAAAAGCCCGGCTTGTCCCAGGCTTTGTCGTTTATTCTAGTTTTTATAAAATTTCTTTGCGGTTAGATTAAGGAAAGTCCCTTTATTTTGATTTTTTGTCGATTTTTTCGACAATCCGAAGGTAGAAATTTAATTTCTTTATTTAGAAATTTCGGCTTTCTTTAGAAAAAATATTTTTGCAATCTATAAAAACTACCCTTCGGCTTTCCCCACTGCGGTGATTTTCTATGGCAAATTAGAAATTACAGGACTGAAATTTCTAATAAAATAGAATTTTTTAATTTAGCGTGAATTTTTCCTTGAATTTAAGCCATTTTTATTTTCGATTTTTAGAATTATTTTTGTAAGCACTGGAAATTTCATATTTCTTCATTTTATTGTATAAAGTGCTTAAAGAAATATCCAGCTTTTCCGCCGCCAGGCGCTTGCCTTCCATATCCGTACCGTAAAGCTGCAGTGAACGCTCGATCAAGGCCTTTTCTCCTACGGCTAAAGAAATCGTATTTTCTTTTTCCGGCTCTATTCGGTTAGCAGCCAGATAAATAAACAGCATATCGGAGCCAATGATCTGATTATGATCAGCGATCAGCACCGCCCGTTCCAGGACGTTTTCCAATTCCCGAATATTACCGGGCCAATCGTAATCAACCAGCCTTTGCAGAGCCTGGCTATTCAGGGCGCAATTCTTATTATAACGGCGGTTTTTCTTTTTTAAAATCTCGTCTGCCAAAAGCAGAATATCCTGGCGCCGTTCCCGTAAAGGCGGCAGCCGCAGAGGGATGACATTAAGCCGGTAATAAAGGTCCTGGCGGAACGTGCCTTTTTGGATGCTTTCCATAAGGTTGGCATTGGTGGCGGCAATGATCTGGACATCGATGAGCCGCGGTTTGCTGGAGCCCAGACGCTCCACTTCTTTTTCCTGAATGACTCTGAGAATTTTCGCCTGAAGAGGCAGAGCCATATCGCCGATTTCATCCAGCAGGATCGTTCCTTCATTGGCCAGCTCAAATTTACCGATTTTTGTGGTATTAGCGCCGGTAAAAGCGCCTTTTTCGAAGCCGAACAGCTCGCTTTCCAGTAGCTGAGTAGGAATGGCGGCGCAGTTCACTTTTATGAAGGGCTTATCCGCCCTGATGCCGTAGCTGTGGATGGCATGAGCCAGCACCTCCTTGCCGGTGCCGCTTTCGCCGGTGATCAATACTGTGGAAGAGTTGCGGGCTACTTTTTTGGCCAGATCGATACAGCGGAGCAGCTCCGGGTCCTGACCCACCATATCGCCGAAGGAATAGCGGGCTGCCGCCAAGTCATTGAAGCCTTTCTTTAAATTGTACAGCTCCGCTTTATTCTCATCAAGGCAGCGAGCCAGCCGTTTAATATCGGAAATATCCTGGAACACCACCACGGCCCCCGTCATAACGCCGTCTACGATAATTGGGGAGGCATTGCACATAACGTCTACTCCGGTTTCCGTAACCATCATTTTGCCAAAAACCGATTTTTTGGTCCGCAAAACCTCGGCTAAAGCGCCATCCGGCGAAACGTCAAATACATTAGTTCCCAGCCGTTTATCCGGCAGAATACCGGTTACGTCAGTGAAAGCTTTATTGAGATAAATCAATATGCCATCCTTATCCGCTACCTCTATAGCCTCTTGAGCGGAATTAAACACGGCATAAAGCCGCTCCTCCGTCTCTTTGGCCTTGGCTGCCTGCTGGCGCAAGCCTCTGACAATACTGCCCAAACGTACCTTATAGTTTCTTCGACCCTCCAAGAGTATACCCCCTTATCTTTATGTCCAAAAGATACAGCAATTCTCAGAAACTATGCTATAGCAAATATTATGCCAGCAAGGCAAGAGCTGCCGCCAAATCAAGGGTGCCCTCATAGATGGCTTTACCACAGATTGCTCCATAAATATCCAATTCTTTTAATGCCTTAATATCGGCCAAGTCTTTAACACCGCCGCTGGCAATAACCGGGCAGTCAACCTGTTCTTTCAGCGCCTTTAATTGGGCCAGATTGGGTCCTGTCAGCGTGCCGTCCCGGGATATATCCGTAAAAATCAAGGCTCCTGCTCCCCAATCAGCCATTTGCTTCGCTAAATCAAGGTAGTCGGCTCCCCCTTCTTCCAGCCAGCCTTCCACCATGACCCTGCCGTCCTTGGCATCAATGCCAATGGCGATTCGAGCGCCGTAGCGGGCGATAGCCTCCCTGACCAAATCCGGCTGGCGGATGGCTGCCGTCCCCAAAACCACCCGCTCTATGCCATGATTTAAATAATATTCTATCGTCTCCATATCCCGGATACCACCGCCAAGTTCTGCCAAAAGGCCGCTTTCCCGGGCTATCCTGATGAAAATTTCACTGTTTTCCCGGCGGCCTGAACGGGCGCCATCCAGATCTACCATATGGATCCAGGAAGCGCCGGCCGCTTTGAAGCAGCAAGCAGCAGCAAAGGCATCCTCCGCCACCTCGTGGACCGTAGCAAAATCACCTTTGTAAAGGCGGACAGGCCGTCCGCCCTGTATATCAATGGCCGGTAAAAGGATCATGCCAACACTCCTTTTGATGATAATACTTCCTTGGCTCCGTTTAAGGTCATTGCCTGCTTTAAGCTGTGAGCAAAAGCCTTAAATATAGCCTCGCAAGCGTGGTGATCGTTTTCCCCTTCTAAAAGCCGGATATGCAAAGTAATACCGGCAGAAACGGCCAGCCCCTGAAAAAACTCTTTCGTCAGACAGGTATCGTAACTGCCAATCAGCTGATTCGTAAAGGCGGCCTTAAAAACCAGGTAGGGCCGACCGCTGATGTCCAAAGCCACCTGAGCTAAAGCATCATCCATGGGCAGAAGCATCTGGCCGAAGCGATTGATGCCGGCTTTATCGCCCAAGGCCTCTTTGAGAGCCTGTCCCAAGGCAATACCGCAGTCCTCCACCGTATGATGGCCGTCCACCTGGATATCTCCCACAGCCCTCAGGGATAGATCTATAGAACTATGCACAGCCAAAGCCGTCAGCATATGGTCAAAAAAGCCGATGCCGGTGCTGATATCGGCCTGGCCCCGGCCGTCGATGTTGACTGCCGCAGCAATATCGGTTTCCTTTGTTTTTCTCAGGCAGCGGCCTGTTCTTTCCTGCTTCTCCACTTTGCTTTCCTCCCCTACTCGTTTTTTGGCGCGTTATTTGCTTTTCTTTGATACTTTTTAAGAGCCGCCATTTTTCGCAGCGCCGCCAGAAAAGCCTGGTTTTCTTCGGGGCTGCCTACCGTAATCCGCAGGAAATCCGGAAAGCAGCGTATCAATATTTTTTTGCGTTTTAAGTAATCAGCAACTTCCCGATGCTTGCTCTTGTCCCGGAAACGCAGCACTAAAAAATTGGTTTTCGACTCCGGCACTAAAGAAAAAGCCAGGAGCGTATCCTGCCACTCCTGTTCCAGCTTCGTCAAAGCCCCGGCCAAAAAGCCCCGGCCGGCCAAAATATCCGCCAAGGCGTCCTTAAGAATATCCTGCCGCTTCAGTAAGGCCAGTCCTGCCGCCTGAGTCAGGCCATTGACATTGTAAGGGGATTTCAGGGCCCGGATAGCTGCCGTCAGCGGCAACGGGCAGACGGCAAAGCCAAGCCGGATAGCCGCTCCCCCCATGGCTTTAGAGCATGTCCGCAAAATAATCAGATTATCGTATTCCGCCGCCTCGGAAAGTATACTTTGATTCCAAAAATCCATGTAAGCTTCGTCCAGAATCACCAAGGTATCCGGCAAAGCTTTCAGGATCATGCGTAAAGCCCCTTTTTTCAACCCCTGGGACGTAGGATTGCAGGGATTGGAGAAAATCAGGCCCCGGCAATTTTCTTTTTTAGCAAGATCAATAAGGGCTTGAGGCTCGATCCGGAAATCTGCCGTTTTTTGATAGCTGATCACTTGCAGTTCCGCCTTTTGGGCATAAAACCTATACATAGAAAAGTCTGGCTCAGTAATCAGGAGCTTTTCGCCCCGGGCAAAGAAACCGCCGAGAATCAGATCGATCAGCTCGTCGGAACCATTGCCTGCCGTAACAAAAGAAGAATCTATGCCGTAATAATCGGCAAAAGCTTGGCAGCAGTCTGTTGATTTTGAATCGGGATAACGGTTAAGGGCAACTTTTTTGACCAGAGCCATCATGTCTTTTTTAATATCCTGATGAAGGGGCAAAAAGGATTCGTTGGCGTCCAGCCGGACGGTAAATTTGCCCAGCTCCGGTTCATAAGGAACGAGCTCCTTTACCTTTTGATTAAGCTCATAGGTCATCTGTCTTCCTCCTGTCTGATGGCAATGGCGCCGGCATGAGCCGTCAGCCCTTCCTGGACAGCCAGCCGCCGGATAAGGGGAGCCGCCGCCAGCAATTCTTCCCGGGGATAATACGTATAACTATAATACTTCAAAAAGCTTTCCACAGACAAGGGGGAGAAAAACCGGGCGGTAAAGCCGGTAGGCAAGACGTGATTGGGTCCGGCAAAATAATCCCCCAGAGGCTCCGGCGTATAATTGCCTAAAAAGAGGGAGCCGGCATTATGAAGGCGTTCCAGGTAAGACAGGGGATTTTCCAGCATCACCTCCAGATGCTCCGGCGCCAGCTCATTAGCCAGGCTGATGCTTTCCTCTAGATCCCGGGTAACAAAAATTGCGCCGTAATCCTCTAAAGCTTGGGATACAATGACTTGGCGCTCCAAAGCCGCCGCCTGGCGGGCCACTTCTTCGGCCACTCTGGCAGCCAGCTCCGCAGAATGGGTCACCAGCATAGCCGAAGCCATGGTGTCGTGCTCCGCCTGGGACAAAAGATCGGCGGCGGCAAAGGCCGGATTGGCCTTTTCATCAGCCAGAATCAAAATCTCACTGGGACCGGCAATCATATCGATATCCACTTCGCCATAAAGCAGCTTCTTGGCCGTCGCCACATAAATGTTGCCCGGACCGACAATCTTATCTACCTTGGGAATAGACTCTGTGCCGTAAGCCAAGGCTGCAGCAGCCTGAGCTCCGCCGATCAAAAAGACCCGGTCTACCCCTGCCAAAGCTGCCGCCGCCAGCACCGCCGGATCGGCCCAGCCTTTTTTTTGGGGAGGCGTCACCATAATAATTTCACCCACACCGGCAAGCTTGGCTGGAATAGCATTCATCAGCACTGTGGAAGGATAAGCGGCCCGGCCGCCGGGAACGTATAAGCCCACCCGGTGGAGGCCCCGGCTTTTGCGGCCCAGAACTATGCCGCCGGGTTTACGCTCCTCAAAGTCGCCGGGCAGCTGGCGACGGTGAAAATCACGAATATTGGCGGCGGCTTGCGTCAACGCTGCCGCCAGATCCGCCGGTAAAGCAGCCAAAGCCTCTTGCAGCACCTGGGCAGGCACCTCACGAAGCTTTGGCAGAAAACCGTCAAATTTCATGGTATAACGGTCGCAGGCTCTATCGCCCTCCAGCCGCACAGCCTCAATGACGGCAGCCACCTCGGCTTTGACCTTGCTGTCCGTGTCCCGGTTGCGATCCTTCAATTTTTTAATAAAGGCCAATTCCTCCCGGCCGTCGGTTTTGATTATTTTCATTTTTTCTCCCCTTCTTTATCATCCGCCAGCGCCAGCCGTAAACGGCTGATCAACTTGTCGATTTCTTCTTTTCTCATTTTCATGCTGGCGATGTTTACCACTAAACGCGCAGACAAATGGGCAATCAGCTCCTTTTCTTCCAGGCCGTTGGCCCGCAGAGTGCTGCCGGTCTCCACAATATCGACGATGCCGTCAGCCAGGCCCAAAAGAGGAGCCAGCTCCACGGAACCCTCTATTTTTACAATGCTGACGTCCATATCTTTGCTTTCAAAAAAAGCTCTGGCGATGTTGGGATACTTCGTCGCCACCGTCTTGATGCCAAAGCCGTGATAAAAATCTCTGTCCTTATACGCCGCCAGCATCATCCGGCAGCAGCCTACGCCAAGATCCATCACTTCATAAAGGCTTTGAGCCGTCTCCATGATGGTATCTTTGCCGACTATACCCATATCACAGACGCCGTGCTCCACGTAAGTCACGATATCCGGAGCTTTAGCCAGCACCAGCTCCAGCCGGCCCTTATCGATGGGCAAAATCAGCTTGCGCCCCTTATCCTTGGCCCCGGTGCAGTCCAGGCCCATCTTTTCCAGCAAAACCAAGGTTTTCTCTTCCAGCCGGCCCTTGGCTACCGCTATTCGTAAAGGCTTCATTTCCCCGCTCCTCCTGCTTCCAGGATTTCAATGGTTTGACCTACCACATGAATATAACCAATGCCTTTAGCGGCGGCATAGGCTTTACACTCCTCCAGGTTCTGAAACAGTCCGTTTTCCACCACCAGCTCCGGCGTCTGCCGCAAAGTCTTGGCGTATTGCAGACTCAAGACCTCGTAGCCCGGCTCTCCCCATACCAAAACCTTAGGCGCCTCCGCCGGCGATTGCTGGCCGGTATCCAAACGGTTTTTTGTCAGCAGATCCACATTGGCGCCAAAGCCGATGGCCGGCAGCTTTTCTCCAAAGCGTTCCAGAAGCCGGTCATAGCGCCCTCCCAATAATACCGCCTCGCCAAAACCATGGATATAAGCTTGAAAAATAATACCGGTATAATAATCATTGTCATTGACGAAGCCCAGATCCAGCATCAGCCTTTCTTTTAATCCCAGCTGCTGCAATACGTCGAACAAAGATTTCATATAGGCTAAAATCTCTTTGGTTTCCTGGTCTTTAAATACCTCTGCGGCCTGATCAAAGACCTCCCGGCCGCCAAACAGGCTAGGCAGGGATTTAATCACCTGAATTTCGTCGCCTTGCCCCAGGGTGTCTAAAAAGTCATTTAGCGCCGCGTAGTTCTTAACCTGAATCAACTGCCGCAGCTGGTCTTTGTCGGCTTCCGCTGCCGTCAGGCGGGAGATCAAAAGTTCGCAGAGACCGCCGTGGCCCAGCTCAATGCGGTACTCCGTCAAACCACAGTTTTCTAAAACCTCTATGGCCATCTGCAGCATTTCCAGATCAGCCTTGATGCTGTTGGCGCCGATCAGCTCCACGCCCATCTGAGCCGTCTCGATGCGGCGTCCGCTGTAAAGCCCTTTCTGCCGGTATACCCGTTGATTATAATACAGCCGCACCGGCTTGCAGCTTTTCTTAAGGCGGGAAGCCGTCAGCCTGGCAATCGGCGCCGTGGAATCCGGCCGCAGCACCAATATTCTGCCTTCATTATCAATGAGCTTGAACATATGTTCGCTGCCCAGATTGCCCGGTGCCTCGGCATAGATATCCAAATACTCTATGCCCGGAGTCCTTACCTGACCGTAGCCATAGCTTTTAAAAATCTTTTTCAACCTGGTTTCAATCCAATCCTGAGCCTCGCATTCTTCCGGCAAAATATCCTTAGCCCCTTTTGGCGTGGTTAAATAATCTTTTTTCATGGCGTTCCCTCTTTACTTCCGTTTTGTTATTGCTTTTTGCTTTATTAATTTATCTCTTTACTACTTTATCTTGTTAAAGTGGAAATTGGGGTAATTTTACCATTCTTCCGACTGCCTTGTCAATACCGACAATAATAATATATAATGGAATACGTGATTTAACAATGCGTAAAGGAGCAGCTGCATGTCTTATTCATTGCCTATGGATCTGCACAGCCATAGCGAAAATTCCATGGATGCCAATCATCCTGTGCAGGAAATGTGTGAAGCAGCCATAAAAAAAGGGATAGCCATATATGCCATCACCGATCATTACGAAGTAGGCGGTTTTGAGGGAGAATACTTTGATTTTGACGGCGGTTTGGAGAAGTCCGTAAAGGATATCCAGGCCGCTAAGGAAATATATAAGGACCGGCTGCGGCTTTTAACGGGCATCGAGCTGGGCCAGCCTCTGGAAGACGCCGTCAGGGCAGAAAGAATCCTGGCCAGCCATCCTTTTGATTTTGTTTTGGGCTCTATGCACAATGCCCCCGGCCGCCGGGACATCTATTTTTATGATCCGGCTGATAAGGATTATGACTTAAATAAAGAATTGGAAATTTACTTCACCAGCTTATTGGACGTTATCCGCTGGGGCCTTTTTGACAGCGCTTCCCACCTGACCTACCCCTTTCGCTATATTATGGAGCGCCAAAAAGAGCCTTATCCTTTCCGGCGCTGGGACGATCATCTGGATACCATAGTCAGAGCCATAGCCGAAAAAGGCCTGGCCATGGAGCTGAACACCTCCGGTATAGTCAAAAACCCTTCTCATACTTTGCCGGAAGCCCGCTGGGTTCAACGCTTTAAAGAACTGGGCGGCGAAAAGCTCACTTTGGGAGCCGACGCCCACGTTCCCCAGCGAGTAGGCTCCGGCATTCCTCAAGGATTAGAAATTGCTTTAGCTGCCGGCTTTCGTTATCTCTGCTATTTTGAAAAACGCCGGCCCCAATATGTGAAGATAGCAGAAAATTAGGTCATAATTATGATTGAATTTGTGTAGTAATTATGCTATATTATTGGCAGGGAAGGAGTTGATTGGCATGCCTACAATTCGACCGATAGCTGATTTAAGAGATACCAGCAAGATTTCTGATCTATGCTATAAGAAAAACGAGCCTATTTTTATTACAAAAAATGGCAGCGGCCACCTTGTTATAATGAGCATGGATACTTATGATAAACAGCTGGGACTTCTGGATATCTACCGGAAACTCGGAGCTGCCGAATCTCAAATTGAAGAGGGTGTTCCCCTTCTAAATGGAGATGATGTTTTTAAGCGGCTAAAGGCCAAACATGGAGAGTGAATTATACCGCATA
The DNA here is from genome assembly GCA_018434325.1 of Clostridia bacterium. Lineage (GTDB taxonomy): Bacteria > Bacillota > Peptococcia > DRI-13 > UBA5745 > WRMS01. The sequence continues at coordinate 437 of JAHDPO010000039.1, read as the reverse complement.
CGTTATACACCACTGGCTTATGAGGACTTAGACGATATTGATACCTATATTAGTACCGTTCTTTTAAGCCCGCAGGCGGCCTTGAAATTATTGAATGAAATGGAGGAATCCATTAATCGTTTAAAGGAATTTCCATTCATCGGCTCTGAGGTTAATGATCCCTATCTGGCTTCCAGAGGCTACCGAAAGCTGATTATCCAAAATTATCTGGTGTTTCATTTGGTCGATCAAATGCAGAAGGAAATCCTTATTATGCGTGTGATGTATGGTGCAAGGGAATATCGAAATCTGCTATAATACTAATCTGCAATTAAAAACCTTTAGTTTTTAATTTGCCGCACAGAGTGCGGCAGTGGGCAAGCCCACATAAATAGCTATAGTGGGCTTTGCCCACGCAGATTGGCATATATGCTATTCTGCCTGCGCCTTTGGCGCAG
>JAHDPO010000067.1 GCA_018434325.1 Clostridia bacterium | reverse complement strand
GTTATATGTGATTGTCCCGGATCAGATGAGCAAAATTTGCGTTAGTAGGTAAAATGCAAAGGGGATATTTACACCCAACCGTAAAAATTGCACAAAATCGGCCTGAATTTGGCTTAGAAGCCTTTGCAAATTACGTACAAGGGTAAATTTTGCACAGGCTTCAACTGGAAAACACATACAACCGTAAATTTTGAACAAAAACCCCTCATACCGGGGTTTTTAAGAAAAGAAGATAAAGCGGCTAAAAGTCCACTACAATCTGAAGAGCTTAAATCTGCATAGCGACAATGGAACAGGGAGCGGGGCGGGGCGGAGTGGAGCGTTGGGCGCGGGAGCGGGGTTCTGAGGAGTCGGGAGTATTGGAGGCCGTAACCTGATCTCCGGCAGGTTTGTACATTGTCGGGTGCTGATGCTTAGCAAAGCTCAGCCACGCGTCTAGGTCTCCGGAAAGCTGGAAACAGCCATTCCTCAATCAATCCCTGATTTTTTCTGGGATCTGTTTTACAGCGGATTTTTTAAGATATAATAGGTATGAATATTCCACAATCAGAATCAAGGGGATGAGGGAGGAGCAATTAAATGGATGATTTTACGCAGGAAGAATTGGCGGAAGCTATCCGAGCCATTGTTTCAACAATCGGCAAATGTGAAAAGGTATTGCCGAAGCTAAAAGAAGGGACTTCTCAGCATACGCTGCTTATACGCAGAATTAAGGCATTCCGTATTGCGGCAGCGCTAATAGAGAGAGAATTAGGCAGGTGACTTGGGTATAATACTGAATATTTTTTTCCGCGTAAACCCTTGACAAAGCTGGCCTTTTCCGTTAATATCGTATAGGTATCGAAGCCGTCTTTTTTAAGTCGGCAAAGTGAATAAGCTTTCTGGACAGATGGCCGAGTTTGGTTTAAGGCGCACGACTGGAAATCGTGTATACGTTAATAGCGTATCCAGGGTTCGAATCCCTGTCTGTCCGTACATAACAAAGGACCGTGTTGAATGCACGGTCCTTTGTTTATCTATGGGTTTTGCTATGGAGGAACCCTGGATACGGCGCCAAGGGATTGGTCGAAGACTTGGCTTGCATCGCTTGGATTGGCGAGCCTTAGTCGCAGTCTCGAGCCAGCCGCAAGGCTGAGTGAGAGTATCCCTGTCTATCCGTACCAGGCGGCTGTCGTAATTTGCGGCAGCTCCTTTTCGCGGCGTGGACCATACTTTGGTGCTCCACATCGAAAACCTTTACCTCCCCCATCCCTGTTACCTCACCGGTGAGGGTGACTTCCTGTTGAGTGGTCAACTTTGCTCAACTTTGCAGGTTTTCCCCCTGATATGTGATGCAGGCAGAAGCGATTTTGAGCAAAATTGCAAGTTTAAAGTGTGTTGCCCTTTTGAAATAGTGCGTTGCCTCTAAGCACAACACTAAATAAAGTCAAAAAGCAGTGCTTAGCCTCATTAAAGCAAGTTTCAGACACTTTAAACTTGAAATTTTGCACATTTTCTATCCCGCCTTACCCCGAGGGTACACTTCACTACAAACCTGCAAAATTGAGCAGTCAGCTGGCCCAATTCACATATGGCAGCTTCGCATCAGGCTTATTTTTCGTAGTGGCCTGACTTGATATCATCAAGATCAATATCAAGAGCAAGGTTAAATTCCATAATATAATATGGTTCGCCTTTAACCTCTACCTCTGAATCGATCATGCCTTCCTGCGCTCTTACACTCACTTCACCGAAAATTTGCTGTGGCAGAATAGGCACAATCTCATTATCCTCATATGCCTTTTTGCTTACCATACACCTCATTATCTGCATATGTCTTATCCCTTTCTCTTTGGTTTTATCGCTCCGGCATCACAAAGCCCAAAAGAGCTTTGTTGATAAAACGGTTAAAGGGCTGCATTTGCACAAAAATATCTGCCGCAAAATCAATAAATGAATCCTTTTGAAGTTGCTCATCCGATATGGGATATTCCAGATACCAAGACTTATTTTTAAGATACTCAGCCTGCGGGTGCAATGAATCATAACCGTGAGGAACGCGTTTCAAGCATTCTCCTTTTACGCTGAAAGTCTCCAGAAAAGACTTTTCATTGATGAGCTCCGACCACTCGGAGCCATGCGTGACAATATAATCTCTAACCATGCTTGTTGCATCCTTAAACATATCGGCAAATAATCCGCCACCTAAAAACGAACGATTCCCCGGCTGAATCTTTATATAGTAGCCAACCGGAATAGGGAGTTTTCCCTTTGAAGAAATGTGAGCTCTAAAAGCCGGATTGTACGGTGACTTGTCATGGCTAAAGCGCGTATCTCTTACCAGCTTGAAAGTTAGATCATGAGGATCGTTATTAATTATGCTGGAATCGGTTTTGCCAATTTCCCAAATAAGTTGCTGCAACAAATCAATAAACTCTGTAGCTGCCTGTTGGTATTGCGTTTTATGTGCATGGTACCATTCTCTTTCGTTATGTAATTCCAACTCGGATAAATACGATAAAATCGTAGTTGTTTTCATACAGTTGCCATCCTTGTTAAATTAAAATATAAATTCTCAATTATTGTATCACAATTATGTTTTGATAGGGAGCGCCACTTTGCCGATCTTGTATTATTAAGAGCTAATACCCAACACAACCTTAATTTTTGAACACTCCACTCTCAACTTTTTGGGTCACCGGTCACTTCATTGGGCTGACTTTTTTGCCCTGCATGATAGCTCATAAATATAGTGCCATGAAAATACAATTATGATATAATATTAAAAAATGTGGAAATAAGGTGATTGATGATGTGGATGAGAAGCCGTGTTATTGCTACGTTAATTGCGGGCGTTAGTTTAATTATTGCCGCTGCCCTTGTGATAAATGGTTTTGTGGGATATAAGCAAAATGCCGGCGGCGGCATTAGTGCCACAGGCTCGGCAACTTGTGATTTCAGCTCTGATTTAATTGTGTGGCGGGGCAGTTTTTCTGCTTATGGACAATCTACCACAGAGGCCTACGAAATTATTAAAAAGGACGCCAGCACGATTGAAGAGTATTTAATTGCACATAATGTCCCCAAAGATAGCATTGTTTTTTCCTCGGTGGACATCAGCCCGGATTACCGGCAGATTTATAATGATAACGGCTACAATGTAGGTTCGGAGCTTGTCGGTTATTCCCTCAGCCAAAGGTTGACCATTCAATCGACGGATGTGGATAATATTGAAGTTATCTCGCGGGATATTACAGAGCTGATCGGTGCGGGAGTTAATTTTTCCTCGGGGGCGCCTGAATATTACTATACAAAGCTCGGCGAGTTAAAATTGGAATTGATTGACGCAGCTACAGCAGACGCCAAGGCTCGTATAGACATCATGGCGGAAAAAGCCAATGGCAAGGTGGATAAGCTGCTGGGCGCTGATTTGGGTACCTTTCAGATTACCGCACAAAATTCGGCTACCGATTCTTATATGGCAGGCGGCGCCTTTAATACCTGGTCGCGGGAAAAAACCATGTTTATTTCCGTACAGCTTCATTATGCTCTGAAATAAGCCTTTCCGAAACCTATACACCTATACCCAGTATCGCTCTAAAAAAGGGGGCCCAAATTGGTTTGGTAAAAGTATGGTATGCCAAAGCCAAGGAGGGACACCCTTTTTGCTATACCTGCATGCGTAGTCAGGTTTAAACACCAACTGCAAGGAGGATGGATTATGGCAATCAAACACAAAGTGAAAGAAACGGTAAGAAAGGTGTGAACCGATATGCGGCTGTTCGTTGCCATAAACTTCAATACGGAAACACGCTCTCGTCTGCTTGCCTTACGCGATGAATTGCGCAACTGCTCCAAAGGCGGGAATTTCAGCGTGCCTGAGAATCTCCATCTGACCCTTGCGTTTCTCGGTGAGTGCAGCGCAGAACAGCAAGCCAGCGTGAAAGCCGCAATGGATGCCGTTTGTTTTGAGCCTTTTCCTATTAATATTGAGCGTATCGGACGGTTCAAGCGTGAGGGCAGCGATATTTGGTGGGCAGGAGTCAGCCGAAATAAGCCTTTATTAGATTTGCAGGAATTATTGGCGGACAAGCTGATGGCAGCGGGTTTCTTGCTTGAAGAACGCAAGTATACCCCTCATATCACCCTTGGACGCCAGGTGGTGACGGAGGTTGCGCCGTGGACGATTGAGCCTTTTGGAGAAGTTGTCAAAAAAATTGAGCTGATGAAGTCGGAGCGGCTGGGCGGCAATCTGACCTACACGTCGGTCTATGGGAAGGCGTCAGCAGGCGCAAAGCAGTTATAAACTATGGACGCTTTTGTCTGGAGGTGTTTATCTTGTTTTCTGATGTTGAACAGAAGCTGAAGAAAAAGAATAAGATATTGTTTTCCCGTGACAGCGCATGTCTGCAGGAGCTTAAAATGCTGATTGGGCAGCAAAAGCGTCGTACGCTTGTTATGTGGGCGTTGGATTGTGCGCAAGCCCCCCTTGCACTGTTTGAAGAAAAATATCCCCAGGAGCTGCGGCCGAGAATGGCGCTGGAGCTCTGCGACGCTTGGGCGAAAGGCAAAATCAAGATGCCTGCTGCGAAACGGGCGATTCTGGATGCTCATGCCGTTGCCAAAGAAATTGATGACAGCGTGTATGGCGCATTATGCCATGGCATTGGCCATGCCGGAGCGACCGTGCATACTGAGGCCCATGCCTTAGGACTGCCTTTTTATGAATTGACAGCACTTGTTTTCAAGTTTGGCAAAGACGAATATCAGGAGCCGGTGCGTGACAAGATCGAGTATTACGTCCGGCGTCTGATCTATTGGCAAGAAAACATTGATAAGGTTGATTTTGAATGGGCAAGTTTTTTGTTGGCTGACAACCGGCCCAATAAAGAAAAGCTGTTGGCCGAAAAGAATAAATTTCACCGCCCGCCTGATGAAGGCCGGTGAGTGGGATGAAAAACGACAGGCTGTTTCAGCTGCTCTATTTGCTGCTGGCTAAAGGAAGGATGACTGCGCCGGAGCTTTCCCAGGCTCTGGAGGTTTCGGTGCGCACCATTTATCGGGATGTGGACACCCTGTCCATGGCCGGTGTGCCTATTTATGCATCGGCAGGCAAAGGCGGCGGCATATCCCTGCTGCCCGGCTATACTTTTGACAAGACGCTGCTTTCGGATGAAGAGCAGAACCAACTGCTTTTTGCCGTCCAAAGCATGAAGGCAGCCGATCAGAATGTGGAGCCGCTGCTGCATAAGATGGGGGCAGCTTTTCAGAAGCCGTCCCATAGCTGGATCGAAGTGGATTTTTCCCGCTGGGGCATGGGGAGGACAGATACCGCCCGGTTCGAATTGTTGAAAACCGCCATTTTGGGCAAGCAGATATTATCGCTCACCTATTGCGGGTCATCCGGCGCAACAACACAGCGGAAGATTCATCCTCTCAAGCTGATTTACAAGGATAAGCATTGGTATCTGCAAGGCTTTTGCCTGCAGGCCGGCGACTTTCGCCTATTTAAAGTGGGGAGAATCGTCGAGGCGCTGTCCATAGGCGAAACCTTTAGCGAGAATTATCAGGATGATCTCCCGCCTCTCGACGCCGAGGAGCCGTCTTTTCCCATGGTGCATCTTAAGCTGCGTATAGCAAAACGTCTGGCTTTCCGTGTTTATGATGAATTTAACCGCAACAGCATTACGCCGGAGCCGGCGGGCAGTTTTTTGGTGGAGGTGGATTTTCCCATGGACGGCTGGGTGGTGGGCTACCTTCTTTCTTTTGGCGCCGAGGTGGAGGTGCTGGAGCCTGGTGATCTGCGGCGGATTCTTGGGGAATATGCACAAAAAATTGCCGACCATCATATAACCTGACAGACAGCTGTCAACTTAACTTTGATAGAATGAGAACAAAGCTAAGGAGGGGATCATATGAATTATGAAAATCAAAAGTTTTGCCAAAGCTGCGGTATGCCTATGGGGGAGACGGATGAGCTCTACGGATTGGAAGCCGGCGGCAGCAGAAGTACTGACTACTGCAAATACTGCTATGAAAACGGTGCTTTTACCTTTGAGGGCACTATGGACGAAATGATTGAAATCTGTGTCCCTCACATGGTGGAGGGTAATTCCGGCATGACTGAGGCTCAAGCCCGGCAGATGATGGGGCAGTTTTTGCCCAGCCTCAAGCGCTGGCAGAGCAAGTAACGGCAAATAGCTACCGGAGGTGAGATTCTATGGAGTGGAATGAGCTGTATGGCAAAGGCGTCAGGCCTGACTTAACGGCGATAGCGGATTATATCGGGAGTCCGTTGTGGGAGCAGCTGTGTGAACATCTGGAACGCACTTACGGCGTTTCGCCGGCGGTGGAGCACAGCATTTGTTCCGGTGCGCCGGGATGGAATCTCAAATATAAAAAAAGCAGCCGCGCTCTTTGCACCCTTTATCCCGCCCAAGGATTTTTCACTTGTCTGGTATCTGTGGGCAGCAAAGAAGCGATGGAGGCGGAGCTGCTGCTGCCCTCCTGCACGGACTACCTGCAGGAGCTTTACCGCAATACCCGGGTTTATAACGGGGGACGCTGGCTGATGATCGCCGTTACCTCTGAAGAAATTTTGGAGGATGTGAAGCTGCTGATTGATCTGCGGGTCAAGAAAAAATGACGGGAAAGGCGGTTCCGCCGTGCATGACATTGAAGCCAAATCCATCCTCAGCGCCAAAAACGGCATGAATCTCTATCGCGGCTGTACCCACGGCTGTATTTATTGCGACAGCCGCAGCGAGTGCTACGGTATGACTTATACCTTTGAGGATGTTGGCGTAAAACGCAATGGTCCGGAGCTTTTGGAAGCCGCCTTAAAGAAAAAACGCAGCCGCTGCATGATTGGTACAGGGGCCATGACCGACCCCTATTTGCCCCTCGAGAAAATCGAAGAGCTCACACGGCGTTGTCTGGAAATCATTCAGCGGCAAGGCTTCGGCTTTTCCTGCATTACCAAATCCGACTTAGTGCTGCGTGATCTTGACTTATTGCAGAGCATCAACAGCAGGGCCAAATGCGTGGTGCAGATGACACTGACCACCTGGGACGAAGATCTATGCCGCATCCTGGAGCCTAACGTCGCCACTACCCGCCGGCGCTTCGAGGTTCTTAAAGAGCTGCAAAAGGCCGGGATTCCCACAGTGGTTTGGCTGACTCCCATTTTGCCCTTTATTAACGATACAGAAGAAAATATCAAGGGGCTTCTGGAATATTGCGGCGAGGCCGGGGTGCATGGAGTCATTACTTTCGGTGTGGGCATGACGCTGCGCAGCGGCAACAGGGAATATTTCTATCAGAAGCTGGATCAACATTTTCCCGGACTAAAGCAGCAATATATGCGCAGCTTTGGCTCGTCCTACGGGATTAGCAGTCCAAAGGAAAAAGCTCTCGGCAAGCTGATCGGGGACTTTTGCAAGCAAAACAAGCTGTTATGCGGGGTAAAGCCGGTGTTTGAGTATCTGAATTGCTTGGAGGAAGACGATCGGCAGCAGCTGTCACTTTTCTAAGAAAAGACGAAGAAAAGACATAGATAAATAAAAAACAGGTTGCAGAAAGAGGAGTTTCCGTCTTTCTCAGCCTGTTTTTTATATCGTAAAAAGGTAATAAAAAGAATATTGACTATGACGTTACGTAATAGCTTATAATAAATTTCGGGAGGAGGGAAATACCGCCGATGAATGCAAAAGAAGTAGCCAAATTAACGGGCATCAGCGTGCGCACGCTCCATCATTATGATGCTATCGGTCTGCTTTGCCCGGGCAGAAATAAGGAAAATGGATATCGCCAATATTCTGAGGAAGACATGGATCAGCTGCAGCAGATTCTGTTTTTTAGAGAATGCGGCTTCCCTTTGACCAAGATTCAAAAATTGCTTAACAGCTCTTCCTTCAATAGAGCAGAAGCATTCCAGCTGCAGAAGAAATATCTTTTGCATGAGAAAAAGCGTATTGAGACAATGCTGGATACGCTCAACAGATCCATACAATCAATGAAAGGAGAAATTACCATGAGCCTGACTGAAAAATTTGGCGGCTTTGATATGAACAACAATCCTTATGAGGAGGAGGCCCGCCGCCTCTGGGGTGACGAAACCGTGGATAGAAGCAATGCCTATGTGGCATCGCTAAGCGCAGAGGAAAAAGACTCCATTGCTAAAGGCATGGATCAGCTGTTCACTGAACTGGCTGCAATCCGCCAGGAAAATCCGGCCTCCGAGACGGCGCAAAAAGCCATGGCTAAGATGTATCAACACTTTAACAAAAACTTTGGTTATCAATATACACCGGAGGCCTTCGGCGGCGTTGGTCAAATGTATATCACAGATACAAGGTTTACCGAAAACGTAGACAAATACGGGGCAGGGCTTTCCCAATTCCTTGCGGCAGCCATGAAAATTTACGCAGATAATCAGACAAAATAGTAATTAGGCAGGCGATAGTAAAATATCGACTGCCTTTACTTTTTATTGTAAAATAGAGAGTAAAGCAAGGAGGTGGTATTTTGAGCCAGCTGCGGACGCTATGTGTGATGGGTACATTCGATAGCCAGGCTAACCGGGAAGTGTACCGAATTAAAGAAAAGTTAAAAATTCAAGGTCTCTCAATCGATGCCTATGAGCCTCATATTACCTTTGGCATATATACGCATCTGGATGAAGCCGGTTTGGCTAAGTGGGTTGGCCAAGTCTCAGCGCAGCATAAAAAGATCAAGATTTTCTTTAACCACTTTGGCTTTTTTCCTGATGGCCGCTTTTGTTTTTTAGCGCCAAGCTCAAGTTATGACCTGCTGGAGCTCTACTCAAATATACGTGAGAAATACGACGACTACTGTACGGATAAAGGCTGTCTATATTCTCTTTGGCAAAAGAACTGGGTTCCTCACACGACGCTTGCTTCAGTTGAGCCGGGACAAGAGGAAAAGCTGCTTTCAATTCTTTGGGAAAGTTTTTCGCCATTTGCGGCGGAGCTTATTCAGCTAAAAATAACATCTTCCGATACCAGTGAAGATGTTGCAGCATTTGAGTTGCAAGGGTAATGCTATAATGAGTATAAGGAGTTTTCATGATCAAAAAAGAAATTACCACTAAAGAAAATCTAATGGAAGTTTTAGACTTCCTTGATCGCCTGAAAATAAAATATTGGATAGATGGCGGCTGGGGTGTAGATATTTTAACCGGCAAACAAAACAGGGAGCATAGGGATATCGATGTGGATTTTGATGGAGAATTCACAGAGGCTTTATTAGCGGCCTTGCAGGAAAAAGGCTATGAGATTGAGACGGATTGGCGTCCGTCCCGTATTGAACTCTACCACCCTGAATTTGGATATATAGATATACACCCTTTAATAATAAGTGAGGATGGAAGTGCAAAACAAGCCGGATTAAATGATGACTGGTATGAATTTGAGGCTGAATGGTTTTCAAGTGCGGTGTTTAACGGCAGGGTTATTCCCTGTATTTCCGCAGCGGCGCAAAAAATATTTCATACCGGGTACGAGCTTAGAGAAGTGGATATAATTGATATGAAAAATCTTGAAAGGATAATGAGCATGAACGAAACATTAAAAATAATGGCGGAGCGGTTTTCCTGCCGCAATTTTACCGATCAGATACCGGAAGACAAGGAGCTCCTCGCTATCGCCGAGGCGGGCATCCAGGCGCCCAGCGGGATGAACCGGCAGCACTGGCAGGTTATCGTTGTGAAAGATAAACAAATCATTGAGGAAATGGATGCGGAGGGAATGAAAATACTCGCCGGCCTGGGGGATAAAACCATGCATCAGCGCATCCTGGACCGGGGCGGCAAGCTGTTCTACAACGCTCCCCGCATGATTGTCATTGCGATTAAGGAGGCATTCCCAAAGGGGGCGGAGCTTATTGACTGCGGTATCATTGCCCAAAATATAGTTCTTGCCGCAACCTCTCTTGGCATCGCCAATATTCATTGCGGTTTTACAGGCTTGGCTTTTGCCGGCAGCAAAGGCGAGGAATTCAAAAAGCGCTTGAAATTTCCCGAAGGATATGAATGCGGCATTGGCATTTTGTTGGGCTATACGGCAAAGCCCGCTCAGCCTCACATCCCCAATCAGGAGAAGATTACAATCATCGAATAAAGCAGCCAAGCCAATGGAGGAGGAAGAGCAGATGGCCGAGTTTTCAAAAGAGGAACTGGAAGGGGCCCACAAAGCAATATCATCATCAATTCGTAAAATAGAAAAGGTACGGGTAACCTTATCCCAAAAAGAGCCCCTGCCCAAGGCGCAATTAACCTTAGCCTCCCGCAATCTCAACGCATTTCGGCTGGCGATAGCTCTGATAGAGCTGGAGCTATCACGATGAAAAGAGAGAAAGAGTTGCCGGAAAAACAGCGTGAAGAATTGCTGAGGACATTAAAAGCTCGTTTTGAAAACCTGCACCGGCATCAAGGCCTTGAATGGGATAAAATACAAGCCAGACTGGAAACCAATGCGGAAAAGTTATGGTCTCTTAATGAAATGGAGAGAACCGGCGGCGAACCGGATGTCGTGGGCTTTGATCATAAGAAAGGCGAATATATCTTTTATGATTGTTCGGCGGAAAGTCCCAAAGGCCGCAGAAGCATTTGTTATGACCGTGAAGGGCTTGAGTCCAGGAAAGAGCATAAGCCGGAGAATAGTGCAATTGATATGGCGGCTGCCATGGGTATTGAATTATTAACGGAAGAAGAATATCGGGGATTGCAGAAGCTGGGTAGTTTTGATACGAAAACATCAAGCTGGGTGAAAACCTCTCCGGCGATCAGGAGACTGGGCGGGGCCCTTTTTTGTGACCGCCGCTATGATACCGTCTTTGTATACCACAACGGAGCGGAATCCTACTATGCCTCCCGTGGCTTTCGCGGTTCGCTAAGGGTTTAGATTGGATCGTGAAGCAAAGAAACGTAACGTAACATCCACTACAAATTAAAATCATCCTTTTCCGTCTGCAATATTTTTGATACATATAACCTGCCGCCCTGGCAGTAATCGGCGTAAAACACTTCACTGAAATCCTGAATACCGCCCTGGCTTAATTGAGAGGTCAGCCAGGCTTTGTCCCGCTTGAGCTGTTCCAAATTCCTGTCATGAACCTGGCCGTCGATAATCAGGGGAATAGCCAGGCCTTTTGCATCGGTCGTCAGCTGCATATCCGCAGGAGTCAGGGGCAGAAATTGAGATTTTTTTAAGACGCTGATATTCCCGGTGCCTTCTATAATAGCGTATTCCACCTCATTCAAATCGAATATGTCCTTTTCTCTTAAAGCCATCAGCACATTTTCTACGGGGTATTTCAGCCTTTCCATGTTGGCCTTGATAAACTGTCCCTTCTGGATGATGATAGTGGGGCCGAAGGTAATTTTTCGGGCGATTTTTTTGTTGTTGATCAGCAGCTTGCTTACTAAAAATTGCAGAACGATGATCAGCGTTACGGCAAACAAGGTGGGCATATGGGGGATATCCGTTTCTGCAATGTCGGCTCCGATGACGCTGCCGATTACCAGAACCGATAAAAAGTCGTAAACCGGCAGCTCCCCAAGCTTACGTCTGCCGGTTTTTAAAATCAGAAATAGGAATAGGGCCATAATGGAAATAACCCGGAAGGCAATGATTAAATAAGTCATATTGTACCTCTGGTTTTTTACTTTATTATTGACAATATAGGACTCATTTAGCACATAGGCGGTATAAAGAGGGAAGAAAATGAAGATCACCGTTATTTACGGCACTCAGCGCAAAACAAAATCCAGCACCTACAATATCGCCCAACAGTTTATTGGACTACTATCCAGGGGAGATAACGTCAGGGAATTTTTTCTGCCTCAAGATATGCCGAACTTTTGCCGGGGCTGCTGGCAATGCTTCACCGACTATACAAAATGTCCGGATTATCAATATCTCAAACCCATAACGGAAGCCGTGGAGGAAGCTGATTTACTTATTTTTACGGCTCCCGTTTATGTCTACCATGTGCCGGGTCAGATGAAAGCCTTTCTTGATCATTTCGGTTACCGGTGGATGCCCCATCAGCCAAGTGCAGGAATGTTCAAGAAGCAGGCCCTTCTCATATCTACGGCGGCCGGGGCGGGAACGAAATCGGCGCTGAAAGATTTGAAGGACAGCATGACTTTTTGGGGAGTTGCCCGCATCTACAGCTTTGGCAGAAATATACGGGCGGCAGATTGGGACGGCGTTAACGAAAAAATAAAATTGCAAATTCAAGACGACGTTAAAAAGCTGGCCGAAAAAATTCTGGCCGGCAGTAAAGACGTAAATCCTTCATTAAAGGTAAAAGGCCTTTTTTATGTGATGAGATACATGCAGAAGAAAATGGGCTTTAATGCTGCCGATGTGGCTTATTGGCAAGAGCGGGGCTGGCTGGAGAAAGCAAGACCTTGGTAATAGCTCTACTGGAGGGACTGCCGCAATTCGTTTGCGGCGCTGACCCAAGTGTGCAAACAAATGAGGTTGTGAGGCGATTCTGTCTTACGGACTCAATCCTGCAGATTCAATCTGCTATCGGAAGATCCTGGGGCGCAGATGTTCTGCTATCCTGAGATAATTGGGGCGCAGATGTACAATTTTTGCGTTTGTATGTGTTTTTCGGATTCGGCCTGTACAATTTTTGCGTTTGTGGGTGAATTGCAGCAGCAGCTGAGACCTCTTTTAGCCAAATCGAGGCCAATCTCAGGCTATTTTGTGCAATTTTT
>JAHDPO010000002.1 GCA_018434325.1 Clostridia bacterium | reverse complement strand
TTCTGCTGCTACTTCTCTTGTGTTCATCCTACTGATACTCATCCACTCCTTGACTTACCACTTGTGGTTTTTCAAGTTTTCGTAGCTTATTGTATCAGTAGGTCTTACTTCCCGCTAGGTGATGCCCGATTTTACGCTTACCGTATATCAATTCAAAATTGGTTGGATTTCCAAATGGTTTATCCGCCTGCAAACTCTGATGAAGAATACTCATTCTTTGCTGAAAAGGCATATCCAATTGAGGAAGACCGTAGAAAATACTTTCAACATTTAACTGAAAATAAGATTCCAAGTTTAGGGTATCATCTAACTGCTATGCTTGCTGAACTGGGGTGGATAAAGAGTGTTTGGACTACTAACTTTGATGGTTTATCCGTGAAAACAGCACATCAATACAATTTGACACCTGTCGAAGTTACTTTAGAATCACAAGAGCGCATTCACAGATCTGATGTGGATAAAGAATTACTTTGCGTAGCACTTCACGGTGATTACAAATATGGAGCATTAAAAAATACTGCAACTGAACTTGACTCTCAGAGTGATATGCTAATAAAAGCTTTACAATATGAACTTGCAAAAAGAAATCTTATCGTCATTGGATATAGTGGACGCGACATATCACTAATGGCAGCATTAAGAGAAGCGTATTCCCAACCTGGAGCAGGTAGATTATATTGGTGTGGATATGGGACAAATTGTCCTTCTGCGGTCGAAGAATTATTAAATGTTGTAGCTGCCAATGGAAGACAGAGTTTCTATATCCCTACGGATGGATTCGACAAAACCATGCTTCTTTTATCACGGCACTGTATGAGTGATAACACTACTTTTCTTAGTCAGATAGATTCTCTTTTAAATACATTAGGAGAACATACAGACCTTACTTCAACACCTTTCCAAGAATCGGTAGGCACGCTTAAAAAAATTGTTCAAACGAATTTGTATCCGATAAACTTTCCATCTACTTGCTATCAATTCAAATTGAAATATTCTGCTGATGAAAAGCCGTGGAGCATTTGCAACTCACTTTCAGAACACAACATAATTGCGATTCCTTATAAGGACTTAGTATATGCTTGGGGCGCGAAAGAAAAAATAGCCGAAATATGTTCAGAAAGACTAATAGGGAATATCGATGTTACACCATTTACCAGAGAGCTTATGCTTCAAAACAAAACTTTTAGGGAACTGTTACTTCGCGCAGCAACAAGAATATTAGCTGAAAAAAATGGGCTTTCCTTCTCAAAAGATAAAATTTGGGATTCAATAGATGTTAAAAAGACATTTTTTTATCGAATTGACAACATTCCAATTCATGCATATCTCGGCGTTAGATTATCATTAGAGTTTGACTACAAATATACATACTTATCCTTTGTGCCAGCATACCACTTTAAGGATTCAGATGCATATACAAAATCTGTCGTTAAATCGTTTGCGGATTCGTTTTCGGCAAGGATTAATGGCACCAAGCCGAATCTTTTTATTAATAATTATATTGATGAATGGATAAGAATTCTTGTGGGTAACAGAACAATAAAAACATATTTTCCTGTTGAGAGTAAAGATAAATTCGCTTTTACTTTTGGTGCGAATAGCGCATTAATTGGAGTAAATAGTAGTTCGGGAAGCTATCAATTAAATTTACCTACTTCGATTAACCCTAAAAGAGTAATCATGAACGGAATCGAATGTCGCGACCCCGAATTAACTTTCTTTAACACTCAACAAAGCAAGATGGTCAACGACTTTCATCCGATGAGAGGATTGTCACAAAATAGCCCGTATGACTTTCCTTTAAATGACAAGGTGTTGCGATCATCAATTAACATAGGAGTGCTTTGTCCACAGAACCATTCTCCTGCATTTTATGCTTTTTTAAATGCATTGAATAGTAAACACTCTGTAAATTTCAATGTTGATTATGTCCTTCCGTTTCCTGGCTTCTATAGTGCTTTTAAGGTTGGATTAAATATCCCATTAACAACTGCACCGCAATGGCTAAGTATAAATTCCACAAATAATACTGACATAAAAGTGGCAGCAAAAGAATTCGGACGTAGCATTGCATATCAGCTTGAGAAACTAAGCTCACAACAAACTGATGTTATACTTATCTATATACCCAAGGAATATGAACATCTAACCTCATTTTCAGATGGTTTTGAAAACTATGATTTGCATAATTTCGTTAAGGCATATGCTGTTCAAAAGAATATTGCAACGCAATTTGTTCGAGAAAAAACACTTGAAAGTGATTTGCGCTGTCAAATAATGTGGGCATTGTCCCTTGCTGTATATGTAAAGTCTTGTCGTATCCCATGGGTAATTTCAGGCTTGCGAGAAGATACAGCCTTCGCTGGAATTGGATACAGCATTAATAAATCTACTACGGGAACTGATATAATTGTAGGATGCAGCCACATCTACTCGGCAGATGGGCAAGGCTTGAAGTATAAACTTTCAAAGCTTAACGAGGTTGTATTAGACCGCAAAAAAAATCCGTTTTTGACGGAAAATGAAGCATATAAACTTGGGCTTAATATAAAAGAGCTATTTTACAAATCTTTTACTGAACTTCCTAAAAGGGTGGTAATTCACAAACGAACTCCATTCAAAAAAGCAGAAATTGATGGACTTGTGAAATGCCTCTCATCAGCAGGAATTACCGATATTGAACTATTGGAAATTAACTACGAGGATGATATAAGATGCTTCGAGTTTTCAAAGAATTTCGCTATTGATGGATTTCCTGTACGGCGAGGATTATGTTTTCCACTAAATGAAAACACCTTGCAGTTATATACTCATGGTATCGCACCGTCAATAAGGAATCCGAATTTTAAATATATCCAAGGTGGCAAGACAATTCCGCTTCCATTAAAAATTGTTAAGCACTATGGCTCGGGTAATATGGCGCAAATTGCATCCGAAATTTTAGGATTATCCAAGATGAATTGGAATAGTTTTGGGCTTTACTCTAAATTGCCATGTACAATAGAATCCTCCAATGAGATAGCTCGTATTGGATGGTTACTTTCGCAATATGAAGGTTCCATTTATGATTATCGTTTTTTTATGTAGAAGAGATTGAATGTTTTATTGTGTTTAAACTGAGCATACTATACTATTTAATTGTGGCATATTATGCTTAAGCTCAAAAATCTTTTTTGTATGATGAATACAAAGCATTGTAATCCGAACCCATTAATGCCGATTAGCGGGGGGGGGGGTTCGGATTTGTGCTATTTATAGCATAAGACAAAGAGGGGGATGGCCGCAAGGCTATTCCTCTCTTTGCTCTCCTGTGAAGTAGCATTCTCAATAGATTATGGTATAATATCCCTAATTAATGCTTGACTGTAATATTATGGAAATATTAAGAAAATCGCAATCAATATTTAACAATTGAGAAATAGCAATGGCGTTTGGGTCACTGGTTGGAATGAGGATACTCCTCTCGATAAGGAGTTGGGCTGATGTGTTCATGGTTGACCACTTTTAATTTTGAATATAAAAACGGCCCTCACAATGATGAGTCGTTTTCTGTGAATTAACATTGTGAATAATAGAGAAGTATAGTAAAATATTTACATAAATTTCGAATAGTGATACCTGTCGTTTATCGACATAAGATTTGATTGCAGGTACATTATAGCAAGGAGGATTCCGATGCCTTTATACTGTGATTTTGCATCACTCATCACAGAGAGTGACGTTGAGCAAAAATTTATCTATCCTTTCCTAACATCTAAATCCCCAATTGGCTTATCTCTAGATAACTCAAAAATATTGACGAAGTCCTTGCTGCGCAGAAAATCTATTGGAAAAGGGCAATCACAAAAATACTACTTTCCAGATTATCTAGTTTCGATACGTGGTATTCCTATTCTTGTGATAGAAGCTAAAAAGCCAACCGAAGATTTGGTAGACGCTTATTCAGAGGCGCGTTTATATGCAGAAGAAATAAATGCTGGATTCCCTCATAATGTTAATGTTTGTCAGTTAGTTATTGTATCAAATGGAGCAGAAACTTGGGCGGGATATGCTGACCATGCAGAACCAGAAATTAAGCTATCTTTCGATGACTTTAATATTGAAAATGCTAAATATACTGATTTGATAGAATTTTGTGCAAGGCACAAACTTGAAGATTTAGCGGATAAGCCATATATTAATGCGCGTGGAAAAGCCATCTTCAATACTCCTGTATCTCAATTAGGCGGAAAAAGAGTTCAAAACGAAGAACTAGAAGAAAACTCATTTGGACGCACATTTGTTTTGGAAAATCGTACTATCTTCGATCCAGAAACAGAAGAAGATCGCAGAATCATTGTTGAAAATGCATACGTTGCATCTGCAAAAAGAGAACAACATATTGAACCTCTATATAAAGAAATTCGCAAATTTGAACTCCCTAGCCAAAAGAATACTACACCTCTTGCAACAAACGAACCCTTAGAATTGGTTCAAAAAATTTCACAGCGAATAGAAGATAAAGTTGAAGCATATTCCTTAATGCTGCTTGTGGGAAATGTCGGAAGTGGGAAAACTACTTTTATTAGATATTTTAAGAGAATGTTTCTGGAAAAACAACATTCCCTACTAGCTAAGCAATGTGATTGGCTGTTCCTCAATATGAACTTTGCTCCGCTCACTAACGATGAAATATATAGCTGGTTGAAAAATGATATGATTACTCAAATTACAAATAGCCATTTGGATATAGATTTTACTAATATTGATGTGATTAAGAAGATTTTTAGAAAAGAAATCCGCGCTTTTGATACGGGATTAGGCCAATTACTTAAAAGCGATGAAGCGACTTATAATAAAGAATTGTATGAATTGTTGCGCAAAAATACAGAAAATGCTTCCACTTATTTAACGGCATTGTTATTTTACTTAAAAGAAAATTATGGATTGTTGCCTATCGTTGTCCTTGATAATTGTGATAAACGCAACAAAGATGAGCAATTATTAATGTTTCAAGTTGCTCAATGGTTACGCACGACATTCAAGTGTATTGTAATTTTGCCTATGCGCGATAGTACTTATGATTCATATAAAAATGAGCCTCCCTTAGATACAATAGTTAAAGATTTAGTCTTTAGAATTGACCCGCCAGATTTGCTTAAAGTAATTCAAGCACGTCTGGATTACATTATACGCATTACAAATCAAACAGAATCAACATACGTACTTAGAAATGGAATTAACGTCTCAATTAAAAGATCTGAATTAATAGAGTATTTCAAATGTATAATGCTTGCAATCCGAAACAATCGAATGGCCTCCAATATTTTCTATAGGCTTTCTGATCGAAACACTAGAAATGGCATTCAGTTATTCGAGGACTTTTGTAAAAGTGGACACGTATTAGCGGACGACATTTTTATGATTAGAGCGACAGGGCGCGAGTATGATTTACCGTCATACAAGTTCCTAAATGCTTTGATGCGTAAAAATAGACGTTTTTATAATGGTGAAGAATCGAATTTCGTAAATTTGTTTTATTCAAATTATAACGATGATTTTCCTGACCCATTTGTTAGAATAGATATTTTAAGGTGGTTAAAATCAAAAATTGCTAAAGAGGGACCAACAAAGACTAGGGGGATGTTTCCGGTTTCTTTGATGATTCAAGAAATGCAAATTATAGGGCATAATGCCAATATAGTGCAGCGAGAGCTTAGCTATCTTATAAATCATGGGTTGGTTTTATCTGAAACTTTGACACCTAATGTTTCTTATAACGACCTTATTAAGATAGCAATCCCTGGATTCTTACATTTAAATCTGCTAAGTAATGTTACTTATCTCGCGGCTTGTGCTGAGGACGTGATTTTCAAAGATACCGGTGTAATGACAATAATTTCTAGGCGTTTGGCCTCTAGCACGTATTTGTCAAAACTTTCAATGGCTTTAACGTCTAGCGAAATGATAAATTATTTGTACGGATATAGAACTGAATATTGCTCGCATCCAGAAACGTACATCACCGATGGCGAGCATTTAGAAATATACAATATGCATGAAAGTAAAGAGGCAATAAAAAAGTGGATTGATCAGGATAAGTATGTCAAGACCAGTTTTGATAATATACAGATATATAAGGCAGGAGTTAATGTAAAAGCAACAGTTGTGAAGAAGAATGGCGGTGCGCTAGTTTGTAGTTTTGGTGTTGAAAAAAACATTAAAGGCTTTATTTCGGCGCTTAATTCTAAATATTTTCTTGAGTATCCCGTTTATGAAACTATAAATGAAAATAGCCAACTTGAATGTCAAGTACTTGAGTATGATTATGACCACGGGAGCTTCCAACTAAAATTTATATCAAAGGTTGAATAAAGTGATTGGCGCCAAAATTATGGTGACGCCCAAATGGTGCCCAAGCATCCAAAACGATGCTGTATAATGATATATGGCACTTATAAGCTGAACTTGATAAGCTAAGATTACTAACAGGTCTTAGTTTTGATGATTTCTAATGCTTTATCTAGCGATGCTTCTTCAACTGTTATTATGCTTGCCAAGAGAAATCGAGACTTTATAAGAGATACAAAAGCGAGGGATAACCTTTTCGGCTATTCCTCGCCTGCTAATTTTTTTATTGCAATTGACGTTTTGAAGCTTCTTTTGCTCTTTCTGCCACTTTTGAAATGCTGCTTTACCTTCTACGCTTTCCAAGTATTCTTTCAAAGCCGGATAAATCACTTCTGCTAGAGCTTCAAGTTCATGCTTTGGGATTGTTCCCTTTTTCTTTACCAGAGAGAACCCCCCCGACTGTTCGTGACTGTCCGAAAACACTTCGCTATCGTTAAACAGACAACTTTGGAAGATTACCCCTGTATTGGTGATAATCGCCCTTGTGCGTCTTTTGGTATCTGCTCGACGGCTCATTTGTGACAAGATATTGTCTGCCCTGCCACAAATACGGCAATCAATGTTTGAGCGTATCTGCCCGTTTAGAATTGTAGCTGAGGGGCGTTGCGTCGCAAGAATAAGGTGCAGCCCAAACGCACGCCTTTGTCTGGCAATCGTTAATAAATGGCTCTCTATCTGTGAAACGAGTTCTTTCCTCTCTTTGGAAAACCTTGTTTTATCGAGGGCTTCCGCAATTTCGTCACAGGCGAAAATCATGCGCTTTAGATTGGCATTTGCGACGGCGTTGTACTTGTCAATGTTGGAGTGACCCGTTTCATGAAATGCAGCTTTTCGGTGCTGCAATTCGTCTATTAGGCTCGTTAGCAGTTCAAGCAGGTCGCTTCCATCAAAGCATATACGGCATTTGTTATGCCATGCAGCGGAAAAATCTACGCCCCCTTAAAATCCGAAATACAAACTTCCGCACCCTTTTTCACTCTTTGCATTAGAAGCAGCTTCAAAAGGACACTTTTCCCGGACCGCTTGAACCACCCAAAAGTATATGGGGTATTTTCGCCAGGTCGACCGTTTCCCGCTCAGTTAGGCTTTGACCCAATACGAGTACAAATAAAGGATTATATAAAATAACTTATTAAATATATCCTCTTTATTTTATCAAATCCTCATTTTTATAAAACTAATTGGTCTTAGATGAAGATTTATTCAAGTAAATCCCGTTTATTTGGCTTCTCTCGGCAAGCGCTCACTCCATGCTCACCGTTCTACTGAAAACTTACTTTGACGGTGATTCCAGTCCCGATTTAGCTCCATTTTTTAACCCAGGTCAGAGACAGCAGAGCCAAACTCCTCTATAATAGTGCTCAGGAGGGATGTAAGGCTATGGATAATAAAGATTTGTGCAACCTGCTCCTGGCCAATATACCTTATCAAACCATGCATGTGAAGAAAAAATCCTTTTGTACATTATCCTTCGGGCGGGACGGCTATGTATGGATTATGAAAAAAGGTCTGCTTTTGTGTGTGCGCAGCATGGAGGACAGCCGCTACAAGGGCTTGGGCATATATGACGAGTATACCCTGATGGGCATTGGCGGTCTGCGTGAGGAAACCCGCCATATGACGGCCTATGCTTTGGGAAACTCCACCCTCAGTTTCTTCTCTACGAAAGAAGTGCTGGCTTTCCTGGGAAAAAACAACCAGGCCTGCTATGCATTTATGTTGAATATGAGCACCACTCTGTTGGGCGCCTGGAACGACCTGGAAATCAATACCCTGGGCACCCTGGAAGAGCGATTGCAGGCCTTCGAGAAGCTGGTGGCCGGCAAAACACTGCCTCGGGATGTGAACTTTTCCGAGGCGGTGATGGCGATGTCCATCGGCGCCCACCCCGGCAGCATCAGCCGGCTGCGCAAGCAGCTGAAGGGCGGAAAAAAAGAGGCCCCTGCCGAGGAAAGGCAGAGGCCCTAAAAGCATAATGAAAACTACTGTAGCCGATTACAGCTCCTTGGGATAATCCTTTACTCTGACGCAGGAAGCCACATACTCAACCAACTGATTAATGCCGAAAACCGGCACTCCGGAAATTTCCTGAACCCGTTTGCTCCAGGGACCGAAGTTGGTGCATTCAAAAATAATCGCTCCGGTATCCGGATGATTTTTCATGTGGCGAATGGTGATTTCCTCCATGCATTTCTGCAGCTCATCAAAGTCCTCTTCAATGCCGTTATCGATAAATAAGGCAGGGAACTTTGAGCCTTCCAGCATACCGCTGACAGCCACCGGGATATCCTTGGAGGACCAGCCCACATTGTTAAAATGCTCTTCCGTCATGTTCCAGTCCCGCTCGGTGAAGATGCCGATCTTTTTGTTTTTATTGATCATGGTATGAACCAGGGGGGCCAGCATCAAAGCTGAGGTAAACACAGGAATATTAACAGCGTCGGCCAGCAGCCTTTGATAAGCCGCCAAAAAGCCGCAGCTGGTGGTGATGGCTTTGACGCCTTCGGCTTCCAGCTCTTTTGCCGCATCGATAAAGGGCTGCATCACTTCTTCAGCCGGAGCTTTGCCCATGATCTTAGGGGCATCGGCACCCTTCACTATTTTGAAACGGATGGGAATTCCTTCATAGGTGCGGGCATTGCCAATATCTCCGGGAATTCGGGGGAACTTCGTGTCCAGCATTAATATACCGATGTCCTGTCCATAGTTTGTGGAACCGCCTCGAATAATCATAAAAAATCCCCTTTCTTTCGTCTGTTTAGTACTAGATATATAATGCCACGATACCTACAACAAAGAGCATAATACACATAGGCAATGAGTAAAACATTGATTTTAAAGGATCTACTTTTTCACCTAAGGCGCCGCCTACAATACCTGCCACCACAAAGGTCGTCAAATCTGCCGGAGGCGCTCCTTGGCCTGCTGCAGCAATATGACCGCCAGCCAAGGCTACTTTTGTGGGATCAAGGCCGATAGATACCAGGGCGGGACCAAAGAAAGAGAATATGGAGTTCTGCGCCGTAGATTGTGAGCCCGTCAGCATGCCAATTAAGGTCAAGGCCATAGCGCCGCCCCAGATCAGGACGTTGACGTCAAGGCCCTTAGCAAACTCTTGCACAGCCACAATCTGGCCGCCGGCATAAAAGCCACCCAGCATAGCTCCGGCGCTGAGCTGAATAAACAGTGTCATCTTCACATTTTTAAGTCCATTAACCAACACTGCTCCGGCATTTTTGTGTACCTTGGGGAAAAGGAAGCTAATAAGCAAGGCAAAAATAATGCATAATACTATGCCGTTGCTGATACCCTTCAGAATCGGTATTGTGGTAAGCAGACCATAGAAGCCGCCCTCACCGTTGGCATTGCCCGGTCCGGGAATTGCGCTCAATAATCTGACCATAAAATCAAATTTAAGGGGACCATTAATCGTCCTGAAAAATACTACAATAATCAGTCCCAAAAGAGGAATCATAGTGAACCAATTTTCTTTGAGGATTTCCGAAGCTTTCTTGTCGGTAAGGCCCTCGATTTTTTTTACATCCCGCAACATAAATAAATAGATATATATGCAGGTAACAAGAACGACAATGCCGACTGAAAAGTAACCCATTTGGAATACGGGATCGGGATTCGTACCCACCAGAGCCGAGGCTAAGGCCAGGGCCTGAGTCATTGGCGGCATGATCGAGCCCATTGATGCACCCATCACAATAATAGCGCAGATCATATCTCCCGTCAAACCAATGCTTGCTAAGGTACCTATGGTCAATACGCCGACCACCGTGGATGCAGCGATGCCATCGCCTAAAAGCGAACCGGCCAAAACAAGTACTAATACAATACACATTACCATTGCTTTAGGCGAATCTTTAAAGCGGGCTTTAAGAGCCGACATAATGGTGCCTACGGTGCCCAGCTCAACCTGGGCCTCGGAATATAAGCTGCCAAAGATGGAAAGAGCCAATACCCAGGCTATGCGGTCCACGCCATCGATAACTGCTTTAACCCAATCCAGCGGATTAAAAATTCCGCCCATCAGTAAAGAGATAAACGCTGTTAAAATGAGTCCTGCAACTATGTTTCCACCGATGTAAGGTATCTTCTTGCCCAAGATAACCAACAGTAAAACCATTACTGGAATGATTACAATAATCATCCGTATTCCTCCTCATTTTTATGGAATAAACGCCTGCGGTTTTGCTCTTATCTCCTTTCCCCAACGGATTGGCATTTCAACATGACATAAATGCAAAATCTATGCCAAGTTAAAAATGGCGGTATAGAGCGAAATCCTCAAACAAAAAAACGAAATATTTTTTATTTGAAAATACTTCGTTTTATGGAACATGCTAAAATTATGATTTCATGTCGAGAAACCCCGACAGCTTTACTTTTTGCCGGATTCTCAAAATAAAAATATCTATTGTTAAATTAAAAATCCTGTAGTTTATATTGATGAATGCGATTATATAGCCTCGACAAGGAAATACCTAATTTTTCAGCGATCAGCTTTTTGCTGTTTAATGAAGTGCCATATTTGTTCATTGCTTTCGTTATAGCAATCCGCTCCAGTTCGGCAATCGTCTGTGTTTCGTCGGCTTCTGCAGCTGCGGCAGATTTATGATTCAGCACAAATTGCACATCCTTATCGCCGATAACCTCACCGTTTTGGTAGAGAATAAGCTTAGAAATCACGTTCTCCAACTCCCGCACATTGCCGGGCCAATCATAATTCATCAATTCAGTGATTGCCTCTTTGCTGATCCACTTCCTGGGATAGCTAATGGAATATTTCTTTAATATATACTCAACGATCAGGGGAATATCCGATTTCCGTTCTCTTAAAGAGGGCATAAGCAAGCGGTAGACGTCCAGGCGGTAATAAAGATCCTTGCGGAACAGACCTTTATTGACACATTCCAGCAGATCTTGATTGGTGGCGGCAATAATACGCACATCGATCTTTTTGATTTCATTGCTGCCCAGCCGTTCAATTTCATTTTCCTGTAAAACCCGCAGCAGCTTTGATTGCAGGGAGAATTCCAAATCCCCTATTTCATCCAGAAAAATTGTGCCGCCGTTAGCCAGTTCAAACTTCCCCGGCTTATCCTTGATCGCCCCGGTAAAAGCCCCTTTGCTGTAGCCGAACAATTCACTTTCCAGCATGGCGGCAGGAATGGCCGGGCAATTGACTTTGATAAAGGCTTTGCCGGAGCGGGCGCTCATATTGTGAATACTATGGGCGATCAACTCTTTGCCGGTGCCGCTTTCGCCGGTGATCAAAAGGGTTTTATCCGTCAGCGCAATTTTCTTGCCTAAATTTACGCAGGCAGTCATGGCCTCGCTGTTCCCAATCAAATCCTGAAAATTGTAGAAGGATCGGTTAAGCTTATATTCTCCTCTATCTTGCATTGAGGTTACGATGGGCTGGCTGTCTTTTATTGCCTGGAATAGCCGGTTAACATTGGCAACATCATTAAACACCGATACAGCCCCAATAATTTCACCATTATCATTATATATAGGGGTAGCGTTGGACACTGATGTCAGGCCCGGCCGGCTGCTGTTAATATGAGCTAAAACCGGCTTTTTTGTTTTGAGAGCAGTAGATAAAGCGCCGTCGCTTTGCACATCAAATATGTTGCGGCCTGCTCTTTCCTGGCGATCAACTCCGGTAATCCGGAAGACAGCCTCGTTATTATACAGCAAATTGCCCTCGGCGTCGGCAATCTGGATGCCTTCCGTGGCGCATTCCGTAATCACATTGAGCATCTGGCGATAATATTCCAGCTCCTTGATTTGATCAAGAGCAATATTCATTAACGCTCTCTGTTTTTCGGTCATCGTTTCATAAGCTTCTCTGCTTTCGAGGGCATGTTCGGAGTTTAATGCAGTCAGCATATCTGCATATTTATTACCGTTACTATTGCTCATTCTTTACTGTCCTCCAACAATCCGCTGATAATCATCAGGGCTCCTTATCACACTACTATGAGAGCAAAGACCTGTCAATCCATCACAGTATAATGCCGCTGCACATATTTCAGAAATTGTGAAACACATTCTTTAAGAATAAAATTTTTTCGAAAGGCCAAATAAAAGCTGCGTCCGGAATCCCCACCCGGCAGCTCAAACATAAGAAGACGCTTGGCTTCCACAAAGTTGTGGGCGGCCCGCTCAGAAATGATGGAGATTCCCAGACCGCTGGCTACTAGATTTTTGATGGATTCCTGATCGTTAACCCGGGCGGTAATCCGCAGATTCTCTTCGCTAATATTCACGCTTTCCAGAAAGCGATCGGCACTTTTTTTGCTGCCGCTGCCCAGCTCACGGAAAATCATGGGCTCCCGCAATAGTTCTTCTAAAGGCACTATTTCTTCTCTCTTCATCTCCAGGAAGCGCTCGTTTACCGGTGTGATCAGCACCATGCGATCCTGATAAAAAGGAATATAGGCCAGGGATTCGTCTGCGCGGTTCATACCCACCATGCCAATATCAAAGCCTCCATTGATTAAGCCTTCTATAATACCCTGGCTGTCGCTCTGGTGGATACTGAAGTAGATTTCAGGGTGCTCTTTGCCGTAGGCGGGCAGGATTTCAGGCAGGAGATAAGCGGAGGGGATAGTTGAAGCTCCCAGTTGTATGACATTGTTCTCCGTGTCTGCCCAACGCTGAATCAAATTGTCCCGAAGGCCCAAAATGGTGAGGGCGCACTCGTAGAGTTCTCTGCCTCGGGCCGTGACCTCAATGCTCTTGGTGGTTCGGATAATCAGAGTGGAGCGGAGTTCTTCCTCCAGCATGCGGATATGAGTGCTGATAGTGGGCTGAGAAAGATAGAGCTGCTCCGCCGCCTTGGTGAAACTCTGATATTTTACAACGACCACAAAGGACCTTAGCTGCTTAAATTCCATAGTGAAGAAATCATCCTTTCAAAAGCATATCCAATGCATTCAGCGCTGTATCAATCTCCTGTTCCCTGTTCCACCATCCAAAAGAAAAACGGATGGCGCCAGTGGGGTAGGTTCCCAATGTCTGGTGAGCCGAGGGAGCGCAATGGAGGCCTACCCGAGTCATAATACCGTAAGTATAATCCAGCTCATAGGCGATCTGCGAGATATCCCGGCCCAGGGTCTGGAGAGACACCAGGCCTGTTCTGTTCTCCAAACCTTCCTTCCCCAGGACACGCAACATGCCGCTGCCCCCGTCCAGGGTACGAAGCCCTGCCAGGAATCGTTCTGTCAACCCCAGCTCATGAGCCCGGACAGCATTAATACCGGTCTCTTGCAGCCATTGGAGGCTGGCATGGAGCCCTGCAATTCCAGGAAGATTCATGGTGCCTGACTCGAACCTGTCCGGCATAAAATCGGGTATCTCTTCCTTATGGCTAAGACTTCCCGTTCCTCCGGACAAAAGCGGCTCTATTTGGGAGACCAAATCGGCCCGAATCAGAAAACCACCAATACCCTGAGGCCCCAGGAGCCCCTTATGCCCTGTGAAGGCAAGCCCGTCTATATTCATCTCTGTCATATCAATGGGCCATACCCCGCCGGTCTGGGCACAGTCCACGAAGAAACGGAGCCCATGCTCTGCACAAAAGTATCCCACCTCTTCGATAGGGAGAAGAGTGCCGCAAACATTGCTGGCGTGGGTCATCACTACTGCTCTGGTATTTGGCCGCAATGCATCCTGCAGAGCATCTACAGAAAGTGTGCCATCCTGGCCGCACCGCACCCGGGTGAAGGTGACGCCATCCTTGGCAAGCTGCACTAACGGGCGCATAACGGCATTATGTTCCATGGAGGAAGTAATCACGTGGTCACCGGGTTTCAGGAAACCCTTTAGTAAAATGTTAAGGCTTTCCGTAATATTTTTTGTGAACGCTATATTTTTGCAATCCTTGCCGCCAAACAAAGCATTGAGCAGTTCCCGGGTTTCGTAGACAATCTCCTCCACGTGATAAGCCCGGTGGTAGCTACCCCGGTTGATGTTGCTTCCTGCTTCTGTCATGTACCGGTACATGGCATCCGGTACTGCTTGCGGCTTTGGAAATGTAGTGCTGGCATTATCAAAATAGATACTGGTCATATACTGTCCCCCCTATCTGGTTTTTTATCATACCATACATTTATCTATATATCAAATAAACGCATAGGTATTATTAATAAACAATATTGGTAATTGACATTCTGTTTGATATACTGAGAAAAAAGCTTATTATAGGGGGGATATTATGGACACAAAAAAAGAAACATGGCTAATTATTGCGGCAGGAGGAATCATTGGAGTTATCGCAGCTTTTCTGGTTTTCTTCGGGAATCCGCAAAACATGGGCTTTTGTATTGCTTGCTTCCTGCGGGATACCGCAGGCGCCCTGGGATTGCATCGGGCCGGCGCTGTTCAGTATATACGGCCTGAAATTATCGGGTTGGTGCTGGGCAGCTTTATTCTGGCCTGTTTCCGCAAAGAGTTTTCGCCCCGGGGCGGCAGCGCACCGCTGACCCGTTTTGTGCTGGGTTTCTTCGTAATGATCGGCTGCCTGATGTTTCTGGGCTGCCCCTTCCGCATGATTCTCCGCCTGGCCGGCGGCGATCTCAACGCAATCTTCGGTCTGGTTGGCTTTACCGGCGGTATCCTTGCAGGGGTTTTCTTCCTGGGCAAGGGCTACTCACTTAAACGCACTTATAAACTCCCAATGCTTGAAGGACAACTGTTTACCGGCATTCAGCTTGTCATGCTTATTCTTTTGCTGGCGGCTCCGGCCTTTATCTATTTTTCAGAGGCAGGTGCAGGTCCTGGTGCCAAGCATGCTCCCATTCTTTTGAGCCTGGCAGCCGGTTTGGTCGTCGGTGGACTAGCCCAGCGGACTCGCCTATGTATGGTAGGCGGTATCCGTGATGTGGTACTGTTTCGCCAATGGAAGCTGCTGGCAGGCTTCGCTGCTATTTTTACCACCGCTTTACTTTGCAATCTGCTTTTGAACGCCTTTACTCCAGATACTTATTTTAATCTTGGACTGACCGGGCAGCCTGTAGCCCATACCGATGGTCTTTGGAATGCTCTAGGCATGTTTCTTGCCGGCTTCGGCTGCGTGATGCTGGGCGGATGCCCTTTGCGCCAGCTGGTACTGGCAGGGGAGGGCAATACAGACAGCGCCATTACAATCGTCGGCCTGATAGCAGGTGCGGCCTTTGCCCATAATTTTGGACTGGCTTCCAGCGGCAATGGCCCTACGGCTAATGGTAAGATTGCTGTTATTATCGGCATTGCCGTCGTGGCCGTTATTGCCTGCCTGAATACTTTCCGCAAAGGCAAAGAATAAAACTAAGCATTAAAGCCAAGAAATGAAAGGAGAAAAAGCATGAAAACAGTAGATGCAAGGGGCCTTTCCTGTCCGGAACCTGTGGTTTTAACCCGCAAGGCCATAAGCAGCGGAGATACTGCCTATCAGATCATTGTTGATAGCCCAACGGCCTGCGAGAACGTGGCTCGCTACGCCAAAGATCAGGGATATCGTGTGGAGATTGAAGAAAAGAATGGGGAATTCACCCTTTCTGCCACAAAGTAGTATGGAATATATCGCCACCTTTTACTCTCATTTTGGCGCTCTCCGGTTTAAGAAACTATGTGATCAAAGACAGGTTACAGCAAAGATAATGCCTGTGCCCCGGGATTTAAGCAGCAGCTGCGGCGCCTGTGTCCGTTTTGAAGGCCAGGCTCCCGATCCCGCCGGTATTTGGCCGGAGGAGGTGGAGCAAGTAGTCGCTTTGAACGAGAGCGGTTACCAGCTCCTCTACCGGGCGGATTAAATAAAAAAGTGCCTTGACTACCTTAGGAATTCCTTCGGTAGTCAAGGCACTTTGGGTTAGGTTCTAATTATTGATTATCAGAATAGAAGACGTACACGTGGGGGAAATACTTGTCCACCGCATCTTTTACGGCCTGCGTATGGAAGCATTGGGTAAGGTCTTTGGCCCACTGAGTATCCTTATCCTTTTCTTTTACAATGGGGCTGACGGGATAGTTAATCCCATTGGTGTTGTATGCCAAATAGGAATTGACGTCCTTCCCGGCCATATGCATTGAGGAGAACCAGACTAAGGATGCATCCAAATCCTCAAGGCTTCTGGCGGATTGCCCCTGGTCCATTTCGACGAGCTGAATATTTTTCGGATTTTCAGCTACATCCAAAGTGGAGTAAATTTTATCCGGATCATCTCCTTTGAGAGTAATCAAGCCTGCATCGCTAAGGATTCTCATGCCGATATCCATGTTCATGGCATCGTTCATGATGCCGATTTTTGCGCCTTTCGGGAACTCGTCTATTGAACTGTGTTTTTCTGAATAAAGGCCGATTCTTGTGTGATAGAGATAGGGCTCCATCATATGGAGATCGCCGCCGTTTTCTTTATTAAAATTCTCCATGAAACGCTTTTGGCCGGATAATATCATATCCACGCTGCCGTCGTTAAGGGCCCGCTGGGCAATCAGCACCGAGTCAAAAACCACTGCCTCCACTTCATAGCCCAATTCTTTAAAACCTTCGGCAGCGGCAGTAAAGGGCACTTCCGAGGAACCGCTAATACCAAATTTAATTTTTTTCTTTTCGGCAGCATCACCGGAAGAAGAGGGGGCGGCCGTGGGGTCTGTGGCCGTCGGCTGACCGGCGGACTGGCCACAGGCTGTAAGCAAGGTCAGTGATGCCAGCAGCACTGTTATCAGCAATTTACTTTTCCATTTCATTTGCATTTTCATTTGCAGAAACTCCTTTTTATTTTAATTTTTTGTATAAAATATTGCCGACGACTTGTATGCATAAGACCAGGACAAGGATAAGTGCCACAATGGTATACATCAATATATTATCGAACCGCTGATAGCCGAAGGTAAGGGCCGAACCTCCCAGGCCTCCTGCGCCTATGGCTCCGGCAATGGTTGTGGCTCCCAGCACATTAATGATAAACAGCGTCATGTTTGACACCAGCCTGGGCAGAGATTCCCGCAGCATAACCTTTACCACAATTTGCATGGTGGAAGCGCCGAAGGATTGAGCCGCTTCAATCACTTGCTTGTCTACCTCCCGGAGAGCCCCTTCGATGAGCCTGGTGGCCACGGGAGTGGTGGCTACGGTCAAAGGAAAAATAGCCGCAGCAACGCCTACGGAGGTACCCACAAGCTGCCGGGTAAGAGGGATGAGGGCCACAATTAGAATAAGGTTGGGGAAAGAACGCACCAGATTGGTAAAGGCGTTAATGCTGATGAATATAGTCTTCTGAGGCCAAAGGCCGTCTTTATCGGTAAGCACCAGCAGCACTGCCAAAATTAAGCCGAGAAGGATGGATAAGACACTGATGGCAAAAAGCATTTGCAGCGTCTCAAATACAGAGCGATAAACAATGCTCTCCAAATAGTCAAACAGCCTTGTCGTACCAAAGTTCACTGAAAGCCCCCCTTTTGCAGCAGCCGATAGGATATGCTTTTATCCTCCATAAACCTCTCGAGATCGGGGAAGTCCGCCTCGGCTATGTTGATAACTATATTGGAGGAGCCCGCAGTCCGGTTGGCCGAAAAATCACCGGAAAGGAGGGTAAATTCCTCTTGCAAAAGCCGGGAAATATGATAAAACAAATTGCCCTCAACAGCTTTTTCATCCATGCTGATCGCCAGGGTGATACCGGCGGCGGGAATATCCATAGCCTCTTCCCCCATGAGCCTGGTCAAGGGGGCCGGCTTTTGCAGGAAAATATCCCGAACCGCTCCGGAAGCGGTGAGTACGCCCCCCTCCATGATAGAGATGT
Organism: Clostridia bacterium; assembly: GCA_018434325.1. Classification (GTDB taxonomy): domain Bacteria; phylum Bacillota; class Peptococcia; order DRI-13; family UBA5745; genus WRMS01. Next base: position 197,209 of record JAHDPO010000002.1, on the reverse strand, counting down.
TGTTGCATAGCTCCTGGACTACATGCATTTCATGGGTCACCACAACAATGGTGATTCCCAGGGTTTGATTGATCTCCCGAAGCAGACCCAATATGTTCTTCGTGGTCTTGGGATCTAACGCCGAGGTGGATTCATCTGACAATATATATCTGGGATTCATGGTCAGGGCCCGGGCAATAGCCACCCGCTGCTTCTGGCCGCCGCTTAATTCCGTTGGCCGAGCTTTCATGCGGTCCTTTAAGCCCACCAACTCCAATAGATATTCCACCCGCTGGCGAATTTCGTTTTTGCTGTATTTCCAGCATTCCATAGGCATTGCCACATTGGAAAAAACACTGATGCGATCAATAAGGGAGAAGCTCTGAAAAATCATGCCGATATTTTTGCGGTATTCCCGCAGGGCCTTTTTGTCCAAAGAGGCGATTTCGACGCCATCGGCTTTTAGAGAGCCGCTGTCATAGGGCTCCAGCCCATTGATACAACGCAGCAACGTTGACTTGCCTACACCGCTGGTTCCTACAAGACCGTAAATATCTCCATCGTTTATTGTTAGATTGATTTTTTGAAGTACCGGCACACTGTCGTAAGCTTTTGTCAAATCTGTGATTTCAATCATTGGATTCACATTCCGATTGGCTTTTAGAAGCCTGCTCCATCTGCCTGCAATATTTAGCATATTGCTTGCTTCTTACGTTATACTCCGTGCCAGGCTCTATGGTTACGCCCAGTTGGCTGGGATGAAAGAGCTTGTCCAGCAAAACAGCTTTTTTGGGCCTGGTCTCCGCCGGATTCAAGGTTTGCAGAATACCATCGGCCACCATCATGTACTTTTGGAAGGGCATAGCCACACCCATCAGCGAATCATCCCATCTGGTATGAGATCTGGCGTTTGTACACATAAAGGAGATGTTCAAATCGTTGTAGGTCATGGGTTTTGCCACAAGATCAGAGCAGACTGCTTTATTGCCAACGGTATATAGATGCTGGGGCATACCGAAATAATAGGCATAGCCCTGGATGATACGCATGGCTTGACGGGGCAGGCAGAGGATAATGGCAACATCAGCCTCTACCATTTCTTCCAGGGGGGCTATTTCTACCCCGTATACGGTGTGCTCCAGATTACACATGCTTTTGCCTACTTGCTTGGCCACGGCTAAATCGCTGTACATTCCGCTGGCCCTACTTTTGCGGCCAGAGCCGGTGGCTTCATCCGGTTTTGCAAGACCCAAGGAGTGGATACCGCCTATGCAAGCCAAGTCCTTTTCCGCCGCTTTAAAACCCTTCCCCAGGGAGGCTTGGTTGACAAACCAGCAAAAGGATCGAAACTGATCATTGGCCCGTTCAATCAGATCAAACTCGGCCTTATATGGAAGGAAGCGGATACCGACAATCCTACGCTCCAAAGTTAGCGCCGTCGAAATTTGCTGTGTTAAAAGAGAATGTGGGATTTTTTCACTTATTTTCATACTTCATCACCGCCCGTATTCATTATAAAAGCGAGGGTATAGAAGTCAAATTCGATTATCCAATCAAAGAAGGAGCCTTATTTGAAAGCCCTATATATGTCTGTAGTTATAGCTCCATTGTTGCCGACATCCCCGGCACCGGCAACCTTTACCCAAAGAAAAAGGACGGTCCCTATTCTGCCGGTTCCGCCCTTTTTTATAGATACTATTTTTTTCTGCCCCTGCTCCGCCGGCTTTACTTTTATTTTACGCCAATGAAAATTACACTTTACAATGATATAATAAGATAAATAAAAAGCAGAAGAAAGGGGAATAAAAATTGGATTCCTTGCGAGCAAAAAAAGGCTATATTTGCGATATGGACGGCGTTATTTACCGGGGCGACCACCTGCTGCCCGGCGTGAAAGAATTCGTTCATTGGTTGTACCGGGAGAATAAAAAATTTTTATTTCTGACAAACTCCAGCCGGCGCTCGCCGAAAGAGCTCCAGCATAAGCTGGCGGTCATGGGGCTTGAAGTGGGTGAAGAGCATTTCTATACCAGCGCTTTAGCGACGGCTAAATTCATCGGCCGCCAGTCGCCGGGCGGCAGCGCTTACGTTATCGGTGAGCCCGCACTTTTTCAGGCCTTAACCGAAGCCGGGATCACCGTGTATGCGGCAGACAATGCGGACGGCCCCGGCGGCGCAGCAGTCACAGCCGGCAAGATAAACCCCGATTACGTCATCGTAGGGGAAACCGACGACTATAACTACGGCAACATCTGCCAGGCGATAAATTATGTGTTTAACGGCGCTAAGCTCATCGGCACCAATACGGATTTGACTGCTCCCTTAGAACACGGTATTGGCCCTGCCTGCCGGGCCCTGTTAGCCCCTATCGAAGCCACAACGGGCAAATATGCCTATTACATCGGCAAGCCCAATCCCTTAATGATGCGGACAGGCCTCAAAATACTGGGCGTCCATTCCGAAGAGGCGGCCATGATCGGCGACCGTATGGATACGGATATCATTGCCGGCATCGAAAGCGGCCTGGATTCCATTTTGGTGCTCAGCGGCGTCACCTCTCCCGACATCATGGAACAATATCCTTACCGCCCCAGGCTGGTATTGGAGGGTGTAGGCGATATCCCTAAAAAATAGCTTGCCGTATCATCACCTTTACGTTGTTTAATAATCAGATTTCCGTAATCAGATTTCTGTCACCAAATCCTTGATAACCTTTTTGCCTTTCATGGGACCGATCCTTACCGTATCCCCCGGCCTAACCACAGTGCAGCAGCCCCGTGCATTAACGCCATCTGCTTCAACTACGCAAGAAGCACATGTTCCCTGATAGCATTGGTAATCCCGATAAGCTAAAGAGCTATCACATTCCTTCTGGATATGGCGGAGAATATTGAGAATCGTTTGGGGCTCATCGGCGGGAATCTCATAGCTTTGCCAGCTGCCGGCCGCCCCGCTGACGGGATCACAGCGGAGAATCACAGCCTCTATCCCTTGTTTAGGCAAATTTTCCGCCTTAGCTGCCGCTGCCTTGGCAACCGCCTTATCCGCCGCCTTAGCTGTGTCCGCATCTACCGCCTCAGCGGGCTCCTCCCTGCCGGGAGCTGCGGACAGAGCAACACTCATATGCTGCTCCTGCTTGCGAATTACGGTATGGCAGTCATCCCAGCGGCCATCTTGTTCCGGATAATCCAAACGGCAATGATGTCCCCGGCTTTCCTGCCGTTTCAGGGCGGCCCGGCAGATCATCTCCGCCACATTCAGCATACTGTAAACCTCTCCTGCCGCGACCAGCTGCAGGTTCATGACCGGAGCAGAGGCCGCTTTTAAAAAGGGCAGCTGCTCTTTTTGTATTTGCTCTAATAAGGTCAGAGCTTTTTTAATTTCCGCAGCCTCCTTGCCGTACCCCATATGGCAATCCATGATCACCTGAATCCGGTCCTTTACCGCAAAGGGGTCTGTTGCTTTAGCCTTTTCTCCGTTCAGCAAGTCCTTGAGAAAATCGGCATGACCGGCAGCCACCTCAGCCGCCAGAGGCTGAAGCTCCGTATTACGGGCATATTCGGCGGCCGACCGGCCGGCAACCTTGCCAAAAGCCTGGGTTTCTGTAAGGGCATTGCCAGCTATCCGGTTGGCGCCGTGGATATTGCCAGCGGCTTCTCCGGCGGCAAAAAGTCCGGCCACCGATGTGGCCGCCCTTTCGTCAATCATGATCCCACCTAAAGTATAGTGGATCATGGGGATCATCTCCAAGGGCTGCTCCACCATATCAACATCAAGGCTTTTTATATACGAATATCCCATAACCAGCTGCTCCAGGCGGGCGGCTATGGTTGCCTTATCATGCCTCGATTGGGAAAAGTCCAGATAGATGCCGCCATGGCTTGAGCCACGGCCGGCTTGAATTTCCTCAAACATACGGCGAATCAGCTCATCCCGGGCCGGCAGATGGCCGGCAGTAAACAAAGGCTGCCCGCAACCGTTCAGCAGGCGGCCGTCGCAGAGGTCCGGCTCCAGGCAGGCTTCATAATCCACCAGTACGCCTTTAACCTTTTGCGGATGGAGAATCACTGTCGGGTAATACAAAACCATCTCCATATCCTCAAGCTTGGCGCCGGCCTCATAGGCCAGGTGATAGGCGTCGCCGGTATTATGGGGCGGATTATCGTTAGTGGCCCATAAGCAGCCATAGCCGCCGCCGGCCAGCACAACGCTTTTGGCCCGGATCTGCACAATAGCCCCTTCCCTAAAAGAAATTCCCATAGCTCCGGTCACCCGGTTGTCTTCGACCAAGAGCCTTGTCACCATAAAATCCTCAAGGCAGTCAATGCTCAGTTGATTCATTTTTTTCTTGAGGGCTGCCATAATTCCTTTGCCGCCGCCCTTAACGATCACTGATCGCGGATAAGATTCTCCCGGCATTTTTAGCTGCTTGACGGCGCCCCCCTCATATTCCAAGGGCAGTCCGTATTCCACCAGCTCTTCCAGGCAAGTCACAGCCTCCCCGGCTAAAACTGCCGCCAGCTTTGGGTTGGCTAATTTCCGGCCGCTTTTAACCGTATCAAGGCAATGCTGTTCACTGCTGTCCCGCCGGTCTGCCGCACCTAAAGCCGCAGCAAAACCCCAGCTGGCCAAAGGCGTTGAGCCGGACTTGCCGACTAAGCCTTTGCAGACCAATAAAACTTCAGCCCCTGCTTCGCAAGCTGCAATAGCCGCCTTCACGCCGGCGCCGCCCCCGCCGATAACGAGGACGTCCGTTGATAACTCCATCGTATGCATAGCTGCCCGCTCCTTTACGCCGTCTTCCCATTGCCGTTAGTATATCATCAATCTGGCCGGGCTGTCATTGTCGGTTCTCTGCCGATCCTGACTCTTTGGATCAGCAGGACCCCGGCAATAATCAGGCCGCTGCCTAAATATTGCAGCAGGCTCATCTTTTCATCAAATAGAATAACCGCCAATATGACGGAAACCAGAGGCTCCGCCGTACCAATGATGCTGGCCTTAGCCGGTCCGATGACTTTGATGCTGGCCCAAAACAGGACGACCGCAAAAACGGTGGAGCATAAAATCATCCCGGCCATGGCCAGCCAGCCATAACCGGAAAAAGCAAAAGAGAGGGAGCCGGCAATCAATCCGTTCAACGTATAGGTGATGCAGGCGCCGGACATAATCAGAGTCGCAGATTGAACGGGCTCCAAATCTTTTTGGATGATGTTGCCGACCACCACATAGGCCGTATAGGCAAAGGAGGCCCCTATGCCGCACAGTATTCCCCAGGCATTAATTTGGGACAAATCCACATTCAACAATAACGCAATTCCAATAAAGGATAAAACCAAGGCTATACCCTTGTCCCTGGTCAAAATCTCATCTTTGCGAATAATCGTGACAACGGTGACAAAAATCGGATAGGTACATAGCAGCAGGCTGGCCAAGGAGGCGGAGATCATCGTTACTGCCAGGAGATTCAAGGCCGACATGGCGCTATAAACCAAAGCCCCCACCAATAAAAGCCTGATCACCGCCTCTTTAGGAAAAGCCTGATAACGCTTGGTAAATAAAAGAAATGTCCATAATAAAATTACGCAGCCGCTAAAACGCAAAAACAAAACCGTCGGCACATTAACACCGAATCCATAAGCTAATTTCGCAAAAATCGGGTAGGCGCCGAAGGAAGCTGCAGAGATGAAGGCCATCAGCGGCCCAAAGCGATTTTTACCGGCTATGCCGTCCATGGTTTTCCCCCTATCGCAACAGTAATTGACCATATCCCGGTATTTCTTCCATCACTCCCGCCAATCTTAAAACCTGCCAAAAGCTGGCTTGTATAGCGGAAATCACCGGCTTGCCCAAATCCTTTTCCAAGGCCGCCAAAATCGGCACGGTGCGCATAGCTGTACAGAGAATCAGCACTCCTTCGGCAGAGCAGGTATCAATGGCTTTGGCGTATTGATAGTTTTTCTCCAGGGATTGTCCGTGAATATCCTTGTCATAAATAAACCCCAGGCCTTCGATACGGGTCACTTCGACGCCGCTGCTTTCCAGATAGCTTTTTGCTCTCTGAAAAACCTCCGGCACATAAGGCGTAGCAATCGCAACTTTATTAATCTTCAAGGCTTCCAAAGCTTTAAGCAAGGCGGAGGTGGTGGTAGTGCAAGGCGCCCCGGCCGCTTCCTCCATTTGCTGAATCAGCTTGTCATTATAAGCCCGGCCATTGACAAAGCTGCCGCTGGTACAGCCCAGCAAAATGGCGTCCACCTCCGAGCCTGCCAACAGCCGGGCGGAGTCAACCACCATCCGGCCCATTTTTTGCAGACCTTCCACACTGCAATCCTCCAGCAAGACCCGGGTGGTGCAGGTAATTACTCCCGGCGGTGACATGGCATAAAACTCCGGCTCCATGACCCAGGAGGAAGAGGGGTAAATCAGGCCCAGCTTAGCCCGCCAGCCATAAATATCATCCAACACAAGGCCGCCTCCTTTTACATCTGAAAAATATCCCCTGATAAAGGAAAAGAGGCAGCGAATACTGCCTCTGCCGCCTCTTTCCCGCTGGGAGTGGCTTACAATTTATCAACGTCGGCAACAATCAGCTCCATAATCTCTTTACCCTTTTCACCGGTCATCTCCACATAGGTCCGGCGGGCAGGTTCAACCATGCCTCTGAAGACCTCCCTTTGGCTATCGCTAAGCTCGATAACCTCGATGCTGGTGGTAGCTTTGATGTTTTCCAAAGCCTTCTCATTGAGCTCCTGCTGTTTTTCAAAGAGAAATTGATTGCATTCGACTACTGCGTCTTCTACGATTTTCTGAATATCCTCCGGCAGCGTATTCCAATAATCCTTATTGGCGGCGAAAGTACCTACGAAGCTATCCTGATTGGAGAGCATCAGATATTTCTGGACCTCGGCAAACTTCATTTCATCAATAGCAAAGAGGGGATTGACCTGACCGTCCACCATCTTTAACTGCAAGGCGCTGTATAACTCCATATAAGGTACGGGCACCGGGTTAGCGCCATAGGCCTCATAGGATTTTGCAATAACCGGGGCCGCCATGGTGCGGATCTTAAAACCCTTCATATCCTCGGGTGTGACGACAGGCTTGTTGGCTGTCCAGACATTGAAGCCTTCCGGGAACCAATCCAAAACATGCATTCCCTGTGCTTCATACAAGTCATTCAGCTTCTTGATGCCTTCTCCTTCCGTAACGACTTTACGTACGCCGGCCATATCGCTGGGCATCAAAAAATGCAGGGAAAATACGTTGGCTTCGGGAATGATGGTTGCCGTTGCGCCGGGATTATTGATGGCAAATTCTACGCCGCCCATTTGCAGCAGCTCAACCTGATTGGTGCTGTCCCCCAATTGGCCTACGGGATAAACATCCACTTTAATACGGCCTTCGGATTTGCTTTCAACGATTTCTTTAAATTTATTAGCATAAAGATCCTGACAGCTGCCCACAACCTCTTCATGAGGCAAACGCCAGGCGTAGGTTTGAGCGGCGTCGCCTCCGCCAGTCTGCCCTTCTCCTGAAACGTTACTGCTGCCGCCGCAGCCTGCTAAAGCAACCATCATAAAGACCATTAATAGTAAAGCGGTTGATTTTTTATACATGATTTTTTTCCCCTTTCATTATGCATCTTGAGTTAATACAGCAAGTTTCTGGACAGTAAGGTGAGGGCAGGGAAGAGAACGAAGATAACCGCCATAATGATGTTGATCAGCATATAGGGAACCAGGCCGCGGACAACCGTTAGAAATGGCTTGTTAAAAATGCCGCAGGCAGTAAAAATATTGCAGCCAAAAGGAGGCGTAACACAGCCGATAGCCGATTGCAAAGTTACGATAATACCTAAATGAATAGGATCAACGCCCGCTTTAATAGCCACCGGATAAAAAATCGGCGTCAAGATGATAATGACGGGAATGGAGTCCACGAACATGCAGCTGACAAAAAAGAATATGCTGATCATTGCCAATACTCTTAAGCCGGAGGGGTCTGCGCCGAGAACACCGGCAGTCAGCATTTGGGGGATCTTGGCATAGGTGATGACCCAGGAAAAAGCCTGGCCGCCTGCAATCAAAATAAATACGGAGGCCGTAACCAGTCCCGTAGATAAAGCGATCTTCGGAAAATCCTTGAATTTTAAGGATTTATAAATGAATACCTCCAGTATTGTGGCATACAACGCCGAGGCGGCAGCGGCCTCAGTAGGACTGAATTTCCCCGAATAAATACCTCCCAGAACCAAAGCAGGAAAGCCCAAGGGTAAAAGAGCCTTTCTAAAAGCAATCAGCCGTTCTTGCCAGGTAGCCTTCCGGGTAGTTTTGATCTTTTTATAACGGGCGTAAAAGTAATCATAGGAGGCAAAAGCGGCAAAAAGCAGCAGCCCCGGTGCAAAACCAGCCATGAAAAGCTCGCCTACGGATACTCCGGTGACTACGCAATACATAATCATACATATGCTGGGGGGAATCAGCAGCGCCAGATTAGCGTTGTTCATTAACAAAGCAATAACATGAGAAACGTTATAGCCGGCCTCAAACATCGGCTTAAACATCGGCTTGCCGATAGCTACCAGCGTAGCTTGAGTGGAGCCGGAAATAGCGCCAAAAATCGTACAGGTACCGCCGGCGGTAATAGCCAAGCCGCCATGGATATGGCCTACGAAGCTTTTTACCAGGTTAAGAAGCCGGTCGGCCATCTGGCCTTTGCTCATGATATCGGCGGCAAAAATAAACATAGGCACCGCCAGCAAAACAAAGGGGGAGACCCCGGAAATCAGCATCTGAATCAGCAGCTCCGGTTTTATATTGGGAAAATAATTCACCAATACGGCTAAAGGAGCAATGATCATAGACAGCAGCATAGGAAAGCCCAGGATCAGAAAGCCTACCATAATAGATAATAATAATACAACCATACCTTATGACCTCCTATTCTTTCGCGCCCTTTTGATCCGCCTCGGTGACTTCGTCCGCCACCGGCTGCCTGTCCAGCATCAAAATATCCGGGTCGGCCGTTTCATCCGGTATAGGATCAATACAGGTATGGTAGCTTGTCTTGTCCCGTATATTCATGAGAAGAATGATTAAATATTGAAAAGCGCCCATAAGAAAGCCTAAAGGTACAAAAAGATAGGGTATCCACATGGGCAACCCTAAAGCAGGGGTAACTCGACCGGTGGCATATACGCCCATAATATAATTGGTGCTGAGATAGGTCAGATAAAGTAAACATGCCGTAGTAAAAGATGCTGAGATAAAGAGAAATAACTTTTTGCCTTTAGGCGGCATGATATCAAAAAAAACAGTCATAATAATATGCCTGCCTACCCGGGCGCAATAGCTCACCCCAATAAAAGTGACAATAATCGTCAGCATAGAGCCTGCTTCTTCAGCGAATTTTAAACTATGACTAAAGACCAGACGCCCTATAACATTGGCTACCAGAATCAATGTCATCAGCAATATACTGTAACTCAAAATTAATTCTTCAAATTTCTTTACATAACCATTAAATTTTACTAATCCGTCCACGCATCCACCTCCTACTCCTTTTTTTATTTGATTCACAGGACGGCTCCGGTCCATGCTCACCTTCCACCGCCCCGCAAATCAAATCTCTCTGAAACGGCAGCTTTATTTTTTTACAATTAATTCAAAGGGGAATTGGGACATTTTTTCATGGCCTTTTTCGGTGACGCGGAAGCATTGGCTGATCGACACGCCAAAATCGTCAAAATACATGCCGGGGATGCAATGGAAGGTCATATTGGGCTGCAAAACGGTTTTATCTCCCGGCCGTAAGCTGGCCGTATGTTCGCCCCAATCCGGCTGATAAGCCAAGCCGGTAGAATAGCCGATGCGGGATTCTTTTTCTACGCCGTATTTAGCAACGGTTTTTCTCCAGGCTCCTTCAACCTCCTCACAGGTTGCGCCGGGCTTCACCGTATCAAGAGCGGCGTTGAGTCCCTCGATGGTAATTTGGGCAATCCGCTCAATTTCCTGGGACGGTTTGCCCAGGCAAGCCGTCCTGGCCATCGGACAATGATAACGTTTATAAGCGCCGGCGATCTCAATGTACATAGAGGTATTATCGGCATAGCGGGATTCATCCCAGGTCAGATGAGGCGCTCCGGCGGTTTCGCCATAAGGCATCAGCGGTACAATCGCCGTATAGTCGCCGCCAAATTCTTCAGTGCCTTGGATCTGGGCATGGGTAATGGCCGCAGCCACGTCACACTGCCTGGCGCCGGCTTTGAAAGCATCTGCTCCGGCAGTCATGGCCTTAGCAACAATCTTCCCTGCCCGGCGCATTAATTCAATTTCCGCATCGGATTTGATGATCTTAACCCAGTTGACAATCAGGTCGCCGTTGACCAATTTGGCGGCAGGCAAGCCTGCTTCTAACCGCTCGTAAGCCATGGCCGTAAAATAATATGAATCCATTTCCACGCCGATGGTTTTAGCGCCATAGCCCAGTTCCGCAAGCAGCTTTGCCATATAGTCCATAGGATGCTTCACTAAGCTTTGCACATGATCATCGCTGTAAGCATGAACGTGATCTTTAGCCAGCCAGGTGGTCTTTACCGCACCGCAAAAAGCGTCCATATAGCGGCCGATAAACCGGGGCATTTCATCATCTAAAGCCACAACCACCACCTGATGCACATAGAAGGACCAGGCGTCATATCCCGTCAGGTAACACATATTGGCCGGATTTGTTACTAATAATACGTCGATTCCTTTAGCACTCATGGACTCCTTTACCTTGGCAAGCCTTTGCAAATATTCCGATTTTTCAAAAGGCATCATTGTAAATTCTCCTTCCGCTAATCCGTGCTTTAATGCTAATTGTTACGTTTTGTTAAATAATTCAGGGCTGTACGCACGTGCATTTCCACACCTAAACCCAGCATGTCCTCATCAATATTAAAGCGGGGGTGGTGGTGAGGATATTCCGTCTCTTTTTCTTTGTCGCCTACACCGATAAAATAAAACACGCCGGGAGCTTCCCGCTGAAACTCGGCGAAATCTTCGCCGGGCATGCATACATAAGGGGCGATCCGCTCGCTTCCTACGATCTGCTCTCCAACCCTCCTGACCATGTCAGCCAAAGCTTCGTCATTGATCAAAGGCGGATTGCTGGGAATAAATTTTAGCTCATAATCCGCCCTATAGGCTTCGCAGGTTCTTTGGATAACCCGCTCCAAACGGCGCTTAGGCTGTTCTTCAGAATCATCATTGCCATCATACAGATAGCGGATGGAACCTTCAATTTCTACGCTGGCAGGAATAATATTGGGGGCTGTGCCACCCTGAATCTTGCCAAAAATAATTAACGTAGGCTTTAAAACGTCAATCTCTCTGGTTTGGATCATTTGGACAGCCTGAATAACGCCGGCTGCCGTCAAAATAGGGTCGATAGCCGTTTGGGGTGTGCCGCTGTGACCTCCTTTGCCTTTGATTTTTAATTGAAAGTTTTCATGAGCGGCCATCACCGCGCCGCCGGCAATCCCTAATTGACCGCTTTTCAGGGGCGTCCATAGGTGAATGCCGAAGACAGCCTCAACTTTAGGATTTTCCATGACCCCTTCATTGATCATGATACGGGCTCCGGCATCCTCCTCATTGGGCTGGAAGACAAATTTAATGTTGCCGGCAATATCCTGGCGCATTCCTGACAAAATTTTTGCCGCCACCAAAAGCATGGCCATATGGCCGTCATGGCCGCAGGCATGCATTTTGCCCTCATTCAGCGATTTATAAGGGACCTCGTTTTCTTCCCGGACAGGCAGGCCGTCCATATCCGCCCTAAGCATAACGGTAGGCCCCGGCAAACCGCCTCGCAGCAAAGCCACTACGCCGGTTTTGGCCACTGTCTCCACCTCAAGGCCGCAGCCGGTCAGATATTCGCTGACCACCTTATTGGTTCTGAATTCTTCAAAGCCTAATTCCGGATGCATATGGAAGTCCCGCCTGAGATTGATCAATTCATCCTGAAGCTCTCTGATCTGTTTTTTGATTTCCATTTCGCAAACCCTCTCTTCGAAAAGCTTGGCCGCCTGTTCCCGCAAGCCTTAGGCCCTGATTTTAAATCAAGGCTAAGGCCTGCTTCAAATCCGCAATCAAATCATCGGCGTCTTCAATGCCCACCGACAGCCGCACCTGACCGTCAAAAATACTGACCGCATGACGTTCTTCGGCAGTCATGTCAAAGTGGCTCATGGAAGGGGAATGCTGAATCAGGGAGTCCACATTGCCAAGGCTGGTAGCCAAGCTGAATACTTTTACATTATTCATGACGATCCTTACGGCGTCAACACCGCCTTTAACATCAACGCTCATCATGCCGCCAAAACCCCGCATCTGCTTTTTGGCTGTGGCATGACTGGGATGACTGGACAAGCCGGGATAATATACTTTATCTACTTTAGGATGACTTTCGAGATACTGGGCAACCTTCAGGGCGTTTTCGCAATGGCGCTCCATCCGTACAGCCAAGGTCTTCATGCCCTGCATGATCTGCCAGGCGGCAAAGGGATCCAGCACAGCGCCAAAGCACTGCAAATACGGCATCCTGCAGCGGTCGATGCGTTTTTTATCGCCGGCGATGACGCCTGCCGTCACTGTACCATGGCCGCAGAGATATTTTGTAGCGCTGTGCACAACGAGATCTGCTCCCAAATCCAGAGGATTTTGCAGATAAGGAGAGGCGAAGGTGCTGTCCACGATCATGGTTATGCCCTGATGGCTATGGACAATTTCAGCGATAGCGGCAATATCGCTGATCTTCAGCGTCGGGTTGGAGGGAGTCTCCACATAGACCAGGGTGGTGTTTGGCTTAATTGCCGCCTGAAGAGCTGCCGGCTGCGTGGTATCCACAATAGTGTACTCCACATTAAACAGGGGAAGGATCTTGGTAAATAAGGCAAAAGTGCAGCCATAAATCACATCCCCAAAAATAACGTGATCGCCGCCTTTGATCACAGACATAATCGCTGTAGAAATTGCTCCCAGGCCCGAACCCAGGCCGAGAGCCGCTTCCGCATGCTCCAGATGAGCAATCTTTCTTTCCAATTCATCCACCGTAGGGTTGGCGAATCTGCTGTAGACAAAGCCTTTATCAATATTCTGATTCAGGTATACTGCATCGTCAAAATTAGGCAGCACAAAGGTGGAGGTTTGATAGAGGGGGCTGACATGAGAGCCTGTTACAGGATCATGCATTTGTTGCGCATGGAGCACTTCTGTGTTTATTTTCATGTTCCTTGTCCTTTCCGGCTTGATTTTTCACAATTATATGATAAAATAATTTCACTTTTAGTTCATCCTACATCTTGTATGAAAAAAATCGGCTTTTTATTTACACTATGCATGATATTGAAGAGGGGGAGAGCATGTTTACGCTGAAAGATTTTCTGGCCCTCGACTGTATTTACGATCCTAAATTAATGACGGACATCGGCGATCCCCAGGCTATCGCTGTCGAATACATTTCCGTTATTGAGATCCCGGTGGATAATTTCATCCGCAAGAAAGAGCTGGTCCTTACCACAGCTTTGGGCTGCTATGATAACCGGGAGCTCTTTTTGGAATTTGTCCGGGAAATTTATGAATCACAAGCTGCCGCCATGGTTATCGCCGTAAAAAGCAATAATTTCACTTTGCCGCAAAACATTCTTGATTTTGCCGACCGGCATCATTTTCCCATCATCATGATCCCTTGGGAATGCCGTTTTGCGGAAATCATGGAAGAGGTCATTACCCGTCTAAAAAATGAAAATCTGAAGATGATTAAGCATTATGAGGCCATGCAAAAAGAGCTGCTCCATTATTACCTAAATGCCTCCAGCCTTGTCGACGCCAGCAGAATTATTGCCAAGTTTTTAAAATGCACCGCCGTCATAACGGATAAGGATTACATTCCAAAAAAGCCGCCTTACCGGGCCGGCGCCGCCTCTGATGCGGCAATGATTAACACAGAAAATTATCTGCAAAAAATCACCATACAGGCCAACGGCAAGATATACGGTTATCTGCTGCTGAATTTTCTCAGCCAGCAGGAAAAAAGTATTACCGAGCTGGAAAGCATCGAAAAATACGTTTTAATGCCTTTACTTTTATGGTTCAACAAAGAAGATATTATCTCCACCACCAAGGAAAGCCTGAAAAATGACTTTGTCTGGGATCTGGCGGCAGGAAGGTTTAACAACCGGGAGGAGTTGCAGCTGAGGGGGGCGCTTTTCGGCTTCAACCTGAATGTTCCTTATACCTGCATTGTGTCAAGCCTGAGAGACCCCGATAATACCGAATATAATATGGCTATTGAGCATTTCATGAACAAAAAAAGAGAGGCTTTGGAAAGCCTGCTGCTGAATCTGGCCAAACGGGCCGGCAAACACCTGATGTTTACGATTCGTCAGAATATCATCGTTATCTATTTAGAAAATACCCTGCAAAATCCGGAGAAAAGTATTTTTGCCTTCATCGACGCTCTTGAAGAAAAGCTGCTTACTCTTTTTGCCGGCTATAGCCCTTATTGGGGCACCAGCGAAATCAAGCTATCGGAAACGGATTTTCACGCCTATTATAAAAACGCTAACTTTGCGCTGAATATCTGCATTAATGCCGGCGATCACAACCGCCGGGGCACTTATGAGGATACCGATATTTTTAAAATGCTTACGGTGCTTTCCAACAGCGCCGAGGCAAGAGAAATTTCCCTGGCGGTGCTGCGGCAGCTGATCGAGCACGACCATAACCATAAGTTGAATCTGATGAATACGTTAAAGGCATACATCAATAACAATTACAACGTATGCAAAACTTCCAAAGCCCTTCATTTGCACAGGCAATCCCTGCTTTACCGGCTCAATAAAATTGAAGAGCTGACGGGTATGTCCTTGAATAATCACAATGAGTTATTCCTGTTTGAGCTTTGCATCCGCCTGTACTTAAGCTATTCCCAAAAGCTGGCTTTTCATCTATAATATCATCATGAGAATCATCATCTCGCCGGCCAAAAAAATGAATATCGATACCGACGGCTTGCCTCCGGAGAGCCTGCCGCAGTTTTTGCCGGAGGCCGCTCAGCTTTTGCGGCAGCTGAAAGCGATGAGCTACCCGGAGCTAAAAGCTCTTTGGGGCTGCAGCGACGCTTTGGCGGAGCTCAACCGCAGCCGGCTGCTGCATATGGACTTGCACAGCCAGCTCACCCCCGCCATTCTTTCTTACGAAGGCATCCAATATCAATACATGGCGCCTGCCGTCTTTGAGTACGGACAGTTTGATTACGTTAAAGAGCATCTGCGTATTTTATCGGGGTTTTATGGACTGCTGCGCCCCTTTGACGGCGTGGTTCCTTATCGTTTGGAGATGCAGGCCAGGCTGGCCGCCGGCCAAAGCCGCAATCTTTATGAATTCTGGGGGGACAAGCTTTGCCGCCAGCTTTGCCGGGAAAGCGATTTTATTTTGAATTTGGCCTCTTTCGAATACAGCAAAATCATTTCCGCCCATTTGCCAAAGGATGTTTTCTTTCTGACCTGCGGCTTTGGCGAACTGAAAGAGGGTAAGCTTATCGAAAAAGGTACTTTATGCAAAATGGCCCGGGGCGAGATGGTGCGTTTTTTGGCGGAGCATCAGATGACGCAGGCTGAGGACATTAAAGCCTTTGACCGTTTAGGCTATGCCTATTCCGAAGAGCATTCAAGCCCCGATCATTACGTCTTTATTAATACTGCTCGGAGATCAATATAAAGGAGGCAGCACACATGCTGGCAGCAAAAACGAAAGCCCCTGATTTTACTTTAGCCGATAAGGAGGGGAACCCTGTTTCCCTGGCGGATTTTAAAGGCAAAAAGGTCGTTCTCTATTTCTATCCCAAGGACAACACACCGGGTTGCAGTAAACAGGCCTGCGCCTTTGCCGGCGCCTACGAAGAGTTTAAAAAACGGGATGTGGCGGTAATCGGCGTCAGCAAGGACAGCATCGCCTCTCATCAAAAGTTTGCCGAAAAGTATAATCTGCCCTTTATTCTGCTTTCAGACCCGGAGCTCACCGCCATCAAAGCCTATGACGTCTGGCAGGAAAAGAAGCTTTACGGCAAGGTCAGCATGGGCGTAGTCAGAGCCACCTATCTCATCGACGAAGAGGGCAATATTGAGCATGTGATCCCCAAAGTAAAGCCCGACACCAATGCCGCCGAAATTCTGGAGTATTTGCGCGCCATGTAAAGGCTGAGCTCTGCCCGGACAAGTCAAAATGGAGGATACCGGCAATGAAGATTCTGCGCCCTCTGGGCCTATTCTTACTTCTTTTATTTTTTATGGCAAGTTTATCGGCCTGCGGGGACCAGCCTGCCGGCGGAACGCCCGCAGCCTCCGGCCCAGGAACCGTCGGCGGACCAAATCAAGGCAATCAGGGGAATCAGGGGCAAGAGTCTATACCGGCCAATGGCGGCGAAACCGCCGGCTCTGGCTCCGGCGGCGATACGGAGCCCCTGACTTTTGAGTGGGGCGCTGCCGTTACCGGCCTGACCTGGCCTCAGCCCCTGCCGGCTTACTTCCCCGAATTAGCGGTACAGCCGCTGATTTCCGAAGGCACTATCTATGAATACATCATAAAGGGCCCCGTCAATTTCCTTGATGAAGCCGGCCAGTTGATTCCGGTGCCGGCAGAGGCCGAATTTTATAATGTGCTGGATTCCTGTATCCTGCTGGGCAATGCCGACCGTTTGAATGCCGTCATGACGAAAGAGGGACAAATTCTTACCGGCTTCCTCTATGATGTGGATTACGACGAAGGAGAAGGCATTGCTCCCGTTCCCACAGAATGGGGCGGTTATATTGTGCTGTCTAAGCGCACCGACCCCCGGGACTGGTCGCAAAAGCTCTATGGATTAGTGGACGTCCGTACAGGCGAAGAGGTTTTGCCTTTTGTATTCAGCCGTTTAGAAATTTACGAAAGGTTCTGCCTGGCCGTCAAGGACGGCATTGCCATGCTCATGGATGTGCAGGGCAACAGCTTTTACACCTTTGACAACGCCAATATCTACTGCGCTCCCAGCCGTTACAATATGCAGGGCATGGAAGAAACTCTGGTAACCACCGATATCCCCGGTATTTATCCTCCCAATGTCGCTGTGCCGGTCTACGCTTTTTCATATGACGGCCTCACCGTATACCTCCATCTCGACAGCGATGAAAGCCGCAATAAAATAACGGTTTTAGACAGCCGCGGCAACCATATTTTAACCGATACCGGTTTCAGCAACTACTATATTCCCGGACGAAACCTCTACATCGAAAAACACGGCGCTTTTACCGCCGTCACTTCGGCAGGGGAGAGGGCTGATTTTCCTTATTCCGATGAGATTCGGCAGGCCGTGGAAAGTTATAGCACCAATGCTCTGTACTCCGACATAAAATACGAAGGAGAGCTGCTAACCGTCCAGCTGCGGGACAGAGACTTGCCTTCTCTGTATTTAACTTACGGCAAGGACGGCATATTGACGGAAAAAAGGGAAACACCCTGGGAAGTGATCAATCCCCATTTGCAATACGCCTATGACCGTCAGGGCTCCCGTTACGCTTTAACCGATGAGGCAGGCCAAATAATTAAGGAATACCCGGTTAACGCCTATGTCAGAGAACTGGGTCCTTTTATCATAATAGCCGACGGCTATTCTACGGGAATTGTTTATTCCGTAGAAAATCTTAAAGGAGAAATACTGATGGAAAATACCTTTGTGCCCATACGCCATTTCGTATGGGGCTCGTTAATCATATATACCGATGAAAATCACTGCTACCGTTTATACCCGGATGGTACAAAGCTGCCCGTCGCCGTTCCCCCTATAGAACATCTCTATATCGGCGGATAAGAGGTGCGGTATGGCTGCAAACACTAATTCCCCGTTCCTTGCCAACATGAGCCACGAACTTCGAACCCCCGTAAATACGATTTTAGGCATGACGGATCTGGCCCTGGGCAGTTTCCCCCAGGAAACAGCCTTGGAATACCTTCACTATATCAGACAGGCCGGTCAATCCCTGCTCCTCATCATCAACGATATTTTAGACTTTTCCAGGCTTGAGGCAGGGGCTTTAAAGATTGTCAATGAAAAATACGCCGTCCATTCCCTGATCGATGATATCACCGCCATGACCCGCCTGGCCATCGGCCATAAGCCCATTGACTTCATTATCGACGATGATCCGGCCCTGCCCGGGGAATTGATCGGCGATGTAATGCGGATCAAGCAGACTGCCAGCAACTTGCTTACCAACGCCGTAAAATTCACTAATGCCGGCCGTATCGTTTTTTCTATCCGGACAGAAGCCCTTGCCGCCTCAGACTTATGCAAGCTGATGATTTCTGTGGAAGACACCGGCATCGGCATCCGCCGGGAACAAATCCCCCTTTTGTTTGACAGCTTCTCTCAGCTGGACACCCGGAAAAACCACGGCGCCGAAGGAGCCGGCTTAGGTCTGCCCATTTGCAAAAGCCTGGTGGAGCTGATGGGAGGAGAGCTGCAGGTAGAAAGCGTTTACGGCCAAGGCTCGCGCTTTTCTTTTTACGTCATGCAGCAATCAGTTGATAGCAATGCCCCTTTAAATGAAAAAACCGGCAATCCTGATCGAAACAAAATCAAAAGATCGCCGATGCCTGCTCTGCAATTACGGAATGTTCATGCCTTGATTGTGGATGACGACGACATTAGCCTGATCATCACGGAAAACGCTCTGCTTTTTCACGGCGCCACGGTCAGCGCCGCCCGCTCCGGCAGGGAAGCGCTGGCCCTGGTACAGGAGAAGGAATTCGATATTATCTTTATGGATCACCTGATGCCGCAAATTGACGGCATAGACGCCACCAGAATGATCCGGGCTTTGGCCGGGGAGCGTTTTGCCAGAATACCCATTGTGGCGCTGACCGCCAATGTCATAGGCGATGTCCGGGAGCTGTTCCTGCAAAGCGGCATGAACGATTTTCTGGCCAAGCCCCTGGAAAACAGCGAAATCCAACGAGTTTTGCAGACTTGGCTGCCGCCGGACAAATGGAGTTGAAAGCTATCTCTGTCTTTTATCCCTGTCTTTTACCGGCCGGCATTTCCGCAAAAACAGCGCCACGCTTTCTTCTTCCTGCTTTTTGGCTTTTTCGTTCAGGCCGCCTCTGCCCAAACGGTCGCAGAGGCCCAGCAGAGCCACATCATCAATGTCGGCCTGTTCCCGCAAAGCAGCTAAATCCCCATAGGGCATGTCTTTCACCACATACAGGATATGCATATGGAAGCGCACCAAAGTCCTTACCGACGCTATAAATTCCGGCGGCAAAGCAAGGCCGCCGGCAGTAAGAATCTCTTCGGCTAATTTGGCCCCGGCTTTATCATGGTCGTAGGCCCGGCATTTACCGCCGGCCCATTCCGTAGTGGCCGGCTTGCCGATATCGTGAAGCAAGGCCGCCCACATAAAGGCTTGGGGCTGGGAGCTGCGAGCCTTGTGCCGGGCGGCTTGATCCACCACCATCAAGGTATGGCGCCAGACGTCACCTTCGGGATGATGCCGGGCAGACTGAGGCGTCCGGCTCAGCTCCTCCAATATGGCAAAAGCCGTTGGCCGCCAAGCACCCGACCGGCGCAAAGCCTCCAAATAAACCGAGGGTTTCTCATCCTCCAGAAGATGCTTGTTTATTTCATTAAACAGCCTTTGGTTTTCTTGTCGATCACCCCGGCTTTTTTCCTGAAAGGAACTCATTTTTTCCCCACCTTTTTTATTGCCTTATTAATAGAATTGCCTTACCCTTTTGTAGTTTGCTCCTCAACCGCCGTCTTTATTTGGCATTCTTCCAGCAACAGCTTGCTTGCGGCGGCATATCAACCATGGTAAACTAAAAATAATTCAATTTAAAGGAGCTATTTCATGCAGTCTTTATTCCTGTAATCCAATCTTTCTTCCTTAGCCTTTAAAAGGCTTATTTGTCATGCTGAAAAATAGGATTATAGGAGAGATTCATCTATGAATATACATTGGAAAAAGCAGTTTTTTATCATCTATGCAGGGCAGGCTTTCTCCCTTTTAGGTTCTGCCGCCGTCCAATTCGCTGTAATCTGGTGGCTGACAGTACAAACCAAATCAGCCCTGGTTTTGACTTTATCCACCGTTATAGCCTTCATTCCCAATATGGTAATCGGCCCCTTTGCCGGGGTATGGATTGACCGCTACAACCGGCGCAAAGTTATGATAGCCGCCGACGGGTTAGTTGCCCTTTCCAGCGTCATATTGGGCATTGCTTTTTTGCTGCTGCAAACGCCGCCGGTCTGGTTTCTGTTTTTTATTTTGTTTCTACGGGGGGTAGGGAATACTTTTCATGGACCGGCCATACAAGCAGCTATTCCCATGCTGGTACCTGCTGAAATGCTGACCAAGGCAGGCGGCTGGGGCAACCTGATCAATTCCATTTCCAGTATGCTGGGACCTGTTTTGGGTGCAGCCCTTATGGGCATGTTTCCCATCGCCAGCATCATGCTGGTGGATATTGCCGGCGCCGCCTTCGCAATCATCTGTCTGCTTTTTGTAAAAATCCCGGATATTCCTCAAAGTGCCGAGAAGCCGGATTTTCTTTCCGACTGGCGACAGGGATTTGCTGCCATCCGGGAAAACAAGCCTCTGATGGCAGTGCTTCCCGCTATGCTGCTCTGCAATGTTTTATATATGCCTCTTGGTTCTCTTTTTCCACTTTTAGTATACTCTCACTTTATGGGGACAGCCTGGCACAACAGCATCGTTGAGTTTATTTTTGCCGGCGGCCTGTTGGCTTCCTCCTTGGTTATCGGCGTCTGGGGCGGTATAAAACGTCGTTTCCTCATGGTAGCTCTGGCTATCGGCGCCCTGGGCGCAGCCTCTGCTATCAGCGGTTTACTGCCTCCCGGCGGGTTTGCCGCCTTTGCCTTATGCTGCTTTGTCATGGGCTGTACCGGAACTTTTATCAATGTACCTCTTATGGCTTATACGCAAGAAACTATTGCACCGGAAGTGATGGGCAAGGTTTTTTCCCTGATGATGACCGGCATGACCTTGGCCATGCCTATCGGGCTTTTACTGGCCGGACCGGTCAGCGAACTTATCGGTGTAGACCGCTGGTTTTTCTGGTCCGGCATTGCTTTAGCGGCCACAGGGCTACTTTGTTACATCATGACCCGGCGTTACGACGGCGCTAAACTATAAAACCAATGATAAAAAAACGCCCAGCCTGCAAAGACTGGGCGTTTCTGTTTTTTAGTTAATAGCGCTTACGGATCGTGTAATGGGTATGCAACAGCTCGTGAGCCTTCTCACCGTATTTGTCGCCTAAAAACTCTTCGTAAAGCTTCATGACATCCTTATTTTCATGGGATTTCCGTTTCGGCTTGCCCGCATCTTCCCGGTAGATGGCCTCAGCCCGCTTGCGGATTAAGTTAACGTTGCCGTGATGATAGGGCTGGCCGCCGCCGCCCACGCAGCCGCCGGGACAGGCCATGATCTCAATGGCGTCATACTTTTTCTCGCCGGAGCGGATGGATTCCAGCATGCGCCTGGCATTGCCCAGGCCGTGGGCCACGCCGATGGTGAAATCTGTACCGCCGATGTTTACCGTAGCTTCCCGAATCTGGCCAAAGCCCCGGAGCTGGGTAAATTCTACTTTTTCCAGAGGCTGATTGGTCAGCCATTCGTAAGCCGTCCTTAACGCCGCTTCAATAACGCCGCCGGTGGTGCCGAAGATAACGCTGGCGCCGGTGGATTCGCCCAGGGGATGATCGAAATCTTCGTCGGGCAGGTTGACCAGATTAAGGCCGGCTTCCCGGGCCATCATGGCCAGCTCCCTGGTGGTAATGACGAAATCCACGTTTTGCAGGCCGTCATTGGACAGCTCTTCCCTGCTGGATTCGTACTTTTTGGCCAGGCAGGGCATGACGGAAACCACGACGATTTTTTGGGGATCGATGCCGAATTTCTCCGCATAAAAGGTTTTGGCAATAGCGCCAAACATTTCATGGGGCGATTTACAGGTGGAGGGAATATCCAGCAGATCCGGGAATTGATGCTCGAAAAACTTCACCCAAGCCGGACAGCAGCTGGTCAGGATCGGCAGAGTGCCGCCATGCTGAATCCGGTGGATCATCTCGGAAGCTTCTTCAATAATGGTCAGATCAGCAGCAAAATCCGTATCAAAGACCTTATCGAAGCCCAGACGCCTCAAAAGAGCCACCATTTTGCCGGTGACGATGGTTCCCGGCTCCATGCCAAACTCTTCGCCTAAAGCCACCCGCACTGCCGGAGCAGTCTGAACCATCACATATTTGTCAGGATCGTTGATGGCCTGCCAAACATGCCTTACATTATTGACCTCCGTAAGGGCGCCGGTAGGACAAACAGCCACACACTGGCCGCAGAAAGTACAGGTGCTGTCCTGCAAGGGTTTTTCAAAGGCAGGGGCAATCGTCGTGTTGAAGCCCCGGTTGACCGCTGAGATAACGCCGCAGGTCTGGACCTGATTGCACATGGTTTCACAGCGCCGGCATAAAATACACTTATCGGGATTCCTCTTGATGGCCTTGCTGGAATGATCCTTCTCATGGCTGGATTTTTGGCCGGTAAACCGCAAATCCTCCTGTATGCCCAGGTCTGCCGCCAGCTTTTGCAGGTCGCAGCTGCGGTTTTTCTCGCAAGTCAGGCATTCAAAGGGATGATCGGACAGCAGCAGCTCCACCGTGGTACGGCGGGCCATCACCGCTCTGGGCGTGTTGGTTTTTACCGCCATGCCTTCCGTCACCGGCGTACAGCAAGCAGGCACCAGGCTTCTGGCTCCCGCCACCTCAACGACACAGACCCGGCAAACCCCCACTTGATTAACGGCCTTCAGCTCGTGAAGATCCAAATGGCAAAGGGTAGGTACATTGACGCCGATACTTCTGGCTGCCGCTAAAATAGTCATATCACCGGGAACACTGACTGCCTGGCCATTAATTGTTAAATTAACCATTTTGCTCATGTTTAACACCCCTTTATCGCCTTGATGCTCAGCGCGGATGAACCACCGTATACTGGCGGTAGCCGCCGCTTAAGTTGTAACAATCAAATCCTTTTTGGGCCAGAATCCGGCAGGCCACGTAACTGCGCATGCCGCTGAGGCAATGGACGTAGACGGGTTTGGCCGGATCCAGCTCATTTATGCGTTCTCTTAATTCATCTAAGGGGATATTGATAAAGTCCGGGATACTGCCTGCGGCAAACTCCGCCTTTTCCCTGGTATCAAGGAGCTGGACACTGCCGTCCCGGGGCAGCCCGGCGATATCATGCCAGTGGAAAACCTTAACCCGGCCGGCAAGAATATTCTCAATCGCAAAACCGGCCATATTGACGGGATCTTTGGCGGAAGAGTAGGGCGGCGCATAGCACAGCTCCAGCCTGGTCAGATCGCCGGCAGTGGCGCCGAAACGGATAGCGGTAGCCAATACGTCGCAGCGCTTGTCGCTGCCTTCAAAGCCCACTACCTGCGCCCCCAGAATCCTGCCGCTTTGCTTATCGAAAATCACTTTGATATTCATATCCCGGCCGCCGGGATAATAGCCGGCATGATTGGCTGAGAACGTGAAGGACTTCTCATAATCTAAGCCCAGGGCCTTAGCCGTCTTTTCGTTGATGCCGGTGGAGGCTACAGTCATATCGAAAACTTTCAGGATCGATGAGCCCTGAGTACCGGTGTAACGGCTGTTTAAACCACAGATATTGTCGGCGGCAATGCGGCCCTGACGATTGGCGGGACCGGCTAACTGGATAGCGGCCTTCTGTCCGGTGACAAAGTGGTTTACCTCAATGACGTCGCCCACGGCATAGATATCCGGATCCGAAGTCTGCATGCCGTCGTCTACCGCCACCATGCCCCGCTGACCCATTTCCAGGCCCGCATCCTTGGCTAAACCGCTTTCCGGCCGGACGCCGATGGACAAGATCAGCAAATCGGCAGCAATCTGCCGGCCTTCGTCACCGACGCTGACCAGCAGCTGGGAGCCGGTATCCTCCATTTTCTTTACCGCCGCTCCCAAAAGTACCTCGACGCCTTTGGTGCGGATATAATTATGGACATTGCAGGCCATGTCGTAATCGAGAGGTGTCAAAAGCTGATCCAGCATCTCGACAATGGTGACGGCAATACCTTTTTCCGCCAGGTTTTCCGCCATCTCGATGCCGATGGGACCGCCGCCGACGATCACGGCTTTTTGGGGCTTATTGGCCTTAATAAATTCATCGATACGCAAGGTATCCGGAATATTACGTAAAGTAAAGACCCGGGGAGAGTTAACGCCTTCAATGGGCGGCCGGACCGGCTCCGCTCCGGGGGAGAGGATCAGCTTATCATAGCTTTCACTGTAGGTTTTATCTCCCTCGCTGACGGTAACGGTCTTGGCCTGGCGATCGATGGCCGTCACCTGGGAATTGATGCGGACGTCAATATTAAACCGCTTGCCAAAGCCCTGAGGAGTTTGCAGGGTGAGGCTGGATTTTTCCTTGATGACGCCGCCAATATAATAAGGTAAGCCACAGTTGGCAAAAGAAATATAACCGCCCCGCTCCAGCAGGATAATCTGAGCATTTTCATCCAGGCGCCGCAGCCTGGCAGCGGCAGAAGCCCCGCCGGCCACGCCGCCTACAATAATAACTTTCATCACCGATACCTCCTTTTCATTTCTATCATAGCTTGGCCAGGAATCACTGTCAATAAGAGACATTTCATAATAAGGCAAAATCTGGGCATAGTAAAGACACGATAAAATAAGGAAGGGACTATACCTATGGACGTTAATACCGAGCTTCTCAACCAGGTTTATCAAAATTCCCAGGCAGGCCAGCTAGCAACCAGACAATTGTCTCAAATCATTGATGATCCGAATATGCAGGAACATCTGGGCACCCAGCTTTTGCGCTATGATTATATCAACAATCAGGCTTTACAAATGCTCAACGCTGCAGGCCAGGCAGTGGGGAATCTGGTTCTCCCGGAGAAACCGGCTTCCCAGGCAATGGCCGGCCTAAAAGCCCCGGCGGGCAATACGCCCCGGCAGGCCGCGGAAATGATCATCCGGGACACCGCCATGGGTATTGTCGATATCACTAAAAGCATCGATAAATGCAAGGCTGCGGACATACCGGTAATTAACCTGGCCAGACAGCTCCTTTACACGGAAGAGGTAAATGAAGAAAGACTGAAAAAATATTTACACTAGCTTCCGCAAGCTTTTGCCCTGTTATTCTCTGAAGACTTCTGCTATAATGGACTTACTTTGCGGATTCGGAGGTTTTATTATTATGGGCAGCACAGCCAAAAGCGCCGGTGCGTCAAAAAACGGCTATTACAGTTATTTGCTGATGTTCGGCCATATTTGCACAGATATCAATCAGGGCGCTTTACCGGCTATTCTGCCTTTTTTGGTAGCCAGCAACAATATCAGCTACGCTTCGGCGGCAGGTCTGGTTTTTGCGGCCAACTTTGTTTCTTCTATTGTGCAGCCGCTTTTCGGTTACCTGGGCGATAAAGCCTCTTATCCCTGGCTGATGAGCCTGGGTATTGTTTTAGCCGGCAGCGGCCTGGCAGCGGTGGGTTTTTTGAATAACTATTGGGCCATATTCTTATCCGTCATGATTTCCGGCCTGGGCGTAGCTCTTTTTCATCCCGAAGGCAGCCGAATCGCCAATCTGGTAGCCGGCAAGAATAAGAGTACCGGCATGAGCAACTTTGCTGCCGGCGGCAGCATCGGCTTTGCCCTGGGACCGCTCATCGCTTCCGCAGCCTTAATAGCTTTCGGCATCAAAGGTACGGCTGTGTTTTTGATCCCGGCTTCCGTTATGGCCGCCATTCTTTTTTTCTGCCTCCGCCAGCTGCCTTTTTCCGCTGCAGAAAGGGCCGGCATAGAGTATGAGCTTGATGACGACGACAGCGAGCCTGCCGTTGCGGCCAAAGACGATTGGCCGGCCTTCGCCAAGCTATCGGCAGCAGTATTTGCCCGCTCCATCATCACTTATGGCATGACCACCTTTATCCCTTTATACTGGGTGAGCGTCCTTTTGCAATCCAATGCCTCCGGCAGCATGAAACTGACGCTTTTTTCCCTTTCGGGAGCTTGCGCCACTTTGATTGGCGGCCGTCTGGCCGACCGCTACGGCTTCAACAAAATTATCCGTATCGGCTTCACGGCCATGGTTCCGTTACTCTTCTTGCTTGCCTTTACTAAAAACGTTTATTTTGCCACCTTTTTGCTAATCCCCCTTGCCTTGACCATCAACGGCCCTTACAGCACCATGGTTACCATGGGCCAGTGCTTCCTGCCCAACCGCATCGGCCTGGCCGGCGGTATTACCCTGGGTCTGGGCGTCAGCGTGGGCGGCATAGCTGTGCCGGTTATCGGCTGGCTGGGCGACCATTACGGCCTGTCCGCCGCCATGTATACCATAGCGGCAGTGGGGCTTCTTTCCACCATATTTGCTTATTTCATTCCCCAATACCAAACCGGTCAATGCCAGGCAAACACTGCCGCCGCCAAATGCGCTGCCGCAAGCTCGCCGGTGGCCGGCAAATAAATCAAATACCGAATTTAAAAAGACCGCCGCCCACTGGTGTTCACACCAATTGGCAGCGGCTTTTTTCATTTAAATCTCATAAATCTTAGGCTGTCGCTTTCTGGCGATTTTCCAGGAACGTCCTGGCTACTGCCGGAAACATGGCGTAAAGCAGCAGGTCTTCTTCGCTGGTAATCAATTCCCCAGCCTCTTGGCGCAGTGACGGCAGCATAGGCGACAGCGTGTCCACACTGCGGCCGCTGATGGGCTTTTCACCCCGCAGCACCCGATTTTGCAGCTCGGCGCTGACCGGGCCGGGAGTCTTGCCATACATGCCTTTTAAATAGCTTTTGACTTCGCTGGAAACCATTACATAACGGCCGGCCAATACATTGGTTACCGCTTGCTGGCCCACCATCTGGCTGGTAGGCGTCACCAAAGGCGGATAGCCCAAATCCTGGCGAACCCGGGGCACTTCATCCAGCACCTCCTGCAAACGGTCCAGGGCCTGCAGTTCCTTTAATTGATTGATAAAATTAGACAACATGCCGCCGGGAATCTGATATTTCAGCACCTGGGTATCCACCTGGCTGGGCGAAACGTCCACAGCGCCGTATTTTTTGCGGATTTCCTTAAAGTAATCATTGATCTCCGTCAGCAAGTTCATATCCAGGCCGGTGTCGTAAGGCGTATCCGCCAGAGCCGCCACCATGACCTCCGTGGCCGGCTGCGAAGTAGAGAGCGCCATGGCGGAGGCGGCCGTATCGATAACCGCAGCGCCGGCTTCTATGCCTTTTAAATACATCATAGAGCCCAGACCGCTGGTGTAATGAGTATGGAGCTGTACCGGCAGATTCACCGCTTTCTTAATATCGGCCACCAGCTGGTAGCATACGTAAGGAGCGCATAAGCCTGCCATATCTTTAATGCAAATCGAATCGGCCCCCAGACCGGCCAAAGTCTTGCTTAGCTTGACGAAATAATCCAGATCATGAACGGGGCTGATGGTAAAACTGATGGCAGCCTGAACATGGGCGCCTTCTTTTTTAACCGCTTCAATAGCCTTTGCCACGTTCTCCGGATCATTAAGGGCGTCAAAAATCCGGAAAATATCCACACCGTGGGCTACGGCCTTCTTGACAAAGGCTTCGACCACGTCATCGGTATAATGGCGGTAACCTACTAAATTTTGGCCCCGCAGCAGCATTTGAACGGGAGTTTTTTTCAGGCGGGACTTGATTTGATCCAGCCTGGTCCAAGGGTCCTCGTTTAAAAACCGCATGCAAGTATCAAAAGTGGCTCCCCCCCATACCTCCAGGGATTGGTAGCCTACTTGATCCATCTTTGCCAGAATCGGCAGCATATCTTCCGTCTTCATCCTGGTGGCCAGCAGCGATTGATGGGCATCCCGCAGCGTCGTATCAGTAATCTTTATCCTTTGTTGCATGTCCAACCTCCTGACCAAACTGTAGAGTAAGCTATATTATACAATAAAAAATAAGCTCTTAAATACTTTTAAGAGCCAGAGAAAATGTATACTTTTTTATAGCTTCTCCTCTGTTTAAGTCTGATTTTCCTTTTTCCTGTCATTTTGAGCCTCGATAAGCTGCCTCTGTGATCTTTTGAATCCGACGATGATCATCGCGATCAGGAAAATCATGATCAGGGCCAAAACGACGAAGGCAGCGGCAAATAACCGGTACTCTCCGGCAGCAGGGGTCTGCAGAGTCAAATCATTGGCATAGAGTGCGCCGCTCCAGGAACAGCACAACATCATAACCAAGGTTAATAGTTTGATCAGCTTTTTCATAGGCCCCTCCTTTTATTATCTGGTTACTACCTGGCTAATAGCTTGCTATTAGCTTGCCCTTTTTTCATCCTTATGTATTCATTGTAGATGGCTATAGTCACAGTTTGGTGTTATATTCCTATTTTTCTGTAATCTTTAAAAAATATTTTTAATGCCTTGCATTTTTCCGAAAGCCGGTTTATAATGGGGCAATAAATGACCTGAGCCTTTAGAGGTGAAGGGGCATTGCATACGAAATGCAGTGAAGGGGAACGTAGGCTGCAAGCCTTACAGAGAGCCGGCGGTTGGTGGAAGCCGGCAGTCTTGCAACTGATTCCGCCCTGGAGCAGGCGGCGATGAGCCGTACCGGCAGCGTCCGTTAAGCGCTAAATGAGGTGGCTTTTTATGGCGGCGATATCGGGGGAGCACAGCTTTCCCGGGCAAGGTATTTCCGTTGATAAGGGCAACTTGGGTGGTACCGCGAGCAGACGTCTCGTCCCAGGATAGAATCCGGGATGTGGGACGTTTTTTTATTGCCCAAAAAGGCGTTCACCATCCTCAGCAAACGTGAGAAAAAGGGAGGAAGACCCAATGAATGACAAGCAATTACTGATGATTCCCGGTCCTACACCGATTCCCCAGCGAGTACTCCACGCCTTAGCCAATCCGGCAGTGGGCCACAGAACCCCCGGGTTTTCCGCCATCATCCGGGAAGTTACCGATAAAGTAAAAAAGGTTTATCAGACAGAAAATGACCTGCTGATCCTTACCTCCTCCGGCAGCGGCGCCATGGAAGCGGCCGTCAGCAATTTTATTAATCCCGGCGATAAGGTTCTGGTTCTGGAATATGGTAATTTTGCCGAGCGCTGGATCAAGATCGCCAAAACTTACGGCGCCGACGTTCAGGTTATTGCCGGTCAGTGGGGCCGGCAGGCTGATCCCCAGGCTCTGGCCCAGGCTTTGGCCGCCGATACAGCCAAAGAAATCAAGGCGATTTACGCTACCCACAACGAAACCTCCACCGGCGTCACCCATGATATCAAAGCCCTGCGGGAAGCCTGCGGCGATCATCCCGCCATCTTTGTGGTGGACGCCATCAGCGGCATGGCCGTATCTCCTCTGGAGGTAGACGCCTGGAAGCTGGATGTGGTGGTCAGCGGTTCCCAAAAAGCCTTCATGCTGCCGCCCGGCCTGGCCTTTATCAGCGTCAGCCCCAAGGCCTGGGCCCTTCAGGAGGCTTGTCAAACACCGTCCTTCTATTTTAGTTTGAAGGCGGCGAAAAAGAACCTGGACGAAAAAAATACCACACCCTATACGCCGGCAGCCAGCCTGATTACCGGCCTCCGGGAAAGCCTGCTCATGATGGAGGAGGAGGGGCTGGAAAATATCCAGGCCCGTCACGGCAAATATCGGGAAATGGTCAGAGCCGCCGTCAAGGCCCTGGGCCTGACGCCGCTGGCCGGCGACGCCGCCGCCTCTGCCGCCGTCACCGCCGTGATGAAGCCCGGCGATATCGATGTAAAGCAAATCACCAAGATCATGCGGGATAAATATAATGTTGTTATCGCCGCCGGCCAGGGTAAGATGGAAAAAGATATTTTCCGTATCGGCCATTTGGGCTATATTACGGAGGCCGATATTTTAGCCACCATCGCCTGCCTGGAAATGACCCTCAAGGGCTTGGGCTGGGATTGCCCCTTGGGCAAAGGCGTAGCCGCTGTCCAGGAAATTATGTTGAAGGGCTGATAATATTAGCGATTAATGAAAAGGGGGTTTTTACCATGAACATATTAATTTGCGACCCGATTTCCGAAAAGGGTATCGCTATATTGGAAAAAGAAGAAGCTTTTCAGGTGGATGTCCGCCTGAAGCTGTCGGAAGAAGAGATTATCGCCATTGCCCCTAATTACCAGGCTATCGTGGTGCGCAGCGAGACAAAGATCACTAAGGCCATTATTGAAGCGGCCAGCCAGCTCAAGGTCATCGGCCGGGCCGGCGTAGGCGTGGATAATATTGATGTGGAAGCTGCCACCAAAAAAGGCATCATCGTCATCAACGCTCCCGACGGCAACACCATTTCCGCCTGCGAGCACACCATGGCCCTGATTCTGGCTTTAGCCCGCCACGTGCCTCAGGCGGATCACTCGCTGCGGCAGCATCTCTGGGATCGCAAAAAATACACAGGCATCGAGCTGAGAGGCAAAACCATCGGTATCCTGGGCTTTGGCAAGATCGGCTCGGAAATTGCCGTCCGCTGCAAGGCCTTCGGCATGAATGTGCTGGTCTTTGACCCCTATATCACTCAGGAAAGGGCCGCCCGTTTCAATCTGGAGCTGGTGGACCGGGAGACAATTTATCGCGAGGCTGACTTCATTACGGTTCATATGCCTCTGACCGATGAAACCAGAAACATGATCGGCAAAAAGCAATTTGCCATGATGAAGCCTACCGCTCGGGTCATCAACGTAGCCAGAGGCGGCATCATTAATGAAGACGATTTATACGAAGCCGTGAAAGACGGCGTCATCGCCGGCGGCGCCATCGATGTTTGGAGCAGAGAGCCCCTAACGGAGCATCCCTTGTTTGATCTGCCCCAAATGGTCATCACACCTCATCTGGGAGCCTCAACGGAGGAAGCTCAGGTCAATGTGGCTTTGGATGTGGTGGAAGAGGTGCGCCGGGTACTCTATGGCTTACCCGTTCATAACGCCGTCAACATTCCTTTCATCCAGCCTGAGGTCATGGAAAAGGCTAAGCCCTTTATGGATCTGTCGGAAAAGCTGGGCAAAATGGCCTCCTATCTGGCCGACGGACCTATAAAAGAAATCAGCATTAAGTTTATCGGCGACTTTAAATCTCTGGATTTGCGGCCGATGACCAGCACCTTCCTCAAAGGCCTTTTGCGGCCCATCCTCAACGACGCCGTCAACTACGTCAACGCTCCCGTCATTGCCAAAGAAAGAGGGATTAACGTCTCTTACGCCCAAAGTGACGAAACCGGTGATTATACCAACAAGATGGTGGTTACCCTAAAGGGTAAGCAATGGAATCATCACCTGGCCGGCAGCGTCTTTCAAAACGGCGAAGCCCATATCGTAGAAATCGACGCCTTTGTGCTGGATATTCGTCCTTCCGGCCATCTGGTGCTGGTGCCCCACAAAGACCAGCCCAAGGTAGTCGGCCCTGTGGGTATGATCCTGGGTGAAAACAATGTCAATATCGCCGGCATGCAGCTGGGCCGCCGGGAACTGGGGGGCGACTCCCTGATGGTGCTGAATGTGGATAATGTGGTCAGCGACAAGGTTTTGGAAGAACTGAAACAATTGCCGGCAGTCCATAAAGCGGCATATTTAAACTTTAATTGACGGCATAAATGGTATACAATAGTGCTATTGTGTGAGAGCGTTGTAAATACATTGCTTATAACGCCTCAGTAGATAGATTTCGATTGTAGAAATTTATCTTACCTCTGGGCGTTTCAACGAGGCGGGGGATAGGCCCACCGCCTGGAGAGGCGGAGTACATATCCGGCTTTCTCGTTATTTCGGCTTTTAGCGGCATCCCGGGAGCATCCTGCGATGTGGTTTGATCTGAAAACCTGGGCCGCTGAAACATAACTTAAGGAGGCGGCAGCTATGCTGGATGCAAAAGGAATTCGGACAAACCCCGATAAAGTGAAAGAAAGTTTAATGAAGCGCAATGGCGATCCCGGCCTGGTGGATCAGTTTTTGGCCGCCGATGAACGCCGGCGCAAAAACTTGGCCGTCAGCGAAGAAAAGAAAAGTCAGCGCAATAAAGAAAGCGAAAACGTGGCCAAAATGAAAAAGGCCGGCGAGGACGCCAGCCAGGTGATGCTTCGGATGCGGGAGCTGGGTGATGAAATTAAGGCTCTGGATGAAGATCTCCGGGAAATCGACGAGGAACTGCAGGCAGTGCTGTTGAGCATTCCCAATATGCCTCACGAATCCGTTCCTCTGGGCAATGACGAAGCAGCCAATGTGGAAGTCCGCCGCTGGGGTGCGCCCCGGGAATTTGCCTTTCCGGCCAAGGCCCATTGGGAAATCGGTGAAGCCTTAAATATCCTGGATTTTGAACGGGCCGCCAAGGTCACCGGCGCCAGATTTACGTTCTACCGGGGCTTAGGCGCCAGGCTGGAGCGGGCCTTAATCAGCTTCATGCTGGATCAGCACACCGGCAACCACGGCTACGAGGAGCTTTTGCCCCCCTTCATGGTCAACCGGGACAGCATGGTAGGCACCGGCCAGCTGCCGAAATTCGCCGAGGATATGTTCCGGCTGGAGGGAGGCCAGGGCTATTATCTGATTCCCACGGCAGAGGTGCCGGTTACCAACTACTACCGGGATGAGATTCTTGAAGCCCCGCAGCTGCCGATTTACCACTGTGCTTATACCCCCTGTTTCCGGGCGGAAGCCGGCTCTGCCGGCCGGGATACCCGGGGCCTGATCCGTCAGCATCAGTTCAATAAGGTAGAAATGGTCAAGTTTGCTTTGCCGGAGCAATCCTATGATGAGCTGGAAGCTCTTACCGCCAATGCCGAAGCCATCCTCAAGCTGCTGGAGCTGCCCTACCGGGTAGTCGCTTTATCCACAGGCGATTTGGGCTTTTCTTCCGCTAAAACTTACGACCTGGAGGTGTGGCTGCCCAGCGCCGGCATGTACCGGGAAATTTCCTCCTGCTCCAATTTCGAGGATTTCCAGGCCCGCCGGGCCAATATCCGCTTCCGCCGGGAGCCTAAGGCCAAACCGGAATTTGTCCACACCCTCAACGGCTCCGGCCTGGCCATCGGCCGCACCACTTCCGCCATTTTGGAAAACTATCAAAACGCCGACGGCAGCGTCACAATCCCTGAAGTTCTGCGGCCTTATATGGGCGGATTAGACAAAATCGCCATCAAAAAATAGGCGAAAATGATTAAAAACCCAACTAAAAAAACATAGCTTGTCACCAGAAAACACCAGTGAGGAGCTACTTCACACAAGTTATGCACAGTTTATCCACAAATTGTGCATAACTTTATTTATTGCTTAATTAACAAATTGCTGTGCCGGGGTTTAGAATGTTGTTTGGATCAAAAATCTTCTTAATAGCCCGCATCAGCTCTAATTCTTTTTCCGTAAATTGCAGCTTCATATGCCGGTTGCGGAGCTTGCCAACTCCATGCTCACCGGTAAGCGTTCCGTTGCAACTCATACACAGCTGAATAATTTCATCCAACAGATCCTCGTAGCAGTCTGGTCTTTGGCCGTCGGGAGTCATAATGTTATTATGCATGTTGCCGTCGCCAATGTGAGCGCAGGTTTGAATTTCCACGCCATATTTTTGGGAAAGGGCACGAATTTGCTCCATATAAGCAGGAATCTTATCCGGAGGAACCGCCATATCCAAACAATCCACCAGCTTTTTAAGCATGCTGGGATAGACGTGGCTGCGGATTTCCAAGATATTCCGCTGCTCCTTCGCCGTTTCGCAGATCAAGGTCTCTACGGCATTATGAGCATCACAGATCTCTACAATAGTCTCGCAGATCTCGTAAAATTCGTCTTCCGAATTTGAAGCAATAATCAGATACAGGTCGTCGCTGCCTTTGCTAACGGGCCAGACCTGCCCAATATCAGTGGCGGCATTGGTGGCTTGTATGCGCTCGACGTATTCAACAGCCAAGGGCTTAATCCCCCGCTTCAGAATATCCGGCACACAGGCGACGGCATCCGCCGTGGTATTAAAAGCGATAAGCACGCTGCCGGTATACTTTTCTTTCGGCTGCAAAGCAAGAACCGCTTTGGTAATAATGCCTAAGGTTCCTTCGCTGCCGATGATCAGATCCTTTAAATCGTAGCCGCAGTTATCCTTGATAAACTTACCGCCCATATTGATGATTTCTCCGGTAGGCAAAACTACCTCCATACTCTTAACCTGATCCCGGACTACTCCGTATTTGATGGTTCGGACGCCGCCGGCATTGGTGGCGATCATTCCGCCGACCTGTGCCCCCTCATCCCCCGGGTGGGCTGCGAAATAAAGGGTGGGATGGCTGTTAAAGTACTCCACCAAATCGAGCAGCGTAACGCCGGCTTCACATTCTACCGTCAAATTCGATTCATCCACCTCGATAATCTTTTTGAAGCGCTCCATGGAAATGATGATTGTGGGCTGGATAGGTACCACGGCGTTGACAAGTCCGGTAGCGCCGCCCCGGGCAATCACGGCAATACCTTCCTCATTGGCCAGCTTGACGATTGCCGCTACTTCCGCAGCAGTGGCCGGCTTTGCCGCTATGCAATCATAGCAAGGCGTTATTTTTATCTCAGCCTCATCGCTGCAAAGGGTTTTGATAATCTCCGGATTACTGACCACCCAGTCCTGCCCAACAATTTCTGTTAGCTTTGCTTTAATATTTTCTTTCATCTTCACACCTAACTTTTCATATTTTTTAATTTTCTGATCATTTTTGGGATAATTTCATAAAGGTTGCCCACAATGGCATAATCCGCAATATTCAGAATCGGAGCCGAAGGATCGCTGTTAATAGCAATAATTATGCCTGATTCCTTCATCCCGGCTATGTGCTGAGGCGCCCCTGAAATTCCGCAGGCAATATAGATACTGGGCTTTACCCGGTTACCGCTGTAGCCAACCTGATGGTCTTTGGCAATCAGGCCCGCCTCCACTGCGGCTCTCGAAGCGCCCAGCTTGCCGCCCAACAGTTCCGCCAGCTCCTGAAGCATTTTCAGGTCTTCTTTCGCTTTTACACCGGCCCCTGCCGCTACCACAACATTGGCATCGGCAATGTCGAAATCTTCTTTAACTATTTCCTCCAAAATCTTTACCGGGCTGTTGTCGCTGACATAGGCCTCCATGGCCTTGATTTGCCCTTTTCTATTGGTATCTCTGGGGGCTTCGTTGAATTCCTTATATCGCACAGTGGCCATTTGCGGATAGGCGGTCGACTGAATATGAGCTAAAATATTCTCGCTAAAGGCCGGGCGAATTTGCACCAATTGTCCTTGATCAATGGCTAAATGCGTGCAGTCGGCAGTCAAGCCGGCGCCCAGCTTGGCGGCTACTCGGGGAGCTAAGCTCCTGCCGAAATTGGTTGCTCCAAATAAACAGATCTCCGGCTTGACGTCCCGGATTAATCGAACAAGGTTTTGCTCATATAAAACCTCATCGGGGGCTGCAAAGGCCATAGGATCTGTAATGTGATAAACAATGTCCGCACCCCTGTAAATTAACTCCGCCACATCCATATCCGGCGGCCCCAGTACAACGCTGCATAGAGGGCAATCAAGCTGGGCTGCCAATTCTTTTCCTTTGCCCAGCAGCTCATAGCTGACCCGATGAATTCTCTCTTTTTTCTGCTCCGCAAATACCAGAATTCCTTTACAATCTTTTTCCGTCATTTTCATATCTCTAATTCATACCTCCAAGACCTTAGCCTTTTTGAGGACTTCAACTAAACCGTCTATCGCTTCCTCAACATTCTCTCTCCAAACCTGTCCCTTTCTCGTAACGGCTGGGGGAACTTCGATTCGCTTAACCTTTGTGGCAGAGCCCTGAAGGCCGATTTCGTCCTCCCGGATATAATCCTGCAGCTCTTCATAGCCCCATACGGGAATATGAGCCTTTCTGGCGCTGAGCTTCCTCTTCATCGACGGCAGCCTGGGCTGATTGATATCCTTCGTTACCGTGATTAAAACAGGGTAACTGCTTTTCTTCACATAGGAGCCTTCCATCACGTTGCTGACCACCGTGATATCTGTTTCGGAATACGCGGAAATAAAGTCGACATTACTGATATGAGGTATATCCAAATAGCCGGCGGTTTCCGGCCCAACCTGTCCTGTGTCACCGTCCACGGTCTGGATGCCGGCAAAAATCAGATCGGCGCCACCCAGTTTTTTAATGGCGGCCGCTATGGTTTTCGCTGTGGCTTTAACATCGGCGCCGCCAAATCTTCTGTCGCTCAATAACACGCTCTCATCGGCGCCCCTGGCGATGGTATCCTTCAAAGCATCTTCCGCAGCGGCAGGCCCCATGGAAAGCGTAATGATTTTTCCGCCCAGCTGCTCCTGAATACTAACGGCAGCCTCCAGGGCATTCAGATCAAAGGGATTAATTTCTGTTCCTGCCGAGCTTCTGTCAACCCGCCCGGCCTCGCAGTCGAATTTCACCCGTTCCATGTCCGGAACTTGCTTCACAAGCACGACTATCCTCATTGCATTATCTCCTTCGTATTGTCTTCTTCCAGCTGCTTTCCGGCCCTTTCTCTTTCCGGCCTTCCTCGCCGCAAGCTTTATTTCCTCCTTTAGTTTTGT
Source organism: Clostridia bacterium (assembly GCA_018434325.1). GTDB lineage: Bacteria > Bacillota > Peptococcia > DRI-13 > UBA5745 > WRMS01. The sequence continues at coordinate 160,503 of JAHDPO010000002.1, read as the reverse complement.
ATTTTTAACAATAACAAAAATACTTTATATCGAACAAGTCTTTTTTATAATAACATTATAAGCTTTTTAGCACAATAGCATTTCTGAACTTCGCTAAAAGTTTGCTTAATAAAACAGATTCGCCATTAACGGCTCTTTTATGTTATTATTATTGTGCCAGGACATTCGAGGAGGATTATGAATGGGTAAAGAAGCTTGGAAAGATGAAGGGGAAGTTATTAATAAGTCTTTAGGCGAAAACGTCAAACGGCTGCGCAACCTTCGTCAGATAACCTTAGATCAATTTTCGGAAATTACCGGCGTCAGCAAAAGTATTTTAAGCCAAATTGAGAAGGGCACTGCCAATCCGACTCTATCGACTATATGGAAAATCGCCAATGGCATGAGAGTCTCTTTTTCGTCACTGATTTCTAACACACATTCTGAGGCGCGTGTCATCAGTAAAGAGGACGTTATGCCTCTGGTTACAGCCGACGGGCTCTGCGAGGTAATTCCTTTCTTTACTTTTAATCCGGAAAGAAATTTCGAGATTCTATTTGTGACTTATAAGCCGTCAGGATTTTACGAGGGCACAAAGCACCAGCCGGGCACCCAGGAATTCATTGTCGTTTTTTCCGGCGAGCTGGTCATTAAACACGGCGACTCAACCGACCTCGTTAAAGCCGGCCAGGCCTTCTCCTTCTTCGCCGATGTGGAGCATACTTACTATAATGTAGGAAAGAATGATACTGTCTTCATCATTGTGCAGCAGTACAAAAACCTTCTGGAATAAATTTGATGAAAGAGTTTGGAACGGAGGGAATGGGCAGTGACTATGCAAAACTTCAGCTTTTGCACAGAGCACTGAAAAATTCAATCAAGCTTCAGCCTCCGCACCCCTTTTGCGCAAAATTGCAAGTTTAAAGTGTCCGAAAACCCATCGATTGAATTATCGGCTGCTTATCCGCTTCATTTGGCTGTATTTAGTGCCTCTTCAAGCAGATGTTCACTATCCCGAAAGAACCCCACACTTTAAACTTGCAATTTTGCTCATTTGGGAGCGCTCCCGCAACGAAGCATCGTAACACACCCCGTAACGAAGAAAATAAAGCCTTGATTTATAAAGGTTGAGAGGATATAATTTTTAAGTGATTTCATTGGAGAGATGTCCGAGTGGTTTAAGGAGCTGGTCTTGAAAACCAGTGACTCCGCAAGGGGCCGTGGGTTCGAATCCCACTCTCTCCGTAGCAAAAAACACAGATGCCGGTCAAACGGTATCTGTGTTTTTTTGGTTGCAGACAAGGAGTGGGATGAGAACCCATGGGTTCGTCGAAGACTTGGCTTGCGACGCCGCAGGCGACGGAAGCCTTAGTCGCAGTCTCACTTGGACTTTTTAGGCGGCTCCGGCGGTGGCGGCGGCGTTTGTGCACTCTTAAAATACGCCTTCACCGCATAGCTGTATCCGTCGCCGAAGGTGAGCTTGTTGACCCAAATGCCCTCGTTAGCCTCGAAAAGTTTTTCCAGCTGCTTTCCGGAAACGCCTTCCCTGATCTTGCCGCCGGCGTCAATGGCTCCGGTCACACCGGTCACGATACCCATGATTGCACCGATTTCCTCGCATTTGGCTGCGGCCATTTTCAGCACAGTCTGATAATCCTCTCCGGTTAGCGTATAGGCGGCGACGCTTCCTACCGCTGTTGCAACGCCCGTCAGCATCCCCGCGCCTACTTCGCCATAGTTTCCGTTTCCGGGCAAACAGCCGATGAGATATTCGCCCATGCCAGCACGCTCGCCGGTCTCGAATACCGAGATTACGTCATAGCTCACCATATCGATTTCCAGCCACGCCCACCGGGGCTTTCCGTCGATTTGGGCCGGCTGGTCCGGCACCAGGTAGAGGGTCTGCGGAGGATCACTGCCGTCCTCGCCGCTCATACGCTCCCAGAGCAGCGGCGGGAAGCTTTCCTTGGGATACTGCTCCTTGACCGCTTCGAGGGAGGAAGGCTCCTCAATAGCAAGCTGGATGATTTTTGCTCCCTGGGGCAGCGCCTGCCAAACCTTTGTGTAGCCAACGCCCTCGCCGCCCGGCAGCGCCGCCGCCTCCATATCGCTGGCGAAGTAGCCGTACATCAGATTATAGGCATGAATGGCATTCTCATCCTCGCTGTGGAGCTGATTGCGGTGGTTGAGGAGATCCACTGTGGTTTCGGCAGTTTTCCCGTCGGATTTTGTGGTGACCAAAAGCGCGATAGACTGGTTGGAACGGCCCACAGTCAATCCAAGGGTATTTGCAATCTCTCTGCTGGCTGCTGTAAGACCCCGAATCAGGCGGTTTATTGTGGCATGCCCCAGCCAGCGGGATACCGAGTAGTTGGCCGGTTCCTTGGCCGCGCCGGCTTCTGCCTTTGCCATCTCCTCGATAGCTTTGGCGCCGGCCTCGGTCAGCTCCGGCACACCCCACGCCAGCGTATGAGTAATTTCACTGAGCTTTTGCCCCTCAGGCAGCATAGTGGTGTGTGTCGCCCTGCTTTCACCGTCCTCCACAATGATGTTCAGGCGTTCAAACGTGTAATAGGAGCTGTCTATCCAGCTGTTGGGATCGTAGATCAGACCCTGCCGGGTATCCAGGATCGGCAGTAACAGCGCCCCTCCGTCTGCCTTGGGCTTGGAGAGATAGCTGATGTCCAGGGCATCCAGACTCAGGTCGGGCAGTGAGAGCTCTCGCTCCAGCAGGGTGACCGTTTCATAAATGCCTCCTTCTCCCTCCTCGCCGGAGAGGGATGCGCCCAAGGCATCCCAAAGCCCTGCGTTGGCAGAAGCAATGTCCGCTGCGTTCCCGCTAAGTTTTCCGTATAGCTGGATGGTAAGGCGGCCCCTGGAAGGCTGAATATCCACAGGAGCTTCCTCGGTAGACAGATAGGCCAGCCCGTGAAGCTCGGAAAGATCGGCGTTCAGCACCGGCAGAAACAGCTTTTGGGCTCCGGCTTCATCGGTATAAAAAATCCCCGTCAGTGTCTTTGGCGCTTCCTCTACACCACCGATGCGGCACAGGTTCTCTTGTCCCGCCGCCGTCAGGGTGACCGTGCGGTATTCCGGGCGGTAGCCCAGCCGGGCCAGCAGCGTTTTTGCCAGTACCGCTAAATCATGCTGTCCTCCCCAACCCTGGGTAATCACCGCTTCCGGTGCATAGCGGTACAGGATTTGCGGCTCGCCGCCTGCGGGAACCCATCCGAGGCTATTCATGAGCGATCTAAAGTCCTCATAGGATTCCACGGCCTTGACCCGCTGACTTCCGTAGAGGGTCAGTGCGGGAGAGGGGACCTGCTTACCCATAATTTCTTCGTCGGAAAGTCCGGTAACCACCCTGTCTCTCGGCGCAGGCCGTGTCGCCTCATAGGCTGCCACCGCGCCGGCCACCGCTTCTTCCAGTGCCTTTTCAAAATCACTGTTCCTTTCGATTTCCGGTTTTTCAGCCAGCAATGCCAAATGAGGATAAGCAGCCGGACTCACCGGCAGCCGAAGGTCAGGGAGAAGGGGGCTGGTCAGCGTCCATTCGCTGGGATCCTCCCCGGAAATTTCAAAAACCAGGATTCCCCGACGGGATTGCCCGTCAAAAGCACCCCATGTACCGTCTTCCTGTATGGCTCCGAATACCAGCCGGTTGGTGCCGCCAAAGCTGGCGGTGACGATGTCTTCATTTCCCCCGGCAAAGCTGCCCAGTCCGCTGCGTCCGGCCACCATCTGCTGGGCGGCGCTCTCCTGGGACGGCTCGCCCCGCTCCAGCTGTAAAACGCTCTCCAAGCCGCCTGTGCCCTCGCCGTCCTTCTTGTCATGGATAGTAAAATCCAACACCGCCGCGCCGCTGTGCGCATCCAGGCAAAGCGCGTTGACGGTTAAATCAAAATATTCATGGGAGAAGCGTTTTCCATCGCCGCCGGTGACACATGGCTGACCAGCCTTAATTACCCACTGCTGTGAGCCGGTTGCCAGATCGGCGTAAACCGAGCCTTTCATCCCCAGCAGCTCGTCGGGCAGTACAAAGGGCATCCGCACCCTGCTGCAAGAGCCGGGCGCCAGCATGGTTTCTCCCGTGAAGCCCAAGGGCAGGCGATGAACAATGCCGCTCATGGGCGTCATCAAAACGCCTTGATCGGTTTCAAGCTGATAGAGAAATCTTTCGGTGGGGTCGATGGCCAGCAGCGCTTGTACCTTACTGTCGAACTTCGCCTCCACCACCAGAAAGCTGGCGTTGCGCCGGGCATCTTCTGCGGCAAACTCTGCGTTAGCCCGCTGGAGCTCCACTCCCTCCAAGGCCGTTTGCCGTGCCGTACCGGTGACGGAAAGGGTGAAGGTATCACTCATCCGTACCGGAGTCTCGGTTGGGAGAGCGTCTATCTTCAGCATCCGGTCGGGAAGCACGCCGGCCAGCGGCAGCTGGATATGGCCATTTTCGGTGTCGTAAAGATGCAGCGACAGCTGGGTCAGGTTCTCGCCGTCGTCCAAGTCCGTGAGGAAAATCAGCATGCCGCTGCGCGGTTCCTTTTCAAAAACGGTGACGTCGCTTTCGCCCGGTATGGCAAAGGGCTTTTCAGCCAGCCATGTGGCCTCGGACGGCGGCGCCATCCGTCCTTCGTTTGCCGATAGATAGAAATGATTAAAGATATTGGGGACGCTGTATCCCACCTGGGCCGCCTGGGGATCGCTTTTGGCGAATTCCAGTGTGGTGTTCAACGCAAGATACCGCTTGCCCGCCGGCGCGGGAATCCCCTTGAACATATTCAGCAGATAGGCCTCCGTGACTGTCAGCTTTGCAAATCGATTGCCCTCTGTGGCATTGGCAAAGGGCAATCGCAGCAGAACATTGCTCTGCGCCACCGGCTGATCTCCCCCATAGAGCAGCTTTGCCGCATCTCTATTGTAGACGGCGTAGGGTTCGCCGGTTTTACAGGCAATGATTTGTGGATCGATGCGTTTTCCTGCGCCGGTTTTCGTGGTAAACTCCGCAAGCCCCTTGGAGGTATAAAACTGTACTCTGCCGCCGCCCGGAACTTCACAGTCCACGCCAAGGGTAAAATCCACCCCTTGCTTTAGGGAGGGCGTTTGAAGCTTACTGAGGAGCTCGTCAAGCTTTTGAGTGATTTTGCCGATGTCGCTGGTGAGGATATAGTCGCCCCCTGCCTTTTGCGCCGCTGTTTTGAAGATACCTTCCATCTCGGCGCCGGTGTCGTCGTTGAGCCCGGCAAACAGCACCCGAATGCCGGACGCTCGGTAGAGGGAGAGGATTTCATTTAGCTCATCGGGATTTTCCGGGTCGTACAGCCCGGCGTCGGTGAAGAAAACCAACGCCCTTTTTTGCGAGGGAACCGGAGCCAAATTGTAATAAGCCATTTCCAGGGCGGTCTTGGTAGGCGTTCCTCCCCCCGTCTCAAGGCTGCCCAGAGCTTGCAAAATACTGGCCTTTTGGTCGGTTATCAGCTGGTCAAAGCGGGGCTCCGCGCCGCCCATCGGTGCGGCAAAGCTTCCCAGCTGCATCAGCGTATCGTCGGGCAGCTTGAGTACAAAACCGTGAAACATCTCTCGTATTCGCTCGATACGCCAGCCGACGCCTTCCTCCTCGATGGGGTCGGCGTCCATTGAGCCGGAACGGTCGATGAGCATTGAAACCACCGCAACCGTGCCGTCTTGATCCTTGGGGATAATGGGGCGCTGATAGGTTACGGTGAATTGATTGCCGAACTTTCCGGCGACGGTGGCAAAGGCCCCTGCCAGCGCCTCCTTATTGGCGGCGGCAAAATACCCGCCGCCTTTGGAAACAGCGCTCATCGCAATCAGCGTGGCGGGGTCGTGCCCCGCCCCGAAGCCGATGGTGAGCACCGTTACACCGCTCTCCCGGATTTCGGCCAGGAGCTGCTCCTTATCCATAGCGCTGCCTTCGCCGTCCACGCCCGGTTCCCGCGAATCTGCGCCATCGGAGAAGACGACCGCATACCCTCTTTTTTTATCTTTCAGCAGAGAAAGGGCCCGGGCGGTGGCATCGTAAAGGGCGGTGGCGCCACCCTCCTTGACGGTATCCAGCGCCGCGATGACACCGGCCTTGTCGGCAGCCTTGTGCTCGGTAATTTTCTGCGCAAATTGGACAAGACGAATCTTGGTGTTTTCCGGCAGACTCTCTACAAAACGCTTAGCAGCCTCCACGCAGGGCTTCATATTTTCACCCATCGAGCCGGAGGTATCCAGCACCAGCACCACATCGCTGCCGGCAGGTTCGCGCTGAAGGTCGGTGACCACCGCCGCGGCTCCGTCCTCCGAAATTTTGATATCCTCCTTCTGTGGGAAAAGGTCGCGTTCTTGAGGATCGTTGAGGATAAAAGTTGCCGTAGCCGTATCCCCATCGGCTTTATTGCCCAGCAACTCGACGCCGCCCTCGTTTTGATCAAAATCCCCGTACAGCCGAGACAGCGCCCCAGCCCCTACGCTGACCTCCGGCGGGATGTTCACCGTTGTGATTTCCCCTGCATTCACCGGGATTAGGCGCAGATAGTTCTGATCCATTCCATCGGCGCCGGGGTTGAGGCGGATGTTATAATATCCGGCGGGAGCGGCGAACAGCATATTGCCATCGGGCTCGGTCACGCCCGCCACTTCCTGCGCAAAGATCGACACCTCCCGGTGTGAGATCTCGGCCCACTCGGGCGCATATACCTTCGCTTCCCCTACGGGAATCCCAGTGATGCGAATGGCGCCGGGTTGCTCACCCCATGTAACGGGCGTAATCTCCGCTACGGCGTCCAGCTGCAGGGTGATTTCCTCGGGCGGCGGGGTTTTCTCTCCCCACCCCAGCTTCCAGCACAGTTCTCCCTCGGCGATGGGCAAATCATCCAGAATGAAGCGCTCCGCCTTTTTGAGCGATAGCGTTTCCTCCCATCGGGTCAGGTTGGTTTGATAGGAAAATCCGCCTCGTTGCATAGAGCTGGAGATATCCAACGAAAAGCCGCATTCGGCAGCTCCTTTGAGGATGATGGCGGCGGATTGCAGTTTACCGTTGGTGGGCAGGGTGTAAAAGACGTAGCTGTCGCCGGCCGCTTCACCGGGCCGCAGGATCAACGGCGTCCCCACAGGCAGTACGTTGATCTTCAGTACGGTTAAGTCCACTCCTTCCTCGGTTTGGCGCGCATCCGCCCACCAGGAGACGGTCTCGCTTTCCGGCAGAAAGAACGAGGAGTGATCTTGGGTCCCCTGATACCATTTGCCGCCTGCCTCTCGGGTGTACCAGCGCAGCCAGCGCAGGGAATAATCCGGGTCGGCTATGGAAAGCTCCCATCTTTCGCCGGTTCTGCTTTCCCGCTTTTCGATATAACCATCTAATGTGTAAAATAAGACATCCTCACCGTCGCTTCCGAGATACTCGGCGCCGCTGTATAGGGCGCGAGCGCCCAACGGATTGAATTTCGGGGCGGACATGCTGCCCCAATCGTCAGCAGGGCCCGTTTTCAGCAATGCAAAGTCTTTTCCCGGTTCTCCAATGCCGTCCTCCGCTTCTGCAACAATACCGTGCAGCTTGGAGGCCGGGATATTGCCGGAAGATTCGTTATCCTCTCCGGACTTATTCTTCCCGCAGCCGGGCGCCAGGGATAGGATTATATTCACTGCTAAAAAAACCGCGAGAAGGCGGTATCTTATACTCATTTTGATCCTCCTCATTTCCAAAAAAGGTTTTATAGCCGGTTGCAGGAACTTGCTTTACAGCTTTGTTCCGCAGCCGCCGCAGAATTTGGTGCCGGGGGGATTTAACCCGCCGCAGCCGGGACACTTGACAGCGGCTTGTGCCGCCATAGGTGCGCCGCAGTGATTGCAAAAGCGTACCCCCTGCGCACTCTCCCCTTTGCATTTGGGGCAAACGGCCAACGCCAGCGACGTACCGCAATTGTTGCAGAATTTGCCCGCCCCGGCAGGCTTGCCACAGGCAGGGCAGACGGTCGTTTTGCTTTCCAGCTTACCTTTCCAGACGGTAGCACCCTCGGCAGCTTCCTCAATGTTGCGCCGCATAGCATCGGCCCGGGCCTTGGCCACGGCAATTTCCTGCCGGGGCGCACACTCGACACACAGGCCCTCATCCTCGTTATAGCAGGAATCGCAGACCCATTTACGGCAGCCATGACAGCGATGGAAGTGCCGCTGGGCTTCATTTTTTGCCCACTCAAAGGCCTTTTCATGCTCCTTTTGCCATTCCGGGCTCATTCCCTCGAACCGGTCGGAGAGAACGTTGCCGCCCCGCTCCAGCGAATACCCGAGGCTTCCCAGATGACCGCCAAGCAGGCTTCCCAGCACACCCGCCCCCTGGGCCAATCCCCGCAGTCCGCGGCCCTTCCTATAGGTCTCCGATTCAATAAAGCTGCTTTTATATCCATCTTCACAAAGGTCGCAGTAAAAGGTAAACTGGAACCCCGCCTCGGTGGAGTTGTCTTCGTAATTCCTTGTAAAAGATTGCAGCATAAATTTACCTCATCTCTTATTTGATTTGATTTTTTGCCGCAGACAGTACATTTTATATTTTCGAAAAATTGCTCGCGCCGCACTCTCCGCAAAAGCGAGTTCCGGGAAGCAGCGGCGCCCCGCATTGGGCACATTTTTGGGCGCCCAGCTTTACACCGCACTCCTGACAAAATTTGACGCCCTCCGGGTTCATGCTGTTGCAATTGGGGCAGAGACGTGCCTCTTCTTCAGCTCTACGGGCTGAATCCTTTGCCTCTTTCTCCGCTTGTGCGCTTTGCAGCCTGGCCTTTGCCACAGATAGGTTTTCCTGCACCAGCTGCAGTTTTTTCTCCAGCTCAGGAAACTGGACAAGGCCCTGTGCCAGAGCTTGTTTCCCAATCAGTGCATAAAGCTCGTTCTCCTGCTTTTGCAGCTCGCTTACCTCAGACCCGGCCATCATCAGCGCTACATCCGGATCATCCTGGGGCATAAAGCCGGAAAGCCCCTTCATGAGTCCGCCGAGGCCGCCGAACAGATCGTTCATCTTTCTTTCTCCTTTCCCGCTTCAAGTTGTTTCAGCTTCATCATACGGAAAATAATCCTGCCGTAATCATCCCTGGGATGACTGTGCGAGTAAAACAGGGGTGATTATTGGGATGATTATTGGGGTGATTAACGGAAAAGCAAGGGTGAGAGTCGACGTCGGTTCCCTCCCTTGCTTTATATTTTTTGATCCTATTAGCAGATGCTCCCTCATCCTTATTCAACGCTCAAGGTTTTCAGCGCCTCCTCCCACAGCGGCTGCGCTTTCTGAAAGTTTTCCGGCGCGGCGGAAAGCTGGAAATAGATGTCCTGCTCTCCCGGCGCATCAATGAAATAGTGCCCCAATGTAAATTCCATGCCGTGGATTTTGGTGTTCATGAAAATATCATTCACTTTTCTCAGAATGATGATGTTAAATGGAGGCGCCTGCCTTTTACCAATTCTGCACCGATCCAAAAAAACGGCAGCACCAAAGTATGGCGTGCCCACGAAAAGAAGCTGCCGCAAATTTGCGGCAGCTTCTGGTCTTCTAACGGTTTTACTCTCATTTTAGCTCGTATTGCTTCCTAAAAGTAGCTAAAGCCGGGTTTCATCCCTCGCCTCCCTATGGGCGCGTCAGCGTCCGCCGTGATAAATCATTTGGCGGGTCATGCCGCCGTCAATGCCGATGTTCTAATATTCTATAAATAACAGTCGGGCAAAAAATCAGCTCATATCCTCAAGCTGCCGAAGCATTGACCGGATCCTCTGCACACAATCATAGACAATCTTGGCTGTCAGCCCCCATACCAAGCCAAATTCAGTGCGGTAAACGTGGACTTTATGGAGCGCCTCGCCCCAGGGCTCGCTGTAATAGGCGGGCAGGCCTAATTCCTTAGCGGGCAATAATATTTCCTTTTCGCCGGTTTCCTTATTGGTCAGGTAGGGATGGATCAGTACTTTGCAGTCATACATCTCCGGCTCGTTTTCTAAAAAGAAAGAGAGGGGGACGGTAAAAACCGATGCGACTTCATCATTGGCAATGGCTGATATATCCAAAGGCTCGGTCAAAATGCCCAAATAGGCATGCACCAATACATTGGTTGACAAAAGCTGAGTGGCAAGCCGGCCGATGACTTCAACCTTTTCCGGGGCACAGCCAATCTCTTCATGGGTTTCCCGTAAGGCAGCCTCCAGTGGAGAAGCGTCCGTTGCCTCAATCTTGCCGCCGGGAAAGCAGATTTCGCCGCCCTGTCGGATATTGGGCATGCGTTGCTCAAAGACCAAATGATAGGCTCCGTCGATCAGCAGCAAAGGGGCCAAAACTGCTGCCTGAAAATAATCGTTGATCCCGCTGAGCCGCTCCTTAAAAGTAAATCCTTTGATTATCCGGTCAAATTCTTGTTTCCGCATCTTAATCTCCTCAGTATCGGCGTCCTGTTGTTTGCTATTACTCAATCGGCAAGAAAATCTTTAAAATGGGAGCTGGTTTTAACCGTTTTATCGGGGAATACCCACAAGGCTTCCGTGCCGGGAAGGCTTTCGATCAGCGCCAAGCCTTCTTCATAAGGCATGTTGATCACCTTGGCCAGCGCGTCGGCCATGCCGGAATCCGGGCAGAGGATAGTCACGGATTCATAGCCCTCCGCAGGAAACAGCGTATCGGGATCGATGATATGATGATATTTTTTTCCGTCCACCACATAGTATCTTTCATAACTCCCGCTGGTCACCAGAGAAATATCTTTTAAACCGACCTTGCTGATATCTTCTCCGTTTTGATCGAAAGGATTTTGAATTCCCACTTTCCATTTAACGCCGTCAGCTCTGATGCCGATGGCGCGGACATTGCCGCCAACGCTGATCAAAGCCTGGGTAAAACCGTTTTTCTCGGCCAGCCGGCTGACCTGCTCCACCGCGTATCCCTTGGCTATGCCGCCAACGTCCAGGCTCATTTGCGGGTCGGCCAAATAAACGGTGGAATTCTCCTGATCGATGATTATCTGATCGATGTCGGTATGTTCTGACGCCCGCTTCAACTCTTCCATTGCCGGCAAGGCGGCTGCTTCGGGGTTTTCCAGCGCCGCCTCACGGTGGTCATGCCAGATCTTCAGGACAGCGCCCAAGGCCACATTCAGCTGACCGTCTGTCAATTGATAAGCTTCCTTTGAGAAAAGGAGCAAATCGATGATCCGCCGGTCTACTTTCACCGGGGCGATTCCCGCCTGGTCATTGATCGTTTTGATATTGGCAATCCCCTCATAGCTATTGTAGATATCAAACAGCTGATGATATTCTTCAAGATTATCATAAATCAAATTGACTTGCCGGTTGAAATCATCCTTGCTGCCGGCATAACCGATCACCCGGGTTACCGTGTCAAACAGCCTGAGAAACTCAGCCTCAAATCTCTTTTTTTCATTCCTTTCGCTGCCACAGGCCGCCGGCGTGAACAGCAAAACGATTATCATAATAGCTGCGGTTACTTTTCTTTGCATTTGCCTATCCCTATAAATCGCCGCCGAGGGATAGCGATTATGCAATCAAAAACGGCACAATCCTATCCCCCGGCGAATGATTTTTTGTTTTGCTTCCGGTAAAATGACCGGTTCCTTATTTGGCGGCGTTGTATGCCTTTTCAAGGACGGTAAAGAAATCCGTAACGTGAATGGTGACGGAAGACTTGAGATCTTCTCCGGCGGGAACGCCTGCATTGACCGAGATTCCCTTCACTTCAGCCACGGTCTTGCCGACAGCGTACTTCGCAAAGGCGGCGGCCTGCTCATTCCACTCTTTGCCGATAGAGGAAACTTTCTTCACTCCGTAGGCGTCGCCTAATTCATTTTTCGTCTTGAGTTCGGCATTGATGTCCGACGTGATTTTTCCTGCCGTTGAGAAGTTGACGTCGGTGACGGAAGCGTCAATAATCGAGCTTGTGATCACTCCATTGGCATCAAAGGTAGCAGCGGCGTAATAGGAATAAGCCTGAGCCACGCCCTCTTTTTCCCCGGCGTCTGCGGATTTCGCTATATTCGTGACGACGCCCAGCCCCAACTTATCGCCGGCGGCAGCGCCCAAATCCTGTGCATTGGCCACCGCTTTTTCAATTCCCTCAATAAAATCGGTAACATGAACGGTAACGGCAGATTTCAGATCCTCGCCGGTAGGAACGCCCCCTTCATTGACAGCAATTCCCTTTACCTCATCAACGGTCTTGCCGATGACGTAATTTGAGAAAGCAGTAGCCTGCTCGTTCCACTCTTTACCGATAGAAGAGGTTTTTCCCAAGCCATAGTCGGCGCCCATTTCCTGTTTAGCAACAAAAATAGTGTCGAGAGGCATCAGGATTTTGCCTTCCTTGGAAAACTCGATTTTTGTCTGGGCCTGATCAATGACGCAATTCACGATCTTACCGGCGTCGTCTACGGTTACCGCTACTGCAAGAGAGTCGGTCTGGGCGGCGCCATTCTTTTCTCCGGCGTCCACCGATTTTGCTGCCGAGCTGATTACAGCCAAACCGGTCTTAACCGCTGCTGTCGCCGGCGGATTATTTGCCGGGGGGTTGCTTGCCGGGGGATTAGTTGCCGGCGGCGTTGCTTCCTTGGGTCCGCCGCAAGCTGCCATTGCCAATATTACCATGGTTAAAACTAATAATAGTGCTACTTTCTTTTTCATCGATTCTCCTCCAAAAATTTTTTCCGGCTGCCGAAGCTTTTCGTTTCGGCAATCTGCATTTTATCAAGCCAGCCCTTGAAAAACCGGCATAATAAACTTTAACAATACCCTAATTTCCCAGTACCAGATCCGTATCCTCGCCGCCCCGGGTCCCCTGGGGAACGATCTTCATTACGATCCCATTGGGCAGGCAGGCGGCAAACTGGCCTGATCTCCTCAGCTTTCCGGCATGGATGCATACCTTGTCGGGACAGTCTGATTCCTCAAAAGCGATAGAACCGTCCTGATACAGGCGGAAGACCACGTTTTCATTCTGGGGAATAGAAAAGGTTCTGTCCTCTCCGCCGCCAAGCTCCACGGTTTTGACCAGCTCCGAATAATAGTATATCTCAGCTTTCGCCGGGGTTTCCTCATGCAGGTAATTGTAGATGCCCCAAGAAGCGGCGCTGATCAAAACAATAGAAAGGATGATGACGAGGTCGGTTCTCTTGAAAAATTTCATTTATCTCCTAAACCGCTCAAATAGAATCGCTATTTCAGCAACCCGCCGAAAAAGATCAGGGCGGTATTCGTTGTCATAATGAGCAGATAATTTTTTATGGAACTGGCAAAAGTGCCGTGTTTTTCCTGCACCCGGAAAAAGGAATTAATGTTTTTCTGCACAGGGATCAGGGAAACCAAAGCAAGCAGGCAGAGGGGAGGCAGTATTTTCAAAGCGGCCATGATAATCACCGCCAGATACGTTGCGTAGTAAATCACCGCAAAGAGCCGGAGGGCGGTCCTTTTGCCCAAATAGTAGGGCAGCGTATATCGTTTTACCAAAATATCCCGTTCCAGATCACAGATGTTGTTGGCCAGCATAATATTGGCGGTGGTGCATATTGGAATCACCGATAAAAGCATCACTTCCGCCAGCGGAAAGATCTGCAGCTCCAGGCTGACCGTATGCAGGCTCCAATTCAGCGTCAGATAAGTTCCTGCCGGCATGTTGATGTAGAGGAGGAGGAAGGGGATAAAGAATCCGTAAAATACACCGGAAAGGATTTCGCCCCAGGGCTGTCTTGATATGGGAATTGGGCCGAAGGTATAAAAGATTCCGCATAGAAAGCAAATCCCTCCGCAGAGCAAGACGACGGCATCCGTCAGGTAAGCCAGAAAAAACCCCAGCAGCGTGCTTATCCCCAGCAAAGCCAGGATGATTGCCAGAGCTGCCCCTCTCCCAAATTCCAGCGTCTGGGAATTGGTTTTCGTATCGATGTAATTGTTAATCGCTGTGGTCGCCAGGTCAAATAAGAACATCGCCGCAAAAAAGATCAGCGTCACACCCCATTTGACTGGCTGCCCCACATAATATAAATACGCGATGGTATAGAGGAAGGCAAAGGTGCTGGTTATTTTCGTCCTGATTTCCACATAGCTTAAAAATCTTTTAATCAACAGGTTCTCCATTCTTCTGCCTGACCGCCTTTGTGCAGCCGGTTTCGTTCTGTTCAAGCCAGACGGTAAGCTTTATCCAGAATCCATCTCAGCCGGTGAGCCTTTTCTTCCGTCAGGGAAAGCTTATCGATCAGCTCTTGGGATTTGCTGTAATACTTTTGTGCCACCGATCTGGCGTAATTCAACCCGCCGGCTTTTTGGACTGCCTCGTTGATCTCGCTTCTCGCCAGCCTCTGCCGGCCGGCCTTTTCCTTGAAATCAGCCTGCCTTTTAAAAGCATAGATCAGCGGCAGGGTGATGACGTTTTGTTCGTAATCCGACTGCACCGGTTTTTTGGCTCTTTCCTCCGTCTCCTCAAAGTCCATGCAATCGTCGGTCAGCTGGAATATCATGCCGATATTATGCCCAAGCTTTGCATATTTTTTAACGGCCTGAGGTTCTTTTTCCACAAGAGCCGCTCCCGTAAAGAAAGACGCCTCAAAAAGGGCGGCGGTCTTGCCGGAGATGATCTTCAGATACTGGCGGACCGTCAGATCGATATTGCCGCTATTGATATGCTGGTTCAGCTCGCCCAGGCAGACCTTGCCCATATAATCCGGTATTTCCAGCCGCAGGAAATCCTCCTGCTCCGACTGCGCCCCAACGGCCGCCGCCAGCTTCATGGCCATACAGACCAAATAATCGCCGCAGATTACGGCGGTTCTCTTGCCGAATTTTTTCTGGAGGGTCACTTCTCCTCTTCGCAGATCTGCATTATCGATCACGTCGTCGTGAACCAGGGTGGCCAGGTGCAGGATCTCGACGGCCGCTGCCATTTTAACGGCTCTTTCCACAATCTGTCCTTGCCGGTCCATAGCGCAGGCAATCACAGAAGCTGCCCGGATAAACTTTCCCGGAGGCAAAGCCAGGTGTTTCGTATAGCTGCGAATAATCAGAGGGGAGGAGGACAACAGTCTGTCCACCTCATCCTTCACCTGATCAAAAGCCCTTGTATAGTCGTATTTTTTCTCTTCTTTTTTCTCATCCAAATTTGACATGCTTATATCCTTGTTTTCTCAATCATGATAGAGATATGACTTTTTCACCGCCGGGATTTTCCGCCAGCCCTTTTTCAGCGCCGGCATTACATAATAGTCCAGCCCGAAGGTGCTGCCGCCGCCGACGAGTACGGCAATACCCGCAAAGATCATCCAGAAGGTTCCCAGGTATAAACCTGTGGTAGTTACAAACATAAACTGCAGGATCAGGGAAAAGCCGGCCGCCGGGAAGGTGAACAAACCGCCGATCAAAGCCAGGCCGATCAGAATTTCCGCAATGACGATGAATATTTGCATGCCTACCTGCACGCCGTCATAAGGCAGGATCAGGGTTTTGGTGAACCAATTCATCAGAGGAATGTTCAGCTTAAAGGCGAAATCCGGCAGCGTAGAATGGGCCAGCGCCTGGCCGCTTACGAAAATGGCCTGAAACAGGCCCAGGAAATCAAAATTGAAAATAACCGTGCCAACCTGAGCGGCGGCATCCCCTGCCTGAGCAGCGGCTTCGCCGGCGCCGGTGGCTGAGGATACGGCGTCAACGGCAGCGTTGGCGCTCCCGCTGTTAATGATCGTGTCATACCAGGCCTGGGCGCCGCCGAAGAAGCCGGTCAATTTCGGCGAAGTCATCCAGCCTTCGACAATTTTCATCACTCCCTCAAAGAGCCAAACCGCCCCAAGCCACACTCTCAGGGGCACGAGCAGAAAGCTGGGCGTCCTGTTGGAGAAATGGCCGCCGACAAAGCTGCGGCGGTTTCTGATGGTGAAAAACTCGTGTTTCATGTAGCTGAAAACCTTATTCCAGCCGAGAACCTGAAGAAAATAGATGATGTTGATCAAATGCTTCGAAAACATCGCCAGCCAGGAAGGCAGGTTAACCATCAGATTGGGAAAGCCCACTCTGGCTACGCCGTAACGGCCGCCGATACAGACCATGAAGCCATGGAAAGAAGGCTTGTAGCTTTCCATCCTGCCCTTGCCGGTAATGGCACAGGCGATGTTGTGAGCTGCCGCCGCCGCACTGTGTTCGCAGTTTTCAACGACCTGGGGAACTGGTTTTTCCTCGCCTGCCGGCGTATAGAGCATGTTGTCGCCCACAACGTAAACATCTTCATGATCCAGGGAGCGAAGGTAGGGATCGAGAGCGATACGGCCCCGGCCGCCGGATTGGAGGGTCTTCGCCGCCTCGGCGGTAATGTCGGCGCTTTCGATGCCGGCAGCCCAGATCACCGTATAGGTGCCTTCACGGGTAACCACGTCGTTTCGCTTTGTTTCGGCGAAATCCTTGCCGATTTTTACGACACTGGTATTGAGCATTACCCGGATACCCATCTTTTTCATTCTTTTTTCAACTTTTTCCGAAAGCTTTTCGGGAAGATTCGGAATGGTTCTGCTTAAAAAGTCCACATTGCAGATGGTGACTTCTCTACGGGGGATTTCAAAATGTTCGCAGAGTATCGGCGCATATTCCGCCAATTCCCCGGCCATTTCCGCTCCGGTAAAGCCTGCGCCTACAATATAGAAGGTCAGCAGCTTCTTTCGTTCTTCGGGGTTGGTTTCAACGGCCGCTTTGCGGAACATATCGTGGATGTGGTTCTTTAACTGCACAGCGTCGTCGTAAGACCACAGCTTAAAAGAGAATTCCTCTGCTCCCGGCGTGCCGAAAAACGTCGGTTTTGAGCCGGCGGACAATACGAGATAATCATAAGCATAGCTCTCTGCGGCTCCCTTAACCAGCCGTTTTTCAAAATCTATGGAGGTGACGGTGTCGAGTTTGACATTTACCCGTCTGCCGGCAAACACCTTTTTCAGGCTGATCTTTATACTTTCTTCGTCCACCCGGTTAGCCGCCACTTCGTGCAGCTCGGTCAGCATGGTGTGGAATGGATTTTTATCGATTATTGTTATCGAAACATCCGAATTACGCTTAAATTTTTTGGCCAGTTTCTTAGCGGTAAGTATTCCGGAATATCCTGCCCCGACGATTACGATTTTCTTCCCCATATCGTTCTCCTCTATTCTCGTGTTTAATATGCAATATTTTATATATGATATTTTATATGTAATGATTACTGTTATCATTTGCAGCCGCCGCAGTTTCCGCTAAAAACCCTGCCAGATCGTGAATTTTAGAACATTCTATAGCAAATAAACACGCATTTATTAACTGTTGTTATTAATATATCCTAAAAGTATCCTTTTAATCAAGATATATTTTCTACTAAAAGCCTAGGAATTCAAATTTTTATCGATAATCTTTTCTATTATGCTTATAAATCTCAAACCAGGAACCGGCGTCTTGACTACAGGGGGCATTGTATTATACTGTACTTATTCCATTGCAAAAAAACCGGTTGAATAGCGAATAAGGAAGTGAGCGGCGTATATGCACAATAAAGCGGATATTATCGTGATCGGTGCGGGCTTAATGGGTTTAAGCAGTGCTTACTATCTTTCCAAAAAAGGCTTGCGGGTATTGGTTGCCGAACAAGGCCCCGGCATTTTAGACGGCAGCAGCGGAGCGACGGACGGCTATATAATGCACAACTCAAAGATGCCCGGCTACCATAGTCAAATTGGCTGCCTGGGTTCGGATATGTATCCCGGGCTGCTGGCAGAGCTTGGAGATAACTGTGATTATGAGCCGGATTGCGGCGGCTATTTGATCTGTGAAGATGACAGGACTTTTGCTGCCATGTGCCCTATTGTCGAGAAACAACGAGCCGGCGGAATGGATATTCAAATGATCGACGGCTACGAGCTGCGGCAATTGGAGCCGGAATTGTCTCCCCATTTGCGGGGCGCTACCTATACGCCGGGCAGCAGCAAGGTTGAGCCGATAAAGCTTGGCTGCGCTATGGCGCGGTCCGGAAAAAGGCAGGGCGTACAATTTATTTTTAATGCGCCGGTAACAGAGGTTTTAGTGGAGAAGGGCAGAGCTGCCGGTGTTCGCACCCCCGCCGGCGTATATTATGCCGATCATGTTGTCAATGCGGCAGGTTCCTGGGCCGGCATAGTCGCAGAGGCTGCCGGGCTTTACGCCCCTGTCAAGCCTCGCCGGGGCCAAATAGTCGTGACGGAAGCTGTAGCCCCCATGATACGCGGAGTCATGACCAGCGCCGGTTTTATGGCGATGAAATTCTATCCGGATATGCTCGATTGCTTTAGCGAGCAGTCAAAAAAATTAGGCCATGGCTTTGCCATTGAGCAGACAAATGAAGGCACGATATTGCTCTCCTTCACCAACGAGTTTGCAGGCTTTGACAAGAGTACAACTATGGAAGCCATTGAATTGCTGATTAAAGAGGCCTGCAAGTTTGTGCCCGGCCTGCGGGATATGCATTTCATCAGAACCTTTGCCGGTTTTCGGCCTTACACCCCTGATAATCTTCCTATGATCGGTCCAACCACTCACTTGGAAGGCTTTTATTTTGCGGCCGGTCATGAGGGCGGCGGCCTTGCCTTGACGCCAATTACCGGTTTGCTGATCAGTGAAATCATTTGCGGAGAGGAGCCCAGTATAACTTGGCAGCCCTTAGCCCCCGATCGCCTGGTAAAACCGCTGGCCGGCTGACTTTACGGGCTTTACGCCTTGCCGCTATTTTGCTATACTTTAAACAATAATCCGGGCTGCGGCACTAAAAATAAGGAGTGATCGGTTATGAGTTTTGTCTACACCACACTTACGGTTAAAAATTTAGAGGCTTCGCTGGACTTCTACACGAAAATCGTCGGCTTGCCCATCGACAGGCGCTTTCCGGCAGGCCCCGGCACCGAAATAGCTTTTTTAGGCGACGGGGAGACAAAGGTCGAGCTGATCTGCTATGAGAATCAGCCGGCGGCAACCGTTGGCAATGCCGTCTCTCTGGGCTTTCGCGTGGCTTCCTTAGCGGAAAAACTCATCCAGGTTCGGGATACCGCTATTCCTGTAGTCAGCGACATCATCCAGCCCAATCCTCACGTCCGTTTCTTTTATGTCACCGACCCCGACGGCTTTCGGATCCAATTCTCGGAAAGCCTGTAAGGAGGCGCTT
The DNA here is from genome assembly GCA_018434325.1 of Clostridia bacterium. Lineage (GTDB taxonomy): Bacteria > Bacillota > Peptococcia > DRI-13 > UBA5745 > WRMS01. The sequence goes on along the minus strand of JAHDPO010000002.1, from coordinate 141,350 downwards.
TAATGAAACTGACCGTCTACGGTTCCAATACCTGCCCTAAGACCTTGTATGTCCTCAACCTTTTGTGGGGAAGGCTCGCTGACCCCAGCGGCATCAAATTTATAAACATCACCGGTTCCATCGCCCTCCTTCAGGAGTTTATGGTTATGCGGGATACAGATCCCAATTTCCAGGCCCTGCGGGGCCAACCCAAGGTCGGTATCCCTTATTATGTACTGGAGGACGGTAGCGGCACTCATGATTTGGAGAAGGTTCTCTCCATTCTCGAGGCTTAGCCGCCCCAGCTTTCGGATACAGTTCCCGGAAAATTTTTAAATTGAAAGAAGTTCAGTCTATATAGGAGCTATCGCAAATTTGCGGCAGCTCCTTTTCGCGGCCTGCGCCATGCTTTGGCGCTGCCGTTTTTTGGATCTGTTGCAGAATTGGTGAAAGACGGACACCCCCCGGGGGGTGTCTGAATGTTAAGGGGGTCAACTTTGCTCAATTTTGCAGGTTTAAAGTGTGTTGCTCTTTTGAAATAGTGCATTCCCTCCAAGCGCAACGCTAAATAGAGTCAAAAGCAGTGCTCAGCCTTATTAAAGCAGGGTTTCGGACACTTTAAACTTGAAATTTTGCGCATTTTCATAACCCTGCCTTATCCCGGGGGTCCCTACAAACCTGCAAATTTGAGCACCCTATTGCCGCTTTTGATAAGCTGGACTTTATCTGGCAGGCAAGATAAAGGAACTGCTGTGAACAAACTGGTCAACCTTCGCTAATTCATGATATGATATCTGTAATATTTGCGACATGCTCCATTGCGAGGAAATACTGACGGGAGGTATTATCGTGACAAAATACGATATGATCATTATCGGCAGCGGCGCCGGATTAATGGTGATGAGGGAAGCCCTCAGCCGGGGTCTTAAATGTGCGGTTATTGAAAACGCCAAGCTAGGCGGCACTTGCCTTAACAGAGGCTGCATTCCCTCAAAAATGTTGGTTTATCCTGCGGATTTGCTCCGGGAAATCGAGAGCTGCCGCAGGGTAGGCATCATAGCAGAGCCGCCTCAGCTGGATTGGGCTGCCGTATCCCGGCGGATGTGGGAGCAGATCGGCTACAATAAAACCATCGAAAAAGATCTGCTGGCTATTCCTAACCTTACTTTATATAAGGGAACAGGCCGCTTCCTAAGCCCCGACAGCATGGAGATTCTCTATGATGACGGCAGGCCTGCCGATACCATCTCCGGCGACAAATTTATTATCGGCGCCGGCGCCAGAAGCCTGATTCCTTCTTTCCCGGGCCTGGAGGACGCGGGTTATATCACCTCGGAGACTTTTTTTGGAGAGGCCTTTCCCGCCAAACCCTGGCAAAGCCTGACCATTATCGGCGGCGGCGCCATCAGCATGGAATTTGCCCATATTTTCTCGGCTTTCGGCACAAAGGTGACGCTGATGATCCGATCCGGCAGGATTTTAAATAAAGAAGAAGAGGAGATCGCCGATTTGGTCGCCAGGCAGCTGACGAAAAACGGCGTCGAAATATTGACAAACACCGATATCATTTCCGTAAATAAGCAGGGAGGCGCCAAGGAGATCATTGCCGAAAACCGTCTGACGAAAGAGCGAAAGACCATAGTCTGCGAAGAAATCCTTTTGGCCTCCGGCGTGCAGTCCAACGCCGACACCATGGCCTTGGAGAAAGCGGGAGTGGAGGTGGACAAAAAAGGCTGGGTAATCACCAACGAATATCTGGAAACCTCCCAAAAAAACATCTGGGCTTTAGGCGATATCAACGGTAAATACCAATTCCGCCATAAAGCCAATGCCGAGGCGAAAATCCTCAGCCACAACATTTTTAACCCCGAAGACAAGATCAAGGCCAACTATACTTCCGTGCCCTGGACAGTCTTTACCCATCCCCAGGTAGCCCATTTGGGTCTGACGGAAAAAGAGCTGCAAGAACAGGGCATTCCTTATAAAACTGCCAAAAATTATTACTCCGAGGTGGTGGGCGGCGCCGCCATGGGCTACGAAGAGGGTGATGACGACGACGGCTTCGTTAAAATGATCATCGGCGAAAACAAAAAAATCCTGGGCGTCCATATTGTAGGACCCCAGGCCGCGGTTTTGCTTCAACCCTTCGTCTATTTGATGAACACCGGCAACGGCTGCGATTCCTATTGCCCCCAAACCGGTACTTATTCCCCCATTGATGATTCGATGATTATCCACCCTTCCCTCAACGAACTGACGGCTTGGGTCTTCAAAAAGCTGCGGGTATAGAGGCCGGGATAGCCGCAGCAGCTACAGCGACGACAGCGGCAAAAGCGGCAAAAGCAGACGGCTCCGGGAAACCGAAGCCGTTGTTTTTAGCATTTTTCGAGGACAGCCTTCACTCTTTCAATAAACTCACAAAATATTTCATTGGGACTGCAATCCATATGGTGGATCCAGCCCAACTTAATTTCTTTCTCATGACCCCTGATGGGCCGGCTTACCAGCTGCGGGCCGGCAAAGCCCACCGGCAGTATGCCGGTTCCTATGGAGAAAGCCTCCGTATGGGTAAGGATACCCATCATGGTAGCCCTGTCCACCACAAAAAGATTCTTTTTCGCTGTGGAAAAATTGTAAAAAAATACTTCCTCCGAAAATTCCGGAGAAGCCGGGGTTTCCGATTCAAAAGAAGCAAAAGGAAATGCGCTCATTTCTTCCAAAGTGACCGATTCTTTTTCAGCCATGGGGTGGGTCTTCCTAAAAAACACGCAAGGCGTAATCTCCTTGATCAGATGAAATTCCAAGCCTTTGGCCGCCAAATGCCTGCGCATAAAGCCTTCTGTGGTATTGGAAAGAAAAATAATTCCGATATCGCTTTTACCGTTGAACACATCATTGATTACATTGCGCATATCGACTTCCCGGAGATGGATTTCATATTGTTCCGGTTCATAGCTATGAAAAAGTTCAAAAAAGGCTTTGATGACAAAAGGATAGCGCTGTGTCGACAGCGAGAAATTGAATGCGGGCTTAGAAGTATTCCTTGAATAAAGCTCCAGAATTTTTTCTTCCTGGGCCAAAAGGGGCTTGGCGAAGCTTAAAAACTCCTTACCCTCGGCAGTCAGCTCCACACCCTTTCTGCTTCTGGAGAAAATCGTTATGCCCAGTTCCTTTTCCAAGTCTTTTAAGGTGCTGCTCAAATGAGGCTGGGCAATACAAATCTCTTGGGCAGCCTTGCTTATCGAGCCATATTTTAAGATAGCAAGAACGTAACGTATTTGCTGCAAAGTCATCGTAAGCCTCCTCATTTTTTAGATTTCAAGGTCATAGTTTATATAATATATCATATTTTATAAAATTATGCATACGTTTTTCCTATGGCAAAGCATAGTTTTTTCATAATTCTATATAGTTGGCTAATTTGCTATATTAACATAGGAGTGGACAATCCCGGAGCAGGGATAGTCCTTAATTTCGAAAAGGAGGGATCCCCCTATGAGCAAAATCGATCTTACCAATGTCGGCTTTGAAACCCTGATGATCCATGCCGGCCAAGGACCTGACAAAGAAAGCGGCGCTTTGGCTACGCCCATCTATCAAACCTCCACCTTCTGCTTTGAAACCGTAGAGGAAGGCCAGGGCAAGTTTGCCAAAACCATTCCCGGCTTTGTCTATTCCCGCAGCGGCAATCCCACTAACCGGGCTCTGGAAATCAAAATCGCCGCCCTGGAAGGCGGAGAGGATGCTGTCGCCACCGCTTCCGGCATGGGCGCTATCGGCGCCGTTATGGTGGCTTTTCTCAAGACCGGCGATCATGTGATTTGCGGTGATTGCGTCTATGGCGGTACCTCCGTGGTTATGCGCACTAATCTGATTCAATTCGGTATCGACGTAAGCTATGTGGATACCAGCGACGCCGCTGCCGTAGAAGCAGCCATCAGACCCAACACCAAGCTGCTTTATTTTGAGACCCCCACCAACCCCCTGATGGTGGTAACGGACATTAAAAAAATGGCGGCAATCACCAAGGCTAAGGGCATCAAGCTGGTGGTGGACAATACCTTCGCTCCCCCGCCCCTGCAATTCCCCCTCAAGTTAGGAGCAGACATGGTGGTTCATTCCGTCACCAAATACCTGAACGGCCACGGCGATGTGCTGGGGGGCCTGGTAGTAGGCAGCAAAGCGGATATTGCTCTGGTCAGAGGCAACGGTGTTACCAAGATCTGCGGCACGCCGCCTTCTCCCCATAGCTCTTTCCTGGTGCTGCGGGGCATGAAAACCCTTTCTTTAAGGGTACGACAGCACTGCAATAATGCCATGGCTTTCGCCCAGTATCTGGCCGGCAACAAGCACATCAAGAAGGTTTACTATCCTGGTCTGGCCGACCATCCCCAGCATGACCTGGCCAAAGAGCAAATGAACGGTTACTATACCGGTATGGTGGCCTTTGAAGTAGATGGAATCAATGGCCTTTCCAGCTACGATGCGGGCATCAAGCTGCTCAATACCCTGACCATTCCCAGCATTGCCGTATCCTTGGGTGATCCCGATACCCTGATCCAGCATCCCGCCAGCATGACCCACGCCAGCGTGCCCAAAGAAGCAAGAGAAGCCGCCTCCATCAGCGACGGCCTGATCCGTATGTCCGTTGGTCTGGAAAATGTCGAGGATTTGATTGCCGATTTTGAACGGGCTTTTGCCGCCATGTAAAACCTTTCGCCGATAAGACTGCACCCATCGATGATTAAGAGAAAAGGGGTCAAATAATGAGCGACAATAAAAAAATTAAGCCTCTGATCACTGAAGAAAAAAATCTGGGCGGGTTAGCCTTCTTACCTCTCCTTGTCTTTTTGGGCCTCTATGTTGGCGCCGGTTTAATTTTTACTTTGATGGGCGTACCGGAGCCCTTCAGACAGATACCCCGTGAAACAGCCCTGATGGCCGGCGTCCTTGTGGGCCTGCTTATGGGCAAAAGAAGCTTTTCCGTGAAAACCGACAGCTTTTCCACAGCCTGCGGTGATCCCGGCGTTATGCTGATGGTTCTGATTTTCATCTTGGCCGGCGCCTTTGCCGGCGTGGCCAAAGAAATGGGCGGCGTCACCTCTACCGTTAATCTGGGTCTTACCTACGTACCCAGTCGCTTTATCCTGGCCGGCATATTTTTGATTTCTTCCTTCGTCGCCACAGCAATGGGCACCTCCATGGGCACTATCGCCGCCATCGGCCCCATTGCCGTAGGTTTATCCGAGATCACCGGCCTGGATATGGCCATCTGTATCTCGGCAGTTGTGGGCGGCGGTATGTTCGGTGATAATCTGTCCGTTATCTCCGATACCACCATTGCCGCCACCCGGGGCGCCGGCTGCGAAATGAAGGACAAATTCCGGATGAACCTGCTGATCGCTTTGCCGGCAGCCCTTTTAGCCATGGTTGTCTACACTATTGTCGGCGGCGCCGGCGCTCAGCTGGAAGGCCCCTTTCCTTTTGAGCTAATCAAAGTAGTGCCCTATATTGCCGTTTTGGCACTGGCTATCGCCGGCGTCGACGTGCTGGTGGTTTTGTTTGGCGGTACCGTTCTGGCCGGCCTGGTCGGCGGCCTCACCGGCTCCATGACCTTCGTCACCTTCGCCAAATCGGTAGCCTCCGGTATCGCCGGCATGCTTTCCATCGTCATCGTCACCATCCTGATGCGGGGTCTCACCGGCCTGGTCAGGGATATGGGCGGCACCCACTGGCTGACCACTTTATTCAACAGCAATGTGAAAAGCCGCAAGGGCGCTCAATACTCCATCCTGGGCATTACCGGTATTCTGGATGCCTGTATGGCCAACAATACCATCGCCATCCTGATTGCAGCGCCTTTGACCAAACCTATTGCCAAAAAATTCGGCGTAGCTCCCCAGCGGCTGGCTTCCTTGCTGGATATCATCTCTTGCGTGATTCAGGGCTTCCTGCCCCACGGCGGCCAGATCATGCTGGCCGTGACCTTGACTTCCCTTTCGCCTCTCACCATTATGGGACATTCCTATTATTTGGTTCTGCTGCTGATTGCAACCGTTGTCACCATTCAATTTGAGCTGCTGAAAACCAAAGAGGAAAAAGAGGGAGTGGAGTTCTATCCCGAGCTGGATGAAAACGGCGAAGCAATCCCCCTGGGCTGCCCCATTCCGACAACGGCAGCTGAATAACCATGAAAACCATAAAAATTCCTTACCATACTTCCTCTCTGGATTTGCACATAGAGGAAAGAAACTTAAAGGCCATAATTTCCGCCAAGCCTTACGTATCGGATTTCAGCGGCAGCCAGGAACAAGTAGTCCTGGCTGCCCTGGAACATCCCCTGGCCACACCGAGACTGCAAGAGCTAGCTAAAGGAAAAAAGAAAATCACGCTGATAACCAGCGATCACACCCGGGCAGTACCCAGCAAAATTACTCTGCCCCTCTTGCTGGCGGAGATCAGAAAAGGCAATCCGGCGGCGGAAATCACCATCTTGATTGCTACGGGCCTCCATCGGGCCACCACGGCAGAAGAGCAGCGGCAGATGTTTGGCGGCCATATTGTAGATTATGAGAAAATTGCCATTAACGACGCCTTTGATCCCGGCCAATTTGTGGATCAGGGTATTCTGCCCTCCGGCGCCGGCTTTTTGGTTAACCGGCTGGCGGTGGATTGCGACCTGCTGATTGCCGAAGGCTTTATTGAGCCTCACTTCTTTGCCGGTTTTTCCGGCGGCCGCAAAAGCATTCTGCCGGGGATCTGCAGCCAGGAAACGGTAAACGAAAATCACAGCTATAAAGCGATTGCCAGCCCCTATTCCCAAACGGGTATTTTAGAAAACAACCCCATTCATCAGGATATGATCGTGGCGGCCCGCCGGGTTCATACAGCTTTTATTCTCAACGTAGCTCTGGACAGCGAGAAAAAAATCATCGGCGCCTTTGCGGGAGATTTGGAAGCGGCCCATGACCGGGGTGTGGACTTCGTCCGCAGCCTTTCCCAATATCCTGCCGTCACCGGCGATATCGTGATCACCGGCAACGGCGGCTATCCTTTGGACCAAAACCTTTATCAGAGCCCTAAGGCGGTGACTACGGCCGAGGCCTGCGCCGGTGAAGACGGCGTAATCATCATGTGCTGCGGCTGTGCCGACGGTATGGGCGGCAGCTACTTTGAGAAGCTGATCAAGCTGGGGCCGCCGGCAGCCATCGACGAATATCTCGCGAAGATTCCCGCCAAGGAAACCATTCCCGAACAGTGGTGTGCCCAGATTTACGCCCGGATCCTGAAAAAGCATCAGGTCATTCTGGTTACTTCGGGCTTAAGCGCTGAGGAAGTCAGAAGCGCCAATATGATTCCCGCCCAGAATCTTGATGAAGCCTTGGCCATTGCTTATAATCTGAAAGGCAAGAATGCCGCCGTAGTTGTGATCCCCGACGGCGTCAGCGTTTTAATCGCCAAACCCCAATAAATAATCGTAATAAAAAAGGAGAGGAAGCCATGGCTCTCAATATTGCCCTGAAAGTAAATGATCTGGATAATGTGGCCACCATTTTTGCGGAAGGCGTCAGTAAAAACGACGAAGTAGAGGTTCGCGACAAAAAAGGCGGAAGCCGGACCATGACCGTTTTGGGAGACATCCCTTACGGCCATAAGATTGCCCTGGCGGATATTGCTCCGGGCCAGGATATCATTAAATACGGCGAAGCCATCGGTATGGCCAGCCGGCAAATCGGCAAGGGTGAATACGTCCACGTCCATAATCTTGACAGCAAGCGGGGCCGGGGCGACTGGAAGGAGAATAACTGATGGCGACAACCAATCCTGAATTCATGGGCTATCTCCGCCCCGACGGCAAGGCGGGAGCCCGCAACTTTACCGCCGTCATTCCCAGTGTCACCTGTGCCAACGACGTGGCTATGGCTATTTGCCATCAGGTACAGGGTACGGTAACTTATCTCCATCACCAGGGCTGCTGCCAGCTGCCTCCTGATCTGGAGCGGGTGACGGATACGCTGATCAGCATCGGCAAGAGCCCCAACGTAGCCAATGTGCTGGTGGTCAGCCTGGGCTGCGAGGGTACCGATCATCAGCGGATGGTCGAAGAAATTGCCGCCACCGGCAAGCACGTGGAAATCATCCATATTCAGGCCCTGGGCGGCGTTTCCAAGGCCATCCAGGCCGGCACGGATTTTGCCCGCCGGCTGGTGATTGAGGCCAGCAGCTGTCAAAGAACGCCTTGCCCCATCAGCAAGGTGGTAATGGCCATCAAATGCGGCGCCTCCGACGCCACCAGCGGCATGGCTTCCAACTGCGTCATCGGCTATGTGGCCGATAAGCTGGTGGATTTGGGCGCTACCGTGATCTTCGGCGAAACCACCGAATTCATCGGTGGCGAGCATCTTTTGGCCCGCCGGGGAGTTACCCCCGAGGTGGGCGCTAAGATCCTGCAAATTGTGGATGATATGGAAAAGCGGGCTAAGAGCCTGGGCTGCGATATGCGCAAGGGCCAGCCCACCCCCGGCAATATTGCCGGCGGACTGTCCTCCATTGAAGAAAAAAGTCTGGGGGCCATCATGAAATCCGGCTCCCGTCCTATTCAGGGAGTTTTGGATTATCCCCAAGCCGTCACCACGGAAAAAGGCTTATGGATCAAAGATACGCCGGGCCGGGAGCCGGAGATTCTCACCGGCATGGCCTGCAGCGGCGCTCAGTTTATGATGTTTTCCACAGGCCGGGGCGCCCCCCAGGGTTTTCCCAGTATGCCGGTCATTAAAATCTGCGGCAATCCCCATACCTATGCCCATATGAGCGAAGATATGGACATTAACGCAGGTTTGATCATTACCGGGGAAAAGACCATCGAAGAGGTGGGGGAGGAGACCTTCCAAAAAATGCTGAGGGTTCTCTCGGGAGAGATGACCAAGAACGAGGCCATCCAATATTTCAGCTCCATCGATATCCATATGCTGGGACCGGTGATTTAGAGGGGGATTGTACAATGGTTGTGGAAAATCTGCCCAAGGTTAAACTGGCAAATCTGCCTACCCCTATCGACGAACTGAAAAAGCTCAGAAGCCTGGTGGGCGGCCCCCGTTTGTTCATGAAACGGGATGATCTGACCGGCCTGGCCTACGGCGGCAACAAAACGAGAATGTTGGAATATCTGCTGGGCCAGGCTAAAAAAGAAGGAGCCGATACCGTCATTACCTCCGGCGACTGCCAGACCAATCACGGCCGCCTCACCGCCGCCGCCTGCGCCAAAGAGGACTTTGATTATTATCTGGTAATTACCGAAGAAGAAAAAGACCATTTGGAAGGCAATGCTGTTTTGCAGTCTTGGCTGGGCACAAATTTCGTTTACATCGATCCTGTGCAGTCGTTAGAAGGGGAGAGTCTTCCCCAAGCCCGCCGCAGGGCCGGCGACAAAAAAATAGAAGAGCTCTGCCGTTGGCTCATCGCTCAAGGCAAGAAGCCCTTCGTTATCCCCAGGGGAGGCCGTTCCCTCCAGGGCACCGCCAGCTATTGTGCGGCAGTAGCGGAAATTAAGGAGCAAATGGCCGCTCTGGGTGAAAAAATTGACCATATCATCGTAACCGCCGGCATGGGCGGCACCCTGGCCGGACTGCTTCTGGGCACTAAGGCCTATGATCTGCCGGCAAAGGTTATCGGTATATCCGCTTCCCGCTCCTCCGAAGAGGTCACGGCGCTGGTTGTGGAGGAATTCAACAAGGATGCGGCGGAGTTGGGCTATCCTTACCGAATAGACGGCAGTGATTTTATTATGGATTCCTCCTACGTTGGCCAGGGCTACGGCATACCCACCGAGGAATGCTGGCAGGCCATAAAATTGCTGGCTCAGACAGAGGCAATATTCCTGGACCCAGTATACACGGGCAAAACCATGGCCGGCTATCTGGATTTGGTTGCCAAGGGCTTCCTCCCCCAGAATGCAAACGTCCTGTTTATCCATACCGGTGGCGGCCCCTTGATGTTTCTCGACATCGTCAACGACAAAGCCAGGGAAATGCAACAGACCTGGCTGCAGCCTTAATGCTTCTGCTCTGAGCTTTACGGCAGCTTAAATTGGGATGAATCCATGTATGGAATGGTAAAAACAACGATACCTGTGGAATAAGGTGCGATTTCGTATTGCTGATAGTAAATGGCAATACCGCGGGGTGTCAGATAATAATGCTCTTTGTTGAAGTATTCTGCGATCAGGGCCGGGTAATTTTCAAAGAAAATTCCCGGATTTTGTCGTATTTTTTCATCGGCCTGTTTGGTCATCTCAGCGATCAGCCAGCTACGGTAGTTTTGACCGACGGGGAAGAAGTCCGACAGCGGAATGTTGTGACCGCTGGCAAGGTCCCAGGTATTGGAGGTTCTGACGGTGTTGCCGTGAGCGCCGCCGGCGTATTCGTATTGATCTGCGTATAGGCTTAGATGGCAATTCTGGTTATAGGTGACGGTGTATTGCAAAGCGGCTTCATAGCGGCGAAAAGGGAAGCTGTTTTCCTGAGACTGATTATAGGTGTCGATAGCCTGATAATATAAGTCGTTGGATACATAATGCATAAAACCGGCAACTTGGGATTGAATCTGGTTGTTGATACTGTTTTGTGCGAAGGGATAATAGCGAATGGCAGCTTTGGGATAGAAGACGGAAAACTTGAGCATAGGCATATCGCCGTACCTTAACATTTGCTTCGTTTTACACATCATAATATTTGCGTAACAGTTTAACGAATCCATAAACGTTCCTCCCACCTTGGTTTTTATCCATTCTATTCAGGCGGCAGGCGGCCTGATACAAGGAAGCATCCGAGGGGGGGAAGGCTTCTGCCAAGTGGTCAACCGTAAAGCCAGGTAAATGCAGCAGACCTGGCCGCGACCTTAATGCTTCTGCTCCGGCCTTTAGGGCAGCTTAATCGAATTGCGAAAAGCCTGCCGGTTGCCGGCTTCCACAATAGCCAGAATTTCCGCATCGGCCTGCCGAATTTCTCCCCGCAAGGCCTGGGGTGACAGACGCAAGGCCCCATGGCCCAGAATAATCATCTGAATGGCTCCGTCGGAGGTAGCCACCGTTACCCGGTGCTTGCGGCCGATGCTGTAAGTAACCTTTTCAATATAGGCGTCGGCGGTTTCCGCTTCTTTTGTATAGACCACGCTGATATTATGGTAGCGGCTGACCTCTCCGGGATTGCCCGGCACCTTGTAGGCGTCGAAGACTAAAATGATCTCCTGCTTGCGAAAGCCTTGATAATTGCTGAGAATATCCATGAGCAGCTGCCGGGCGGTATCCATGCTCTGCCGGGCGATGGCGCTCAGATCCTCCCAGCCGTGAATAACGTTATAACCGTCCACCAAGAGATATTCCGGCCCATCATCCTGGGGCCGGTTTTGTTTTTGGGGAGCAAAATCCGTTGTGCGCTTTAAGGAGGCGGAAGGAAGAATATCCCGCTGCTTAACAGGGCCGTAGGTGCGTTCATAAATAGCCCGCAACTCCTTGTCCAGCAAGGAAGCGCCCTGATCAAGGCCCTTGCCGGTTCCGCCGGCGGAGCTTGCCGGCAGCTGCTCTTCGGCTTCTTCTTTCTCCAGCCTCAGACCGGAATCCAGATGCATATGCTCCTTTACTTGATCCCATTTGACGATCACACCGGCGCCATGAGAACAGAATACGGAATCCGCCGGGTTTTCCGTATCTCTTTCCGCCTCGTAGCCTATGGCCGCCGCCACCGCCTCCTGATTATGGCAGGGCGCAAAACCCTTGAAGGAGCAGGCCAGCCGGCCAAGGCCCCTGGTATAAGCCGTCACCTCCGCGGCATAGTCCCGCAGGGCCGCCACCGGAGCGCTGCCCGTAAAAAGGCTGCGCTCACCCTGTGTATCCGGCAGGGAAAAATCATCAGTCATTCTCTGCAAATCCGTCATCGCCCGACCAACGGCCTCATTGGGCACTTCCAGCTGGAACCGGTACCAAGGCTCCAAAAGCCGGCATTGACCTTGGTGCAGAGCCTGCATCAAACCCTGGCGCAGGGCCCGGTAAGCTGCCTGGCGAAAATCGCCGCCTTCCGTGTGCTTGATATGTCCTTTGCCTGTCAGCAAGGTGATTTTCATATCGGTTACAGGGGCTCCGGCCAGAACCCCGGCATGCTCCCGCTCCTCCAAATGGCTTAAAATCAGCCGCTGCCAATGGCGGGGCAGCACATCCTCACTGCACATCGTGCCAAGCTGCAAGCCGCTGCCTGGATCGCCCGGCTCCAATAGCAAATGCACCTCGGCATAATGGCGCAAAGGCTCAAAATGGCCCAGGCCAATGACCGGCCCGCTGATGGTCTCCCGATAGAGGATATTGCCGGAACCAAAGGTCACCGCCAGACCAAAGCGCTGCTCGATCAGGTGGGCTAAAATTTCCAGCTGCACCTCGCCCATCAGGTTGAGATGAATTTCCTGACTTCTTTCATCCCAGGCCAGGGCCAGCTGGGGATCTTCCTCCTCCAACTGGCGGAGCTGCCGCAGCGCCTGCAGGGGGTCCCGGCCTTCAGGCAGAATCAGCCGGAAGGAGAGCACCGGCTCCAGGGCGGGCGGCCGGGAAGCCGGCTCAATGCCCAGCCCCTGACCGGGATAGGTATGATTCAGTCCCGTCACGGCACAGATAGTCCCCGGTAAAGCAAGGTCTACCGTCTGATACTTCTCACCGGAATAAAGGCGGATCTGGTTGACCTTTTCCGTCCAGATCTGCTCCTCAGGCGAAGCCGCCGCTGTGCTATTGACTGTGCTATTGGCTATTCCCGCCGCTGCCTCTGCCGGCAGCCGGCCATTGGTGAGAGGAGCTTTTACCGCCAACACTCCGCCGGTAACTTTTAAATGGGTCAGCCGGTTGTTTTGGGCATCCCGGGAAATCTTATAAACCTTAGCGCCAAATTCCTCAGGATAATCAGGGCAGCAAGCATACCACTGCAAGCCCTCCAGCAATTCCGTCACGCCCTCCAGCTTCAGGGCCGCCCCAAAATAGCAAGGAAAAAGCCGCCGCTTTTGAATCAGGGAGCTAACTATGGAATCGCTGAGACAGCCCTTTTCCAGAAAATCAGCCAGAGCCTCTTCACCACACATGGCTATATCCTCGTCAAGGCTCAGGGATCTGCAGCTTTGCCGGGCCGCCGGCCGGCTTTGTTGATTCTCTTGATCCTGCCTGCCGGAAAAGGCAACACAGCCCTCATGAAGCCGCTGCTTCAACTCAGCCAGCAGCCTAGCCTGATCTGTGCCTGCTAAATCCATTTTATTAATGAAGAGAAAGGCAGGAACGGCATAACGCTCCAATAGCTGCCAGAGGGTAAGCGTATGGCTCTGAACACCGTCGGAACCGTTGACGATCAAAACGGCGTAATCCAGCACCTGGAGAGTCCGCTCCATTTCCGCGGCAAAATCCACATGGCCCGGCGTATCAAGGAGGGTGAAGTTTACTCCCGCCAAAGGCAAGAGGGCCTGTTTGGCAAAAACCGTAATCCCCCGCCGGCGTTCTATGTCAAACGTATCTAAAAAGGCGTCCTGATGGTCCACCCGGCCCAGGCGTTTGAGATAACCGCCTTGGAAGAGCATGGCCTCCGACAAAGTAGTTTTGCCTGCATCCACATGGGCCAGCATGCCAACAACCAGATTCTTTTGCAAAATGCACCTCCGGCAGAATCCCGTTTCATAATATCATCCTTTATTTTAGCATACCTGATTCGGTATGTGCAAAAATTGAGGCAGTGTACTTCTGTTTCTGCTTTTCCGGGGGTTACCCCAAATATGCAAAATTGCAAGTGCTTAAAAGACTGAAGCTTGGGCAAATTTTTCAGTGTTCTCGTTCTTCCGTCCCTTCCCAGGCAACGAACTTATCATGCTTCATGCCAAATTGCATCAACACCTTGCCGATCACATGCTGCATCTGGGCTTCCAAAGTCTCGGAGCCGTTATAAAACGTGAGCATGGGAGGAATAATGGCGCAGCCATACTGAGAAACCAGCTGCAGATTTCGCAAATGGGCGGGGCCTAAGGGCATTTCCCGGGGAACCAATACCACCTTGCGCCCTTCTTTCAGACAGACGTCAGCAGCCCTGATCAGCAGGTTTGTGGAGTAGCCGTTGGCAATGCCCGACAGAGATTTCATGCTGCAGGGTATAACGATCATACCGTCGGTGACGAAGGAGCCGCTGGTAATTTTCGCGGCCAGGTTGGTGTTGGCATAGGTGTAGTCCGCCAGTTTCTCCACATCTGCTATAGTCAGATCCGTTTCATAATCGAAGTTGAGTGCAGCGCCCTCGGAAATCACTAAATGGATTTCACAATCCGGCTGCCGCCGCAAAGCCTGCAGCAGACGATAGCCCAGCAATACGCCGCTGGCGCCGGATATACCGATGATTAAACGCATAAATACCTCCCATTTCAGGCCCCCATCGAAGCGGCTTTATTAATGCGTGATGCATTATAACTTTAGATTAGCATTGACAATAGGTAAAGTCAAGAAGAAGGATTAGCGGTTGTAACAGGAAGCTGACATATGTTATACTTTGCCTACATATTCACAAGTTATAAAGGTAAAAAGAAGGTGCCGAATTCGATGATTAAGAAGGAGACATACTCCGATCAGATATACGAGGACATTAAACAGGATATTCTCCATCGCCGGATCGGTTTGGGTGAAAAACTAATCAACCGGGAGCTGCAGCAGCGCTATGGCGTCAGTTCCACGCCGGTGCGGGATGCTATTAACCGGCTGTACCAAGAGGGTTTCGTGGAAGGAATCTCCCGGGCAGGAGCCCGGGTCATCAATTTCGACCGCAATTACGCAGAGGAGCTTGTGGAGATCATTGCCATGATCTCGGACAACGCGGTGAAGCTGTGCGCCATCAAGAGCGACAGGGCCGTCGTAGCGGCGGAGCTGGCCAAAAAAATCCAACTGCAGCACAATCACATCAACGATGAAGAATATTATCAGTACAATAAGGATTTTTATAAAATCTTTTTCAAATACGCCAAAAATAAGACGCTGACCCAGCTGTATGAGCAATTCGATATCCGCCAGGGAATCATGATCCGGTATACGGATTTAGTCGATATGGAGCAGCGCCGGCAGATGATCAAAGCCCACCAGGATATCTATGAAGCATATCTGAAGGGCGATATACCATTAGTCAGAAAGCTGATGGAGGATCATTATCTGGATGCCATAAAGCATCTTTAGACGGATTAGCTGATTGCAGCCTATGGAACGAGGGGTGGCTTTGAAGAAAAAGTTGGCCTTATAACAGAAAATAATATTGTGCTCTCTGATTATATTAACCAGATCAAAGCTTTGCTCTGCTGGCTGGGCACCAGTGCGGTTACCTGCAATATCCGCTCCCGGGTGCCGCGGATCTATAAGCCGGCGCTATAAGCAGAGATAAGAACTTACATATACCAACTCAAGCAAATAAAAGAAAGCAGGAATCACTATGTCTAAGCACTTTGAAACAGATGTACTCCACGGCGTACACAGCGACAACGCATTTGGAGCTTTAGCAGCTCCCATCTTCCAAACCTCCACTTTTGTTTTTGATGATGCCGAGCAGGGCGGAGAGCGTTTTGGGGGCAGGGATGACGGCTTCATGTACACCCGGCTGGGCAACCCCACTCTCAGACTGCTGGAGCAGAAAATCGCAGCGCTGGAAAACGCCGAGGAATGCGTGGTGTTTTCCTCAGGCATGGGCGCCATATCCGGAACGCTTCTGACTCTGTTGAGCTGCGGCGACCATATCATTGCCGATCCTGTCCTGTACGGATGCACCTATGCGCTGATGTCTCATACTTTCCCGCGGTTCGGCATGCAGGTTGATTTTGTCGACTGTTCTGACACGCAGGCGGTTCTCGCTGCCATGAAGCCAAACACTAAGGCGGTATATTTTGAGACGCCGGCTAACCCCAGCATGAAGATTGTTGATATTGCGGCGCTTTCCCAGGCCGTGCACAAGGCGCAGGCCGATTGCCTGATGATGGTTGACAACACTTTCGCGACGCCTTACTTAACCCGGCCCCTTGATCTGGGCGCCGATCTTGTTCTTCATTCCGCCACCAAATACCTCAACGGCCATGGCGACGTGGTTGCCGGTATGGCTTTGGGCAAACATGCAATAATGAGCGAAATCCGCAGCGTCGGTCTCAAGGATATAACGGGCTCCGTACTTAGCCCCCATGACGCCTTCCTGATCCTGCGAGGATTGAAAACGCTGAAATACCGCATGGACGCCCATTGCCAAAATGCGCAAAGGGTGGCGGAATATTTATTTCAGCATGAGAAAGTCCAGCGGGTTTACTATCCCGGTTTGCCTTCTCACCCGGGTCATGACATTGCCAAAAAACAAATGCAGCAGTTTGGCGGCGTCATTTCCTTCGATGTAAAAGGCGGCTTTGAAAGCGCAAAAAACCTCATCAACAACCTGCACGTCTGCGTATTGGCCGTCAGCCTGGGAGATGCAGAAACCCTTATTCAGCATCCGGCTTCCATGACCCACTCGGCCTACTCCAAGGAAGAAAGGCAGGCAGCAGGTTTTACGGACGGCCTGGTTCGCCTTTCCGTAGGTCTGGAAAACGCCCAGGATATCATTGACGATTTGGAAAAAGGCTTTTCCAAGGTCTAAAGCAGCACAGCAGGGGCTGGCGCATCGATTTGCGTCAGCCTTTGTCTTAATCCAATGATCAGCACGCCGAAAATCCGACGCCGGGGCTGCCTGCCAAGCGCACAAAAGCGAGAGTATCGAAAAATGAGCAGAATTGCAAGTTTAAAGGAGGGCGCTGAAAAATCTTATGCTGAAAAAACAGTATTGCGAACATTTCGGCCGGCCCGAAGGCCGATCCGGATGTGGATGAGTTATGGAAAAAATATGCCCTGATCAAAAGCAAGGCATGATCTGAACAGAGAAATCCAATAAAATACGTTCTTGATAATTATTCCTAATAGCTTTCTTGACATTTTACCTTGCCGATAGTAAACTAAACCTAATATTAGCTTTTACTATTGTTGATAGAGGAGGAACAAATCATGTCAATGATTCATAAAGAGGTTGCCGATTTTGCGGCGCTGGCGTATCACAAGGGTGAGAGCACAACCGTAAGAAAAAAGGATATACTCGGCAAGTGGTCGGTATTTTTCTTCTACCCCGCCGACTTCACCTTTGTCTGCCCTACGGAGCTGGAGGATCTGGCCAACAACTATGAGAAATTTCAGGAAATCGGCTGCGAGATTTATTCTATCTCCTGTGACACACATTATGTGCACAAAGCCTGGCACGAAGCCTCCCAGGCCATCCAAAAAGTTCAATTTCCTATGCTGGCCGATCCCGCGGGCAAGCTGGCCAGGGATTTCGATGTGATGAACGAAGCTGACGGTCTTGCTGAGCGCGGCTCATTTATCATCAATCCCGAAGGCAAAATTGTCGGCTACGAAGTCGTCGCCGGCGACGTAGGCCGCAACGCCGATGAGCTGCTTCGCCTGGTTCAGGCTTCCCAGTTTGTGGCCCGGCACAATGGCCAGGTTTGTCCTGCCAAATGGCGTCCCGGCAACGACACCCTTAAACCCGGCTACAACCTCATCGGATTGTTAGAATAGCACATTTTGCCCATGCCGGGCACACCAACAGAAAAGAGGCGTTTCAAAATGACACCTGATTCAAGGTCATTTTGAAACGCTTCTTTATTTGTGATTTTTTACTAACCGGGCTTACCGCTGCACCCGGCCGGAAGCGTTGCCGGCGGCCAGAGAAAGGACTTCCTTGATGGAAACCAGATTGAAGTCATGCTCGATGGAATGCTTGAGGCAAGAAGCCGCTACGACAAAGTCAATAGCCTTCTGAGGCTCAAAGCCGCTGATCCGCATCGACCTGATCGATTATTTGATCAAGGGCAAAGGCGCAATAGTCCTCAATCTCTTTCGGTCTATTGCAGGCCTTGGGGTCAGCGCTATAGTCAGGATATTAATATAGCAACGGGAAACACTAAAACCGGAGGTGTTGCCCAAATGGTATCACGAAAATCGGTTATTACTTTCGGCATTGTGGCTATTCCCATTGCCATGTCCACAGCCACCCAGGATAACGATATCCACTTCAACCAATTGCATAAAGAGGACAACAGCCGCATCCGCTACAAGAAGACTTGCGCTCACTGCGGCAAAGAAGTTACGTCCCAGGATATTGTCAAAGGCTTCGAGTATGACAAGGATAAATATGTGGTGGTCACCGACGAGGAGATCGAAAAAATCAAGACAGAAAAAGAAAAGTCTATTCAAATTCTTCATTTCGCCCAATTGAACCAGATTTCGCCGGTTTACTACGACAAAACTTATCAGGCCGCTCCCGAAAAAGGCGGTGAGAAGGCTTTCGAGTTGCTGCGGGCCGCTTTGATGGCCGAGCAAAAGATTGCCATCGGCAAAAGCGTCATCGGTACGAAAGATACGCTGATGGCCATTATCCCCCGGGAGGACGGCCTGCTGATTTCTACCATGTTTTATGCCGAGGACGTCAAGGATCTGCAAAAGCAATACGTTAAGCCGGAGATTGCCCAGCAGGAGCTGGATATGGCAAAGGTTTTGATCAATTCCATGGATACGCCCTTTGATCCCGCAAAATACAAGGATGAATACCAGGAAAAGCTGCGGGCCCTCATTGAGACGAAAATCTCCGGCCAGGAAGTGGTGGCGGCCGTGCCGGAAAGCAGCGGCAAGGTCATCGATCTCATGGAAGCGCTGAAAGCCAGCGTAGAAAAGGCCAAAAAAGAGAAGGAGTCGGCATAATCCTATGGCTGCACAGCTCAGTTCCTACAACGAAAAAAGAAACTTTCGGCAAACACCGGAGCCGGAAGGGGCCAGGGAGGATTCCGGCAGTGATCTGCGCTTTGTGGTGCAGCACCATCTGGCCCGCAGAGCGCACTATGATTTTCGCCTGGAGTGGCAGGGAGCCCTTTTGAGCTGGGCCGTGCCCAAAGGGCCTTCTTATCATACCCGTGATAAGAGGCTGGCTATACAGGTGGAGGATCACCCCCTGGAATACAGAAATTTTGAGGGGAGCATTCCTAAAGGGGAATACGGCGGCGGTACGGTGATGCTTTGGGACGAGGGCTGGTGGGAGCCTTATACGGACGTGGCTGAGGGGCTGCGCCAGGGTATGCTGAAATTCATCCTGAAAGGCAGGAGGCTCCAGGGCAAGTGGGCTTTAGTGCGGCTTAAGCCAAAAGCCGGGGAAACCAAGGATAATAACTGGCTGCTCCTTAAAGAAAAAGACGAGTATGTGCAGACCGAGGACGGCATCTCTCAATTTACCACCAGCATCAGGACGGGGCGGACCATGGAGGAGATCGCGGCGGGGGCATCGCCGGCTCTCATCGATAAGCCTTTTCTGCACAACCCTTTCAGCAGCGCCGTTGTCCAGCTGGCTGAACTGGTTAAGACGGTTCCCCGGGATCAAGACGGCGGAACCGGGACTGAAGGGACGGCAGAGGATTGGCTCTACGAATTAAAATACGACGGCTACCGGATTTTGGCCTTTATCGAAGGCAACGACCTACGGCTGATCACCAGAAACGGCAACGATTACACAAAGCATTTCCGGGAAGCCGCTTATTCCCTGATCACTCTGGCCGCCGGCAGGGCTATGGTGCTGGATGGGGAAATGGTTGTTACCGACGAGGGAGGCAAGACGGATTTCCAGGCTCTGCAAAACTACCTGAAAAACCCGGCGGGCCAGAAATTGACCTATGTGGTATTTGATTTGCTGGCTCTGGAGGGTCAGGATCTGCGGGACAGACCTTTGACCGAAAGAAAAGCGAGACTGGAAGTTCTGATGGCGGGCGCTGCCGACAACCTCCATTACAGCCGCCATATCCGGGGCAACGGCAAGGAAAGTCTGGCCGCCGCCTGCGCCGCCGGTATGGAAGGGATCATCGGCAAGAAAGCCGGCTCGCTATACAGCGGCAGCCGAAACGGCGATTGGATCAAAATCAAATGCGATAAAAGGCAGGAATTCGTCATCGGCGGCTATACCCTCTCCGATAAAAAAACCAGCGGGGTAAGCTCCTTGCTTCTTGGCGTTTACGAAGGGGAGGAACTGATTTATGCCGGCCGCTCCGGCACCGGCTTCACCGAGGCCGACAGACAGGAGCTGGAGGCGGAATTCCTTCCCCTGATCAGGCCGGCAAGCCCCTTTTCCCTGCCGCCAAAAGCCAGGGCCAATGAAAAAATCTTCTGGCTGGCGCCGCAGCTGGCGGCAGAAATCAGGTTTGCCGAGTGGACGAAGGACGATTTGCTGCGGCAAGCCAGCTTTAAAGGCCTGCGGCGGGATAAAGACCCCAGGGAGATCAAGCGGGAAAAGGCCTCAGGCCAAAGCCTGTCCCAGCCGTCAAGCAAGGAAGGGGAGAAAGGGGAGGATTCGATGAATTTAGCGAGCACAGCGGAGGACGCCTCCGGCAGCTTTATTATTGAGGGCATAAAAATCAGCAGCCCCGACAAAATTATTTTTGAGGAACCGCCAATTACTAAAATCGATATCATCCGTTATTACGAGAAAATCGCGGAGCGGATGCTGATTTATGTGAGCCACAGAGTTCTCAGCATTGTCCGCTGCCCTAAAGGCATATCCCAGGCCTGCTTTTATAAGAAGCATCCCGGGCCGGGCAGCAAAGGTATCGTTACCATAGCCATCGCCGACAAAGACGGCCGGCCGGAGGATTATTTCTACATCGAAAATAAAGCGGGTCTCATCGCCGAGGCCCAAATGGGCACCTTAGAATTTCACACCTGGGGCAGCCGGGTCGATAGTCTGGAAAAGCCGGATATCATGGTTTTTGATCTCGACCCCGACGAGGGGATGGATTTGGAACGAGTGCGGCAGGGCGTCCGGGATATCAAAAGCCTTCTCACGGAGCTGGGCCTGAATTCCTACCTGAAGACCAGCGGCGGCAAAGGCTACCATGTGGTAGTACCTTTGGAACCCGCGGCCTCCTGGGAGGTATTTCATGATTTTGCCAAAGGTATTGCCGAGGTGATGGAGCAAAAATGGCCCGACCGCTATACCAGCAATGTCAGAAAGGCTAATCGCACAAACAAAATATTTATTGACTGGATCAGAAACGGCAGGGGGGCCACCAGTATTGCTCCTTATTCAATCAGGGCAAGAGAAGGCGCCGGGATATCCATGCCCCTTACCTGGGATGAACTGGATTCGACGACTCCCAACGGTATTACTATGGCCGAGGCCCTTTTGAGGCTGTCCAGGCCCGATCCCTGGGCAGGCTTCTTTGCAAATAAACAAATGTTGAAATGATGAAATGATGAGATCTGCAACAAAAAACTGCCGTAATTGGCCTGTCCAGCCAAAGACGGCAGTCTTTTTTATTTTTTGTTTTTATCGCTTTTGTCTGTCTTTTATTGGGCTTCTTTGTCCGATTGCACCTCGACAGTTACATAGTTCTTATAGTGGCCTTCGTATCTCTCATCAATTGCTTTTGCAGCATCAGAATCCCTGGGATCGAAGTCCCTTACGCCCCAGGTTGGCTTATAAGCGGGTTTGCTTAAATCCAGCAGGTAACCGTTGATCACAGCGTACCTGATGCTGCCGTCGTTCCTGTTTGCCAGGAAGAAGTTGGCCGGAACCTCTGTATTTGTTGAGGAATCACTTGCCAAAGGCTGACCTTGGGCAGATATTCCTGCATTGAACTGAGCTTTTGAACCGGCTAAAACCGTCAGGGGCAAATCGTAAACGGGGGAGCCGGGCATTTCTTTGATGCGCACCGCACAAATACCCCGCTTCAGAAGCTCCCAGGCCTCTTTCAAGCTGATATCGTCTATACTCTTATATATAGGCGCCGCCGCTACTTCTCCCGGGCCCGTGCCTTCAATCTCATACCGGTTTGTCTCACTATTTCTGCCGCCCACCTTGCCGGCTACCAGCTTGAGATTTTCGGCGCCGGCAGCACAATCAAGGGATTCATAGCCGAAATAATAAGGGAATGAATACAGCGGTACATTGCCCCCTTTGTCGGTGGCGTTGCCCTGGCCTACGTAGCCATAAGGAGGTCCGGCGTAGTACGGCCAATCGCCTTTCCACTGGCTGCTGGGGCTGGCGGTAAGGTCTATGCTGCGTTGGATGGTTCCGGAATAATACCAGTCAGCATGCGTCTTAACTCCCTCAACCTCCTCATGCAGGATTTTCCAATTCCGCCGGATGCTGAGATCATAGCTTTTGCCATCAGGCGCCAGGACATTATAAAGCTGCACATCTTCAATGCTATTGTTCCGGTTGGGAGGATGGGGGATATCGTTGGATTGCAGACTTTTTGCCTGGCTGGTGGCAGGAAGCCAGGAGGAAATATCGTTTTCCGCATAATTTCCGGAGGCCATTTCCGCTAAGCCCCGTAAAATCGCCTTAAAATTCGTGCGCCGCAGGGTTACTTTTTCGGGGTCCAGCTTAGAGCCGCCGGACTCAATCAGGATAACCCCGACGCCGGCCATGGTAAGGCTGTCGCCGAAATATTGCTGGCCCCAATCGTCAGAATAGCGCCCCACGGCATTTGGCCGCTCTTCCTGAACCAATTCATTGATTCCTGCTACCACTCCTGTAGCCCGCAGCCTGGCGTCATTGAAATGCTTCGGAAAATTCATGCCGGGAGAAAGCAGCGTAATGGAGGCGGGGGTATCGTAGCCGGTGACGCCTACTTGCAGGTTTTGGTCATGAAGGTTAAAACCCCAATTGGGCTTAAGGTCGCCATAGGCCCGCCAAAGGAGCTTGGCTTCCGGAGCTTCCATATTACCGGCGTCCCGGTTTAAATCAATTTCTGTCTCCGGTGTGACCCAAGGGTGACTGGGTGATGCTATCGTTGTAGTACGCCGCTGAAAAAGATTGGCGCCGTCAGGGTTCAGCATGGGAATAAAGTGAATATATGAACCGTAGTGCAGCAATTGCCTTAGTTCCTCAGCTTTAGCTTGATCTTTCTTTGAAAGCAGGTGATCTTTAGTACCTTCCAGAAAATCAAAAATATCCAGAAGAGCCCTGGTTCCCGTGGATTCATCGCCGTGCATCTGAGACCACACGAGAATCCGGGTTTCACTGTCCGGATTGCCGTACTCTAAGCGATAGATAGGCCGGCCTTCTTTGGAGCTGTTGAGCAGGCCGTCGGGGTTATCCTCTCTCCGGGGATTGCCGGAAGATGCTGCGAATTGCTCTTCCGTCCTGTAATCCTGAATCACTCTTGTATCGTCTGTCAGCAGCGCTATATTGTTAAAAACAGTTTTGGCGTTGTTCGTTTTGGAATGGTTTAGAATATGAGGCTCAATTTCCTCAATCCTATTCATGCGTTTGGCCAGATTAGGGTCATCATTTCTATAGACTTCATAAATCTTGTCGAGAAAGTCACTATCCGGCATCACATAATCATTGGCGTAAGCAACGCTGGAACCGGGCAGGGAAACAATTGAAAATAATAGTGTCAGAATCAAAAGGATACTTATTTTTTTGCGCATACGTTTACTCCTTTCAACATCAACTATGACCCCTTGCTGCCTTAATTTTTATTTGCCTCCTCTCTTTGATATTATACCATAAAATGGTATAATATCAAAATATTTCATAAATATGCCTCATTTATTTACTGAGGGGATTTTCTCAGAATCAAAAAATACTAAAGTGAAACATTTTTTAGTGAATTAGAGGCGGCATATGAATTTTATGTAGTAATTACCATATAATTATGTATATTATATCCTGCTATCATAAAAACCAATGAACAAGTAAAATCATAATATACATTCTTGTAAGGTATTATCTACAATGAATAGGGGGTGGGGCGATGGACCGCAGGGCCCTTGGAATGCGTTTAGCCATAGCCCGGAAAGAATCCGGCTTTACCTCAGAGCGATTAGCGCAAGAGTGCGATGTGAGCGCTGTATATATACGGCAGATCGAATCCGGCAGGCACCAGCCAAGCATTACCACATTGATCAAGCTGGGAAATGTCCTGCACCGCTCCTTGGATTATTTTGTACAGGACAGCATGGAATGGAATGAATTAAATACCTTGACGGAAATTGCAGAAAAATGTAAAAACCTAACGCCCGAACAGCTCAAAAGAGTACACAGAATGATCGACGCCATGTTTGGACCGGTAATGTAAGCAAACCGCCTCTGTTGGTTTTCCTAAACCAAACGGGCGGCTCTCTTTTTTAAATTAGCTTTTTCCCTTTTTAATGTAAAATTTTTTGACAAATCCCCCTATATCATGTAGATTTATATTGTAGAAGTATACTATATTATTATATATGCTATAACTCTACAAATAATTTCTATATGCCTTAAAACCCGGTAGTTTAAACGAAAATACGGGAAGGATGAAATATGATGAAAAATATTTCAATCAGTAAAAAATTAATTCTTGGATTTGGAATCATACTTATTATCATGCTGGGAATCATTGCAATGTCACTGCTTAGCCTCAATGCTGTTGATGATATTGTCCAAAACTATGCCCAATATACCCTTCCCAACAACTCAGGAATCTGGAAGATCCGCAGAGATACCGTCTCTATCCAACGCTACATGGCCCTGGCTTTCAATGAAACCGATACCAGAAGGATCGAGGATTTTTTCAACTTAGCTCAGGAGGAAGCCACCTCTCTTTTAAGCGAGTTTGACAAATACGCCGCCAATCAAAGAGATAGCAGCCGGGATGCCAAAATTGCCGAGCTGCGGGAGCTTTTTGCCGAGGCCGGCAAAACCCGGCAGGAAATTGCCGAAATTATGAAGAAGCCTACGGCGGGCAATGTCCGGCAGGCCAAAAACCTTTTTAATAATCAGTATATCACCGTTATGAATAAAAGCGTCGATATCATGGTTGAGTTCAGCACAACGGCCGAGCAGCGGGCTGAGCTCCAGAAGCTGGATGCCGAGGCTACCAGCCGGCAGGCTTGGATAATTCTTATTACCGCCGGCGCCGCCGCTCTCCTGCTGACCATTCTCGTCGCCGTTATTATCAGGAGATCCATACTCATTCCCGTAAACGAAATTGTTAAGGCTTTCAATGAAATTTCCCGGGGTAATTTGAAGGCCCAGATCAGATATGAAGGCCGGGATGAGATGGGCCAAATGGCCAAGCTCATTCAGCAATCTAATCAGACCCAAGGCGAAGTGCTTAACGATTTGATCGATAAGTTTACCAGGATATCCCGGGGTGATTTGCGGCTGCGGGTGGATTCCGAATATCCCGGCGACTTTGCCGTGTTGAAGCAGGTCATCGAAACCACCGTGGCCAATCTCAACCAGACTATGCATACCATTAATCTGGCCTCCAATCAGGTCAGCATCGGCGCCAGCCAGGTTTCCAGCGGTGCTCAGGCCTTGGCCTCCGGTTCCACGGAGCAGGCCGCCTCTGTCGAGGAATTAAGCGCCTCCGCAGCCGCCATTGCCGAGCAGGCAGAAGAAAATGCCGTCAATGTCAAAATGGCGGCTCAGTACGTTGAAGGAGCCGGCGAGGGCGTCAGGGCCAGTAATGAGCAGATGGCCAATCTGACCCAGGCCATGCAGGATATCGGCTCTGCTTCTCATCAGATTACCAATATCACGAAGGTCATTGAGGATATCGCCTTCCAAACCAATATCCTGGCCCTCAACGCCGCTATTGAAGCTGCCCGGGCTGGTAACGCCGGCAAAGGCTTTGCGGTAGTAGCCGACGAGGTTCGCAACCTGGCCGCCAAATCCGCCGAAGCAGCCAAGCAAACTGCCGATCTGATTCACTTATCGGTAACCACCGTAGATAAAGGTACGGAGACCACCGCCTTAGCCGCCGAGCTTTTGAAGGATGTGGCAATCAAGGCTCAAATGGCTGTCGAAAGCATCGAAAAAATTGAAGTCGCTTCCATCGAACAAGTCAAAGCCATTGGGCAAGTCAAAGAAGGCCTGACCCAGGTTTCCGACGTCGTGCAGACCAATGCCGCCACCGCAGAAGAAAACTCCGCCACCGCGGAAGAGATGTCCGCTCAGGCCATCACTCTCCAGGGAGAGGTAGAAAAATTCAAGCTGAATTATTAGCCTGTGCCTGGACAATCTCCGCAAGAAAACAGGCATATAGAAGGAGGCACTCTTATGAATGGACATGATAATATGCCCTTTTCATGGGATACCTGGTCTGTATTTGATCACATCCATGACGCGGTAAGCCTTGTGGAGCATAAAAACGGCCGCTTTCGCTTCGTCCGCAACAACAAGGCCCACCAGAGGCTCACCGGCTTCAGCCATATCAAAGGTTTATCCCCTCAGGAGCTGGTTGGCGAAGATATCGGCCTGACCCTTATCGGCTATTATAACCAATGCGTGCAGACAAGACGGACGGTGAGCTATGAACAGGGCTTCCGCTTTGCCCCCGGCAACCGTACCTGGCAGACCATTGTCACTCCCGTATTCATCGCCAATGAAGTTCAGTATTTACTCTGCTGCAGCAAAGATATTTCAGAGCTGGAGAACTACCGCAATGAGCTGATACGGGAAAAGGAAATGCTGCAAACCACGCTGCGCTCTATCGGCGACGGCGTCGTCACTACGGATACGGCGGGCAATATTACCAGCCTGAACAGCATGGCGGAGAAAATAACGGGCTGGGACAGCGGCTCCGCAGTGGGCCGTCTCTTCAGCGAGGTATTTATCCTGCAAAATGAAGAAACGGGGCAGCCTGTGGAAAACCCCATCAAAAAAGTCTTGGAAACAGGCCTGATCGTCGGTATGGCTAACCACACCGTGCTGCAAAACCGCCAGGGCCAGACTGTGCCCATCATGGACAGCGCCGCCCCCATCAAGGCCGAGGATGGCCAGATTTTTGGCGTAGTCATGGTGTTTCGGGATGTCAGCTTTGAAAAAGAGCATAGCAGGCAAATTCGCTTTTTGAATCACCACGATACCCTCACCGGCCTCCACAACAGGCGGTATATCGAGGATATCCTGGGCAGTATCAATACCCCGGAGGATCTGCCTCTGGCCGTCATCGTCTGCGACGTCAACGGCCTCAAAATTACTAACGACGTTTTCGGCCACGAAGCCGGCGACAGCCTGCTGCGCCACGTAGCCGATCTCCTGAAAAAAACTTGCCGCAAGGGCGATCTGATCGCCCGCTGGGGCGGTGACGAATTCGTCATCATCATGCCGCGGGCAAATTTAAGGGAAGCGGAAAAAACCATTAAGAAGATTAAGCTTAATCAGGCGGCCATCGATGTGGCGGGGCTGCGCCTCAGCCTTTCCTGCGGCTGCTCCGTCAAAGAGGGCGGCGAAAGAAATATCCACAGCGTTTTGCGGGAAGCGGAAGAGGATATGTATCACCAAAAGCTGCTGGAGGGTAAGAGCTACCGCAACGCCATCATCAACACTCTGCTGGCCACGCTCTACGAAAAAAGCATGGAGACGGAAGAGCATTCCAAGCGTCTGGAAGAAAACTGCCATAGCATCGGCCGCCGGCTTCAGCTGACTTCCAAAGAAATGAACGAACTTTCTCTGCTCACCGTCCTCCACGATATCGGCAAGGTCGCTATTAATTCCGATATCCTCAAAAAACCTGCCGAGCTTACTCCTGAGGAATGGGAGGAAATGCGGCGGCATCCGGAAATCGGCCATCGCATCGTCCAAGCCACACCGGAGTTGAAACGGGTGGCCAACCTGATCCTTTCTCATCATGAGCGTTGGGACGGCAGGGGCTATCCCCGCAAGCTCAGAGGTCAGCAAATTCCCTTGCTCTGCCGCATTCTGGCCGTAACCGATGCTTACGACGCCATGACCAATGACCGTTCTTACCGCAGCGCCATGAGCAGCGAAGCGGCGGTGCGGGAGCTAAAGAGAAATGCCGGCAGTCAGTTTGACCCGGAAATCGTGGAAATTTTCATTGGGGTTTTGACAGAATCGTCAATTTTTTCTCTTGACATAGTCGAAGACATGGCATAAGATAATCACCATAAATTGTGATAGAGGATGCGTTTGGCAAAGAGTACCCGGTAATTGAGCCCTGCAGGGCAGACCGGAGAAAGGGGCCGGCGCCGAAGTAGGCCTTCACTGCAGAGGAGGCTGGCTGGGCAGGCAAAATAAGATTTGTCTGACTGTCGCAAAGAAATTTGCGGAGGGCTATCTTTGATACATATTTGTCGTGGCCGGAGTAGAAGTTTTTTCTATGCTCCTGTTGGCAAGGACCGTTCAAGCAGCCGATTCTCTACCGGCTGCTTTTTTGTGCGGCCGGGCGGGAGCGCAAGGGCAACCAGCAATGCCGACCAGTAATGGCGACCAGCAATGCCGCAGCCTGCAGAGTGCGGCAGGAAAAACCTACAGAAGGAGTGTTGATGACAAATGACAATCAGAATCGGAATTATCGGCTACGGCAATCTGGGACGGGGAGCGGAAAGCGCGCTGCGGGAAGCGCCGGACATGGAGCTGGCGGCAGTTTTCACCCGCCGGGATCCCCGGAAAATAAGCATCCTGACCAAAGGCGTTCCTGTGCTGCCCTACGCCGATTCAAGCAAAATGCAGGGTGAAATCGACGTCATGCTCCTCTGCGGCGGCAGCGCCACCGACTTGCCGGTGATGACGCCGGAAATAGCGGCACAGTTTCACGTAGTCGACAGCTTTGACAACCACACCAACATTCCTGCCCATTTTGCGGCGGTGGATGCGGCAGCAAAGCAGGCCGGCAAACTGGCCGTGATTTCAGTAGGCTGGGATCCGGGCCTCTTCTCTTTAAACCGCCTCTACGCTAACGCCGTTTTGCCCCAGGGCGCCGATTATACCTTCTGGGGCAAGGGAGTGAGCCAAGGCCATTCCGATGCAATCCGTCACATCCCCGGCGTCCTGGACGGCCGGCAGTATACGGTGCCTATCGAAGCAGCGGTGGAACGGGTGCGCCGCGGGGAAAACCCGGTGCTGACCACCAGGGAAAAGCATACGCGAGAATGCTTTGTGGTGGCAGAAGAAGGGGCGGACTTGGATAGCCTGGCCCATACCATCAAGACCATGCCCAACTATTTTGCCGATTATGACACCACCATAACCTTTATCAGCCGGGAAGAGATGGAACGCGACCACGGCAGCCTGCCCCACGGCGGCAGCGTTATCCGCAGCGGCCGCACGGGCTGGGATGCCCGAACCACCCAGACCATCGAGTACCGGCTGACCCTGGGCTCCAATCCGGAATTTACCTCCAGCATTCTGGTGGCGGCGGCCCGGGCCGCCTTCCGCCTGGCCGAGCAAGGCCAAAGCGGTTGCAAGACCATGTTTGACCTGCCGCCGGCTAGCCTCTCACCCTTAAGCCCGGGGGAGCTGCGAGCCACCATGCTGTAAAGCACCATGCTGTAAGAAAGCCCGGCAGCGTAGTTGTGAGGGAAGAAAATAGCAGCTGCCAGCCGCAAGAGAGTTTGCAGCGGCAGGAAAACAGGCGAGAATTTAGGGAGGGAAAGCCATTTTAGGGCTTTCCCTTCTTGATTACTGATAACCTACCCTCCCGCAAAATTAAACCATACATGCAGATCGGATTGATAACTTTCCTCTTTTGCTGTGAATGGAAGTTTCAGGTGCTGACTCAAATTTGTGAGTTGTGTGGTGTTTGGTCTGGCTTCAGGCCCGTTTTGGGGGCCGGTAGTTGGCACATAACTCAACTTTTTGAGCATCGGGATCTCGGCAGTAGCTTGCCTTTTCATTTGTCGCTTCTATCTCCCCCGGCTACAGCTGCGCCGCCGCCGGCCGCAGCCGCGGCCGGTCCAGATAAAGCAACAAAAGAAATGCCAATAAGGAAAGCACCGATACGCCCACACCCAGCCTCAGCCCCGGCGGCAGGAAGTGAAAGACCACCTCATGCTCCCCGGCCTCTAAAGGCACCATGGCCATGGAGCCGTTTAGCAGCGAAATAGCTGTCTCCTCACCATCCACATAGGCCTGCCAGCCCTTCTCATAAGGCAGAGAGGTATACAGCAGGCCCTTTTCTTTAGCCATGATACGGCCGGCGATCTTTGTGCCGGAAAACTCCGTAAGAACCAGGCTCTCATCCCGGAGCACCGCATAGCCTTTGTCCAAAACCGCCCGGTTCAGCATATTCACATAAACCTGGACGCTGCCGCTGCTTCTGCTGGTGGGAGCGCCGGTCTTCAGAGACATGATTTCCCCCTGCTGAAAAGGTCCGCAGCAGAAAATATAAGGCCTTTTGCGGTTTACCGAATACACCTCTTGATTATTTTTTAAAATCTTAATATCCTCATCATCACTGATCACCGCATAGGCATATAAAATGCCATCTTCCGGCATCGCATAATTCCATTTAAAAGAGCCTTTGGCTCCATCCTTCACGGTGTAGCTGTATTTGCCGTAGCCCTGCCGGCCATCCTGCAAACCCGTATGACCTACATGGACAATATCCACCGGCGCAAAGAGCTCTTCATTGATGCCCGTTGCTAAGGCAAACAAACGATTTTGAGATAAAAAGGGATTGGCGCCGTTTTGCGCGGTAAAATCGGCAATCGCCTCTTTTACCATAAAGCCGAAGGGTAAATAATAGGCGTTTTCCAATAGAACAGCGGCGCCGGCACTGCCGGCCTGCTGCCAATGGAGCTTATCCATATACTTGCCGTCATGAGCGATCATGTGTTTCAAATTTAAAAAGCCGTTGGTTAACGGGGAAGTCTCCCCGTAAGTATAGCGGTTGCCCGACTCCCAGGCCGCCACTCCCAAATCCTCCAGAAATCTGGTGGTGGCTACATTTACCGTTGAAGAAAAAAATGTGACGCCGTCATAACCGTAGAGAGCGGGCGTATTGAGAGTATACCAGTTGGCAAACTCCGTCCGGCTATGGCCATAGCTATCGCCGATCCGTTGGTCCAAAAGCTCTCTGACCTCATTATAGGCAGGAGGGTAGTCCCTCCGGGAAGTAGTGGATACCGTATTTACGCCTACAAAGGTGTTGCCGCAGACCTCCGCCAGCAGGAGCAAGCTCAGCAGACCGGTGAAAACTTTTTGGGATAGCTTATTGCGGCCATAGAAAAAGAGCAGCAGTATATAGCAGACAGTAAGAATGCCGGCGGCCAAAACTGCCAGATTCTCCTGGGGCCCCAGGCAAGCGGCAAAAAGCGCCCAAAGGGCCGTTAAGGCCATGCCGGCATACGACCGTTTATCATAGGTGTCCAGCAGCAGGAAGGCCCGGTAGGCCATGACGGTCAGCAAGAAAGAGATCAAAAAAGAAAAGCGGTAAGGCAGCATATTGCTGAAGCGAAAACCGTGCCAAATATAATTGAGCATATTGACATTGCAGCTGACAATCAAAAAGACCAGCAGACCGATACAGGAAGCCCTTTCGCGGGCCTTGATCTGCGGGGCAAAGGCAAAGACACCCAGCAGCAAGACGGAGAGCATGCCGCCGTAAATATTGGGCAGCCCCTCCTTGGCGGTGGGATTGGCAAAAGCAATAAAATTGCCGATGATATCAAGAAAATTTTCGTAAAGCTTGACGGTGGAAGGAAAAGAACTGCCGCTGCTGTAGGCGTTGCCCAGGCTGTAAAAGGCCGGCACGGTCAAAAAGGCGCTCATCCCTAAGGCAACGGCGGAGTATACCGCTATGTGAAGCAGCTTCTGCAGGAATTGCTTTCCCGATACGCCATAAACAATGCAAAAGAGAAAAAACATTAAGGCCACAAAAAGACAGCAGAGAAAACCAATATAAAAATTAAACAGAAAAGCTAAGCTCAGCGAAATGATATACGTCTTATATTTACCCTCCCGCACCAAGGCTTGCAGCCCTAAAATGA
The DNA here is from genome assembly GCA_018434325.1 of Clostridia bacterium. Classification (GTDB taxonomy): domain Bacteria; phylum Bacillota; class Peptococcia; order DRI-13; family UBA5745; genus WRMS01. The sequence goes on along the minus strand of JAHDPO010000002.1, from coordinate 109,558 downwards.
CCAGGGGCAATAGGGCAAAGGTATCAAACCACATGATATTCCAATAGTAACCCAAAGTGAAGGCACATAGGGCATAAAACAGAGAAAACAGCGAAATTGACAGGTCGTTGCGCCGAAAGGTGTAATGCAAATAAACGGCAAAAAAGCTGCCGGCCAGGCCGATCTTAATCAGCAGAAAAACCGTGATCACCTCTCTGAGGCAGGTATGAGAAAAGAGGACGATAAGAAAATTCAAGGGGCTGGCCAGATAATAGGCCATCAGCGCCAGATAGTTTGTGCCCAGGCCGTTGCCCCAGGACCAAAGCAGAGAAGATCCTTCCCGCAACTTGTGCCAAAAATCGCTGAAAAAGGGGTAATATTGGTGCCAGAAATCGGTGACGAGAATTTGCTGGCCGCCGAAAGGATAGACCCCATGTATAGCAAATACCGTTCCCAAAATAATTACAGGCAAAAAAAAGGCTAAAACAAAGTAGCGTAATTTCGGTTCTGTCTCAAGCCAGCGACCGCAGCGCCGAATGAAAGCATTTTCTCTCTTCATCGCATATACTCCCTGTTGATGCATACTTCCCGAACCGGCTTATTGCCTGAATCCGGTAACAAAGTCAATACTATCGTTTGCCTCGTAAAGTGTCAATAATCGGTCAAGAATATCCAAAAACATGCCTTTTTTATTAAAAAAGGCATGTTTTTTTAAATTTCATCTGTTTATTTCTTTCTTATAAGCTATAATAGTATCAGCAAAGTATATCGCATCGGGGGAATCATATTATGAAATCGATTAGATTAAGACTGGTAGCCATGTTTACGCTGCTTATTTTTGCCGTAACGGCGGGTTTGGGCATCATTACGATTATCACGGTAAGCAGGAATTTAATTGAGGACGCTCATTATGACCTGGAGATCGTAGCCCAGTCCGAGGCCAAGTATATCGCCACCAGCGTCAACATGCAATTAAACTACATTGACACTCTGGCGCAAAACCCCATCATTACCGATCAAAGTATTCCTATTGAAGAAAGAGTCGCTTTCTTTGAAACCGAGGCCGCACGGGCCGGCTACCAGCTCTTTGGCTTTGCCGACAAAAACGGCAGGGCCACCATATTAAACAGCAAAAGAGAAATTAATGACGTGGCCGACCGGGATTTCTTCCAAGGAGCCATGCAGGGCAAAGCTACTTCCTCTGATCTTCTGTTCAGCAAATTAGACAACCAGCCCGTTATTATATTTGCAGCTCCCGTCGTATCTAACGGCGTTCAAATCGGCGTTCTGTACGGCAGAACAGACGGTTTATTATTAAGTGAGATTGCGAAAGACGTAACTTACCGGAAGACAGGCTACGGCTACATTATTAATAACCAAGGCGTTACCGTCGGTCACAAAAATACCGATCTGGTTTTGATTCAGGATAATGATATCGAAAACGCCAAAACCGACAGCTCCCTCAAGGAGTTGGGAGATCTCACCCTGAAAATGATTCAGCGCCAGGTCGGCAGCGGCGATTACACTTACAACGGCGTTACCAAGCAGGCCGGCTTTGCCCCCATCGAAGGCACTCCCTGGATCGTGGCTCTGACGGTGGAAACCACCGAAATATTAGAAGAAGTGGGCACCCTGGCCCGGCTGCTCATCGGCCTTTGCGCAGCTGTGCTGGTAATCGGCGTAATCGTCAGCTACTTTATCAGCGGCAGAATCGCCAAGCCTATTCAAAAGGTTACTTTAGCCGCCCAGCAAATAGCCGATGGCAATTTTAACGTATCCCTGGCTATCAAGTCGAAAGACGAAATCGGCAAGCTGGCACAGGCCTTTAATCTGACCATCGATCAATTGGTCAATTACCAGGGCTATATCGACGAAATTTCCGGCGCTTTATTAAGCGTATCCCAGGGAGATTTGTTAATCGAGCTGCAAAAAGAGTATGCCGGCCAATTCAAAAAGGTTAAGGACAATATGCAGTCGATGCTGGATCATTTAAATGGTACGCTGCTGCAAATCAATCAGGCGGCCCAGCAGGTAGACAGCGGCGCCGGCCAGGTGGCCAACGGCGCCCAGGCCCTTTCCCAGGGAGCTACGGAGCAGGCCAGCTCTATCGAGGAATTGTCCGCCTCTATTTCCGAAATCACCGACCAAATCAAGCAAAACGCCGAAAACGCCAAAAACGCCTACGACAAATCGGCCTTTGCCGGCAAAGAGCTGCAAAGCAGCAACGGCCAGATGAAGAGCATGGTGGCGGCCATGGATCAGATCACCGTTAAATCCGCCGAAATCTCAAAAATCATTAAGGTCATCGACGATATCGCCTTCCAGACCAATATCCTGGCCCTCAACGCAGCAGTAGAGGCGGCCAGAGCCGGCGCCGCCGGCAAGGGCTTTGCCGTGGTGGCCGACGAGGTGCGCAACCTGGCCGGCAAGTCGGCGGAGGCAGCGAAGAATACCACTGGCTTAATCGAAGAAACCATTGCCGCCGTCAAAAACGGCACCAAGATAGCCGATGTCACAGCTAAGTCTCTGGAGGAAAGCGCCAGAGAAACCAGCGAGGCCATCACATTAATCAACAAGATCGCTCAGGCTTCCGATGAACAGGCTCAGGCCATTGTCCAGATCAACCAGGGTGTGGATCAAATCTCCGGCGTCGTCCAAACCAACGCGGCTACCGCCGAAGAAAGCGCCGCCGCCAGCCAGGAGCTGTCAGGTCAATCCCATCTGCTGAAAGAGCTGCTGGCCAGGTTTACACTGAAAGATGATCAGGGAGCCTCTTACTCAGCCTCAACACAAACTTTCGCCAATCCCGATCAGTCCTTTGGCGCTTTCGAAAATTTTGATATTCCCGCTGCGGTTCCTACACCGGTCGCCGCCGCCCCTGCCAGCTCCGGCGCCTTCTACCAAAATAACCCCTACCACAACGACAAATATTAATCAATAAAGGCAGCTATTAAAAAAGCCGATAAGGCAGCCTTCCCCAGCGGAGCCGGCACCTTATCGGCTTTTTCTGTGCCGCACTTCAGCCGCGGCATTTTTAATCTTTTTAAGAAAAGTTGAAACTCAGAGCATTTTGGTAAGCTTCCCAAATCTCCGGCGAAAAATCGATAGAGCTCAACTCCCTTTCTTTGCTCAGGGACTCCGCTATTTTATTGGTATGGAACACATGGAACCATTCTCTTTGGCAGCAATCTTCCACCGCATAAACGATATTAAGATTTTCATAGCAAAACAACGCTAAATTATTTAAATCACTGTTGTTGATCTTGGCCTTGTCTTGATCGCTGCCCCCAGCCAGGTAAGAACCAAAACGGCCCAAATAAGAAGCCCTATCTTGGGGCGGGAAAGCAACGGCGCCGGCCAGGGGCACGATAGCCTTGCCCGTAGCAACAAAGCGCTCCATAGCAGCATAGGAAACATGGAACATCGTATCCTTTACGAGAACGCTTTGCAGAAGCCCCCAAATCAGCTCAATCAGCCCATCGTTGCACCGGGTAGACAGTAATTCTTCTCTTTCCAGCAGATAACCGATGGATATGAAATTGTAAACGGAATTCATCTCCTTATTCATCAGCTCAGAAACGTAATCGGGGTTATTTTCCAAGTACTCTATAACTTCCCTGCGGCTATAGCTGATTTTTTGGGTTTCTCTTTTGGTAAGCAAATTATAGAAAATAGCCAAATAGGTCTTGTTGAATATGGGGGTCAGCAAAGGGGTGCCGTCAATTTGCGTGCTGAAGAGCAGCAGGAATTGACCTTTCAGCAAAAGGAAGCTCTGCCCCATATCTTCGAAAATCCTCCAGAAGTTGAGGTCGATACGCTTTTGCAGGCCGGCAATCAAGGCAAGAAAACCGGAGCCGCCAAGACTGCCCTCTAAGATGACTTCATCAAAATAGATATTCAGTATAGCGCCGGGAATCCGTTCCCCGCCTTGCAAGATAACTTTTTTAAATATTTTTGAGTAGGCGGGATCGAGAAAAGGCAAATAGCCAAACCACTCCGCCGGCCCATCGCCGTTTTTGATGGTGTAGTCGGACAGAAGCAGGCAAATGTGGTTTAATACCGGCTTTCTGCCCAAATAGTACATAGCTCTGTCGGCATATTCCATTTTTAAATGGTTTTCTCCGATATAGGCTTCATCCAGAGCGTAATCGATGGCATAAATTAAAAATTGCTGCAGATCGCCTTTTGACTCAAAGTCATAAATGACAGGAAACACTTTCTCTAATTTAAGGTAGCATTTGGGCGAATAGATTGCCTCGGCAAAATAATCGGCTGCCTGCTTGGTAAAAGCCCTGCGTTCTTTAAGAACGGGCACTCGTTTTCCCGTCAGAATCTTGCTTAAGCCGCTGGGGGTCATATTGAGGCTCAAGGCAAAATCTGTCTTCGGCTTTTGGGCAATCTCGATCAATTCTTCCAACAACAACTCTAATTTCATGGCCTTTGCATAATCGGCAGGCGGTAAGACCTGCAAATCATATGCTCCTTTCATCCTTAGTACACGATTTTTTTCTAATATTAATCGTATTTTTTTGCATTAATTAATGATAGCATAAATTTTTTGCTTTGTCTTTTCCTTTCGGGGAAAATAACGTCAATATTTTTTCCATCAGTTTATTAGTAATGGCTCGTATTCTTGCCTTATGTTTCAAGCAGTTTATTAGCAAATATTATATAATTTTTCTATCTATCTATATAATTCCTATTGAATATGAGGAATAGAAAACGATACAAGAACCGATAACCTTATATTGCCTGAGTTTTTCAGTTAACGATCAAAGAATTCAATGTGAGAGGAAGGATTATTATGAAGAGAAAGAGATTATTGGGAGGACTATTGGCCCTTCTGATGCTGTTCAATATAGGCAGCGCTTTTCCAATGGGCGTGTGGGGGGATGATCCTGCGGGAACTGATCAATCGACTTTGCCGGCGTTCAATTCTGATAATGTCACGATTCGTCAAGGCACCACGACTCTTACTCCATCGACCTCTATCGATTTTACGAAGCCGATTACTCTTGCTTTTAATGTTTCGGTTCCTTGGCATCCGGATCCGGACACAAAAAACCCTGTATTTGATATTGCCCAAAACGATTATTTTATTTTTGATATATCAACGGCATTTGATGTGCCCGCCGCATCACCCATCGCCTTGACCGCCTCTGTGGATGGGGAAACCGTCCGTGTAGCCACGGCCTATTTTACGAAAGCTGCAGGTGCTGACGGCATGCTTTCGGTCAAGGTTATTTTTGACAATCCCGATGTTTTTAATCCGGCAAAGGGCTACTACGACGCAACCGTCGCCTTAAATGCCACGCTTATTTTTAATAAGGATGCTATCGAAGATGTAGACGAAGGGGACACCATTGAAATTCTGTCCAAAACATATACGCGCGCTACGGCCGAGAGAACATATACGATAACTAAGAGCGCTGTTCACTTCGATTCCGGCAATCAGGAGATTGAGTGGGAGGTAGAGGTAACCGGCACTAAGGCGGGCTCTTTTAGCGATCCCAGCGCCAGCCTTGTGGGCCTGCTCTTTTCGGATACGCTGACGCCGAATGCCGGCAGCTATGTTGCCAACTCCTTTCAAATCAGCTCCAATGGCACTACTTTTACGCCTGCCACTCCTACGTACAATTCGGTAACCAAAAATCTAAGCTACACTTTCACCTCCCCTGCTCAAAGCCCGCAGTATATCCGCTTTAAGACAAAGACTGCGGATAATATTTTCATTAACGGCGGCGACGTCTCCAATAAAGCAACACTGACGGGAACCGGAGTGAATAAAACCAGCAATACCGTCACCAAAAACTATCCCAGCCGTACCTGGATTACTAAGGAAAGCGCCAATAGCGGCGCCACAACCGGTACTTATGACCCTACTGATCGCACCATAACCTGGACAATTACAGTCAATCAGCCAGGCGCCACATTAAATGACGTTAAAATCACGGATACGCCTCCTTCTTTAGACTTTGTAAGTGCCAAGTGGTCTGGCGGAGGTATCTCAGATCAAACCTGGACGGACTACCCTGTAGGCGGCGTTTACAACATTGGTAATATTACTGCACAGGGTACTCTAACTATAGTTCAAAAGGTTCCTAACCCTTCTCCCGGTACTCCCGTTATAGGCACGACAACTTATACCAATACCGCCAAGCTTACCGTCGGTACCCAGGACTATAAAACGGTCAGCAGAAGTGAAGTGGTTGGCTATTCCGGTTTTACCAAGAGCGCAGCCACCGCTAATCTCCAGAACGGCACTATTAAGTGGACGATCCATTTTAATCCCAGGGGGCAGATTTTAACGGATATTAAAATTTATGACCTTTTCGTTTATGGTGGTACTAAAACCACGGCTGAGCTTAACGCACTTATCCCCGGCTCGACTTTGGAGTCTGGTATCCCCGGCTTTACTTTTACTGGCCTTAACCTCACGCAAAATACCAAGCAAAAGCTTATTAATCCTTCCGACTTTGCGCCGGCCTCTATTACCGGCGGTAATTACCAAATCTATACCTTGAAAGACGGCGGTAATGACGTTGCCGACTTACTGGTCATTTCCCTGCCTGACCAGCCAGCTTCCGGCACCAATAACTATTCTTTTTCCTTCACAAGCAAAATAACGGATCCCACAATATATGCGGCCAATAACTCCAGTGATTTTAAAATATCCAATACTGCTCATTTCCGCTCCACTCAAAGTATAACCAATGCCACTGCCTCTGCAGATTATAAGGGCAGTACGCTGATCAAAGACGGGGACCCTTTTAACTATCAGAATAAAACCATCACCTACCGGCTCTTAGTCAATAAAAACCGTATAAATTTTAATACTATCAATAACGGCGCCGCCCTCAGCCCCCTCACCCTTACCGATACCATCGATGCCGGCTGGGATATTCTCGGCTTTGAGCTGTATAATGTTACGGGCAGCAATACTCTGGGCAGTAAAATACCCGATCCCAGTCCCATTGTGTCAATGGGAACCCAGGGAACGGATAGTGCCGGTAACACTGCCGTTACCTTCACTTTCTCTAACCTGGATACCGCCTATTATATCGTGCTGACAGCCAAGCCCAATGAAGATACGGCTAAGAAGATTTTCGGCAAAAATCAAAGCACCACCGTCAATAATAAAGCGGAATTTTTCTGGGATACCACAAAATTATCCGAGGATGACCATTCTACCGGCATCACCAGCACTATCCTGGATAAAAGAATTGATCCCACTAAAGCTGATACCGACGGCTACATCACCTGGACTATCGACTACAATCCTTACAGCAATCCCTATCTCCTTGGCGCCGTAAGCCAAAAGATTAAGGATAAATTGCCTATAGGTCTTGATTTGCCTACGGATAGCTTTGGTCGGTTGGATATGTCCAAAATACATGTTTATCCGTTGAGCATGAATTCAAGCGGCTCCCTTACCCCAGGTACTGAAATCACGCTGCACGAAGATGAGGAAATCGAATACGATAAGGCAAATCGTATCCTGACCTTCAATATTCCTAACAAAGATCAGGCTTACCGCTTAACCTATGTCACCGATATTACCGGCAGTAACGGTGAGATATTGACGAACAAAGCTGAGCTGGTCATCAATAGCTTCAGCAACGCACCTAAAGAGGTAATATATACTGTTTCTGATAAGGCGGCCAGCGCCACCATCAAAAAAGGCGGCTCTTTGATTATCGTTAAGAAGGATAATGGCGGCGCTCTATTACAAGGCGCTGAATTCACTTTATATGCTTCCGATGATACCACCGTTGTCCGCAGAGGCTTTACCAACGTCAGCGGCGAGCTGGCCTTCCGGGCCATTCCTGAGGGCAGCTATTATCTGCGGGAAACTAAAGAGCCTCCCGGCGGTTATACCCCGCCCTCTACCCCCATTCGGACTTATGCGGTAGTGGTCAGCAAAGATGGCGCCACTATGGTTACAAAAATTGACGGTACCGCTACTGCAGCCGACTCAAAAATATCCGTCACCAATTACCTGTATGGCAGCACCGGCAGTCTGATCGTCACCAAAGCAGCCAGCGGCTATTATTCTGACGGCGCCAACAAAACCTTCACCTTCAAAGTAGAGCTGATAAATGGAAGTACAAGTGCTCCTCTTGCCGGCACATACCATTATGTCGGCTATGAAGGGGCGGCCAGCGGAGATATCCCTCACAACGGCACATTTAGCTTAAAAAATGGCCAATATATCGCTATTTTGGATTTGCCTATCGGTACTGATTACATCCTTACCGAAATTAACGATCCTGCCGAATACATCGAAACCACTTATACCATCAATGGCTCTGTGAGTCCCGGCGTCTCGGCCACCGACTACATCTATGCCGGGCAAAACCGGATAACCTTTACCAACGACAGGGATACGGGCCATTTAACCCTTACCAAAGTAACCAAAGGCCACTTCGCTGATTCAGGCAAGAAATTCAAATTCACGCTAACTCTGAAAGAGGGGTCAGCAAGTGGCGCCTCCTTGGGTGGAAGCTATAACTACGACGGCGATTATAGCGGCACCATCACAGGCGGCTCCGCTGAATTCAATCTCTCTGGTAGCCAATCCGTCACCGTCCGTCACCTGCCTAAAGGCGCGTGGTTTAGCATTGATGAGCAAAATTACAGCTCCGAATACGTCGAAACCAGCAATGATGCCGGCACCGGGTCGAATGCCAGCGGCAACATCCTTGGAAACGAGGAGACTAAAGCCGTAACCTTCACCAACACCCGGGATACCGGCCATCTGAAGCTTGCCAAAGTCACCGAAGGCTATTTCCCCGTTTCCGCTTCTGATTTTAGCCATGACACATACAAAAAATTCGGCTTCACCTTGAGCCTGACAGAAAAAGACGGCATTACCCCTCATTATGGTAATTACGATTATACAATCACCAGCCCGCCAGGCTCACCGGATGGTACGATTACCGGCACCATCAGCAGCAACATCACCAGCTTTAATCTGCATGGCGGTCAATATGTCACTATCAATCATCTGCCCAAGGATCTAAAATTCACCATCGCCGAGGATGACTATTCCGGTCAGTACGTTGAAACCACTTATACTATTGACGGTCTTCCCGGAACTGACCCGGCGGCTGCCGGCGCTGTCCCGGGTGATGAAGAAACGAGAGAAGTGACCTTCACTAATAAGCGGATCACCGGAGATCTGATCTTTTCTAAAACCACTGCCGGCTATTTCCCTGATCCTGGCAAGGTATTCGACTTCACTTTAAAATTGACGGAGGAAGGCAGCGGCCTTGATCTTACCGGAACCTATGCCTACAGTATCACCGGCGAACCCAGCGGTACCCTTTCCGGCGGCACCACCGATTTTCATCTGACTGACGGCCAGTCCGTCACCATCAAGGATTTGCCTAAAAACGCCAGATTTACCATTACCGAAGCCGATTATTCTTCCGAATACACCTATACCTCCTATAACCTCGACGGTGTCGATACTGGCAGCACCGTAGCTTCCGGCACCATTGGAACAGGCCGCACGGTAGCTTTCACCAACACCAGAGAAACCGGTCATCTGACCCTGGCCAAAACCTTAGTCGGCAATCTCCGTGATCCCCATCAGAAGTTCAAGTTTACGCTTAATTTCACGGAAAGCAGTGGCATCACCCCGCACAGCGGCTCCTATAGCTACATTGCCAGCGGCGTTGCCGACGACACCATGATTATCCCTGGCAGCACCATCACCATTCCTGCAGATGGCAGCACAGCCGGCACCCTCACTATCCCCGTAAATGGCGAGATCGTCATTGAGTTGGAGAAGGATCAATCCATTAGTCTCCAGAACATACCCAAGGATATTAAATACACCATCACTGAGGACGATTACAAGAGGGACCGCATCACAACTGCCAATACGATTGACGGCATTTCTTCTCCGGACGGGTTAATAGCTGACAGCAGCATTGTAGCCGGCACAGGCGTCAACAACGTAATCTTCACCAACACCCGCCGGCCCGGCACTGCCCCCACCGATCCTGTGACGCCCACCACACCCGTAACCCCTACAGCGCCTACTACTGGACCCACAGGACCCACTACTCCCACAGTGCCTACCGAACCTACAATTCCCACAGAACCCACTGAGCCTACTGAACCTACGGAAGTCACCGGTCCTACAGAGCCTACCGAAACCACCCAGCCTCAGCCTACCTATCCCAGCATCCCTGTCGATGAGGTGGAAGACCCCAACGATCCCGACAGCCCCGAGGATTTCATCTTAATCGATGAAAACGGTACGCCTCAGGGCCGTTATACCAAAACACCTCAGCCCGACGGCTCTTACGTTTACCTGGATGAGAACGGTATTCCTTTAGGCCAGCGTCGGGTACCCCGTACCGGCGATCAATCCAATCTCATTCTTTGGGCCATCATGCTCATCTTGTCCCTGGGCGGCGCCGCCTGGCTGCTGCTTCCCCAATTATCTATAGGCAGGCGTAAACATTGAGGTCATTAGTCTCCAAAATCCTTCTCATAAAAAATAAGCCCCGTTTACGCTACAGTGTGGCCTGCGCTCTTTTAGCGCTGGCCACACTTTCGGCTTGGCAAGTTTTTTCTTATTGGCGCAGCATCGCTGCGGCAGAGGAAGAGTTTGCCGCCATGTCCCAAGCTTTTCACCGGCAGAAGGTAGAAGCTTCGATCCCCGATCCTGGCCTCGCCGCAGCCGATCCGGATTCGCCACCTGGGGCCGTTGAACCGCAGCCGGAAAGTGATCCTGTTATGCTGGCCTCTATTCAGGCCCTTCGTGAAGAAAACCAGGACATGGCGGGCTGGGTTCTGATTGAAGATACAAAAATCGATTACCCGATCATGCATACACCGGACCGGCCTCAGTATTACATCCAACGTAATTTCAAAAAGGCTAATTCCTCCAGCGGCACTCCCTTTATGGACGAGTACTGCGACGCCGATTCCGATAACGTAATTCTTTGGGGCCATAACATGCGCTCCGGTACCATGTTTGCCAGTATCCTGCGTTACCGGGAGGAGTCTTATCGGGAAAAGCATCCCCTGATCAAATTCTTCACCCTTTACGAAGAACGGACTTACCGGGTGGTGGCCGCCTTTTATTCCGATGTGGATATCCGCAAGGAGGATTTCCCCTGGTATACGTATACTGATCTGACGGAGCAGGAGAATGCTGAGGCTTTTTTTGCCCATCTCCGGAAGGCTTCTTTACTCGAAGTTCCTGATGATCTTCAGCAAGGTGATACATTCCTCACTCTGGCCACCTGCTCCTACCATATCAATACCGGCCGCTTTGTGGTGGTAGCCCGGCGCATTTCCTGAGGCACGGCAGCCTTTTAAATCTTGCTCCTGCTATATTAATTCTGACTTCCCGCGAAATTATACTATACATATTAAAAATCTCAGATCTTGCAAGGCTTCAAGGGACTTCGCCTATCTTCCTTTATCCGGCATCTAGTGTTGGCTTGCTTCGGTAGAAAGCTTTGTGGCCAGTTCGGGTTTTTCTGGGGGTGGCTGTGTAAAGATTACAGCTGCCACCAAGTCCGCATCCCCGGATGAGCAAAATTTGCGCTTGTACCAATTACCTAAGCTAAGGCGAGCAAAAATTGCGTTTGTATGTGAAATGTAAGACCAATATCTGCATACAATTGAAAAAACTTCAAAAAATTGAAACCTGCTTAAAAGGCCGAGGTTCCACTTACTTTTTCAGTGGTCTCGTAAAGCGGGTTGGCAAGAGCATCAAAATAGCTGTATAATAAGTCAAAAGACATGCAGAAATAGGAGATTATATGCATCAAGGCAAAGAAAAAATTGCCATTATCGACTATGGTATGGGTAATATTTGCAGCGTACAAAAGGCCTGCGCTTTTTTAGGATATGAGGGAGTGTTGGTAGAAGAGCCGGAAAAGCTAATGACGGCGACTAAAGCTATTCTGCCGGGTGTAGGCGCTTTTGGCGATGCCATGGCCGTATTGGATGAAAAGGGCTTTACCGGCGCGATCAAGGAGTATGTGGCACAAGGCCGTCCTTTTTTCGGTATCTGCCTGGGTATGCAGTTGATGTTTGCCGGCAGTACCGAGGGTCTGACAGAGGTGTCATCGACACCGGCGACTTCGGCGGCATCAACACCTGCGGCGTCAGCACTGTCAGCACCGGCATCAGCCTCTTTAACTATTGAGGCCCCACCCCATAAAGGCCTAGGTTTTTTCCCCGGTATTATTCGCCGTTTCCCAACTGATGCAGGGGTGAAGATCCCCCATATTGGCTGGAACCTGGTAGAACATAAGCCGGACAGCGCCTTATTTGCAGGTTTGCCCTCCCAATTCAACGCTTACTTCGTCCATTCCTATTTTGCCGGAGACACGCAAGCCCATTATGCCGCCGGCCTCTGCAGCCACGGCCTGGAGTTTTTAGCGGCAGTAGAGGAGGGCAATCTCTGGGCAGCCCAATTCCATCCCGAAAAAAGTGGTGATTTAGGCATTCGCCTTTTATACAATTTTTTGAGGAGGAACCCCTATGCTGACTAAACGGATTATTCCTTGCCTGGACGTTCAAAAAGGCCGGGTGGTAAAGGGTATCAAATTTCAGGAGCTGCGGGATGCCGGCGACCCCGTGGAGGCCGCTAAATTCTACAATGAAGCGGGAGCTGACGAGCTGATGTTTTTGGACATCGACGCTTCTCATGAAGGCCGTTCCACCATGTTGGAGGTAGTAGCCAGGACGGCGCAGCAGGTTTTCATCCCCTTTTCTGTGGGGGGAGGTATTTCTTCCATCGATCAGATCAAGGATTTGCTGCGGCTGGGGGCTGACAAGGTTTCCATCAATTCCTCAGCTTTGCGCAATCCGGATTTCATCATCGATGCCGCCATGCATTTCGGCAGCCAATGCATCGTGGTGGCCATCGATGTTAAGAAGCAAGCCGCTGGCAATTGGCAGGTTTACCTCAACGGCGGCCGTATATCCACCGGCAGAGACGCTGTAGAATGGGCCCTGGAGGCAGAGAAGAGGGGGGCAGGAGAGATCCTCCTGACCAGTATGGATGCCGACGGTGTAGGTCAGGGTTATGATTTAGCTATTACCAGGCAAATTGCCGATGCCGTTAATATCCCGGTTATCGCTTCCGGCGGTGCCGGCAGCCTGAAGGATTTCAGTGAAGCCGTTACGGAAGGCCATGCCGATGCTATGCTGGCCGCTACCTTATTTCACTTCCGGCAGTTGGAAATCCGCCAGGTAAAGGAGTATCTGCAGGGCTTAGGCATACCTGTACGCATGGATTGCTATCAATAATTGAGCAAGAACCTAAATTTTCGCTAAATTAAACGATATATGCAGAGTTCCGGTGAAGCGCTTTAGCCCTAATTTTGTTTCAAAACCTCCGGTTTCACCACTCTTTTGGTAGTGGATAGGAATTTTAGGGCCCGAGTGCTCAAACCATCATCGAATTCACCCCAAATCCGGTTGCCAGTTGCACACAACTGCGATTTTTGAGCATCGGACTCTCTATTGCATTGGCTTTTAATTTGTCCCGCGTTTGCGTCTCATCTTATGCTGCACTTGCGTCACACTCTTGCGTTTCTCCGCTTATCTGCTATACTAAAACAATGAAAAGCTTATGTGCCCGCCCCGTCGGGCGTCAGGAGGATAGGAATGGCCAAAAACGTACAAAACGTAGAAGCGATCACCAATCGAGAGGTTGATTTCGCTAAATGGTATACCGATATTGTGACAAAAGCAGAGCTGGTGGATTACAGCTCGGTCAGGGGCTGCCTCAATCTGCTGCCCTACGGCTATGCCATCTGGGAAAATATCCAGCGCACCTTCGACGGCTGGCTTAAGGAAACCGGTCACGAAAACGTTTACCTGCCTATGTTCATCCCCGAAAGCCTGCTGCAGAAAGAAAAAGACCACGTGGAAGGCTTTGCGCCGGAAGTAGCCTGGGTCACCCATGGCGGCAGCGAGGAACTGACGGAGCGTCTGTGCGTCCGGCCTACTTCCGAGACCCTCTTCTGTGATTTATATTCCCATATCATCCACTCTTACCGGGATCTGCCTAAGCTTTATAATCAATGGTGTTCCGTGGTCCGCTGGGAAAAAACCACCCGGCCCTTCCTGCGCACCGTCGAGTTTCTCTGGCAGGAGGGTCACACAGCTCACGAGACCGGAGAGGACGCCGAAGCGGAGACTATTAAGATTCTGCATCTGTATGCCGACCTTTGCGAAAACGTACTGGCCATGCCGGTAATCAAGGGCCAGAAGACAGATAAAGAGCGTTTTGCCGGCGCCGAGAGGACTTACACTATCGAGGCCATGATGCACGACGGCAAGGCCCTGCAATCCGGTACTTCTCACAATTTTGGCGACGGCTTTGCCCGGGCCTTTGACATTCAGTACACCGACCGCAATAATCAGCTTCAATACATCCATCAGGCCTCCTGGGGTATTTCCACCCGCCTCATCGGCGGCATTATCATGACCCATGGCGACGACAACGGTTTAGTACTGCCCCCCAGGATCGCCCCCACCCAAGTGATTATCGTACCCATTGCCCAGCATAAAGAAGGGGTTCTTGATGCCGCCCGCAGCCTGAAAACCCGTCTGGCTGCCGGCTTCCGGGTTAAGTTGGACGAATCCGATAAGACTCCCGGCTGGAAATTCAGCGAGTATGAGATGAAGGGCGTACCTCTGCGGCTGGAAATCGGCCCCAAAGACATCGAAAGCAATCAGGCAGTGCTGGCCCGCCGCGATACGGGAGAAAAGAAAATCGTGCCTATGGATCAGCTGGAAGAAAAAATTGCCGACCTCCTGGAAGATATTCACCGCAACATGTACGAAAAAGCCAAGGCTAACCGGGAGGCCAAAACCTTCACGGCCAAGACCATGGAAGAGTTTGAAGCTATTTTGGCCAAGCAAACCGGCTTTATTAAAGCCATGTGGTGCGGCAGCCAGGAATGCGAGGACTTCATCAAAGAAAAAACCACAGCGACCAGTCGCTGTATGCCCTTTGAACAGGAGCAAATCAGCGATACCTGTGTCTGCTGCGGCAAACCTGCCCAGAAAATGGTTTACTGGGGCAAAGCCTATTAAGCGGATTTCCTGCTAAAAAATCACCTGTACCAAAAACATATAAAGCAGCGTGCCGCCGCCGATGGAAAGCAGCATATTGTTGCGCCACTTTTGCAGCAAAGCAATGGAGGCCACACTGATCAGCTCCGGCAAGGCAAAAGGATAACTGAGGGGAGAGGCATTTTTTAAGCAATAGACCACCAGCATGCCGATAATCGCATAAGGCAAGACTAAGCCCAGATACTGCACGTATTTGGGCGTTTCTTTTTTTTCCGGGAAAATCAAAAAGGGCAAAAAACGCACAAACATCGTTACGGCAGCAATAAGACTAAAAAAAATCAAGCTTTCCGCGGTGCTCATTGTAATCCTGTCAATCATGAGCGGTCATACCTCTTTTCCAAGGGTTGACGCAATACCGTTACCGTCAGCAAAATGCAAAGCATGGCAGGAATCAAGAAACCATCGGGGCCAAAGATCAGCCGGCAGGCAAGAGCACAAAGAATACCGATCAAAGCCGAGGGCCGGCCTTTAAGGCTTTGCCATTGGGTCAGAAAAATTACGATAAATAAGGCGGTAAGGGCAAAATCTATGCCGGTGGTGTTAAAAGGTATTGCCATGCCGATAAAACTGCCCACGGTAGAGCCTGCCACCCAATAAATCTGATTCAATAGGGTAACGAAAAACATAAACCAATTTTTATCCACATCTTCTGCCGGCTCAGTGCTGCAGAGGATGGAGTAAGTTTCATCACAAAGGCCGAAAATCAGGTAAGGCTTCATCCAGCCGGTGCCCCGGTATTTCTCCAGCATAGACAGGCCGTAAAACAAATGGCGGGCATTGACCATCAGCGTCATCAAAATAATCGACAACGGTTCCAGGCCGCCGGCCATCATACCCACTGCTACAAATTGCATGGAGCCGGCAAAGACGACTATGCTCACTAAAGTAGGCCAAAAAAAGCCGTAGCCCTTGCTGCTCATCAATATGCCAAAAGCCAGTCCCAGCACAAAAAAGCCGGTCAATACCGGTATCGTATAAGGAAAGGCCGCCTTCAGGGCCTTCTTGCGAATATTTCCTGGGGTTGCAGCCATTGTATTACTCCAATTCTATCTTTTATCTTCAATTTTCTCTTTCTATTACGGAAAAGCCTTGCCACTTTTTAGATGACAAGGCTTTTTCTTAAGGAATCACATTACTTGTTTTTGTCTGCCAAAGCCCGACATTGGTTACTTATTTTCTGCCGTTTACGGTCATTATTTATTTCTTGGTGATCTCAGCGGTATCTCTGGCAATAACCAATTCTTCGTTGGTGGGAATCACGAAAACCTTCGTTTTGCAGCCGGGTTTAGTGATTTCGATTTCCTCGCCCCGTTTGGCGTTTTTCTCTTCGTCGATCTCAATGCCCAGGAAGGAGAGACCGTCGCAGATCTTGCTTCTCATGAAAGCGGAGTTTTCGCCTAAGCCGGCGGTGAAGACGATGGCGTCGACGCCGTCCATGGCAGCGGCATAAGAACCGATGTATTTTTTCACTACATAGGCAAAACGGTCTAAGGCCAGCTGAGCCCGTTTATTGCCTTGATCGGCAGCACCTTCAATATCCCGGAAATCGCTGCTGACGCCGGAAATGCCCAGGACGCCCGATTGCTTGTTGAGAATATTGTTCATCTGGGCAATGGATAAATTATCTTTGTTCATGATGAACTCAATCAAAGCGGGATCGATATCGCCGGAACGGGTACCCATGACCAGGCCCTCTAAAGGAGTCATACCCATGGAGGTATCTACGCTCTTGCCGCCATCGACGGCAGCCAGGCTGGCGCCATTGCCCAGATGGCAGGTAATTACTTTGGCCTTGGGGTTATTCAGCATGGACAAAGCCCGTTCCGATACGAAACGGTGGGAAGTACCATGGAAGCCGTAGCGGCGAATCTTGTATTTCTCGTAGTATTCGTAAGGCAGGGCATAGATGTAGGCTTCTGCCGGCATGGTCTGATGGAAAGCCGTATCGAAAACGCCGCACTGAGGAGTATTCGGCATCAGCTTGGAACAGGCCTCAATACCCATAATGTTGGGAGGATTATGGAGAGGAGCCAATTCCACATTGGCCTTCAAGGCGTCCATAACAGCAGGGGTAATCTCTACAGAACCGCTGAAAGCTTCGGCGCCGTGAACAACCCGGTGACCGATAGCGTTAATTTCATCCAAGGATTTCACTACGCCGTGGTTGGCGTCAGTGAGGGCTGCCAGAACCATGGAAATAGCTTTATCGTGGTTTTCGATCTCCGCTTCAATCTCCACCTTGGCCTCGCCAGGACGGTGAATCAGGATGGAGCCGGGCAGACCGATACGTTCTACCAGACCTTTTGCCAATACGCTTTCATCAGCCATATCGAAAAGCTGATATTTGAGAGAAGAGCTGCCGCAGTTGATTACTAATACCTTCATGAATTGATTGCCTCCTTAAATATTTTCTTTTATTATCCTTATGCCTTAAATCCGTTCAGTCTTTTATAATCCTTCTTCTTCTTCTTCTTCATCCTTCACCACAACCTTAGCTATGGCCTGCACCTGATCGTTTTCTCCCAGGTGCATGACTTTCACCCCTTGGGTAGCCCGGCCGATGGAGCTGATATCGTCGGTGAAGCAGCGGATCATAATGCCTTCTTTCGTGATGATCATGATTTCGCCGCCGGCAGAAATAGCCGTTACACCGGCCACCATGCCGTTTTTATTGGTACAGCGGATACCTATAAGACCTTTGCCGCCCCGGCTTTGGATCCGGAATTCCCGGAGCCTGGTGCATTTGCCGAAGCCCTTCTCGGTAATGAAGAGAAGCTCTTCACCAGCGGCAATGTTTTCTACGGATACCACGTGATCGCCGGCTCCCAGATTGATCCCCTTAACTCCCCGGGATACCCGGCCCATGGATCGGACGTCTTCTTCAGAGAAGCGGATCACCATGCCGTGATAGGTGGCCATGATCAATTCGTCTTTGCCTTCGGTAAGCTTAACGCCGATCAGCTCGTCATCATCATCCATATTGAGAGCAATGATGCCGTCTTTACGGGAAGTATTATACTCCGTAAGCAAAGTCTTCTTGACGATACCGTTTTTCGTCACCGTCAGCAAATACTTATCCTCATCAAAGGTCTTCACCGGAATTACCGCAGTGATTTTATCATCGCCGCTAATATAAAGCAGATTGACGATAGCCGTACCCTTAGCTTGGCGGCCGGCTTCCGGTACATCGTAAACCTTATTGCGATAGACCTTGCCGCGGCTGGTAAAGAAGAGGAGGTAATTGTGATTTGTGGTGGTAAATAAATGCTCCACAAAATCCGATTCCTTGGTGGTCATGGAGCTGACGCCCCGGCCGCCCCGCTTTTGATTGCGGAAGGACGTAATGGGCTGCCGTTTGATATAACCGCCATGAGTAATGGTAATACAAACCTCTTCATCGGGAATCAGATCTTCCATAGATAAATCGTCGGCGTCAGGCAAAATCTTAGTGAGACGGCCATCGCCGTATTTGCTTCTGATTTCCTTCAGCTCATCCTTGATAATCTTCAGCACCAAATAGTCGTCAGACAAAATAGAACGGAGGTAGGCGATTTTCTGAACCAATTGGTCGTATTCCGCCTCCAGTTTTTCTCTTTCCAAGCCGGAGAGCCTGCCCAGACGCATGTCCACAATGGCTTTAGCCTGACGCTCGGAAAGACCGAATCTGTTCATCAAAGCTTCCTGGGCTGCTTTCTCATCCTTGGAGGCCCGGATCAGCCGGATTACTTCGTCAATATAATCGATAGCGATGCGCAGGCCTTCCACGATATGAAGCCTGTCCTCAGCTCTTTTGAGATCGTACTTCGTACGGCGGACAATAACTTCTTCCTGATGCTTCAGATAATAATAAAGCATCTCTTTTAAGTTTAATACCCGGGGTTCGCCGCCAACCAAAGCCAGGTTGATTACGCCAAAGCTTTCCTGAAGCTGAGTATGCTTATAGAGGTTATTTAAAACCACCTGGGGATTAACATCCCGGCGAACCTCGATAAGTATCCTCATGCCATTGCGGTCGGAGGCGTCAAGCAAAGAAGTGATGCCGTCGATTTTTTTATCCCGGACTAGCTCGGCAATTTTTTCGATAAGCCTGGCCTTATTGACCATGTAAGGAATCTCGGTAATGATGATCCTGGTCTTGCCATGGTCAATGTTTTCGATTTCCGCCGTACCTCTGGTGACAACGGAGCCCCGGCCCGTCTCATAAGCCTGGCGGATGCCGTTGGTACCGATAATATTGCCGCCGGTGGGGTAATCCGGGCCTTTGATGTGCTCCATCAATTCCCCTACCGTGATCTGGGGGTTATCGATCATGGCAATAACGCCATCCACTACTTCCGTCAAATTGTGGGGAGGGATATTAGTGGCCATACCTACGGCAATACCGGAGGAACCATTTAACAAAAGGTTAGGTATTCGGGAAGGCAATACCGTAGGCTCTTGTAATTCGTTATCGTAGTTAGGCGCAAAATCTACCGTTTCTTTTTCGATTTCCCGCAGCATTTCCTGAGCGATTTTTGACATACGGACTTCCGTATAACGCTGAGCTGCCGCATCATCGCCATCCACAGAACCGAAGTTGCCCTGGCCGTCGGCCAGCATGTAGCGGCTGGAAAAATCCTGGGCCAAACGCACCAAAGCATCGTAAACAGAAGAGTCGCCGTGGGGATGATAGCGACCCATAACGTCACCGACTACGCGGGCGGATTTACGATAAGGCTTATCATTGGTAATGCCGGATTCGTGCATGGAATATAATATCCGGCGATGTACAGGCTTTAAGCCGTCCCGGACGTCAGGTAAAGCCCGGCCGGCAATAACGCTCATGGAATAGTTGATATAGGATTTTTTCATCTCCTCTTCCAGGCGAACAGGAACTACCTTGCCGTCAAAAAGGCTTCCTTCTTTATCCATTTAGGGTTCTCACCTCGATCTTTAATTTAAATATCAAGCTCTTTAGCCAACAAAGCATTGGATTGGATGAATTCCTTGCGGGGTTCAACCTTATCTCCCATGAGAATCGTAAAAATCTCATCGGCAGCTACCGCATCTTCCAGCTCCACCACCAGTAATGTCCGTTTTTCCGGATCCATAGTGGTTTCCCAAAGCTGCTCCGGATTCATTTCACCCAGACCTTTATAACGCTGGGGCTTATCATAACCGTTTTCGTCAAAGCCTTCGATGAATTTGCGCATCTCATTTTCATCGTAAAAATAATAATCATTTTTATCTTTTTTTAATTTTACTTTGAAAAGAGGCGGCTGAGCTATATAAATATAGCCGTGATCAACAAGAGGCCGCATATAGCGATAAAAGAAAGTGAGGAGCAAAGTGCGGATATGAGCGCCGTCTACGTCGGCGTCTGTCATGATGACGATTTTATGGTAGCGGGCTTTGGCAATATCGAAATCTGCTCCGATGCCGCAGCCGATAGCCGTAATCATCGACTTAATTTCCTCATTGCCCAAAATCCGATCCAGGCGGGCTTTTTCGACATTAAGAATTTTGCCCCGCAAAGGAAGAATAGCCTGAGTTCTGGGATCACGGCCGCCTTTAGCCGAACCTCCGGCGGAATTACCTTCCACAATATACAATTCACTTTCTTTAGGGTCTTTAGAGGTGCAGTCTGTCAGTTTACCGGGCAATGTCGTACTTTCCAAAGCATTCTTGCGGCGGGTCAATTCTCTGGCCTTACGGGCCGCCTCTCTGGCCCGGGAAGCCATCACCGATTTTTCGATGATTTTTTTGGCCTGGCCGGGATTTTCTTGTAAGAAATTGTTCAGTTCTTCGGCAAAAAGGCTGTCGACAATACCTTTGATCTCCGTATTGCCCAGCTTCTGCTTGGTCTGGCCTTCAAACTGCGGTTCCTTGACTTTTACGGAGACGATAGCCGTCAGGCCTTCCCGGATATCCTCGCCTTGAAGATTAGTATCTTTTTCTTTTAAAATATTATTTTTTCGGGCATAGTCATTAATTACCCGCGTCAATGCCGTTTTGAAACCGGCTTCATGGGTGCCGCCCTCAGCTGTATTGATGTTGTTGGCAAAGGAAAAAAGGTTTTCGTTGTAGCCGTCATGATACTGCATAGCTACTTCAACCTGAACCTCGTCTTTTTCGCCATTGATATAAATAACCTTATCGTGAAGAATATCCTTGTTCTTATTTAGGTAGACAATAAAATCCGCCAGGCCGCCTTCATAATACAGCCTTTTTTCCCGGGGATCCTCGCCTCGCATATCGCTGAAGGTAATGGCCAAACCTTTATTCAAAAAGGCTAACTCACGCAAACGGTAAAGCAAGATATCAAACTCAAAAACCGTAGTCTCCGTAAAAATATCTTTATCCGGCCTAAAAGTAGTGGTAGTACCGCTTTTTTCACTATCTCCTATCCTTGTTACCGGACCTTTAGGAATACCTCTCTCATAACGCTGCTGGTAGCGGCCGCCGTCCCGGCAGACTTCTACTTCCATCCATTCAGATAAAGCATTAACAACAGAGGCGCCCACGCCGTGGAGACCGCCGGATACTTTATAACCGCCTT
The DNA here is from genome assembly GCA_018434325.1 of Clostridia bacterium. Classification (GTDB taxonomy): domain Bacteria; phylum Bacillota; class Peptococcia; order DRI-13; family UBA5745; genus WRMS01. Next base: position 87,918 of record JAHDPO010000002.1, on the reverse strand, counting down.
GGCCAAATTTACCGCCGGCATGAAGTACAGTCATCGCTACTTCCAAAGTGGATTTATTGGCTTTAGGATGCTTGTCTACGGGAATACCCCGGCCATTGTCGATAACAGTGATGCTGTTATCCGGATTAATGACCACTTCAATATGAGTACAAAAGCCGGCCATAGCCTCGTCAATACTATTGTCAACTATCTCATAGACTAAATGGTGCAATCCCCGGGGCCCGGTGCTGCCAATATACATGCCCGGCCGCTTCCGTACCGCTTCCAGTCCCTCCAATATCTGGATTTGACTGGCATTATAATCGTTGGCCATTTGTTACCTCCTTCAAAAGAAACATCTTACTATCTAACTAGTGGTGTTTCTTACCTATAACCTTTTAAAGTTTATATTAAATTTGCTTAATAAGCAAGAGAAATCACCTAAACTCTTCAATTTTGCCTTTGTCGACAAGAAATCGCTTAATTTGTCGTTTTTCTCTTAAATTTAAATTTCTCGCCTCAGTGGCTGTAATCAGACATTGTATAGATTTTTCATTAATAAAATTCAACAATTGTAATTGACGATTTTCATCCAGTTCCGACATCACGTCATCCAAAAGCAGCAGGGGATACTCACCGGATTCTCCTCGAAAAAACTCCAGCTCCGCCAGCTTTAGGGCTAAAACTCCTGTCCTTTGCTGCCCCTGAGAACCGTATTGCTTCAAATTTACACCATCTAAAGCCACCGTCAAATCATCCCGGTGAGGCCCCCATTGAGTAGAACCGCAGCGCAGGTCTTCTTTTATGGAGTCTTCTCTGGCTTCCATAAGGAAGGCCGCTATATCCTTATCTTTTCCTTCGTCTATATTGTTTTTATGGCAAAGAACATAGTTAAGCTCAATATTCTCCTTGCCTGCCGTCAGCTTTCTCTGAGCCAGCCGGGCCAGGGGAGCAAGCTTTTCGATTACTGCCAATCTTTTTTCGATGATATGGCTGCCGCACTCGACCAATTGTTGATCCCAAATCAGAAGCTTCTCTTTTTTGTCTTCTAAGCGCAAAGGAAGAGGGCCCAGTTTTTTTAATAAAGCATTGCGCTGGGCCAGGAGACGCTTATATTTATAAATATTTCTGCCATAGTTAAAACTTATCTGACTGATGTCGTAATCCAGGAAATTGCGGCGTTCCTGAGGAGAACCCTTAATGATGGCCATGCTGTCCGGTGAAAATAAAACGGAAGTCAAGGCCCCGCTTAGCTCTTCCATCTTGGTAAGACGAAGGCCGCCGACGCTTGCCATCTTGGCCGGTTTTTCCTCCTGGTGATAACGAATTTCAATATTTGTTCTGCCCCGGCGATTTTCTGCGGAGGCTTTGATCTGAAAAGATTTAGCGCCCCATAGGATCAGCTGTTCATCTTTGGCCAAGCGATAAGCTTTGCCGATAGAAAGATAATAGATCCCTTCGATGAGATTGGTTTTTCCCTGGGCGTTGGCGCCGGTGATCATATTGATGCCGGGACAAAATTCGCATTCCAGCTGCCGGTAATTGCGGTAATCCTTTAGGTTTAACGTAGATAAATACATGATATTGCTCCTGAGCTTGGGAAGGAGAAAAACTTAGACTCTTACCGGTAAAACGAGATATAAAAAGTCTTTTTCTTCGGGATCCTTCATGATGCCGGCACTCAGCTGGCCGGATAATTGGATAATCACCTTGTCACCGTCGATGACTTTGAATACGTCGGTGATATAGCGGGCATTAAAAGCAATATTTAAATCCTCACCTGTTTGCTCCACTGCCATTTCTTCCTGGCCAAAACCAATGTCGGAACGGGAGTGAATGGTCAAGGCTCCTTCGGAAACCTTCAGGTTAATCGTATTGCTGGAATCATTGGAAAGAGCAAAAAGGGATATACGTTCTGCGGCATCCCGCAGTTTTCTGCTTTCCGCCTGTATGGTAGTGACGTATTGCTGAGGAATGACCTGGCGGTAGTTAGGGAAATTACCCTCCAAAACCCGGCAGTTAATTTTAATATTTTCGAAGGTGAAGAAAACCGTATTTTTCTCTGCCTGAATATGGCAGGAACCTTCCTGGATCAGACGAGAAACTTCCGTGGCAATTTTTGCCGGTATAATAAAGCTGCCTTTAGCTTCTTTATTTTCGATGAGAACAGAACCTTTACCCCAGGCTAAGCGATGGGTATCCGTACCGACAAGACCTAATTCTTCGCCGTTTACTTCCCAGAGTAATCCGGTAAATACGGCTTTTAGTTCGTCGGCGCTGGCGGCAAAAGAAGTTTGACGCACCAATTTTTTTAGGGTTTCGGAAGGAATCTGAAAATCCAAGCCGCCTTTGAAAGTAGGAAGGGGAGGAAAATCTTCAACTTCCATGGTCTTTAAAGTAAAATATGATTTTTCATAGCGGATGGTCATTTCCAGGGAATCTGATAAATCCAGGGTAATGGGTACATCGGGCAGTTTCCTGACGATGTCGCTGAAATATTTTGCAGGAACAAGGGTGCTGCCTTCTTTTTCTACCTGGACGGGGATCCTGCATTCTATGCCGATGTCCAAACTAGCGCCGGTAAAGATGACAGTGTTTTCCTTTGCTTCCAGCTTGATGCAGGAATACATGGGGATGATGCTTTTGGGGTTGATGGCTTTTTGTACTGCATTGATGGCAGTGATTAAGTTTTCTTTCGAGGTGGTAATGAGCATAATCATCCTCCTTAAGGCATATACTTTATTTTGTTTAAAAACAGTAGTAGTAGTAATAGGCGCTGTGGATATGTGGATAAGTGGAAAATGGCCATATTTTGATTAGGTTTTTTAAATGCGAAAACCTGTTGATAAGTTTGCGGCTTTATCCACAGAGTCAACAGGCAAAAAAGTTATCCAGAGAGTATCCACAGCAATTAACATTTTATACGGAGAGTTATCCACAAATGCACTATTTTAATTCTTCCATAATTCTTTTAACCATTAATGAGATTTGAGGATCGGAACGTAAAGATTTGGCAATTTCTTTGTGACCGTGAATGACGGTGCTGTGATCCCGGCCGCCGAAGGATTTGCCGATGCGGGGCAAAGATTCCTCCGTCAGCTCCCTGCACAGGTACATGGCAATTTGCCGGGGAACGGTAACATCCCGGGAGCGTCTTTGGGAACAGAGATCCGCTACTTTTAAATTAAAGGAATTAGCTACTTTTTCTTGAATTAATTCTATTGTGATAATAATAGGCTCGCCTTCAGAGGGGAAAATAGGGGCCAGGGCGTCCACGCATCTATCATAAGTAATTTCGGTGTGGTTTAAGACAGAGTGAGCAATGACCCGATTTAAAGCTCCTTCCAACTCCCTTATATTAGAAGTGATGCGGTCGGCAATGTAAACAAAGCATTCCCTGGGCATGCTAAAATGCTCAAGTTCTGCTTTGTTGCGTAAAATAGCTATACGGGTTTCCAGATCCGGCGGTGAAACATTTGTGGTGAGGCCCCAGCTGAATCTCGTCCGCAAACGCTCTTCCAAAGGCTGAATTTCCATGGGATGGCGATCGCTGGTCAGGACGATTTGTTTATTTCCTTCATATAGGAAATTAAAGGTATGGTGGAATTCTTCCAGGGTGCTTTCTTTGCCCGCCAGGAACTGAACATCGTCTACCAACAAAACATCGGAGCGCCGGTACTTCTTTTTAAAACTGCTTAAGCCGTCATTACGGATAGCCTGGATAAATTCATCAGTAAAGGTTTCTGAAGAAACGTAAGTTACTTTACAATCAGAATTGCGCTGAATAGCCATATGGCCGATAGCCTGCATAAGATGGGTCTTGCCCAGACCGGCTGAACCGTAGATAAATAAAGGATTATAGCGAGTGCCGATCTCTTCGGCAGCGGCCTGAGCAGCTGCATGGGAAAAGCGGTTACTGTGACCTACAATAAATGTATCAAAAGTATACTTGGGATTGAGATTTGCCACAGTATACACCCCCAAATAGAATAAAATGGCGGCCACAATACCCTGCCCAAAAAATGCAGGGTATCAGACGCCCATTAATAAATATACCAGATAGGATTGTCCAGCGCAAGCGAAGGGAAGAAAAAGTAAGCGAGGTTCAAGGCGGTTTTAAGGGGCAATATTCCGGCAATATATTTGCAGGCAGGTTTTTCAAGCCAGGTTTTCCTTGACAGCAGTGGGGTGATGACGTATAATTCACCTGTGTCTCTAGTTTTTCTAAGGGGGGATGGAAATGAAGCGTACGTATCAACCAAAGAACCGCCGGCATAAGCGTGTTCATGGTTTTTTAAGCAGAATGCAGAGCCAGGGCGGCCGTGCAGTGATTAAGCGCAGACGGATGAAGGGCAGAAAGAAGCTGACCGCATAAGGCCACAATACGTGGCCTTAATTTTGTATGGTAGGTGTTTTTTTGCTTAAAAAAAAATATCGTCTCAGAAAAAACAAAGATTTTCAAAAGGTATACGGAGAAAAAAACTCAGTTGCGGCAGGCACCATAGTATTGTATATTAGGAATAAAAGTATGGATGCCTCGCCAAGAGTGGGTTTTTCCGTATCAAAAAAAATCGGCAATTCCGTAGTTCGTAATCGTTGCCGCCGCTTGATGCGGGAGGCTCTTCGTCTCCACCTGAAAGAAATTAAGCCGGGACAAGATTATGTATTTATTGGCAGGCATTCTTTGGCTAAGGCTGATTTTTATCGGGTAGAAAAGGATATAATCAACGCTTTGCGAAGGAAAGGCTCGTTATTGGGGGAATGAAAGTGAAAGGCCTGCTTTTATGGCTGATCGATTTTTATCGGAGCTATATTTCTCCTCTGAGAGGTCCTTCCTGCCGGTTTATCCCCAGTTGTTCCCAATACGGCAAAGAAGCAATCGAGCGCTTTGGTCCCTGGAAAGGAAGCTGGCTGGCCATCCGAAGAATATTGCGCTGCCATCCTTTTCATCCCGGGGGATACGATCCTGTTCCGGAAAAAAAGAATTGATTAACGAATAAAGGTAAGGAGGTGAGCTGCTGCCTTATTGGTGTCCGGTTTTATCCGGTATCAGTATCAAAGCAGCAGGTGCATTTTGTGGAGTTCGTTTGTAGGGTTAATGACTAGTGCGATCAATTTCATGTATAACTTAACCGTTTCTTTGGGTTTTCCCAGTTATGGTTTTGCTATTATCTTTTTTACGGTTGCCATTCGTATCCTGATGTTCCCTTTAAATTTAAAACAAGCCAAAAGTACAAAGGCTATGGGCTTGCTGCAGCCGCGGATGAAGCAGTTACAGCAGCAATACAAGAACAGTCCGGAAATACTCAACCGGGAAGTATCAGCTTTATATAAAAAATATAATGTCAATCCCTTATCCGGTTGTCTGCCTTTATTGATTCAAATGCCTATCTTGTTTGCTTTATTCAGCGCTTTTAGAAACTTTCAATACACAGGACAAGGCGTCTCTTTTTTCTGGCTCGAAAATTTATCAAACCCTGATCCCACCATTGTTCTGCCTATCGTAGTAGGTCTGTCTTCTTTCCTGCAATCGAAGGTTACAATGGCTTCTCAGCCGCCTCAAACCGGTGAGCAGGCCAAAATGATGAATACCACCATGCTGTATGTGATGCCGGTGATGCTGGCCTGGATGACAAGAAATTTCGCTTCCGGTTTGGCTCTTTACTGGTCTGTTTTTAATACATTAGGTTTTATTTTACAGATGGCAATCAATGCTATAGTGAACCGTTCTCATGCCGATATGCAGGCGGCTATGGAAGCCGACGACGTTAAGGAAGTGGCGGCGGCTCAGGCGGCTAAAGGCATTCAGAAAGAACGGCAGAAAGAAGCCGGCAAAAAGAAGGTTGCCGAAAAGAGAAAAGAAACAGATGTACGCAGCAGTAAAAAAGGTGATGACGATAGGGGTAAAGCTTTAGATTTTGATGATTACGATTAAGGGTTTGCAAGAAGGGCAGTATAGATGTGGAGGAGGGCCGTCATGATAAATACTGTGGAAAAGACGGGGAAAAGCGTTGAAGAGGCTGTTAATTTGGCCCTTCAGGAGCTGAATTGCACCCGTGAGCAAGCGGAAATCGAAATATTAGCGGCGCCGGCCAAAGGCTTTTTAGGCATAGGAGCTAAAGATGCCAGAGTTAAGGTCTGGCTGAAAGAAAATCTCCTTGAAAAACAAGAGGTAAAAGCCGAACAGCCGAAGTTCAATGGGGAGAAAGCAGAAAAGCTCAAAGCCGAAAGAACCAAGGCAAATCACGAGGATAAAACCGCTGAGTTTATTCTTGAAGTGACCAGCCTTATGGGAATAGAGGCTACGATTAATAAAGAAGAAAAAGAGGAATCCATCCTTTATACACTCAACGGCCCCAGAATGGGAGCAGTAATCGGCAGAAGAGGAGATACCTTGGACGCCCTGCAATATTTGTCAAATATCATTGCAGGTAAGGACAGAGAAGAGTCGCGGAAGCGGATCGTAGTGGACGCCGAGGATTACCGCCAAAAAAGAGAGGATACTTTAATCCGTTTGGCTATGCGTTTGGCAAGCAAAGCAAAGCGCAGCGGCCACCGGGTGGTATTGGAGCCGATGAGTCCCATGGAGCGCCGGGTGATCCATACGGCCCTGCAAAATGATCCGGAGGTCAAAACCCAAAGTGAAGGTGAAGAGCCCTATCGCCGCTTAGTCATTTATCCGGCAGCCGGAGAAACACGTTACGGCGGTTATGAAGGTCGTACCAGCCGTTATGGCAAGGAAGGATACCGGGAAGGCAGAAGCAGCAGCAGCGGCGGCGGTTACGGCAATCGCGGTTATCGCAAGAGCGGCTCTTCCTGGGGCCAGAGCTATAGCGAAGGCGGCGACCAAAGAGGCGAAGAAGCGTAAATCTTACCTACTGCGTTGAAGTGGCCAACACCATTTTAACGCAGTTTTTTTAAGAGTCTTATGGAAATCATGAGAAAATCTAAAGAAATACTCTTGGTATCAGGTGATAACATGACAGATTTTATAAATGATACTATAGCGGCGATTATTACGGCTCCCGGCATAGGTGCCATGGGAGCGCTGCGGCTTTCTGGCCCGGCAGCTTTTGCCGCCGCTGCTCGGGTTTTCCGCAGTAAGAGCGGCCGGGATTTTGAGGAATTGGGCGATTACAGCCTGAATTATGGCGGCATATACGCAGGGGATTCTTTTTTGGATCAGGCATTGCTGCTGAAGATGAAAGGACCCCATAGCTTTACCGGCGAAGACGTGGCGGAGCTGCAATGTCACGGCGGTCCGGTAGTGCTGGGCCAGCTTATTGAGACGCTGACGGCTTTGCCGGATTTAGAGATAAGGCCTGCCCAGCCCGGCGAGTTTTCCCAGAGAGCTTTTTTGAACGGCAAAATGGATTTAAGTCAGGCGGAGGCCGTTATGGAATTAGTCAGCGCCAGCAATCAGAAGGCTGCCGGATTGGCGGCGGAGCAGATAGAGGGCGCTTTGTCCTGCCGGATTGGTCAGCTTAAGAGCCGCCTGTTGAATCTTTTGGCCTCGATTGAAGTAGATGTGGATTTTCCTGACGAGGGCTTGGGTGATGCGGCAGGAGCCAAAAGCTGGATCCATCAGCTGAAGCAAATTTTAAGCGACGCCGCTGAGCTGCTGTCTGCCGCCAATTTGGGCAAGATTTACCGGGAGGGTTTGCGGATAGTCTTTTACGGACGGCCCAATGCCGGCAAATCCAGCCTGTTAAACGCTGTATTGCAGGAGCCCCGGGCCATTGTGACGCCGGAGCCGGGTACTACCAGAGATACCTTGGAAGAGAGGATCCTGCTGAAGGGCATTCCTTTGGTGCTGACGGATACGGCCGGCATCAGAGAAACCGGCAGTCAGGCGGAACAGGCCGGCGTAGACCGGGCCCGGCAGATGGCTTTAAAAGCCGATCTTGTTCTGTATATCGTGGATATGCAGGAGGGCATCACCGCAGAAGACGGAGCTTTATTGCAGGAATTAGATAAAGCCAGAACGCTGATCGTTTTTAATAAGATGGATTTGATTGAAGAAGACCGGGTTGAGGCAATCCCGGAGGCGGCGGATTGGCAGTGCTGCCGCTTGTCGGCCTTAGATTCTCAAAGCCTTGAGATATTGGCAAAACATATCAAAGGCTTTTTTGAGGGAGGGAAAAACTACCGCCAAAATCAGGAGATTTTGTTAAACCGGCGGCAAGAGGAAGCCTTGTTAAAGGCGAAAGCTTCTTTAGAAGCTGCTTTGGCCGTTTTGGAAAAAGGCTGGCCTGAAGATATGGCAGCCATTGATTTGAAGCAGGCTTGGTCTGCTTTAGGCGAGCTGACGGGAGAAACGGTGCAGCCGGCTTTGGTGGAAGAGATTTTCTCCAGATTTTGTTTGGGCAAATAATCATTTGGCAGATAGAGAGGATGAAAGACGTTGGAATTTTTTGCCAGTGAATATGATTGTATAGTAGTTGGCGCCGGCCATGCCGGCTGTGAAGCGGCTTTGGCGGCGGCCCGGCTGGGTCTTAATACTTTAATGCTGACTATTTCCCGGGATTTGATTGCTTTGATGCCCTGCAACCCCTCTATAGGCGGCCCGGCTAAAGGTACCATTGTGCGGGAGATCGATGCTTTGGGCGGCGAGATGGCCATCAATGCCGATGCCACCGCTTTACAGGCCAAGGTGTTGAATACAGGCAAGGGGCCGGCGGTTTATGGTTTGCGGGTGCAATCCGACCGTTATGCTTACCAGCGGCGAATGATCCGGATCCTGGATAGTCAGCCGGGACTTTTAGTGCGGCAAAACATGGTGGTGGCTCTGCTTTTGGATGAAGAGCGCCGGTTGCTGGGTGTGGAGACGGAAACAGGCTTGCGCTATAAAGGAAAAACAGTGATTCTCTGCACCGGCACTTATTTAAATAGCCGAATTATCCGGGGTCTATCCAATGTGCCCGGCTCCCCCGTAGGCCAAATAGCGGCTTGGGGCTTATCGGAATCCTTAGCCGGCCATGGTTTTGCCATCCGGCGTTTTAAAACCGGAACTCCGCCCCGAATCCATAAAAGGAGCATCGATTTTTCTAAGATGGCCTTGCAGCCCGGCGATGCTCAGCCTCAGCATTTTTCTTTTGTGGTCACTGAGGAAACCCGCCGGCTCCTGCCGGATCTGCCCTGTTATTTGACGTATTCCAATCAGCGTACCCATGAGGTAATCAAAGAAAACCTGGATCAGTCCTTGTTTTATACCGGCGAGCTCGAGGGCAACGGTCCCCGCTATTGTCCTTCCATTGAGAATAAGGTGGTGCGCTTCCACGATAAAGACCGCCATCAGCTCTTTGTGGAGCCTGAGGGTCTGGATTCCCAGGAATATTACTTTCAAGGCTTTTCTTCGGCTTTGCCCGAGGATGTTCAGGAGCGCTTTCTCCAAACGGTGGCGGGTATGGAAAAAGCAGAGGTACTGCGCTGCGGTTATGCCATCGAGTATGATGCCATTGATTCTCAGATCCTTACTCACAGCCTGGAATCGAAGGATATAGCCGGTTTGTTTTTTGCCGGGCAGATCAACGGCACTTCCGGCTATGAAGAAGCGGCGGCTCAAGGGCTAATGGCCGGCATCAATGCCGCTTTAAAAATTCAGGGCAAGGAGCCTTTTGTTTTGACGAGGGCCCAGGCTTATATCGGCGTTCTCATTGATGATTTAGTGATGAAGGGTATAACGGAGCCTTACCGGATGCTGACTTCGGCGGCAGAGTACCGGCTTTTATTGAGGCAGGATAACGCGGATCTGCGTTTAACGGCGTTAGGCTACGAATTGGGCTTGATCAGGGAAGAGCGTTACCAGGCTCTTCTGGAAAAGCAGCATCTGATTGAAGAGGGCAAAAAGCTACTGGCTTCTCTCATCTTATCCCCTAAAGATCCTTTATTGGCGGCCTTGATGGAGGAGCGGGGCAGCGCCATGCCTCTCCACGGCATAACCTTATTGGAATTGCTGCGGCGCCCGGAGCTTTCCTACGAAGATTTGAAGAGATTTTCCGGCGTGCCTGCTTATCCGCCGGAAGTAGAGGAGCAGATCGAGATTCAGGTGCGTTATCAGGGCTACATCGAAAAGCAGGAAGCCCAGGTTCGCCAGTTTAATCAATTAGAGAAGAAGCTTTTGCCCCGGGATGTGGACTATGAATCTCTCAAAGGCCTGTCTTTGGAGGCCAGAGAAAAGCTGAACCGCTTGCAGCCTTATTCCTTGGGACAGGCCAGCCGGATCACCGGCGTAACACCGGCGGATATCAATGTTTTGCTGCTTTTTCTGGAACAGAGACGGGCGAGAAAGGAGGGTCAGGATGGCCTTTGATTATTTGCCGGCTTTAGGCTTTTCTGAAAAACAATTGCAGGATTTCTCGGGATACCGTGAAATGCTTCTGGATTGGAATAAGCAAGTAAACCTGACGGCTATTACCGAGCCGGGGGAAGTAGAGATCAAGCATTTTCTGGATTCCCTGCTTTTGCGCCAGAGTCCTTTATGGACGGGAGCCGGTAAGGCAGCTGATGTAGGCAGCGGCGCCGGTTTTCCGGGATTGCCGCTGAAGATTGCGGATGAGGGCTTTGCTTTAGATATGTTTGAAGCCTCGGGCAAACGAGTAAAATTTTTGCAGGAGCTGGCCGACCGCCTTGAGCTAAAGGATACACGATCTTTTCATTTGCGGGCCGAGGAGGCGGGCAGGCATCCTGATTTTCGGGAGAGCTATGATTGGGCTCTTTCCAGAGCTGTGGCTGCTCTGCCGGTTTTATTGGAATATTGTTTGCCTTTGCTGCGGGTGGGAGGCTTCATGGCGGCTTATAAAGGGCCCGGCGGTCGGGAAGAGGCGGAGGAGGCCAAAAAAGCAGCCGCCCTGTTGGGCGGCAGACTGGCAGAGGTTTATGAGGCTTCCTTGCCTTTGGACCAGGGGGAACGAAGCATTTTGATTTATGAGAAAGTGGCGGCCACACCGAAGCCTTATCCACGGCGGCCCGGTATACCGGCTAAGCAGCCTCTTAAGTAGAATAAAGGCAACTGGCCCGGCTTACTTTTCCAGCAGTTCCTCATGAGCAGTCTTCAGCAGCTCCATGATCGGCAGCTTCTGAGGACATTTTTCTTCACATTGACCGCAGGCTGCGCAGTGATCGCCGCTGCTCTTATTGAAGATCATTTCGCAGCGGTAGGCGATTTTCTGCACATTATGGGGTTTGGTCATTTGATTGCGGTTAAACATATTAAATACCTTGGGAATATTCACACCCTGGGGACAAGGCAGGCAATATTTGCAGTCGGTGCAGGGAATGGCTTTTTGGCTTTCAAAAATTTTTTGAATAGCTTTAATCAGTTCCTGCTCTTCCGCGGACATTACTCCGGAGGCGCTATTTTCAAAAATCGCCAGGTTGTCTTGCAGCTGTTCTATTGATTTGACGCCGCTGAGAATGACGCTGATTTCCGGCCTATTGTAGAGCCAGCGGAAACACCATTCGGCCAGGGAGCGTTTAACGGGGAAGCTGTCAATAAGATCGAGAACCTCCCGGGGAGGATCGGTTAAAATAGAACCGCCCCGCAAGGGCTCCATAATTACCAGCGGCACGCCCTTTGCTGCGGCATAGGGTAGGCTGTCGATGGTTACCTGTTGGTTTTCGTCCAAAATATTCATTTGGATTTGGGCCATTTCCCAATCGAAGGAGTCGAGGATTTCTTTGAAAGCAGGAAAGGTATTGTGGATAGAGAAGCCTTTATGGCGGATTTTGCCCTTTTTCACCATTTTATCGAGAAAAGTCAAGCCGTCATGACGCTGGACGGTTTCCCAGTGCTTGGGATTAAGATTGTGCAGAAGATAGACATCAATATAATCGGTGCCCAGCCTCATCAGTTCTTCGTCAAGTAAACGTTCAAAATCTTCATGCTTTTCGATGTGCCAAATGGGGCTTTTTGTGGCCAGGACGACTTTTTCACGATAATTATCCCGGAGTGCTTTGCCGACGAGGACTTCGTTATTTTTGTACATATAAGCGGTATCCAAATAATTTATACCATGATCGACGGCGTGGCGGACTATTTTTATGGATTCCTCTTCCTCCTGGGGAAGCCGCATGCAGCCTAAACCAAAACGGGATACTTTCAGGCCTGTTTGGCCAAGATCGATATATTCCATAGTTGCTCTCCCTCCGATGGCTATTCAATGTCTATTAAATTAAATTATATTATACCACAGATCAAAATATTTTTATAAATGCTTCTAAAGGTGTGGATTCTTTTTTGGCTTTAAGATAGAATGGAATAGTATAGCGGTATAAAAAAACTGCCTCAGGCAATCCTGAAGCAGTTTTTTGCAAGATTTACTTCAACTTAAAGCTCTGGCAATCGGTGCATTCCACCATCGTGGGGTTTTTTTCATGGGTTCCCACTGTGATTTTGTCTAAAGAGCAGTACTGCTCCTGACCGGAGTGATACTGGCACTGCTGGACGGTACACCGGATGCTGTCGTTCTTGCTTTTCATTTTTTAGCCCCCCTTTTTATGTAGCATAGCTATTTTCCCCGTTTTTCTATCGTTCATGCGGCAGACAGGCGGAATTTATTATTCATTTTTTGGGTAATCGGCAGGAAAAGATTAGCCGGAAGCGAATTTATTATAGTTACACAAGGAGGGAGTATTTTGGCGATTGACTCAGTTTCTAAATTTTTTGGCAGAAATAAGGCCGAGGAAGCATCGGATCAAGTTTTGAGCCTGGACCTCAATTTATTGCAAGTTAATCCTTATCAGCCTCGTAAGCAATTTGATCCTATTCAGTTGGAGGAGCTAAGCCGCTCAATAGCCGAGCTTGGTGTAATCCAGCCTATTGTGGTGCGCCAATCAGGCGATAAGTATGAGATTGTGGCCGGCGAGCGCCGGTTCCGGGCATCTAAGATGGCTGGGCTTGCTGTCATCCCGGCAGTGCTTCGCAATTTTACGGATCGGGAAATGGCCGAGATTGCTTTAGTGGAAAATTTGCAGCGGGCAGATTTAAACTATTTTGAAGAGGCGGAGGGCTACCGCAAGCTGATTGAAGAGTTTCATTTGACTCAAGAAGATGTGGCGGCGCGAGTCGGCAAAAGCCAACCGACCATTGCCAATAAACTGCGAATTTTAAAAATTGATCCTATCGTCAAAGAGAATATAATGGTAGAGCTTTTGACGGAACGTCATGTGAGAGCTTTGCTGAAGCTGCGCTCATCGGAAGAGCAGTTATTGATTTTAAAAGAGATTTATGAAAAAGAGTTAAATGTTAAGGACTCTGAGTATTTAATTACAGAATTCCTCGAAGGCAGAGTTGTGATCAGCGAAGGCCATGAGGATGGCTCAGAAAATGATGAGACAGAACCTGCCCAAAAGCAGCCGCGTATTCGCCGCATCTTTGCGGATATGCGTATTTATGTTAATACGATCAAAGCGGCAGTCACCACCATTGAAGAATCAGGCATCGACGTTAAGATGGATCAAACGGAGACGGATGATTTTATTCAGTTGACCATTACTATACCCAGAGCAAAGAAGTAAATTTAGGAATTGCCAAAGACGGAATTGTTTCATGTGAAACATGGAGGAGTCATGACAAAGGTATTGGCCATCGCAAATCAAAAAGGCGGAGTAGCAAAAACCACCTCTACCATTAATTTGGCAGCAGCACTGGCAGAAGAGGGCAAGAAAACACTTTTGGTGGATATGGACCCTCAAGGTAATGCTACCAGCGGGCTGGGAGTAGAGAAAAAACCAGGGATGCGTTGCATCTATGATCTGTTGATCAACGAATATCCCATGGAAAAGGTTTGCCAAAAAACGCCGGTAGAGGGATTAACCTTATTGCCGGCTACTATTCAACTGGCCGGCGCAGAAGTGGAACTGGTATCTTTGGTAGACCGGGAAAAACTGCTAAAAAACGCTTTAGCTAAAACCCGAGGATATGATTATATACTTATTGATTGCCCGCCATCTTTAGGCCTCTTAACTTTAAATGCTCTTACTGCTGCCGATGGAGTACTGATTCCTGTCCAATGTGAATATTATGCTTTGGAGGGCTTAGGCCAGCTGATGAATACTATCGAGTTGGTTAAAAAGCATCTCAACCCCAAGCTGGAAATATTCGGTACCTTGCTGACCATGCAGGACTCCAGAACCAACTTGTCGAATCAGGTAGCAGAGGAAGTCCGCCGCTTTTTTAAAGAGAAGACTTTTTCTCAAGCTATATCTCGCAACGTGCGGCTCAGTGAAGCTCCCAGCTACGGATTGCCGATCAATTTGTACGATCCCCGCTCTAAAGGAGCAGAACAATACCGCTTGGCAGCTTTGGAGGTAATCAATCGTGGCTAAACCTAAAGGCATGGGAGGATTGGGCAGAGGTCTGTCGGCCCTGATTCCCCAGGCAGAAGAATTAGAAAGCGGTCTTGCTGCCGCTGCCGGCAGCGAGCAAAAAGTTAGTCTGGAATTGGTCAGCATTAATCCTTATCAGCCCCGACGGGTTTTTGATGAAGATAAATTAAGAGAGCTAACGGAATCCATCAGAGAACACGGCCTGGTTCAACCCATTTTAGTGCGGCCCTTCGGTGAGGGCTACCAGCTGGTAGCCGGTGAACGCCGGCTGCGGGCAGCCCGCCAGGCCGGCCTGGCCGAAGTGCCTGCCTTGATCCGGGAAATGACGGATCATGAAATGATGGAAATTGCCCTCATTGAAAATATCCAGCGCCAGGACTTGGACCCTGTCGAAGAAGCCAGGGCCTACAAGCGTTTATCGGAAGAATTCGGCCAGACGCAGGAGCAGATAGCCAAGCGGGTATCGAAAAGCCGCTCTTATATTGCCAATAGTATGCGGCTGTTGAATTTGCCTGAGGCTATTCTCAAGCATTTGGCTGAGGGAGCGCTGACCATCGGCCACGTCCGCCCCTTGCTTATGCTGGAAGAAGGGGAGGCCACAGCCCTGGCCCAGCGGCTTATTGAGGAGAAGGCCACAGCCCGGGAGGCCGAGTTGTGGGCCAAACAAATCCTCAATCCGGAAATCAAGATTCCCGGAGAGCCGGCAAGCCTTCTTGTCGTAGATGAGCCGGCCCAGGAGGCTGCTGTTGACAACCGGGCCGATGAAGAAGCAGACAAGGGCGGGGCAGAAAAAAAAGACAATCGATTTGCCAAAGAGCCCTTATCGGTGGAATTAAAAGAGATACAACATATTTTACGGGATAAGGTCAATACGAAAGTAGAGATCATTCAGAGCGCCAAGGGCGGTAAGATTGTCATTGATTATTATACCCAGGATGATATTGAACGCATATTGGAATTATTTGCAGGCAAAAATGCAATGTAACGCTAAAGGCACAGAAAAAAAGATAGAAAAAGTGATCATTTTTAGCGAGAAAGGTTGTTTTAGAAACAGGAATCAGCTATTATAAGATTAAGCATTTTGGTGAAACTTTTCACTATTATTAGCGCGAGCTAACAGTATACGTGACTTGTTGATGAAAATAGAGGCAGCAAAGGAGGCAGGTGTATTTAAAAAATTGTATATATAGCAAATATTTTAAAAGGCAGGGTAATTGGCTACATTGGTTCTAACTCACTATATTTTAGGGATAAAAGGGGGCAATCAATATGAGTTGTAAATGTGGTTCTGTTGTCAAGGATGAACGGTTTGTCAAAATCGATCAAATTCTTGAGCAGAACGGGAAGGATGAGTCTTTTCTCATCCAAAATCTTGAGCAGATCCAAACAGCATTAGGCTATTTGCCGGAGGATGTGCAGTCTTACCTGGCGGAAGCCATGGATATTCCCCTCAGCAAAATTTACGGCGTAGTTACCTTCTATTCTCTGTTTACCACGGAACCTATCGGCAAGCATAAGATCAGCATCTGTCTGGGCACAGCCTGCTATGTAAAGGGAGCGGGCGACATCCTGTCTGAGTTTGAGCGCCAGCTGTCTGTAAAGGTGGGGGAGACCACCAAAGACGGCAAGTTCACTCTGCAGGCTTGCCGTTGTCTGGGCGCCTGCGGATTGGCGCCGGTTCTCAATGTTAATGGCAAAGTCTTTGGCCGCCTGACTACCGACGACGTTGCCGGCATTATCGGTCAATTTGAATAAGTCTGAGAAAAAGGGAGGGTCGGTCATGAAAAGTATAGAAGAATTAAGAGCTATCAAAGAAAGAAACAAGGGCGATGTGGTCAGCCGCAATGAAAAAGGGGTGCCCACGGTCAATGTTCATATGGGAACCTGCGGTATTGCCGCCGGAGCCAGAGAAGTCTTGACTGCCGTCATGGACGAAGTGAAAACCCGCAATTTGGATCAGATTCATATCGTTCAAAGCGGCTGTCCCGGGATGTGCATCAATGAGCCCATGCTGACCGTGACTATTCCCGGCGAAAAGCCTTATGTTTATATTAAGGTTACTCCGGAAAACGCCAAAAGCATCGTTCTCCGCCATCTCATCAATAAACAACCGGTCCAGGAGTGGCTGCTTAATCTTGATAAATAAGTTCAGGGTGTGAAGAATAGGAGGAAAGAGGTCATGGACTTTTATCGCGCTCACGTTTTGATCTGTGCCGGAACCGGCTGCTCTTCCATGGAAAGCCGGCTGCTGCGTCAGAATATGCATGAGGAAATCCTTAAAAGAGGTTTGGATAAGGAAATAAAGGTTATTGAAACCGGCTGCTTCGGTTTCTGCAACATGGGTCCCATTATGGTGGTTTATCCCGAAGGTACCTTTTATTGTCAGGTACAGCCTTCCGATGCTGCTCAAATCGTTGAAGAGCATCTGGTTAAAGGCCGCCCGGTGGAAAGGCTTCTTTATCAGCATGAGAAAGAAAGCACAGATACCGTCGAGATGGAAAACATCGAGTTTTTCAAGCATCAGAAGCGTGTGGCTTTGGAAAACTGCGGCAGGATCAATCCGGAAAATATCGAGGAATACATCGCCCAGGACGGTTATTTTGCCCTGGCTCAGTGTGTCAACGAAATGAAGCCGGAAGAGGTTATCGACGTCATTAAAAAATCGGGCCTTCGGGGCCGCGGCGGCGCCGGTTTCCCCACAGGTATGAAATGGAGCTTTGCGGCGCCGGTGCAGGCAGATCAAAAATACGTGGTCTGCAATGCCGACGAAGGTGACCCCGGCGCTTTTATGGATAGAAGTGTTCTGGAAGGCGACCCTCACAGCGTGCTGGAAGCTATGGCCATCGCCGGTTATGCCATCGGCGCTTCACAAGGCTATATCTATGTCCGGGCCGAATACCCGATTGCTGTCGAGCGGCTGAAGATCGCCATCAAACAGGCCAGAGAATATGGCTTATTAGGCAAAAATATTTTCGAATCCGGTTTTGACTTTGATGTTGACATCCGCCTGGGCGCCGGCGCTTTCGTCTGCGGTGAGGAAACGGCTCTTCTGGCTTCCACCGAAGGCCGCCGGGGCGAGCCTCGTCCCAGACCGCCTTTCCCTGCGGTATCCGGTTTGTTTGGCAAGCCCACCGTCATCAACAACGTAGAAACTTTGGCCAATATTCCCAAAATTATTCGCAACGGTTGGGAATGGTTCGCCGCTATGGGTACGGAAAAAAGCAAGGGCACCAAAGTTTTTGCTTTGGCCGGTAAGATCAACAATATCGGTTTGATTGAGATTCCCATGGGCACCTCCCTGCGGACAATTATTTATGATATCGGCGGCGGCATTCCTAAGGGCAAAAAATTCAAAGCGGCCCAAACCGGCGGACCTTCCGGCGGTTGTCTTACCGAGTCCCATCTGGATATTCCCATCGACTACGAGAATCTGACGGCAGCCGGCTCCATGATGGGTTCCGGCGGCTTGATTGTCATGGATGAGGATACCTGTATGGTGGATATCGCCCGTTTCTTTTTGGAATTCACCCAGGAAGAATCCTGCGGCAAATGCCCACCTTGCCGTATCGGCACCAAGAGAATGCTGGAAATTTTAGATAAGATCACCTCCGGCAACGGTACCCCCGAAGATCTTACTAATTTGGAGACCTTAGCCGAAACCATTAAAGACGCTTCCCTGTGTGCCCTGGGCCAGACGGCGCCCAACCCGGTACTCAGTACGCTTAAGCATTTCCGTCACGAATATGAAGCCCATATTTATGACAAAAAATGCCCTGCCGGTGTTTGCCAGGCTCTGCTTTCTTACAAAATCGACGCCCGCAAATGCAAGGGCTGCAGCCTCTGCGCCAGAAATTGTCCCACCGAGGCCATCAGCGGCAAGATTAAAGAGCCTTATATCATCGACCAGGCCAAGTGTATCAAGTGCGGCGAATGCATGAATCGCTGCAAATTCGGCGCCGTCATCAAAGAGTAGGGCCCGGCCCTTAAAAAGGAGTGTGTTAGCAATGGAAATGGTAACGGTTTATATAGACGGTGTGGAAATCAAAGTCCCGTCGGACTATACCGTCCTTAAGGCCGCCAGGAAGGCGGGTATAAAGATTCCCACCCTTTGCTACTTGAAGGATATCAACCAGATCGGCGCTTGCCGGGTCTGCCTGGTCGAAATCGAAAAGGCCAGAGGCCTGCAGGCCTCCTGCGTTTATCCCGTGTCAGAGGGCTTGAAGGTTTATACCCATACGCCGAAAGTCCTGGCTGCCCGCAAATCGGTAATCGAGCTTTTGTTGTCCAACCATCCCCAGGAGTGCCTGACCTGCAGCCGCAGCACCAATTGCGAATTGCAGAGCCTGGCCAAAGAAATGGGCGTTTCCGATGTGCCTTATACCGGAGAGCGGACGATCTATGATCTGGATCTGTCTTCGGCTTCTATCGTCAGAGACGCCTCCAAATGTATCTTATGCCGCCGCTGCGTGTCCGTCTGCAATCAGGTTCAGCAGGTAGGCGTTTTAGGCTTGATTAATCGGGGCTTTGGGGCCACCGTGGGCCCTGCTTTTGAGCATGGCATCGGGGAAGTCAACTGTACGAATTGCGGGCAATGCATCAACGTTTGTCCCGTAGGCGCATTAAGAGAGACGGATCATACGAAGCGGGTCTGGCAGGCTCTGGCTGATCCGACAAAGCACGTGATCGTACAGACTGCTCCCGCCGTGCGGGCAGCTTTAGGTGAAGAGTTCGGTCTGCCCATGGGTACGCCTGTTACCGGCAGAATGGTGGCAGCTTTGCGCCGCCTGGGCTTTGACAGGGTTTTCGATACGGACTTCAGCGCCGATTTAACAATCATGGAAGAGGGCAACGAAGTCATCGACCGCCTGGTCAACGGCGGCAAACTGCCGGTGATCACCTCCTGCAGCCCCGGCTGGATCAAGTTCTGCGAGCATACCTACCCTGAGCTGTTGGATAACTTGTCCACCGCCAAATCACCCCAGCAAATGTTTGGCGCTTTAGCCAAAACCTATTACCCGGAAACGGAAGGCATCGATCCCGAATCCATTTATTCTGTATCGATTATGCCTTGCACGGCCAAAAAATACGAATGTCAGCGGCCGGAAATGAGCCGTGACGGCGTACCTGATGTGGATGCTGTGCTGACCACCAGAGAGCTGGGCGCCATGGTGCGCCGGGCCGGTATTGACTTTGTCAATCTGCCCGACGAAGTGGCTGATGCTCCCATGGGCATCGGCACCGGTGCTGCCGATATTTTCGGCGTCACCGGCGGCGTTATGGAAGCCGCTATCCGTACCGTATATGAAGTAGTGGCCGGCAAGCCTTTGCCCAATCTGGAGCTGGAGCCTGTCCGGGGTATGGAAGGCATCAAGGAAGCCAGCCTGGATGTGCCGAACTACGGTGAAGTCCGGGTAGCCGTGGCCCATGGCCTGGCCAATGCCGGCAAGCTGATGGATGCTGTGAAGGAAGGCAAAAAGAAATACCACTTCATCGAGGTCATGGGTTGCCCCGGCGGCTGCGTCGGCGGCGGCGGTCAGCCTCTGGTCACCAGCGGCCAGCGGCTGGATATGGACGAAGAATACCAGGTAGTGCGGCGCAAAGCCATTTACGCCGAGGATCGGGGCAAAGTGCTGCGGAAATCTCACGACAATCCGGCTATTAAGGAAGTCTATGAGAAGTTCCTGGGCAAGCCTCTCGGTGAGAAATCTCATCATCTGCTGCATACCCATTACACCTGCCGGGGCAAGTACAATGTGGAAATCCCCGATCCCGAGGCTGCCGCCAAGAAATAAGGAAGGCTGACCGGGAGGCCAGGATGGGCCAGACCAGTCGAGATGGGAAACAGAAAAGATATTTAGAAGCTTTAGAAAAACTGCCGCAGTTCATCGAACCGCGGCAGTTTTTTTGAGCTGCAGACGGACTGGTGGGGATATGTAAATTAAGAGTCGAAAACAAGTACACTCAAAAAACGGAGCTGTGTGTAACTGCCAGCCCCCCAAAACGGGCCTGCAACCCGGTCAAACACCACACGACTCGCAAATTTGAGCAGCCGGGACTAAGGGTAAAAAGTGGTCTCGGGATAGCTTCTGTACAGTTTTTGCGGTTGTAGGTGTTTTCCGGCGGCAGTCTGTGCAATTTTTTCGGCTGTAGGCGATTTGCAAAGGCTTTTAAGCCAAATTCAGGCCGATTCCGTGACCTTTTTGCGGTTATGCGGAAATATGCCCTTTGCATTTTACCTACAAACGCAAATTTTGCTCAGCTGAATTAGTCAGTTTGCATACAACCGTAAATTCTGCACAGAAAGCTGGGCCACTGCCGAGTCGAGCCACTGCCGGCATTGCCAGCCGCTACCAGTCACTGGCGGCAGACCGGCTTCTCCTCAAACCACTCGCCTTTTTTCAGGAAAAGTGGTATAATCGGAGGCATTGTGGAGAAATCAGAATGTTGGGAAGCGGATAAAACATATGTGGGGCAACTTAATCAACGTAGCGGCAATCGCCTTTGGCTGCCTCATTGGCAGACTTTTCGGCAACAGGTTAAAAGAGAATTATCGTCAAAGCGCCATCAAAGCAGGGGGGTTGGCATTGCTGCTTCTGGGTATGCAGATGGCTTTGCAGGTTAACCACTTTATTCAGCTGCTTTTAAGCCTGGTCATCGGCAGCTTGCTGGGTGA
Source organism: Clostridia bacterium (assembly GCA_018434325.1). Classification (GTDB taxonomy): domain Bacteria; phylum Bacillota; class Peptococcia; order DRI-13; family UBA5745; genus WRMS01. The sequence goes on along the minus strand of JAHDPO010000002.1, from coordinate 66,938 downwards.
AGCCTTAGATATTGACGGCGCCATGGAAAGATTCGGCAAAAGGGTAGAGGACAAGCTGGCCGCCGGCAGCGACGGCTTCAGCAAAGCTTTCGTTTATGCCACGCTGCTTTTTTGTATTGGTCCCATGAGTATTATGGGCAGCCTCCAGGGCGGTCTCCAGGGAGAATATAGTATCCTGGTGACGAAAGCGGTGCTGGATGGCATCTTTGCCGCCGTGCTTACCGTAACTATGGGTATCGGCGTTCTGGGCTCCGCCGTAACCACCGGCGTCTATCAAGGGGCCATAGTACTGGGAGCCCGCTGGGTCGAGCAGTATCTGACGGATGTTATGATTACGGAAATGACGGCGGTCGGCGGTGTTTTGATCCTGGCCATAGGCTTCAATATGCTGGAGATTAAGCAATTTAAAACGGCCAATATGCTGCCGTCTCTGCTCTTGATCTGCCTGCTGGTAGGCTTCTGGTCTTAGAGCAAAAAACGACAGGAAATTACTAGGTTTAGCCTTATTTTATCAGCATTTGCCTACATATAGTGGCGGATTTTTTTGCTTGCTTTTTGAGCAATATTCGTCTATAATGTTAACAAAATATGAACAAGCATTTGCTAAAATAGATAAAAATCAGAATCTGCTAAAAACAGTATTTTCGAAAGACAGGGGGAGAGGTCTTGAGTATTCTTTCTAAAAAAGAAAACTCTATGTTGGACATAAAACATCAGCGCAACGATAAGATCACATTTATGGTTATGGGTGGTCCCGGCAGCCCCATTAGGGACATCCGTATTTCAACCAAAAAATTTAAAATTGGTTTCAGTATTTTTTGTGCGTCATTGATTGCATTTGGCAGCACAGCCACTTATTTGACTCAGGATTATCTCGATAGCAAAAAGATTTTAGTCGCTTTAAATGAGGAGAATCAAGACCTGACCAGTACTAATCAGGATCAGGCCGTGATGATCAAAGATTTGCAGGATATTGCCGGCAATATGAAGGTGAAGATCGAGGCCATAGAGTCTTTGAATTCCGAGGTGCGGAGCAAAGTAGGCTTAGAAGAGGATAGCAGCGGCGAAAGCCGGGCAGTAGCCGGTTATACCGTTTCCCGGGGCGACAGCGACGTAGCCGGTGCAGAGGGCAATGTCGAGGAAGAGATGGATACCTTAGAGGATTTGCGTCAGGAGTTGCTGGATATGGATCTGCAGATGACTGAGCAAGCCACTGAGCTTCTCTACCTCAAAGACGATGTGGACAAGCAGTTGGCCTTTGAGGCGGCGCTGCCCAGCCAATGGCCGATGAATGGTATTTTTACATCTCCTTTCGGCACCAGGCGTAATCCTTTTGGCCGAGGCACCGAATTCCATCAAGGTATTGATATCGCCAATAAGACCGGTACGACTATCCGGGCTGCCGGTGATGGCGTAGTTACCTTTGCCGGCGTGAAATCCGGTTGGGGCAAGATGATACTGATCAGTCACGGCTACGGCTACGTCAGCCAATACGCCCACTGCAGCAGTATCGATGTGCTTGAAGGCCAGACGGTGAAAAAAGGCGACGTTATTGCCAAGTGCGGCAGCACCGGCCGGGCCACCGGACCCCACCTTCATTTCGGTATCCAGTTAGAGGGCAAATTCATCGATCCGATGAAGGTTTTGGACGCCGGGGAGGCAAAGAAATAATGGCAAAAGACAGAGCAGAAGCCGTAGGCACCATCATCAGTGAAGACTGCCGCTTTGAGGGCAATATCTGGCTGGAGACCAGCATCAGAATTGACGGCAGCCACACCGGTGATGTAGTGACGGAAGGCGATGTATATATCGGAGATAAAGGCTCTTGTGTAGGCAACCTCAAAGCCCGCAATTTCTATATTTGCGGCACGATCAAGGGCGATGTTACGGCGAAGGGCAGGATTGAGCTTAGCAGCAAGGCTAAATTAAGAGGCAACGCCACCATGGGCAATCTGATCATGGAAGAAGGCGCCGAATTCATCGGCAGTTGCCGCACCCTCAATACCTTAAACCAAGAGCAAGAAGAAGAAAATATAGCCTAAGCTATAAGTAGAGCCAGGCGAAAAAAGCAGCAGCAAGGCATTGGGTCAAAATTGATCCCAGTGCCTTTTTTTGAGGTTTTCTTCGCGGGCCGCTGCCGGCAAAAGACCGCGCTCCATTGGCAAAACCTTTAATCTCATGTTATAATGAGGCGGGAGTATTGCCCGGGAAATAGAGAATAAGAGGAGCTTAGCATCATCATGGAACAGAATATGCTGATGGCGCAGTTGCAAAAGAGAGCAGAAGCTTGCCAAAGCTGCGGCCTGCGCAAAGAATGCAGGCAGGTGGTTTTTGGCGAGGGCATATTGGGAAAAGGTCTAATGGTTATCGGGGAAGGCCCCGGCCAGGAAGAGGATAAGCTGGGGCGTCCCTTTGTGGGTCGGGCCGGACGGCTTTTGGATATGATTCTGGAATCAGCCGGTTTTTCCCGGGAGAGAAATACTTATGTAGCCAATATCGTAAAATGCCGCCCGCCGGGGAACCGGACGCCGTTGCCGGTGGAAAGAGAGGCCTGCCTGCCTTACCTGCAGGAGCAGATTCGGCTGGTGGATCCAAAAATCATTATTCTTTTAGGCGCCACCGCTCTGCAGGGACTAGTGGATCCCAAGGCTAAAATCAGCGTCAGCCGGGGCCGCTTCCTGGAATGGCAGGGCATTCAGGTGATGCCGACTTACCATCCCGCCGCTCTTTTGCGAAATCCCAATCTTAAGGCATTAGTATGGGAGGATATGAAGCAGGTTATTGACGAGTATCGCAAGCTGGTGGACCCTGATCATTGCAGTGAATATCATTAAGAATTTATCTATCCTGAATTAAGGAGGCCGGATAATGCCTTGGGCCGATATCATCATTATACTTTTTATTACCATAGCGGCATTCATCGGTTATCAGGTGGGACTGCTGGGCGCTTTCAAAGGCTTCATCGGCAGTATTGCCGGACTGGTTGCGGCTTGGCTTTTGACCCCCCTGTCCCAGGCTTGGCTGGAGGGCTACTGGGGAGTGGAGACTAAACTGGCGGAGTTTTTAAGCGCCAGAATACCCGATTCTTTGCAGGAGCTGATCCGCACCTTAGGCCAAACGGCTCAAACTCTGCAAGACATTAAGACCAGCCTTTTAGCCCTGCCTTTGCCGCCGGAGGTAGCTTCTTATCTGCAGCGGGCTTTGGAAAAAGCGCCGGCGGAGTCGGTGCCCTCGCCGGAATTGATCGTCAGCGTCCTTATGCGGGAAATCAGCCAAAGCATCTTATGGGCTGTGCTTTTTATGATCATTTGGTCGCTGATCACCTTTTTGGTAAGAAGCTTTTTGGGCATGCTATTTGCCGATAGTGAAGGCAAAACCTTCTTAGGCCTGTTTGACGGATTGCTGGGCATGATAGTGACTACGGTATTGGCTGCGGCCTTTCTGGTGATCTTTTGCGGTCTGGTCTATCCCGTTATCCTGATGTCCGACGGGGCCGGCGGTATGGCCCGGATATATCCTTATCTCCTGGATTCAAAATTAGTTAGCTGGCTGGCCGGTATTTATCAGATTTACGTGATACCCTGGGTGGCGTGATGCAGAAAGCGGAGTGCAAGATGGACATCGAAGGAAACTGGGCCAGAATCAAAACTCACCGGCGTCGGCTTTCCAACCAGGAAATCCAAGGATTAGCGGAAGTCTTGTTTCAAGGCCAGGAGGATTGGCTGGGAGAAAAATTGCGGCGGCGGGAAGATCAGCCCCTGGCCTTGGAGTTTTTAGGTTACCTGGGCCGCAGCGGCAGCCCTCAGGCCGTCAGCCTTTTACTGAAATATTTGGAGGAACGAGAGGAAGTTTTGCAGCTGGCAGCTGCGGCTGCGCTGAAAAGCTGTCCGCCGGCCTTAATTTTGGAGCCGCTGGCTCAAATGATGCTGCGGCAAAATCATAGCTCGGTGAAAGCCGGCGAGGTATTGCTGGCCTTAGACTCTGAAGGGGCGGATCGCCTTTGGCAGCTTTGGTTTGGCCAGGACTGCCCCTCCGGTCTGAAAGCCCAAATTCTCCAACTGTTAGCGGAAATAAAAGATGACCGCTGCGAGGCTTTGACCTTCCTGGCCCTGATGTCTGGCGGCGAAGAGCTGGTCAGGGCAGCGCTGCAGGCCGCCGAAAAGCTGGAGATGAAGGCCCTGTGGGGCAATGTAATCGGCTATCTTAAGCATCCCAGCTGGCGGCTGCGGGGAAGAGCCGTACTGCTTTTAGGCAGCTGGGGCGAGAGGGAGGCCTTGCCTTATCTCAGGGAAATAGGTGAAGATGTTGATCCCTGGGTAGAGGAAGAACGCCAAAAGGCGATAAACAAGATACTTGATCAACCGGAGTATTGAAAAAGGACAAGACATGAAAGTGTGGATTGAAAACTACCTGGGAGAAAATCAGCAGATTATTGAAGCGATCCTTGTGCCTGTTTTGATCATCATCGGGGGCATGATTTTAATCCGGGTGGCCAACGCCCTGATCGACGGTCTGGCCAAGGCCCGATTGAACAGAGTGTCCAGGCCCTTTGATCACAATCGTATCAAAACCCTGGAAGGTCTGCTGAAAAACATAGTGAAGTACGGCCTGTATTTCGTTATGGCCGTAACTGTTCTGGACCGCCTCCATGTACCGGTGATGGCTATTTTATCCACTGCCGGCGTTTTAGGCGTGGCGGTGGCTTTCGGCGCCCAAAGCCTGTGCCGGGATATCATCACGGGATTTTTTATTTTGCTGGAAGATCAATACTTAGTGGGCGAATACATCGAGGCCCAGGGTGTTGCCGGCTATGTGGAGCAATTCAATTTGCGCTGCACTTACCTGCGAGATTTTGACGGCAGGCTGCATATCCTGCCTAACGGCGGCATGACTTTAGTGACGAACCATCACCGGGGAAAGAGCCGGGTGCTGGTGGAGCTGGCGGTGTCTTATGAGGAGGATATCAACAGGGTAGTCGAGGTGCTGCAAAAGGCTTGCGACGCCGTCAACGAGGAATTTACAGAAATCATCCGGGAGAAGATTACGGCATTAGGTATCATAGATTTGACGGCCGCCGGTATGGTGGTTCGCATGACCGGCAAGTCGCAGCCGATGGAGCAATGGGGAATTGAGAGAGCCTTGCGGAAAAAGGCCAAAGAATCTTTGGCGGCAGCGGGCATAGCTATAGCCTATCCCCATACGCAGGTGATCCTGGAGGAGAAAGTATGAGTCTTTACATAGAAGGAACCGTACTGACATTAAAGAAACCTCACCCCTGCGGCAGTAAAGACTGGAAGGTGCTGCGGCCCGGCTGGGAATATCGTTTGCAATGTATGGGCTGCGGTCACATTATGCTGATGCAGCGGGAGCAGCTGCTGAAGCTGGTCAGAAAGGCTGCGGGACCCGGCTTGGACCAGCCGCAGGGCTAGCCGTAAGTTTTTGTCCTTGCTTATTAATTGTTTTTATGATAATATAATCAAGTTGTATCCCTGCTCCGCCGGAAGGTTTGATGCCTACAAGCCTTTATCATAGCGGGGCCGTTTAGTCCGAAGGGAGGAGGTGAAGTCAAATGAGAAACTATGAGTGCATGTATATCTTGAAGCCGGACATGGAGGAAGAAGCCATTCTGCAGGCTGTTGAAAAGTATTCCGCCATTGTCACCGACGGTCAAGGAGAGCTGGTTTCCGTTGACAAATGGGGCAAGCGCCGCCTGGCTTATGAGATCAAGGATCTCTTCGAAGGCTACTATGTGCTGATGAACTTTAAGAGTGAACCGGCCGTGGTAAAAGAGCTTGACCGCATCATGAAAATTTCAGACAATATGCTGAGATTCATGATCATTAATCAAGACGAAAAATAAAGAACAAGGCCTGACAAGGTATGGCACTTTTGACAGGATGTAATGACAGGACGGTGTTCTTATGTTAAACCGAATAATACTGATCGGCCGGCTGACCAAAGATCCGGAGTTAAAATATACGCCTAACGGTACGGCGGTTGCTACATTTACTTTAGCGGTGGACCGGGCTCGGACAAACGCTCAAGGAGAGAGAGAAGCCGACTTTATCAACATCGTTGTATGGCAGAAGCAGGCAGAAAACTGCGCCAATTATTTGGGCAAAGGAAGCTTAGCTGCCGTAGACGGCCGGTTACAGATCCGCAGTTTTGACGGTCAGGACGGCCAGCGCCGTTGGATGACTGAAGTGATAGCGGACACGGTGCGCTTTCTCGATAAAAAAGGCGAAGGCAAAAGATCGGAAGGCGGCTCCATGGGCAGCGATATCGGCTTTACGGACGAGGACATCCCCTTTTAATTCTTAGTATAGGAGGGAAACAAGGTGAAACGTGACCGCCAACGGCGCCCCCGCAAACGCGTATGCAGCTTTTGTGTCGATAAAGTAGAAAGCATCGACTACAAAGAAATCGGGCGCTTAAAGAAATATATTTCTGAACGGGGCAAAATCTATCCCCGGCGGATTTCCGGCAATTGCGCCAAGCATCAGCGGCAGCTGACCATTGCCATCAAACGGGCCAGAAACGTGGCTCTTCTGCCCTTTAGCGCAGAATAAGGCCAGCAAACAGTACGTATGGTTCATCAAGGCTGTCTCCTACGAGGCAGCCTTTTTCATTGTAGCCAAGGCAGGATAATTATGTTATCCTAAAGAGTACGAATAAATATTGCAAGACACTGGAGAGGAAAAGGGGAAAGAACGAGAATGGCCAATTCCAGATTAGGTATGGAGACGAAAGCGCTTACGGAAGGCGCGGTTATGGCCGGCTTGACGGCGGTTTTGGCCATGGCTGGCATCTATATTCCCATGCTGACGCCCATAGTTATGCTGGTATGGACTTTGCCGGTGGTGGTGATCTGCCTGCACCACGGCATGAGGGCCGGAGCTTTGACCATGGCGGTAGCCGGTTTGGTGATCCTGATCATCTCCACGCCGCTGAATGCTTTGAGCATGCTGATTCGTTCCGCCGGCCCGGCCTTAGTCCTGGGCTTCGGCTTCCACCGTAGCTGGCGTACAGAAAAAACCGTCATCTACACTACTGTTGCCGCCTTCATCGGCATAGCCGCCTCCCTGGCAATTTCCATATTCGTCATGGGATTAAGCTTTGAAAAGATGTTTTCCATTGACAGCGCCACCGTCACTGAGGTCGTACAGATGGCGGCAGATTACGGGCTTTTAACCAGCATAAAGATGACGGCACAGGAACTGACGGCTTATATAACAGAAATTTTTGCCCTGATGATCTACCTTTTGCCGGCTATTTTGCTGATCAGCTCCCTGACGACGGCTCTCACCAATTTCATGGTGGCGCAGCTGATCTTAGGCAAATTACGGATAACCCTTCCGCCGGTGACGAAGCTGGCGGATTTTCAGCTGCCCCTGCCCTTTGTCTATGGGATTATCGGCGGCGTTGGCCTGACGGTGGCCGGCAATTATTTATTCCCCGGCAATCTCTCGCTGCCGATGGCCGGCCAGAATATAACCATGATTTTTCTGGCGCTTTATTTTTTTCAAGGCATGGGCGTTATTTCCCATTATATTAAAAAAGCTCCACCCCAAAGCCAGCGATTTTATAAACTGCTTTTGGTCATAGCTATCTTTATAACCTTTTTCAATTTGCTGGTCCCCATTTCTTTTATAGGCGTAGCTGATGTGTTTATGGATTTTCGGGGCTTGGATTTACTGAAGAAAAAGAAGTAACAAAGGAGGATCTTACATGAAAGTTATTTTGCTGGAAGACGTGAAGGGCAGCGGAAAAAAAGGCGAGGCGGTAAATGTAGCCGAGGGTTACGCCCGCAATTTTCTGTTTCCCAAGAAACTGGCGATAGAGGCTACGGGCGCCAACATGAAGGAATTGGAGCGGCAGCAGCAAATGCTGGCTGAAAAGAAGGCGGCGGATCTGGCTCAGGCTAAAGGGCTGGCTAATCAGCTGAAGGACCTGGAGATTAAGGTGCCGGCCAAAACCGGCGGCGGCCAAAAGCTTTTTGGAGCCGTTACCAATAAAGATATCGGCGATGTGCTGGAGCAGACCTATGGCCTCACCATCGACCGGCGCAAAATTGAGATCAAAGGCAGCATCAAATCTTTAGGAGAGCATGAGGTGCTGGTTCGACTCCATCCCGAAGTAGTGCTGGCAAAGAAGATCATCGTAACGGAGGCCGTCTGAGGACAATATGGATGTTGACAGAATGCCTCCATACAGCCAGGAAGCCGAACAGGCCGCCCTGGGCGCCATGCTTTTGGACAAAGAAGCTATCGTCATCGGCAGTGAGCTTCTGCATGAAGAAGACTTTTACCGGGATGCCCATCGCCTGATTTTCCGGGCTGTCCGAAGCCTGGAGCAGGAGGGGCAGCCGGTAGACCTGGTGACGGTGACGGAAGCCCTGCGGCAAAAGGACGCCCTGGATAAGTGCGGCGGCATGAGCTACTTGGCCTCCCTGGCCAATCTGGTACCCACGTCGGCAGGCATCCGGTATTATGCCAGGATCGTTCTGGATAAAGCCTTGCTGCGGCGGCTGATCCGGGTCACCGGAGAAATCGGGCTGCGCTGTTATGAAGATGTCGACGATATATACGGACTCATCGGTCAGGCGGAGCAGGCGATTTTTGAAATTGGCCAGGGCCGCAGCAGCCAGGGGCTGACTCCTATCCGGGAGCTTTTGCCGGCCATGGTCAATCAAATCGAAAGTTTGTCCCAACGGCCGGAGGGTATTACCGGCGTTCCTTCTTATTTCACGGCTTTAGATCAGTTTACCAGCGGCTGGCAGCCTTCGGATCTGGTGATCCTGGCCGCCAGGCCTTCCATGGGCAAGACGGCCTTTGCCTTAAACCTGGCAGAAAGTGCGGCGGTGCGTTTTAAAGCGCCGGTGGCCGTATTCAGCCTGGAAATGTCCAGGGAGCAGCTGCTGATTCGTTTCATCAGCTCCCGGGCCAATATCGAGCAAACCGCCCTGCGCAACGGCCGGCTGAAAGGCGACGAATGGGCCAAGCTGGTGGATGCGGCAGCGGTGCTGTCTCAATCTCCTATCTACGTGGATGATACGCCGGGCATCAGCGTTTCCGAGCTCAGATCGAAGGCCCGCCGCATGAAGGCGGAGAATGATCTGCAAATGATCCTGGTGGACTATCTGCAATTGATGCAGGGCGACCGCAAAGGCGGCGAAAACCGGCAGCAGGAGATTTCCGAGATTTCCCGCTCTTTGAAGGCTCTGGCCCGGGAATTGCGGGTACCGGTAATCGCTTTATCCCAGCTGTCCCGGGAGGTAGAAAAAACCGGCGACAAACGGCCGGGTCTCAGCCATCTCAGGGAATCGGGGGCTTTGGAGCAGGATGCCGACTTGGTTATGTTTATTTACCGGGAGGATTATTACGACCGCAATACGGAACGCAAGGGTATTGCCGAGATCATTGTGGCTAAGCACCGCAATGGTCCCGTAGGCACCATAGAACTGGGCTTTGACGACAGGTTTACGAAGTTTTTCAATCTATATACAGGTTACGAGAGAGGCGGCGACAGCGCCGAGTAGGGGGATAAGAAATGAAGGTTTACGACGTATTGATCATCGGGGCCGGTCCGGCGGGAATTTTTGCCGCCTATGAGCTGGTCAAAAATAAGCCTGAGGCTAAGGTGCTGCTGGTGGATAAGGGCCGCAAGATTCAAGAGAGAAGCTGCCCCATACCGAAAACCGGCAAATGCGCTCATTGCCGGCCTTGCGCTATTATGAACGGCTGGGCCGGCGCCGGCGCTTTCAGCGACGGCAAGCTTTCTCTTTCACCGGCGGTGGGCGGGCAGCTGGCTGATTATATCGGCCAAAGCCAGACCCAGGAAATGATCGACTATACCGATGAAATTTACCGCCACTTTGGGGCGCCGGATCAGGTTCACGGCCTCAATACAAAGAGCGTGGAGGATATTTCTTACGCCGCCTCCCGTCACAGCATTCTTTTGGTGCCTTGCCCCGTCCGTCATATGGGTACGGAGACCGGCTTTGCGGTGCTGAAAAATATTTATGTAGATTTGGTGGAGCAGAAGAAGATTGAGTTCCGGCCCCTGACGCCGGTGGTGGATATCCTGGTGGCAGAAGGCAAGGCTGTAGGCGCTGTCTTGCAAAATAGCGACGGCAGCCAGGAGGAAGTAAGGGCGGAGCGGATTATTGCCGCTCCCGGCCGGGGCGGGGCGGAATGGCTGACGGATCAGGCCCGGCAGCTTAAGCTCAACACCATCAATAATTCAGTGGATATCGGCGTCCGGGTGGAAACGCCCAATTCCGTCATGGATCATCTGACGAGGGAGCTGTACGAAGCCAAGCTGGTTTATTATTCCGATACCTTTGAAAACAAGGTGCGCACCTTTTGCATGAACCCCGGCGGCATTGTCTCCGAGGAAAGCTACGAAGGCGGCGTGGCTTTGGTTAACGGCCACAGCTTTCATGATCCCAAGCTGAAAACCGGCAACACCAACTTCGCGCTGCTGGTATCCAGCAACTTTACCCAGCCTTTTAATCAGCCTATTGAATACGGCAAATATATTGCCAAATGCGCCAACATGCTTACCGGCGGCGGTATCATGGTGCAGCGGCTGGAGGACCTGATCAAAGGCCGCCGCAGCGACAAAAGCCGGCTGGCTAAGTCCACTACGATCCCCACCCTGAAAAGCGCAGTGCCGGGAGATCTCAGCTTTGTGCTGCCCCAGCGTTTCTTAACCTCCATCATGGAGACCTTGAAATCCCTGGATAAAGTGGCGCCGGGCCTTTACAGCAAGGCAACCTTGCTCTATGGTGTGGAAGCTAAGTTTTATTCTTCAAAAATCGAAGTGAATAACAATATGGAAACGGCTATTTCCGGTCTGTATGCCGTAGGCGACGGCGCCGGCCTGACCCGGGGCTTGATGCAGGCTTCCGTCAGCGGAATTCTGGCAGCCAGGAATATATTAAGCCGGTAAATAACAGAAATAGTAACTATTCTCGTCTATTTTTCAATAAACACAGTAAAATCGAGGGATTTCCCTCGATTTTTTTAAGATTATTCATTGTTTCTATTCTGAAATGTGCGATAATAGTAAAAGAATATGGTAAAAAGAATATTGCAATAAATGAGGTGAATTTGTGGGGAACCTGAAGATCGGTACTAAAATCTCACTGGGTTTTTCTTGTGTTGTCCTGCTTCTATTGGTTATTGCTGTTACGTCTATCATTTCATCAGCCCGCACGGGAGCTAATATCGACGAGGTGGATGTTTACAGCGGCCTGCAAAGCAACGCCAACGACTTAATGCATATCCTGAATGAAACCAGGATATCTGCCGGGGTATTATATGAGACCCGGTCTGCCGAAGCTTACGGTAATGTGGTAAAGCAGCTGCTGTACTGCGACATTCGGATAAAAAAGCTCAACGAGTATATTGAGGCCTACCCGGAGTTGGCTGCCTACCGTCAAAAAATTATGGATTTTGAAGGTCTGTACAGCCAATGGCGGCAAGATCTTTTAGGTATGGAAAGCGGTGTGAAGGCCGGAGACGGCTTATCTCCCCAAGCAATAGAAGACTTCCGCAGCAAAGCCGGGGCTACCCGCCGGATCAACTTATTGGCTCACGAATCTTTATCCAATGCCATCAAGGATATCGACGACATGGTGGCCATAAAAATGCAGGAGACCCAGGATTTCAATAAAATTGCTCTGATTATTGTGGTAGCCGTTTCTCTTCTTTCTATAGCGACGGCGATGGTTATGGCGACGATCATCATGAGATCGATCACCAGGCCGGTAAGCTATATACGGGATGTTCTGGTCAATATCGGCCAGTCCGGCAATTTGCAGATAGAAGGGGCTTTGGCAAGAAACCTGGATAAGGTGGCTGCCGGGAAAGATGAAACGGCAGAATGCGCCCAGGCTCTGTCGGTCACTGTAGACAGGCTTCATAGCTTTGACCGTAATCTGTCCTATGTAGCCGACGGTGATTTGACCCGGGAAGTAGCCTTACAGTCAGAACAAGACACCATGGGCCTGGCCGTCCACAAAATGCTGGATAACCTCAATCAGAAATTCGGCACGATTGCCCGTTCTACCGAGCGAGTCAACGATAAGGCAGGGCAGCTTTCCGAGGGCTCCAGGCTCTTAGCCAGCGGTTCTGCGACCCAGTCTGATTCCATAAGACAGCTGTCGGATACCATACAGCAGATCAGCAAGAAAACAGAAAACAATACCCGCCTGGCCCAGCAAGCCGTCGATATGGTGGAAAACATCCGGGAGAATGCCAAGCAAGGCACGGTTAAGATGACCCAGATGAACCAGGCCGCTTCGGATATCAATAAGGCCAGTCAGGCTATCGGCAAGGTGATTAAGGTTATTGACGACATCGCCTTCCAGACGAATATTTTGGCCCTTAACGCCGCAGTAGAAGCGGCCAGAGCCGGCCAGCACGGCAAGGGCTTTGCCGTAGTGGCCGAAGAGGTACGGAACCTGGCTACCAAAAGCGCTGCCGCCGCTAAGGAAACCGGCGTGCTGATTGAGGACACCATCCAAAAAGCGGCCCTGGGCACGTCCATTGCTGAAGTCACTTCCAGATCGCTGGGCGATATCGTTACCGGTGTGGAGCAAAGCAACTCCATCATTAATGATATTACTCTCCTCTCAAAGGAACAGCTTGAGGATATCCGGCGGCTTTTGGAGGCTGTGGAACACGTAAAAAGAATTGTGGACCAAAACAGTTCTATTGCCAGCCAGTCAGCCAATGCTGCCGGCGAGATATCTCAGCAGTCCCACTTGCTGAAAGAATTGGTATCCCAATTCCGGCTGCTGTCGGATGGAGCGGCGGCCCTTTAATGGGGCCTGAAAGGGAGGATATAATAAGATGAAACGAATTTTCCTGATTGCAGGCGCCCTCGTCTTGATCCTGGTTTTAGCCCTTTTTCTGATGGGCATGAACCGGTCGCCCTATAATGACGGCGTCTATAGCGCCCAAGTGGCGGAGTTTCCCAATAGCGGCTGGAAAGAGACGGTAGAGATTACCATCGAAAACGGCAAAATCATCAAAATTAATTGGGATGCTATTTATAAAGACGACAGCATTCCTATCCATAAGAAGCAGTACTCCAAAAGCGGCCTTTACGGCATGCTGGCCGCCGGAGCTTCCAATGAATGGTATGATCAGGCTTTGGCGGCGGAGCAGTTTGTGCTGCGCAACGGTATCGACGCCCTTGCCGTCAGCGAGGAAGGGTACACCGACGCCGTCACCGGCTGCACCATCCACGTCAATGAATTTCAAAAACTGGTTTACGAATGCCTGGAGCAAGCAAAGCGACAGTAAAGCAGTGCTTTGCTCGCAAAGCGACAATAAAATAGGGGCTTTGCCGACAAAAGCCGGAAAGTAAACAAAGTAAATGGTATTTTAAAATAACCATTGACAAGTCCGGTAAGAAGCTGTTATAATTCGTGAATGTGAGGCCATTTGGCCAAGCAAGAGCCATTAGCTCAGTCGGTAGAGCACCTGACTTTTAATCAGGGTGTCCCGCGTTCGAGTCGCGGATGGCTCACCATTCCCCGGGCGATTAGCTCAGCTGGGAGAGCGCTTGCCTTACAAGCAAGATGTCGGCGGTTCGATCCCGTCATCGCCCATAAAGAACCCGTAATTCCTTATTTGAGGAATGGCGGGTTCTTTTGCTATGCGACTATTCTTGAAGAGGATATGACGTTGGAAAAAATTTGGGAAAACGTGTATAATGTAGATGTAGAGTGGTGCTATTCCGGGCGCCCCTTATGCAAAATAAAGGAGGGAAGAGCATGTTTGATAACCACAGAAGCCACTACGAGGATGCCAAAGCAAAGCATCAGCAAAGGGAGGTGGAAGCGCGATTAATGGCGGAAAAACAGCTGAAGAATCAGCTGCCCCGCAGCAGATGGCTCTTCAGGTTTTGGCTGTTTATTGGCATCGGCTTGCCTATATTTCTGATCATCTGGCTGCTCTATAAATAAAGCCCCCTACTTGACAAGTTGCCGCAATTTGCTATAATGCAAGAGTCGAATTATTTATAAAAATAACTCGAGAGTGACTTGTCAGGAAAAAGGGAGGAAATCCAAAATGAAGAGAATTAAGAGTACTATGGCAGTTTTGCTTTGCTGTGCTTTGCTGCTGGCCGGCTGCGGTACGGCTGCCAAGCCCGGCGCTGAAACTCCGCCGGCTACAGAGGCTACGCAAGCGCCCACTGCCGCCCAGGAACCGGTAACGATCCTGATTGCCGCCGCCGCCAGCTTGCAGTATTCTTTTAAAGAAGAATTAATTCCGATGTTTGTTGAGAAATATCCTCATATCACCGTAGAAGGCACCTATGATTCCTCAGGCAAGCTGCTGACCCAGATAAATGAAGGTCTGGCAGCCGACGTCTTCATGTCCGCATCGATGAAAGAAATGAATGCATTGAAGGACGAAAATAAGGTGGAGACGGACACCATTGCCGAGCTGCTGGAAAACCGCATCGTACTGATTGTGCCGGCAGATTCCACTACTGATATTGCGGCTTTTCAGGATATTGGCAAAGCTGACGCCATAGCCCTGGGCGATCCGGAAAGCGTTCCCGTGGGCCGCTACGCCAAGGAAGCTCTCACTTCTTTAGGCGTTTATGAAACAATTCAGCCAAAAGTAAGCCAAGGGACCAACGTAACCGAAGTACTGAATTGGGTTGCCGAAGGCAGCGCCGATGTGGGCATTGTTTATGCCACCGATGCAGCTACCACAGATAAGGTAAAAGTCGTGGCCGAAGCTCCCGCAGGCAGCTTAGCCAGCAAGGTGATTTATCCCGTTGGCGTATTATCCCGGTCAGAAGAGCAGGAAGCTGCCCGGCTGTTTGTGGATTTTTTGAAGAGCCCGGAAGCTTTAGCAGTATTCAGCTCTTACGGCTTCACCCCTAATCTATAGCCCCCCTCCTCTTTTGCGGCGGCGCCGGACCATGGAGTTACGGCCCAAGTGGCGGCGCCGCCGCAGGGATTTTTAATAATTTGCTACGGAGGAGTGCCATGGATTATTCCCCAATTTTGATTTCGATGCGGACCGCCTCCGCATCCATATTCTTCACCTTTTTCCTCGGCGTTTTTGCTGCCAGGCTGGTTGCCGGCATGGAGCGGGAGCGGCTAAAAATGATTTTTGACGGTATTTTGACCTTGCCGCTGGTACTGCCGCCCACAGTAGCCGGCTTTTTTCTGTTATATCTGTTTGGCGTCAAAAGGCCCTTAGGCCTTTTCTTCCTGCAGTTTTTCGGCGTTAAAATCGCTTTTTCCTGGGCGGCTACGGTATTGGCCTCTGCGGTGATCTCTTTTCCTTTAATGTACCGGTCGGCCCGGGGGGCTTTCGAGCAGGTGGATCAAACCCTGGTTCAGGCGGCCCGGACCTTAGGCATGCCGGAGGGAAAAATATTTTGGCGGATCGTTATGCCGCTGGCTCTGCCGGGGGTGGCCTCGGGGGGGATATTAGCCTTTGCCCGGGGCTTGGGAGAATTCGGGGCCACAGCCATGATTGCCGGTAACGTGGCCGGCAAGACCCGCACACTGCCGCTGGCTATTTACTCGGCTGTAGCTGCCGGCGATATGGCCGGGGCCTACGATTATGTCATTGTGATCCTGCTGATCTCTTTCCTGGTAGTGGCAGGCATGAATTGGTTCACCGCCAAAGAACGCAAATATACCCGCCGGGAGGGACGCAAGTGAGTCTGGATATAGCGGTGGCCCGCAAATGGAAAGGCTTCGGACTGAACGTAAGCTTTTCATCCCAAAATGAAATATTAGGCATCCTGGGAGCCTCCGGCAGCGGCAAAAGCATGACCCTTAAATGTATAGCCGGTATCGAAACGCCGGAAAAAGGCCGGATCGCTGTTGGGCAGCGGGTGCTTTTTGATGCTGCCGCGAAGATTTGCATCAAGCCTCAGGAGCGCCGGGTGGGTTATTTATTTCAGCAATATGCCCTGTTTCCTCATATGACTGTGGAAGAAAATATCGGCTGCGCTCTGGGCAATTTAGCAAAGGGGCAGCGCCGAAAAAAAACAGATTGGCTCTTAGGCCGTTTTCAGCTGGAGAATCTGGGCCACCGTTATCCCAGTCAGCTTTCCGGCGGCCAGCAGCAGCGGGTGGCTTTAGCCAGGATTCTTGCTTATGAGCCGGAGGTTTTGCTGCTGGATGAGCCGTTTTCCGCCTTGGATCTTCATCTCAGAGAGCAGCTGCAAATGGAGCTGCTGGACTTTCTCGATGATTATTCCGGCGATGTGATCCTGGTAACTCATAGCCAGGATGAAGCTTACCGGTTTTGCCGAAAGCTGGTTATACTGGAAGAGGGCCAATGTATCGCCCAGGGAGATACCCGCAGCTTGTTTCAAGATCCCGGTCTCTTGTCTGTGGCTAAGCTTACGGGCTGTAAGAACTTTTCGCTTGCCAGACAGACCGGCCCCTGCACAATATTTGCCGAGGATTGGGGTATTGAATTGAGGGTGGAGCGGGAAATACCTCCGGATATCGATTATATCGGCATACGGGCCCATGATTTTTTGCCGGCGTCAGAAGATAAGACGCCCAATTGCTTTCCGATAACCGTTAGAAGTATAATGGAAGGGCCTTTTGATTGGAATGTTTTGTTTCACAGCCATGGAGGAGAAAAGGAGAGCGGAGATATCTGGTGGAACGTGGGCAAAGAAAAATATGGAGGACAAGCGCCTTCCTATTTGCAGGTTTTGCCGGAAAATATTCTGCTGCTGCATTCGATCAACCGATAGAAAATCATATCGGTAGAAAAGGCATAGAGAGGATAGAAAGCGATGAAACTAATTCGTACTGAAGAGGCCGTAGGCCATGTTTTGTGTCATGATATTACGCAAATCGTCAAAGATCACATAAAAGATGCAGCCTTTCGCAAGGGACATAAAGTAACTGCCGAAGATATCCCTCTTTTGCTTTCCTTGGGTAAGGAACACCTTTACGTTTGGGAGGCCGAGGCAGGGATGCTCCATGAAAACGAAGGTGCGGAAATTCTCTACCGGATTTGTGCCGGCGATCATATGCACCCTTCGGAAATCAAGGAAGGCAAGGTGGAGGCCATTGCCGACAGGGACGGCCTGCTGACGGTAGATATCGGCCGGTTAAAGGCTATCAACGCCTTAGGCGAAATCATAATCGCCACCCGCCACAGCCATTTCCCGGTAAAAAAAGGAGATAAGCTGGCCGGCACCCGGGTTATTCCCTTGGTGATTGCCGAAGATAAAATGAAGCAAGCCAAAGCCATCGGCGGCGGTATTCCCCTGTTGACGCTGCATCCTTTCCAAAGCCGGAAGGCGGCGGTCATTACCACCGGCAGCGAGGTTTTCCGGGGGCGTATTCAGGATACCTTCACTCCGGTGATCCGCGAGAAGCTGGCTGAGTATGATTGCCCCGTGCTTTGGCATACCCTGCTGCCTGATGAACATCAGGAAATCACGGCAGCTATCTTGCAGGCCATAGCGGCGGGAGCTGAAATTGTTTTATGCACCGGCGGCATGAGTGTGGACCCCGACGACCGCACTCCTCTGGCAATTAAGAATACAGGGGCGGAGATCGTCAGCTACGGTGCTCCCGTATTGCCCGGGGCCATGTTTTTGTTGGCTTATCTCGATGGCGTACCCGTGGTGGGGTTGCCCGGCTGCGTCATGTATGCCCGGTGCACAATTTTTGATCTGATTCTGCCAAGGCTGATCGCCGGCCTTGAAGTAAAGGCTGAGGAGCTGGCAGCTTTGGGCCACGGCGGCCTCTGCCTGAATTGTGAGCTTTGCACCTTCCCCAATTGCGGCTTCGGCAAGGGAGTTTAATTATGGATAATAGCAACGGCTTCACTCATTTTGATCAGGAGGGCGCCGCCATCATGGTGGATGTAGGCGGCAAGGAGGTTACTGTCCGCCAGGCCATAGCAAAAGGCAGGATCGCCATGACGCCGGCCTGCTTTGAGGCAGTACGGCAAGGTACCATAGGCAAAGGGGACGTCCTTGGCGTAGCCCGGATAGCGGGTATTATGGCGGTTAAAAAAACATCTTCCCTGATTCCCCTGTGTCATGCTATTCCCATCGAAAAGGCCGGCCTGGATTTTGTGCTTTTGCCCGAGGAGGCGGCCATTGAAGCTGCCTGTACGGTAAAGACCACAGGGATTACCGGCGTGGAGATGGAAGCGCTCACCGGCGTAACGATGGCGCTATTGACGATATACGATATGTGCAAAGCCCTGGATAAAGGCATATGCATCTCGGAGGTTTATCTGCTGGAGAAGACCGGCGGCAAAAGCGGGACTTATCGAAACAAGGAGAAATAACCCATGCAAGACAGTCTTAGCCGTACTATCGATTATATGCGGGTTTCCATTACCGACCGCTGCAATTTGCGCTGCCAATATTGTATGCCCAATGATTTGCCTTGGGTTGAGCACAGCGCTATACTGCGGTATGAGGAATTTTTGGAGATCTGCGGCGCGACGGCGGACTTAGGTATCCGCACCATTAAGGTCACCGGCGGCGAACCTTTGGCCCGCAAAGGCAGTGTTGATTTTCTGGCCCGGCTGAAGGAGCTGCCGGGCATCGAGAGAGTAACCCTGACCACCAATGGTCTTTTGCTTGAGCCCCATGTGGCGGCCTTGGCCGGAATGGGGCTGGACGGCGTCAATATCAGCCTGGATACGCTGCGGCGGGAGGTTTATCAGCGGCTCACCGGCAGCGACGGCTTGGCTAAAGTTCTTACAGCATTAGAGAAGACGGTGGCGTCCGGACTGAAGGTGAAGATCAATTGCGTGCCTATACTGGGCGTAAATGACGGCGAGGTAGCCGATATAGCGGCTCTGGCGGCTGAAATTCCTGTGGATGTACGCTTCATTGAATTGATGCCTACGGCCAGCAGTCAAGCCTTTACCGGGCTGTCCGGGGAGGAGGTGCTTTTCCGGTTGCTGGAGAAGTATCCGGATTTGTCGCCCACCTCGGAGCGCCGGGGCTATGGACCGGCCCGCTATTATGCCAGCGAAGGCCTGTTGGGGAGGATCGGCTTGATCGCTGCCGTCAGCAATCATTTTTGCGGAGAGTGCAACCGGATCCGTTTAACCAGCCAAGGCTTTCTCAAACTCTGCCTCTATCATGAGCAGGGCGTCGATCTGCGGCGGCTTTTGCGGCAAGGCGCCGGCCGGCAGGAGTTGGCTGCCGCTATTGAAGAGGCTATATTGCAGAAGCCTCAGAGCCATCACTTTGGCCAGGAAGACGAAAAGCACGGCATCAAAAACATGTCCAGGATAGGGGGATGAATATGGCTGCATTAACAGGGATTGTCAGGGCCGTTTGTATCAGCGATATACGGGGAATTCAAAAGCACGATATAGGCAGCGCCAGGCTGTCGCCGGACTGGGGCCTGGCGGGCGATGCCCATGGCGGCAATTGGCACCGGCAGGTGAGCCTGCTTTCCTATGATAAAGTACAGGATTTTAATGCCCGGGGGGCCGGTGTGGATCATGGCGCTTTCGGCGAAAATCTGGTAGTGGAGGGCATTGACTTCCGTCAGCTGCCGGTTGGGACATTGCTTCACTGTGGCGAGGCGACTCTTGAGCTGACTCAGATCGGTAAGGAGTGCCACAGCCATTGCCAAATCTATCACAAAATGGGCGACTGCATTATGCCCCGGGAAGGGGTATTTGCCAAAGTAATCAAAGAGGGCGTCGTCAAGACGGGTGATGTGATGACGGCTGTTTTGCCCGAAAACAGGCCCTTGCGGGCCGGTATCATCACTTTAAGTGATAAGGGTTTTCGGGGGGAGCGGCAGGACGCCAGCGGACCGCTGATTGCGGAGATGCTGGCGGCGGCGGGATATCAGGTGGCAGCCAGCTTGCTTTTGCCTGACGAACAGGATAAGATTGAGAATGCCTTGAAAGATTTGGCCGACAGGCAGAGGGTGGATTTGATCCTGACCACC
This sequence comes from Clostridia bacterium, assembly GCA_018434325.1. Taxonomy (GTDB): domain Bacteria; phylum Bacillota; class Peptococcia; order DRI-13; family UBA5745; genus WRMS01. Next base: position 46,984 of record JAHDPO010000002.1, on the reverse strand, counting down.
GGCGGTACCGGTTTTTCCCGCCGGGATGTGACCCCGGAGGCTACTCTGGCGGTAGCGGAGCGGCAGGCGCCCGGCATTGCCGAGGCTATTCGCAGCTTTTCTTTGGCCATCACCGGCCGGGCCATGCTTAGCCGGGCCGCATCGGTAATCCGCAAGGATACGGTTATTGTCAACCTGCCCGGCAGTCCGAAGGCCGTCAGGGAGAGCCTGGCTTATATTTTGCCTCATTTGGCCCATGGTATTGAGATTTTGCGGGGAGACGCTTCGGAATGCGCCGCTAAGGAATAAAACGGAAAAGCTGATTGTAAAAATAGGAGCCAAACGGAAAAAGGTACTGGGAAATGAATATTGACAGACAAATGAGCATTCTGCTCAAGCATATGGAGGACTTGGCCCGCCGGGCTGCCAAAACCGGTATGAGCCACTCCGCTTTTTTAACTCCTGCCGAGCAGGAGCTGGCGAGGCAGTATTTTTCCCGCCGCCGGGAAGTAAACCTGGTTTTTGAGGGAGGAATCAGTGAGGCCCAGCGTCAGGTTGCTGTTTTCCTTGCGCCGGATTGGGGCAGATACGAGCCCGAGGAAATCTTGCAGGGCTTCCGTATCGATTATCGCAGCCAAGGGGATATCGGCCACCGGGATATTCTGGGTACGATGATGGCTCAAGGCATCGAGCGTGAGGTTTTAGGCGATATCCTGGCCGGTGAGAACCCCGCTTATGTGATTTGCCTGGCAGAGATGGCGGCCTATCTGCACGATAATATCACGAAGATCGGCGGCGCCGGCGTCAGCCTTACGGCGGTAAAGCTGGCGGACATTCCGGTGCGGCAAGAAAAAATTCGCAGCAAAACAGTGACGGCGGCTTCCCTGCGCCTGGATGCATTGATTGGCGAAGGCTTTAACTTATCCCGCAGCGAAGCAGCCAGACTCATTCAAGCGGGGCTGGTGGCGCTCAACCATTTGCCTTGTGAAAAACCGGACCAAAAGGTAGAGGCGGGGGATCTTTTGTCTTTGCGGGGCAAGGGTCGCCTCAAGATTTTGGAGGTAGGAGGCCAGTCAAAAAAGGGCCGGCTGTTTGTGGAGCTGGGCATATATGAGTAAGGAATAATCAAGAAAATCCGTCAGGCCTTAAAAATAAGGCGCTGGCGGATTTTTTGATAATGGGCCGGAGTCCCCCGCAGATAAGGCGAGATAAATGAAAAAGTAAGCCAGTGGAGAGAGCAGGCCGATGCGCAAAATTGCAGGTTTAAAGTGTCCGAGTACCGTTTTTCAGCTGTATTTGGCTATATTTAGTGTAGCGGTCAAAGGATGACCACTATTTTGAAGGAGCAGCACACTTTAAACTTGCAATTTTGCTCATTTCGGTGAAACAAGCAGTGGGAGCGCCGAACCAGGTAGTGTCACCGCCATATTGTCCATAGCCGTAGGTAGTGAAATTTCGGAAGCCGTCATAAAATCACCCCCAAAATCACCCTTGCAGCCGCTTGACAATCATCCCGGGGATGATTACGCAGACGGTGATTTACTATAGGATGTAAATAGCAGACTGCAATTTAATAATCTTATGATGGAGGTATTGATATGGAACCTAACAAGATAGAAAATCAGTCCACAGCAGTACCTCAGGGTGAAATTTATGCCCCTGAGGATATCGAGCAGAATAAAACAATGGCGGGGTTGGCCTATTTACTCTTCTTCCTGCCCCTGATTGCCTGTCCTCAATCGAGATACGCCAGATTTCATGCTAACCAGGCTCTGATCTTATTTATTGTAGCTATCGCGGGGAATGTGATCTTAGGTATTATTCCGATTATTGGCTGGCTGCTGCTGCCTTTCTTTGGGATCGGCGTTTTAATCTTAGGTATTATGGGCTTAATCAATGGCTTTGGCGGCAAGGCAAAAGAATTGCCTCTTATCGGCAAGTTTACCATTCTTAAATAATATAAGGGAGAGGCTAACATGAGAAAATATCTGATTAGTTTCTTGGTGCTTACTATGGTTTTGGCCCTGGCCGGCTGCGGCGCCAAGGAAAAACTGCAGGAAAAGGCGGCGGAAGCCGTGGCGGAAAAGGTTATTGAGAAATCCGGCGGCGGCGATGTGGATATTGACGGCGACAAAGTAACGGTCAAAGGCGAAAAAGGGGAAGCGTTCACTTTTGGCGGCGGTGAATGGCCTACAACGGATTTGGCGAAAGCTATTCCCGAATTCAAGGCCGGCAAGATCATCACTGTATTAAGCAGTGACGACGCCGTGTCGATAGCCTTGGAGGAGGTTAAGAAAGAGGATGCTGAGGCTTATTTTGAAAAGATAAAGAAGGATTTTAAAGAAGATGCTTATGAGGTAAATAGCGATAACGCCATCGCTTACGGAGCTAAAAATAAGGACGGCGTCAGCGTAGGGCTGCAATATTCTCAGGAAAATTTCTCCATTACCCTTATTAAAGAAGGAAAATAACAGACGTCTTAAATGTCATACTTCATCTTATAGCATCTGCAGATTGCTCTGCAGGTGCTATGTTTTTAGTATCTTCATAAACTTTTTACATCATGTCTATTAATTCGCAGAAATGAAAAGACTATAATGTAGCAAGCAATACAATAACAAACGATACAAAGAGGAGAAACGACATGAGGTTTAAGCGCATCCTGACCCCTTTTTTCTGTTTGCTGTTCTTAGCTCTTTTTAGCGGCTGCGGCACTGAAACGCCGCCTGTCTCTCAACCCTCTCAACCTTCTCAGCCTTCTCAACCGGCTGACACGCAGCCCTCTGCCCCCGCCGCATCGGAGCCGGTCACCGCACCTGGGACTCCTGATATCGACAGCGATAAATTCCCTCCCGTAAAGGAAATCTCCGTAAGCCGGGAAGGGCAGGAAGAGTTGCTGCCGGCCTATTTGCAGGTCAGCGATACGGGCTACGTTATCTATCTATTCGAGGATTTTGTTCTTGTCCCCGCTGAAGATGGAGATATCATTCAGCCCTCGGAAAGCTCGCCTTTGCTGAAAACCATCAATATGCGCATTGCTCTTTCCGATGGGAAGACCCCTTTGCCGCAAAACGAGGAAAAAGAGGGATTGCTCGTCAAATATCATCGCATCACCAAAGGAGAAAAAACCTTTGATATCACCATGAATTATCCGTTGGAGGCCGCGGAAGGCGGCGCCGTATTGCTGAGAGTCATGCTGGACAGCATGGAAACACTCTAGCCTTCCGGTCGGCTATTTGAAAGAAAATCAGAAAACCACAAACTTTGATTGTGTGTGACGCTTAAGGACTTTGCGTCATGCCCTCATTAAAGTTTGCGGTTTCTTTTTTTATAGTCGAAATTTGGCTCATAAATGCGTTATAATAAATCTATAACGGGAAATAATCTCCCATCAGAATAGAAAACGAGGTTGGACAAGCATGACGGCATTAGGACAATGGGAATTGGGTATTTTAGACTGGATCGGCCGGACTTTTCAAAGTGATTTTCTTGACAGAATCATGCCTTGGATCACCTTCCTGGGAGATCATGGCTGGTTTTGGATCTTGCTGTCTGCTTTGCTGCTGATCAGCAAGCCCACGAGGAAGATCGGTCTGACCATGGCTCTGGCTCTTTTATTCAGCCTGATTTTAGCGAATATCACCTTGAAGCCGCTGGTGGCCAGAATCCGGCCCTTTGATCTCAATACTGCCGTTCAGCTGCTGATCAATGCTCCTAAAGATTTTTCCTTTCCCTCAGGCCACACGCAAGCTTCTTTTGCCGCTGCTGCGGCCTTGTTTTGCTACCGGAAAAAAGCCGGCGCCGCCGCCCTGATTCTGGCGGCCCTTATCGCTTTCTCACGCCTTTATCTCTATGTCCATTACCCCAGCGATGTTTTGGCTGCCTTAATTATCGGTATCCTTCTGGGCAATCTGGCTCACCAGGCTATTAGAAGATTGACCAAGAGATATAATACGCAAAAGCAAAGAGGGAGGTAATTTCATGTCTGAGGCAACAAAAGCAGGTCTGGCCATGCTGACGATGGCCCAGGCCTCCGCCTTGGTTGGCAAAAAAGAAATCTCGCCGGTGGAGCTGACGGAAGAGTGCCTGAGCCGGATCAAGGACAAAAGTGAGGATCTGGTGTGTTACGTTACGGTATTGGAAGAGCAGGCCCGCAAGGATGCCAAAAAGGCGGAGTCGGAAATCGCTGCCGCCGGCCAAAAAAGTCCTCTTCACGGCATACCTTTTGCGTTAAAGGATATCTATTGTACCAAAGGTGTATTGACCTCAGCCGGTTCCCCTTTTTTCAGCGACTATTATCCGGATTTTGATTCCACCGTAGGCCGGCGGCTGGCGGCAGCCGGCGGTATTCTGCTGGGCAAAACCAATACTTCGGAATGGGCCCTGACCATCAGCAGCCGCTCTTACTTCGGCCAAAGCCGCAATCCCTGGAATCCGGAGCGGGCCCCCGGCGGCAGCAGCGGCGGCAGCGCCATTGCGGTGGCTGCCGGTATGGCCTATATGGCCATGGGCAGCGACACCGGTTGTTCTATCCGGCTGCCGGCTGCTTTTTGCGGTGTGGCCGGCTTCAAGCCCAGCTATGGCCTGATCAGCCTCTACGGCATTGTGCCCTTGAGCTATAGCATGGATCATCCCGGGCCGATTGCCCGCAGCGTCATGGATTTGGCGTTGACCATGGATCTGATCAGCGGCTTTGATCCCCTTGACCCTTGTGCCGATAGATTTGCCGGCCAACCTGCCCAATTTGCAGCCGAACTGGCAAAGACCAGAGACTTAAAGGGCAAGGTTATCGGTGTTCCCAGTAACTTTTTCTTTGACCGTACCGACACAGAGGTAGAGGAGCTGGTCTTGAAAGCTATCGATAAACTAAAAGCCTTGGGAGCCAAGGCCGAATATCTGGAAATTCCTTATATGGATTGGATGCCGGAGGTATCCTCCAAGATCCTGTTTGCCGAAGCGGCTCACTTCCATAAAGAACGCCTGGCTGAGCGGCCGGAGCTTTTCGGAGAGGTGGAGCGCCAGCGGCTGGAAAGAGGCACAGCCGAAACGGCAGTGGAGCTGGTGGATGCTTTGCGTAAACGGGAAATCATTCGCCGGGCCTGGGAAGAAGCTGCGGCTAAAGTCGACGCCGTGGCGGTGCCGACCACACCGGTTGCCGCCTTTAAGCTGGGCTGCGATACGGTAATGGCTAAAGGCATAGCGGAACCTTGCGCCGATATGGCTGTCCGCCATTGCCGGATGGGCACTACGCTAGGGGTGCCGGGATTGACGGTGCCGGTGGGCATCAACAGCGAAGGGCTGCCGGTGGGCATGATGCTGATGAGCAACCGCTATCGTGATCTTGAAGTGCTGAAGGTTGGCTGGGCCTACGAGCAGGCCAATCCCTTTGAGAGGCTCTTATGATTACCCGCACCGCCCGGCTTACCTTTACCATACCTTATGCCCGCAGCCTCAAGGACAAGCGGCAGGTTTGCCGCAGCCTTATCGATAAAGCGAGGAGCAAGTTTAATGCCGCCATAGCCGAGGTAGCTACCCAGGACCGGCATCAAACCCTGACCCTTGGCATAGCGGTGATCTCCGGTGAGGCCGGCCATGCCGGCGACATGCTGGAGGAGATTATCCGTTTTCTGGAGAGCCATACCGATGCTGAGCTCACCGCCATAGAGCGGGGAGAATAAAACTGGTGAGAATAAAATAAAAAACCGGTTTTTAAGATAGACAAGCCTGGTGTTTCCGGCAGAACCGCCAGGCTTGTCTATCTTATGTTGATTTTTTGTAAGAATTTCTTAAATTGACAAGTGTGAACAGACGGCGGTATAGTTGTAGCGTACCAACTGTACTATTGTAGTTAATACAGTAAAAGGTGGTTAATACAACGAAGGGAGGTTATGGCTGTGCTGCAATTGGATTATAGTAATCCTCAGCCCCTTTATGAGCAGATCAAGGAAAAAGTAAAAGAAATGATTTTCCGGGGACTTCTGCCTGCCCATCAGCAGCTGCCTTCCGTCCGGGAGCTGGCGGCTATGCTGACCGTTAATCCCAATACGATCCAGAAGGCCTATAGAGATTTGGAGATCCAGGGATATCTTTATTCTGTGCGGGGCAAGGGCAATTTTGTGGCGGCCCCTACCCAGGAGCATATAGCAAGCCAGGCCGAGGCTCTTTTGAAGGATATGGCTGTGCCGATAAAGAAACTGCGGCTTTTGGGAATAGCCCTGGAAACCATCCAAAACCGGGTGGTTCAAGCTTACGAAGAGAAAAGTTTTTCCGGCCAGGCAGGCCATGATCACCACGAAGGAGGCAGACCATGATCCGAGGCGAAGGACTGAATAAAAAATTCGGCAGCTTTCAAGCCATCGACGGTTTAAATATCCATGTAGGCAAAGGCAACGTTTATGGCCTGGTAGGGCCTAACGGCGCCGGCAAAACCACGCTGATCAAGATGCTGAACGGTATTTTCCGACCTGACAGCGGCAGCGTCAGCATTGCCGGCCAGCCTATATGGGAAAATGAAAAGCTGAAAGAGCGGATGATCTACGTCAGCGACGATCTCTATTATTTTTCTATGGCAACCATCAAGGATTTGGCTCAGTTTTATGCCGGTATTTATCCAAACTGGAATGCCCGCCGCTATGAACGGCTGAAGGAAGCTTTCCCGATTGAAGATAAGCGGCGTTTAATCCGGTTATCCAAAGGCATGCAAAAACAGGTGGCCTTTTGGCTGGGGCTTTGCACCATGCCGGAAATCATGATCCTGGATGAGCCGGTAGACGGCCTGGACCCGGTAATGCGGCGGCAGGTCTGGAGCCTGATGCTCCAGGATGTGGCGGAGCGGGAGATGACGGTGCTGGTATCCTCCCATAATCTGCGGGAGCTGGAAGACGTCTGCGACCATGTGGGCATTCTTAATCAAGGCCGGATGCTGCTGGAAAAAAATCTCGATGAGGTAAAGGCCAATATTTACAAAATCCAGGTGGCTTTTGCCGGCAATGCCGAAGAGGCCGTCCGGACGGTCAGCAGCAAATTCCAGGTACTCAATCAAGAAGTGTTTGGCAGTGTCTGGCGGCTGATTATTAAAGGCCGGCAGGCAGAGGTGGTGGAAGCCATCAGCGAGCATGAGCCCCTGCTTTTGGATTGGCTGCCTTTGACTTTGGAAGAAGTATTTATCTACGAATTGGGAGGTGAAGGATATGACGTTGCCAATATCGTCCTCTAAAGCCAATATGGCAGAAGGGCAGGCCGCTGCCGCAAGCAGCGTAATGCGGCTGCCTAACCGGGCAATGTTTCTCCTGAATTTAAAGCGTTTTCTCTGGCTGCCGGTGCTGCATTCTCTGCTGCTTTTTCTGGCCATGCCTTTTATCATCCTTGTCCAGGGCCCCCCTGACGCCAAGAATTATTTGTGGCGGCTAAATACGCTGGGGCCGGAAGCCGCCGGCGGTATCCAGGGCTGGTTTACCCAATACAGCTATCATAACCCCTTCGTCATCATCATCGGCATCGCCGTAGCTTTGCTTTGGGCCGCTATGCTGTTCAATTATCTTAATGAGAATAAAGCGACTACTTTTTTTCACAGCCTGACCTTCAACCGCCAAAGCCTGTTTCTTAATCTGATTTTGGCCTGCTTTGCCGGGTTGGTGCTGCCGGTGCTGGCTGTAACCCTCTGCTGCCTGATTTTGCGCCTCTACGCCAACATCGGCATTCTTTACGGCAGTATGGAGGTACTGGCTTGGGCCGGCAGCCATTTCCTGCTGATTGCGGTGATTTTCAGCTCGGCAGTGCTAATGGGCATGTTTACCGGCCTGCCCCTTGTCCAAACGGTGTTCACTTTTATTTTTCACCTTCTGCCCTTGGCCATGTATGCTTTGATTTTTCATGCCCTGCATAGTCTGGTTTACGGCTTCCCTTCTGCCAACGATGAAATCATTGATCTGCTGCTGAATCTGCCCTTTACTCGTATGTTCAGAAGCCTCAATGAATACAGCGCCGGCTATTGCCTCTTCCTGGGCTTCCTCATCCTGCTTTTCCTTGGCCTGGCCCTTTGGATGTACCGGCGGCGGCCGCTGGAAAACACCGGCGACATCATCGTTTTCCCTCTTTTGAAGCCCATATTTAAATATGGCGTAGCTTTTTGCGCCAGCCTCAGCGGCAGCGGTATGATGGCGGCGATTCTGAATATGAGGCAAACCTGGTGGATGCTGCTCTTGTGGGGCCTGATTGGTTATGCCGTTGCCGAAATGCTGCTGCAAAAAACCGTCCGCATCATCAAAGCCTGGAAGGGTGCTGGCGTTTACTGTCTGGTATTAGTCTTGATTCTGACCTGTATCCGTTTTGATCTGCTGGGTTATGAGAGGCGGATGCCGGAGGCTGCCAGGGTGGAGGCGGTGCTTTTGCCTAATGCCGGAGAAAGCAGCTATCGTGCTTTAGAAGCATTGCGGGCTCTGGAGGGTCAGGGGCAGCGGATACTGCCTCAGCTGGCCTCGTTTTTCGGGCCGTTTACCTATATTGCCGAGGGTGAGGAAAGCGTAGCCGCCGCTATGGATATCCATCGCTACCTCATTGAAAACAAGAACGAATATAAGGGTAAAAGCCGTTATCAGAGATTTACCTATATACTGGATGGGGGGAAAACCATGTACCGCCAGTATTTTATAGAGCGGGGCAGCTTTATTGAAGAAAACCAGATCATCTTTGATAACCAGATTAAAAAACAGCAAAGTCATCATCTGCATTACGCCCTCCTTGAGGATATTTCCTGGATGGCGGTGCGCAGCCAGGTGGCCATAGATACGGTAACGCCGGTGCTGAATCAGGGGGAGACCGCCGGACTGCTTCAGGCTTTGCAGCAGGACCTGATGGAACGTCAATATAAAGTAGATCAAGGCCAGCAACAAGCCTTATTCTCCGTAGAGTTCAACTACGTGGAACCTCAGATTAACTGGCAGGAGCTGCGCCGGCTGGAGCCGAATATCTTTGACAGCTGGTCGGAGGAAAGAATAGCCAGGCAATTTCTGGAGCCGGATAAGCAAGGCCCCGGTTATAACCGCTACGATTATTCCTATTTAAGCGAACCGGTCTATGCCGGCTATACCCACACCTTGGCCTGGCTGGATCAGCATAAATACATGGAGAAGTTGCTGCCGAAGGCTGAGAATGTGAAGGGGCTGCGTTTATATTTTGGCTACAATATCGACGGCGACATCTATCGTTATGTAAGCGTTAGAGAGGATATCGTCAAAATGGCCCAGACAGAAGAAAAAGAGCAGGTTGAAGAATTCCCGGCCGGCAGTTCTGTACCATATGCTTCCTCAAAAGCCTATGCCACAAAAGAATCTTACGCCTATTCCCGGGAAAACATTGATCATCCTTATATAGATATTACCGACAAGGCGCTGATCAACCGAATAATCCAGGACAGCAGCTGGCAGCCCTATTGCCAGCCTTTGGGAGAAAAGGAAGAGGAGCGGCAGATTTATCAGTTCGATTTATTGATGGAAAATGAACAATCTCTGTTTCACGGCTTTTATTATGGCGGTTTACCGGGATTCCTGATGGAGCAGGCGGCGGAGCTGCCGGCCCGGCCTTAAACACAATATTTTCCTTTTTAAAACTCAACATCTTCCTTCCCAAAACTAATTGCACATAAACTGAAAATACCGTATAATACAAATATATGAGCTCGCCCAGATTCCATGGTCGGGCTTCATCCATTCAGGTCATGAATTTCAGTGTTGAGGGTAAGATGAAAGGGGAGGAAATGAAATGAAAAAGAAAGTATCCGTGATTCTACTCTGTTTTATGATGGTTGTGTCCTTGTTTGCCATGGGTGGCTGCGGTGGCTCTACGCCGCCGGCAGGAAGCACACAGCCCCCGGCAACCCAGCCGGCAGGTACTGAAGCAGCCGGTACCGGCAGCCTAAAACCCATTGCCAAAGAAGACCTGGTGGTTGGTTTCGTCTACATCGGCGACATCAAAGACGGCGGTTACAATGAAGGCCACGACAAAGGCCGTCTGGCCCTGGAAGCCGAAGGCATCAAATGCTTCTATAAAGAGAATGTGCCGGAAAGCTCCGAGTGTGAGACCGCTATCCGGGAGCTCATCGACCTGGGCTGCAATGTAATTTATACCACCAGCTTCGGCCACATGGACTCCACCCTGGCTGTAGCCAAGGATTTCCCCGAGATTTATTTCGGCCATGCTACCGGCTATAAGACCGCCGACAACATGTGCACCTACATGGGCAAAGTAGAGCAGGCCAGATACCTTACGGGTATCGTAGCCGGCATGAAAACCCAGACCAATAAGCTCGGCTACGTTATGGCGATGCCGTATGCCGAATGTATCCGCGGCGCCAATGCCTTCACTTTAGGCGTGCGTTCCGTCAATCCCGAAGCTACCGTTGAGGTCATGCTGGTCAACAGCTGGACCGATGTGGCCACCGCCAAGCAGTGCGCCATCGAGCTGCTTAATAAAGGCTGCGACGTTATTGCTCAGCATCATGACGCCACAACTCCTCAGCTGGCAGCCCAGGATGCCGGCGCTTTCTGCGTCGGTTACAACGTAGCCACCCCCGATGTGGCCCCGAAAGCTTACCTGACCTCCGCTATGTTTAATTGGTCCAAATTCTATGTTGACAATGTTCACAGCATTATCGAAGGCACCTGGGGTCCCCATACGTACTGGGAAGGCTTAGACGCCGGCTGGGTAGCTATCGATGAGCTCAGCGCTCTTTGCCCGGAAGGTGCTCAGGCTAAAGTAGATGAAGTACAGAAAGCTATCATCGACGGCAGCTTCAATATCTTTGGCGGCGAGATCAAAAACCAAAAGGGTGAGGTTCAGGCTAAGGATATGACTGACGAAGAAGTTTGGAATATGGAATGGTTTGTGGAAGGCGTTATTGCCAACCTAAGCTAATTTAGACTGCCGGAATTTAAGGGCTGTGGTTTTCCACAGCCCTTTTTTAAGAAAATCGATGATCACTGGGCCTGCCAGCAAGGCCAAGCCAAAACAGGGGGGCGTTTATGACCGCAGATTCTTATGCTGATAAGCAAGCCTATGTCAGAATGGAAGGGATTTGCAAAGCCTTTGGCGTAGTCCAGGCCAACCGCAATGTAGGGCTTGAGGTATGCCAGGGAGAAATTCATGCTATTTTAGGAGAAAACGGCTCCGGCAAAAGTACGCTAATGAATATGCTGACCGGCATTTATACGCCGGATGCCGGGCGGATTTGGGTGGGCGGTCAAAACGTTCAGTTTGCCTCTCCTAAAGACGCTATCGATCATGGCGTTGGTATGGTTCATCAGCACTTTAAGTTGGTGGATGTGCTGACCGTCAAAGAAAATATTATTGCCGGCAGCAGCGCCAATTTTATTTTAAAAAACAAGAACATTTCCCGGGAAATCCGGGAGACCTGCAGCCGCTTTGGTCTGGATGTAGGGCTGAATTTAGATAAGAAGATATATCAGCTGTCTGTGGGAGAAAAACAGCGGGTAGAAATCATAAAAATGCTCTTCCGGGGGGCGAAGGTGCTGATTCTGGATGAGCCTACAGCGGTGCTCACTCCTCAGGAAACCGCCGAGCTGTTTACGATTCTGAAACGAATGCGGCAGCAAAACTGTGCAATTATTATTATAACCCACAAGCTCCATGAAGTCATGGAGATCAGTGACCGGGTGACGATTTTGCGGCGAGGCGAATATATCGCCACGGTAGATACGGCGGCAACCAACGCCCAGGCGCTGACGGAAATGATGGTGGGCCGGGCCATTGACATGGATATCCGCCGCCAGCCGGCCCAGCTTTCGGCTGAACCGGTGATGGAGGTTAAGGGTCTGCGGGCTTTAGGCCAGCACGGAGTAGAGTCGCTGAAGGGTGTCGATTTTACGATTTATGGCGGCGAGATATTGGGTGTGGCAGGTATTGCCGGCAGCGGCCAAAAGGAGATCTGCGAAATCATTGCCGGTTTGGCCAAAGCCAGCAGCGGCAGCGTGGTCTTCCAAGGCGAAGAGATACTGGGCCTTTCCCCTATCGATATTCTGCGCAAAGGCATCAGCATGTCTTTTGTGCCGGAAGACCGCTTGGGCATGGGCTTGGTGGCAGGTATGGATATTATCTCCAACGTCATGCTGCGGTCTTTTCAGAAGAAAAAAGGCTTGTTTTTGGATCGTGCCTTCGGCAAAAAGAAAGCCGAGGATATTGTGAAGCGTTTTGAGGTCTCCACTCCTTCCGTGCGCCATGTGCTGAAGAAGCTTTCCGGCGGCAATATCCAAAAGGTGCTGCTGGGCCGGGAGGTTGATCTGGAGCCGGCGCTGCTGATTACGGCTTATCCGGTGCGGGGCCTGGATATCGGCGCTTCCTATCACGTCTACCATGTGCTGAATCAGCAGAAGGAGGCCGGTGTGGCCGTGCTGTTTATCGGCGAGGATCTGGATGTGCTTTTGCAGATCTGCGACCGGCTGATGGTGATTCACGACGGCCAGGTTATGGATATCCTGGATCCGGCCAAAGTGACGAAGGAAGATGTAGGCCTGCTGATGCTGGGTCATAAAGGAGAGAGCCCGGCGGCAGCCGATAGCAAACAGGAGGAGGTGCCCTCGGTATGATCAAGATCACCAGAAAACCGGAGGCCCCTTTAAAGACGGCTATTTTGATGCAGCTGCTGGCTGTTCTGGCGGCAATCCTGGCCGCCGGCATCATCATGGCCCTTATCGGCTATAAGCCTTTGGAGGTCTACGCTCAGATCATCAAGGGCGCCTTGGGCTCAGCTTACCGGATCCGGGCCACCTTTAATAAATTTATACCCTTGGTTATTCTGTCCTTGGGTGTGGCTGTGGCCTTCAAAATGATTTTCTGGAATATCGGGGCCGAAGGCCAAATGGCCATGGGAGGCTTTGGCGCCGCTTACGTGGCCTTGAATTACGGTCATTTATCCCCCTGGATTTTGCTGCCGGCGATGGCTGTAGCCGGCGCTATATGCGGGGCTTTATGGGCCCTGATCCCTGCTTTTCTCAAGACAAAGTTCAATACCAGCGAAACCCTGGTGACGCTGATGATGAACTACATTGCCCTGAAATGGCTGACCTACCTGCAATATGGGCCTTGGAAGGAAGGGGCCTTTCCGAAAATCCCTACCTTCAGTGATAACGCCATATTGCCTACGGTTTTTGGTATTCATATCGGCTGGATTATCGCTTTGGTGCTGACGGTCGTTATCCATATTCTTCTGACCAGGACGAAGCTGGGCTATGAAGTGGCCGTCATCGGCGAAAGCCAGGATACTGCCCGTTATTCCGGCATTGCGGTAACCAAGGTGATCATTATCACCATGCTGCTTTCCGGCGCTCTCTGCGGCCTGGCCGGGATGATTCAGAGCTCCGCTGTAGAGAAAACCCTGACCCAGGGCTTTACTGCCGGCTTGGGCTTTACTGCGGTGATCACCACCTGGCTGGCCCGGCTGTCGGCGCCGGCCATCCTGCTGACTTCCTTTGTCTTCGGCGTATTGCTCCAAGGCGGCAGCTTTTTGGAGACGGCTATGCGGATTTCGGCGGATATGGCCAAAATGCTGCAGGCGATCATTATCTTCTTCGTCCTGGGCAGCGGCTTTTTCCTCAATTATAAGATGACGTTTGTGATAGGCTCCTGGCAATTTCCCAAGGAAAAGCCCTGCCAAGGCCCGGCGCCGGCGCAGGAAGCGGCCCAAGGGCCCGGAAATGCTGCCGCCGCCGATAGCGTCGCCGGCGCCATGGCCGATAGCGGCGAAAATGACGGCAGGGAAAAGGAGGGGCTCTGATATGGAAGCGTATACTTCAATCCTGTTGTTCTTACAGGTTATCGCCATGCTGGGAACCCACGTATTGTTTGCCACTTTAGGCGGTATCCTCTGCGAAAAAGCAGGCAATCTTAACCTGGGATTGGAGGGCTTGATGCTGCTGGGAGCTTCTTTCAGCTTTTATGTGGCCCTCAATTTCGGCAATCCCTGGCTGGCTTTGGCGGCAGGCTGCCTGGCCAGTTTGGCCGGCTCTCTGATTTACGCCTTCCTGACCATCAGCCTGCGGACAAATCAGGTGGTCACCGGCCTGGCTCTGACTATTTTCGGCACCGGCGTCTCCAGCATGCTGGGTAAAACCATGGCCGGCGTATCGCTGCCGGCCCAAATCACCGCCACCTTTGGCGCCAGAAGCCTGCCTCTCTTGTCGAAGATTCCCTTGCTGGGCCCTGTGCTCTTTCAGCAAAGCCCCTTCGTGCCGGCGGCTGTTGCCACGGCCATCCTGATTTATCTTTTCTATACCAGAACCAACATAGGGCTGAATACCCGGATAATCGGCGAAAATCCCGGGGCAGCCGATGCCTCCGGGATTAATGTGACCAGGTATAAATATTTTAATGTCTTGGCCGGCGGCTTGCTTTGCGGCGTCGGCGGCGTCTATCTTTCCTGCGTTTATGCGGGTATCTGGCAAAACGAGCTGACTGCCGGCGCCGGCTGGATTGCCGTGGCCATGGTGATTTTCTCCATCTGGAATCCCCTGCGGGCCATTGCGGGTGCTTATCTCTTCGGGGCGGTGCGGGGCATCGGCTTCAAGTTTCAGGGGGGCATACCTTTTTTGGGCATGAAGCTGATGGTCAATGCTCAGATCCTCGATATGCTGCCCTATATCACCACGATTTTGGTGCTGCTGTTTATTAACCTGCGGAAGAAGAAAGAGTATAATCCGCCGGCCAGTCTGGGCAACTCATACTTCAGGGAAGATCGCTAGATCAATAACGGTTGCGATGCGGGATAAATACATTGAGGGCTTGCCCCAGGACTTCTACTTCAAGAGGCAGGGGCAGGCCCTCTTCGCCGTCTTGGGTGGTATGCAGAGTCTGGCTGCTGGAGAATTTGAAGGTCTTGGCCCGGACGTGGCGAAACCAGCGGCCGTCGGCATTGCTTTCCCGGTTCAGCAGCTCAACCAGCAAATAAGGCAAGTCAATCCGGGGCACATCCCGGATCAACAGGAGATCCATGCAGCCGTCCCGCATTCTGGCTTTGGAGTAGAGATTAGCCAGACCGGCGGCCTGACTGCCGTTGATCAGCAGAAAAAGCAGGAATTCGTCCTCGATGATCTCGGCTTCCGTCTCAATACGCAAAGGAAAAGAACGGATATGGGGCAGTTCGCCCAAAGCGGAAAAGTAATAGGCCAGAGGGCCCAGGTTTTTTTTCAGTAGGCCGCTGGTGGAAAAAGAGATGTTGACAAACATGCCGGCGGCGCAGGTGCTGAGAAAAATCTTCTCGCCGTTGACCCGGCCCACGTCTAAAGCCACCGGCTGATTAGCGGCTACGGTGTTGATGCAGTCCCATTCATCCTGAGGCAGCTTCAGGCTTTCGGCGAAGTCGTTGCAGGTGCCGGCGGGGATGATGCCCATGGGCAGCTGGGGCCGGTAGGTCAGAATCAGCTGGGCAATGGCGCTGAGAGTGCCGTCGCCGCCGGAGACAATGACGAACTCCAGCCAGGGCTCCCGGATCAGATGGATGAGCAAGGACTGATTTTCCGGGCCGCTGTCCAGCCGAAAGGGCAATAAGGATAAGCCCTTGACAAGGCCGTGGGCCACCAGGTCATCCAGCATTTTCGGCACCATGCGGCTGCCAGAATTTGGATTGTAGATAAGCAGACCGGTACGCATAATCGATTAGTCTCCTTGCATGTGATGATAAATCAGTGGCACAAAGGGCAAACCTTCGCTTTGAGGACGGTCACCAAATCGGCGGCGGCGATCTTAAGCTGCAATCCCCGCTGGCCGGCGCTGACTATTATTTCCTGTTGCCGCAGCACCGCCTCATCAATGTAGGCAGGATAGACCTTTTTCATCCCTAAAGGAGAGCAGCCGCCCCGGATATAGCCGGTCAAAGCCAGCAGCTCTTTCAGAGGAACCAGATCTACCTTTTTATTGCCGCTTGCCTGAGCCAGGGCTTTTAAATCCAGCTCGGCTGGGCCGGGAATGCAGCAGATCAGAACGCCGGTTTTATCGCCCCGGGCCACCAGGGTTTTATATATCTGCTCCGCCGGCAAGCCCAGGGTTTCGGCCACATGGATGGCGCTGAGATCCTCCTCGTCCACTTCGTAGGCTTGGAGCGTATAAGGAATGGCCAAGCTGTCCAGCAGACGGGCAGCATTGGTTTTTTTGGTGTTTTTATTATGCTCTTTCATAAGGATATCCTATCATGACTTGGCCGGACTGGCAAGGATGCGCAAGGGCAGGCAGTGCAGGCAATTGGCAAAAAGCATTGACTTTGTCATGAGGTCATGTTAAAATGGCAACGTATTATTTCTTTACCACGTTAAAGCGGTGAAGAAATAGCGAAAATTAAGATGCATTTATGGAGGGAAAAGGGATATGAAGAAGTGGATAGCGATAGTGATGATCGCCGTACTGGCCCTGGGACTGATTAGCGGCTGCGGCTCTAAGCCGGTTGAAAGCAGCAACCCGCCGGCCAGCCAGGGAGGACAGCAGGAGCAGGCTTCCCAGCCTGAGAAGCAGGACGGTGCTAAGCCTTCCGACCCCGGCAAGCTGGTGATGGGTCTGGACGATAGCTTTGCGCCAATGGGTTTTCGGGATGAGAAGGGCGAGATCGTAGGCTTTGATGTGGATTTAGCCAAGGAAGTAGCCCAGAGGCTGGGCCGGGAATTGGTGTTGCAGCCCATCGACTGGGACTCTAAAGAAATGGAACTGGCCAGCGGCAATATTGACTGCATTTGGAATGGCTTCACCATTAACGAGGAACGCCTGGCCAGCATGGAAATGTCCGCTCCCTATATTGCCAACAGCCAGATGATTCTGGTGCTTGACAGCAATATTAAATCCAAGGCTGACCTGACCGGCAAAGAGATCGGCGTTCAAAAAGGCTCCTCCGCTTTGGATGCGGTCAATAGTGATGAATTAGCCAAGCAAGTATCGAAAATCAGCGAGTATCCGCAGAATGTGGATGCCTTCAATGATCTGAAAGCCGGCCGTCTGGCAGCCGTAGTGGCTGACGAGATCATGGCCCGCTACTATTTATCCACCGACGCTTACAAAGACCTGCGGCTGCTCGATGAGGCTCTGGCCCCGGAGAGCTATGGCATCGGCTTCAAAAAAGGCAATATGGAGCTGCGCGATGCTGTGCAGGTCGCCCTTTATGAAATGATTTACGACGGCACTGCTGCCGGGATTTCCGAGAAATGGTTCGGCAAAGATATCATGATCCCCTTCACCAAGGATAAGTTCGTTATGGGCCTGGATGACAGCTTTGCTCCCATGGGTTTCCGGGATGAAAAAGGCGAAATTGTAGGCTTTGACGTGGATCTGGCTAAGGAAGTAACCCAGCGCCTGGGCGCCCAGCTGGTGCTGCAGCCCATCGATTGGGACTCCAAGGAGATGGAGTTGTCCAGCGGCAACATTGACTGCATCTGGAATGGCTTCACCATTACGCCGGAGCGTATGGCCAGCATGGAAATGTCCGATCCTTATATTGCCAACAGCCAGATGATTTTGGTGATGGCCAACGGCGGCATCAAAACTAAAGCTGATTTGGCCGGCAAGGAAATCGGCGTCCAGAAGGGATCTTCTGCTTTAGCGGCTGTGGAAGGCGACGAGCTGAAAGGCCAGGTATCGAAAATCAGTGAATATCCTCAGAACGTAGATGCTTTCAATGACTTGAAGGCCGGCCGGCTGGCGGCGGTAGTGGCTGACGAAATTATGGCCCGCTATTACTTGTCTACCGATGCTTTCAAAGATATGATGCTGTTGGAAGATGTGCTGGCTCCCGAAGATTACGGTATTGGTTTCAAACAAGGCAATGCCGCCATGAGAAATGCGGTTCAAGCCATACTGAATCTGATGGTGGCCGACGGCGCCGCCGGTAAAATCTCCACCGAATGGTTCGGCAAAGACATTATGGTCAAATAATACTAATCTGCAATTAAAAACCTTTAGTTTTTAATTTGCCGCACAGAGTGCGGCAGTGGGCTTTGCCCAGCAGACTGGCATATATGCTATTCTGCCTGCGCCTTTGGCGCAGTGGCAATCAAGAATGCCAGATTAAAATATGGAATATTTTAATCGCAGAATAGTATAACTGCCGTCTTAAAAGAATGAGAACTTTCTCAGGGGGTGTCAAAGACACCCCAGTAAGTTTCCTTGAAGGGGTGTCTCAAAACGGTTGGGAACAGCCGTGGCGAGGCGCCCTTTTTAGCCGAAAATCGCAATATTTTCTCACTGGCAACAGGAAAAAAGGGGTTATCTGGAGAAGTATCTAATACTAATGTGCAATTAAAAACCTTTAGTTTTTAATTTGCTGCACAGAGTGCGGCAGTGGGCTTTGCCCACGCAGATTGGCATATATGCTATTCTGCCTGCACCTTTGGCGCAGTGGCAATCAAGAATTGCCAGATTAAAATATTCCATATTTTAATCGCAGAATAGTATAAGTTGATGTTTTAAAAGGAAAAAGAGAGGCTTGCGAAGATGGCGTATTTTTCAAAAATCATGCCCTTATTGTTGGAAGGAACAAAAATGACCCTGGTCTTGTGGACGCTGACCATGGTGTTGTCCCTGCCCCTGGGTTTTTTGGTTTCCCTGGCGGTCAGAAGCCGGATCCGGCCGCTGCAATGGTTTATGGAAATGTATATTTATATCATGCGGGGAACGCCGCTGATGCTGCAGCTGATGTTCGTTTATTACGGCCTGCCTTTTATACCGGTGGTAGGGCCTTTTTTGCGTTTCAGCCGGCTGATGGCGGCGGTATTTGCTTTTACGCTGAACTACGCCGCTTACTTTGCAGAGATTCTGCGGGGCGGCTTCCTGGCGGTGCCCAAGGGCCAATACGAGGCCTGTCAGGTGCTTAGCCTCAATCGATTTCAGACCATGACCAGGGTGATTATTCCCCAGATGATTCGGGTGGCTTTGCCCGGCATCACCAACGAAACCATCACTCTGGTGAAAGATACCTCATTGGCTTACGTTATCGCTTTGGCGGAGCTGATGCACGGGGCCAAGGCCACGGTAAGCCGGGACTCCAACCCCATGGCTTATATTTATGCCGGCCTTATTTACCTGGTCATCGTATTCGTTGTCACCATCATGTTTAAGAAGCTGGAAGGCCGCTACAAGCTTCAGGAAAAATAGGGGCAGGAAATAAAGACGAGAGGAAGAAGAAGCCATGGCGGTGATCGAGGTCACGAATTTAAAAAAATCCTTTGCCCACCAAGAGGTGCTGAAGGATATCTCTTTTAAAGTGGAACAGGGAGAAGTTATTGCTGTTATCGGGTCTTCCGGTTCCGGCAAAAGCACCTTGCTGCGCTGTCTCATTGATTTGGAAAAGGTGGAAGGCGGCTCCATTAATATGGAGGGCAGCCCCCTGGTGGAAGACGGCGTCTATTGCAGCAAGAAGCAGGCCCGGGAAGTCACCGAGAAAATGGGCATGGTCTTTCAGCAGTTTAATCTATTCCCCAACCTCAATGTCAGGGACAACCTGATGCTGGCTCCCCGGCTGGTCAAAAAAGAGCCGGAAAAGGTGCTGCAGGAGCGGGCGGCCAGGCTGCTGCAGAAGGTGGGGCTATCTCATAAGGACACGGCTTATCCTTCGCTGCTTTCCGGTGGTGAGCAGCAGCGGGTGGCCATTGCCAGGGCCTTGATGATGGAGCCGGAGCTTTTGCTTTTCGATGAGCCCACTTCCTCCCTGGACCCGGAGCTTACCGGCGAAGTGCTGCAGGTAATCCGGCAATTGGCTCGGGAGCAGATGACTATGATTGTGGTTACCCATGAGATGGGTTTTGCCAGGGAAGCCGCCAGCCGGGTGATTTTCATGGATCAGGGCCGGATCGAGGAGGAAGGGCCGCCGGAGCAGATCTTTAATTCGCCCAAACAGGAAAGAACGAAACTATTCCTTAATTCCGTATTCAAATAGCGGGCAGGATTTCAGATAATCGACAGACGGAGGCGGCAAAGGAAAAGTGAGCAATATTATACTGGCAAAGAAAAAAGGGCTGCGGCAGCGGCTCCTTACTGCGGCAAGAAATCTGCCCCTGGCCAAACGGCAGGAAGACGACCGGCAAATTCGGCAGCTGCTGACCGCTATGGAGCAATATCAGAAAGCCAAGACATTATTTATTTTTATAGGCACCGGCTGGGAAGTGGATACCTGGCCTTTGATTGAAGACGCCTTGAAGCAAGGCAAGCTGGTGGCGGTACCCCGCTGCCTGCCGGGCACCGGCGCCGCCACCGGCGGCGGCGTGATGGAGGCCTGTCTGATCGATAGCCGCCGGGAGCTGCGGCAGGTACCGCCCTTAGGACTTTGGGAGCCGCCCCAGGGCGGGCCAGTGCTGCCGGCAGCGGCCATTGATTTTGTGGTGGTGCCCTGCCTGGCTTGCGACAAGGAAGGCCATCGCCTGGGAAGGGGCGGCGGATTCTACGACCGCTTCCTGGCCCAAGGCAGCTTCTATAAAGCGGCGGTTTGCCGGCAGGCTTTTTTGCAGGACATACTGCCCACAGAGGCTCATGACGAAACCGTAGATGCGGTAGTGACGGAAGCCGGCATATATTATAGTGTCGCTTATAAAAAATAAAACCAGAAATCAGGAATACAGATGGCCAATTTTTACTTAGCTTTTGAAGTGATCTTTCCACTGTTAGCCTATATTGTAGTCGGTTTTGCGGCGGCGCGGCTAAAGATTTGGGATGAGCAGACGGCCCTGACGATAAATAAAATGGTCTTTTCCATCTTTATGCCGGCGCTGCTTTTTGAAAATGTCCGTATCATTGATCTGACGGCCGGAATAAATTACTCCTTAATCATATACGGCACGGTTAGCACTCTGATCACTTTTGTTGTTTTATGTACGCTGATACCTCGCCTGGAAAAAGAAGATAGCCGCCGGGGTGTGATGATCCAGGCCATTTTCCGCAGCAATTTTATTTTGTTCGGGCTGGCGGTGGCCCGCTCCCTTTGGGGGCAGGAGGAATTAGGGGATACGGCTATCCTGATTGCCGTCATGATTCCCTTGTTTAATGTGCTGGCCGTACTGGCCCTGGAAATTTTTCGCGGCGGCAAGATTTATTGGCCCAGGATTTTGCGGAATCTCATTACTAATCCTTTGATCATCAGCTCTCTTTTGGGCCTGGCCGTTTTATACGGCGGTATCCGGCTTCCCGCCTTTATCACCACTACCACCTCCAATTTAGGCAAAGTGGCTACGCCTCTGGCTTTGGCGGCCTTAGGTGGCTGCTTCCGGTTTGAGACGGTCAAGAGCTGTCTGAGGCCTTTGGTGATTGCCGTGGCCGCCAGACTGGTGATCATGCCGGCTATCTGGCTGACCATTGCCGTTTTCCTGGGCTTTCGGGATCTGGCGCTCATCAGCCTGCTGCCTTTTTATGGTGCGCCTACTGCGGTGGCCTCTTATACCATGGCCCAGCAAATGGAGGGCGACAGTGAGCTGGCCGGACAGATTGTGGTATATACTTCCGTATTGTCGATTTTCACTATTTTCGGGTTTATCGTTATTTTCAAAAGCCTTGCTTTATTTTAAAATTATGTCGTAATTCCTGGAATAAGGTTCCTGAAAAACGATGATTCACAACTGCCGGTGATTATGATATAACTAAAGCAGAATTTAGCGAAAGGATGACCGTTTTGGTTTTCTCCAGTATCCTTTTTTTGTTTGCTTACCTGCCGGCGGTGTTGGCAGCTTATCATATTGTTCCTAAAGGCTGGCGAAATCCGTTGCTGTTTTTCGTCAGCCTGATTTTCTATGCCTGGGGCGAGCCGGTTTACGTCGTTTTAATGATTTTTACCACGGTTTTTGGCTGGCTGACCGGCATCATGCTGGAGCGTTGGGGGGATGAGCCCCAAAAGGCCAAAGCGATCCTGGCCCTATCCGTAGTGGTGAATCTGGGCATTTTAGGCTTTTTCAAATACGGTAATTTTATTGTGGACAATATCAACGGATTGACAGGCTGGGGACTGGCGGAGCTAAACCTGCCTTTGCCCGTGGGTATTTCTTTTTATACTTTTCAGACCATGTCTTATACCATTGACGTCTACCGCCGCCACACGCCGGTGCAGCCAAATGTCTTAAGCTTTGGCGCTTATGTGGCCTTGTTTCCCCAGCTGATCGCCGGCCCAATTGTTCGTTATAACACCATTGCCGAGCAGCTTGACCACCGTGAGGAGACCTGGGAGCTTTTTGGCCGCGGGGCGGGACTCTTTACCGTAGGGCTGGCCAAAAAAGTATTGCTGGCCAATAATATCGGGATGTTTTGGGACAGCATAAAAGTTCTGCCCGGCAGCGAAATGACAGTGCTGGCAGCCTGGTGCGGTATTGTAGCTTTCGGCTTTCAGCTTTATTTTGACTTTTCCGGCTACTCCGACATGGCTATTGGCTTGGGCTGGATGCTGGGCTTTCATTTTGAACGCAACTTTAACTACCCCTACATCAGCCGCAGCATTACCGAGTTTTGGCGGCGCTGGCATATCAGCCTCAGCACCTGGTTCCGGGAATATTTGTACATTCCTTTGGGAGGCAGCCGCCAGGGCAAAGGCCGGACCATATTTAACCTTTTTGTGGTATGGACGGTTACCGGCTTTTGGCACGGAGCCAGCTGGAATTACGTATTGTGGGGCTTGTATTACTTCGTTTTTTTGATTGCCGAAAAATTCCTCTGGGGAGGGCTTTTGGAGCGGCTGCCCAAATTTTGGCGTCATACTTATACCCTCTTGATCGTGATGACGGGCTGGGCTCTCTTTGTCTTTGAAGATATGGGCAGCTTAGGCCAATTTTTGCAAGCCCTGGCCGGCCGGGCCGGCGGCGGCTGGGTTAACCGGCAAATCCTTTATTATCTTAATTCCTGGTCCCTGACTTTGCTGGCGGCTATGGTGGGCATTACTCCTTTGACCAAGGCCGCTTATGGCCGTCTGGCGGCAAAATGGCCCGGTTTCACGGGGCTGCTGCAGCCTGTGCTGATGCTTGCCGGCCTGCTTTTATCTGTGGCTTATCTGGTGGATTCCAGCTATAATCCCTTCTTGTATTTCAGATTTTAACAAAGACGTTTTGACAAGGATGCTTTGATAAGGATGTTTTGATGAGGGCGGCAGCCGTCAGTGAAAGGGGGAGGCAAGTGTGGCAATCGAAACCAATCAAGGGCTTTCGGCAGAGAGCATAAGGGGGAAAAAGCCGGCAGGGCCCTTTGGCCTAAATGCGGAAAAGGCCGGCAATATTGCCATGGCCGGCCTTTTTTTGCTGTTTATTTTTACTTTTGCCATAGCTCAGCTGGTTTTGCCGGACAGGCAGTTTTCTGCCCAGGAAAACCGCTATTTGACGGCCAAGCCGGCCTTTACATGGCAGAAGCTGCGCAGTGCCCAATACATGAGCCAAATTGAGACTTATTTAACGGATCAGTTTCCCGGCCGCGACAACTGGGTATCGTTTAAAGCTCTCGCCCAGCATATGTCGAATCAGAAGGAAAATAATCAGGTGTATTTTGCTGCCGACGGCTACCTGATCGGTAAGCCACAGGCTGTTAATCCCGATATTTTTGAGAAGAATCTGCAATCAGTGAAGGGGCTGGAAGAGGCCGGTTACCAGGTGGCTTTATTAGTGAGTCCGATGGCCGGTCAGGTTTTGCGGGACAATCTGCCGGCCTGGGCCTATGGGCCGGAGCAGGCGGAGATGCTGGCACAGCTGGATCGGAAGGCGCCTGAACTCTTCGTGAATGCCGAGCCTTATCTGGATCAGGCAGCCGCCGCCGGCCGGCAAGTGTTTTTCCGGACGGATCATCACTGGACCATGGCTGGCGCCTACCAGGCTTATCTGGCTTACATGGAATGGCTGGGGGAGCCGGCGGTGCCTATGACAGCGCTGAAAGAAGAAGTGGTTTCCGACAATTTTTACGGTACTCTGTGGTCGAAAAACAGTTTGCCGGGAATAAAGCCCGATTCCATCAGCGTTTTTCAGCCGCTTGATCCCGGAGTGACTTCTGCCGGCGCCGGCGATTCCCTGACTCCTGAGGTGACGTACTTTGACGGCAGCAAAACCTGGCAGACAGACTCCCTTTATCAGGCGGAGTTTTTGCAGAAAAAAGACCAGTATGCTTACTTTTTAGGCCAAAATCAGGCTTTGGTGGTTATCCGCCGCCAGGGTGCGGAGGAAGGGAACGGTCAAGGGGCTGCCGCAGAGGCAAAATCAGCCGTGGCCGGGGCAAAGCCGGGGGCAGGCGCCGATAGGGGAGCAGGGGAGGCTGGTGTTGGCGCCAAGGCAGAAGCGGGATCAGCCGGCAGAAAGCTTTTGATCTTCAAGGATTCTTATGCACACGCTTTTGTACCTTTTTTGCTGCCCCATTTCGATGAAATCCACCTTGCTGATCTGCGTTACTGGAAGCAGGATCCCATTGCTTATTTGAAGGAGCAAGGTATTCATCAAGTATTGTTTCTTTATAACGCCGACGATTTTGCCGGCGACCGCAGCATCAGCCAGGTAGGAGCCTATCTGGCCAGACATAAATGACTGGGTATAAATCCGATATATCGTCGGAGCCCCCACGGATAAGGCGCCCATTGGTATGGTTACGGAAACGTCGCCGATGAAAGCCGCCCCCATTTGTGCAAAAATTACCTTTGTATGCAATTAGCAGAGGCCGGGTGAGCAAAAATTACGTTTGTATATGAAATGCAAAGGAGAATCTACACACAAACGAAAAAATTGAACAAATTTGGCCTGAGATTAGCTAAGAATGACCCCGGCAACGGTTGCATTTCACATACAAACGAAAAAATTGTACAGACGCCGCCGAGGATCTGCATACAAACGGAAAAATTGAACAGAAACTGGCTCCGGGAGGCAACTGCCTCTGCAGCCAAGACCTCGGCCTGGATTCACACTCTCGGTGAAGGAGCGCTTGATGGAATTTACTTTGGAGCTTAAGGTTTAAGCAAAATTGCAGGTTTAAAGTGACTGAAACATTGCTTTCGGCTAATTATCGGCTTCATTTGGCTGTATTTAGTGCCGCGGTTAGGAGATGCCCGCTATTCTAAAGGAAGGGTACACTTTAAACTTGTAATTTTGCATATTTTTCAACGCCCTCCTTTAAACTTGCAATTTTGCGCAAAATCGCTTCTAGTTTTAAGGTGTGCCGGTGCCAGAACGTAATCTAAAAGAGCTGCCCTAAAATTGGTCTTCCAAAAACCAATTTTAAGGCAGCTCTATTTATAACCACATCGTTTAACCACACCGTATGACTACATCGTTTGACCACACAGCTGGTGCAGCGCAGTGCGCCATCCCAAGGTGTACAAAATGAGAGTAGAGGACCCTTACTTCTTCAAATTATATAAGGACTTCAGGCCCTTGTATTGGGCGGCTTCGTCCAGGTCTTCTTCAATACGCAGCAATTGGTTGTACTTGGCCACCCGGTCTGTCCGGGAAGGTGCGCCGGTCTTGATCTGGCCGGCATTGGTGGCTACGGCGATATCGGCTATGGTCACATCCTCCGTCTCGCCGGAGCGGTGGGAGATGATGGCGGTGTAGCCGGCTTCTTTGGCCATGGCGATGGCGTCCAGCGTCTCCGTAAGGCTGCCGATCTGATTCACCTTCACCAAAATGCTGTTGGCGATGCCTTTTTCGATGCCGGTGGCCAGCCGCTGGGTGTTGGTGACGAAAAGATCATCTCCTACCAGCTGCAGCTTGTGGCCCAGCTTCTCTGTCATCAGCTGCCAGCCCTCCCAATCGTCTTCGGACAGGCCGTCTTCAATGGAGACAATGGGATAACGCTCTGCCCAATCTTGATACAGCGCGATGATTTCGGCGGCTGTCAGCGTCTTGCCTTCGCCGGCCAGGACGTATTTGCCTTCCTGGAAAAGCTCCGTGGCCGCCACATCCATAGCCAGGTGGCAATCCTGGCCCGGCGTATAGCCCGCTTTCCTGATGGCCTCGACAATGGACTGCAGGGCCTCCTCATTGGAGCTGAGATTGGGGGCAAAGCCGCCTTCATCGCCTACCGATGTGGTATAGCCTTTTTCCTTCAATACCTGCTTCAGGGCGTGGAAGATTTCTGCGCCCATTTTTAGTCCCTCAGAGAAGCTGGCCGCTCCGGTTGGCATCACCATAAATTCCTGGACGTCCACGTTGTTGTCGGCGTGGGCGCCGCCGTTGAGGATATTCATCATCGGCACCGGCAGCTGTTTGCCGTTGGTGCCGCCCAGATAACGATAAAGGGGCAGGCCGCAGTCTTCCGCGGCAGCTTTGGCGACAGCCAGGGAGACGGCCAGGATAGCGTTGGCGCCCAGCCTGGATTTATTGGGGGTGCCGTCCAAATCGATCATCAGCTGATCAATGGCCGCCTGTTCGGCAGGGTCCATGCCGATAATCGCCGGACCGATGATGGTGTTGATATTGGTAACGGCATTGAGCACGCCTTTGCCCAGGTACCGGCCCTTGTCGCCGTCCCGCAGCTCTACGGCTTCGTGGGCGCCGGTGGAAGCGCCGGAGGGCACGGCGGCCCGACCCAGAGTGCCGTCCTCCAGAATTACATCGGCCTCAACGGTGGGGTTGCCCCGGGAATCCAGGATCTCTCTGGCGTAAACATCAGCAATAATTGTCATGGTTCTCGTCCTTTCTTATCTATCTATTAATTAAGCTTATCAATCAACTAAACTCTTCCACGGATTAACCTATCTATCAATTAAGCTCTTGCCCGTCATTTCGGCAGGCTGAGGCAAATGCAAGAGATCGAGCAAGGTGGGGGCCAGATCCGACAAGCGGCCGCCCTGCCGCAGCTTGGCCTGTTCTAAACCGGCTCCGATCAGGATGCAGGGTACGGGAGCCTGGCTGTGGGCAGTCATGGGGCCTTGGGTATCGGGATCCCACATGGATTCCACATTGCCATGATCGGCGGTAACAATGGCGGCGCCGCCGGCGTCCAAAACAGCCTCTATGGTTTTGCCAACCCAAAAATCGACGGTTTCCACAGCCTTGACGGCTGCGCTCATAATGCCGGAATGGCCCACCATATCGGGATTGGCATAATTGAGGATGATCATATCGTATTTACCGGAACGGATATTGTCAATAACCGTTGCACCCACTTCCGGGGCGCTCATTTCCGGCTGCAAATCATAGGTGGCTACCTTGGGCGAGGGAATCAATAGGCGAGCTTCGCCATCATTGGGCGTCTCCATGCCGCCGTTGAAGAAAAAGGTGACGTGGGCGTATTTTTCCGTTTCGGCAATGCGCAGCTGCTTGAGACCGTGGCCCGCCACCACCTGGCCTAGAGTGTTTGCCAGGCTTTGGGGGGGGAAGGCAACGGCTACCGGCAAGGTGGCTTCGTATTGGGTCATGGTCACCAGCCAGGGCTTGTAATTGTCCGGCCGGTCAAAAGCGGTAAATACGTCATCACAAAAGGCGTGGCAAAGCTCCCGCAGACGGTCGGTGCGAAAGTTGTACATGATCAGGGGGTCGCCGGCCTGGATGGAGGTGAGAAGACGGCCCCGGCTGTCGCAAATCGAGGTAGGCGTGACGAATTCGTCGGTTTCTCCCCGGGCGTAGGCGTTTTCCACCGCCTCCACAGCAGAAGAGGCTTTGGTTGCATCGGCAAAGACCAGGGCATTATATCCCTTTTGGATCCGATCCCAACGCTTGTCCCGATCCATGGTATAATAGCGGCCGGCAACGCTGGCAATTTGGCCGACACCGATTTCTTTGATTTTTTCTTCCAGCTGGCGAACATAGCCCAAGCCGCTTTTTGGCGGCGTATCCCGGCCGTCTAAAAGCACATGGATGTAGACTCTGGACAGCTCATAAGTCTTGGCCAGCTCCAGCAAAGCATAAAGATGAGTCATTTGGCTGTGGACGCCGCCGTCAGACAAAAGCCCCAAAAGATGAAGGGGCTTTTCTTCATCTTTGGCTTTTTGACAAGCCTGATTGAGCACGGTATTAGTAAAAAAGCTGCCCTCACGGATAGCCTTGTCGATTCTGGTCAGCTCCTGATAAACAATACGGCCGGCCCCGATATTGAGGTGGCCTACCTCAGAATTGCCCATTTGGCCTTGAGGCAAGCCTACATCCTCCCCGCTGGCCGCAAGAGTGGTGAAGGGATAACTGCTTTTGAGACGGTCAATATTAGGAGTATCTCCAACTACCGTGGCGTCATATTCTTTTAAATCTTCGCGGCCGATACCCCAGCCGTCCATAATGATCAGCATGACAGGCTTATAACGCCTCTCGTTATAACTCATAGGCAGATCCTCTCATAAATAAATTCTTGCTATTTTATTCCGTTTTATATTACACTTAATATTATCATACCTTATACTTTTCTGCGATTAAAATATAGGATATTTATTAAGGGTATTTGCAGTCGCTTTTAATTTCTTTTTAATACCGGCTAAATTGGGATTAAACTTTTATTTGGTATAGTTAACTCATAGAAACCACCGAATAAAAGAGCCGTATAGAAAGGAGCATATACAATGATCACTTTAGATCAGGTAGAGAAATTAAAAGAAAGAGCAAACGTCAGTTACGAAGATGCGAAAGCAGCCCTGGAGGCTACCGGCGGCGATCTGCTGGAAGCCGTGATTTATCTGGAGCGGCTGGGCAAGACCACCGGCCCCGGCCTGCATTCCTATAATACCAGAACCGGCAGCAGCCATGAAGGCGGACCGGGTCATGGGGGCCAAGGCCGGCAGGACGGCCGTTGGGGCCAGCAAAGCGGTTTTTACCCCGGAGAGCAGGGCAACGGATATCAGTATCAGCAAGGTCCCGGTTTTAAGCAACAGTGCCGCACCTTGTGGAGAAAATTTTGTGATCTGGTCAAAAGAGCCAATACCAACCAGTTTGAGGTGATCAAGGATGGCCGCTGCCTCATCAGTATGCCCGTCACCCTGTTGATTATCTCCGCAGTTTTCTTCTTTTGGGTAACGCTGCCCATCCTGGTAATTGCCCTCTTTTTTGGTTGCCGCTACCGTTTTCGGGGGCCGGATCTTGGCAAGGATGCCATCAATAGCGTAATGGATCAGGCGGCGGATACCGCAGAAAGCATTAAGCGCTCGGTAATGGCTGAAGAAGGCCGGCCAGATGAGAAAGATGACCGCTAAACCTAAGCCGGCGCCTATACTCATCTGCGATTGAAATTGATTAAAGGCGGTTGAGGAAATGGCGGAACGTATTCTATTGGTAGAAGACGAAGAAAAAATGGCCCGGATGGTGGAGCTGGAACTGCTTCACGAAGGGTACGAAGTAACAAAAGCTTTTGATGGAGTCGCCGGATTAGCACAAGCCGAATCCGGCGGCTTCGACTTGGTTTTGCTGGATATTATGCTGCCGGGCTTAAGCGGCATGGAGGTGCTGCGGCGGCTGCGGCGCACCTCGGATATCCCGGTGATCCTGCTGACGGCCAGAGACGCCGTGATGGATAAGGTCTCCGGTCTGGATACCGGCGCCGATGATTATATTACAAAACCTTTCGTGATTGAGGAGCTTTTGGCCAGGATCAGGGCGGGTCTGCGCAAAATGGCTGCCAAGAGAGCGTCTGCCGAAAACGGCAAGGAAGGGAAGCTGCAGGAAAGAGCCCTCACCGCCGCCGGCGGCGAGGTGGCGCTGTATGTGAACCGCCATGAGGTCAAAGTCAAAGGCGAAGTGGTGGAGCTGACCTTGAGGGAATTCTCCCTGCTCCAATATTTGCTGGAAAACAAGGGCCGGGTGCTGAGCCGGGACGCCCTGCTGGAGCAGGTCTGGGGCTACGATTACGCCGGTGAAACCAACGCGGTGGACGTCTATATCCGCTTTTTGCGGAGTAAAATAGACGAGGTTTTCGATTTAAAATTGATTCATACCGTGAGGGGCATCGGCTACCAAATCCGGGAAGATTAAGGTTTACTCATGCTCTTGGCGTGAAAAGAGGGGAGATTATGGCAGAGAAACGATCAAATACTTCCCTGGCCTTTCGGTTAAATGCCACATTGTTTTTTCGGCAGCTGCGGACCATGTTATGGTTGGATATTGTGATCTGCGCATTATTTGCGGCAGGTCTGTTTTATTATACGGAAACCACAGCTTATGAATTGATCCGGGAATATACGAAGACCTCCGGTTTAGGCGCCGGCAGAAATTCCGGCGGCAGTTTGACCGAAGGATTGAATGCAGGCTTGGCCGAAGGATTGAACGGAGAATTGAAGAAGGGGTTTTATGCGTTATCCTGGCAGGAAAGCCAGCCCACCGCCTTGTTTTTGCCTGAACAGATCAACAGCCATCTGCCGGAGCCTCTAAGCCAGGGGCGGGTTGGCCGTTGGCTGTACTATGAAAAATCCGCCTTAACCTGGCAGGATCGGCTGGGGTCTGCCGTCTATCAGATGAGTCTGCCCGGCAGCGGCGGCTGGCTGGTGGTGACGGCTGCCGTCGGCAAGCCCCTGTTTATCTTTTATCATTGCTTCACCGTTATTTTGGTATTAGAGGTCCTTTCCCTTCTTGTTTCCCTCAGCCGCAACGGACGCAGCATCAACCGGACATTAAAGCCGCTGCAGGACTTAACGGCTTCCACCCAGGCCCTCACTGCCAAAGGCGGGCGTCTGTCGCCGGAAGCTTTAAAAAGGCTTACCGGCGCCCTTGATTCCATCAATGTCAGCCATCTGGATGCGGGGCTGCCTTTAGCAGGGATCAGCGACGAGCTGAAGCCTTTGGCGGAAGCGATTAATGAAATGCTGGCTCGTATTGATGAGGCTTACCATAGCCAGGTGCGCTTCGTTTCCGACGCCTCCCATGAACTGCGGACGCCGATTGCCGTAATCCAGGGCTATGCCAATCTGCTGACCCGCTGGGGGACAGAAGACCCGGAAACCATGCGGGAGTCCATCCAGGCTATCCGTCAGGAGGCAGACGCTATGAAAGAGATGGTGGAGCAGTTGCTGTTTTTGGCCCGGGGGGATAATGATTCCATGCATCTTGACTGGCAGGCCGTGGACATTTCAGCTTTAGCGGCCGAAGTGCTGCGGGAGGTAGAGATGATCGACGGCGGCCATCGCTTTGCCGCGTCCATTGCTCCGGCGGTGATAGTGGAAGGGGACGACGGTTTGCTGAAGCAGCTGATGCGCATACTGGTAGACAACAGCATCAAATATACTCCCGTTGGCGGCGAAATCATACTGCGGGTGGAAGAAAGGCGGGGCCAGGCGGCTATTATTGTTCAGGACGAGGGGGCCGGTATTCCTGAAGAAGCCATGCCCCATATATTTGACCGTTTCTTTCGAGCCGATGAATCCCGAACCCGCAATACAGGCGGTACAGGTCTGGGGCTGTCCATTGCCAAGTGGATTGCTCAGCGCCACACTGGCTTGATCGAAGTAGTGAGCCGGGAGAATATCGGTACCAGGATGACGGTGCTTTTGCCGAGGGCAGGAGCACCGAAAGCCGGCGCATAAAAAAGTACGGATAGTATTCGTATCTGTACTTTCATCACATTTTAAGGGCGTTTTGAGACATTGGAGCTTGCGTAATGCATAACATGTGTTATAAAATTAAAAGGGCCGGATATATTGAGTTTTTTAGTCTACAAAGTAAACAGCTGTATTGACAAATCAGAAAAAGCCGCTATGATTAATATATAAGTATAAAAAATATTTAATCTTGCACTTTTTTTAACAAGCGCAAAAAAAGGGGACATATGGAAAACAATGCCCGCCAAATTGCCGACCTGCTAAAAGTCCTGGCAAACGAATATCGATTGCAGATTTTGTCAGAATTAATGAAAGGCCCCACCACAGTGGGCTCACTTTTTTCTCAGATCCAGGGAGTCTCCCAGTCCGCTCTTTCCCAGCATCTGGCGATTTTGCGCGCCAATGATATCCTGGATTATGAGAAGGTTGGATTGAATGTGATTTACTCGATTAAGGATCATCGGGTAGAGGAGATCATTCATGTGTTGAGAAAGTATTATTCCGGTAAAGAATTCCGGAAATCCAAGTGGGATTAAGTGAACTGAGGAAAAGGCTTTTCGATAACTTACAATAGCCGATATAGAATAACAGCCGTATTAAGTTGGTTTCAAATACCAATCTAATACGGCTGTTTTTTGTTAAATACGGCCAAGGGTTCGCAGCAGATAGACCCAAAAAGTTAAAGTAATACTGCTGGCAATAGTGGAGATGAGAATCATGCTTGAGGATAAAATGCCTTCATGGCCGGTATTGCGAGCCATCACATAGCAGGAAACCGTAGTAGGAGAAGCAGCCATGATCAAAAAAGCGGCCATTTCCTCGCCATAAAGCCCTGCGTGGATAGCGATGGGCAGTAGAAGAGCCGGAAAGACTGCCAGCTTGAGCAAGCTGCCTACGGCCGTAAGAATGAGATAGCCTCTGGCCCTGCGCCCTTCAAAGGAGGCCCCCAGACAAAGCAGAGCCAAAGGAGTTAATAAGGAACCTATGGTCTTTATTGACTCCTTGACTGCAAAAGGGAGGGGGGGTTGTAAGGCTGAGCCAAGCATGCCGACAGCGATGCCGATGATAATCGGGTTTTTCAATAGATTGATTAGTATTTCTTTCCAGGCTTCCCGATTGATTTTTTGTCCATCGGCCAGGGATAATACGAGGACCGCCAGCAAGTTGTAAAGAGGAACGGTTGCCAGTATCATCAGGGAGGTTACGGTCACCGTGCCATAAATGTTTTGCACAAAGGCAAAGGCTAGTAAAATAGCACTTCCCCGGTAGGAACCCTGGATAAATTCTCCTCGCAGCAGCTTATTGTTTTTAAGCAGGGGAATGGATACTAAAGCTGCAATCAAAAAAGTAAGAAGAGTTGCCCCCGCGCATAACAGGATATAATTTATGTTCCACAAATCGCTGATCTTTACCGTGGACATGTTGGAATACATTAAGAAAGGCATTGTTATGTTGTAGGCAAATTTGTTCAGAGCGGCGGTAAAAGCCGGCTCCATTACGTTGATCCGCCCCAGAATATAGCCGGTCAAAATTAAAATGACTACCGGCATAGTGGCGTTTATACTGAATTGCAGGTCTGACATCAGTCGATCACGTAGTCAACAACTGCCCGATCCGTCCGCACCTTTACAGCGAATTCATGCAAGATTTTGTGACGGGGATAAACCTGGTACTTCTCCAGGTCGTCCAGACTGTCGAATTCCATATCCAGCACCAGATCCCAGAAATGAGCGCCGGTGCGGATAGATTTGTGGCAGGAAAAATTCCGGAGCAGAGGAAACTCCTTCTTAATCTCAGCCATCTCCGCAAAAAGATATTCGATATTCTTTTCCTTAGTATTACCTTCGGCAAAATCATGCAATTTCCAAAATACAAGGTGCTTAATCATGATAACCCCTCCTAATCTTCATCCCATGTTTTTTCGATAAAGGCGCAGCCCTTGGCTTCCAGAGCTTTCATCACCCAGCTGCGGTCGGATTGCCCTTTGAGAATCAGCTCCAGATTAGCAGCCTGAGTGTCCCGCAAATTCTTGGCTGCTTCGGCAATGGCTTTAGCATCCTTGGGCCGGATAGCCACTACGCCGTCCCTGTCGCCCACAATGATGTCGCCAGGATAAACGACGATGCCGCCGATGCTGACGGGAACATTGATCTCACCGGGGCCCAGTCCCTTGTAAGAGGCATTGGCCATGGCGCCCCGGGCAAATACGGCAAAATCTTCAAGGCCGCTTGCTGCTTCAGAATCTCGAATGGAACCGTCGATGAGAAAGCCTTTTACGCCTTTTTGGCGGGCAATCTGCATCATGTTTTCGCCGCAGATTGCCCGTTCCGTACAGCCGTTGCCGTCTACCACGATGACGTCGCCGGCTTGAGCCATATCGATGGCCTGATGAAACATCAGATTATCGCCCAGGGGCGCTTTAACCGTCACCGCTGTGCCGAGGAGCTTAACCTGGTTCATGGGCTTGATTGCCGAATGGACGGCGGCCACCTTTTGCATCACATCATCAATATCGCAAACCGCCAAATCCCGGAACAGCTCCACTAATGACGGCTCCGCCCGATTCAGTTTGGTGTAAATACGAAAGCCTGCCGTGGTTTTCATTTTAGTATGCCTCCCTTAGGATTCCTCAGGATCTCTTAAAACTACTTGCCTTGTTTTTTTAACATAGCGTCCAGGGCGTCATACATGGTGTCGGCTTTTTTGCCGCCAAACTGATTTTTCAAGCCCATCTCGCCCAACCAATATAATTTTTGGGTAGCCGCTTCCGACATCTTATGATCCAGGCCTTCATTTTTGAGCATTTCGTTGATCTCGCAGATCTCGTCGCCCCGGCGCTTGGCATGGAGCACGTTGGTCCGCACCATTAAGGCCAGGGTTTCATCGGTAGGCTCGTCGGCCAGGAAGGAGACGATAGAGGCAAAAATATCATCCTCCACGCCATAGAAGCGGGCTGCCGTCATACTCTCAATCAGAACGGACTCCAGGCCCTTGGTGAAAATGCTGCGGATGACCTTGAAAGCGGAAGCCTGACCGTTTTTATTGCCCAGATAGCGAATGTTCATACCGTAAGAATTGAGATCTTTGGCGGTTTCTTCGCCGGCAGGGCCGGCCATAGTGATGGGAGTGGCCACGCCAAACTGGCTGGGGGAACATAAGGTGGAGCCGTCCACGAAGGTGCAGCAGTCGCCCAGGAATTTCTCAACTTCGTTGACCAATTGGGGTACCGTGGAATTAAGCTCTACATACCGCTGATTTTTGGTCAGAAAGGGTTTGTACATTTCAGCGGTTTCCATAGCCTGGGTGCAGGAGGTCACTGCGATAATGATGTCGGAGCCTTCGATAAGGGCTTTGGGGGAATCCACCAGCTTCACGCCGGCTTCTTTGCAGGGTGAAAACTGATCCAGGCCGTCGCTGTGAAACTTGAGATCGTAGCCTTTCACCGTTGCGCCGTTTTTGGCCAGACCCGAAGCATAGGTGGAGCCCACCTCGCCTAATCCGATAAATGCAATAATCATGTTTTGTCCTTCCTTCCGTTGACTGATTTTACTTAGATACTTTGGCTTTTTTTAAAATTGCCGGCAGCCCATTGCCGGGTGCCTTTATGCAGCAAGAAGAATATGACGATCAGCACAATGCCGATGAGATCGGTCATGCCGCCGGGTATAATACAGAGCAGGGCCGCCGCCAGGATAACCAGACGTAATCCCCAATTCACTGCCTGGCCGAAGAACCAGCCCTGCAGGCCAATAGCTAAGCAGAAGGTACCGATCAGCGCAGTTATTGTTGCCTGGATAACTTCAGCAGGGGTGCCAATCAATAACAGGGCATTGCCGTATACAAAGAAGAAGGGGAGAATGAAGGCAATGGTACCTAAGCGCATGGCCGTAAAACCGACCTTATTGGGATCGGCATTAGCCAGGTTGCCGGCTGCATAAGCCGCCAGAGCCACAGGAGGGGTGATCTGAGACAGAATGGAATAGTACAGCAGAAACATATGGGCGGCAAAGGGCAGAATCCCCAGTTGGATAATGGAAGGCGCCAGCAGGGAAGCGGAAATGATATATGCCGCAACCGTAGGCAAGCCCATGCCCAACACCGTAGCCGCCAGGCCGGAAAGAATCAGGGTCAGCAAGAGATTGCCATGAGCCAGCTGCACTACCACATAAGTAAATTTTGCACCTACGCCGGAAAGCATGATGGCGCCGATAGCGACACCGGCACAGGCCACCGCTGCAATCACGGAGATAGAGCGAACTACGCCCAGCTCAATAGCGGCAATAACCTGGCCGCAGCTCATGCGGGATTCTTTCTTGATGGCGCAGCCGACGATGGCTGCCAGAATCGCATAGACGGCGGAGCGGCTGACTGTAGACTGGAAAAAGACCAGGAAGACAATCAAAACCAGCAGCGGCAGCAGCAGGTTCCAGCCCCGCTTCAGCTGTGTGCGGACTTTTTCCAGGGCGCTGGTATCTACGCCCCGCAGCCCGGTGCGGGCAGCCTCCAGATCCACCATGATCAGGACGCTTAAATAGTAGAGCAGAGCCGGAATCAGCGCACAGATAGCAATGGTGGAATATTTCATGCCGAGAAGTTCTGCCATAATGAAGGCGCCGCTGCCCATGACCGGCGGCATAATCTGTCCGCCGGTGGAGGCCACTGCTTCCACCGCACCGGCAAAATGGGGCCGGTAGCCGGTTTTTTTCATCAAAGGAATAGTGAATACCCCGGTGCCTACCACATTGGCTACAGCACTGCCGGAAATACTGCCAAACAAGCCGCTGGCAATTACCGCCACTTTGGCTGGGCCGCCCCGGCTGCCGCCGGCAGCTTTCATAGCAACCTTCATAAAGAACTCGCCGGCGCCGCTGACGCCTAAAAAAGCGCCAAAGATGATCAAAAGAAACACGTACTGTGCGCTCATTTTAGTAGGAGCGCCAAAAATACCTTCCACACTGAAGATAAAGCTGATCACCCGTTTATAAGAATAACCCTTGCTGGCGATCAGGGAAGGCAGATGATTGCCCCAGAAGGCATAGGCCAGAAAAACAATCGCTACAATCGGCAGCCCCAGTCCGATGGTGCGGCGGGCCGCTTCCAAGGAAAGCAGCATGGCGATAGTGCCAAAAGCCAGGTCTATATTGTTGGTGCGATTCAAGGATAGACGGTACATCAGCCCGTCCGGATCAAGCAGCATATAGCCGACAACAACAATAACCAAAGCGGCTAAAACAGCATCATAAAAAGGCAGGGTATCGCCTGTCTTGCTTTTTGCCTTTTTGGAGATGGGGTAATAGAGAAACACCAGAAAAAGGCCCATGCCCCAATGCATGGAGTAAAGCACCAGCGGCGTTGTCAGCTTAAATAGCAAGGCATAGACGTGATAAAGCACCAGGGCCACGCAAAAGGCAGTTAAGCCGTTTTTAATATACCGATTTTTGAAAACGCGGATGGAAGAGCCCTCTTCATCTTTGTCCTCGTCTATTACCTTAGCGCTTTCTTCGTAGCTATCCAGCAAATCTGCCAATTCTTTTTTATCAATTGCATTTTTATTTTCGTCCAATTGAATTGTACCTCCTCATTTGCGGTACTTATACTATTCTGCGATTAAAATATGGAATATTTTAATCCGGCAATTCTTGGTTGCCGCTGCGCCAAAGGCGCAGGCAGAATGGCATATATACTCATCTGCGTGGGCTTTGCCCACTGCCGCATTTTGGGCGGCAATAAAAAACGAAGTTTTTAATTGCAGATGAGGATTAGTTTGCGTTCCTGTGTCATAAGGGGGGCCGGATACTCTTGGTATCCAGCCCCTGAGAGGGAATGAGTAAAAGCAGATTTACTTGCTGAGCTCGGGGGGGAGAAGCTCAGCGGGTACTTCGATGCCCATTTCCTGATAATAGCGGTAGGCGCCCATGTGTAAAGGTACGGGCTGCTCGCCGATATTTTCCAAGGTGGTGGTATAGCCGCCGCTATGGGTGCTTTGGAGTACGTCAATATGCTCAAAAACGGTTTTTGTAATCATATAGGCCAGATCCTCGTCCATTGAGCTATTGGCATACATGGCTTGCCAGGCGCCGATGGTCTCATAATCCTCGGTCAAGCCTTTGTAGAGGCCGGCAGGCAGGCTTACTCTTTTGTAATAGGGGAAGTTGGTGGTCAACGTATTTATTTGATCCTCGGTGAAGCGCACAAAGTTAACGTCTTTCGTGGCTTCCAGCTCCGTAATAGCGCTGGCGGGATGGATGGAACCGCCGGTAACAGCGTAAACCTGGCCGTCGCCCATGGAAGTGAAGCAGTCGCCCCAGCCGGCGTTGGTGACTTGAAAGGATTCAATCAGATTTAAACCTTTAGGACCAAATACAGCCCGGCTGGAAATGTCTGTCGAACCGGTATAAGGGCCGAAGGCCACTATTTTACCTGCAAAATCCTCCACATTGCCGGCGCTCTTATCCAGTGTAGTAATAATAAAGTGGGTGGGCAAAGAGGCAAACAGGCTGCGTACCTCGGGGAAAGCTTCTTCACCATCGGCCAGATTTTCGCCAATGTAGGCATTATAGGCGATGGAGGATTCGATAGAGGCGATATCCATGTCGCCGCTTTGAAGAAGAACCAGGTTTTCGCCGGAACCCTTAGTGGCCTCCAGAATAACCTCTACACCCGGCAGGTTGGTGTTGATGATGTTGGTGAGGCCGCCGACATAAACGTACTGGCCGCCGCCGGCGGTGCCGGAACCGGCTGAGATCTTGATGTTATTGAATACGGGATCACCTTGGGAAGCCGCAGGCTCGGAAGGCGCAGCAGGCTGGGTGGGAGCGGCCGTGGGAGCTGATGAA
Organism: Clostridia bacterium; assembly: GCA_018434325.1. Taxonomy (GTDB): domain Bacteria; phylum Bacillota; class Peptococcia; order DRI-13; family UBA5745; genus WRMS01. The sequence goes on along the minus strand of JAHDPO010000002.1, from coordinate 8,740 downwards.
CCGTTGCCGCCGCAGGCGGATAAGGAAAGCACAAATACCAAGATCAGAAACATGGCCATTAGATTTTTCTTCATGATATATCCCTCCATAATTTAATAGTCTGCCTTTCTGGGGAACTCATCGCTGTACATGGCAGCTCCCTTGAAGGGGAACTTGCGCTCAAAATACTTGTAGGGGTATTTGGCCAATGCATCCATATCCACGTCTATGCCTAAGCCTGGCTTGGTCGGCAAGTCAATGAAGCCGTCCTTGATCGTCAGCCGCTCGGAAGCGATGGCTGTCGATCCCTCATCTACGGTGAGGAACATTTCGCCGATAAGGAAGTTGGGTATAGCTGCGGACATATGCACCATTGCCGCTAAGCCCACGAGGTTGCTGTTGAAATTATGGGGACTGACAACAATGTTATAGGGATCAGCCATAGCGGCAATTTCCATCATACCCTGAATGCTGCTTACACAGATATCGGGATTGATGATGTCGGCAGCCCTTTTCTCAAATACGGGAATAAAGTCATATTTGCTGTAAAGGGTTTCACCGGTAACGAGGGGGGCTTTAATACCTTTTTTCGCTTCAACCACCAGATCGATGTTGTCGGCCAGACAGGGCTCTTCGATCCAGAAGGGATTGAATTCTTCGATGCGCTGACTGAAATGGATGGCATGCCAGGGTGACAAGCGGCGATGCACTTCCACAAGAAGGTCTACATCCGGGCCTACGGCTTCCCGGATAGCTTTAACGGAATTTACCGCAAAGTCTTCCTCTTGCTTCGTGATATAAGTGCGCCAATAGCCTTTGAAAGGGTCCCATTTCATAGCGGTAAAGCCTTGGGCCTTTACTGCCAGTGCCCGCTCCACTAATTCATCAATGTTTTGGGCGCCGCCCCACCAGCCGTTGGCATAAACCCGAATCCTTTCCCGGCAGCGACCGCCCAGCAGGTTGTAAACCGGCTGACCGCAGGCTTTGCCTGCAATGTCCCACATAGCAATTTCAATAGCGCTCCAGGCGGCATAGAAATCACAGCTGCTGCGCCGGATGGCGAAATCGTCAAACATGGCCGTTGCGCTGTGCTTAATATCGAAAGGGCTGCGTCCGATGAGATAAGGGGCCATGGCTTCGATGTAGGTTTCCACAGCCTTTTCTTTGCCCTGAACCACATAAGCTTCACCCCAGCCATAAAGGCCCTCGTCCGTTTCTACCCGGCAGAGGCAGAGGTTTTTGGCCTGTCCGGGGAAAAAGAGATAAGGCTTGATACTGGTAATTTTCATTGTTCGTTTACTCCCTCTTTCTTATTTTCAAGGTTCTTCTTTTAAATCCAGCCGAGCATATTCTGCGGCAAAAAAGTCGAAGGTGGTCATTTCACCATTTAATATTTTCTTTAGCTGGCCGCTTTCACGCTCCTCTCTTGCCTGGGCTGTCTTCAATACTTTTTCCGCTTGCTCTCGCGGCACCACGACTACGCCGTCGTTGTCGCCGTAAACTAAATCGCCGGGGCAAACCAGAACGCCGCCTATGATGATGGGGGAATTGATGATGCCGGGAGATATTTTGGTGGCGGGCTTAATTGAAATATTTTTAGAAAATACAGGAAAGTCAAGGTCTTTGATCAGCATGGTATCCCGGCAGGCTCCTTCGATTACTAAGCCGGCAGCGCCCCGACTTTTTAGTGTAGCCGCCATCATGCCGCCGAACATACCGCCGGCCTCGTCATAACCCTTGTTGACTACCATCAGCACATCGCCGGGGCCTGCCATGGAGACGGCTTTATGCAGCATAATGTTGTCCGCCACACCGCATTGCACGGTCACAGCCGTACCGCACATCCGGATTCCCGGCCACACCGGGCGAAGACTTGAATGCAGAGCCCCATCTTTTTGCGGCATAGATTCATTGATGGAGGCGCTTTCTTCAAGCTTGGAGTAGGCTTCGACAATTTCGTTGGGAACCTTCTTGTAGTTCTTGAATACATTATACATTCCATTCACACCATTCTTTATTATTTGACTGCAGTTAGTCAACCGGTTTCCAGTATTTACAAAAAAAGCGCCTAACGAAACCGTATAACGAAACCGGTTAACAAACTTAACATAATAAAACCATAGATTATGATCTTTGTCAATAACCGATTCACTAAAGATTATAAATTTTCTTTCTAATGCAGGCAACTACAATGTAAGAAAAGCAGGCACAACAAAATACAGGGATGGGTGATCCCTGTTTACAAACGCAGCTTTTTCAAGTTTGATTTGAGACGACCTTTAGCTTATCCGGGATAAGAGATGGAACAATCCAGCAGTTTATGCAGCGGCAAGCGGGGTCCATCCTGATCCTGTTGATCGGAAAATCTTTCCGAAATACGGGCAACCAACATTTCGGTAGCCAGAGTCCCGAGGTCAAAGAGGGGTTGTTCGATTGTACAGATGGGCTGGGGCAGAAGGGTGCTAAAATTCCAAATATCGTATCCGGCCAAATGGAAGTTGGAGGAGAGCTTTAAGCCGAGACGGTATATACCGCAAATAAAGCGGCCCATTAAAATACCGTCGGCAACAAAAACCGCTGTGGGACAATCCCGGCTTTGCGCATAACAAAGCTCCAAGCAGTCCAGGATATGCTCGTTATTGCCGTGAATCAGCGATCCGGCATTGTCTTCGCGGATCAAAATCCGTTTGAAATGGCTGTCATCCCCAAAATGCAGCCGGCAGGTTTCCTCAGCGCTTTGCTCTCTGAGCGCAATAGTTCCCCGGTGGCTGCGATTTTCCCGGACAACTAAAACAATTTTTTCATAGCCTTTAGAAATCAAGTACTTGATGACATTGGCTGTGCCGGCATAATGATTGATGGCCACCCAATCCAATTGGGTGCTGATGGGTACCCGGTCCGCCAGTACAATAGGCAGGCCGTATTTTTGCCGCAGATTTTCATAGAAGCTTAAATTGGTACCGGTAAATACCAGAAGGCCATCCACCTGGCTGTCTATCAGTTCTTCTACCTGGACACGCTCTTTTTCTTCATCCTCGTCGGTGGTGATAACGATAGTCTTCTGGCCTAAAAGAGTGCTGCTGTTGCAGATGCTGCCAATTAAAAAGGGGTACAGATTAGAGGCAGGATTGGAAAGCACCAGGCCAATGGTGTTGGTTCGTGCCGTTTTTAAGCTGCCAGCCAGTTTATTGGGACGATAACCGGTTTTTTGGATGACGGCTTTAATACGCTGCCGGGTATCATCCGACATGAACTCATATTTACCGTTGAGGTATCTGGAAACCGTTGTCGTAGAGACGCCAGACTTAGCCGCAATATCGCGGATGGTGATACGGTTGTCCATTTATGCTCAATCACCTCGTTATCACATTTTAGTAGAATTGTATAGAAATAGAAAGATTATGTCAACGTCATTATAGAGAAAAGCATAATATTTTAATCGAAAAACCTGGAAGCCCCAGATAGTAAGAGCGTTCCAGGTTTTTCGGGAGATATTTATAAAGAGGGGAGTTCCGGTAAGAATCAGTCTATCTTCAGGTTGTCGGGGATTGTAATACCGATTTCTTCATAATATTTGATGGCGCCCTTATGAAGAGGCATCACCTGCTTGACCACATTCTCCGGAATGCTGGCTGCAGCCACGGCGTGGGTGTTGACCATGGTTTCGTTGTTTTCCATGATGGCTTTTACAATGTGGTAGACCAGGTTATCATCCATGTCCTCGCGAACATAGAGTACCACCCAGTTGGATACCGTATCATAGTCCTCGGTCAGGCCTTTGTAAGTACCGGCTTCAATCACGTCCCTGGAATAGGCGGGCACAGCGGTCAGCACGGTATTGATTTGATCCTCGGTAAGCTTGACGTAGTTGATGTCAGCCTTGGTTTCCAGCTCAATGATGGGGGAAGAGGGATGGCCGGTCAGCATGGAGCAGGCGTCCAGACGCTTCTCGAACATCTCGGTAAAGCCGTCGGCATAAGGCGTATTCGTATAGGAGACATTTTTCATGCCCAAGGCTTCATAAATCTTGATAGAGCCCAGGTGGGCGCCGCTCATGTAGGTGCTTACGCCGATTTTTTTACCGTCAAGCTGGGTGGTGTCGGTAATTTTATCATCGAGGGTGACCGCCATCCACTTATTGGCGTAGCAGGCGGAGATGGCCCGCAGCCCTTTAAAAGGCTCAGTGCCCACATAGTCACCTTGGCTTGTCATGATGTCATAACCCATGCTGGCCTCAGAGATGCAGATATCCACGGAACCGTTGCGCAGTAATTCCAGGTTGGCTCCCGAACCCTGGGTAGCCTCAATAGCGATTTCAATATTCTTTGTGTTCTGCCCCACAACGGTGGCAACACCGCCGCAGTAAATATAGAAGGTGCCGCCGGAGGTGGCGCTGCCCATGGCAATCGTTACCTTCTTATCGGGGAAAGGAACCTCGCCGCCGGCAGCAGGGGGCTGGTCGCCGGAGGGCTGGGTGGAAGGAGGAGCAGGATTAGTAGGCGCGGTGGAATTAGAAGATTGTCCGGTGCTTCCGCAGGCAGTCAGGCTTCCGAGCAGAAGGGCAAAAACCAGTGCCAATGCAAATAGTTTCCTTTTTTTCATAACGGCCTCCCTATTTTTATTTTGTTTATGATCCATATACGTGCCGGTTTGTAAACCAAGATGTAGACGATCAACAAGATAATCCCGGTTATATCTGTCCAGGTTCCGGGAATGGCCATACACAGGCCGGTTGCCAGGAGAATGCCTCTTAACGGAAGATTAAGAGCAGAGCCTGCATGCCAGCCATATAGGGCCACGGTAAAGCAATAGATGCCCACAACGGCGGTAATGCAGGCGATGGCAATCTCTGCCGCTGTTCCGACAAAGAGCAGGGCCGGTCCATAGATAAAGATAAAGGGTAATACGAAAGCAACCGTTCCCAGCCGAACCGAAAGCCAGCCAACGGTGGTGGGATTACTGCCGGAAATACCGGCAGCCGTGTAAGCGGCCAGTGCCACCGGCGGCGTCAGCATAGACAGGATTGCATAATAGAAGATGAACATGTGGGCGGCAATAGGTTGAATACCCAGCCCGGTGAGACCGGATACCATGATGGTGGCGCAGATGATATAGGCGGCGACAGTGGGAAGGCCCATGCCCAAAACGATTGCGGACAAAGCCGTAAACAAAAGAGCGAGAAACAGGTTGCTTCCTGCCAGAAGGCTTACCAAAAGGGTAAACTTGACGCCCATGCCGGTCAGCATGACAATACCGATGGCCAAGCCGGCACAGCCTACGGCGGAGATGATGGTAAGGGTCCGGTAAGCGCCGATTTCACAGGTCTTGAGGATCTCTTTAATCCCCATCTTGTGATCCTTCGTAAACCAACTGCATCCGATACAGGAGATAATGGAGTAAATAGCGGACCGGCTGATGCTTAATTGGCGGATAGCGATAAAATAAATGAGAATCAAAATGGGAATAATCAGCAGCCAGCCTTCTTTAATGACACTGATAGGATTTTCAATCTCCGACTGGTCCATGCCTTTCAGGTCGTTCTTAGCCGCCTCCAAGTCAATGGAGATAAAGACACTGAAATAGTACAGCAAAGCCGGAATAATAGCGGCCAGACAGATGGTGGAATAAGGTATGTTGAGCATTTCCGCCATTAGGAAAGCTCCAGTTCCCATAACAGGAGGCATAATCTGGCCGCCGGTGGAAGCGACTGCTTCCACGGCTGCTGCAAATTCCGACTTATAGCCCACCCGCTTCATCAGCGGGATAGTTAAAGTGCCGGTGCTTACCACATTGGCCACAGCGCTGCCGGAGATGCTGCCGAAAAGCCCGCTGGATACAACGGAAACCTTAGCAGGGCCGCCCCGCTTACCGCCGGCCAGTGCAATGGCAAGCCGCATAAAGATGTCCCCCGTTCCGGAAACGGTGAGAAAGGAGCCAAAAAGCACCATCAGAAAGACGTTGGTTGCGGACATCTTCATGGCGGTACCGAATAGACCTTCCATGCTGAACAAATAAGAGACAACCCGGGAAAACCCGTAGCCCTTGTTGGCAATAAGGCTGGGCAAATAGTTACCCACAAAGGCATATATAATCAAGACAATAGATACGACGGGCAGGCCTTTGCCGATTGTGCGCCGGGCTGCTTCCAAAGTCAGCAAAATGGCCAGAGTGCCGAAGAGCAGATCAAAGGCGGAAGGAGCATTGATCATACAACGGTAAAGATATTTTGTGCTGTTGGTAACCACATAGAAGGTGATTACCGCCACAGCCAGAGCTCCAAGAATATCGTACCATGGTATAGTCTTCCGGCTTGCCTTTTTGTGGGCGGGATACATCAGAAAGATAAGAGTAAGACCAAATCCCCAGTGCCACATATAAAAAATAGTGGGGTCGACGATGCTAATGATCAATCCGTATATATGAAACAGGGTCATGGAAATAGCAATCAGAGAGACAACCCATTTCGTTGCGTTGCGGCTATAAACACGGACCGATGCACCGTCTTCGTCCACCCCTTCCTCAATAGGGTCCAGACCGCTTTGCACAGGGACAGGCGGCGCAAGCACTTCCTCTTCTTTTTTCTTCTTGAACATAAAAATTCTCCTCAATATTAGATGACTGTAAGAATGTCACATCCTGGCAAGAATTGCATCCAGTACCTCGTACATATCCTCTGCCACTTGGTAATTGAATTTTTCCTGCATGCCCAGAGTGGCCAGCCAATTGAGTTTTTTCGTGGTGGCCAGCGACATGGTATGCTCAAGGCCTTCTGCTTCCTGCATGTCAGCCACCCCTTCCACCTCGTCGGCCCGGCGTTTGGATTGGATGACGTTGGTGCGTATCATGGTAGCCATCACTTCTTCCGTATCATTGCCGATCATGTCGCAGATAGAGTGGAAAACCTCTTTGGCGATTCCGTGCCTGCGGGCGGCGCAGAGGGATTCCATGATAGCGGCTTCGCAGCTTTTGATAAAGATGCTGCGAATTACTTTGTAAGCGGAAGCCTGCCCGATTCCGGGCCCCAGATAAGACACACTCATGCCGGCTTTATTCAGTTCATCCATAACGTATTGAGCATGCTTGCCCGATAGGACCACTGGGGTGGCGATGCCATATTGAGTAATGGAATTCATGCTGGCGCCGTCCACAAAGGTGCAAACACCCTCCAGAAGCTTGTCAACGGCCTCCATCACTTTGGGCGCGGAGGAATTCAGGTCCACATAAATCTGGTTTTTGCTCAAATAGGGCAGGTACATTTGGGCGGTTTCCAGTGCCTCGTGGCAAGAGGTAACAGAGATGATGATATCGCTGCCGACGATAAGCTCTTCCGGACTATTGACCAGTTGAACGCCTTCTTCCTCGTAGGGTAAAAAACGCTTCATCAGCTCCGGATCGTGAAACTTAATGTCGTATCCCTTGACTTTTGCTCCGCGCTTCACCATCCCTACCGAGTAACGAGAGCCAACCTCACCCAGCCCGATTACCGCAATTACCATAATGCATACTTCCTTTCCAAGCCGGCGGCGGATTATTTACCTTCCAGGACCGGTTTGACAATATTCTCCATCATGTTTTGCAGCATGCCTTTGAAATTGGTCACGTCATTGCGGAAGATCATCATCTTGACGCCGCTTTCAGCCAGCTCCTTGGCTTTTTCCACCGTGGGAGGGGCAACGGGACACATCAGGGGGATATTCTTTTCTTTAGCTTTTTCAATGAGCATTTGGAATTTTTCTTTAATAACGGGATTATCCAACTGATAAAGCTTAACGATACCCATGGACATGGCAAGATCCGTAGGCCCAAACAGATAACCGGACACGCCGTCCACTTCCATAATTTCATCGATATTGTCAAAAAACTCGATGTCTTCAGCCATGGGAATAATCATGGTTTCTTTGTTGCTGCGTTCCACATATTCGGCCCAGTCAAAATCAGAAGTGGCGCCGAAACTGGCGGCCCGGCAATCGGAAGCTGCTCCCCTTACGCCTTGAGGGGGAAACTTAGCTGCCGCTACCATTTTGCGTACTTCTTCCGCAGTACGGGCATGGGGAATAACGACGGCATCGGCGCCAAACTCAAAGCACTTGCGGATCATTACTTCATCGTTAGCGGCCACCCGGACTACTGCCGACATACCTACGGCGTCGCAGGTGCGCACCAGGTTTTCCAGCTCCCGGCTTTGGGATAAAGCAGTGTGCTCTGTGTCGATAAAGACGAAATCAAAACCGGTATAACCCATCAATTCAACAATAAGAGGATCTCCTGTAAACAAACCCATACCGGCGGCAATTTTCCCCTGGTTCATTTTTTCTTTCAATTTGTTTTGACGCATAGTGCATCTCCTTTCGCCCGCTGATTCGCGGTTTTGTAGAAAACGAGTAACGAAATCGGTTAACAAGACCCAAGATAATAGAAACATAGATTATAACTAATGTCAATAACCTATTTGCTAAAGATTTTAAATTTTCCATCAAAACAAAAACTTATATAAATAGTCAGATTTGCTTAAAAAGACCTATATCTATTGACAGTAAATTTCACACATGATATTATACAAATCGATTTACGAAATCGGTTAACATAAATAATATATAAGGAGGTAGCCGGATGAACAATATACTGGAAATCAGATGGCATGGCCGGGGCGGCCAGGGTGTGAAGACAGCAGCCTTGCTGCTGGCGGATGTGGCCTTTTTTACCGGCAAGCAGGTGCAAGGTTTCCCGGAATACGGTCCGGAGCGCATGGGTGCGCCGGTAA
>JAHDPO010000011.1 GCA_018434325.1 Clostridia bacterium | reverse complement strand
TCTCTTGTGTTCATCCTACTGATACTCATCCACTCCTTGACTTACCACTTGTGGTTTTTCAAGTTTTCGTAGCTTATTGTATCAGTAGGTCTTACTTCCCGCTAGGTGATGCCCGATTTTACGCTTACCCTTTCAAGCGCATTAGGCATGTCAAGGCAAACGCTGATCAACTACCTTTACATTCCACAATGGTTATATTTCAAGCGTGGAATCCTGCAACTACGCTTGACTTGTCCAAGCTTTACATTCCACAATGGTTATATTTCAAGCTTCTGCCAGCCAGGCACACAAGCGAATTGATCAGATCTTTACATTCCACAATGGTTATATTTCAAGGGACGCCATCGGTGAGGTCAATACTCAGTTTGGCCTAACTTTACATTCCACAATGGTTATATTTCAAGGCTGCTGGACGATGTTTTATTTCAATACCATCAGATCTTTACATTCCACAATGGTTATATTTCAAGGGGAACAACAGCTTCGAGGGTAAGTATTAGGGTAGACTTTACATTCCACAATGGTTATATTTCAAGGTATAACTAGGGTGTATGACCAAAACGGCAAGAAGTCTTTACATTCCACAATGGTTATATTTCAAGGCTGGAGAAAATCCCTTTTTATGAATATTTAAGAAACTTTACATTCCACAATGGTTATATTTCAAGCCAATATTCCGGGCTATAGCCGAGATTGAAAGGACTTTACATTCCACAATGGTTATATTTCAAGGTAATAATCACCATCTTTGCCAAGCAGAATGGGACGACTTTACATTCCACAATGGTTATATTTCAAGAAAACTATACAGGAATGGGCTAAAGATGATGGGATTGCTTTACATTCCACAATGGTTATATTTCAAGCGGGAGAAAGCGGCGATAGAAGAAATACTTGAAGAGTCTTTACATTCCACAATGGTTATATTTCAAGAAGGAGGGCCGGATGATACAAGAAAAGTACATAGATCTTTACATTCCACAATGGTTATATTTCAAGGGATAGGATGCAAACCTTGCTATATGGGCCATAAAAGACTTTACATTCCACAATGGTTATATTTCAAGCTGGACGCTGGAGCAGTTGGCCAAAATGCCCATTACCCTTTACATTCCACAATGGTTATATTTCAAGCCTTTTTTATGAAGCAATAGCCTTCGCCGGCTCTGAACTTTACATTCCACAATGGTTATATTTCAAGTTGGCTAATTCAGCCCTAGCCTTTTCGATCTTTAACAAGCTTTACATTCCACAATGGTTATATTTCAAGCCTGCGCGCAGTCAAGCGCATAAACACTTATACTGAACACCTATTTCTGTCGATGCTAATTTTAATAAGAATAATATATACAATACAGCAGAAGATTGCTATATAGAATCGCTAAATCCCTTTTGAGGCAAAGGATTGTCGATCTCCAGGAAAAAAGCCATCATCAACGGTCGACAGAATATTTATCCCTTTCTCTTCAAAAAAAGTTTGATGTCTTATCATCCTCCTTACCCCAAAATTCCTTTTGAAGCCAACGTGATTCTCTGCTTTTGAATATCAAAATCGAATCCTTATCCTTTCGAATATCAGAATTTAATTCTGTTTGCAGTTTTTTCAATAAAGCTGGAGTAATGTCACCTTCAAATACGGATTTTTGAACATGACTTAGATATTTCTTGCACGTCTTAAATATTCTTCTGGAAGCCCTGGCTCCCCCTTCAGCCATTTCAATATCGTATACTAATATTATATACATTGGCATCACCACCAAATTGTAAAGCCTTCAAATTTTTTATCTCCCATCAGGTGCTTGATTAGCTTATAACACTCCAGTCGGATTAAGTATCGGTAAGAAACATTTTTGTTTAATCCTTTATGCCTGATCGTGCGTTGCAAGCCTTCATCATATTCTTGCAATATCCTTTTACGCCCTTCCTCTTTCAAATAGCAGAAATTTGCTTCCCGTTCAAAATCCTTTTCTGTCAGCATCTTTTTATTTAACATAGAGAATATTAGCCGGTCGGCAATCAAGGGTTTGAAAATCTCTGCTATATCCAAACAAAGTGAAAACCTCCTCTCTCCTGCACTATGCAAATAACTCACCGCAGGATGTAGTTGGGTTTTATAAATCTCCGTCAGGCAAGTTACATAAACCAGGGAATTTACAAAAGAAATCAGGGTATTAACCATATTGTCCGGTGGGCGTTTTACCCTTTTTTCAAAATCAATTTCCTGATTAATAATTTCCTGCCAACCAGTATAATAAGCTCGCCGAATATTCCCCTCCAGCCCCATCAATTCATTAACATCTTTAGTTTGGGCAATGCTTTTTCTTAATGCTTTGATTTCCGCTATGACCTCTTCCAAGTTTCGCTTGCGTTCATTATAATAGCGAAGATTACGAAGAATATTATAGCTGGCCGCCTCAATAAATGCCTGGGCAATCTCTAAACGTTTATCCGGATCGGTATAATGTTGGACTTGCTCAATCAGCAATTTACCTGATACATTCTCTTCCTTCGGATAAAAACTCCCTGTATAGAAACCATAGTAATTAAAGAAATGAAGGGGAATGGATAGCTGACCGGCATAATTCAGACATTTGGTATTCAGGCTCACTTCACCGAAGAGGTAAATTTCCCGGGTCATTTCTACCTTAATATCCTTAAATCGACCATCCGGCGCAGTCATTCTCAATACATTGTCCTTGCGCTGTAATTCACCGTTAGAAAACAGATAAAAACTTTCTGCCACACTAACCCTCCTTACACATAACAATACTCGTAATAAGCACAACTCTTGCATATTTTCGAGTTTATGGGCGCCGGCATCTTTTCTTGCAATACAATAGATGCAATACCATCTATTATTTTTTCAATCTTCTCTTGATCACCTTCCTCTAAAAACACTTCTTCCCTTTTCTTAATTTGGGGGTAATCCAAAATTCCTTTTTCCAGGTTAATACCTCTTTGCCGGAGAAAATACAGATAATATTTCACCTGCCATATTGAGGCTTCCTCAATGCTTTTACTTTTCTTTATCTCATGCAACACTTTCCATTGTTTAATAAAATCCACATTAACAGTTTCATCAATCATAATGTGCTTATTTTCCCGGCTGTAGGCACTTTCATCCAGCAACTTACCCAGCAGCACTTTTTCACTTGTATTCTCAAAAGAAATGTAATGAGAAAAGCACCAAAGCTTTCGCTGGCAGACGAAGTAATAGTAAAACATCGTTCCTGTAATATGCATCCCTCAAACCTCCCTCCCCCAGACTGAAAGGCTTCTCAACCTAAAACGAATGAGATAAAAAATCCTGAGTTTCTGCCATAGGTTTTACAACGGGACGGACAATACCTTCCTCGCTGTTGTAATCACATTCAACAATGGGAATCTGCTCATAATCATTGATTTTGAGAATTTCGGTTTGCTGCAAATCCTTAGCTAAATATAAGGCTAAGTCGACGGTCTGGTTAGTAATCACTTTGCGGGATTTGGCCCTTATTTCTCTGACCCGCTCCCTTTCCATACCGTCATATTCCTTTTGTAAATCTTCAATAGCCTGCTGAATCTCTTTCTTATGGCTTTCGTAAACCTTCCGGGGAATTACCGCCATTGTTTCAATATCGCGAAACTTTCTGTCGGCCTCCTTTTTGCTTAAATCATAGGCCGTATGACTGGCGGCATAATTGATCGCTTCTTTTATTTCATCATAATATTCCGGCAGTTTTTCTTTCGTATAAAGCTGCTCTACCATAGCTATTTTTTGCTCTTCTCCAATTACTCCATCCACTTGCATGATAGCTTGTTTAGAAAGACGATGGACTTCTTTATCAATAAACAGCCCTACCCCGCTGCAGCGTTTGCTGCCTCCGGTAAAAACAAAACAATTATAGAGCAGGTCCAAAACCCGCTTCCGATAACACCGGCCCATCCGTTGAAATAAACCATTTAAATCGGATAGTTCCGTAAACAGCAAATCAAAGTCAATATCCAAAGAGGCTTCTACAATCTGGGTCGTGATCCAGATTCCGCTTTCGTCGCTTTCCTTCTGTCCCATAAGGAAAATGCCGGCTTCTTTCAGCCCTCTATCTTCCTTGGTAAAATAGCTATGCAGCACATCAACCTTATGCTCATCTTTAAGCTGATGGTAGAGTTGTACCGCACTTTTTATTGTGTTGCAGATCACTAAAATTTTCTTTCCCTTATATTTTTGGCTTAAAGCAAGAATGTCTTCGGCATTAATGGGCTTGCCCATCACTTTCAGGCTATGGCGGATTGTCCCGTCGGTAAATACCCTGGGCGGTTCAAAGGAGATATCCTGTTCTCTCAGCAGATCTACAAAAAAAGTCGGTAAGGTTGCCGTCAGGATAGCAAATCGTCCGCCCATATGGGTAATGTAGCGCAATCCCAAAACCAAATAGGCCATCAAATCGGCCGAATACATCTGGACCTCATCAATAATTATCTTGGAATAAGACAAGGTAGCCAGCTTATACTCAAAGCCCCTATATAAATAAACAAAACTAAACAACTGATCCAAAGTACAGACCGTCAATGGCAGGGAAAGCTGTTTCGTCCTGGTATAATAACGCTCAGTGATTCCTTCTGCGGCAGCAGTTTCCTCTATCTCTTCCATCCTCTTTTGTTGTTTTTCACTCATTTCAAGATATCTGATATATGTATCGGAATGAAGCATGCCAACCCGGTTTTCCCTATCCGTTAATACTATTTTTGTCGTGATTCGGTCATAAATGGCATTATTGGCACTTTTCAGAGGTAGAGTAAAAAATCCTTTGTCATTGCCAAGCCACAGCAAGCCTCCTTCGGTTTTGCCTTTACCGGTCTGGGCAATAGCAATAATATTTTTATCAGAATTATTCATCATATATATCTGCAAATCATTCCATTGGATTTGGGGATTGCTATTTTGCCATCCGGTCATGAGTTCCGCTAACGCTTCCGGTAAAAAATCATTAGGCTGTTCCACCGGTATATGAGCGCTGGCCGCATAATCTAAGCGGTTCAAAAGCCCCAGCAGCATGATAAAGCGGTAAAACACTTCCCCATCCCTTTTGTCAAACCTTTTATTTATCGTGAAATATTTTCTATGGATTTTTTCGGCCAAAAAGTCGCTGGGCAATTTATCATAGGCAAAATGGCTATAGGGAACACGAAGGCTGGATAATTCTTTGTTGATAGCTTCATTATTGTAGGGCATTTGCCGGTCATGGTGATAGGCTACGGCCTGAAACAACAACCGTAGCTCCTCATCGCTTAATCCCTTTTCTTCTTTCAACCAGTGATAATCAATAAAAGCCAAGCTTAGAAGGCCATGGGGGATACCGTCAATATACGGTACCCCCTTTCTTATGCATTCCTGAAGCAGGGGATATAACTTCCCTAAATCATGATAAATGCAGGCTAACCGCAATAACGTATATAGCCAAGGCCATTTTTTGAATACGTTGGGATAAAGTCTTTTCAGCAGCTCTAAATTATCCAGCAAACAATCGCTATGGCTTTGAATATCTTCTTTCGGCTTGGATTTGGCCAGGGCATTTTCATCCATAACATTTCCTCCACTATCATTAGGCCAGATAGGCAATAAAATTATCCTCATCTACCCAAAGGCTTTCCTCCTCCAAAGCCGTAGCGCTGCCATAAACCACATTTATCTTATGCCAATCTCTGAAAATTTTCGGAGTCTTCTCCGTTCCATAATTAACTAAGGTATAATTTTTAGGCAGCCTATAACGGGTTCCCGGCGTTATTCCCGCCAGATAGTGGCTTAGCTCTACCTTTTCATCAGCCAGCATTTCACAAGGTATGTAGGCATAATAATCCTCCGGAGCAGTACCCTTTATTTCCACCTCTTTTGTTGAAAGCTCCACCACTTTCACTTCATCAATGGTTACCAGATCTTCTCGCCGGCCCAGGGAAGGATATTCCCTGGGCTCCTTAAAAGCGGTATAAATCTCATCAACCAGACCCTGGTCTTCGGGTACAATATGAAGCAAAAGCTCCACGTCCACTAATAGCTCTGCCGTTGCCACCCCTTGGCCCACGCCGTATTCTCCCACCTGCAATTGATGCCTGGCAGCTTCATATTTCATAGCGTTTTTAAATTCGTAGCGGGTATACAGATCATTAACCTTAGAGAAATATTTCCCTTGTATGCTTATCTGCATAGGCTGATACTGGGTATAAGAGCATAGATTATGAACCATGCCGATTACCGTTGAATACGGGGGCAAAGGGTAAGTTTCTTTTAGCTGAAAACTAGCAGGCTTTTTGTAATTAACCAGATCCTGAGACAAGAGCAATCTAACGGCCTTCATAATAAAGCTCCACCTTTTCTTTTAACCGGGCAAAAAACTCAGGCATGGCTAAAGCTCCTAACTGCTCCTTTAATTCTCTTGTGTTGTCAAAACTCTTATCCACTACGCCGCAGTAAGTATCCTGCTTAATATTGTCATAGAGCATGCCTTGGATTTCCGAAACACCGATACAATTGTTTTTTACATTAACCACATTTTGAAATACCGGATTTTTGATATCGTACACTCCGCCGATGGCAAACAGAGGTTTCAGGTCCTCCCGGCGGCCCCTAATATCCCGGTAAAGGAAGGCCAGGGTATCCAAAAGTTTTTTCACCCTGCGGCTCCGCTCCTGAGGCTCCAGACTGATGCCATATACTTCATCCTCGCCAATCTGCTCCAAATCAGCGGTAAGGGTGTAACGATAGTAAGAACGATGAATTTCCGCCTGCGCAATATTCATATTCTCTTTAATCTTATCTGCCTGTCCTTTATTGGTAAGAAATTCTAAATCCCCTTTGAAAGGCTCCAGGGAAATAGCGTTAGACAGCCGGACTTTGGCGCTGCGTTTCTTTCCGCCGGTGCCTTTTTCGGTTTTCAGATAGCCAAAGAAATCAATCTCAGGATATTGATCAATGGTAGCCTCTTCACTGAATTGTATGACCTTCTTTTCTCCGCTTCCCTCTGCTTTAACCGGCGCCAAGGCCTCGTCCAATTGCTCGGCAATATTGTAGCGCAGGGCCTGCCTGGATATATAAGTATACTGATCACCTTGACCTCTGGACATTTTTTTCAGGGAAGCCACATTGCCTATGCTTTCTCCGTAATTGGCGCTCTCGGCCTGGAAAACGATGGTTAAGGTTAAACCCTTATTTTTCATATTTATTCCTCCTCATTTTTCACGGCAGCATTTCTTTTGTCATCCGGAGAGTCAATCAATCCCGCCACAAAAGCATAGCCCATTGTGTCAAATTCCTTCTGATCACCCATTGCATCGGTGATAACATCCGGCACCGGAGTTTTGATATACAAGTAGCAATTTAAAGCGACATTCAGAAACATATTTTTATTATCCGTTTTTAAAGCATTCAGCAAATGGTGGCAAATTCCCGGCAATTTGTGACCGGCGTCTTTGTTATTATATCCTTTTTTTAAATTGCGACCGGCGCTTTTGGATGCCCCAATCAGAGAAGTGTTCTGCCGATTTCCTTCTTCTTTGCTCATTCTCATCCCTCCTAAACGCTGATAAATCTGTTGGTTGATCTTTAATACGTAGATCACATGAGTTGCATTAAAATAGCATTTACCTGAATCAGCCAGCCAGTGATACAGCATGCGGTGAATCAGCGTAAATAAGTTTTGATTATTAAAGATGCGGTTAATTACCTCATCATAAATTCGGACGTTCTCACCATTTTCAATAAAAAGGGTCTTGATCAGGCTATCCAGCTCTTCCCGGGCTTCCATGACTATCTCCAGCATTTTTCTTGATAAAATATTGAAACGATAGCTTTCCCTCTCGTAACGAACCACCTGGATATCGGCAAATTCATATTTGACAGCATTGTTTTCTGTCTGGTATAAAGCTCTGATTAAGCTGGGATAAAGGGATCGGGATAAGCCCTCTTTTAAATCTAAAACATCCCGCCTTATTCTATAATTTGTACTCCAAGCTGCTTCTACACTCATATTGGCATTTACATATATTCCACGGTCAAAAACATAAGTTAAACCCGCCGGTAAACAAGAGTAAATTAATTTACATAAGGGGCAAATCGCAATATCATTCTGAAAATTCCAGACGTGAGAAGATTTCCGGGCCACATCAAAGCCGGTAGCATTCAAAAAGCTCAAGTCCTGGTTCATATCCTTGATAGGGGCCTCACAAACAAAACACTTGAATCTATATTTGCTTTTATCTTGGTTCAGGTAATTCACTACCCCATCGACAAAGCAGGCTTTATAATCCGCATAGACGTCCTTCTCCTTGGTCTGCGGATTAAGAAAGCTGACTCCGTCCCAGGCATTTTTGATCACCGTATAAATGACGTTCTTGGCTCTGATATAGCGTTTTCCGCCAGGACTGTTACAATAATCAATAGCCTGTCTCAATAACTCAAAAGCTGCCTTTACCTGCTCAATAATTTTGGATTTATCCTCTTCAAACTGCTGCTGGTTCTTAGGCTCTTTGACGACAGCTAGAGTTTTTTCCAGGGAGAGCATGTCCCTATCCGAGTCAATCAAATCATAGGCTGCCTTATAGCTGTTACTTTTAAGAAAGCGTTTAACATCCCGAATATAGGTATTTAAGTTTTTTAACGCTTGCAGATTAAATTCCTCAAAATCACTGTTTTCATAAGCCTCCAGCCTGTCTTCATAAGAAACTATTCTGTGCCAGGACAGCGTTTTCGCATAGGTATTAATAAAATATCGAAAAAACTTTTCCTCGAAGCCATCTAGCAGCTCTCTTGAAAACTCAATGGCATCCTCTGTACAATGGACATTCTCCTTGCCGACAATGTTTATAAACCCCATTATTGCAGCATTCCATTGCCAATCTCCCAGAGAGAGCCGCAGTTCTTCATTGCTTTTCACCTTCATCCCTCCTTTCTACAAGACATCCAGCAGGCCGAAACCCAATGATTTTTTGCTGCCCCAGCCTCCTTGATAAAGGTACTTCAGCAGGTATTGCTCCCCCTCCATAATAAAGGCGCCTGTTGTGCAAGGAAGATAAATACCATAATTCAAAACCACTACCTTTTTGAGGCTAATGGGTTTGAACTGCAATCGTTCTACATCACCAACCACATCTCCGCCAAAAACTTTGGTTAATTCAGACTTTAGATTTCGCTTCCAGATCCTTTCAAAATCTTCATCTTCAAAAGTAAAATACCAATCCTTGCCCGTCTTTTCATTATGATCTCTGACGACCACCGGAGAAAGAATTTTAAAAGCGACTGCATCGGTCGTAATGGAAGACTCCTTTACTTTGGTAACCGATAAAACTTTTAATTGATTATCACAGTCTGCCAGAGGAAACCATTTATTGTACCTGCCCAGCAAAGCATTTGCTAAATGGATACCCATCAGATTATCTCGGGTGCTGAAAAAAACATTAAAACGCTTTCCCGGTAAGGTTATCTCACTTTTTGTGATTTTCACGCCCGGCAAGAAATAAATGCTGAAACAAAAAGCTTTACTTTGGTGACCAGCGCCATACATCAAGTCGAAAAAATCCTTGCTATAGTCTTCAAAAGCACTTTTTAAAAATGACACAAATTTCCGGCGTATTTCTATGTGCAGCAATTCATTCTTCGTTTCAAAATCAACCTTAATTCGCATCTTCACACCTCCTCTCCTTTTTTATTTGAAATTCCAAGTTGGTTAGATTATTTTGGGCTAATTCTAATAAATACTTTTACAGTCCATTTTGGCAAAATATTATAAAACCAGTATTAATTAATATTAGTTAATATGTTTTAAAATAACCTAAAAGGTAGTATTTGTCAAGGAAGATTTTCCTTCCTCAATAAAAAAAGACATCCCGATTTCTCGGAATGTCTCAATTTATTGCTATTTGCTTGTTTAAAGGCTTCCCTTTATTTCCCGGAAAGTCTTACAGGCTGGCCTTGGCCAGATCCACCAGCTGGGTGAAGCTCTGGGCATCGCTAATGGCCATCTCGGACAGCATCTTGCGATTTACGGCTACGCCGGCTTTATTTAAGCCGTTGATAAAACGGCTGTAGCTAATACCGTTCATTCTGGCAGCAGCATTGATTCTGGCAATCCACAGCTTGCGGAAATCGCCTTTCTTATCTTTACGGTGAGCGTAAGAATAAGCTAATGAATGCATGACCTGCTCGTGAGCCGGTCTGTAGAGCTTAGATTTGGCCCCCCTGTAACCCCGGGCCAGTTTTAATATTTTAACATGTCTTTGATGGGCACGGCTGCCACCTTTTACTCTCGTCATGGATTATTTCCTCCTGTCTATCGATGCCGTTTTATTTGTAAGGAATCAACTGGGCTACACGGGCGGCGTCACCTTTGTCCATGATGGCGGCTTTCCGTAAATTTCTCTTTCTTTTCTGGGTCTTCTTCGTTAAAATATGGCTGGTAAAAGCGTGATTTCTGCGAATTTTACCGCTGCCGGTTTTGCTGAACCTTTTGGCTGCGCCCCGGTGGGTTTTAATCTTAGGCATGGATATGGCTCCTCTCTAATTTTGTTTAGGGGATATGATCATACTCATGTTCTTACCCTCCAGCTTGGCTCCCCGCTCTACATTACCCAGATCTTTGACGATCTCGGTAACTCTCTCTAAAAGCTCTCTGCCCAGCTCAGGATGAGACATTTCCCGGCCCCTGAACATGATGGTGACTTTTACTTTATCTCCCTCTTCAAGAAAACGGATGGCATTACGAACCTTCGTGTGGAAATCATTGTCCTCAATATTAGGGCGCAGTTTTACTTCCTTGACGCTGATAACATGCTGCTTCTTACGGGCTTCTTTGTCCCGTTTGCTCTGCTCATATTTATAGCGGCCTACGTCCATAATTTTGCATACCGGGGGCTTGGCGGCAGGCGCTACCTCCACCAAATCCAGACCTTTTTCTAAAGCGATCTGCATAGCGTCCCTGGGGGACATGATTCCCAATTGCTCTCCGGCCTCTCCGACCAGACGAATTTCTCGGGTCTTGATTTCTTCATTGACCCTAAAGCCATCTTTACTGATATGTTTCACCTCCGTAAAATAAATAAAAGCGGAGAAACCTCCGCTTTTATAGCATAACAACTTAAAGTTGAAATACGTGTTTACCTTAACGATTTTTCGTAAGGTGAGAAGCGGATGGCTTCTACTTGATGTAATGTACTTACTCATGATATGAGGATTCCCGGGATTTGTCAAGCTTTTTTATTCCACTCTTCCAGAACCATTTGCTTAATTAATCAAAATAGGGTAAAATCTACACGTCATTATTACAATTCATCATTACAAATTTAAGGAGCGTAGTCATTAATGTTAACTGTTGATCAAGTCGGCTATTCTTTCGGCGCCAGTAAGCTTTTTGCCCCGGCCAGCCTGTCTTTTACCCCGGGCAACTGCTACGGCATCATCGGCGCCAATGGCGCCGGCAAGTCCACTTTTTTAAAAATCCTGGCCGGCGAGCTGGAGCCCACTACCGGCTCCGTTCACTTGGGACCGGGTTTGCGTTTATCCGTTTTACGGCAGGACCAAAACCAATACGATGATTTCCAAGTCATGCAAACTGTGCTGATGGGCAACAAACGCCTTTACGAAATCATGGAGCAAAAAGAAGTCCTTTATGCCAAGCCGGATTTCAATGATGAAGACGGCGTATTGGTATCGGAGCTGGAAGCAGAATTTGCCGAGATGGACGGCTGGGAGGCGGAATCCGACGCCGCTAAGATTCTGCAAGGGCTGGGCATCGCCGTTTCCCTCCACGAAAACAAAATGGCCGAGCTTAACGGCCGGGAGAAAGTAAAAGTCCTGCTGGCCCAGGCCTTATTCGGCCGGCCCGACGTGATCCTGCTGGACGAACCCACCAACAACCTGGATTACGCCTCCATCGAGTGGCTGGAAAACTTCCTGATGGATTTTGACGGTACAGTAATTCTCGTTTCCCATGACCGCCATTTCCTTAACGCCGTTTGTACCCATATCCTGGATATTGACTATACCAAATTAAAGCTTTATGTGGGCAACTACGATTTCTGGTATGAGTCCAGCCGCCTGATTCAGCAAATGCTGCGGGACCAAAACCGCAAGGCTGAAGAAAAGGCCAAGGAGCTTCAGGACTTTATTGCCCGTTTTTCCGCCAATAAATCCAAGGCCAAGCAGGCGACCTCCCGCAAGAAGCTGTTGGATAATCTGTCCATCAACGACCTGCCGGCTTCCAGCAGACGTTATCCCTGGGTTGGCTTCAAACCGGACAGGGAAGCAGGCAAGGATATCCTGCTGGTGGACGATATTTGCCTGACCGTGGAAGGCATTTCTTTATTGAGCCATATTTCCTTCTATCTCAATCACGGCGATAAAATTGCCTTTATCGGCGAAAACGAACTGGCTATCACCGCTTTGTTCGACATTCTCATGGGTGAGCGGCAAGCCGACAGCGGCAGCCTCAAATGGGGCGTCAGCACCTCTCAGGCTTATTTCCCCAAAGACAATACGGAGTTTTTTGAGAGCCACGACGAAAGTCTGCTGGACTGGCTGTCTCAGTATTCCACAGAAAAAAGCGAAAGCTATCTGCGGCAGTTTTTAGGCAGAATGCTGTTTTCCGGCGACGAGGTCTGGAAGCAGGTCAATGTGCTGAGCGGCGGCGAGAAGGTCCGCTGCATGCTGTCCCGCATGATGCTCTCCGGCGCCAATGTGCTGGTTTTGGATCAGCCCACCAACCATCTGGATCTGGAGTCCATCACCGCTTTAAACAACGGCCTCAGCGATTTCCCCGGCAACGTGCTCTTTACCTCCCACGATCACCAATTCATCCAGACCATCGCCAACCGGGTCATTGAAATAAAAACACCATCCCCAACCGATCCAAATGTGGTGGGAATGGTGGATAAAGCAATGAGTTTCGATGAGTATCTGGAGTTTTCTCGCTCATAATACAATGGGAAGGCCTCTAACAGGAAATTTAAACGGCTGTGAATGTTCGCTTTGACTGGTATGGTCTTTTGTCTTACTGCCTTCCCCTCTGTTTACAAGCGATCAACTCAGCTGCCACTTTTTTGTTCATCTTCGGGGAAGTCCAGTTTTAACAGGACTTTCCCGTTTTCCTGATCAAGGACGCTGATGCTGACTTGAGGCTCCTGGCCCAGCATCTGCTGATATTGTTCAAAGGGCAGGCTGAAAAAATAAGGCAGCTCCCGGAGATTGTCCTTATCCATATCACTGTCCACCAGGATCTCCATGGCGGTAAAATCCTCAGCGTACTTGATCTCCTTCAAATAGTCCAACTCTGATTTGAAATATTCGATGTTGTAATCCACTGTATCTTTAATCGAAGTGAGAAACTCCTGCTGTCTTTCCTTCGTCATCGTGATGGTCACCGTACCGTCACGATTTTTTATTGCGTCGATATAATTATTTACCGTCTTGAACTCCTGGCTCAGCTCTACGCCCTCAAACATTGCACCGGGAAAGGTCAGGGAGACGCTGTCGCCGTTATCTACCAGATAAGGATGCTCTCTCTCGGCACTGTCGCCAGGATTGCTTTCACTAACGCCGTTGCCGCCTTTGATATCACCGGCGTTCCCGCCGCTGCCGTCGCCGCCGCAGGCCGCAAAGAGCAGTAAAAAAACCATCAATAGATTAATCAAAAAAACCGTTTTTATTTTCATGGATACCTCCCTTTTTGGTCAATATTGCTCCGGTATTGGTATAAGGGCTATTTTAATCCTTGTATACGCCATAGTCAACGCTGTCACGCAAATGTTCATTTAACTTTCAATTAACTGCCCCTGACCGTTCACCTTTGCCACGAAGCCGAATAGAATATGGAAATTCAGCGTTACGGGGGTGACCGCCCGAATGGAGCCGCAATTAACGAAAACTGTCTCTCCTGCTCAAGCGTCTATAGGGGGTATCGTCGCCTTTACCATTACGGCTGAGTTTGATTGGCCGGCGGCTCCGAACCGCCGCATCATCCTTGACGACTATTACGGCGGTCCCGGCCTTGCCTTCCTTTCCGCCAGCGTTGACCTGCCTCAAGAAGATATCGCCGACCAACCGATAAAGCCGCAAATCAACGGCCATAGTTATAAGTATATCATAGAATTGCGGCAGCCGCTTCATAAGCAACCCCAAGGCCAAAACCGGGAGCATTGCCAAATGACATTGTCTGTCCTGATGGCTGTGCTGCCGGGCTTGCTGCCTGGTATCTCCCGCAGTCAGGCCAGGCTTGTATCTCCTAAAAGGGCAAAAACACCCTTCCTGGCCGTGCCTGTACTGCCTAATCCTCTTTTCATCAGCAGCGATAAGCAAAAAGCGGTAACCGGCGCCTCCTTAACTTATACGCTGACTTTTATGAATCACACGTCTGAGCCTATCTCCGACCTGCTGCTGGCTCTTTCGCCTGGCATTCCTTCCTTCTCTTTTCTTGCCGGCAATATGTTTTACGACGGCAATGAAGCCGTCGTCCTCAGCAAAAACAGAGAAAACAGTGACTCTGCTTCTCTGTCGACGGCAGACCTGCAGGCTGAAACCGGCTTTTTTACGGTGCCCTGGACGATTGCGCCCCATAGAGCCATGGCTTTGATCCTCGTTTATCAAATCGGCAGCCAGGTTGCCCGCGGCCTGTATTCAAGTACAGCCTGGGCAGAATATACCCAGGCTGTGCCCATTTCTCATCTTATTATCACTTCCGCCGCCGCTGCGGAGGTAGAGGTGAGCAGCCATTTGGCCGGCTCCGCAGGGACATTGCGGCTTTTACATTGAGGTTTTACAATTGATCAAGGGAAATACTGCCTCATCAGATAATGAAAATCCCTCATCGTTGTGTAGCTATATACACCCTCTCTGGGCAGATTCATCACTGATTGGGTCTGTCCTTCTTTTTGGCTGGGCAAAGCAATAAAACCCATCTCAAAATATTTGGCGGCGGCGGCGATGACTGTTTCATCATAGCCCCCTTTCGGATAAGCGATGGCTGTCACCGGGACTGCCGTCAGCTCTTCCAGGATCTCCTTGCTAAGCCTGAGATTCTCATCTAACTTCTCCGCTGCTAATTGAGTAAAATCCTGATGGAGATAGCCGTGGCTGCCGATGGTCCAAACCCCGGACGCCTGCATTTCCCTCAATTGATCCACAGTCAGCCGGTTATAATAGCTAAGCTTTGAGGCCACCATAAAAATAGTGGCCTTAGCTCCGTTTTTTTGTAAAATCGGGAAAGCCTTCGTGTAATTATCGGTATAACCGTCATCAAAAGTAACCAGCACCGCTTTTTCTCCCGGCTGCCAGGTTAAAACCTCCTCCGGCGTCAAGAATCGATAGCCTTCTTTCTTTAACCAGGCCAGCTGTTTGTCAAAACTCTCAGGCTCAACGTACAAATAATCAAAATCCTTATTTTTAGAAGCATCCCGCTTGCTGGGGGGAACATCAATACAGTGATAAACCAAGACCGGCAGCTGGCCGGCCTTGGTTCCTGATTGATATGGAGTTCTGAGTATACGATAAAGCCCAAAGCTTCCTCCCGCCAATACAATCAGCAGGGCTAAAAGCAATACCAGTCTGTTTTGTTTTCTCATTTCACCTTATTCATCCTTTTCCATAAGCGTCAAATGGCGCTTTGCTACTTCCTCCTTTAACCGCCGCTTAAAGCCGAGGAAATTCACTGTGCCTTGATCGCCCTTGCCCCGGATACGCAAAGCCACAGCCCCTTGCTCCTGTTCCTTGTCGCCTACTACCAGCATATAAGGCACCCGCTCGTTTTGGGCCTCCCGAATCTTGTAGCCAATTTTTTCGTTACGGTCATCCATCTCTACCCGCAGACCGGCAGACTTTAAATCATCGGCCAGGAAAGCCGCATATCTATGCTGCCGTTCTGTAATGGGCAGGATTTTGACTTGGACAGGGGCCAGCCAGCTGGGGAAAGCGCCGGCAAAATGCTCCGTTAAAATGGCAATGAATCTTTCCATACTGCCGAATGCCGTGCGATGAACCATGACGGGCCGATGCTTCTGGCCGTCTTCTCCCACATAAGTTAAATCAAAGCGCTCCGGCATCTGGAAGTCCAGCTGGATCGTACCGCATTGCCAGGTTCTGCCCAGGGAATCTTTCAAATGGAAGTCGATTTTGGGGCCATAAAAAGCGCCGTCTCCCGGATTGATGGTGTATTCAGAGCCCAGGAATTTCAAGGTTTCTTCCAGAGTGCGTTCAGCCATCTGCCAGGTTGCTTCATCACCTAAATGCTTCTCCGGCATGGTGGACAATTCCATATGATACTCGAAACCGAATTTTTTATAAATGGTATCAATGAGCGTAATAACACCGGCCACCTCATCCTTGATCTGGGAAGGCAGCATATAGAGATGAGCGTCGTCCTGGGTAAAGCAGCGAACCCGCATTAAGCCGTGAAGGGCCCCGGAGAGTTCATGGCGATGAACAATACCCATCTCTCCCCAGCGCAGGGGGAAATCCCGGTAGCTATGGAGCTCACTGTTGTAAATCAGCAGAGAGCCGGGGCAGTTCATCGGTTTAATCGCATAATCCTCGTCGTCGATAACCGTGGTATACATATTGTCTTTATAATTAAACCAATGGCCGCTGCGTTCCCATAACTCTCGATTCAAGATGATCGGGGTCATCACCTCTTCATAGCCCCACTGCTTATGGACTTCCCGCCAATAAGTGGACAACTCATTGCGCAAGGTCATGCCTTTGGGATAAAAGAAGGGGAAGCCGGGGCCCTCGTCCTTGATGCTGAAAAGCTTCAACTCCTGGCCCAGTTTGCGGTGATCCCGCTTCTTTGCTTCCTCGATCCTGTCCAGATACTCCTGCAGATCCTTTTTATTAAAAAAGGATACGGCATATATCCGCTGCAGCATCTTGTTTTTTTCGCTGCCCCGCCAATAGGCGCCGGCCAAAGACATTAGCTTGAAAGCCTTAATATAACCGGTGGAAGGCAGATGAGGACCGGCGCAGAGGTCCACAAACTCCTCCTGCTTGTAAAAACTGATTTCCGAATCCGCCGGCAAGTCGTTGATCAACTCGACCTTATACTGCTCGCCCTTTTCTTCAAAAAATTTGAGAGCATCCTGACGGCTCATTACAAAACGTTCCAAGGGGTAATTTTCTTTGATAATTTTTTCCATTTCCCGGGAAATCAGTTCCAAATCTTCGGGAGTAAAGGGTTTTTCCGGATCAAAATCATAATAGAAACCATCGGTAATGGCAGGGCCAATGGCCAGCTTTGTACCGGGAAAGAGCCGCTGCACCGCTTGAGCCATCACGTGAGAGCAAGTGTGGCGGTAAGCATCCCGGCCCAGCTGGTCCTCAAAAGTGAAGATTTCCACTTCGGCATCTTCTTCGATGGGCGCCGATAAATCTGTAATTTTGCCGTTTACCTTACCTAAAAGAGCATTCTTTTTAAGGCCTTGATCCAGCCCTTGTATAACAGCCAAGAATTTTGTTCCCTGGGGAAATTCCATAGATTTATTGCCTTTTTTGTACTGAATGTTGATATTCATTGCTTTTCCTCCTAATTTACGATAAAATGCCGGACAAAGAAAAACGCCCCTATATAAACATATAGGGACGAGTCATAACCCGCGGTTCCACCCTGGTTAAGTCAGGACAATCATAATGCCGCAACTTCACTTTGGCGCCGTTAACGCCGGCTGACGTCGGTTTTACCGAAAACTCCCGGGTGGTCCATGTCGGCCCTGCCGAAGACTTCTTACAGCCGGCAGCCCGCAGCACCTAAAGTGCGGCAGCCTCACCGGAAGTCTCTCTCTGGCGGCGGCATCCTCCACGTATGTCCCGTTCACCGTTTCTTTGTAATTATGTATGCAGTATAGCGCTGCCGCCGCCAAAAGTCAATGCAGGATTTTTTGCAGGAGCATTTCGGCGCAGCGTATGCCATCCACCGCCGCCGACATGATCCCTCCCGCATAGCCGCCGCCTTCGCCGCAGGGGAAGAGCCCCTCTATCGAGCTTTGACAGCCGGCATCCCGCAATATCCGCAGCGGCGAGGAGGAACGGCTTTCCACGCCGGTTA
Source organism: Clostridia bacterium (assembly GCA_018434325.1). Classification (GTDB taxonomy): domain Bacteria; phylum Bacillota; class Peptococcia; order DRI-13; family UBA5745; genus WRMS01. The sequence continues at coordinate 9,646 of JAHDPO010000011.1, read as the reverse complement.
TGACGCTTTCTGCCGCCGCAAAGCCCGGCAACTGCCGGTCAAATATAGGCAAGGCCTGGCGCAGGGCTTCGGCGGCAAAATCCGGCAAGCAGAGGGACAGATCGGCTCCCCTCACCCCCGGCCGATAGGTAACAGCGGCAGCCTTGATCTCCCGGGAGGGCCGCCCCGCCAAAAAATCGGCGACGTATTGGGCTGGAGCAGCATAATCGCCGCCGCCGGCCCGGAAAGCCAACTGCTCAAATTGACGCTGAAAAGCTATTCCCCCCAAAGGACCGGCCTCAGGAAAGTCCGCAGGCCCCACGCTGACCAGCAGACCGCTGTTGGCCCGGTCGCCGCCGCGCCGGTGATAGCTCATGCCGTTGGTGACCACCCCGCCCTCCTCGGAGGCCGCCGCTACCACCAGGCCGCCGGGGCACATGCAAAAAGAATAAACAGAACGGCCCGTGGGCAGATGGCAGGACAGCTTATAATCGGCGGCTCCCAAAGCCGGATGGCCGGCAAAGCTGCCGTATTGACAGCGATCCAGCCATTCCTGGGGATGCTCGATGCGGACGCCGATGGAAAAGGCCTTAGGTTCCATGGCTACCCCGGCTGCCTGGAGCATAGCGAAGGTATCTCTGGCACTGTGGCCCAAAGCCAAGATAACGTTGGAAGCCGGCAGATCAGTAATCGTCGGGACCCCGGCCCCGCCGGTCTCAGCCGGCTTTCTTTCTTCCACCTGCAAGCCCCGCAGCCGGCCGGATTCGATTGTTATTCCTGCCAGACGATGATTAAAGCGGTATTCGCCGCCCATGCTTTCGATTCTCTGGCGCAGCCGCAGCAATACCTGCCGCAATTTGTCGGTACCTATGTGAGGCTTGGCCTGATAAAGAATTTCCGCCGGCGCTCCGGCCTCGGCCAAAACCCGCAAAACCAGCCGGCAGCGGCCGTCTTTGATGCCGGTGGTCAGCTTACCATCGGAAAAGGTACCGGCGCCGCCTTCGCCGAATTGCACATTGGCCTGGGGATTCAAAGGGCCGCCGCCCCAGAAGGCTTCCACGGCTTTGACTCTGGCAGCCAAAGCTGGTCCTCTTTCTAAGATGATCGGCTGCTGTCCGGCTTCCGCCAGCATCAGGGCCGCAAAAAGCCCCGCCGGGCCGCTGCCTACGATTACCGGCCGTTCCGCACTTTTGGCAGCCATTGCGGCCTTTTGCCCTTCCATCCCGGCCGGCGACGGCTCTTCTTCTGCCCGCTTTAAATCGGGTAGTTTTTTGCGCAGCAATACTTCTTCTAAATTTCCGGTCAGAGAAAAACGCAGGCTGTATACCAGCTTAACCCTGTCCTTCTCCCTGGCGTCCACCGATTGTTTTTCAATAGCCAGGCTAAGGAAATTCTCCGGCTGCAGCCGAAAAGCCCGGCAGGCCTTATCCCGCAGAAAACGCAGGCAAGCTTCCGGTTCATAATCCGAGGCCGTATCCGTAGTTTGCAGCACCCGTTTAATATTGCTCCACAGCAGCATACTTCTGAACCTCCTTTCAATCCGGGCCAAAATCCGGTATCAATATCTATTAACGTTAATCAGTATTAGCCGTATTGCGCGGTTTTAAAGATCTGGCTGCCGACCAGCCGGCCAAAAGTCCCGAAGACCAGGCCCATTGCAGATTGAAACCGCCGCAGGGGCCGTCCACATCCAGGATCTCACCGGCGGCATATAACCCCGGCAGAATTTGGGATTCCAAAGTCATGGCATTAAATTCGCTGAGATCAAGACCGCCGACAGTGATCTGGGCATTTTGCCAGCCCACAGCTCCCTCCACCGGAAAAGGCCAGCCTTTGATAATACCGGCTAAAGCCTCCAACTCTTCTTTGGTCAGACTGCCGCAATCCCGATCCTCCAGGACCAGATTAATGGCCTTCATCAGCTGAGCGCCCACCACCTTTTGGAATACGCCGGTAAAGAATTCTTCCAGGGGGCGGCCCGACAGGCGTTCCGCTCTTTGCTGCAGCTCCGTAAACAAATCCGGCATGGAGTATTTAGGCAAGAGATCCAGCAGGATCAAATCGCCGTTATGGCGGGAGAGCTGGAAGATCGCAATGCCGGAAAGGCCGTATTCCCGGAAAAGGATCTCTCCTTCTTCTTGAGCCAGCAGCTTTTCCTGGCGGTAGAGAGAGGCCGTACCGGTGACATGAAGGCCGTTCAGAGAAGGCAGTCCCAATTGACGCTGTTGGCCCACAGGGCATTTCAGCCCGGTCAGTCCCGGATTTAAAGGCGTCACTGTATGACCCAGGTTTTCCGCCAGTTTATAGCCGCTGCCATCGCTGCCCAGCTGGGGAGCGGCTTTGCCGCCGCAGGCCAGGATAACTTTTTCGGCCTGAACCATGCCGGAGGGAGAGGATAAGCGAAAGACGCCTTCCCAGCGCAGGGATAAAACTTTAAAATCCGTATAGACGGAGACGTTTTTTTCTTCCATCAGAAGCCGCAGAATATCCACCATGGAAGACGCTGTGCCGGAAGCAGGATAAAGCCGGTCATCTTCGACCTCCGTCATCAGGCCGGATTTGCTGAAGCGCTCCACGATATCTTCCGGCGAACAGGCATGGAAGATCCTTCTGACAAAATCAGGCCGGTTATAGGCCTTGGCTGTTATAGCCTTATTGCTGTAATTGCAGCGGCCGTTGCCGGTGGCCAAAAGCTTGCGGCCCACCCGCTGGCCCCCTTCCAGCACCACTACCTTGCCGTCGACGCCCAGGCGGGAAGCTGCGCCGATAGCCGCCATCATGCCGGCAGCCCCTCCTCCCACTACGGCGATGTCGAATACAATTGAAGAATCCACCATTTATCTGCCATCCTTTCCGATGGTTAAGCTCATCATTCCTTCTTGCTTTGGCTGAACGAAATTCAAGATTTGCGGTACAACCTCCACCTTCAATTCGGTAGTGCTGATCAGTTCACCGTCCAGGCTGACGGGCAAAGCCGCAGCGGAACGTATCGTCAAAGACCTTAGCCGCTGATAAGTGATCACGTCCGCCAGCCGCCGGTCTTCCAAATGCCGGCCCTCTTTATAAATATTTATCAGGCCCGGAATTTGCCGCCGGGGCAATTTCCTGACCAGAACCAAATCCAAAAGGCCGTCATCAACCTTAGCTTTGGGCGCGCCCTCGTAAGCGCCGCCGTAAAAACGGCCGTTTGCCATAACGGCCAACAGAAATTCATCCTCAATACGCCTGCCGTCTTCCAGCTCTATGGTAAAAGCATAAGACGTTTTCTTAAAGAAACAATACAGTACCGACAGCCCATAGGCCGAACCCCCGTAAACGAAAGGCAGTTGTTTAAATTTAGTCATATGCAAAGCAACCTGTGCGTCAAAACCCACATTGCAGATATTGATGCAAAAACGTTGATTAACCTTCAGGAGGTCAATTTTTGAGGCCGGTGCCAAAGCCTGGGCGGCAATATCCCAAAAAACTTTTTGATGGGGAAAGTTTTTGATGAAGTCATTACCCGTACCCCAGGGCAGGGAGGCTACCGATACGTGTTCAAAACCTGCGGCGCCGTTAACCACTTCATTTAACGTACCGTCGCCGCCGCAGGCATAAAAGCGGATTGACTCCTGATTATGCCGGCAATATTGGTTTACAAAGCTTATGGCGTCGCCGGTACCCCGGCTGACATAAATTTCCCAAGGCAGCCCCAACTTATCCATAGTCAGAGCAATCCGGCGTTTTTCTTCTTTTTTGCTGCCGGCCTGACCCGCTGCCGGATTAATAATAAAACAATGCCGCATAGATCACCCTATATCCAGAGTAGTAAAACCGTAGATTTTCTCCAAAGGCTGCGTCAACAGCCCGCCTTTATATAATCTGAGTCTGGCCCCCCAAGGAACCATTCCCATAGCAAAAGCCAAACGGATAGACTGGACATTGGCCTCCGCTATATCGATATAGACATGCTCGCCAACCGTCTTAAGAGCCAGATGGCGCAAAATTTCTTCGGCAAAGGTATGATGCTGGGCAAAGACCGGCCCCAGCCGCCAGCCCTGGCGGCAGCGGCGCATACAGCCCCAGCCTTGAAGCTTGCCTTCCTTCAGCAAGCAAACGCTTTCCATAGCCGGGGTTGCCAGCCAGCTCTTCAAAAAGTCCTGCCGGGAAAAGCCGAAAAAACCGGCGTCATAATCGGCCAGCTGCTCCAGGTCAATATCCTGGGCCGAATAAATATCCTCGCTGAAGCGGGCCTCAGAAAAAATTCTGCCGCCATAACGAATAACATTATAAGCCGGCCGGAAACCGTAGGATTCGTAGAAGCTTTTACTTTCCGGCAAGCCGTTGATGCCGGTGAGCCTGTCTCCAGCTGCCTCCAGGGCATGCTCCCAGAGAGCTTTGCCGATGCCCCGGCCGCGAAAGGGCGGCAAAACAAAGTGATTGCCGATAAAAACCAGCTGATCCCCATAATTGACCGCCGATATTCCACCCACCATGCCGCCCTCTTCTTCGGCCAGAAAAAAGCCTTCCGGATCAGCCTGATAAAAAGCCACTCCGTCATAAAGGCCGGGATTCCAGCCTTCTTTATAGGCTACTTCCATGGGAAATACCATTTCCTGAAGATTAAAATTACGAATGGTCAACACCGGCATGTCTCCTTTTTTCGCTCAATCCCTTATTGGTTTTTTTCCACTTGATCCAACCGCTAAAGGCATAGCAAGCGGGAAAAAGTATCGGATAAAAACTCAAAGGTATATATTCCGGCCCTACCCCCAGCATGGCGGCGGGAACGGTGCTGCAAATATTCCAGGGCACCAGGGGCGAAAACATCATGGCCGTGCTGGCAATACCGAAGGCCAGCAGCTCCCGTTCTTTTTCCGCTTCCTGATCGTATAAGTCCGCCGTAAATTGATTGGTCACCATCATGGCAAAAACCTGGGAAGGGGCAAATAAGCAAGTAATCAATGCCGCCAAGGTCACGCCCACTGCCCGGCTGGCTTTTTGGGCTACCTGCCGGATCAGATCTTTGATAGGATTGAGCATGCCGGTGCCCTTAAATAGTCCGCTGTATAAAGCCGATACGAGCAAAATCATCTCGGAATAGGCCATGGACATAATGCCGCCGCCATCCATAACGGTTTTTAATGCCGATCCCTCCGGCATATAGTAGCCAAAAACTATGCTCCATAAAACACTGCCCGGAGCCTGCCCCTGGATGAGCCAGGCGGCAAAAGCAGCAACCAGGCAGCTGGCGGTGATGGCCCTGCTGATTTTAACCTTGCACAAGATCAGCAGCAACACTACCGCCGCCGGCAGCAAGGTCCAGGGGCTCATTACGAAAGCCCGGCCCATTTCTTCGATCAGGGAGCTTTCTATAGCGGCGGCGGCCTCTTGGCGGGACAGCAAAATAAACAAAAGAGAAGCCAGACAAAAAGGCAGCAGGGCCTGTCTCATCAGCCTGCCGATGAGCCGGTGAATGGAGGACTTGGTCATAATCGCCATTAGGTTTGTGCTTGAAGACATCGGTGAACAGACATCGCCAACAAATGCACCGGATATGATGGCGCCTGCCGCCAGGGGCAGGCTGACGCCGGCGGCTTTAGCCATGACGATGAGCGTCAGGCCGACGGTACCGGTAGCGCCAAAGGCTGTGCCCAGAAGCAGCGACATGAAAGCCGTCAGCCAAAAGCAGCAAGGGATGAACCACTGGGGATCGATCAGCCTTGAGCCGTAATAGATGATCATGGCAATGGTGCCGCTGGCCCGCCAGGAAGCGGTGATGGCGCCGATGGCCAAAAAAACATACAGGGAATTCAAAGGCAGCTTCATATCCAAAAGCAGCATCCGCCACAGAACCTTAAATTCCACCTTATGATATAAAGTGACCAGGGAAAGCAGGACAATGCCAGCAGTCAACGGATACAGTGCCGGCCAGCCCATAAAACTGCAAATAATCAGCCCTGCCACGATGATCAGCAGGCTGACGGCGGTTATCATATAAATTTTTTCTCCTTCTGCTATGAGTCCTTATTGGCCTGCTTCATATTCTTCAAATTGCCGATTTTTTGCCGTCTTTCCTCCAGGAGCTCGTAAAGCTCCCCCAAAGAAAGGCCGGTCTCCGCCATTAAAACCAGCAGATGATAGATCAAATCACCGATTTCCGCCTTTATCTCGTCTTTGCCGCCGTTTTTGGCCGCTATAATCACCTCTGCCGCTTCTTCGCCGCATTTTTTGAGGATTTTATCCAGGCCCTGCTCAAAAAGATAACAAGTATATGAGCCTTCCGCCGGTTTGGCTTTGCGCTCTAAAACGATATCATAAAGCTCGTCTATTACCTTGCTCATGACGGTGATCCCTCCTATACGATTTTGTTAAAAAAACAGCTGTGACTGCCGGTATGGCAGGCCGGCCCTGTCTGTTCCACCCGGATTAGCAGGGTATCCTGATCACAGTCGCCGGTAATGCTGATTACTTTTTGGACATGGCCGGAAGTGCCGCCCTTATGCCACAGGCTGGCCCGGGAGCGGCTGTAAAACCAGGTATAGCCCGTTTCCAGGGTTTTTAGCAAGCTTTCCTGATTCATGTAGGCCAGCATCAGCACCTGACCGGTGCTTTCTTCGACGATAATAGCCGGAATCAATTCAGCCTTTTGAAAATATTCCGCCGCCAGAAAATCCGGCGCGATTGGTAATCCTATCTTCGTTTCCATTTTTTTCACCTGCCAATTTACACACTATATCTATTCTACAACGAAAACAGCAAGACTGCAAAATAAAAATAAACTGCCGGCTCAGGCAAAAACTTGACCTGGCCGGCAGGAGAAAGCAGAAGCTTCTCAATTCACGGGCTGACTCTGCTATTTCTGTTTATTCCTCGCGCAATCCACAGTATTTCTCCAGCTCGTGATAATAAGGCGGAAAGTTGGGCCGTGTATTGAGGCCGGCCACAATCGTGGGAATCCGGGCTACGCCGCCTTTATGTGTAGCAGCCAGACCTTCGATGACATCCTGGATTTTTGAGGCCGGCATGGCAAAGGCCAGTTCATCATCACCGGTGAGAGCAAATACCCGCTCGCCGCCTCCGGGAATAATGACATTGCACTTGTCTTGCACATAAGGCACTACTACTTCGGCGCCGCAGGCTCCCCGGCCGGCAAAACGAGATTCGATATAGCCCCCGGTATTGTAGAGAGCTCCCTGCACCATCCTGGTGACTTGAGCCGCATTGGCGTAAACGACTACCACATCGGGTTCAAAATCGCTTTTATCCAGAGGAGCCAGCAAAATAGCATATGTATCCGCTTGAGGCATTTTAGGAGTGCTGGCCTGGGTTTTTACCGCAGCTTCATCATTGCCCGCATAAAGAGGCTTTACTAAGCTGCCGTCTTTAACAAAATCCGGCTCCTCTTTGTGGCCAAGAATGACCTGGGCCAGGGGACAAGCCTGATCCTCCTGATGGAAAGCTATAGCCCAGCCGTATTTGCGAGCTAAGCTCATACCCTGGCAAAAAGCGATGGGATAACCGAAATCTTTGGCAGGCACCTTTGTCTTAGGCGGCAGCTCCTCGCCTTTTTTGAGGAATTTTACAGCTACCGGAAAAGAGATGGGACGGATATATTGGTTTAATGCCGCATTTAATTTTTGACAAGTCTCGTTCATTGTGATCCTCCCCTTATATTATAATATTTCCTGATTCGGCAAGTCTCTTATTTGATAATGCCGGCTTTTTCAAGCCCTGCTTTCATCCGATTAAGGCCTTCTTCCAAAAGAGCTCGGGGGCAAGCGATGTTGATCCGTTCAAAGCCCTGGCCGCAGGCGCCGAAAATATAGCCCTCATCCAGCCAAACCTTGCCCTCTTCCAATAAAGCATCATGGAAAACCTTTGAATCCACCTGCAGCTCCCGGAAATCCATCCAGATCAGATAAGTGGCGTCCGGCTCCATGATCTTGATGCCGGGCAGATTCTTCGCCAGATACTGACGCAAAAATTCCAGATTGCTTTCCAAATAATCCAGGGCCTGCTCCAGCCATTCGTCGCCTTCATTGAAGGCAGCCATGGAGGCCTGAATGCCGAAGGCATTGGGGCGCATGATGCCCAGGCTATCCATGAATTTATCGTATTTAGCTTTGATTTCCGGATTGGAAATGATCAGAAAAGAAGTTTGCAAGCCCGCCAGATTGAAGGTTTTGCTGGGCGCTATAGCCGTGACGGTATTTTGGGCTATTTCTTCGGAGATAGAGGCCATGGGAATATGCTTTTTACCGTGATTTTTAAATACCAGGTCGCAATGGATCTCGTCGGAAATGATCAGGACGCCGTTAGCTGTGCAGATCTCGCCCATTTTCTGCAATTCTTCCTTTGTCCACATGCGGCCGCCGGGATTGTGGGGGCTGCAGAGATAAAAAACCTTGACCAAAGGATCCTTCGCCTTGGCCTCAAAGTCGGCAAAGTCGATCTCATAACGGCCGTCTTTATAGATCAGCTCATTTTCCACAATCGGCACATTATTCTTTTTGGCAGAGCCAAAGAATGGATAGTAAACGGGCATTTGCATCAGCACCTTTTCGCCGGGCTGAAAAAAAGCCTTGGCAAAAATATGCAGAGCCGGCACGATACCCGGACAGTGACTATACCAGCTTTTTTCTGTTTTCCAGCCATGGCGGCGCTGCAGCCAACCCATAGGCGCTTCATAATATTCTGCCGGCGGTAAAGAATAGCCGAAAACGGGATGCTCCGCCCGACTGATAATCGCCTCCTGAATAGGCTTGGCAATAACAAAATCCATATCGGCTACCCACATGGGCAGCACATCGGCGGCGCCGGCATCCCACTTGAAGCTGTTGCTGCCCCTCCTGGGAATTATTTCATCAAAATTGTACTTCATGCAATCACTCCTTAAACATGATATAGCTTTATTTCGCCGCAAACTTAACTTGTACCTGCTGCTCCACGAACTCTTTTAACAGCTTGACGGCTTTCACCGTGATAGGCTCACAGAGGTGCTTCGGCGCATCTTCCGGTGTGAAGGGGTAAGGCCGCAAATCCTTGCAATGAATGCCTCCCATGGTTTTTTCAAAGGTTTCGGCCCACTGGTAGCAAAGCTTGACCAGGTCGGCTTTTTCTATGCCATTTTCCTTGCCGTAAATTGTGATGAACATCAGGCCGCCTTCCAAAAGACCGCATTGGGCGCCGTATTTGCCGGCGCCATGCATGCCGATGGCACTGTCGTAAACCTGATCGGCCAGCGGAGTGTCAAAAATCTCGCTCATCAGCTTCAAGGTGCCGATAGCGCAGTTGATTCCTTTATAGTGATAGAAATCATGAACCTGTTCCTCAATGTAGGAATTCCAATCTTTTGTCATTACTCCTTCTCCTCTCGAAGTACTGCTTTGGGCGGGCAGCTTAAAGCCGCCCGCCTCCCGTCCTAGCATTATGATTTTATTGGCAGCGTGTGAGGATATCCTGCCACTTGCGGTCTACTTCCGCCTGGAAAGCCTCGATCATCCATTCGTTTTCTTTTTTGAACATATGCTTGAAACGGCCCTGAGGCTTCAGGTATTCTTCGATGGGCAGCTTCTTCTTCGGCTCGTAGGTCAGCTTCCACTTGCCCGCCTCCACCTCAAACATCGGCCAGAAGCAGGTGTCCGCCGCCAGCTTGCAGATCTTCATCAGCTCCTGGGTTTCATAG
>JAHDPO010000053.1 GCA_018434325.1 Clostridia bacterium | reverse complement strand
AGTCACTCTCCATACGGAGAGTGTGGATTGAAATATCCAACGACCTCCTCCTGCATCTTAGAGCCACAGTCACTCTCCATACGGAGAGTGTGGATTGAAATCGGGATGACCTTACGCCGTTGAAATTCACCGGCGTCACTCTCCATACGGAGAGTGTGGATTGAAATCGCATCGGTGTAGATAATACTAATGTAACCAACGTCACTCTCCATACGGAGAGTGTGGATTGAAATAAGATTAGCAATGGTGTTAAGATAGTCCTGAATAGTCACTCTCCATACGGAGAGTGTGGATTGAAATAATCCAACGATTAGGAATTTAACCCTATCGACATCGTCACTCTCCATACGGAGAGTGTGGATTGAAATCCGTATGCCAAAATCCCAGGAGATTATAAACAATAGTCACTCTCCATACGGAGAGTGTGGATTGAAATATCCAACGACCTCCTCCTGCATCTTAGAGCCACAGTCACTCTCCATACGGAGAGTGTGGATTGAAATCGGATAGCCGTTGGCCTTTAGTACCTCAAAGGCGTCACTCTCCATGCGGAGAGTGTGGATTGAAATTAACGCAAATAGGTGCGCCTCGTTTTCGTATTTGGTCACTCTCCATACGGAGAGTGTGGATTGAAATGGTACTGCGCACGGTGAAAGTTGCCAAAAGGGTATTGTCACTCTCCATACGGAGAGTGTGGATTGAAATATCCGATCAACAAGGATATAGATCTCGTTATACCAGTCACTCTCCTCACAGAGAGTGTGGATTGAAATTGAGCATCGCAGTGATTTCAGCGTTTTTGTCTTTGTCACTCTCCTTACGGAGGGTGTGGATTGAAATTCTTAAGTGCACTCAAAGAAATTCCAGTCACACCGTCACTTTTCTCAAGTATATTTTGAATAAGGCTGTAATGATGAATGATTCGATAAAGAGCACTAATCTGCGACTATCTTGTAAACACTTTAAACTCACCAAGAGCCTGTCTAGATGTCACATAATAGATTATTATGTAAAATTATGGTTGACAAATGGTGCTGAGAAGTATAACTTATACTTAAAGATGGATTTCACTATTTTAGAATATATTCATTGATGATGGTAGGGAGTGTGATGATGGAGGTTTTACTGGGGCATCGTAAGGTTAAAAATAATATAATAAAAGAGCAATATTTATTGGACCATTTATTTGCTACCGCCAGTCGCTGCAGAGAGATAGCGGTAGTGATAGACATGGGAAAAATAGCAATGATAACAGGTCTCATGCATGATTTCGGTAAATATTCGTATTGGTTTCAAGCTCATATTTGCGGTAAGGATGTAGGCAGGGTGAATCATTCTTCGGCAGGGGCGAAGGCTTTGGGATATATTGCTGATAGGACCATAGTGGAATGTGGCATGGAAGATCAGCTGAAGGTGGATAAAATTTATGCAAAGGCTTGGCAATTATATAGAGAAATAATTGAATATGCTATTTTGGCTCATCATGGCCTGTACGATATTATCGAAGATGTTACTTTTCGGCATCTTACAAGCGTAAGGCTGGACTACGATAAGGATGGCAAGTATGATTTTAATGAGACAGGCCTGGCTTATCTGAACTTTTTAAATCAAGAGTATGAAGGCAGGGAGCAGCAGACCATATGGCAGCTATATTATGATGGCTTTAAGGAGTTTCTTGCTGTCAATCAGAAATTAAAGATGCTGACAAGGCTTGGAAGTGAAACTAAAGCTATTAAAGCTAAAGCAATGTCTTTTTATCAGGGCGCTCTGGTTAGACTTTTACTCTCCATTTTGAAGGAAGCCGATATCTATGATTCGGCCAACTGTTTTTATGAATATAAGGATAGGCTATATACTCAAGAAGAAAAGAACGAACTCTGGCAAAGTATGTGTATAGAGCTGGAGAAGGTATATGAGGGGTTTGCAGGCAAAGAAGGCAAGTCTGTTTTGGATCAGATTCGCTGCCGGCTGGCGGATGAGATATATCAATTTTCGAAGTACTATAAGAATGGAGCAAATAAGCTCAACTTGCCGGTAGGTTCCGGAAAAACACTAACTTCGCTTCGCTATTCTTTGACTAATGCTAATGAGTTTGGTAAATCGAGAATGTTTTACTGTACAGCTTTTTTATCGGTGTTAGAGCAAAATGCCTCCGAAATCAAAGCGCACTTGGGCTCTCAGTATAGTGAATACATTCTGGAACATCATAGCAATGTGATGGAGGAGGAGGAATTTTACGGGACCAGGGACGAGGGCCTAAGGGATGAGAAAGAGTATTCTAGCAACGAATACCTGAAGGAAAGCTGGGAATCCCCCTTGATTTTGACGACTTTGGTGCAATTGGCCAACTCTTTATTTAAAGGTAAAGCCTCTAATCTCAGAAGATTCAGTAAGCTGATTGATTCCGTAATCATCATTGATGAGATTCAGAGCTTGCCATCCAAAGCAGTTTACCCCTTTAATCTCATGACCAACTTTCTGACTCATATCATGAACTGCAATATTTTACACTCAACTGCAACTCAGCCGAATTTAGATAGCAGGGTTGCTCTGGAATATCCCTGCCTTTATGCCGACCCTTTCTTGATTTCTAATCAGATAAGTAATTCTATTGTTTTTCAAAGGGTGGATTATTACAGCTTATTGGGTAATGACTTTGACGAATATTTGGATGCTGCGAAGCTAATTTCGCATGTGAAAGAGCAGCTTGAAAACGAAATAAGTTCACTGATTGTCCTCAATACGAAAGCCGCTGTTTATCAAATATATTCTGCATTGGGGAAGGATGAGGACGCAAAAAATGAAGAATGGGAAATTATCTATTTGACAACAAACCAGTGTCCAAGACATAGGCTTGATCTTATTGAGAAAATGAAAGGAAGACTGCAGGCAATAAGAACGGGTAAGGATAAGAAAAAGTTGATTTGTGTCAGCACAAAACTGGTGGAGGCCGGCGTTAACCTGGATTTCGATTTGGTGTATAAATCGATTACCGGTGTAGACAGTGTTATTCAATGCGGAGGCCGCTGCAATAGAGAAGGACGTAGAAAGACGAGGGGCAGGCTCTATCTATTCCAATACCAAGGGGAAGATTTCACCCACCTGCCGGATTTAAAAAGTGAAAGAGCTGCAGCCGTAGCTACTTTTAGAGAGATGAAAGATGAGGTTTTTTGTGGAGAAAAGATAGATATTGAGAAAGCTTGCGATAAGTATTTTAAGAAGCTTTACCTGAATTATATGGGTGAGGAAAACGGCAGGCATTTGAAGTTCGCTATCGGTGAGGATATCCACTCTACTATCTTAGATTTATTATCAACAAATCCCGATGGAACTGAGAATTTTAAAAACAGTAATAATAAAGTACCAGATTTCTCACTGAAGCAAAGTTTTCAGACGGCGGCAGCAGCTTTTAATCTTATTGAAAATGAAAGCATTAGCGTTATTGTGCAATACAAAAATGAAGAGCTTCTGGAAAGCTTGTACCAGGCAATTGAGAAAAGAAATTATAGTGAAGCCAAAAAATATTTAAAACAGTTGCAGCCGTACACCGTTGAAATCCGTAAATCCAGCAAATATGAAAAGCATGTGACAAAGGAATTGGACGGACAACTATTGATTTTGGATGAGAACTGCTACGATAGCGATGGTATCGGATTGACAGAAGGAGACCTGAAGCCACTATTATTTTGAAAGGAGGAAGCTATGAGCGACTTTAAGTCCAATCCGTTTTATATGAGTATTTCCGGAGATTATGCCTTATTTACAGATCCCATGACAAAGGGCGGCGGTGAAAAATTTTCTTATCAAGTGCCCACATATCAGGCGTTAAAGGGTTTGATTGAGGCTTGCTACTGGAAACCCACCCTGTATTTTATGGTAGATGAGGTCAAGGTATTAAAAGAGATCCAGACGGAAACCAAGGGTATATTGTCTATGATGAAAAACGGCAGCAAGGACCTGAACTACTACACCTATCTGAAAGATGTGAAATACCTGGTCAAATTCCATTTTCGCTGGAATGGCAACCGTAGGGATCTGGCCCATGATCGAAACGAGAAGAAGCATGAACAGATTCTGCTCAGAAGCATGGAGAGAGGCGGGCGAAGGGACGTATTTTTAGGTACCCGGGAATGTATCGGCCATATTATGAGGATAAAAGAAAGGGACTATGAAGCAGCAAAGGGCTTTTACGCTGAAAAGACTTTGCCTATGGGCATCATGTTCCATTCCTTCGTATATCCCGATGAGTCTTATAGCGAGGAGCATAAAGACATTCTTTTGTCTCATTTCTGTGCTATTGTGATGGAAAACGGCATCATTCGATTTAAAGAGCCGAGAGATTGTGAGATCAAGCATGAATTAGGCGGCTATGGGATAAAGGCTTTTGGACCAGGTAATTTCTCCACTGTGGACCAAGAAATTCTTGAATATGAGAGTATGGGGGTGCTGGGCGATGAGCTTACTGACAGCTCTTCTTGATACCTACGATTTTGCTCTTGCCCAGGGCCTGGTTGATAATCCGAAACTCAGCGTCAACGGCATGAGTCTGCTACCCGTCTATCATTCCAATAAAAAAAGCAATGGCGAGGATATTTTTGAGATCACCATCGATAAGAATAGCCAGGCGGTAGCCGGTGGGTTCTTGAGTAAGGACACAAGGGTTGTTTTTCCGGTTACGGAAGACTCAATTACAAGGTCCGGTTCAAAAATTGCACCCCATGCTATCTGCGACGAGCTTTCTTATTTATCAAAAGAAATAGATCCGGCCAAAAATGAAGAATATACTCAGAGAATTATAGAACTGTTAGCTTATGAAGAAAACAATAATTGCGAAGACTTTCGGATTATCGGGAATTATATTCTTAGAAACATTGTTCTGGAAAGCTTTTTAAAATTTTACTCAAAGGGCAGAAAATATGAGATAAATGAGAATTTCGTTCTTGAGCTAACAACGGAAGAGGAAGGCAAAACCAATATAAAATCTTTGGATCTCAATAAAATATTTATAACCTTTAAACTGGAAAAGCAGGGCGCCGGAGATATTACTCTGACTAATTCCAAAGCTATTCACGATTTCTATATTCAATATGTACGGGAGAACAATAGTACCAAGGAATTAGTCTATTGTGATCTTACGGGAAATTTGGACTACTGTGTGGAAAGGCATCGGGGAATTATCGGCAATGCCAAGATGATCAGTATTAGTAACCACGATGAAACTTATTACGGCAGGATTAAAAATGGCGGAGATATCTATCATATCGGCTATGAAGCCTCTCAAAAGGTTCACAATATGCTGAAATATCTGGTGGACAGCAGCAGTCATGCCGGCTATATCGGGGAAGGCGCCTATGTAGTCAATTGGTTGGCTCATGAGCTGGATAAAGGAGGAATCAAGTTTCTTTCCGATCTTCAGCAGGATGGAGCAATCGGCCGGGATGTATCTGCAGATGAAGAGTTTGAGGAAGAGGGCGAGTTTGAGTATAATGCCGAAGCAACCATGGCGGAGTTAGGCGGAGGTCCTTCAAAAGCCCTGAGAAACTACTTTATGGGTAACGGCGGGGTCATTGACCCGGCGGGTAATTTCTATGTGTTGATTATTGAAAAAATTAGTAATGGACGGGTTGCCATCAAACACTTTAAGAAACTGCCCAGTTCTGAGGCCTATACAAGACTTTCTAATTGGTACGACTCTATTGAATGGAAACATTTTAAAAGGATGAAGCCGCCTTCCTGCTATCAGATCATTGATTTTTTATATGGCTATGAGGATGGAGAAGGCAAACTGAAATGTGAGAAGGACAAGCTAAAACGCAGCCAGATTGAAAGGCTGATACCCTGTATGCTGGAGGGAAAGGCGCTGCCGAAGGATATGGCTCAATTGGCTTTCAGCAAGCTGACAAAGCGACAATCCTACAAAAAGCAATGGGATACTGCCGTATATATCGGTTGCGCTTTATTTAAGAAATATAAACATGATCATTTTGAAAAATATGTTATCCATGCTGAAAAAATAGGGGAGGTGGAGCAATTGAAAGAGAGTGTCAGCTTTTATTATGGCAGGCTGGCGGCCATCTACGAAAGGGTGGAGGTAGAAGGAGTGCGGGCCAGGGATTTTCAACCTGACAGTGGTGGCGAAGAAGCAAAAGATAAAGATAAGGATAAGAAATTCTCCAGGGTAACGAATATGAGCAAGTTTTTTAGCCCTATGATCAGAAGACCGGAGAAGACAGCGCCTATTGTTCACCTAAGATTAAATCCTTATTTTCAGATGCTGGCAAAACGAAATTACGGACGATATGAGTATTTTAATAATCTGATAGGACAAATCATTAACGCTATTACTAAATTAAAGCAAGCCGATGAATGTGAAGATAGCATAATTAATGAAGATTTTTACTTTGGCTATTACTATCAGGTAAATGAATTTTTTCAGCAACGTAAAAGAAGGAGTCAGGAGAGTAAGGCCATAATAAACCAAGAAGATGAAACAGCATAAGAATGAATTTGAGGAGGAAAAACGATGACTACATTAAGCAAAAAGATGGATTTCACCGTAATATTCACCGTTAAAAACGGCAACCCCAACGGAGATCCTCTTATGGATAATATGCCGAGGACCGATTATGAGGGCTTTGGCGAGGTTTCCGATGTTTGCTTGAAGCGAAAAATCAGGAATAGGTTGCAGCAGGCCGGTTACGAGATATTTGTGCAATCTCAGGATAGAAGTGAGGATGGCCATAAATCCCTGGAAGCAAGATTTGATGCATCCTTCGTTAAAAAGGATGAGGATGAGGAAGTTGCAAAACGGGCTTGTGAGAAATGGATAGATGTAAGAAGCTTTGGGCAAGTATTCACCTATCAGAAAAGATCCCTGGGTGTAAGGGGGCCCGTATCAGTGAGTCTTGCCAAGAGCCTTCGTGAGGTCGGCGTAATCAGCATGCAGATTACAAGAAGTACAAACGGTGTAAAAGCTGAGGAGGGCAAATCAAGATCCAAGGACACCATGGGGCTGAAGAATTACATTGATTTTGGCGTGTACAAGTTTACCGGCAGTATCAACTGTTATTTTGCTGAAAAAACCGGTTTTACGGAAGCCGATGCCGAACAAATCAAAGAAGCGTTGAGGACTTTATTTATCAATGATATGTCTTCCGCCAGACCGGAAGGCAGCATGGAGGTAAAGAAGATCTATTGGTTTGTTCATCCCAATAAATTGGGCGCTGCTTCATCAGCTAAAATCAATGAGCTTATCAAGATCCAGGCGCCGGATAAGCAGAAAAATGTGACGTATGAAGATTATGAGATAGGTGTAGACCGGGAGGCCTTCGCCAAATACCAAAAGGATGGTTTAGTGCTGGAAGAAATAGAAGGGATTTAAAACAAATGGACGATTCCGATACAGTAAAGGTTAGCAATGAAGAGGAATATTTACTGATATCAGGAATACAGCATTTCATTTTCTGTAGAAGGCAATGGGCGTTAATTCATATTGAGAGACTGTGGGAAGAGAATTTTTTTACATTGGATGGTCAAATCAAGCACGAAAAGGTAGACGAAGGTGCTTATGAGACAAAGAATGATAAAAAAATTCTCCGCTCCCTTTCTATTGTATCCCATAAGCTCAGAATACAGGGAAAATGCGATGTCGTTGAGCTGAAGCCGGATCCTGAGGGCTTTTATTTCAGTAAATATAAAGAAAAATATAGTGTTTATCCGGTAGAATATAAGCGGGGCAAGCCGAAAAAAGACGAAAGCGATAAGATGCAGCTATTGGCTGAAGCTATGTGCCTTGAGGAGATGCTGGGAGTTCGTATAGAGGAAGGCGCTTGCTTTTATTTTGAAACGAGGCGTAGAGAAAGCTTTGTTTTTACCGCGGAGATGAGAGATCGGCTGATTAAGATGATTGAGGAAATGAATCAATATTACGACAGAAAATATACGCCCCAAGTTAAGAAATCCCATAAGTGTAAATCCTGTTCATTAAAAAACCTATGTTTACCGGAGATTTCAGAGGCAGGATCGGTGTCGAAATACATGGAAAAGAGGATACAGAATGAGACAATTACGTAATACTCTTTATGTAACGATGCCGGATGTTTATTTATCAGTTTCCAATGAAAATATCGTAATCAGCCGGGAAGACAGAACGCTGGCCAGGTATCCCTTTCATAATTTGGAAGATATCGTATTGTTTTCTTATCTGGGCATGAGTCCGAAGCTGATTCAAAAATGCATGGAGCATAGCATTGGTATATGTTATCTGACGGCTAGCGGCAGATTTATTGCCCGGATGAAGGGTGAATCTAAAGGTAATATCTTGCTGCGCAGAAAGCAGTATAGAACGGCGGACGATATCGCAGCAAGCTTGTCTATTGCGAAAAACATTATCGCCGCCAAGATTTATAATGAGAAATGGACTTTGGAACGGTATATCAGACAATACGCACAGCGAATAGATGTGGAGCGTCTGAAGAATGTTTCCGCTTATTTAAGCGAATTGTTGAAAAAAGCGTACCAAGTAAAGGATGTTGCAGAGCTGAGAGGAATAGAAGGAGCGGCTCAGGCTGCTTATTTTGGTTGCTTTGATGATATGATCCTGAACCAAAAAGAGGATTTTAAATTTGAGACAAGGAGCAGAAGGCCCCCTTTGAATCTGGTCAATGCCATGCTTTCCTATGTCTATTCCCTATTAGCTAATGAAACTGCCAGTGCTTTGGAGGCTTCGGGTCTTGATGCCTATGCAGGGTTTATGCATACGGACCGGCCGGGCAGGGTTTCTTTGGCTCTGGATCTGATGGAAGAGTTCCGAGCTCCTATTGCGGATAGATTTGTGCTGTCATTGATCAATATGAGCCAGATGAAAAAAGAGGATTTTTCCTGCCAAGATAATGGGGCTGTGCTGATTCATGACGACAGTAAGAAAAAGATGATTAAGCTTTGGCAGGAGAGAAAACAGGAGACCATAACTCATCCTTTTCTAAATGCGAAAATAGAATGGGGCTTGGTGCCTTTTTCTCAGGCCATGCTTTTGGCAAGATTTTTGCGGGACGATTTGGACGGCTACCCGCCGTTTATGTGGAAGTGATACGATGTTTATTTTAATAACTTATGATATAGAAACGACTTCAAAAGAGGGTAGAAAAAGACTTAGAGATGTGGCGAAAATTTGTCAAAATTACGGTCAGCGTGTGCAGAACTCTGTATTTGAATGTAAAGTTGATGAGGGCCAATTCCGCCTGATTAAGCATGAGCTGGACAAAGTCATAAATCATGAGAAGGATAATCTAAGATTTTATCGATTAGGGAAAAATTATAAAAGCACCGTTGAGCAGATAGGTCACAATATAGCGTATAATATCGAAGATCCACTGATTTTATAAAATGCCCACAAGAAAGATTTACTGGCGTGAACAGGCAATCTTTGAAAAAAGACGATTTTGGGAAATCTAGGGGAGATGAAATGCCCATTGCCTTTTAGTGCGAATCCTAAGTGGTGGCAGATTTCCAGGATGCTTCGCACTAAAAATAGTATGAAAAGCTGTAGTTTATGTGATAAAAACCCGATGGCTTTGTAAGAGGAATCATATTGAAATCTATATGCAGGTATGATTAGGGATAATCTGTCTATATGTAGCTGTCGCTTTCCTTTGCGGAGAGCGTGGATCGAAGTTAGCTTATTCTAACAGTTTTTGTTTATAAATTCTGTCGCTTTCCTTTGCGGAGAGCGTGGATCGAAGTTTTTCTTGGTGGACTCCCCAGTAGCCGACAGACGGGTCGCTTTCCTTTGCGGAGAGCGTGGATCGAAGTCACACTCGAGGGGGAAAAGGCCACAGGCACCCAGTCGCTTTCCTTTGCGGAGAGCGTGGATCGAAGTTGCTACAAGGTATCCGGGATCACTTTGCCGCCCCGTCGCTTTCCTTTGCGGAGAGCGTGGATCGAAGTCCCAAGATGTCGCCAACACCGTAGCGACGCCCAAGGTCGCTTTCCTTTGCGGAGAGCGTGGATCGAAGTTTGGGCGTAGGCATCAGAGTCAAAGGTTGACATGGTCGCTTTCCTTTGCGGAGAGCGTGGATCGAAGTCGGTATCAGAAATACACGAAGTGAAGTGAATAGAGTCGCTTTCCTTTGCGGAGAGCGTGGATCGAAGTCAGTATCCGCCGGGCCTTTTCATGGATTTCCCATCGTCGCTTTCCTTTGCGGAGAGCGTGGATCGAAGTTGATAATTTCGGGGCCGACAATCGCACGTATGCGTCGCTTTCCTTTGCGGAGAGCGTGGATCGAAGTTTTTGCTTCCGCCAGCTTGGCGTTGATAATCTCCGTCGCTTTCCTTTGCGGAGAGCGTGGATCGAAGTTTGTCTAGCGCTGACCGAGGATGGACTCCTTGAGTCGCTTTCCTTTGCGGAGAGCGTGGATCGAAGTACAATGCCGGTTTTAATTACACCGGGTAAGGCTTGTCGCTTTCCTTTGCGGAGAGCGTGGATCGAAGTACAATGCCGGTTTTAATTACACCGGGTAAGGCTTGTCGCTTTCCT
>JAHDPO010000029.1 GCA_018434325.1 Clostridia bacterium | reverse complement strand
TGTGCAATTTTTACGGTTGGGTGTAAATATCCCCTTTGCATTTTACCTACTAACGCAAATTTTGCTCATCTGATCCGGGACAATCACATATAACCGTAAATTTTGCACAAGCAGGCTCCACTGTCGGGCCATTACCGTCACTCCCGAGCCAAGTCACTGCCGGTCACCTGCCAACACTCTATGGCTCCATGACCTTCTTTCTTAGCTAAATGACAGTACCCATACCTCTCATTCCTTTTCATAAGTCCGCAATATATCCTTAGCCACCTTTTGCCGGGGCTGCCGCAAGTCCATAGCTTGCTTCTCAATATAACGATGGGCCTGGGTTTCCGTCATGCCCAAATATTGAATCAGCACCAGCTTAGCCCGGTTGATCAGGCGAATATCTTGAATTTTTTGCTGCAGCAGCCGGTTTTCCTGCTTCAAATTATGCCAACGCCGCCCGTATGCCTGGGCCAGACGCAGAGCCTGGAGGAAGAACTGATCGCCGTAAGCTTTCGGCACCACGAAAACGCCGCTGCCGGCCATATCGGCGGCGAGAGTTTCTTCCGTTTCCCATTCCGTCAGCAAGAGCACACCGGCGTCATAGGTTTCAGCCACCGAGACAGCAAAGGTGAAAGGATTTTCATCGGCGAGAGGCGGGCAGACAAGCACCAGGCCAAAATCAGCCTCCGCCAGCTTACGGCGGGCCTGATTGCCGCCGCTAATTAAAAGCAGCCTTTCATATCCCTGGCCTTGCAGCAAACGGGCTGCCTCCTGCCCTTCTTTGGGGGCACTGGATACGATCAATACTTGCTCCACAACTCTCACCTCCCTTTGACCATTCTTTTATGGACATCCGCGCCCTTAGTATTTACGGATAACGGAACATCTGCGACCTTAGTATCTACGGATAGCGGAACATCTGCGACCTTAGTATCTACGGATAGCAGATTGAATCCGTAGGATTGAATCCGTAGGACCATCCGCGCCCCAGCATTCGCCCTAGCTCTTGCCGCCTTATCAGATATACGGAAAATACTGCATTTCTTCCCAGAGCAGCTGATCCGGCGCCTGACGGCAGGCCTGCCACTCTTCCTCCTTGATCTTAAGGTAAGCGTTTACCAAGGTTGCCGGCAAAACCTGCCGGATAAAGCTGCTTTTGGCGGCCAAGGCCAAGGCTTCGCCCAGATTGGCCGGCAGCTTCAGCAAACCGGCGGACTGGCTGTCGTTTAACAGATAGAGATTATCCCGCCGGGGAGCGGCTAAAGGCAGCTGCCGCCGTATGCCTTCCAAGCCGGCTTCCGCAACTAAAGCAAAAGCCAGGTAGGGATTGGCCGCCGGATCCGGGGATCGCAGCTCCATCCGGCTCAATTCTCCTGCCGCCGCCGGAATACGAATAAGCTGGGAGCGGTTTTTTTGGCCCCAGGAAACGTAGCCGGGAGCCTCAAAGGCCCCAAAACGGCGATAGGAGTTCGTCAGCGGATTAAGGAAAATGGTAATCTCCCTGATCCGCTCCAAAATACCGGCCAGAAAGCTTTCGACAATCTGCCGGTCTGCCGGATCGGTGGAGGCAAAGAGGTTTTTGTCCTGCCGCAGCAAAGACAAATTGATATGAAGACCGCTGCCGCTATAGCCGGGCAAAGGCTTCGGCATAAAACAGGCATGGAGGCCGCTCTGGGCCGCCAGGGCTTTCACCAGGGAGCGAAAGGTCATCAGATCATCAGCGGCCTGGCAGCATTCCTGATACTTGAAGCCGATCTCGTTTTGGCCCGGCCCCTGCTCATGATGGGAGCTTTCCGGCTGCAGCCCCATGTCTTCCAGGGTCAGGCAGATTTCCCGCCGCAGGTTTTCTCCCCGGTCAAGAGGCTCGATATCACAATAGCCTCCCCGGTCCTGGGGCACCTTCGTCGGTTCTCCCTTGTCGTCCAGATTGAATAAATAGAATTCGCATTCCGGCCCGATCTGGCAGCGAAAACCCGCCTCTTCCATTCTTTTGGCCGTCTGGACCAGGATACTGCGGCTGTCGTTCTCATAGGGTCTGCCGTCGGGATAACAAATCCGGCAATGCAGACGAACCACCCGGCCCCGGGAGGGCCGCCAGGGCAGAACCGCTAAGGTTGAAGGATCGGGATAAAGGAACAAGTCGGAAGCCTCCGAGCCTTGAAAGCCTTGCAGGGCAGAGCCGTCAAAGGATATACCCTCGCTGAAGGCCCGCTGCAATTCCTCCGGCATAATGGACAGGTTTTTGATACGGCCAAAGATATCGCAGAACATCAGACGGATAAACTTGACGTTATTTTCCTGCACAAATTGGATTACTTCCGTCTCTGTATAATTCACAATCAATCACCTCCTGAAAAAATCGTTAATGTAAAACGTATAGTTGTTTATAAGGGTTTTTGGAATCCGGCTTCAGCACATAGAAGGTTCTGTCCAGAATTTTTTCCATCTTCACATTAAACAGGCGGGAAAACTCCTCCAGCTCTTCTCTGATTTCGGCCATATCTTCCTCAACCGCTTCGGCGGCGATAATTTGCGGGGGCAGATGACGAAGCAAGGTGTTGCTGCGGATATAGATCCTGCCGCCGTGCATGCCGGTGGCACAAAAAGGCCCCACCGGCGATTGATCCGCCGGACAATTGAGGCCCAGGACGATGATCTTGCCTCCCGCCTGGTATTCCCCTAAAAAATGGCCGGTGGTTTCTCCCACCACCAATACCGGCGCCTTATCCCGGGATTCCTTCATATGGATGCCGGCCCGGTAGCCGATGCTTTCCCGGACAAAGATGCGGCCGCCCCGCATGCTGTAGCCGGCGGCGTCGCCGGCGGAGCCGTAAACGCAGATTTCACCGTCATTCATGGTGTCGCCGGCAGCATCCTGAGCATTGCCATGGACAATGATTTTGCCGCCGTCCAGATAAGCTCCCAAAGCATTGCCGGGGGTGCCGAAAATCCTGACGGTTTTTCCCGCCAAGCCGCCGGCAATATAGCGCTGACCCAAGCAGTTTTCGATCAGTATTTCCTGGTCTGCCGCCGATTTAATGATCCGGTTCAATTCCTTGAAATCCAATTGTGCAGCGTCTATTCTCACGGTTCTCTCCTTTTCCTGCTTCGGTACCACTGATTCCTGCTTCGGTACTACTGAGGCTGCCGCCGCTCCGGCATTCCTATGACCATTCCTATGGCCATTCCTATGCCGCCGTTTCTGCCTCACTCTTTAATCAGGTACTGCTCCCGGCTGGGCCCCACGGAAATATAGGTAATCGGGCAGCCTACGGCCTTCTCCAAATAATTTACGTAATCCCTGGCCGCCGCCGGCAGGTCTGCGAAACTGCGGCAAGCGCCGATGTCAGTTTGCCAGCCCGGCAAATAAATCAGGATCGGTTTCGCTTCTTCCAGGGCGGGTCCCCAGGGAAACTCCTCCACTCCGCCATCTTTTGTCGAATAGGCTACACAAACAGGAATCTTCTCCATATAAGATAGCACATCCAGCTTAGTCAAGGCCAGTTGATCGGCGCCCTGGAATTTGACGCCGTAGCGGGAAGCCACGCAATCGAAGGGGCCCACCCGCCGGGGCCGGCCTGTGGCGGCGCCGTATTCGCCGCCGGCTTCCCGCAGCGCGTCTCCCTCGGGGCCAAAAAGCTCGCAAGTAAAAGGGCCGCCGCCTACGGCACTGGAATAAGCCTTCATGATACCCACCACCTGATCCAGCCGCCGGCCGGGAATGCCGGCGCCGATGGGAGCGTAAGCGGCGATAGTTGAGGAGGAAGATGTGTACGGATAAATGCCAAAATCGATATCCCGCAAAGCCCCCAATTGGGCCTCAAACATAATTTTTTTGCCTGCCGCCGCCGCCTGATCCAGGAAAGAGCCGGCGTCGCAAATATAAGGCTTCAGCTCCCGGCCAAACCGATCCAGCCAGTCCATGAGCTCTTCCACCGTCATGCCCGGCTTCTGATAAACTCCGGTAATCATCAGGTTCTTCCATTCC
This sequence comes from Clostridia bacterium, assembly GCA_018434325.1. Classification (GTDB taxonomy): domain Bacteria; phylum Bacillota; class Peptococcia; order DRI-13; family UBA5745; genus WRMS01. The sequence continues at coordinate 94,680 of JAHDPO010000029.1, read as the reverse complement.
AGGAATTCCCTCACTGTCTTTTCCAGGGCCTCCGGATATAAAATCTCACCCATGCGGATGCCTTTGCGAAGATATTTATCGCTGTATACGGGGCCGATGCCCCGGCGGGTGGAGCCGTATTTGCCCTCCAGCCTGTCTTCTTCGTATATATCCTGGAGCTTATGATAAGGCAGGCAGATAGTGGCTTGATGGCTGATTTTCAAATTTTTCGGGCTTACCTCCACCCCTTTTTCCCTTAAGCCTGCCAGCTCGCCGCAAAGATGTTCCAGGTCGATGACCATGCCGCCGCCCATTACGTTGACCACATCCTGGCGCAAAATGCCGGAAGGCAGCAGGTTGAGAATGAATTTGCCCTTTTTGTTGACCACGGTATGGCCGGCGTTGTTGCCGCCCTGATACCGCACCACAATATCATATTCCTGGGACAAAAGATCCACCATCCGGCCTTTGCCCTCGTCACCCCAGTTGATCCCCACTATAGCCGTCAATTGCCCCTGTCCCGGTTCTGCCGTTTTTTTATCCATGCCAATTCCTCCTTCGTTCCTAATAGGGTTGCCCTTTTGCGCCGGCCCTACTCTCTGCGCCCTGCTCCCTTTAATCTCTGCTCTCTACGTCTCTGCTCCCTGCTCTATTCTCTAATCTCTGCTCTCAATACTCTACTCTCCGGCATGCTTGACGCCCAGGATCTCCAATTCCTTCTCATTTAAGCCCACTGCCCGGAGCATCAACCGATTGCCCCCCAGAGCCTCGATGGAATTGATGCCCATGCCGCCCATCAGCTCTTTGATTTCATGAGTCCAGGCCGTGACCAGATTGACCAGCCGCTGGGCAGCCTCCTCCGGGTCCAGACGCCGGGAAAGCTCCGCCACCTGAGTGGCGATGCCCCAATTGCATCTGCCCAGCTGGCAGCTGCGGCAGAGGTGGCAGCCCATGGCCAAAAGGGCGGCGGTGCCGATATAAACGGCGTCGGCTCCCAGGGCGATAGCCTTGGCCACATCGGCGCTGCTGTGGATGCTGCCGCCGGCAATCAGAGAAACATTACCCCGGATCCCTTCCTGCCGCAGCCGCCGGTCCACCGCTGCCAAAGCCAGTTCGACAGGAATACCCACATTGTCCCGGATCCTGGTAGGAGCGGCCCCGGTGCCTCCCCGAAAACCGTCGATGGCAATAATATCGGCGCCGCTGCGGGCAATGCCGCTGGCGATGGCTCCCACATTATGAACGGCGGCTATTTTGATAATCACCGGCTTTTGATAATCTGTAGCTTCTTTTAAAGAATATACCAATTGCCGCAAGTCTTCAATAGAATAAATATCATGATGAGGCGCCGGCGAAATGGCGTCGGAGCCATCCGGCGTCATCCTGGTCCGGGCCACTTCGCCTACATTCTTATATCCTGGCAAATGACCGCCGATTCCCGGCTTGGCCCCCTGGCCCATTTTGATCTCAATGGCGGCGCCGGCAGCCAAATACTCTTTATGGACGCCAAAGCGGCCGGAGGCCACCTGAACAATGGTATTGGCCCCATAAGGATAAAGGGTGCGGTGCAAACCACCTTCTCCTGTATTGTACAACGTTCCTAATGCTTGGGCCGCCTTAGCTAAAGCCGTATGGGCGTTAAGGCTCAAGGAGCCGAAGGACATAGCGGAAAACAAGATAGGGCTTGACAGCTCCAGCCTTTTCGGCCGGTTATCGGCCAGCCGGCCCCGGCTATCCCGCCGGATCTCCTGGGTTTTAGGCCCCAGATATACCCTGGTTTCCATGGGCTCCCGCAAAGGGTCAATGGAAGGGTTAGTTACCTGAGAAGCATTCAAAAGCAGTCTGTCCCAATAATTGGGGAAATCCAGCGGCGTACCCATGGAGGAAAGCAAGACGCCGCCGCCGTCGGCTTGCCGGTATACCTCCTCAATGGTATGACGGCTCCAGTTGGCATTGGCCTTGAAGCAGTGATCGCTTTTGATGATCTTCAAGGCCTTTTGAGGACAATAGGCCACGCAGCGGTGGCAATTGACGCAGGCCTCATTCCTTTCGGCCATGGCCCCGGTTTTGTCATCGTAGTAATGGACCTGATTGGCGCATTCCGTCACGCAACGCCGGCAGCTGTTGCAGCGTCCTGCATTTCGGAAAACTTCATATTCGGGATAAAGAAACTCTCTGACCATCAATATTCACCTCCTGACTGATGCCGGCGCTAATATAAAGCGGCAATTACCGGCTCGCCGCCGGCAGGAGCCCAGATCCGGTCCGGCTGGGGCTCCATTTTCCGAATGGCGCTTTCCTCACTGGCTACATAGAGACGGCTGCCTTTTTCCGCCGCCACCATCGATCTCAGCTTCAGCCGGTCATTTAAGGCCATCATTCCTGATTGGTAGCCCAACAAAATAGAAAAGGGGCCGGTGACCAAAAGGCTGGAAAAATTGCTGCGCAAGTAAGTAAGCTGCTGCTTTTTTTCTTCGGGCATCGCCTCGATCTCCTGCCAGAATGGAGCGGCGATAACCGCCGCCGCCTCTTCCAAGGTCAAGCCCAGGCGCCGGTGGAGATAATCAATGATATAGGTGATCACTTCCGTGTCTGTCAGCAGCGAGCAATGGTAACCGAACATCTCGATCCAGCGGCGGTTGGCGTCGTAAGAAGAAATCTCGCCGTTATGGACTATGGTGTAATCCAGAAGGCCAAAAGGATGGGCGCCGCCCCACCAGCCCGGCGTATTGGTAGGATAACGGCCATGAGCCGTCCAGCAATGGCCGGCATATTCTTCCAAGCGATAAAACCGGCCCACATCCTCGGGAAAGCCTACAGCTTTAAATACCCCCATATTCTTGCCGCTGGAAAAAACATAAGCGCCGGTAAACTCCCGGTTGATCCGAATCACGCAGCGGGCGGTATACTCCTTTTCCTCCAGCTGACTATCGGCCAGCCGCCCGGGATGGGGATTCATAAAATACCGCCAAATCAAAGGTTCTCCGGTAATAGCCTTTACTTTGCGCACAGGAATTTTCGACAGATTAACAATATCAAAATGGCGGTCCAAAAACTCTTCGCAGCGTGTCTTGGCCGCTGTGTCATCATAAAAGACATGAAAAGCATAAAGCTCCCGGTATTCGGGATAAATGCCGTAGGCTGCAAAACCGCCGCCTAAACCGTTTGACCGGTCGTGCATCACCGTCATGGCTTCCATAATAGCAGAGCCGTCCATTCTTTCGCCGCTTCGGGAAAATACACCGGCAATGGCGCAGCCTGCCGGAATGCGAATCTGTCCTTCTTTTTGATTCATTTAACGTTCACCCCTTTTACGCAAAAAGCAAAGACGCCTGTAAAGAGGCAGTATTTCTGCCACCTTACAGACGCCTTTGTCTGAGGATCTGACCCGACTATCTGCTATTAGCATACTTGGTTCACCGGCTCTTGTCAACGCAGCGCAGCCGATGTATGCTGTATACATACCCTTGCTGTTTGTATACATAAAAATTGCCTGTTGACATTTTCAGGGGTAAAAGTTTATAATCATTGCATCAATCAGCAAAGGCGCTGAGAAGCTATCGAGGCTTCTCAGCCCTTTTTTTATTGCTAAAATCAACGGTTGTCATTTAGCGTAAGCATTTTATTTAGGAGGGATCTTCATGAGCAGTATATCGGATTTATTCGGCAGCGACGTTTTCAATGACAGCGTGATGCAGCGGCGGCTTCCCGCCAAAACTTACCGCTCCCTGGCCCATACCATGACCACAGGCAGTCCTTTAGATCCGGCGGCGGCAGACATCATCGCCAGCGTCATGAAGGATTGGGCCGTAGAAAAAGGCGCCACCCATTTCACCCATTGGTTCCAGCCCATGACCGGCATTACGGCGGAAAAACATGACAGCTTTATCTCCCTAACCCCGGAAGGCCAATTAATGATGAATTTTTCCGGCAAGGAGTTGATCAAGGGCGAGCCGGACGCCTCAAGCTTCCCCTCCGGCGGCCTGCGCAATACCTTTGAAGCCCGGGGCTATACGGCTTGGGATCCTACCTCTTATGCCTTCATTAAGGACAATACCTTATGTATTCCTACAGCCTTCTGTTCTTATAGCGGCGAAGCTTTAGATAAAAAAACGCCTCTCCTGCGCTCCATGGAAACTATCAATAACCAGGCCGTAAGGCTCCTCCATGCTTTGGGCAAGACGGAGGTTACCAGAGTAACCACCACCGTGGGGCCGGAGCAGGAATATTTTCTCATCGACCGGGAACTCTACCGGCAGAGAAAAGACTTATTCTTTACGGGCCGCACCTTGTTTGGCGCCAAACCTGCCAAAGGCCAGGAAAAGGATGACCATTATTTCGGCGCTATCCGGCCCAGAGTCTCCGCCTTTATGAAGGAGCTGGACGAATCCCTGTGGCGGCTGGGTATTCCCGCCAAAACCCGGCATAATGAGGTAGCTCCCAGTCAGCATGAGTTGGCCATTATCTATTCCACCACCAACATCGCCACGGATCACAACCAGTTAACCATGGAAATGATGAAAAAAATCGCCTGTAAGCACGGCCTGTTTTGTCTGCTCCATGAAAAGCCCTTTGCCGGCGTCAACGGCTCCGGCAAGCACAACAACTGGTCTTTATCCACCAATACCGGCGTCAATCTGCTGGAGCCGGGAGACAATCCCCAGGACAATGCACAATTTCTGGTGGTATTGGCCGCCATCATTAAAGCCGTGGATACCTACCAGGATCTGCTGCGCTGCTCCGTAGCCAGCGCCGGCAATGACCACCGGCTGGGCGCCAATGAAGCGCCGCCGGCCATCGTCTCCATGTTCCTGGGTGATGAGCTTACCGGTATTTTGCAGGCTATTGCCGATGATAAAATCTACAAGGCCGACCACATCAGCATGACTATCGGCGTTAAGGCTCTGCCTCCTATTCCTAAGGATACCACCGACAGGAACCGCACTTCTCCTTTTGCCTTTACCGGCAATAAATTTGAATTCCGCATGCCCGGTTCCTCCTTCTCCCTTTCCGGCCCTAACTTTGTCATCAATACCATTGTGGCTGAGTCTATGGGGATTTTTGCCGACCGGCTGGAAAAAGACCGGGCAGCAGGCCGGGATCTCTCGGAAGCCCTCACCGCTTTGCTGAAGGATACCATCAGCCAGCATCAGCGGATTATCTTCAATGGCAATAACTATTCCGAGGAATGGGTCAAAGAGGCGGCCAAACGAGGCCTCTCCAATTTAATTTCTACCGTCGATTCCCTCCCTGCTTTCATCAGTAAAGAGAGCATTGATCTTTTTGTCCGCCATGGCGTCTTTACGGAAACCGAGATTCATTCCCGCTACGAAATCACTTTGGAAATTTACCATAAGACCGTGGCCATCGAGGCCCAAACCATGCTGGAAATGAGCCGCCGCCAAATCATGCCGGCTTTGGCTTCCTATCAGGAAATGCTGAGCCGCACCGCCTTGAATAAAGCCAATTTGGGAGGCCTCTCCGCCGAAATGGAGCAGCAGCTGTTGCAGAAGATCGATGGCGCGGCAGCCGATCTCTACCGCAAAACAGAGGTTCTGGAATCGGCGCTGATTCAAGCCAAAGGCATTGACGACGTTCTGGATCAAGCCAAAGCCTGCCACGCTCAGGTTTTACCGGCTATGCAAGAGCTGCGGGCCGCCGCCGATTGCCTGGAAACCTTGGTCGGCGAAGAATATTGGCCCTTCCCCACTTATGGCGAACTGCTGTTCAGCGTTTGATTTGGCCCTTCATTTAATCTACCGCCTCATTTCCCTGGAAATAAATGTTAGATTGGAGTAATACCATGCAGCCTGCTTCCTCTCTTGCCTCCAAAATATATGAAAGAATCGTCGTCTTGGATTTTGGCGGCCAATACAATCAACTGATTGCCCGCTGCGTCAGGGAGGCCGGCGTTTTGGCGGAGATCCTGCCTTATGACGCTCCTTTAACGGCCATTCAAGCCGGCCCCCACCGGTTGAAAGGCATCATTCTCACCGGCGGCCCCGACAGCGTTTATGTGCAAGACGCTCTCAGCTGCGATCCGGAGATTTTCAATGCCGGCGTACCGGTTTTGGGCATCTGCTACGGCATGCAGCTGATGGCCCAGCTGTTGGGCGGCGGGGTGGGGCCGGCCCCGGTCAGCGAGTTTGGTCACACCGATATCCATTTTTCTCAGCACCGGCTTTTTGCCGGCTTGAGCGAAGAAGAAACCGGGGAGCAAGGAGCCGGCCGCCACGTCTGGATGAATCACCGGGATGCGGTTTTGCAACTGCCGGCCGGCTTTACCGCCATCGCCGGCACCGCCAACTGCCCCAATGCGGCTTTTGCTCACGAGGGACGCCGGCTTTACGGCCTGCAATTTCACCCGGAAGTCCGCCACAGCCCCGGCGGCCGCCGTATTCTGCAAAACTTCTGCTATGAGATTTGCGGCTGTCAGGGTGATTGGCAGATGGCCGACCTGTCAAAAACCTTAGTGGAGGATATCCGCCGTCAGGCCGGTGACAGCGCCGTTCTCTGCGCCCTCTCCGGCGGCGTCGATTCCTCAGTGGCCGCCGTCCTGGTCCACCGGGCCATCGGCTCCAAGCTTACCTGTGTTTTTGTAGACCACGGCTTGCTGCGAAAAAACGAGGCCGAAGAAGTCATGGCTTTCTATAAAGACACTCTCGGTATGAACATTATTAAGGTAGACGCGGCGGAGCGTTTCCTCGGCAAGCTGCAGGGCATAACGGAGCCGGAAGCCAAGCGCAAAATCATCGGCGAGGAGTTTATCCGGGTCTTTGAAGAAGAAGCCCGCAAGCTGGACGGCGCCGATTATCTGGTGCAAGGCACCATTTATCCCGACGTCATCGAAAGCGGCCACGGCAAATCTGCCGTCATCAAAAGCCACCACAATGTGGGGGGCCTGCCCCCGGATATTTCTTTTAAAGGCCTGATCGAGCCCTTACGTTCCTTATTTAAAGATGAAGTCCGCCGCCTGGGGGAAACTTTAGGCATACCTAAGCCCCTGGTCTGGCGGCAGCCTTTTCCCGGCCCCGGCCTGGCCATCCGCATCATGGGAGAAATCACCGCTGACCGGCTGCACATCGTCCGGGAAAGCGATTGGATTTTCCGGGAGGAAGTGGCCAAAGCCGGCCTGGCTGAAGCGGTCTGGCAATATTTCACCGTATTTACCGGCGTGCAGACCGTAGGGGTCATGGGCGACGGCCGCACTTACGATTATGTGGTGGCCCTGCGGGCCGTCACCAGCAGCGACGCCATGACTGTGGAATTTGCGGAGCTGCCTTATGCTCTGCTGCGCAAGGTATCCCAGCGCATCATCAACGAGGTGGCCGGCTGCAACCGGGTGGTCTACGATATTACCAGCAAACCCCCGGGCACCATCGAGTGGGAATGACTTTTAGCGACAAAATAACCTCAATTATTATTCTTGAGATTATTATAATTTAAGGTATAATAATTCTAAGGATAATAATTGTGAGGTGATCGGTATATGATGCAATTTGTTGACCGTGAAGGTGAAATGGCAACCCTGCAAAAGGAGTATAGCCGCAGCGGCGCCTCTCTGGTCATCCTATATGGCCGTCGCCGCGTCGGCAAAACGACTTTGATTTCAGAATTCATCAAGGACAAAAAGGCGCTTTTTTTCCTGGCCAGCGAGGAATCTGAGACCCAGAACCGCATCGCATTTAAAGACAGAGCCGCCGAGTTTATCGGCAACGACCTGCTGCGCGCCGCCAGCGTATCGAGCTGGGACGCAATTTTCAAAGCAATTATGGACACGCCCTTTAGTTCAAAGCCGGTCATTGTGATAGACGAATTTCAGTATATCGGTAAATCCAACCCGGCCTTTCCCTCCGTATTTCAGCGTATTTGGGAAGAGCAGCTGAAAAACAAATCAGTCATGGTCATCCTGTGCGGTTCTTTAATCTCCATGATGGTGTCTCAGACGCTGGCATACGGCAGTCCTCTGTATGGGCGGCGCACCGCCCAGATGCGCCTTGGGCCGGTTCCCTTTAAATATTATCACGAGTTTTTTCCCGGGCGAAGCGAACATCAATTGATTGACATGTATGCCGTGACCGGCGGCGTTCCCAAGTATATCGAATCCTTCCTGGGACAGGATGATATCTATCAGGCAATCCGGGAATGTGTTCTGGACCGCACCGGCTACCTCTATGATGAACCCAACTTCTTGCTGCAGCAGGAGGTTACAGAAATCGGCAGCTATTTCTCCGTGATCAGAGCCATCGCCGCGGGCAACAGCAAGCTGTCTGCGATTGCCGCCGCCCTGGAGATTAAATCCACCAGCTTGACAAAGTATCTGAAAACCCTGGCTGATCTGGAGCTCATTGAGCGCCAGGTGCCGGTCACGGAGGATGCGCCGGAAAAAAGCAAAAAAGGCCTCTATAGGATCAAAGACAACTACATCCGGTTTTGGTTTGCATTCATCTATCCGAATCAAAGCCTGATCGAAAGCGGAAACCTGCAAATTGTGATGGAGAAGATCAAAGGCGGTTTTGTCAGTAATCACGCGGCCTTTGTCTATGAAGATATCTGCCGTGAAAAGATGTGGGATATGAATGGGGCGGACATTTGGCCCTTTCATTTTTCAAAGCTGGGCCGGTATTGGAGCGGTGATACAGAGATTGACATTGCCGCCCTGGATGCCGAAGGCGGAAATCTGATTTTGGGCGAATGCAAGTATTGGAAGGAACCCGTGGGCGCCAATATCCTGCGGGAACTGGAGAAGAAGGCGGCGGCGGTCAATTGGCATAAAGACAGCCGCAAGCTGTGGTATGTCCTGTTCAGCGTAAACGGGTTTACCGAGGAACTGCGCGAACTGGCCAAGCAGCGGAATGACGTTTTTTTGCAACAATAGAGCTTTGAATTGGTCGGGAGTAAGAAAGCAAGGAGATGAAAACCCATGAAAAAGCTGAAACAGCTTTACGAGGGCAAAGCAAAAAAAGTCTTTGCCACCGGCGACGCCAATACGGTCATCGTTGAGTACAAAGACGACGCCACAGCCTTCAACGGTTTGAAAAAGGGCACGATCAGCGGCAAAGGCGTGGTAAACAACAAAATCTCCAATCATTTTTTTAAGCTTCTGGAGAACGAGGGTATTCCCACCCATTATATAGAGCAGCTTTCGGACAGGGAAACTGCCGTAAAGCGGGTGGACATTCTGCCCCTTGAGGTAATTATCCGCAACCGGGCTGCCGGCAGCTTTTCCAAGCGCATGGGCGTCCCGGAAGGCACGCCTTTGCATTGCGTTATATTAGAATACAGCTACAAAGACGACGAGCTTGGCGACCCCTTTATCAATACCTATTACATTCGGGCCCTTGGGCTGGCAAATGATGAGGAGATGACAAAGGTGGCGGCATACGCCTTTCGGATAAACGAAATTCTTTCGTCATACCTTTTAAGCCTGGGGGTGGAGCTCATCGATTTCAAGCTGGAATTCGGCCGCTTTCAGGGCGAAATCATTCTGGCCGACGAAATTTCACCGGATACCTGCCGGCTTTGGGATGCCAAAACCGGTAAAAAGCTTGATAAAGACCGCTTCCGCCAGGATTTGGGCGGTGTGGAAGAAGCCTATCAGGAAATCGTCAAACGGCTGCTGTCGTAATACACCGGATTCCGGGTTCAGGCATGGGCGATATATTCCTCACCCGCCGCCAGCAAATAATGGCCCTTGCCCATTTTGGCTTCCACATAGCCAAAGCTGCGCAGGGCATTTAGACGCAGCTTGATTTGATCCAGGGATAAAATCAGTTCTTCTTCCTGGCGCAGACAACGCTGCAAATCCCCCCGGCCGATCAAGCCTATTCCGCTATTTTTAGCGCTCAGCAAAACTCGCAAAATCGCCTCGCACTCCGCCTTCATTTGATGACTGGAAAAATGACCGGTCAGGGAATGAAGGTTTTTGCTCTGCGGCGGCTGCTTTGGGCCCCGCTGATTTGTGCCCGGCTGATTTATGTCCGGCTGATTGGTCTTTATGCTTTCTTGCCCGGTTTCTTCCGCTCTCTCTCCCACCGCCAGCAATTCCTTGATGGCAGCGGCCTGGCCTTTGTCCAAGGCGCCCAGGCTCAGCAGGTAGGCAACCATATTTTCCAGTTCCCGCACGTTGCCGGGCCAGGAGTGATTCTCCAGCAGAACAATAGCCTCCGGGCTGAGCTTCATCTGCCGGGTTGTCTTTTGCTGGCGGCTTATGGCCTTATTCATCAAATACACAAATAAAGGCTCAATGTCCTCTCTCCGCTGCCGTAAAGGGGGAATAGTCAAGGGTAGGGTATTGAGCCGATAATACAGGTCCTGCCGAAAAAGGCCCTGGCGCTGCAGTTCAATCAAATTCTGATTAGTGGCGGCAATTATCCGCACATCTACGGGAATCGTCCTATTGCCCCCTACCCGCAATATCTCCTTTTCCTGCAATGCTCTAAGAAGCTTAACTTGGATATTACGAGGCGTATCACCGATCTCATCCAAAAATAAAGTACCGCCGTGAGTCAGTTCAAAAAGGCCCTTCTTGCCGCCCTTTTTGGCCCCGGTGAAAGCGCCCTCCTCATAGCCAAACAGCTCGCTTTCCAGAAGAGTCTCCGTCAAAGCTCCGCAATTGATAGCCAGAAACGGCGCCATTTTGCGGCTGGATGCATTATGAATGGCTTGAGCCAAAAGTTCCTTGCCGGTGCCGCTTTCGCCGGTGATCAAAATATTGGCATTGCTTTTAGCAAAGCTCCAGGCCTTCTCCACCACCCTGCCCATCGCCTGGCTGCGAAAAATGATGTCCCGAAAGCGATAGCGGGCTTTATTGGCCTGACTCACCTGCTTCTGATAATCCCAGCCAATATTTTGCAGCTGCTCCATACTCTCAATGCTGATCAGATAGCACTTCCCCACCTGGAAGGAGGCTACGATCTCCGTAACAGTGATATAAACCAGGCTGCCTTGGATGTGAATAAATTTTTTCCCAGGATTATCCGGAAGAAATTCATCGCCAAGAAATTCCCTGGCCAGCCGGCCCAATAAAGCCTTTTCCCCTAGTATTTTTTGAGCGCTCTCATTAAAAATTAAAATTTCCTGACTTTCATTAACCAGGAGTATGCCGTTTTCCATATTGGCAATAACCGAAGCCAGCTGGGCCTGGAGCAAAGACACCTCTCGATTCTTTTTAGCCATCATCATGCTGAGATTGGCAAAAGGCCGCATATAGCGGATGCCTACCATTGAATCCATGCTCTGGTCTTTTTTCAGGCAGCGCAAAATATCGGCCACCGTCATAATATTGATCTGGCGGTAACCGATATCCACCACCACAGGGATTTCCGGCGGCACCAAATGGGGCTCTCCTGCCGTAACGGCATATTGAAAAGGGCTGCCGTCAGGCCGGCGGTAAGCCGCGGCATCCCCCTGCACGGCCAGCGGAGCATCGGGGGCGTAAGGATACATCTTCATGGTATGAAAGGTTATCTTATTCAGCTCATCGATAACTTCAAGGGAATTAAGGTACACGTCGTTGACCATCAAGACGTCGGAGCCTTCCGGTATTTGCTGCAGCAAGTGAAGCTTCACTAAGTCCAAAGAACGCTCTTTGACGATATACTTCACATCAGGACGGAGCATGGCAATAATACGGGCCGCTAAATCTTTGGGTCCTACCACAAGGCAAAGGTCAGCTTTCGGGTCAAACATCCGCAAACGGGGATCATGCATGGAATAGCCCCGGATCTCTATGGAATCCCCAATGAGTTCTTGTAATTGGGCGCAGTTCCATTCGATGAGTTCTTCCTTGATGGCCAATACGGCCAAAACCGGTAATTTTACCATAGGCTTCTCCTTTTTCATCTTTCGCCCTAGGCTAAACCTAGGTTTTTTCTATTATACAGAAAATTTCACCTTTCTTCAACTTTCAGATGTTTTTTTCCTGTTCTATCAGACTTTGCAGACTTTTTTCCTTTTGCCCTTCCATAGGCATAAAACTTGCAATCTGTAAATTACAATTACAATTAAGAAAGGAGGCGATTATTATGCAACAGCTTGATTTTATGGAAGCAGCCCTGAGTATCAAAGATGAGATTATTGATTTGCGCAGGAGGATCCACCAGTACCCGGAAATAGGAAAAACCGAAGTAGAAACGCAGAAGCTGGTGGAGGAGTATTTGCAAAACTTAGGTATCAAAACCCAAAGAATTGCCGGCACCGGTGTTTTGGGGCTCCTTGAAGGAGGCGGAGCCGGCGTTGACGTCAATCCGGGTGCAATTTCTACCGTTGGCTTGCGGGCCGATATGGACGCCTTGAAAATCGAAGAACAAACAGGAGTATCCTACGCCTCACGGCGGCCCGGCCTGATGCACGCCTGCGGCCATGACTGCCACACCGCTGCACTCCTGGGAACAGCAAAAATCCTGGCTGCCTGCCGGCAGGATCTGCCGGGAAACGTGAAGTTTTTCTTTCAGCCCGACGAGGAAGGCGACGGCGGCGCTGAGCAAATGATTGCCGAAGGCGCCCTGGAAAACCCGCAAGTCACCGCCATGTTCGGCGCCCATGTGAGCCCCGGCATCCCCGTGGGATATATGGGAGCCCGCCCGGGCAAATCCTATGCCGCTTCCAATCCTTTTGACATTACCGTCAAAGGCTTCGGCAGCCACGGGGCCAGCCCCCATCTGGGCATTGACGCCATCGCCGTTGCCGCTCAGGTCGTCGGGGCCCTGCAGCTTTACGTCAGCCGGGAAACCAATCCCCTGGACTCCGCCGTCATCACCGTCGGCACCTTCCATGGTGGCACTCAGCGCAACGCCATTGCCGAAGAGGTAAAAATGAGCGGCATCATCCGTACGCTGGGCCCGGAAATGCGCCAAAAGACCGTAGCAGCATTCCGCCGCATCGTGGAAGGCATTGTCCAGGCCCACGGCGCCACAGCAGAAATCGAAATCCGTACCAGCTATCCCGGTGTAGTCAACGACGAGGCCATGACGCGGCTGGCCTGCAGCTCAATTGCCGAATTACTGGGCGAGGATAAGCTCTTTCCTGTGGCTCACCCCACCATGGGCACGGAAGATTTCGGTATTTTTCTGGAGCATGTCCCCGGCTGCTTCTATCAGGCAGGGGTAGCCAATCCAGCCAAAACCCCCACTGTCCCTTTACACAACGGTCAATTCAACATCGACGAAGACGCCCTTCCGGTGATGAGTGCGGTTCACGCTAAAGTAGCCTATGATTATTTGAGAGGAGCAAAATCATGAGTGTTGAGAAAAAAGAAAAAAAACGGATAAAAGTTCCCCATACCTTTGTCCTTTTGTTCTTTCTGGCCTTACTTGCCGCTATTTTAACCTGGGTATTGCCTCCCGGACAATATCAATATGAAAAAGTAGACGTCAACGGCACCATGCGAAATCTGGTGGTACCCGGCTCTTACGCCTCTATTGATCCCAGCGGAGCAAAGCAAGCCGGAATTATTGATTTCTTCGGTTCTTTCCATAAAGGCTTAATCGCCGGCGCCGACGTTGTCATGCTGATTTTCCTGGTTAACGGCGCTTTCAGCATGATTATCAAGACCGGTGCATTTAATGCTTTGCTGGCCAATCTGCTCAAGAAATTCAAAGGCAAGGACAAAATACTGGTACCTATTATGTTCCTGGTTTTCGCTCTGGGCAGCTCACTTTTTGGTATGCTCAACGAATACAACGGCTTCTATCCTATTTTCGTCGGCCTGGGCATAGCCTTGGGCTACGACGCCCTCTTCGGCACGGCCATTGTCGCTTTAGGCGCCTTTATCGGCTTCATGGGCTCCATCATGAATCCCTTTACCGTAGTTGTTGCCCAAAGCATTGCCGGAGTTCCTCTGTACAGCAATACCCCCTTCAGGGTTGTCTGCTTCATCCTGTTTTGTTCCATCGCTATCTTCTGGATCTTGCGCTACGGCGCCAAGCTGAAAAAGGATCCCTCCGCCAGCCTCGTTTCCGTTGATGAGCTGGGCATCAAGCTAGAAGCCGTCACCGACCATGATGAGCTGATCAGCGTCAGCATGACCGGCAAGCATAAGGCTATTTTAGGCATAGTCGTGCTGGCCCTTGTCTGGATTATTTACGGCTCCATCAAGCAGGGCTGGGGCATGATCCAGCTGACCGCCGTCTTTGTCCTGATGGGGATTTTGGCCGCTATCATCGACGGCTGGAATACCGACAAAATTGCCAAGGAGTTTCTGGAAGGCGCTAAGTCCGTAGCTTTCGGCGCTTTAGTCACCGGTCTTGCCCGGGCCACTCTGGTGCTGCTCCAGGAAGGCATGATCGTCGATACCATTATCCACGGCATGGTTTCCAACCTGGAGGGCCTGCCTCCGATGCTGGCCGCCCAGGGCATGCTGGTTATTCAGACTCTCTTCAACTTTATTGTTCCTTCCGGATCCGGTCAGGCGGCCATTACTATTCCGATTATGGCCCCCATCGGCGATATCCTGGGGCTCACCAGGGAAACAGTGATTATGGCCTTCCAGTTCGGCGACGGCTTATCCAATCTGCTGTGGCCCACCTGCAGCATCACCATCGTCTGCGGCCTCTCCGGCATCCCCTATGACAAATGGCTGCGGTTTTTTATCCCTCTTTTCGGCATCATCTATGTGGCGCAAATGATCATGCTGGTTATTGCGGTAGCCATCGGCATCTGATCGTTTCTCATCCCTTGCGACAAATTGCCTCCACAAAAAGGACAGCGGCGCCGGCCATGGTTCGGCGCCGTTTTTTTATATACAGCCAGTCAAAATTTGCAAGTTTAAAGTGTGCTGTCCCTTTAGAATAGCGGTCGCATACAGACCGGCACACTATATATATCCCAATATGATTAAAAAGCAGTACTCCGGCACTGCCAATACACTTTAAACCTGCAATTTTGCCTACCCTGCCCCGGCTGCAAGCGCCGAAGAAATTGAAAAAAGGCTCCAAGCCATGTATAATAAATCATAACCTGACGAAAAGGAGCCCTACTTATGATGAAACAAGACTTGATCCTGATCCTGGACTTAGGCAGCGAAGAAAATGTCCGTCTTGCCCGCTCCATCCGTACCCTGGGCGTATACAGCGAAATTTATCCCCATGACATCTCCCGTCCGGAGATCGAAGCCATGCCAAACCTGCGGGGCATCATCGTCAACGGCGGCAAAAACAACGTAGTAGACGGCCAGCCCATCACCGTGGAGCCTTGGCTATTCTCTCTGGATATTCCCCTTTTACTGGTGGACTACCCCTGTACCGGCTGCATCGATGCCGGCAATGCTAAGGATAGCGCCGCCTCCTATCGCCAAGCCGATTCTCTGCCGGCTGATGACCGGGACTTAGCCGCCCTGCTCTCCCCCTTTATCTTTGAAGATTGCAAGGCTGAGGCCAATTGGAACATGCCCAACTTCATTGCCGACCAGATAGCCCTGATTCGCCAGCAAGTGGGGGACAAGCAGGTTCTGCTGGCTCTTTCCGGCGGCGTGGATTCTTCGGTGGTGGCCGCTTTGCTCATTAAGGCCATCGGCAAACAGCTCCATTGCGTCCATGTTAACCACGGTCTGATGCGCAAAGGCGAAAGCGAGCAAGTGGTGGAAGTCTTCCGGCAGCAATTAGAGGCCAATCTTGTTTATGTAGATGCTTCCGACCGTTTTCTCGGCAAACTCTCCGGCGTAGCCGATCCCGAAGAAAAGCGCAAAATCATCGGCAGCGAATTTATCCGGCTTTTTGAAGAAGAAGCCGCCAAACTGGGCAAGATGGACTTTCTGGCCCAGGGCACCATTTATCCCGATATTGCCGAAAGCGGCACCAAGACCGCAAAAGTCGTCAAAAGCCACCATAATGTAGGCGGCCTGCCGGAAGATATGAAATTCCAATTGGTGGAGCCAATAAAATTCTTATTTAAAGACGAAGTCCGGGCCTGCGGCCTGGAGCTTGGCCTGCCGGAAACCATGGTTTACCGCCAGCCCTTCCCCGGCCCCGGTTTAGGCGTCCGCTGCCTGGGCGCCATCACCGCCGACAGGCTTCATTCCCTGCGGGAAGCCGACGCCATCTTGCGGGAGGAATTTGCCGCAGCCGGCCTTGACCGCCAAGTCTGGCAGTACTTTACGGTGGTGCCGAATTTCAAATCCGTCGGCATGAAGGATGGAGCCCGCACCTTCGAGTATCCGGTTATTTTGAGGGCGGTCAATACGGTAGACGCCATGACGGCGGAGGTCCCTCAAATTGATTGGGCCCTGCTGCAAAAAATCACCAACCGGATTTTGGCGGAGGTGCCGGGGGTCAACCGGGTGCTCTACGACCTTTCGCCGAAGCCGCCGGCAACCATTGAGTGGGAGTAATGATTAATCGCCCCGCAACCCGCATGCACAGTGTGGTTGCGGGGTTTTCTATCTCCTGAAAGTACGCAAAAAGTATACGGGAAGAGCCTAATATAGACTTTGCAGCTTCTCTTCAGCCTCTGCCCGCTTGTTCGGGTATAGGTGAGAGTAGGTCTGTAAAGTCATTTTTATGTCCTCATGACCCAAGCGTTCACTGATCAACAAGTGAAAAGGAGCATACCACACACTTATGCGGCAGCCCCCTGATTATCTTAACACATCGCCACCTTGGGCCTCTGTTCCACACTATCAAAATCCAAGCTGCGCAAAATTGCAGGTTTAAAGGAGGGCACTGATCATCGGCTTTATTTGGCTATATTTAGCTGTATTTAGTGTCACAGCCGTGAGTTACCCCCTGTTTTGAAGGAGCGGCACACTTTAAACTGAGGGCACTGAAAAAGTTGGTGGCGGATCGGGGTGAGGTGCTCAAAAATTGGAGTTGTGTTGCAACGGACATCGAATTTAGGTTAAAAGCAGGGGCTAACTGCTCAAATTTGCGAGTTGTGTGGAGTTTTATCCGGTTACAGGACCATTTTGAGGCTGATAACTGCACACAGCTACGATTTTGGAGCAAAATACTGCCGATTTCAGGCTAAATTCGTCTGGCAACTCCACACAACTACGATTTTTGAGCAGTTAGCAGCAGCGAATTTGATTTTAACCTTATACGGGTTGTGACTTTTTCAGTGCCCTCCTTAATTAACAACATGGAGGATTGACAAGAATGAAAAAAATCGTAACTTCGCTGCTCATCGTTGCCTTCGTATTGGCAATGGCCGGTTGTGGCGGCTCCGGCGGTACTGCCGCAACTCAACCGGCTGCAACCTCTCCGCAGGGCTCTGCCGGAACCCCTGCCAGGGACAAACTAATCGTCGCCATTCCGGAAACACCTACCTATGTAGATCCCCATATTCAGGCAACCATCGGTACTTTCCGGGTCGTCACCCAGATTTTTGACCGCCTGGTCGAGCTGGATGCAGACATGAACCTGGTGCCTACCCTGGCCGAATCCTGGGATATCAAGGATGCTACGACCACCGTATTCCACCTGCGCAAGGGCGTAAAATTCCATGACGGCAACACCATGACCGCCGAAGACGTCAAGTATTCCCTGGAGCGCTGCATTGCCAGCGCCGGCGTCAATTACAACTACCTGATCATCAGCGAAATCAACGTTATCGATGAGAATACCGTGGAGATCGTCACCTCCGAGCCCTGCAGCGTTCTGCTTTACCGGCTCACTTTGGACGCCGCTTCCATCGTTTCCAAAGCTGCCGCTGAAAGCACTTCTGATTTCAACGCTGCACCCGTAGGCTGCGGCCCCTTCAAGTTCGTCTCCTGGGAATTGGGCGGCGACATCACCCTGGCTGCCTTCGAAGATTACTGGGCAGGCGCCTCCCCCATCAAAACGCTGGTATTCAAAACCATTCCCGAAAGCATCAGCAGAACTGTAGCTTTGGAGACCGGTGAAGTGGATATCGCTTACGACCTGTCCGCCACCGACTTCGCTACCGTAGAAGCAAATCCCAAACTCAAGATGGCAACCACCACCTCCGGCACCGTTTGGTATGTGGGCGCCAACGTGAAAGATCCCATTCTCTCCAAAAAAGAAGTTCGCCAGGCCATGGCTCATGCTATCAACAAACAGGATTTCATTACCCTCACTTTCAACGGCAATGCGACAGACGCCAGCAATACCATGATGAGTCCTTATCTCATGGGCTATGCACCGGATCTGGTTACCTATGATTACGACGTAGAAAAAGGCAAAGCCTTGTTGGCTGAAGCAGGTTATCCCAACGGTTTCTCCTGCACTCTCTATGTCCAGGATGCTCAGATTTACAAAGATGCTTCCGTGGCCCTTCAGGAGGCCCTGCGCCAGATCGGCATCACTGTGGAGATCAAATCCATGGACGGCGCCACCTTTACCTCCGCTACCTCCAAGGGTGAGCATCAGCTCTTCTTCATGTCCAAGACCTCCATCGATCCCGACTCCATGCTGCGTGCCATGTACTCCGAGGATTCCCTGGGCGCTTCCGGCAACCGTACTTTCTACGTAGTGCCGGAGATCGATCAGATGCTGGATGAAGCTTTGGCCACCACCGATTCCGAGCATGCCAAGGATCTGTATAAGCAGATTCAGGCCATTGTGGCTGAAGACGTACCCCTGTATCCTCTTGCTGTCGAATACCTCAATGTCGGTATGCAGTCCGACGTCAATGGCTTTAAGCTCTATCCCGGCAAAACCCATTACATCTACGGTACCCATATCGGCGAATAAGCCCTGCCACCAATCACTCTGTCGATCTTATGATCTCTCCCCCTGAGCTTTGGCTCAGGGGGGAGTTCATCCGACGTCCAAAACATCTGGAGATTTGCCCATGTACAAATTTATCCTGAAACGGCTATTTATGCTCATTCCCGTTCTTTTAGGCGTCAGCTTCATCGTGTTTACTATTATGAGTCTTACGCCCGGCGATCCCGTCCAGCTTTACCTGGGGGATAATTACTCCCAGGAGGCTCACGACCAGATTTCTGAAGAATTAGGTTTGAATGACCCCTTCCTCATTCGTTATGCCAAATATGTATTTAATGCGCTGCAAGGCGATTTGGGCAATACCTATTCCACCAAACGCCCGGTCACCACAGAAATCTTCGCCCGCTTCCCCGCTACGGTGCGGCTGGCCGGTGCGGCGTTGTTCTTTGCCATTGCGGTGGGCATGCCCCTGGGTATTGTTTCCGCCGTCAAGCAATATTCTTTAACGGACAACGCTTCCATGCTGGTAGCGCTATTGGGTGTATCCATGCCTAATTTCTGGCTGGGGATTATGCTGATTCTGCTGCTGGCCGCCAACCTGGGTATTTTCCCTGCCTCCGGAGATGCGGGATTCAAATCTCTGGTTCTGCCGGCTATTACCCTCAGCGCCAACTCCCTGGCCACCATCACCCGTATGACCCGGTCTTCCATGCTGGAAATCATCCGGCAGGATTACATCCGCACAGCCCGGGCCAAGGGCCTGAGGGAGAGTGTGGTTGTATTCCGCCATGCGCTTCGCAACGCGATGATTCCCATCATCACCAGCGCCGGTTTGCAATTCGGCTTTGCTCTCGGCGGCGCCGTGCTGGTAGAAACCGTATTTTCCTGGCCGGGCATCGGCCGGCTGCTGGTGGATGCTATCAAGCTCAAGGATACGCCGCTGGTGCTGGGACTGGTGTTGGTCATGGCGGTCTCCTTCACGGTGATTAACCTCATTATTGACATTTTATATGCCTTTTTTGACCCCCGGGTCAAAGCGCAGTACAAATAGGAGCCATGGTGAATTTCATGACAACAATAACAACAACTACAATAGTGAAAAGGCGCAAGAAAAAGTCCCAATTCGTCATGGTTTGGGAACGTCTTAAGCAAAACCGGCTGGCAGTGGCAGGCCTGGTCATTCTCAGCGTTATTGTGCTGGCTGCTATATTTGCCAACTTGCTTTTTGACTACGAGGCCATGGCGGTGAGGCAAAACGCTTCCATCCGCCTCAACCCTCCTTCCAGTGAGCACTGGCTGGGCACCGATGAAGTAGGCCGCGATATTTTGGCCCGCATCGTCTTTGGCGCCCGGATTTCTCTGCCCGTAGCCTTTGCTACTATCCTGATCGCCGCCGTCATCGGCGGCCTGCTGGGCGCTATAGCCGGCTACGGCAGCCGCACCGCAGATAATATTATCATGCGGATAATGGATATGTTTCTGGCCATCCCCAGCACTCTGCTGGCCATTGCCATCGTAGCCACCCTGGGCTCCAGCATCCGCAATTTGCTGATCGCCATTGCGGTCTCCAATATTCCGCCTTTTGCCCGCATTATCCGTTCCTCGGTGATCACCATTCGCAACGAGGAATTCATTGAAGCGGCCCAGGCTATCGGCGCCAATGACAGACGCATCATATTCAAGCACATCCTGCCCAATGCCATGGCCCCGATGATCGTGCAGGCAACCATGTGCATTGCAGGCTCCGTGCTCTCCATTGCCAGCCTCAGTTTTCTGGGGTTGGGCATTCAGCCCCCTACACCTGAATGGGGCTCCATGCTCAGCAATGGACGCCAGTATATCCGTGTTGCCTGGTGGGTCTGCACCTTTCCCGGCATCGCTATCATGCTGACCATCCTTTCCCTGAACCTGCTTGGGGACGGCCTGCGCGACGCATTGGACCCCAAGCTCAAGAACTGAGGACATACATATGGAAAACCTGTTGGAAATCAAAAATCTTACCGTAGAATACCACACCCAGGGCGAAATCGTCCATGCGGTAAACGGCCTGAGCCTCAACTTGCGCCAGGGCGAGAGCCTGGGCTTAGTGGGAGAAACAGGGGCGGGGAAAACCACCACCGCTCTAAGCATTTTGCAACTGGTGGCCGACCCCCCAGGCAAAATTATGGGTGGAGAAATCTTTTTTGACGGGGTAGATCTGCTCAAAACAAAGAAATCCCTCCTGCGCTCCGTACGGGGCAACAAGATCTCCATGATCTTTCAGGATCCCATGACCAGCTTAAATCCCGTTTATTCCGTAGGCTTTCAAATTGCCGAGGTCATTCAGCTCCATGAGAACTGCTCTAAGGAGGAAGCTCGCCGCAAAGCCGAGGAAATGCTGGAGATGGTGGGCATCCCCAAAGAGCGCTATGAGGAATACCCTCATCAATTCTCCGGCGGCATGAAGCAGCGGGTAGTCATCGCCATGAGCGTGGCCTGCTCGCCGCAAATTATCCTTGCGGATGAACCGACTACCGCTTTGGATGTGACCATTCAGGCCCAGGTGCTGGAGCTGATGAACGATCTCAAGGAAAAGCTGCACACCTCCCTGCTCCTGATCACTCATGATCTGGGCGTGGTAGCCCAGGTCTGCGACCGGGTCGCCATTATGTATTCCGGGGAGATCGTAGAGCAGGGCACCATACCGGAGGTCTTTGACCATCCGGCCCACCCTTATACCATCGGTCTCTTTGGCTCCATACCAACCCTGAGCATGGAAAGCACCAAGCTTACTCCCATTGAAGGACAGATGCCGGACCCGACGGAATTGCCCGCCGGCTGCAACTTCAGCCCCCGCTGTCCCTATGCCCGGGCGGAATGCCACAGCAAAAAACCCGGCGTAACCCGCATTCCCGGAGAAGCGACCCATGAGCTGCGCTGTTTTGCTTTAGGCTGGGAACAGCCCGACGAAACCCTGATGGAGGTGATTAAGCGTGGCCGATAATATTTTAGAAGTTAAACACTTGAAAAAATATTTTAAGACCAACCGGGGTACTCTCCACGCCGTAGATGATGTCAACTTCTCCATCCGCAAAGGCGAAACCCTGGGCCTGGTGGGCGAGTCCGGCTGCGGCAAGAGCACCATCGGCCGGCTGATTCTGGGGCTCCATTCCGCCACCAGCGGCGAGATTCTCTTTAACGGCCAGGATATCTGCAAGGCCGACGCCCAACAAATGCATGACTTGCGCCGCCAGATGCAGATCATCTTCCAGGACCCCTTCTCCTCCCTCAATCCCCGCATGTCCATCAGCGAAATCATCGGCGAGCCCCTGATTATCCACAAGATGGTCTCCTCGAGGGCGGAGCTGGATAAGCGAGTGCTGGAGCTCATGGATGTGGTAGGTCTCAGCCAGCGTCTGGAAAACTCTTATCCCCATGAGCTGGATGGCGGCCGCCGGCAGCGGGTGGGCATTGCCCGGGCCCTGTCCCTGACCCCGCAGTTTATCATGTGCGACGAGCCCGTTTCCTCCCTGGATGTTTCCATTCAGGCCCAGGTGCTGAACCTGCTCAAAGATTTGCAGGCGGAATTCGGTCTTACCTATCTGTTCATCACCCATGACCTTTCTGTAGTCAAATATTTTTCCGATAAAATCGCCGTTATGTATCTGGGGCAGCTGGTGGAAACCTCTGCTTCCGACGAGCTGTTCCGCAATACGCTGCATCCTTATTCCCAGGCGTTGCTTTCCGCCATTCCGGAGCCCCGGGCTCACCATAAGATGCAGCGGGTCAAGCTTACCGGCGAGCTGACCAGTCCGATTAACCCGGAACCGGGCTGCCGTTTTGCCAAGCGCTGCCTGTATGCCGCCCCTTATTGCACCGGTCAGGACCCGACGCTCCAGGACTTTGGCGATAACCATTTTTGTGCTTGCTTCCGGGCAGAAGAGCTGCGTAAGGAAGCGGCCGGCATCGAAGAATAAACTAAATAATACGCGACGGAGGATAATGACCTATGACAGACAAAACCCGCTGGCTGGGCTGCGGCCCCTGGCATGAAGACAATGAAAGCGAGCTGATCCAATGGACGGCTCAGCCTCCTTATAAAGGACTGGTGAAAGGCGATTATTACCACGGGGAGCTGTATTACAGCGGCCGCTGGGGCGCCAAGGGCCACAAAGGCACGCTGGATGTGGCCGTGAAAGACGGCGAGATCGTCTTTGCCGAATTCAATGAGAATACTATGGATAATTACTATGTGCGGCATTTCCAGGGCCTCAGCAAACGCCGGACAGAGTTTCAATTCTTTCAGGATTTCCATGACAAGCGCCGCAGCGTAGCCTACGGCACGGTTTTGGCCAATGGCTTTAAGCATGTGGAAGACCAGATCCTGGCCAAACAGGATCTCTCCGGAGAGTTTGACCTGCTCCACGGAGCCTCTTTCTCCATGAAGAGTATGATCGGCCTCACCAAGGAAGTGGACGCTCAGATTAAGGATCCCAACCACAAGAAACAGCTGTACTACGGCTATGTGGAGGACTTTGGCTATGGCCTTACCGGCTGGTTGCAGGTAGTAGTGGAAGATGGCAAGATCGTCCGCTGCTTCTACGACGAAATCTTTGCCGACCATACCGCCGAGATCGTCTATGATGACCTCAAGCAGTTCTACCGCCAGAGCAAATACGAATCCTCCACTTATGAAGATCCCTTCCCCACAGGCTGGGACCGCCATGCCTGGCTGGTTTGCTTCAAGGAACTCAGCGATCAGCTCAATCTCAGGGTCTGCCAGACTCAGGATATGTTCGACATCGCCGGCCTGCCCTGCGCAGAAGGCCCGGATATGGGCGTGGTTTGGGATAAGCCCCATAAGGACGATACGCCTCTGATCTCCAACACCGACGCCACGGCTCGCAGCGTGGAGCGTCCCCGCTCCCCGGTCTGGAACAATTACTTGCGCATGGCCAAAGTCGTTCATGACGAAATGGTTAAGGACGGCATTCTCAAATAAAGGAGACAAAGATCATGGTAACCATACCGCAATGGACTGTGCAGCCCCCTAAAGGGCTGGTAAAAGGCGAATATTACCGCATCGAGGAACGGTTTCCGCCCTATTATGCAGGCGTAGAAGGCCAATTTCCCGCCGATCCCGGCCACCTGGGCATCGTAGAGGTAATCAAAAACGACGACAAGCTGGTGTTCATCGAGCTCAACGAGATCACGGCTGAAAGCTATTACAACCACCTGTATCAAGGCATTTCCAAGCGCCGCAGCAGCTACAGCTTCTGGCAGTACACCAAGGAGCGCATGCAGAAGGCTCAGGCCACGCTGACCATGGGCATGGAGCTGGTGGAAGCCCAGATGATGGCAAAGCAGAGCCTGGCCGGCGAATTCGATATGCTGGCCAGCGCCTCCGGCAGCGTAAAAAAACTGCTGAAGATCGCCGCCCAGCTCCAGGAAAAGCTGGATAAGCCCTCGGCTCAAACCATTTACAGCTACAGTGAGGATTATGGCTACGGCCTTACCGGCTGGCTCAAAGTGGTCGTGGAAAACGGCAAAATCGTCAGCTGCCGCTTCGATGAAATTTTTGCCGATGAACCGGAGCAGATCGTCCATCCGGAGCTGAAGCAGTATTACCGTCAGAGCAAATACGATTGCCCCACCTACGAGGATCCCTTCCCCCCCGGCTTTGACCGCCATGCCTTTTTAGTTGGCTACCGCACGCAGATGGACAACTTAAACCTCAAGGTCTGCGCCACCCAGGATATGTTGGATCTCACCGGCCTGCCCCATGCTACAGGCAAGGATTTAGGTCCTCTGTGGGACGATCCCAATCCGGAGAAAAAAGAGCTGGATATGAGCGAGCGGCCGATGTATCCCACCTGGACCAATTATCTGCGCATGGCCAAAGTGGTTCTGGCAGAAATGAAAAAGGACGGCGTGCTCGTCGACTAAAGGCGCAGATGTCCTACGGACTCAATCCTACGGATTTAATCTGCTATCCGTAGAAACTAAGGGCGCAGATGTATCCGCTATCCGAAGATATTAAGGGCGCAGATGTTCAGATGTGAAGGAGCGTACTGATCGATGGAAAACAAGACTTGGACTGGCAAAAAGCCTTTGGAAGGCGTAGAGCGTACCGTAAATGTACTGGAAAAGCTCTTTTGGACCGTGCAGCCCCCTGCCGGACTCATTAAAGGCGACTATTTCCGTGAAGAAAACTTCTTTGCCCCCCATTTTGCCACGGATCCGGGTTATCACGGTATTCTGGAAGTGGTGCGCGCCGAGGGACGGTTGGTTCATGTGGAATTCAACGAATACACCTCGCCGGCCTACTATGCCCGGATGTATCAGAATACGTCCAAACGGCGCAGCGAATACTGCTTCTTCCAGGCTACCAAGGAGCGCACCGCCCAAACCCTCCATGTGCTGGATAACGGCTTTACCACTGTGGAGGGGCAGATGCTGCGGGAAAACCGGCTGACCGGCGATTTTGATATGGCCACCGGCGCTTCCAACAGCGTGAAGCGTTCCCTGCTGCCCTTGGCAGCCAAGATCGGCGCGCTGCTGGATAGACCCAATAACAAGTATTACTATGGCCTTTCGGAAAGATACGAAGACGGCATCACGGCCTGGCTCCAGGTTGTTGTGGAAAACGGCCGCATTTTGCGTTGTTTCTATAATGAGATTCTTGCGGATACCCCTGAAGAGATCACCGATGAACGGCTGAAAAAATACTACCGTATGAGCAAGTACGACAGCGTTTCCTACGAGTCGGACTATCCCGACGGCTTTAATTCCGTATTTGATCTCCTTGAGCAACGGGTTCTGCTCACCCAGAACTTCACCGACATTTCCGGCTTGCCCTGGACGGTGGATACCGAAAAACGCAAGCATTCCGCCGAGTGGGATCGCTATCTGCGTCTGGCCGAGCGTATCCGGACAGAAGCCATGCAGGATGGGCGCCTGGCGTGATAGCAGGCGAGCGCAGGTTCTTTGCCTACGATACCTTGTGCCGGATCAGGCTGGAGGCCGAAACCCGGGAAAAGGCCGATGCTCTTTTGGATCAGGGCCAGAAGCTGGCCCTGGAGGTAGAAGCCACCCTGAGCATGTATGACCCGGCCTCGGAGCTATCCCGCCTCTGCGCCGGCTATGTTCCCGGCAGAGATTATCCCATTTCCCCCATGCTGGCGGATTTTCTGGCCTTAAACCTGATGTTCTGCCGCCGCACCAAGGGCGCTTTTGACCCTACTGTAGGCCCTCTGATCCGGCTGTGGGATTTCCTGGCCGCCGATCCCCGGGTGCCCTCACAGGAGGAGATAGCCGAAGCCCGCAAGCGCGTAGGTTATGAACATATCCATCTTGATGCCACCCGCTCGTCGGTGCGGCTGGATGTCCCGGGCATCGTTCTTGATCCGGGAGCCTCCGGCAAAGGCTATGCCCTAGGATTGGTCGCCTCCCTGCTGCAGCGGGAAGGTATCCAAAACGCCGTAATCGACTTTGGAGGCAACCTGTACCTCATTGGCGGCCGGCAGGACAGCGAAGGCGGCGGCGAGGCAGATAATCCCTGGCGTATTGCCCTCATTGACCCGGAAGACACGGACACCTATATAGGTACTGTTTCCATGCGGGATATGGGGATAGCCACTTCCTCGTGGTATGAGCATTCCTTCCGCAAAGACGGACGTATTTACCACCACTTGCTGGATCCCTTTACGGGGGAGCCTAAGCCTCTCACCCTCCAGAGCGTATCCATCCTCTCCTCCAACGGCGCCTACACGGATTTTCTTTCCACGGCCTTTTTCATGCTGGGCCTGGAAGCCGGGACAAAGCTGGTAGAGGAATTGGTCCGGGAATCCGGTGAGTTCATCAGCTATGTGGCTGTGACGGAAGCTCATGAGGTTATTACCTCCGGCAATGTGGAGTTTACCCCAAAAAAATAAAATGGTGCAGAACCGGCACGGGACAGATAAGACTACTCTGTTTCTTGCCAAGCTCCTGACTTCAACTGACTTCGGCCTCTGGTTAGTTCCACTAATCAGGGGCCGAAGCTATGCCCCGCATTAGAAGCATGCCTCCTTGACAAATACTGGGTTTTCGGCTAATATAAGCTCAAATCGGTTATCTGCCGAAAAGGAGGGCAACAGACCTTATGTCTTATATAAAGCGAGATATTGAAACACTGGTCCTTGATACCTCGAAAGAGTATGCGGCACTCTTAATTACCGGCCCCCGGCAGGTGGGTAAAACCACCATGCTGCGGCAGCTCATGGATGACAGCCGCAATTATGTGACCTTGGATGACCTGGATGAGCGCAAGCTGGCTAAAGAAGATCCGGCATTGTTTTTATCTTTACATCCGGCGCCGGTTTTGATCGATGAAGTCCAATATGCGCCGGAGCTATTCTCCTACATTAAAATATTGATAGACAGCCATGCTGCTCCCGGCTCTTTTTGGCTGACCGGCTCTCAATCCTTTCGCCTTATGGAACTGGCCCAGGAGTCTCTGGCCGGACGGATTGCCATTTTCCATTTAACAGCCTTATCTCAGCATGAGATATACGGCAGCGGTGAAAATACCCCCTTTACTTTGGAGCTATCTACGTTGCAGGAAAGAGCCAAAAGAGGCACGCCGGCAAATGCAGCCGAAATCTATAAACGAATTTGGAATGGCGCTATGCCAGGTATGGCCAGTGGCAAATATACGAACAGGGAAGTCTTTTACAGCAGCTACCTTCAAAGCTATATTGAGCGTGATATCAGCGACATGGTAGAGAGCATCAATAAGCTGGCCTTCGTCGATTTTATCCGGGCCGCTGCTTGCCGCTGCGGGCAGATGCTAAACATCCATGATATTGCCTCCGATGTAGGCTGCAGTGCCGATACGGCCAAACGCTGGCTGGCCATTCTGGAGAAATCGGACGTAATTTTTTATCTCCGCCCTTACTTCAACAATCTATTGAAACGAACCATCAAAACTCCCAAACTGTATTTTTTTGATACGGGGCTGGTGGCCTACCTGACAAAATACAGCAGTCCTGAAATTTTAATGAACGGCGCCATGAACGGGGCGATACTGGAGAATTATGCCGTTGCCGAAATCCGCAAAAGCTATAACAATGCAGGCCGGGACTGCCTGATGCACTATTACCGGGATCGGGACAGCAAGGAGGTCGATGCGGTAATCGAAGCAGATGGAATGCTGCATCCGCTGGAAATCAAGAAATCCACCCGGCCCGGCAGTGAATTAGCAAACACCTTTAAAGTTTTGGACGCCGCCTCCCTCCCCCGGGGTACAGGTGCTATACTCTGCCTGCGAGAGGAATTATCCGCAGTGGATCGCCAAAATTATATTGTACCAATTTGGATGATTTGACAGCCAAAGCTGCATCAAGTACAATGTAGGAATCTTCTTACCAGCCTACTAAAAATTTATAAAAGGACTACGCACAACCATGAGCATTCTTACGGTATCCAACCTGACCCACGGCTTCGGCGACCGGGCCATTTTCAACAATATCTCCTTTCGCATGCTGAAAGGGGAACACATCGGCCTCATCGGCGCCAACGGAGCAGGCAAATCTACTTTTATCAACATTGTCACCGACAATCTTCAGCCTGACGAGGGGACCATCCAATGGGCCCGCCGTATTCGGATAGGCTATCTGGATCAGCATACCACCCTGGAGCCGGGCAAAACCATTAAGGATATCCTTGATTCGGCTTTTGAGTATCTCTTCGTTCAGGAGCAGGAGATGATCTCCCTCTACGAGCAAATGGGCGATCTGGACGAAGCCGCCCTGGATCAGGCCATGGAGCGGGTCGGCGAAATCCAGGATCTGCTGAACCACAACGACTTTTACATGATTGACGCTAAAGTAGGCGAAGTGGCTAAAGCTTTGGGACTTACGGATCTCGGCTTAGACAGAGACGTGACGGAGCTAAGCGGCGGCCAGCGTACCAAAGTGCTGATCGCCAAGCTGCTGCTGGAAAAACCGGATATTTTGCTGCTGGACGAGCCCACCAACTACCTGGACGAAGAGCACATCGTCTGGCTGAAGCGTTATCTCCAGGAATACGAGAATGCTTTCGTGCTGATCTCCCACGATATCCCCTTTCTCAACAGCGTGGTCAATCTGATTTACCATGTGGACAACTGCGAGCTGACCCGCTATGTCGGCGATTACGACGAGTTCCTGGCCGCCTATGAAGCCCGCAAAAGCCAGCTGGAGTCTGCTTATAAACGCCAGCAGCAGGAGATTGAATCCCTTAAGGAATTCGTGGCGAAAAATAAGGCCCGGTACGCTACCCGCAATATGGCCATGTCCCGCCAAAAGCAGCTGGACAAAATGGAGATTATCGAGCTGGCCAAGGAAAACCCTAAACCGGTTTTCCAGTTTAAGGAGGATCGCTCACCGGGCCGGACAATTTTTGAAACGAAGGATCTGATCATCGGCTACGACAGCCCTCTCTCCCGCCCCCTCTCCCTTTCTATGGAGCGCAAGCAGAAAATTGCCCTCACCGGCGCTAACGGCATCGGCAAAACCACCTTGATGAAAAGCATTCTCGGCCTGATCCCCGCCTTATCCGGCACAGTGATTACAGGGGAATTCCTCAGCCAGGGCTATTTTGAGCAGGAGAGCGCCGACGGCAATACCAGGACCTGTATCGAAGAATTATGGGAAGAATTTCCCGATTGGAACCAGGGGGAGATCCGGGGAGCTTTGGCCAAATGCGGCCTGACCACTAAGCACATTGAGAGCAAGGTCATGGTCCTCAGCGGCGGTGAGCAAGCCAAGCTGCGCCTTTGCAAGCTGGTCAACCGGCCCACCAATGTGCTGCTGCTGGACGAGCCCACCAATCACCTTGACGTGGACGCCAAGGATGCTCTGAAGGAAGCTCTCCAGGCTTATAACGGCAGCATTCTGATGGTCTGCCATGAACCGGAGTTCTATACCGATATCGTCAACGACGTCTGGAATTGTGAGAAATGGACCACAAAGGTTGTCTGACCGCTCAGTATTTCCCTGACTGCCGGCTGTACTGCATAATGACCTTGGCTCTGTCATCCTTTTGTCCTGCGTTATTGAATTCATCGCCAAACTCAGCGCTGAGCTTGAATCGGCCTACTTCTTCCCGCAAAGCCGTGGCCTGAGCCGACATTTCCTCACTGGTGGCGGAGTTTTCTTCCGCTGTGGCGGCATTCGTTTGCACCACCGCGGAAACTTGAGACAGTCCCTCGTTGATTTGCTCAATAGCCTTGACCTGCCGGGCGGAGGCTTCCTCGATTTTCGTAAAGCTTTCCGCCACCTTCAGTGTGCTTATTCCTACCTCCCCCAGAATTGCGGCCGTTTGTTCCGTTATTTGCGTGCCCTTGGATACGCTATCTACGGAATTCTGGATCAGCCCCGCTGTCTGACGGGCAGCTTCCGCGGATTTGGCCGCCAAATTGCGGACCTCGTCAGCCACTACCGCAAACCCTTTGCCGGCAGCGCCTGCCCGGGCGGCTTCAATGGCGGCATTCAGAGCCAGAATATTCGTTTGAAAAGCAATATCCTCAATCACTTTAGTAATGCTGACAATCTGCCTGGAGGAAGCATCAATATCCGCCATCGCTTCCGAGAGCTGCCGCATATGCTCGTTGCCGGTGGCGGCGCCGGCACTGGCCTGTTCCATGTGTTGGGCCGCCATTTCCACATTGGTCAGGTTTTGTTCAGCCTGCCTGGCTATCTCGCCGGCTGAAGCATGGAGTTCCTCAAGAGAAGCGGCTTGTTCGGTAGATCCTGCTGCCAGGGCTTGAGCGCCGCCGGCAACCTGGCTGGCTCCCAGGCTGACTTGTCCGGCGGCAGTATTGATATTGGCCATAATCCGGTTAAGATTGGCTACGGTTTTTTCAATGGTAGTTTTAAGGGCCAGGAAATCATTGGGGTAATCCAAATCCACCTGGATTTGCAGATCCCCATTGGATATCTTCGTCAATTTTTCGATCACATCGTCAATAAAAGCACCCTGCATTTTATTGGATTCCCGAATCAATTTAGCCATTTGGCCCATTTCATCCTTGCTGTCGTAGGAAATAGTCGTCCTGACGTTGCCCTTAGAGATTTCTTCATAGGCATTGACTATCTCCTTTACCGGCTTAAGAATGGATTGCCGGATAGCCATAACTGCGGCGACGGTCAGCAAAAGGGATATTGCAGTACAAAAGATAAACCTGATCCAGGCCAGCCTTATGGCGGCTTCCGCATCGATGCTTTGCTGATCAGCCTGCATTTTCTGTGCGGCAGAGAAATCCAGCAGAATTTCCGTGACTTGGTCTATTCTGGGCCGATATTCCTGCCAATAAAGGTCAAGAGCTTGGCGATGAGCCTCTGCCGTCCCCAGGGGAATAAGCTTGGTGATCTCCCCCCTTTTGGCAGCAGCTGCGGCTACGATATCGCTGAGCCTTTTAAGCTCCTCTTCTCTATCTTCGTTGCGCTGGTTATCTTTAAATGCGGCTAAGGCCTCGGCGGTAGCCTTGCCATAGGCTTGGGATAAATCCAGGGCTTCCCGGGTGTAGCCGGCTTCTTCCGATACCAGGGCTTCCAATAGCTTATTGAGAGTACTTTGCAAATTCACTTGCATAGTCCTGATATGCTCGCCGTTGGGCACAGTGTAGTTTTCATACAGCTTCACTTGTCTGTCCATGCTGCTGATGCTAAGCATAAACAGAGTCGCCGACGCCATCAGCAAAATCAGCACAATCCCAAAACCCAGGAT
Source organism: Clostridia bacterium (assembly GCA_018434325.1). GTDB lineage: Bacteria > Bacillota > Peptococcia > DRI-13 > UBA5745 > WRMS01. The sequence continues at coordinate 63,349 of JAHDPO010000029.1, read as the reverse complement.
CAGCTTTTTGCTGACAGATAAATTTTTCATTATATTCATGATGATGTTCTTTCCTTTTTCGTTTTAGAGCATAAGGCTATCCCCATCTCATTATAAAATATGTGGAAAAGCTTAAGAGGTGCGGATATTATAAAAAAGAGGCGCTATCCCTTGTCGGGATAATGCCTCTTTTTTGCTTTTCCATATAAGTTTTATGGCTGCTTATTTATATTTAATCAAGGGAGGGGAGTAACGGGTTCGTAATCGTCAAAGAAGGTGTGCAGACCGATCTCGCTGATTTCTAAGGGAGGACGGTCGTCGGCGATGGGTTTGAAGGCCGGCAGCTTGGTGCCATGGGCCATAGCTCTGGCCAAGCATTCGGCAGCCCAGTCATAATGAGGCTCAAAATAGGCCCGGCGGGGAATGGCGCAACGGATCAATTCATAAGGAGCCTTAATACGCTTGCTGGTATCCAAGGGATTTTCAGGATCGATCCGGCCTCTTTGCAGGGAGTCCATGGCTGTGGAGGCAAAGCCGCCTTCAATATAAGCCTGGGCAGACAAGCAAGTGGCGGGGCCCTGGGTGTGATCTAAATGGGGTACGCATTTGCCGGCATTGATGTAAACGGCATAGCTGGAGGCGGGCTCCAAGATGTGAACGCCCCGTTTTTTGCAGGCGTTGGCAAAATACTCTACCTGGCGCTGGCGATCCTGGAGATAGTAGTCGTTGACGCCTTCCACTAATCCAACGGCCAGAGCTTCCAGATCGCGGCCATTCATGCCGCCGTAGGTGATGTAGCCGTCGGTGCGGATAACCTTAGGCTGCATGCGGTACCAAAGCTGCTTGTCTCTGACTGCTGAGAAGCCGCCCATGTTGACCAAGCCGCATTTTTTAGAACTCATATGGCAGCAATCGGCATAAGAAAGCATTTCCCTGACAATCTCGGCGCAAGATTTATCTTTGTAGCCTTCTTCGTGGTTTTTGATAATCCAGGCGTTTTCGGAGATGCGGGCAATATCCAGGCAAAGCAAGGTGCCTCTTTTATTGTACTTGTCAATAATGCGGCGGGTCTCTTTAATGTCTTTCATGGATACGCCCATGCCGCCGTTGAGGTTGTTGGGAACAACCAGGTCAACCAGGGGAATCTTCTCGGCATGCAGCTCAAAGTAGCGTTCCAGTGCTTCCGTATCGATGCCGCCCTTAAACTGGCTGGTGGTGTCATTGGGATCAAAATAGGAAACTTCCACAAAGTCTACCGGCTCGGCGCCCCTCTGGAAGCTCCAGGCGCTGGTGGTGGTAAAGTGGGTATTGGAAGGCACTTTATCTCCCGGCTGCACAAGGCATTCATAAAGGGGAGCTTCGGCGCTGCGGCCCTGGTGAGAGGGCAGAATATAAGGCATGCCGGTATAATTCTGGGCTACCTCTTCAAAATACTCATAGCTGCGGCAGTAGAAGTAGGACTCGTCGCCTTCCATCATGGCCGACCACTGACGGTCGCTCATGGCGCCGGTACCGGAGTCGGTGACCATGTTAATGAAAACGTATTTTGCAGGGAGCAAACGGCCGGAATAGCCGTGTTTCTTCATGATTTCTTGCCGCTGCTGGCGGGTAGTGGGAATAGTATATTCCACTACCTTAGTGCGGTAAGGCGGTGCTTTGTGAAATGGCAAGTCGGTTTTTACCATCATTTCCTGATCGCTGATTCTCATCTGCGCTTACCTCCTCAATAGCTATTTCTATTTATTTTAGCTGCTGTCTGTTTATTATCCATTACCGGGTTGACCTCTTGTTTTTACGGATGCTCAAACAAAGGCTCAAATTCGTCAAAGAAGGTATGGGTGCCAAAGTCTCTGTCCTCTAATTGAGGTCTGGCGTCGCCCATATCAAAGCGGCGGTAACCGGGTACCTTATCGCCCCATTCCATAGCCTTGTATAAAGCTTCCGCACACCATTCGTATTGGGAATCGGTGTAGACCCGGCGGGGGAAGGCGCAGCGGATCAGTTCAAAAGGAGCTAACTGAATCTTGGCATAGTTGGTGGGATCATCGGGATCCAAGTGGCCCCGGTGCAGGGAGTCCATGGAGGTGAGGCCGATGCCGCCTTCAATGTAAGCCTGGCTGGCAAGAGCGGTACCAGGACCCTGATGCTTGGGAATATGAGGCAGGCAATGCTCGGCTAAAATCCAAACGCCCAAGGTGCAGGCGGGATTATAGGTAGCGACGCCCAATTTCTTGCAGGCATTGGCAAAAACGTCACTCTGGCGCTGCTTGTCTTCCAGGTAATAATCATTGATGCCTTCCATTAAACCGATAGCCAAGGCTTCCAAATCCCGGCCGGCCAGGCCGCCGTAAGTCAAAAAGCCGTCTAAACGGATCAGCTTCGGCTGTAAGCGCATATAGTTTGTACGGTCTCTTACGGTAACGAAACCGCCCATATTGACCAAAGCGGCTTTTTTGGCGCTCATGTGGGATACGTCGGCATAAGACATCATTTCCTGGACAATCTGCAAGCAAGACATATGGCCGTAACCGGCTTCATGTTTCTTAATCATCCAGGCATTTTCCGAGATACGGGCAATATCCAGGGAAAAGATGACGTCCCGCTTTTTATATTTGTCGATGATTTCACGGACTTCTTTAATATTCTGCATAGAAACAGGCTGTCCGGCGCAGAGATTGTTGGGGACGACCAGCTCGACAAAGCCGATTTTATCGCCCTTTTCAATGAAGAGCTGCTTAAGAGCTTCGACATCTATATTGCCTTTAAACCAAGAGGGATCATGCTCATCGTAATATTCTTTGCAGGTCATATCCACGGGCTCAGCGCCGTAGTAGTAGCAATGGGCCCGGGTAGTAGTAAAGTGCATGTTGGAAGGCACAATGTCACCTTCTTTAACAAAGGCTTCATACAAAATAGCCTCGCCAGAACGGCCTTGATGGGTAGGCAGTGCATATTCCATGCCGGAAAACTCCTGGAGCGCCTTTTTCAGAGGTTCCCAGCTTTTGGAGTTGAAATAAGATTCATCGCCCAGCCACATGCCCGCCCACTGACGGTCACTCATGGCACTGGTACCGGAGTCGGTGGTCATGTTGACATACACGTATTTTGCCGGCAGGTTGCAAGCCGAATACTGTACCTCTTTAATCAGTTGTTTACGCTGATCTCTGGTGGTGGGTTCTGTGTACTCTACAACTTTGACCCGATAAGGAGGAACCTTATCAAATGGCAAATCCGTTGGCGCCAGCATTTCTTCCCTAGAGATTCTCATGAACAAATACCTCCATTCCCTTATTTTTAGATAGACGGCTGATTACATCACTCAATTACAATTTTAATTATATCAGAAAATTCCGTACTGTCAACAATTTTTTGTAATACTAAAAATTTTTTAATAATAGGGGGACAGGCTAATAGGTAGAGACGGCAGTAAACAGAGCAGCCAGCACGGTACTCGTTCAATTTTGCGCAAAATTGCAAGTTTAAAGTATGCTGTTCCTTTAGAATAGTGATCAACTTCTGGCTGTGACACTAAATATAGCCAAACATCAGCCGAGTACAGGCCAATACAGCCAAAAATGATGTACACCCCATGTTAAGGACACTTTAAACTTGCAATTTTGCGCATTTCAGCGCTATCCCTCCACCCTATTACTGCTGTTTGAAGCAATAAAAAAAGCCGGTCAAATCCTGACCGGCGAGGAAAATTCCGCTTATCCGTTTAATCCTGTTTAGCTCTGCTTAATTTTGCTTAAGGTTGTTTGGCTTTCCTTTGTTCAACTCAACTCTGCTCCCGTATCTCGTCCAAATAATTGTAAATGCTGAATTTGGACACATTGATTCTTTTGGCAATCAGGTTAACTGCGCCCTTGACCAAAAATACACCGCGACGGTCCAGCTCCTTGATCAAATCCAGCTTATCGTTTTTGTCCAAAGCCGCAAAGTTATTGGCCTCCAGGTGTTCTTCCAAAAATTCCGAAATAATATTATCCAAAAAGCCCTGAATATTGCTGGCTGTATATTGCCTGCCTTCCCCGCCGGCAGCTGAGGATTCCTCATCTTCATCCTCTAAATTGTTGGGGCGGGTCAATTCATCCAAAAAGCTGGTGATCATCTTAATGTGAACGATATTGTGATGAATACAAATGCAGCCAAAAACCTCCCCCGCCTCATCCCGGAGAAATTCCAGGGAGGTCCGCAGCACCAGGCTGGGAAATGCCTTATTGATAAAGCCATACTGGCTCGCCATGCCCTTTTCCCTGATATGAGTTTCTAAAAAAGCTGGCAAAGGGTCTCCAATATTGGCATTTGTCGTAGTGCCCGAAACACTGACCACAGCCCCCTCGAGCTTATCCTGGTCCTGCTCCAGGCTATATAAGACAGATTGGCAGCTATCACCAAACTGTCCCCCCAGCATGCGCAATACTCCCTTATATGGCTCCAGTTGCAGTGGGTGATTATTCATGGCGCTTCTCCATTACAATTATTTGTCTTGATTAAAATAAATTGTATCTTACGGCATTTTATCATTGGAACAGACCAAAGTCAAATGCCCCCTCGAGAGCCAGTCGGGCCGGCCGCCACGGATCAAACGTCAAGCACCCGAAAAGGAAAAAGGCTCTTGGATATACCGGCTGCTGAGGGCAGCAGCACATCCAAGAGCAGAAAAATAGCGTTAAGCAGTATCAGGGGGGAGGGAGGGGACAGCTTAGGCCGCCCCCTGATACAGATAGATTAATCGTGGCGAATGTAGTAGAATCTGGCCGCCATAAAGTTGTAGGTGGGATCGACAGAGTAATATAAGTTTTTGCCTGCCACATTTAAGATCTCGTCATATTGCATGGGCAGCATGGGCAGTTCTTCGGCGCAAATATTCTGCAATTCGTTGTAGTACTTGGCGCCTTCATGGATGTCGGCAGTTTTTACAGCCAGGTCAAAAAGTTCGTCCACTCTGGGATTTCTGTATTGAGAGTAGTTGTTGACGCCTGAGGAGTGGAGGAAGGCGCGCCAGGCTTCACCGTGGAAACCGCCTTCAGCCATAATGGTCAGCTGGTAATCGCCTTTCATGGTCAGGTCAAGAATCGTGGAGAGCTCCAGGACCTCAATTTCCAGATTGATATTTAACTCTTTCCAGGCATTCTTCATCATTTCGCAAAGCGTCTTGCGGGCTGCTCTGTCGGTAATAATGATCTTCAGGTTAAAGCCGTTTTCATAGCCGGCTTCCTTCATCAAGGCTTTGGCTTTTTCCATATCCTTGGTGTAAACCAGGTCCGGCCTGATTTGCTGAGGAGCGGAAGGTCCAAATACGCTGAAAGCTACCGTGCCCATATTATTGTAAGCGATGGGAACCATGGTCTCCAGGTCTAAAGCATAGCTTAGGGCTTTTCTGACCCTGACGTCTTTTAAGTACTTGTCTTGGGTATTCATGAATAAATAGTTTACCCCGGAGGTTTTTTGACGAATGACTTGATAGTTGGGCAAGTTGGATAAGGTGTTCAAATCAGCTGTCGGACAGGAGTAAGCAACGTCCACGTCGCCTGATTCCACGGCGAAGGTTCTGGCTGTGCCTTCAACAATAAAGCGCAGGATCAGGGTTTTGTATTGCGGTTTTTCACCCCAGTAGTTTTCATTTCTGGTAAAGGTTACCCGGTCGCCGGCCACCCAGTCTGCCAAAATGTAAGGACCGGTGCCGCCGTTAGGATTGCGGCCGTATTTTTCACTGCCTTGCTCCGTATAAGCCTTTTCGCTGACGATAGAGACCATTTCACTGAGGAGCCAGGCAAAGGTGAAGGATGAAGGCTCATAAGTTTTTAGTTCCAGAGTATAATCGTCAATAATTTTAGCGTTGTCAATGTCCAGGTTCTGCCAGTTCACCGGGCTGACCAGTCCCTTGGTCTTTGCCATCATGATGGAGAAAACCACGTCGCTGGCTTTCATTTCTTCGCCGTTTTGGAATTTTACACCCTTTCTTAAGTTAAGACGAATGGTCTGGTTGTCGGGGTATTCCCAGGATTCCGCTAAAACAGGAGTATTGCCCTCAGGATTGGTGCCGTCCAGGTAGGCCAGAGGCTCATGGGTTTGCCTTACTAAAAATCCGCTGTCTAAGTCTGCAAAACCAAAGGGATCAAAGGTGACGCCTTCAGCATCCACAGCCACGATTAAGGTATCGTCCTCTACCGTAACTTTAGCCGGGGTTGCTTCAGAGGGTGCAGAGCCGCCGCCTGCCGGGGGGGTCGTTGCAGAACCGCCTGAGCTGGCAGGCTGACCACCGCATCCGGCTACGATAAACATAACTACCACTAGAAGGGACAGGGCCTTAATTACTTGTTTTTTCACTTGACTACCTCCTCGTATAATTTTATTCGTTTTGTTTTTTAGGGGATAGCATTGATTTCCTTGACATGGTGGCAGGCAACTTCATGGCCGGGATAAATCTCTTCCATTACCGGGTCTTCGGCAAAACATTTTTCCGTAGCATAATTGCAGCGCTTGGCAAATCGGCAGCCGGGGGGCGGTTCAATGGGCGAAGATATCTCCCCCCTCAATAAGATACGATCTCTGGGCACGTCAATATCGCTGTGGGGTATGGCGCTTAAAAGAGCTTTAGTATAAGGATGCAAGGGGGCGGCGAACAAGCCTTGGGAAGAAGTACGCTCCACCACTACGCCCAGATACATCACCATAATATTGTTGGAAATATGTTTAACAACGGATAAGTCATGGGTAATAAATATATAAGTCAGGTTTAGCTGCTCCTGCAAATCCTGCATCAGATTCAAAACCTGAGCCTGGATCGATACATCGAGAGCCGATACCGGCTCGTCGCAAACAATAAAGCTTGGCTCCAGGGCCAGAGCTCTGGCTATGCCAATTCTTTGCCGGCGTCCCCCATCCAGTTCATGGGGATAGGTGTTGACAAAGCGTTTGGCCAACCCCACCGTTTCCATTAATTTAGCTACCCGTTCATCCAATTCGGCTTTGTTTTTGACGGCATTAAAAATCTTTAAAGGCTCGCTGATGATTTGCTTTACCGTCATCCGAGGGTTAAGAGAGGAAAAGGGATCCTGGAAGATGATCTGCATATCCCGGCACAAATCGTGGCGCTTTTTTTTGCTGGGATTGGAAATATCCTCGCCATTAAAGTAAATTTCGCCGTCTGTCGGTTTGCGCAGATGCAAAATCGTCTGTCCCAGAGTGCTTTTGCCGCAGCCCGATTCGCCCACTACGCCCAGGGTTTCTCCTTTGGCCAGGGAAAAGCTTACGCTGTCCACGGCGTGAAGAACACCTCTGCTGGTTTCATAATATTTTTTTAGATTTTTTACCTCCAGGAACTTATTCATGGCCGCTCCTTTCCGATGCAAAAAGGAGGCATTTTACCAGGTGCCCATCCCCTACATCCACCACTGCCGGATCGGTTTTCTTGCATTCCTCCATCCTTTTCGTGCAGCGATCATAGAAACTGCAATAATTCGGCAGGCTGGAGGGATCCGGCGTTAAACCTTTAATCGGTATCAAACGTTTCACATTTTTGTTAATGTCCGGCAGGGAATCGAATAATGCCTGGGTGTAAGGATGCCTGGTGTCTTTAAATACCTGACGCAAGGTGCCGTACTCCACGATTTCCCCGGCATACATTACCGCCACATTATCACTGGTTTCCGCTACCACTCCTAAGTCATGGGTGATCATCAGCATTGAGGTCTTCAGCTCTTTCTTGAGCTGCCGCATGGTATCCAAAACCTGAGCCTGGATGGTCACATCCAAAGCTGAAGTAGGCTCGTCGGAGATGAGGAGCTCCGGGTCGCAGGCTAAGGCGATGGCAATAACCACCCTTTGCTTCATGCCTCCGGAAAACTGGTGGGGGTAGTCGCCATAGCGCTCGGCAGGTATTCCTACCTTCTCCAGCATATCGCAGGCCATTTGAGCCGCTTCGGACCTGCTGACTTTATTGTGCAGCCTGATTACTTCGGAAATTTGTTCTCCCACCGTCTCAATAGGGTTTAAGGAGGTCATGGGATCTTGAAAAATCATCGTAATCTTGCTGCCCCTGATTTTTTGCATCTGGTGGGCGCTCATCTTCAGCAGGTTTTCACCGTTTAGCAGAATCTCGCCGGCAATAATTCGACCGGGCGGGTTAGGGACTAAGTTAAGCAAACCCAAAGCGGTGGTGGTTTTGCCGGCGCCGGTTTCTCCTACCAGGCTTAAAGTCTCTCCCCGGTTCATTTTAAATGATATATTGTTAACCGCTTCCACCACGCCATTATCGGTTTCGTAATGGATCACCAGGTTTTTCACTTCCAGGAATGAAGCGTTCTCATTTGTGCTCATGCTTTTAACCTCTATTGTTTTAATCTGGGATCAAGAGCATCCCTTAAGCCGTCGCCAAAGAGATTTACGGAGAATATAGCAAGCATTATGAACATACCGGGAAATACAACCAGCCACCAGTATTCACGGATGTACTCACGGCCGGTGGAGAGCATTGTACCCCATTCCGGCAAGGGCGGCTGAATGCCAAGGCCGATAAAGCTTAAAGCGGCACAGGAAAGAATGGCGCCACCTAAGCCCACGGTGGCTTGAACAATAATCGGGGCCATAGCATTGGGCAGCAAATGCCGGAAGATAATTCTGACGTCGCTGGCGCCGATAGCCCGGGCGGCTTCCACAAACTCCTGCTCTTTAATGCTCAGGATAGCTGCCCGCACAATCCGGGCATAGTGAGGAAAAGATGAAATACTGATGGCTATCGTCAGGTTGATTATACTGGTGCCTAAAATTGAGGTTATGGCAATGGCCAGCAAAATACTGGGTATTGATAAGACAATATCTAAAAATCTCATAATAAGGCTGTCGGCCCGGCCCCCATAAAAGGCGGCGATGGATCCCATGGTGCCGCCGATCATCAGGGCAAAGATTACGGCAAAAAAGCCTACGCCCATGGAATATCTGGCGCCATATAAAACCCGACTAAAAACGTCCCGGCCCAGATTATCGGTGCCCATAATATTTTGGGCATTAGGCGGCTGAAAAAGCCTGCCATATTGCTGGTTGTCGTAACCCTCAGGAGCAATTATTGTAGGGAATAGGGCCATAATGACTAAAACCACAAAGATGATCATACCTAAGGTAGCTGTGGGCCGCCGTACTAACCGGCGCCAGGATTCCATCCAAAGAGGTACGCTGGCAGCCTCCCCACTGTTATTTTTCTTTTTGAAAATACGTTCTCTCTTCTCCTGATTTTTTTGAAAGGCCATCATAGCCGGTGTATTCATTTTAGCCATTACGCAGCCTTCCCTCCCAGCGGCAAAGCCGCCTTTTTCTTTTTCATTTTGCCCATATTACGATACTGGGTTCTGATCCGGGGATCGATAGCGGCATACAGCAAATCCACACCCAGATTGACAAAGCTGTTGGCTAAAGCTAAAACCAGCACAGAACCCTGGACAACCGGATAGTCCCGGTTTCTGATGGCGTCGGTTATGTATTTGCCGATACCGGGTATGACAAAAATCGTTTCAATAATTACGGCCCCGCCCAGCAGTACGCCAAAGTGCATTCCGATATTGGTTACCACAGGAATCAGCGCATTTTTCAGCGCGTGCTTGGAGATAACCACTCTTTCCACCTGGCCTTTGGCCCGGGCTGTCCGAATATAATCCTGACGGATAACCTCCAGCATGCTGGAGCGGGTCATCCTGACGATTGAGGCAGCCATGCTGGTGCCGATAACTACGCAGGGCAGAATCCAGTGTTTCCATGTGCTAAAGCCTGAAGAAGGCAGCCATTTCAGATTGATGGCAAAGAACAAAATCAATAAAAGCGAGGACCAAAACACCGGCATGCTGACGCCCAAAAGAGAAAACATGGCAATGATATTGTCCAAAAAGGAATATTGTTTAATGGCGGAAATGATCCCCAAAGCAATACCGATTATCGATGCTAATATGGCGCTGATTGCCGCCATTTTGAAGGTTTGGGGGAAACGGTGGGCTACCTCTGCCGCCACCGGCTGCTTTGTTTTATAGGAAACGCCTATATTCCCTTCGGTAACCAATTTCTTAACATAATCGCCAAATCTGAGAATAAAAGGGTCATCCAGTTTTAATTCCGCCCGGATTTGAGCAATTTTCTCCGGGGTCGCACTTTCGCCGCCGGCTAATAATGTGGCCGGATCTCCAGGTGCGATTTCGTTAAGTAAAAATGCCAAAAGCATTACGCCAATCAATACCGGGATTAGCTGTAACAGCCTCTTTAATACATACCTTCCCAAAACCATGCCTCCCTTCACCGTCTGACTGATTAACATTTTTAAGCAGGAACCCGGTTCTGTTTAAAGTTTAATTATTTGACCCTTAGCTGACAACTTAAAATATTATAAATCTTCCCGCAATTATTCAAATGTTAACAGAATTTATTGAACAAGCCTCAGGCCTATGCTATAGTGCAACTGTATATTGTAAGGAAGGGTATGATAAATTTGCCCTCTTCATCTTACGGAGTATCCAAAATAAAAGCAACTGCTTTTCAGCGTTTTTCCAACCTTAGCCTGGCCACAAAGCTGATGCTGGTCATCTGCTCAGGCATTTTTGCCATCTTCATTTTCCTCTCGGCCCTGATGCTTTTTCTTTCTCAGAAAAACAATATAGCCGACCAAAAGAGGCAAGGAGAGGAATTTCTGAAAAGCGGCCTCAATATTGTCCGGGAAGAAATGCAATACATCAGCGGTATCGCTGATTACATGGGCTTGGCCCAGGATATTCAAACCATGATAACCAACAGCAACTTAGGAAAATCGGAAATCACCGAATCAAATACCTTAGCCGCCGTCAGCAGCTTAAAATACGCCGTCAGTATCATTGTTTACAATAGAAACGGCCAGGTGCTCAACTATTCGTCGATAGACGGTTCTTCCGGACCTTTAGATCAGGACGTAACCGACCCTCACCACCCGCTAAGCAGCATAATGGCCGAGGAAAAAGGCTTTGTCTGGCAGTATATCCCGGCCAATGAAGGCTCTTTTATGGAGCGGGACTTTTCACCCAAGCTTTGCCTGTGGAAAAGAGTCCAAAGCAGCAAAGACAGACAGACCATCGGAGCGGTAGCCATATCGGTGGACGTCCGCAAACTGCTGGATATCGGCCCTCACTTAGGACCGGCTTACGGCTCAATCATTATTGTCAATGAAAAAAATGAAGAGGTTTTTAACAGAACGAAAATCTCTCTGGACAATAAGACGATCAGCCATCTTAATAGCTCGGGCGTAACGGCCGGCGCCGGCACCCAGGTCACCATAGATAATGATCATTATTGGAGCTTTTCCGCCCGGGTGGCCAACACCGACCTGCGTCTCTTTTATCTGCTGCCCTTTTGGGATTTCCGTTGGGACATCAGCTCTTTTGCGGTTTATACCATTGTGGCTATGGCTTTGTTTCTCTCTCTCCTAATCCCCTTCTTCCTTTTCATCACCAAATCGATTATCAAGCCCCTCAATAAATTAACTATCTCCATGGAAAACTTTGCCCATGGCGATTTTGCCTCCCGGGTAAATTTCCGTCACCATGACGAAGTGGGCCGCCTGGGCAATGTCTTCAACTCTATGGTTGAGGAGAACCAATCCCTCATCAACAGCAATTATGTTCTAAAGCTAAAAGAAAAAGAGGCTGAGCTGGCTACTCTTCAATCCCAAATCAACCCCCATTTCTTATACAATGTGGTCAACTCCCTGCAATGGCTGGCCATGAAAAACCATGACCAGGAAGTGGCCGATCTCATTTATTCTTTAGGAAGGATCTTTCAATTCAGCCTGGGTACCAAGCAAAAAATGTCCACCGTGCGCCAGGAAGTAGAGCTCCTTTATAATTATCTCAAGCTGCAAAAGCAATGCTACGGCAATCACTTCGACTATAAAATATCCGTAGAAAACGGCGTGGGTGAAATCTATATACCCCGGCTCAGTCTGCAGCCCCTGGTGGAAAATTCTATCGCTCACGGTGTCCATGCGGCCGAGAGCCGGCAGGAGAAGATTAAAATCCGGGTCAATATCTATCTTTCCCCGGATCGCAAAATGATTAATCTTGAAGTATTCGATAACGGCCCCGGCATTAAGCCGGAGATACTGGCCCTGCTTCCCGACAAGCTGCCGCCGTCGGGTCGGGATGAAAAATCCCAAGGCAACAGATTAGCGATGAAAAATATCAGCGACCGGCTGAGGCACACTTACAACGGTCAGCACTCCTTCACTATTGAAAGCATCCCCTATGAAAAGACTCTGATGAAAATTGTCATACCGGTTATTTACACCGACGAACCTGATAGGGGGGCACTGTAAATGTACAAAATAATCTTGATTGATGATGACAGGTCAACTTTAGAAACAATAGGAGCTTTTTATGATTGGAACCAAATGGGCCTGGATTTAGCTACGACGGCGGATAACGGCATCTCCGGCCTGGAAGCTATTTTAAGCATCAAACCGGATATTGTCTTGATCGATATTAAAATGCCGGGAATGGATGGGCTGGAAGTCATTGAAGAAACCCGCAAAAACGGCCTTGATCCCTATTTCATTGTCATGAGCGGCTATGCGGATTTTAAATATGCCCAAACCGCCTTGCGGCTTTCGGTCAGTGAATATATCCTTAAGCCCTATAGTCCGACGGATTTAAGACAAGCCTTTGAAAAGGCTGTGGCGGAATTGGAAAAGCGGATTTCTGATCTGATTATGCCTCAATATAAGCTGCCGCGGGGAGGCAGTGATTTTTTAAGCTATCCTGTGGACAAGGAAAAGGCTATTATGAGCATCCTTTTCACCGGCAAGAAGGAAGATCTGGCTTTTGCTCTCGACGATTTTATCAAGCAAATCTTTTCCCGCAATGATAATAATGATGCTTTAGCCTGCGTTTCTATGCTGTATGGAGCCATCACCAGGCTGCTCATGGAACGCCGCAAGAAGCTTTCCATCGACCCCATGGAGGGTATTCGCTGGAAGGACAGGGATTTGGCCAAATCCCTGCGCCAATTTCTCTTGTCCCTTTTAGATGAGACCTATTCCATCATCCATTCCGAATCCACCATAAATCCGGCGGTGATTTCTGCGGAAAAATACATCCGCATCCATTATAAAGACAAGCTCACCCTGGATACGGTGGCAGAGGCGGTATATATTACCCCGACTTATCTCAGCACTTTGTTTTCCAAGTCTTTGGGCACGTCTTTCGTCTCTTATGTTAACCAAGTCCGGGTCGAGCAGGCCCAAAGGCTGCTGCGGGACCCCAAGGTTGACCCCAACACTTTAGCGGAGCAAGTGGGCTTTGGCGATCCTAAATATTTTTGCCAGGTGTTTAAACGGATTACCGGCGTCACGCCCAATCAATACCGCAACCAGATGCTGGCTTGAAAAATTGCAGAAGTGCCGATATGATTAAAGCGGGAGGTGTAACAATGGAAACAATGGAACGAAAAATCATACAAAAAGTGCAAGGTAAAAAAACGACGGACGGAGCCGGCGTTCACTTGACCCGGGTTTTAAGCAAGGATACGATACAGGCATTCGATCCTTTTCTGATGCTGGATTCCTTCGACTCAAAAAATCCCGCCGACTATATTGCCGGCTTTCCCACCCATCCCCACAGGGGCATCGAGACCATAACCTACCTGATCGAAGGCCGCATCGACCACCAGGACAGCCTGGGCAACGCCGGCGTTATCCTGTCCGGCCAAAGCCAATGGATGACCGCCGGCAGCGGTATCCTGCATCAGGAAATGCCCCAGCCCTCGCAGCGCATGCTGGGCACCCAGCTTTGGCTGAACCTGCCGGCCAAAGACAAGATGACAGAGCCCCATTATTTTGACATCACCGAAGACATGATCGGCCTGACGGCAGAAGCAGGAGCGACCATCCACGTCATTGCCGGCGAGTATAAAGGGGTCAAAGGCGTCACTCCCCCCTATATCCAGGCCACCTATTACGACGTGGAGCTGGCCGAGGGAGCCTCCATCCGCCTGGATACCAAAAAAGATGAAACGGTGTTCATCTTTTTGATCGAAGGGGACGGCCTGGCGGCCGGAGAAGCAATTGCCGAAAAAACCGCCGTGCTCTTTGGCGCCGGAGACTACATAACGGCAGCCGCTCCCCAAGGCCAAAAGCTGCGCTTCCTTTTTCATTCCGCCAAGCCTCTGGGCGAAAGCGTCTCCTGGGGCGGGCCCATCGTGATGAATACCCGGGAGGAGCTGCACCAGGCTTTTGCGGAGCTGGAGGCCGGCACTTTTCTTTCCCACAAATAGCACGGAGCCGGGCCGGCGGGCGCCCAGGCAGTTGAAAAATGCGCTGATATGAAAAATGCGCAAAATTACAGGTTTAGCGGTGTCAGGACATCAGCTATTAGCTGTATTCGGCTATATTTGGCTGTATTTAGTGTTGCAGACAGAAGGCGCGCGCTATTCCGAAGGAACAGCACACTTTAAACTTGCAATTTTGAGCAAAATCCTTTGGGCGCGGCTCCTTGTAGGTGCGCCACAAAAGAGGTGCTGCCCCTTAATTGGGACAGCACCTCTTTTGCGGTGCAAAACTTATCAACGCTCAGCATCTGCTGAGTTGGCCTTGGGGAAAACCAAGTCAAAGTCAATGATGCAGCCAGTAACGGTCTGGCTTTCCACCGGTCCGCCTTCAGCTACATTGGTGATCACATAATGCTCGCCTTTGAGAACATAAAGCTGCACCGTTTCCTGCTCAGGGCTAATAATCCAATATTCCTTAATACCAGCCCTGGCGTACAAATTGAGCTTGGTAAACATATCATAACGGCGGGTCGACGGTGAAAGTATCTCCACAACCATGTCCGGCGCCCCTTTGCAACCTTTACCATCAATTTTGTTTTTATCACAAATGACCGTTATATCAGGCTGCACGATAGTATCGATATCATCCGGCTTATCCTGCGCACCCTCAAACAAACGGACAGCAAAGGGCGCGGCAAAGGCCTGGCAATTTCTCCCCTTAAGCTGGTTGTAAAACTGGCCGGAAAGCTCAAAGCTGATTTCTTGATGCCGGGTAGAAGGCGGCGCCATCATTACGATCTCGCCACTGATGATCTCGTATTGGGCCTCGGTATTATCCGCCAGCATGTCGGCATAGCTATAGCGTTGGGGTTGGCTGAGTATCATATTGACAGACCTCCTTTCATGTGTTCCCTATGCTGATATTATACCGCAGAGTTGACCTTTCCACAATGATTCTGGTTTTATTTGACAAACGCTTCCTTCAAGTGGTATAGTAATTAAGATTTGCGAATTACTCGCAAATTAGGAGGTTGTTTTCTTGAAAAAATACATTACCGCACAAAGAAAGCTGCTGCTCTCTTTTTTTCAGGAGCATCAGGATCAACAGTTTTCCGTTGAGCAAATTGCCGAGCAATTATGCCGGACAGAAGACATCAGCATTAACATCAGTATCAGCTCCATCTATCGCAATATCAGCGACATGGTGGCTGAAGGCTGTCTGCAGCGCTTTCCGGTAGAGGGCAGCCGCCGCTTCCTTTATCAATATATCGGCGGCAGTGATTGCAGCCGGCATCTCCATTTAAAATGTGAAAAATGCGGCCAGATTTTCCATATGGATGATCAAGCTATGGACAGCATACTGGCCTTTGCTATGAGCAATAACGCTTTTCGTATTAATAAGCAAAAAACCATACTTTACGGTTCATGCCGGGATTGTACCTAAAACGGAAGGAGGAAGATCATGAATAAAAAAATCATCGCTTTGCTGCTTTGCCTTTTGCTTTGCTTTGCCATGGCTTCCTCCTTCAAGCTGATCGCCGAGGCAGCCGATCACCATTGCTCCGGCCGGGATTGCCACATCTGCCTGGAGCTGAGAGCCTCTTTCTCCCTGCTGAACGGCATTATTTTAGCCGTCATTGCAGCCTTTTTGCTCTCTGTCGCCGTCTCTGCCTGCCCTCTCCTTAAAAGACGGTTTGGCGCCGGCCGCAAGGATACTCTGGTCTCATTAAAAGTGCGGTTGACCATCTGAACGATCCGTGGGCAAGGGATTCTTTCGGTCTGAACCTTATTTCAATACATTTGCCTATGGAGGTTTATTGATTCATGAAAAAAACTATCGCCGCTTTACTGGCAATATTGATGATAGCTCTGATGGTTACATCCTGCGGCAGCCAGCCTGTACAACCTGCACAGGTCAGCAGCCAAAAACTAAGCGTCGTCTCGACCGTTTTCCCTCCTTATGACTGGCTGCGGGAAATTGGGGGTGGCAAAGCCGCAGATTTTAATTTAACACTGCTCCTTGATGACGGCATCGATTTGCATAGCTACCAGCCCACCGCCGAGGATATGGTCAAGATCTCAACCTGCGACATGTTTATTTATGTGGGCGGCCCTTCCGACGACTGGGTAGAGGATGCTTTAAAAGTTGCCACCAATAAGGATATGATCGTTATTAACCTTTTAGAGGTCTTGGGCGACGGGGTTAAAACGGAGGAGATCAAGGAAGGCATGGAGCATGATCACGATCACGGGGATGAAGACGATCATGACCACGACCATGAGCACGAGGAAGAACTGGATGAGCATGTCTGGCTTTCTCTGAAACATGCCCAGACCCTCACCTCCTACATTTCCGATCAACTGAGCCGGCTGGATGAGCAAAACCAAGCCGTCTATCAGGCAAACGCCGCCGAATACATCGGCAAGCTCAAGGCTTTGGACAGCGCCTACGCCGAAGTAGTCAAAGGCGCGGCCTATCACACTCTGCTCTTTGGCGACCGCTTCCCCTTCCGCTATTTAGTCGATGATTACGGCCTGGATTATTTTGCGGCTTTCTCCGGCTGCTCGGCGGAAACAGAAGCCAGCTTTGAAACCATCGTATTTCTGGCCGGCAAAACCGATGAGCTGACCCTGAAGAACGTTATGGTGGTTGAGACCTCAGATCAATCCATTGCCAAAACCATCATTCAAAACACCAAGGATAAAGGGCAAAACGTCCTGGTTCTGGATTCCCTGCAATCTGTTTCCGCCGCCGGCATTTCCTCAGGCACTACTTACCTTTCCGTAATGGAAAGCAACCTTGAAGTGCTGAAAGAGGCTTTGTCCTAACATTTTATTTTACTATTTGTCCTAACATTTCGTCTTAACATAAGGAGGCCGTACATGGCTCTGCTGACCTGTCAGGATCTTGCCCTTGGTTATGAAGGGAAAAAGGTTGTTGAGGATCTATCTTTCTCCGTAGACCCCGGCGATTACCTGTGTATTGTAGGAGAAAACGGATCAGGCAAAAGCACGCTGATCAAGACCTTGCTAAAGCTGATGCCCCCTGTCAAAGGGCAGATCCTGACCGGCGACGGCCTTAAACAAAACGAAATCGGTTATCTCCCTCAGCAAACGGAGGTGCAAAAAGATTTTCCCGCCTCTGTTAAAGAAGTGGTGCTGTCGGGCTGCCTGAACCGCTCCGGCCTGGGGCCATTCTATAACCAGGCAGAAAAACGGCTGGCTTTCGCCAACATGGAGAAATTAGGCATTGCCAATCTGGCTAAGCGCTGCTACCGGGAGCTTTCCGGCGGACAACAGCAGAGGGTTTTGCTGGCCAGAGCCTTATGCGCCACCCGCAAGCTGCTGCTCCTTGACGAGCCGGTAGCCGGCCTGGACCCGAAAGCCACCGCCGATATGTATCAATTAATTGAGAAGATCAACGCCAACGACGGCATCACCGTTATCATGATTTCCCACGATATCGCCGCCGCTGCCAAATATGCCAGCCACATCCTGCATATCGGCCATCAGAAGCCTTTGTTTTGCGGCAAAAAAGCCGATTACGTCGCCAGCGACCTGGGCAAGGCTTTCTGCCTGGCAAAAGGAGAGGAGGCCTGATGCAGATGATCATCGAAAAACTGTCCCTTTACTTTCAATTCCCTTTTGTCCGCTACGCCTTGATCGTAGGCGTATTAATATCCCTCTCTTCCTCCCTGCTGGGAGTCACCCTGGTGCTAAAGCGCTTTTCCTTTATCGGCGACGGCTTATCCCATGTGGCCTTCGGCGCCATAGCCATCGCCACCATTTTGAATCTGTCCAATAATATGCTGCTGGTGGTTCCCGTAACGGTTTTATGCGGTATCCTGCTGCTGGCCACCGGGCAGCATACAAAAATCAAAGGCGATGCGGCAATAGCCCTGCTCTCCGTAGGCTCCCTGGCCATCGGTTATCTGCTGCTGAACCTCTTCTCTGCCTCCGCCAATTTAGCCGGCGACGTCTGCGCCACTTTGTTCGGCTCCACCGCTATCCTTACTCTGACCATGACGGAAGTATGGCTGTGCATCGGCATGTCTTTGGTGGTCATCGCTGTTTTTCTTTTGTTTTACCGCCAGATATTTGCCGTCACCTTTGATGAAACCTTTGCCAAGGCCACAGGAATCAAAGCGAATATCTACAACTTGCTTATCGCCGTGGTTATCGCCGTTATCATCGTTTTGGCCATGAATTTAGTCGGCTCTCTTTTGATCTCCGCTTTAGTCATCTGCCCCGCCTTATCGGCTATGCGGGTATTCAAAAGCTTCAAGTCCGTCACCCTCTGCTCCGTGGTAATTTCTGTTGTCTGCACGGCTTTAGGCATCCTCATTGCCATCCTGGCCGGTACGCCCGTGGGCGCTACTATCGTAGCCGTAGATATTGCCACCTTTGGAATGTTCAGCATAATCGGCCGGCTGACTGGAGGACGCTTATGAAAAAACCTTTTTGGTCAATTCTTGTTTTGTTGCTGCTCATTGGCCTTTTAGGCGGCTGCGCAACATCGGAAAGCGCGGCGGAGAAAAGCACCGCCGGGGACGCCGCCGGAGAAACTGTCCCCGGAAACACGGCCGCAGGGGATACTGTCACCGGAGGCACTGCCGCCGGAGACGCCGCTGCCGGGGGCGCCGCCGCAGAAAACCAGCCGGCCGCTGCCGGCTCCGCCATCGATTTGGATTTGACCCAGTTAAGCAGTATCATGGTTTATTCCGAGGTCTTCAGCATGATGGAGCGCCCCGAGGAATATATGGACAAAACCATAAAAATGGCAGGGCTTTACTCTTGCTTCTATGACGAAACAACGGAAAGCGCCTACCATTTCGTTATCATTGAGGATGCTTTAGCCTGCTGCCAGCAGGGGATTGAGTTTATCTGGCAGGGTGATCACGCCTACCCCCAGGATTATCCCGAAGAAGGATTCATGATCGAAGTCGTAGGCGCTCTGCAGATCTACGAAGAATCAGATAGGGAATATTATCGTTTGGCGGCAACGGAATTAACCGTGAAGTAGGAGCTCCCTCAATCCCCCGCAGCTGTACGCCTTTATAACGCATGCAGGAAGTGCTTCAGACTGCCTCGTTACAGCTCCGCCGGCGCCGCAATATTGGCGCCCACAAGATCGATGACTTTGCTAAAGCCGCCGCGGTCTTTCAGCTTGCTGCCTCCGGATGTGGGAATGCAGATGATCCTTTCTCTGCCCACTGCGCTAATGAACTGCCGGACTACCGGGGGAAAGGTTCCCGCCCAAATGGGAAAAACCAAGGCAATAGGGCTATCCTCGCCGGGTATTTTATAAACGCCGGGCAGAGATTGGCCTTTTATGGCCACATAACAGGCTTTAATGTAGCCGCCGATACCTTGCCAATCCTTACCGTCCTTGATTTGCTCCGCCTGAACACCGTAGCGGGCCGCCAGCTCGCCGGCGATCTTTTGGCTCCTGCCGGAACGGGTAAAATAATAAATCTGCATAATTGTCGTTCCTTTCTTTACGTTATTTAAACAGTTGTGAATACTAACGCCTTTGTTATAATACAACTATATACTTTTACCGGCAAAGGTCAAGAAAGGATCTGCTTATGCCAAAAATGGAGATAAAAAAAACTATTTGCCCCTACGATTGCCCCACCTCCTGCGGACTATTGGCGGAGACCGACGGCCAAACCGTCTTTCACATTGACGGCGATCCAGATCATCCTGTCACCAAAGGCCTGATTTGCCGTAAAATGCGCCGTTATGAGAAGTCTATTCAGGCGGCCGACCGTATAATGACGCCGTTAAAGCGTCAGGGAGCCAAAGGAGCAGGCCTTTTTGCGCCCATCTCCTGGGAAGAAGCAATCAACGAGATCAGGGATAATTGGCTCAGGATCATCGCTGAGGACGGCCCTCAGGCAATCTTGCCTATGTATTATTCCGGCGTCATGAGCCTGATTCAGCGCAATTGCGGCGACGCCTTTTTTAACCGCATGGGGGCCTGCCGACTGGTGAAAACCCTTTGCTCCTCAGCCAAGCAAGCCGGCTATGAAGCCGTTATGGGTAAAACCGGCTGCCTGGACCCCCGGGAGCTGAAGGACAGTGATTATTACCTCATTTGGGGCTGCAATATGAAGGCCACCCGCATCCAAGCTCTGCCTGAAATCATCAAGGGCCGGCAGGCGGGCAAGAAAGCGGTGCTCATTGAAACCTGGAGCGAAGACATGGCTCCCCACTGCGATGAGAGCCTCCTGATTAAGCCGGGCACCGACGGCGCTCTGGCCCTGGCCCTGATGCATATCCTCACGAAAGAAGGCTTAGCCGACGAGCCTTTCCTGCTCAAGCATAGCTTGGGTTTTGCAGAATTCAAGGACTCCCTGCATCACTACACGGCCGCTTGGGCAGAAGGCGTCACCGGCATTCCCGCCGCCTCTATCGTTAATCTGGCCAGAGAATACGCCGCCGCCCAAGCTCCCGCCATCATACTTGGCAGCGGCAATTCCAGGTATGGCAACGGCGGTATGACCGTCCGGCTCATTACCATCCTTTCTGCCTTTACCGGCGCCTGGCAGCGTCCCGGCGGCGGCCTTTGCGGCTGCAATCCCGGCAACGGCCAGTACGTGGATATTCAGCGCATTAGCCGTCCCGATTTCCGCACCAACTCCTCCCGCAGGGTGAACATCAATCAGCTGGCCTCGGCCCTGACCGGCTCAGACGGCCAGCCCCCTGTTAAAAGCCTTTTCGTTTACGGCGGCAATCCCGTAGGCTCCGTCAGCAATCAGACCGGCATCATTAAAGGTCTATTGCGGCCGGATATCTTTACCGTGGTTCATGAGCGCTTTATGACGGATACCGCCAGATATGCCGATGTTATACTGCCGGCTACCTTTTCGGTGGAGCAGGCCGATTGCTATAATTCTTACGGTTACTGCACTTTCGGCGTTGCCCCGAAAGTCATCCCGCCCCCCGGCAGCTGCAAAAGCAATTGGGACACCTTCCGTCTCCTGGCCAAGGTCATGGGCTATCAGGAAGATTACTTTCAGCGGACAGAAGAAGAAATGCTGGAGGAGCTTTTAGCTCATCCCCTGCCGGCATTGGCCGCCATAGACGACAATGACCGGGCCGCCTTGCGGCAGGGCGCCGTCATTGACATGCCCTTTGCCGATCATCTGAATTGGCAAACGAAAAGCGGCAAAATCCAGATCATCAACGAGGACTTGGCTAAGCCCCTGCCTTATTATTTTGAAAGCCACGGCGGCCCATACCCGCTGCGTCTTGTAGCCGTTCCCAGCAGCCATACCTTGAACTCGATTTTTTTGGAGCGGCCGGAGCTGCTGCGGCAGCGGGGCCTGATGACCCTGGCCCTCCATCCCGAGGACGCCGCCGACCGGGGCATTTCGGATTGCGATAGCATCACCGCCTTCAACGACCTGGCGGAAGTAGGCTTCATTGCCCGGGTTACGGATAAAGTAGCCAAAGGCGCCGCCGCCGCTGTCGGCATCTATACTACTGCCGCCTCGCCCCGGGGCCTGCTGGTCAATGCGCTGCACCACGAAAGGCTGTCGGATATAGGGGAAGCCACCACGCTGAACGACAATACTATCGATGTTAAAATAACTTGAAAACGCTTGAAAAGGGTTGATACATAGCAAATGAGCCGGGGACGGCACAGTCCTCACGGCTCATTTCTATTTGTATATGGACAGGACTCCTCGGTCTATTCTTCGATGGTGATAACGGAAACGGGGCAGCCTTCTTCCGCTTCCTTGGCCAGATCGTAATTATCTTCCTTTACTTCTCCCCAAACCTCTGCCAAACCGTCGTCTCCTACCCGAAAAACCTCCGGGCATGTGTCATAGCACAAACCGCAGCTAATACAGCCATCCCTGTCGATTACAGCTTTCATCGTATCATCCTTCCTTTTTCATTGATCGCCGCTATGTTTACCGGTTGTAAGTACAGCATTGCACAAATGGTTAGGCAATGCTGTACTCGTATTATTGCCAGATTTTCCAGGAATACTCAAAAGCTTTCCTCGTCCTTTAATCGGCCAGCCTTGTCATGCAGATTTCGTCACAATTGGGAAACTTGGGACAATTGATGCAGTCCATCCATACTTTTTGGGGCATGTTGTTTTTGTCTTCCTCGCTGAAGCCGCAGGCTCTGAAAAACTCCGGCTGATAGGTAAGGGCAAAAAACTTTTTAACGCCTAAAGCCTTGCCTTCCTCCATCAGATCGGTAACGATTTTATGGCCGATGCCCTTTCTTTTATATCCCTCAGCTACGGCCAGGGTCCGCACTTCAGCCAGGTCGTTCCACATCATGTGCAATGCCGCTACCCCTACGATCTTGCCTTCATCTTCCGCCACTAAAAAATCCCGGATATTCTCATAAATCTGATGCCGGGCTCTCGTTAGCATCTGGCCCTTTTCTGCATAATAATTAGCCAATTCGTATATCTGTTCCGCATCGCTCATTAAGGCTTTCCTGTACAACATGCTGAATCATCCCCTTGTATGTTCTTTGGCATATTATACACTATGCTGAATTTTATTGCAATAAAAATCTCTCAGACCATGCGTTCCATATCCCGGCGCAGCCGCTTGATGATCCGTTTTTCCAGACGAGATATATAAGATTGAGAAATACCCAGGGAATCGGCCACTTCCTTTTGGGTTTTTTCCTGACCGCCCACCAGACCAAAGCGCAGGTTCATGATCTGACGTTCCCGGCCGGAAAGCTTTGTCAAAGCCTGGCCCAAAAGCCGCAGCTCCAGTTCCTCTTCAATTCCCCGGTAAATCAAGTCGGCGTCGGTACCCATGACGTCGGAGAGCAGAAGCTCATTGCCATCCATATCCACATTCAAGGGTTCGTCAAAAGAAACCTCCGCCTTGGTTTTACTGGTGCGCCTGAGGTGCATTAATATTTCATTTTCTATGCAGCGGGAGGCATAAGTGGCTAATTTGATCTTTTTTTGGGGATCAAAAGTATTGACGGCCTTGATCAGCCCAATAGTGCCGATGGAAATCAGGTCTTCGATCTGTATCCCCGTATTTTCAAATTTGCGGGCAATATAAACGACCAGCCGCAGGTTTCGTTCAATCAACATGCTTCTTACCCGGTCGCCGTCATCCTCTAAATGCTCCAGCAAGCTCCTCTCTTCTTCCGTAGTCAGAGGCTGGGGCAGGGATTCTCCCGTGCCGATGTATTGCACCGGCTCAACCAGGTGGAAAAATCGTAATATTTTATCAATGATGGTCCGCAAGACTTTCATGTTGATTTGTCTCCTCCTTTTTATGCGGCAAAGAAAAATACTCTGCCAGCTCAAAAGGCGCCAACAGCTGATAATTTCCTTCCCGGTTTAAAAGCTCCGGCGTCAGCGCCATCATACATTCTCTTTTTTCCCTGCCTACTGCCTGCAGCACCAAAGGCCCCCAAATCGGCAAGGTTTTGACGCCGGCCACGGTGCGCAAGGATAGGCGCTCCAGCCTTTCCCAGCCTATGTTGCTAATAGTCTGAGCCCAGGGTTCCGGCAAGCTTGCCAAAGCCATCACCAGCACCGGCAAACCGCTGGCCGGATCGTGTAAATGGTGGCCCGTATCCAGAAAAGCAGTAAATCTCCAACTGCGGCCTTCTGCCTCTTGCGGCGGCCAAAGCTCAATCTCCATCAGTAAAGAGCTCATCGCCGCACGCCGCTTCTGCCGGCGGTCTGCCAGCAGCAGCAGGCCCATTACAAGCACGCCCAAAGGCAGGGCAAAGGCTGAGGGAGCCGCAAAACGGCCCAGACTATCCGGCAGGCCGGCGGTGGAAAGCAGCAGATACCACAGGCCGAAGGCGGCTCCCCCTAAAGCAAAAGAAACAAGATAAAAAGCGCCGCAATACCGCCAAAACCATAGCCAGCTCTCCGGCCTGTAAGCAACGGCTACCAAAAGGCAGCCGCTCAGCAGCTTAAGCCAGCCGGCAGCCAGTATGCTATAAGGCCATAACGCTGCCGCCAGGGCGTAGAAAGCCCCCAGAACTGCCGCCGCCCCCAGCCAAAGCTTTTTGCCCGGCCGGCCGGCAAGACGTCCGGCAATCCATAATACCAGCCAATCCATGACCAGATTGGCGGCGAAAACCAAATCGGCATAGACAATAATGGTTGACATGTTTTGATTATACACCTGTGAAACCAGGAAACGTGTCAATTTAGGTCGGGAGAAAAAATAATCATGGCCACCGCAACGGCCATGATTTTATGCATCTCGTTAAATGGATAATAAATTGCCGGTTCAAATATCTTATTGATGGCTGTCCTTGCGTCTTTTGATCTCCTCGCGCACTTCATCCAAATATAAGTCTGCCTGCCGTTTGACGGCCTGAGAGCCGTCCTTATTCATCTTGGCATAATGGAGAAACGTCCGGGCATTTTCAAGGTCGTCCTGCTTATAGTATAAATCACCGATGACGAAACACAGCTGTTGATTTTGCTTCTCCGACAGCCGCAGCCCTTCGTAAGCGTAGGTATAGTCGGCCAGCGCCATCCGATTGGCGTATTGCTTCATCTTTTCATCGCCGCAGTCTTCGTAAAGGCGAGCCAGCCGCAGCCAAAGCTTAGCGGTAATAAGCTGATGGTCGGCGGCCACCGCCGGTGCACAAAGCAGCGCCAGATAATAACCGGCGAATACAGTGAAGGTATCCCGGTCAAATCCTGTCTTGATTTCCAGCCCCCGGCTATAAGGTCCGACTTTGGCAGCAATCTGCTCGGCCTGCCGTTTGCTCGCGCCGGCAAAGGAATCCATCAGTGCGCTATAGTGACAAGCCGGGCAGGTAATGACATCGTAGTGCATAGGCTCGATGCCTTTGTAACGGGTGCGCATATCTCTGTCGGTCCGCTCCTGCCGCAGCTTTGACATGAAAAGGGATAAGGCTTTGAATTGATGACCGCACACCGGGCAAACAATATCCCGCTCAAAAAGCAGATTATCTTTTTTGTGATCCATAGGCAGCACGTAGGAGCCGTGGCCGACGGGAAACAGGATGCTGCCAGCGGAGGCCTTTTGCTCCGGCGCGGAGGCCGGCGCAGATGCAGAAGCGGACGCAGGCGCAGACGCGGAGGCAGGCGCAGACGTGGAGGACGACGCGGGCTCCGCTGCCGGCACCACCCCCAATCCTGACTCCAGCTCCTGACTCGGCGCCGACTTGGACTCAGCCGGTAACTCAAGCTCAGCAGCGGCCGGCGGCCAGGCCTCCTCCCCCGTAGCCTGAGCCAATCTGCTGCCACTGCCGGCAACGGCCACTTCTGTCATATATCTCTCATAAAGCATTCTGTAGTTTTCATTTGTTGCCGCCAGCTGCCGGCATAAACCCTGAATAATCATAAAAGTCATCCCAGGCTGACCGGCAAAGAAGGAATAAAGGTTTTGCCGGCTGACGGCAAGGACAATACAGTCTATCAATGCCACAAAAGTCGCCTTAGGCGCTTCATCAAGAAAGAAGTCCAGCTCGCCAAAAAAACTGCCGGCTTCATAGGTGCTCAATCTAACTTCCCCGGCCTCCCCATAACTCCGATATGCGCCGACACTGCCTTGCAACAGGACAAACATATCACCCTTTACGGCATCACCCTCCTGTAGAAGAACTGATCCCACCGGATATTGCTTCGAAAATTGTAACAACGAATCGGTATCGTTCAAAGGTTCTCCTCCTCGACGAAAAATCGTGATTACTCCGATACTATAACATTTCTTAATGCTGCACCTTATTATACAACAGCCCTTTGCCTGCGTCATCTATTATTGCACAGAATTTCAATTATTTATCATAAGCTAAACTATTGCAGAAGCGGAAGGGTGAGCAATGGGCCCGTGATCTCTGTACAATTTTTTCGTAAATTCTGCACAAGATGCCGGGTTAGTGCCGAGTTGAGCCACTGCCGATATTACCGAGTCACTGTCGGGTCACTGCCGGCCATCTGCCGGCACCCTATGGCTCGACGACCTTCTTTCTTAACTAAATGAGAATAGGAAAACCGGCTTCTCTGATCTCTTCATCAGA
Organism: Clostridia bacterium; assembly: GCA_018434325.1. Classification (GTDB taxonomy): domain Bacteria; phylum Bacillota; class Peptococcia; order DRI-13; family UBA5745; genus WRMS01. Next base: position 37,078 of record JAHDPO010000029.1, on the reverse strand, counting down.
AAAGCCGGTTAAATAGACATTGAAGAATTCGGCACATCAATCTGCTTAATTATCCGGTATCAATCCGCTTGATCATTCAGCAACCATCAGCCTGAGCATCCACCGTCAATCACGGCCATTGCTCATCAGCTGCTTTTTGCCTTTTGCCGCGATCAGCCAAATAATCAGCCAATCATTTATTGGTCAAAGTAGTTTTTGCTCTGCAAAAAAGGCGGCAATTCGGAATTCCTGGCGCTGCTGTCGGCAGTGGGCCTGGCCGAAGGAAAGCCCGTCCTCTTATTGCGGTCAAAGACGGTCTCCAGCTCGATTTCACCGGCTCTGCCCATGGGGGTGCTTTGGTGGCGGCCGGCCGGCTGGTTTTTGGGGCTGCTCACCGGCTTGCTCGGTCCAAAACCGGTGGCAATAACGGTAATGCGGATGCTGTCGCCCAGGCAATCGTCGATGGCCTGGCCAAAAATGATCTCCGCTTCCGGATCAGCAGCCTCAATGATCAGATTAGCGGCTTCGTTAACCTCCATCAGCGTCAGGTTGCTGCCGCCGGTGATGTTCAGCAGCACCCTGCGGGCGCCGTCGATAGCCATTTCTAAAAGCGGGCTGGAAATGGCGGCCTGAGCAGCCTGAACGGCCCTCTTCTCGCCGCTGGCCTGGCCGATACCCATCAGGGCCTCGCCGCCTTCTTTCATCACCGTGGTAACGTCGGCAAAGTCAAGATTGACCTCGCCGGGGGATTTCACCAGGTCGGTAATACCCTGGACACCCTGCATCAAGACCTCGTCAGCCATCAAAAAGGCGTCGGCGATAGAGGTGTTCTTATCGACAATTTGCAGAAGCTTCTCATTAGGGATTGCAATGAGAGCGTCCACGCTTTCCCGCAGTTTGGCGATGCCTTCTTCCGCTTGGCGGGCCCGTTTTCTGCCTTCAAAAAGGAAAGGCCGGGTAACGATGCCGACGGTGAGAATACCTTCTTCCCTGGCGATCTGTGCCACTACGGGAGCTGCACCGGTGCCGGTGCCGCCGCCCATACCGGCGGTAACAAAAAGCATATCCGTGCCTTTGATCAGAGAGGCAATCTCATCTCTGCTTTCTTCAGCCGCTTTTTCGCCCACTTCGGGTTTAGCGCCGGCGCCCAGGCCTCTGGTAAGCTTTGCTCCCAGCTGCACCCGATGATCGGCTTGCGAGCGGTTTAACGCTTGTCCATCCGTATTTAAGGCAACGAACTCCACGCCTTTCAGGCCACAGGCAATCATGCGGTTAATGGCATTGCCGCCGCCGCCGCCAACTCCTATCACCTTGATCACTTCACGGCTGGAGACCTCTTCCATTTCAAACTCAAAAGCCAAACTAATCCCTCGCTTCCTTCAGGCTTCTTTTTCTCCAATTTGTAGTAAATTCAACAGCTAGTCTGCGTTTTCCTTCTTATTCCATTAACAAATTTTCAGCAGATAAAAACTCATTACTTTCTGCTCAAAATCGGCTGGGTATCGTAGCGAAGATCCACATAATTTAAGGTTTGGGCATTGCACTGCTCCTTGTTTTTAATGAGCAGCTCTTCATAATATTGCAGCTTCCGGTCTAAATTTTCCGGCAAGCCGAAATATACCGGCAGGCCGTCTATATTGATCACTGCCAGCTTTTCGGCAGAAGGGGCATCAAACTCCAAAATATTCTCCAGAAAAAACGGATCCAGCTTCTCAATAAGCGTAAGAGCGGCCAGTACGCCTTCATCCTCCGTCTTCTCTCCCGGCAGCAGAGCCATGGCTGCGCTGCTGCAGCGTATACTGGGCAAGGTCCAGCTTTCCGCCGCCGCCAGGCCTACCTCGGCTATGCAATAGCCCTCTCCATCCAAGATGAGATATCGCTGATCACCGCTGATCAGCGCCATCGGCGACCGCTCGGTAATCCGGATCTCTATCTTATTGGGAAGGCTGCGCTTTACGTCTACTTCTTTAACATAAGGCTGCGACAGAATGCTTTCTGCCACCTGCTGCCGGGAAACCTTGAGCAAATTGGTGCCGATCCGCAAGCCTGACAGTTGAATGAGCTCCTCCTGATTAAGAACCTCATTGCCTGCCACTCGAATCTCCTTTAAATCAAAAAAAGAGGAATTGGCCAAGGAGTATCCGCCAAAGCCCGCCAAAAATATAAAAATCAAACCCAGGCCCGTAATAAATGTGCGCTTTAGGCGACGCCGCCCTTTTCTTTGCCTGGCGCTGCTTTGTCTTATCGTCACCCGGCTTGTCCTTTCTTTGCTTTATACTAAACCAGCACATCACAATAATATCTCATAGCATCCTCTTTGTCCAGTCTTTGAGGGAATTGCCATAATAAATGGCAAGGGAATTGGTGGAAGAATTGGCGGAAGATTTCGTGGGCGATTTCGCGGAAAATTTCGCGGAAGAAGCCTCACACAATTACAACAACCCATCGGAGAAACCGAAACAATCGGAGACAATCGAAGCAACCGGTAAAAACGGGGCAACCGGGGAAGGTTGAGGCGGCAAGCTTGATGGCGCCCCAACCCCCTCCCGTTTATTTACTTATTAATCCGGACTTTAGGAAGTTATCCTCATGATCTGGGCCCCTAAATTGGCCAGCTTCTGCTCAAACTGATCATAGCCTCTGTCTATATAGTGAATATTGCCAATAATGCTGGCTCCTTCGGCCATCAGGGCCGCCGTCACCAAAGCCGCTCCTGCCCGCAGATCCGTCGCCTCCACATAAGCGCCGCTTAAAGATTCCACACCCTGAACCACGGCTGTACGGCCTTCCAGGCGAATATTGGCTCCCATGCGGCAGAGCTCCGCCACATGCTGAAAGCGGTTTTCAAATATGGTTTCCGTAGCGATACTGGTGCCTTTTACTAAAGTCATCAGCGCCATCACCTGAGCCTGCATGTCGGTAGGGAAGCCGGGATAAGGCATGGTCTTCAGGTCTACGGGTTTCAGCCTTCTGGGGCTGCCAATCCAAAGGCCGCTGTTGTCCTCCTGGATCCTGGCGCCGGCTTCCCGCAGCTTGGCCGTCACTGCCTCCAAATGCTCGGGAATCACGTTTTCCAAAAAGATCTGGCCCTTGGTCGCCAAGGCCATTACCATATAAGTTCCCGCTTCGATACGGTCCGGCGTCACTACCTGCTCGGCGCCGCTGAGCTTATCTACGCCTTCGATGCGCACCGTATTGCTGCCGGCCCCCTTCACTTTGGCCCCCATGGCATTGAGGAAATTCTGGAGCTCCACGATTTCCGGCTCTCTGGCCGCATTATGGATGATGGTTACGCCTTGGGCTAAAGAAGCCGCCATTATTAAATTCTCCGTGGCTCCCACACTGGGAAAATCCAGGCAGATTTCTGCGCCTTTTAATTTTTTTGCTCTGGCTTCAATACAGCCGTATCTATCGGTAAATTCTGCCCCCATCAGCCTCAGCCCCCGGATATGCTGATCCATGGGACGGGAGCCGATCAGACAGCCGCCGGGATAAGGTATCCGCACGTGCCCCAGCCTGGCCAGGAGAGGCCCTAAGACTAAATTTGATGCCCTCATGCTTCTGGCCAAACGGTCGGGAACCGTTTCAAACTGAAGCCCACCGGCATCAATCGTCAGGGAGTTTTGGTTTCTCTTTATCGCTGCCCCCAGAGTGCTCAAGACCTGGAGCATATTCTCTACATCGCTGAGATTTGGCACATCGTATAGATTGCAGGCATCCTCCGCCAATAAGCAGGCCGGCAGCAAGGTCAACACCGAATTTTTACTGCCGCCGATCCGTACCTTACCGGACAATGGCCTGCCGCCGACCACTACGTATTTTTCCATAACTATCCCCCGCTTCCACCACGTCATCCAAGACCAATTCACTATCTCCAGCAAATAACTTCGCTTTCCAATCTGACCCCGAATTTTTCCGCTACTTCCTTTTGGGCTCTGTCCATCAGAGCGCTCACCTCGGCGGCTTTTGCTCCGCCCAGATTAACGATGAAATTGGCATGTTTGGGAGATATCTGAGCTTTGCCGATCTGCAGTCCCTTAAGGCCCGCCTGCTCAATATACCGGCCGGCGCCGCCGCCGGCAGGATTGCGAAACACGCTGCCGCCATTGGGCAAATCCAGAGGCTGCTTTTGACGTCTGGCTTCCAAATATTCTTTCATTAGCGCCAGGCTTTCCTCCTGATTGCCTTCTTTAAAGCCCAAGCGGCCGCTTAATATTAACAAATCTTCATGTTTAAGCCGGCTCTCCCGGTAACCGTAAGACAATTCCTGCTCTTGCAGCACCCGAATCCGTCCTGTTTTATCCATGGCCCGAACTTCCAATACTAAATCGGACATCTGGCCGCCATAAGCGCCGGCATTCATCATCAGAGCACCGCCCAAAGAGCCGGGGATGCCGATGGCAAACTCCAAGCCTTTCAAACTGCGATCGGCGGCGGCCTTAGACAGCTGAGCCAAAGGCAAGCCTGCGCCTGCCTGCACTTCTTTGCCTGCCCATTCCAGCCGGCGTAAAGCTCCGGTATGAATCACCAAAGCCTCCACACCTTCGTCGGCTGCCAGCAGATTAGTGCCGCTGCCTAAAAAACGCAGGTCAGCCCCTTGTTGGCTGCCATATTGCAGCAAGGCGGCGCATTTTTCTTCCGTTTCCGGCCAAACCATCAGCCGGGCCGGGCCGCCGATGCGCCAGGAAGTAAACTCCGCCAGGGGAGCCGCCGCCTGCCATCTGCCGATCTGCTGTTTTTCTATCCAGTTCTCTATCTGCTGCCAATCCACTTGCTGCATACCATCTATCCTCTGTTTAAAATCATTTCTCCAAGCTTTCTCACATTGCCTGCGCCTAAAGTCAATACCAGATCCCCCGGCTCGAGAATTTGCCCCATAAGCCCGGCGGCCTGCTCAAAATCCGCCGCCACCTCCGGCAAACGGCCGGTATTGGCTTCGACAGCTGCGGCGATCAAGCCGGAATCCACCCCCGCTATAGGGTTTTCACCGGCGCTGTAAATCGGCAGCAGGATCAGCTGATCCGCCTGAGTGAAAGCGCCGCCGAATTCTTTAGCCAAAAGCTGAGTGCGGCTGAAACGATGAGGCTGAAACAAGACCAGCATCCGTCTGGCGCCGATCATTGCGGCCGCCGCCAAGGTGGCCTTGATCTCCGTAGGATGGTGGGCGTAGTCGTCATAAAACTTGACGCCGTCTCTTTCACCCATATATTCCAGCCGGCGGTGGGCGCCCCGGAAGCTGTGCAAAATCCCGGTCATTGCCTGAAACTCCAGGCCGCATTCCAGGCCTGCCGCCAATGCCCCCAAGGCATTCAGCAGATTATGATTGCCGTAGACCTGCAGCCGCAGGGTACCCAGAAGCCGTCCCTGCCAATAGACCTCCGCCCTCATTTCGCCTGACTGACAGCGAAGATTGGCGCCCCGCAGATCTGCCCCTTCATCAACGCCATACGTCACTATACGTTTGTGGCTGATCAAAGGCAGCAGCTGCCGGATGCCGGGATCGTCGGCGCAAAGAATAGCCTTGCCTCCCTCAGGTACTTTGTTGATGAAGGTAACGAAAGCTTCGTTGATTTTTTCCTGACTGCCGTAGTGATCAAGATGATCGTCTTCCACATTGGTCACAAGCGCAATCGACGGCGACAACTCCAGAAAGGAACCGTCGGATTCGTCGGCTTCCGCCACCATGTATTCGCCTTGACCCCATTTGGCATTGGTATCCAGATTCCCTACATAAGCTCCTACAAAGAAAGCAGGATCAAAACCGCTTTTTTCCAGCAGTAAAGCAATCATGGCACTGGTGGTAGTTTTACCGTGGGCGCCGGCAATAGCAATGCCTCTCTTGTGATCCATCAGCCGGGCCAGGCAACTGCCCCGATGAATCACAGGAATTCCTTTAGCCAAAGCAGCCTGCAGCTCGGGATTTTCCTGCCGGATAGCGCTGGAAACCACTACCGCTTCCAGATCATCACTGATGAGGGATCCCTGATGGCCGCCGATATGGATCTCGGCTCCCAACGCCAATAAGCGGTCCGTCAATACAGAAGCTGCCATATCCGAACCGCTTACCGGCTTTCCCATCTCCAAGCGTGCTTTGGCGATACCGCTCATGCCCACGCCGCCGATACCTATGAAGTGCCATTTACCTTCTTTTGTCATCCTGATGACCATTCCTTCCTTTGATAGGGAATCTTTTTAAAGGGTTTCCGGCTATGTCTTCTTTATATGCCGTCCCCTGATAAAGAGTGCACGTCCCTAAATATCCATGACTTCCTTTATTATATCCAATATATCTTCCAAAGCCTGGCCGCGGGCGGCTTCACCGCTGGCATTCGCCATGGCCAGGCGCTTATTTTCGTCGTTGAAAATCTCTTCCAGGTTTTTGAGCAATAAAGGCCCCGTCAGCTTCTGGTCCTCCAGCACCACAGCGGCGCCTTTGCCGGCCAGACTGGCGGCATTATGGGCCTGGTGGTTTTCCGAGGCATAGGGATAAGGAATCAGCAGCGCCGGCAGCCGGCATAAAGTGATTTCCGCCAAGGTGGAGGCCCCGGCCCTGCCCACAAAAAGCTGAGCGGCGGCATAGGCTAAATCCATCCGGTCGATGTAAGGCAGCATCCTGATGTTGCTTTCCCGGGCCCCGTCACTTTCCTCATAACTCCAGGTTATATCCGCTTTCTTTAATTCCTCCGCCATCTGTTCGTAATCCCTGGGGCCGGTGGCCAGAAGAACTTGTACATCCTGCCTATGATAGAGGTTTTTAATGACGTGGAGCATGGCCCGGTTAATGCTTTGGGCTCCCTGGGAACCGCCTATGGCCAGCAGTGTCTTTTTGCCCTCTTTTAAATGAAAAAATGCCAAGGCCTCTTCTTTTTTGGCACTGGTAATCGCTGCCCTTACCGGCAGCCCCGTTACCGCCACCCGTTTGCGAACATTGGGAGGAAAGCGGCCGGCGGCTTCAGCGAAGCTGACCATGATTTTTTTGGCCCATAAGGAGATCAGGCGGTTAGCTATACCGGGAAAAGCGTTTTGTTCGTGAATGTAGACAGGTATTTTTTTCTGAGAGGCTGCCGCCGCCATGGGCAAACAGACATAGCCGCCGGTACCGATGACTGCCCGGGGCTTAAACTTGGCCAAAAGCTCCAGAGCTTCCTGGCGGCCTCGGTAAGAAGCCTTCAACGCGTTGGATAACGTGCTGATTTTCCTGCCCTGCCAGCCTTCTGCCGTTATGCCCTGAAAGGGATAGCCGGCTTGCGGCACTACCCGGCTTTCCATACCCCGGCTAGCCCCCACATAGAGGATCTCCGCCTGGGGCCAGCGCCGCCTTATGCCGTCGGCAATGGCCAGAGCCGGATAAATATGGCCGCCGGTGCCGCCGCCGGTTAAGATAAGTCTCGTCATTTTTCTGGCTCCTTTATCTAACATTACCCTTTTTTGGCAGGCTTTATTCCAATGCGAAACAACGCCGCCCCATTTCTGAGCAAAATTGCAGGTTTAAAGTGTCCAGCACTGCTAATTGGCTGCTTATCGGCTGATTATCGCCTGCGTTTCACTATATGCAGTGTGGCGGCCACGAGATGTCCGCTATTTTGAAAGAACAGCACACTTTAAACTTGCAATTTTGCGCACTTCAGTGCCTCAGTTTAAATTATGTTGCTCACATTCGGTAACGGGATATATTGAGCAATACGCCTACGGAGCCCATGGACATCAGCAAAGAAGAACCGCCGTAGCTCAAGAAAGGCAAGGCAATACCGGTTACCGGCAGGCAACCGGTGACCACGCCCAAATTGAGGGCCGCCTGAAAAACCAGGCTGGTGGTAATGCCTACCGCCAGCAGGCTGCCGTAAAGATCGGGACAGCGCACGGCAATCATATAACCCCGCCAGGCAAAGAACAAAAAAAGCAGGATTATCAGACCGGCGCCAATGAAGCCCAGTTCTTCACCAATGATCGAAAAGATAAAGTCGGTATTTTGCTCCGGCAAAAAGCCCAGCTTCTGCCGGCTGTTGCCGATGCCCATACCCCAAAAACCGCCGGAACCCAGGGCATAGAGGGAATTGATCAGCTGATAGCCGGTATCGGCTTTGTCGGCCCAGGGATCAAGCCAGCCCATGATGCGCCGCATCTGATATTCACTATTTATAATAACAAAGACAACGCCGGCGCCGCCCAATACGGCCGCCGCCGTCACATAAAACCATTTCAGGCCTGCGGCAATGAGAATTACCATAGACATGCCGGCTAAAGACATGGTAGCTCCCAAATCCGGCTCAATCAGCACCAAACCCAACACCAGTCCCAGCACGACGATGATGCGGCCCAGATCGCCCCGCAAGTCATTGAGGTTGGCCTCCCGGCGGCTGAGAAAGACGGCCAAAAAAAGGGCCAGTGTAAATTTCGCTATTTCCGAAGGCTGCAAATTGATGATGCCCAAAGGAATCCAGCGATGAGAACCCTTCGTATCCTCAAATAGAAATACCACCACAAGGAGAACGAGGGTAATGGCCAGCAGGGGCTTATATAAATATCTGTATCTTTGATAATCAAAATTCATAGCAACCAGCATAACCACAACGCCTATGGCGGCAAAACTGCCCTGGCGCTTTAAATACTCAAAGGGGTCGCTGGACAGGGTATCATAATAACTGGCGCTGAATACCATGATGATACCGATGCCGACGAGAAATAAGGTAATTAAAAAGAGCCACATATCCGGCGTGCCTTTTTTTAATGTCTTGCCGCTTTTCATCATCCATCCTCCTTTCACAAAACTTCTGATTACCGGCTTTAACGCCAGAGCGCCCTCAAACATCCGCGCCCTTAGTATCTTCGTATAGCGGAACATCCGCGCCCTAAGCATCTCTGGATAGCAGATTGAGTCCGCAGGGTTGAGTCCGTAGGAACATCTGCGCCCTAAGCATCTACGGATAGCGGAACATCTGCGCCCTTAGTATCTCTGGATAGCAGATTGAGTCCGCAGGGTTGAGTCCGTAGGAACATCCGCGCCCTAAGCATCTACGGATAGCGGATTGAGTCCGTAGGATTGAGTTTCGCAGAAACTGCAGCCTTGAACGCTTTACCGCGCTGCTCGTAATTGCTGAACATATCTGTGCTGGCGCAGGCCGGCGCCAAAAGCACCAGATCCCCCGGCAAAGCCGCGCTGTGGCAGATGGCTACGGCTTCTTCTAAAGTAGCCGCCATACGTATGCCGTCGAAGCCCTGCGCCAATAGGGCTTCTTTCATTTTATCGCCGTCTTTGCCAATTAAGACCGCCAGCTTAGCCTTTGCGGCAATTTTTTCGGCCAGTTCTTTAAAAGGAGTATTCTTCCCGTCGCCGCCGGCAATCAGCAGCACCGGCCGTTCATAAGAATCCAGAGACTTTATGGCGGCGTCGGGATTCGTCGCTTTGGAATCGTTAACATAGAGGACGCCCCCCCACTCACCCACCACTTCCATCCTGTGCTCTACTGCCTGAAAGCTGCCGGCAGTCCGGCGCAGAATCTCAAGAGGCACATCCAGAACCAGACAAGCCGCCAGGGCTGCCAGCAAATTTTCCTGATTGTGGCGGCCCGGCAAGGTAAATTCTGCCGCCGGCATGATCCTGATCCCATCCGGGTCAGCGCCCGCACCGCCTGCCTTGTCTATAGGTGAGAACCTGACCCAGCCTTCTTCGTCTATCCATAACCCGGCCGGCAGCTTTTCTCTGACGCTAAACCATAAAATCTGCGGACCTTCTTTGCCTTGGCCGGCCTCAGCCAGCTTCTTACAGCCCGCTTCCCGCAAAAGAGGATCGTCGTAGTTGAGAATCAGCCAATCCTCCGTCCCCTGAAAACCCGCGATCCGCCACTTAGCCGCAGCATAATTGGCAAAGGATTTATGCCAATCCAGGTGATCCGGCGTCAGGTTGAGAAAAACCGCCACTTTCGGCCGCAAAGACAGAACGCCCTCCAACTGGAAGCTGGAAAGCTCCAGCACCGCCCAACTCTGTTCATTCAGACCGGGCGCCGCCAAAATAAAGGGTACGCCGATATTGCCTCCCACAAAGGGGTCAAAACCCGCCGCTTTCAGGATCTGACCGATGAGGCTGGTCACCGTGGTTTTGCCGTTGCTGCCGGTAATGGCAACAATGGAAGCCCGGCTTAACTGCCAGGCCAGCTCAATTTCGTTGGTGACGGGGATGCCTTTAGCCTTGGCCGCCATTATGCCGCTTTGATCCAGGGGGACGCCGGAGCTGGTTACGATGAATTCGGCGTCAAAGCCCAGTGGATCGCAGGCCTTGCCCAGATCCAGAATTACTCCTCTATCCGCCAGAGCCAAAAGCTCCGCTTTTTTTGCTTCGTCAAAATCCTCAAAAGCTTTTTTATCGTTGAGGCAAACCAGGGCCTTTTGCTGTAAAAGCCAGCCGGCAGCAGCCAAACCGCTCTTGCCGGCGCCAATCAGATATACCCTTTTTCCTTGCCACATAATGAACCCTTCTTTACCCTGCTGCCGGACTGGCTTCCGGACGCAGTTTTCTCAAATTAATATCCCGAGAAAGATCAAAGAAACGATAGCCGTTAAAAACCAAAAAGCGATATCTACCTGACTTTCATTCCAGCCGCAAAGCTCGAAATGGTGGTGGAGAGGGGCCATCCGGAAAAGCCTTTTGCCGCCGGTAAGGCGGAAATAGCCTACTTGCAGGATCACCGACAAGACCTCCGCCACATAGACAACACCTAAGAGAGGCAGCAAAAACTCGGTGCCGCTAAGCAAGGCCAGAGCCGCCACCCCTCCCCCTAAGGCCAGGGAACCCGTATCCCCCATAAAAACCCGGGCCGGATGAAGATTAAAGAACAAAAAGCCCAGGCAGCTGCCGGCCAGGCTGGCGGCAAACCAGGTCAATTGACTGAGGCCCCAGGCCCGGCAAAGCAAAAGAAAAGCCAAAGCCACGAAAAAGGTGACGCCGGAGCATAAGCCGTCCAGGCCGTCAGTGAAGTTTACGCCATTGACCGTAGCCGCAATAATGAATATTGCCACCGGAATGTACAGAATACCGATATCATAAAAACGATTGACGAAAGGCAGCCAAACCCTGCCGCCCTTCAACCACCACAGAACAGCGGCAAAGACAAGGGCCACCAGAATTTGCCCGATAAATTTTTGTTTGGAGGTCAAACCCTCCGATTGCCTTTTTTTGATTTTCAGGTAGTCGTCTAAAAAGCCCAGGATACCCATGGCTAAAACCAGATATAAGGCCAGAAAGCTTTCGATCCCCACCTTGCCGGCAAAAAACATGGCCGCCGGTATGGCGATCAAAAACATGATTCCTCCCATAGTGGGAGTGCCGGATTTGGTCAAGTGGCTTTGGGGTCCTTCCTGGCGGATAAATTGGCCAAACTTAAACCTGCGCAAAGCCGGGATCAGGAAGGGGCCGCTGATCAGCGCCACCGCCAGTGCCGTCAAACCGGCTTTCAAATAATCGGGCATCGGGTCATAACCTCACTAGTTCGTTAAATTCGGCTATTTTACTGATCTGCTGTAAAAGACTGCGGTTTTTCACAGCAGCATTGCCTTTTGAACTTCCTCATAGTCGTCAAAGGAGTGCTTCTCGCTGCCTATGATTTGATAATTCTCATGGCCTTTGCCGCAAACCAGTATAATATCGCCGGCCTGGGCCAAAGATACCGCTTTCGCAATAGCCTGCCGCCGGTCCGGCTCCATCAATATCTCAGCTTTAGCCAAGGGGCCGGCCATTCCTTTCATTATATCATGGATGATGGCCAAAGGCTCTTCTTCTCTGGGATTATCGGAGGTAACAATGGCAATATCCGACAGCCGGGCCGCCACCTCTCCCATCAAGGGCCGTTTCGTCACATCCCGGTGGCCGCCGGCGCCAAAAACACTGATGATCCTGCCCCGGCATAGCTCTCTGCCGGTGGTGATACAGTTTTCCAGGCTATCCGGCGTATGGGAATAATCCACAAAGACGTTGAAAGGCAATTTGCCTGTGGGATCAACTACTTGCTGAAAACGGCCGGCCACCGGTTCCATCTTGGCCAAGGCCCGCCGGATCACCTCAATATCCACGCCCTCCACCAAGGCGGCGGTGATGGCCGCCAGGGAATTGTACACATTAAACCGCCCGTGGAGCTTGAGGCTGATCTCCTGCCGGCGGCCGCCATAGACCAGCTGATAGCGGATGCCGGCGGCAGAAAGCTCGATATCTTCAGCACGCACATGACTTAAACCGTTCAAACCGTAAGTAATCACCGGCACCCGGCAATAGTCGGCCAAAAAGGCGCTGGAGTTGTCATCCAGATTTAGTATAGCCGTTTTTTTGCGTTTTTTCTCCCCCTGAGGAGTGAGGCTGGAAAAAAGTTTTGCCTTTTGGGCCAGGTATTCATTGAAGGTCTCATGGTAATCCAAATGGTCCTGACTGAGATTCGTAAAAATCGCCACATCAAATTCGATGCCGGCGGTTCTCGATTGAGCCAGGGCATGAGAGCTGACCTCCATGATGGCATAATCCGTCTTTTCCTCTTTCATCTGACGGAAAAGCTCAGCCAGCTGAGGGCTGTCCGGGGTCGTCAGCAGAGCTGCCTCCTGATGCCGGCCTATTCTGTTATGAATAGTCCCCAAAAGGCCTATGGTCTTGCCCGCTTCCTCCATGATATTGGCCACCATATTGGTTACGGTGGTTTTGCCGTTGGTACCGGTAACGCCGATGACATTCATGGCCAGAGAAGGTCTGCCGGCCAGATATTGCATGATAACGCCGTAGACCTCCCGGCTGTTTTTCACCAATATCCAGGGCTTTTTCCCGATGCAAAATTCCTCATTCTCCAGGATCACCGCCAGGGCGCCCTGGCTTAAGGCCTGCTCTATATACTGATGGCCGTCATAATGCTCCCCTTTTAAGGCGACAAAAACATCGCCTGCTTTGACCTTGCGGGAATCGGCAGTAACGGACCCAATCTCTTTATCCCATTCTACATCCTGTTGCCAGCGGCTTAAACCGGGGTTTGCGGCAACTAATTCTCTTAGATTCAAACAACCTCACCTCCCATACATCCATCCTCACCATTTCATTTATCCTACCGCAGAGACATCAGGGACCTGCTAATTCTCCTGATGCGCCTGTAGCCAGAGGCTCTTCCAATCCTACGGTGACTTTGCTGCCCACATCCACCATTACCCCGGGAGAGGGCTGCTGATACATGACCACACCCTGGCCCGACAGCTCAAAATTCAGGTTGTATTCCGCCGCAATAGCCAGGACTTCCTCGGCGGACTTACCCGTCAGCTCCGGTACCGCAATCTGCTGCATGGTTTCCGCGGTCTTGGGCAGCTTCGTATAAAGAACCACGCTGCCGCCTTTGAGCATCTTCGTATTGGCTAAAGGCAGCTGGGCATAGACCTGGCCGCCGGCGCCCACTATGGATGTGCTGAGGCCCTGGCTGGCTGCCTGGCTCTGAGCAGCGGCAACGGTCATTCCTGTATAATCCAGCAAGGTGACTTCCTCAAGGGAGGAAGCGCTGACTTTTTCCGGCTCTACCTGGGTAGGCACCTGCAAATAACTGAGGACGTCTTTAACCGCAGCCTGAAAAACCGGGCCGCAAATGGCGCCGCCGGTGTGTACGGGGCCTTTGGGATAGTCCATGACCACCAGGCAGACAACCTGAGGATCATTGATAGGCGCCGCCCCCATAAAAGAAGCGATGTATTCCTTTTCGGAATAGCCAATGCCGGGCATTACTTTCTGGGCGGTACCGGTCTTGCCGCCTACCCGATAGCCTTCAATGTAGGCCGTTTTGCCCGTGCCGGAACTGACCACCGCCTCCAGGGTTTTCAATACTTTTTCAGAAGTGGAGGCGGAAATAACCTGGCGCACCACTTCCGGCTCGATAGTCTTTACTACATTTCCTTCCCCATCCCGGATCTCCTTGACGATCTGAGGCTTCATCAAGTTGCCGCCGTTAGTGATGGCGCAAAAAGCCGTCAGCAGCTGAATAGGCGTCACCGCATTGGCCTGACCGATGCTCATGGTGGCCAGGTCCAGCTCCTGGGCCCGCTTTTGGGGCACCAAAATGCCGGTGGCCTCGCCGGACAGCTCAATGCCGGTTTTTTTGCCGAAACCAAAACCGTTGAGGTATTTATAAAAAAGATCCTTGCCCATATTGAGGCCGATAGTAATAAACACGGGGTTGCAGGAGTTTTGCACCCCCTGCACAAAGGTTTCGCTGCCATGGGGCACAGAACGCCAGCAGCGCACAGTGCCGCCGGGCAGCTTGACGGCGCCGCCGCAGTAGAAATGGTCGTTGAGGGAGACCACTCCCTCTTCAAGCGCTCCCGACATCACCACGGTTTTAAATGTGGAACCCGGCTCATAAACGTCGGAAATCAGGAAATTACGCCAGCTCTTCTGGTCGTAATCGTTAAAATGGTTTGGGTCGAAGGTGGGATATTCCGCCATACCCAATACCCTGCCGGTTTTGGGTTCCATCATCAAAATACCCATTTTTTCCGGATTATATTTTTCCACGGCAATTTTGACTTCCCGCTCCAGGATGTACTGGATGGTTTCATCCACGGTCAGCACCAGGCTTTGACCGTCCCGGGAAGGAATATACTTTTGGGTGGAGTCGGGTATGTTTTGCCCCCGATGATCCAATTCCAGCATCAGCTTGCCGGGAACGCCGGAGAGCACGCTGTCGTAAGCAGCCTCCAAGCCGCTGAGACCGTTGTTGTCCGTACCCACAAAGCCCAGGAAATTGGCCAGCAGGCTGCCCTTGGGATATACCCGCATGGGCTCTTCCTGAAAACCGATACCCGGCAAGGACAAGGCCTTGATGGCGCTGGCCTGCTCTTCGGTAACCTTGCGCTTGACATACATAAACCATTGCTTTGAGTTTTTATTGATGCGCTCAACCAGGCTTGCTTTATCCATCTCCAGGATCGCCGCCAGCTGGCCCGCTACTTCTTCGACTTTTTTGGCTTTAACGATTTCCACAGGGTAAGCCACTACGGAATCGGTCATTACACTGATGGCCAGGGGTTTGCCTTTAGAATCATAAATAACCCCCCGCCGGGCATTGATGGGAATTTCTTTAAAACGGTTTTCAAAGGCCAGGCTTTCAAATTCATTGCCCTTAAATAGCTGAATCCAGGTCAGTCGGCAGAAGAGCCCGGCAAATGCCAGGGAAACCAATACCAAGATAACCTGAATTCTTTTCTTTGTCCTTATCGATACGGGCTTTTGCCGCATAATTCATCCTGCCCCTTACTATTTTTTCCAGGCCAAGAAGAAATCAATCGCCGCTGCTAAAGGCTTGATGCTCTTCGTTTCCTCCTCTGCCTGATTTTCGTCAGCCTTAATTTTTCCTTCCGCCACAATGGTGGATGACATCACCATATACTCTACCGCCTCATTCTTAACCATGCCCAGCTCATGAGCCATGGCTTCTATTCTGTCCAGAGAACGCAGCTCCGCGATCTGGCCTCTGATTTTTTCATTCTCTAATACAATGCGTTCATTCTCTGCTTGCAAGGTGTTTATCTGATAATTTAAACGGCTGACGCCGGCCTTTACAAATATGTATGACATACTGAGCAAAAATAACACAAGAGCCATACCAAAAAATACCCAGGCTGCCGTGCGCCGAAACTCGGCATTAGACTTAACCTGCCGTCTGACTAAGCGTTTGGCACTCAAGTCCCTCTTTTGCTGTGGTTCCTGCCGTTTTTTTTGCGGCTCAAAACCAGGACTGTAGGCAACGTAGTCGCCGGCTACTTTTCGCAGTGGTATAGCCATAACGTCTCTCCCAAATGATCATTAGTATTTTTCGAATCCTCTCAGCTTAGCGCTGCGGGATCTGGGGTTTTCTGCAATTTCCTCAGGCTGGGGCAAAATCGGTTTCGAGGTAAGAATCTTGCCCCGGGGGCTTTTGCCGCAGACGCAGACCGGCAAATCCTTGGGACAGGTGCAGCCTGCCGCCAGCTTCTTAAAGGCTTCCTTGACCAGCCTGTCCTCCAGGGAATGAAAAGTAATGATGCAAAGCCGGCCGCCGGGGGCTAAAGATTCCGCTGCATCCTCGATGGCCTGCTGCAGTATCTCCAATTCTCCATTGACAAATATCCGCAATGCCTGAAAGCTGCGTTTGGCCGGATGAGGCCCGTCTTCTCTGGCTCCGGCCGGTATGGCTTTCTTAATCACCGTCACCAGATCTTCCGTTGTCTCAATAGGGGCTTTGGCCCTTTCCTCCACAATAAACTGGGCAATGCGCCGGCTCCAGCGTTCTTCTCCATAACGCCAAAAAATTTCTTCCAACTCCCGGGCAGAAGCTTGGTTTACCACTTCTTTTGCCGTCCGGCCGGCATCGGGGTTCATCCGCATATCCAAGGGACCATTATGCTGATAGCTGAAGCCCCGCTCACCTTCGTCCAATTGAAAGGAAGATACGCCTAGATCCATAAGTACGGCGTCAACGGCAGCTACGCCCAGCTCGGCCAGGATTTCTTTGATCCGGGAAAAATTGCTGTGTACCATAGTGTATGGCTTATCATAGGCTTTATGACCGATGACTCTGCCGGCTGCTTCAGTGCTTTGGGTCTGGCCCTGGGTTGCGCTTTGCTCTGCCAGGAAGCTTTCCAGATTGGCTGCCGCCGCCTGCAGGGCTTGGGGGTCCTGATCGATAGCGATCAGAAAGCCGTCCGGCTTTATGTGTTCCAATATAGTCCGGCTATGGCCGGCGGCTCCTACGGTGCAATCCACCGCCACCAGCCCCGGCCGCAAATTTAATAAATTTATGGTTGCCTGCCAAAGTACCGGCTTATGCCGAAAAGGAATCATTGAAAGATCTCCTCAGCCAAAGCTTCATAATCCTCATCAAGACCGCCTCTGTAGTTTTCCCAGGCGTCCTTGCTCCAAATTTCCAAATGGTCTCCCGCACCTACAATATAGACTTCTTTAGTCAGGTTGGCATGGCTGCGGAGCTCTTGATTGATCAGGGTACGGCCCTGCTTATCAACCTCACACTCGCCGGAGCCGGAGAAGAAGCGGCGTTTAAAGTCCCGGTTGCGCCGGTTAAATACGCTCAAAGCATTGAGCTTTTCTTCCAGCTGAGCCCAGGCCTCCATAGGGTAAACGAAAAGACAGGCTTCCATACCTTTTGACAGCATATATTTCGTCCCCAGGCTGTCCCGAAACTTGGCGGGCATGATCAGTCTGCCCTTTTCATCGATGCCGTGCTGATATTCACCGCTGAAGGTCATGCTCCGCCTCCTTTCACCCCAGTCTTCCACTACCACTCCTGTTTACTCCATAGTATACCACTTCACTCCACTTTGCACCACCTTTTATTTAAAAAAACCACCGAAAAAATTCATAAAAATTTAACACCCATTTTATTACATTCAGAAAATACGTAAAAAAATAAGGATGATCCTAAGATCACCCTATATCTAGCGTTTATATTTTATACACAACACTGTATAAATTGTCATCTGCCCCTTCGGTCTAACGGCCGGATTCCTTTTCTTTTTGGGCTTTTTTGAATCGTATACTATTTTCTTTCAAATAAAGACGCTTGCCTTCACCCAACACCCTGTCCACCAGCCGCAGATCATAGCGGCCGCTGAACTTCTCCCCGATGAGGTGACTGGTAATGATCCAGGGCTTCTGCCAGCTGATGCGCTGGTCGATGAGGCTGGTCAGCTGCTCTTCCGCAAAGTCGGTGAGGCGCTCCGTACCCAGATCCTCCAAAATCAGCAAATCCACCTCCAAAAGCCGGGCCGTCAGCTGGCTGCGGCTGAAAGCAGGCCGCTCCTGCCGCTCGCGCCGCTCCCTCTCCGGCTTTTCGCTGCGGCCATAGAAATCCTCTCGCAAAGCCTCCAGCAGCTCCTCCGTGCGGATATAGATCACGCTTTTGCCCGCCGCCAAAACCCGGTTAGCCACAGCGATGCAAAGATGCGTTTTGCCGTTGCCCACAGGCCCAAACAAAAACAGATTGCCGCAAGGCTCACCCCTGACCAACAGCTCGCTAAAGCCTCTCAGCTGCTGCACCAGCCGGTCCACCTCCGCCGGCTGATCGTACCACTCCAAAGAGAAGCTTTCAAAAGTCATTTGCTTCTGCAAAGGCGACAGGCCGCTTTCCAGAAAACGGCGGCTGCCCTCATCCTGACGCTGGCAGGAGCAAACCTGGCCGGGCCGGACATAACCTCTGTCCTGACACAAGGGGCAGTCCCAGTCCACCTCGTAAACATCTTCATCCAAGTCCAGGGAAGACAGCAGCCGGCCTTTCTTGTCCTGCAAAAGGCTGATCTTTTTTTGGACGGCAGCAATATCGGCCCCTTGCCAAACATTGGTCAACCCTTCCCGGCCGGCGGCGGCCAGCTCCTCGTCCAACCTTTTCAACTGAGGATTCCGCCCATAGAGCTCCATTACTCTTTTATCCCGCTCCGCCTGCTTCAGCAAGCGTCTGGTATCTCTGTCCATTCCCTTAAAGCCCCCTTATGCTCCTATGTCCGCAGAACCCTGACCCGCGGGTTTTTCTCCGGGGAGCTGGTCCTCTTCCTCATAGCCGGCCCACAGGCTGGAGCCCCGCTCCTTCTCGGACTGACGGCGGTTGGTTCTTCCTGCTCTTTGGACACTTTGACCGCCCGGCCCGCTCTGCCTGTTTTGGCTGCTTTGGCTTTGGCCGCTTTGACCGCTTTGGCCCCTTGCCGCCTTTTTTTCTTCTTTCCAAAGCCGGATCGCTTCTTCACAGGCCTCCAGGCTATTGATGCCCTGCGCATGCCAGCTTTCCAAAATCGAATCGATATATTTAAAAGTAGCATTGGCCGCCCCTACCGATTCCCGGGCTGCCCGCAGGATCAGGCCGTGGCTGAGGCCCCAGGCTATATGCCATTTTACGTAGTAATCCCGCTCCATCACCGTTACCATGCCATAAAGACCCAAATAATCTTTTTTGATTTCCGCCGCCTTGCGGCCGGTCCAATCCACCTCATTCATAAAGGTGGTCAGCCCCTCCAGCGTGTATATACCGCTGCGGTAAATCTGGGCCGCCAAGGGCTTATAATTTTTCATCTGGCCCAAATCCCGCTGGCTGCACAGACGGAAAAAATTAAGGATAAAGTCGGTGGACCAGCCGTATTTTATATTGAATTCCTGAATCAATTGTTTTTCCCTGGCGGTGATGCTGAGGCTGCCCCGCAGCCGGTCCAGCTCTTTGACTATCCGGCAATAATCGAAATCGCCCCGGCCGGCAGCTTGAGGCTTTGCTTGCCGGTTTTTGCTCTCTTCTTCCTCTTCCCACAATTCGTAAAGCTTCTGCCATAAAGGGTCAAAAACGATTTGCCGGTCGGCTCCTTCGCCCCGCCACTTGGCCCAGCCTTTATCCAAAGCCCGGCCCAGCCAGGGATTAGCTCCCGGCTCTTCCTGCTCCGGGTAAGCCTGATCGGCGGGCCGGTTTTGGCTGCCCCGGCCTTTTTGATTTTGCTGCTGCTGAAAAAGGGCCAGGAGCAAAAAACCTAATTCCTCCGGCCCGATATTGAGAGCCTGGTGCTTTTCCAGCAACCAGCCGGAAACCGCCACATGGCCTTTTTCTTGTATGAATTGTCCAAATTCTGCCGCTTTCATCTTAGCTTATCTCCATTCTGAGGTATTATATAGTTTATCATAGAATGGTTGACCTGTCACTTGCAACAATTGAGCAGAAGTGAAGCAGGAGAGAAGCGAAAAAGAAGGCACAAAAGTGAAACGCGGCCTTTTTTAGATGGGAAAGAAAAAGTTGGGATCTCCTTTTGCGGGATCGCAACTTTTTATTGATCACTAATTTCTTATTCTAATATGGGCCTGCGCCTTCTCAGCTGCAGTGCCTTTAAGCCACACAATTTCTCACTAACAAATGAACCTGCTCTACGGTAATGCCGCAAAGCTCCGGAATTCTGACCTCTAAAAGCCGGCGAATATCCTGGGCCATCTGGGGGATATGACCGGAAAGCCGGGCGGTAAACTCCAGCCGCACCTCGGCATTGCCTTTGCTGACCTCCACTTGCACCTTCGTAACCTTTGCCACTCCCGATACGCCCGCCGCCAAAAAAGTGATCATTTGATCCAGGGCGTGGTCGGTGATCACCAGCTTGCCCACAGAGCTGAATTTCGGCTGAACAATGGTTTTCTCCCCTTGTCTGTGGCCGGATTTCAGCCGCAGCAAATAGCGGATAGGCCGCATCAGGTAGCCTTGCAGATCCTCTTTTACTTCAACTACCGGCACGGGAATCACATGCATGCCGTAAGTTTTGCGCAATTCCTTGGCGGTGGCAATCTCATTGGGAGTGGCCACTTCTTCAATCATAAAATAACGGCTGGGCGGTGGCAGCTCCAGAGCTTCACTGATGCGATTAACCATTTTTTCCGAGGTGCCCAAAATCAGCAGCTTATCAGGCCGGGTTTCCGCCAGGGCCTTTTTGACTGCTTCCCTGTGAGCGTCTTCCACAAAAATCGCCCGCTTTACTGCCCGCACCGCCGTCCGCTCCGCTTTGGCAGAAGATCCGGCCAGCCGCTGGCCTTCCCGGATCAGCAGCCCATCGTCGATAACCGTATTGATGTCATTTTCATAGGCTACCGTCATGGCCCGATGGCTTTTGCCCGTACCGCTGGAGCCGACCAAGGCATAGACTTCCATGCTGTCACAACCTTTTTTTGAAGTATTATATAGTTTATCACAGAATGCTTTACCTGTCACTTGCCGCGGGAAAACACGCTTGCGGGACAAGACCAAAGTCAAATAAAAAAAGTTGAGATCCCTCTATAAAGCGGATCCCAACTTTTTATTGGCTGTTTGCCGATTGCTAACGCCGCTGCCCGATCATCTTTAAATGGATAATCTTGGATCACCGTCAATTGGACAATCCTTGCCGACATTACATAGCTGCTTTTTTGTCCTGCTGACATTCCTCGCAGGTGCCGTAAAACTCCAAGCGATGTCCGTCAATCTGAAAGTTCTTTAACACCTTTGCCTTGCTCTCAATAGTCTTGATAACCGGTATGGGCAGATCCCAAATCCGGCCGCATTGCGTACAGCGAAAATGATAGTGATTTTCCGCCGTGCCGTCAAAACGGCTCTGGCTGCTGCCGTAATTCAATTCCAATATTTCGCCGTTATCCCGCAATTGATTGAGATTGCGATAAACCGTGCCTAAAGAGAGGCCGGGAATCTCTTTGCGGGCCTCCTGATAAATCCATTCGGCCGTAGGATGGGTATCCACACTGCGTAGGATCTCCAAGATGGCCGTTTTTTGCTTAGTTAAGCGCTGACTCTTGCTCATGTATACCATCCCTTAAAAATAATAATTATTAATTAGATACTAATCCTAATCGTCGATCCTGTCAAGAAAAAAATGGTCTTAAGAAATTGCTGAATTTATGAAGTTTTAAGGGTGTCTATCCCCATCTTAGCCAAGGACGTTTTTGTCCGCTTATTAACTTCCAGCTGGCCGCAGCGTTTTACAACGGTTTTTAAGATCTCTTCATAATTGTTTAGCGTGGAATTGACCCTGATCCGTACCGGCTTATCCTGATGATCCTGCAAAATATAGCTGCGGCCAAAGGTAAACAAGCTGGTATCATCCTTAAGATAACGGCCGTCCTGCCACTTAATGGTCAAGGTCTGCCGCAGAGGCCCGGCGCCTCTTTCCTGAACCAGCCGGTCGGCATAAACCAAAATCTTGCTTGAACTGTCTTGCCAAATAATGAAGGCAAAGCCGGCAACAAACAAAAACACCAGGGCGGCTATGCCATATTTGCCGCCGTCGGCAATGGCCACGGGAATCAGGCCGGCCAGCAAAAGGGTAATAACAATCAATTGGATTCTGATCCTTCTTAAATAGGTGTATTCAGCCATCGGTTTTTCTTTGCTCATGATCAACCTTCCATAACCCGCCGGAATATCTCCTCTTCCGTCTCGTCAAGAACATTGACTACGGGGGCCTTTACCAGCTCTAAAAAACGTTCTTTCAGCTTCTCTTTATCTACATAAGCAGCTTCGTAATCATGGGTGGAGTAGCGATAGCGGGGATAAAAAGGATTGATGGTGATCAGCTTCAGCGTCACCTGCCTTAATACCGCCACTCCGGAGCCCATATCCGTCAGACCCTGCAGCCAGCGCTGCAAATCCATGGGTAATCC
Source organism: Clostridia bacterium (assembly GCA_018434325.1). Lineage (GTDB taxonomy): Bacteria > Bacillota > Peptococcia > DRI-13 > UBA5745 > WRMS01. The sequence goes on along the minus strand of JAHDPO010000029.1, from coordinate 14,937 downwards.
GGAAACCAATATCTTAATGGGGTCCTGGAAAATGAAGGTCACTCCCTGCAGCTTCTGGCCGCCCTTTTCCAATAAAGCTTCAAAAGCATCGCTGCCAATAATGCCTTTGATGGCAACGGCTTCGGTACCGGGTTTAATCCGGGCCAGCAGCTGCTCCGCCGTATCCTCATCCAGGAGAGAAGTGCTTTCTAAAATAGCTCCCGCAGCCACCTTCTCTTCAAAACTGGCTCCTGCCGGCTGATAAACCGGCAGTTCGTATATCCTGCTGATATTGGCGGTTTCCTGAGCCAGCAGTTCGATGTCTGCTTTGCGGGAAGCGCCGGTAGCCATAATTATACCGTCGGTCTCCACCATAGGCGCAATTCTGTTGAGGGCGCCGTCCACCAGTATCAGGTCGCAGCCCACTTCCTCCAGCATTTCATTGGCCCGGCGAATCTCACTGCTCTTAGTGGGGCCGGCAAGCAGCAAAAGTCCGGGTTTTCTCACCCGGCCGATTACCACTTTACCTAGAGCCGTATCCATATCTGTGCGCTTTAAAATCTCGATGGAAGCGCCGCTTTCTTTAGCGCAGCGCTCGGCAATGGCCACTAAAGTGCCGTTTTCCGCATATATCCTGGGTTTAGGCAGTCCGGTGACGTGGTCTGCCAATTCGCCGTCATAGCCTATACTGGTAAGGGCCACCCGCAGGCCCTGAGCGTAAGCGCCGTCCATCACCACTTTCATCGCCGTTGTCTTGCCTGTGTTTTTTGCCGTACCGCAAAAGCCTAAAATCTTTGCCATTCCTATCAATAATCTCCTATTTATCCAACTATTCGTTTGGTGCTATGTATCAGCTAAAACTTTACTGCTCGCCGATCACTGACAAGTTTTAGCCGCGACACGGCACTAGCTTCTTTTTTTCCACTTGGGCACAATGGAGAGCTTTTCATACTCCGACCGCAGCATTCCCAAGAAGAAGACGTTGTCATATTTGCCGTCCACAAAGGCCTGGTTGCGTAAATGGCCTTCCGGCTTATAGCCAAATTTCAGGGCGTTCTGCAAACTATAGGGCTGGCTTTCCAGGATGCGCATATACGTCTTCTGCAAGCCTAAGCCGTAATAAGCCAAGTCAAGCAATACGATGAGCAAATCAAGGCCAAAGCCCGCCAGGCGCATATCCTTCTCCCCAATGCCCAGCAATAGCTCGGCATTGCCATTGAGCCTGTCGATATTGCGCAGGCAACAGACGCCGATGGGTACCTGATCCCTGGCCCGCAGCACCAAAAACGTCAGCTTATCCAGCCGGGGATCATATATCCCTCCCTGGGATTGGGCGATTTCTTCTTTAATCGAATCGAGATCAATGCTATCATACGCATCGTAAGCCTGGCGAAAATCCTTATCCATATACCATTTTTGCAGGATTTCCGCATCGGCGGCTTCCAAGGTGCGCAAGCTTACTTTTTTGCCTTTCAGCATAGGGTCACCTCCATGATTCAAGGTATAATAACCGCAAGCGGCTATTATACGAATTTAATTTCCATATGAACTGCCTCAGGCCTTCACTGTGGGAATCAGGATTAATCCCGACAAAATTTTTGGTGCAAAAAATGTAGATTTCTCCGGCATGACAATTTCCGGATTCAGGGTACCGGCGTCAGCCACCGCCATTAAATCTTCGGGATTGACGGGGTGGAGGGCCACGGCCAGATCATAGGTCCCTTCATCAACCACTTGCTGCATACGGGCCAAATCCTGCTCGGGATAATAATCAAAATGGCGGCTGTCCATGATCATATCATGCTGCAGCCCCAGCAAAGGATATAAGGTATTTTCTAAAATACGGCAATCAAGGCGCTCAACCACATCCGCCTCGTCGACTTCATCGACTTTATACTGCCACAAGCCTTTTCTGGTATAGATCGTAAAAGCATGACGCTCCGGCGTGGCGAAAACCCCTGCCGGCTCCAAAGGCAGTTTTTCTTTGATGTCCTCAAAGTCTTCCTTGCCCCGGATTACCCGGTTGTAGGCCTGGATTTTGGCCTGATCCACCGGGCAAACGTAAGCGATGCAGCGGTCAAGGCCCATCTTAAGGGCGCTGTGATAACGGTGGTGGCCGTCGGCGATATAAAGAGGCTCCTTGCCCACCATCTCTTGCAGCTGCCGGCCCCGGGGGCTGTCTGCATCTATTTTAAAAACGCGGTTGCGGATGCCGCTAAGCTCCGACTGGCCCTGAAAATCCGACGTAAATTCATAAAGGGGCTGATTGGAGGCGCAAACCTCTTCCAGCACCCGGCTAATGGGAGCCCGGGTCAAAAGCCAGATAGGCTCCGTCACATAGCCCGTTTCTTCCATTAGTTTTATCCGTCCTTTAACTTTTTCATCAAAAGTTTTTTCATGGCGGATGACTTCTTTCTGCTCATATGGGGTAACTTCGGGAGCGGCCAGCATACCAAGGCGGCGTACCTCGCCGTAGCATTGTTCATAAACATAAAAACCGGGTTCCTCGTCATCGATCAGGATGCTTTTTTCCCTTAAAGCCGCCAGACCGGCTACCGGCGAATCACCTAAAATCACATGATATAAAGAATCGGGATTGCTTTGCAGCAGTTTTTCCAAGGGAGTGCCCGGTTTAATCACATCGTAAGGGGGACAAGTGACCTTCTCTGCCCATGCTTTGGCCGGACGCAAGCCAGCCAAGCCGAAAATTTTCGCCAACGCTATCTACCTCCCAATTTATACGGAATGCCGGTTAAAATCCGGCATTCGGCACTACGATCTATCAAGTTATTTTATCATCTTTCCCGCCATAATTAAAGGGTATTCTCCCCTTATTTAAGGAAAGCCGGCAAAAAAAACATTGCTTTGTGTCCAAGCTTTGATATAATCGAATTAATAAGGGCATCCTTATAGTAAATATTAAGCCGGGAGGTTTTTTCATGATTACAAAAGATATGGCCATTACTGATATCGTGGCCAATTTTCCTGAGGTTGTTCCCGTATTCAGAGAGTATGGCATGGGCTGCATCGGCTGCATGGCCGCTCGTTTTGAAAATTTAGCTCAGGGCGCCGAAGTCCATGGCATTGATGCAGATCAGCTGGTGGCTGATTTAAACAACGCAGTAGAAGAGAAACAAGCTTAAGACCGAATAGCATTTAAGCAAAAGCAAGGACGGGGGCTGCTGTTCTTTGGTTAAGAAAACCAAGGAGCAGCAGCTCTTTTTTGCCAAAAGGACAGGAAGCTTGAGTTCGTGTTCGCTAACTGCGCAAAATTTCAAGTTTAAAGTGTCCTTAACATAGGGTGCACATCAGCACGCACATAAATAGAGTCTATTTCCTTGCCAATATACTAGATATAGCCAAGTGTCGTCAGATGCAGTCTTAAATGTGGATTCAGACACCGCTAAACTTGAAATTTTGCTCAAAAATACCCAGGTGCCGGCTATGCCCCCGCAGACAGCAAAAGACCGCTGCCGGAGCTGCCGGTGCTGCCGGTGCTGCCGGAAAAAGCCTCCCGCAAAAAAGGCTGCCGCAAATCTGCGGCAGCCTGGCTGGTCAGCGATAAGTGAGCACAGCGGATTTTATCTTTAATCGCGCCCTTGCTTTCTTCCCCTAAACATCTTCCGATATGGACAAGGGCAGCTTTCTGGACAGCTTCACCATATCCTCGGCCAGGCTGGTGACCCGGTCCCGGAAAACGAAAACGCAGTCCATCTGATCGGCCTGATCCTGGACGATATCCTCAGCCAAAGCCCGGCAATTAGGAGCGCCGCAGGCGCCGCAATCCATACCCGGCAGCTTGCGAAGAATATCGTTTACCGCCTCCAGCTTAAGCATGGCTACCTCGGGCTTTTCGTCTAAAAGCAGCGCCGCCTGGTATTGCAGATTGTGGGTCCATTGGTAATCCTGCCAGTTCAGGAGGCCTTCTTCCATATCCACCTCAGTCTTTAGCAGACGGCTGGTTTGACGGACGATTTCCCTGGCCACATAACTGTTCTCCACATTGAGCACGCCACCTACACAGCCGCAGGTACAGGCCCGGCCTTCAATATAATCGATACCCTGCAAACGCCCCATGGATAAGGCTTCCAGCACCTCGATCAAGGGGCCCAGCCCGTCAACGGCCAAGGTGCTGTAATTGCCCTTGAGCATTTTTGCCTCACCGCCGATACAGCTCCAACGCAGGCCTTTGGCGCTGAAATGGGAATTGACGATAGGAACCTTCAGCCCCTTGACAATATTAAACAAGGGCCAAAAAACATCGCTTATGCTTATGCTGCCGTCAATGATCCGCTCGTCCATACCTAAAGGATTTCTGGCGGCAGTAACTTCCGCCGTGCAGGGCGCCAGATAAAATATGCCTACTTCTTTTGAGGGATAGCCCTCTTTGATCATCTTCTCCCTGGTCAGCTTTGCCATGATTTCCGCCGGCGAGAAAATAGGGATCACATTTTCGGCCAACTCCGGAAAACGCACGGCAATCAGACGGCTGACCGCCGGACAGCCGGCAGAAATCAGAGGCCGGATATCCGGATGGTCCTCTACGTAGCCGTTGATCATATTCTCCAGATAGTCGGCGCCTTGGGCCACATCCACTACCCGTTTAAATCCCATCTCAATCAGCCCCGACAAAACCAGAGAGCTGTCGGTGCCCAGAGGGAATTGGCCATATAAAGCCGGCGACACCAATGCTACCGGATAGCGATACTCCCTGATCGCTTCCAAATCCATAGTATTGGCGATTTTGGCATATTTGGGACATACCCGAATGCACTCGCCGCAATCGATACACCGGGCTTCCGTAATGACGGCCATCCTCTTTTTTACTCGAATGGCCTGTGTCGGACAGCTTTTGATACAAGCGGTACAACCGACGCAACGTCCTTTTTCCAGTGCAACAGAATGGGACTTCACGACCACTCCTCCTTTTCATCTTACAGGGCGAAGATATACTATTCTGCGATTAAAATATGCCATATTTTAATCTGGCAATTCTTGATTGCCACTGCGCCAAAGGCGCAGGCAGAATAGCATATATGCCAATCTGCGTGGGCAAAGCCCACTGCCGCACTCTGTGCGGCAAATCAAAAACTAAAGGTTTTTAATTGCAGATTAGTATTAGGTATGGCCTTAACCTTCGTCTTTAATCAGCATGGTAATCACCGTAGGCGAGCCGGCTTTGCTCTCAATGCTGAAATCGTCGCAGCAGCTCTTCATGTTGGGCAAGCCCATACCGGCGCCGAAGCCCATCTGCTGAATGTGGGGCGGCGCTGTGGAAAAGCCTTTTTGCATAGCCTTTTCTACATCGGCGATACCGGGGCCCTTATCCCGGGCGATGATCCGGATCAATCCGGGCCGGACGCCGCACTCCAGCCAGCCTCCCAAAGAATGGATGACAATATTCAACTCCGCTTCATAAGAGGCCACAGCCACCTGGCGGATAGCCTTGGGAGAATAGCCCAGCTTCAGCAAATTGGCCTTGATTTGAGAGCTGCCCTCACCGGCGTGGACAAAATCCTCTTTGTTGACCTCAACATTCACAATAGGAGTAAAATTGGGGGATTTCTCCTTAGCCTTTTTTGCCTTCATCCTTTGTCCCCCTCTCAGCGGTTAACATTGTCCTGAAGCATATAGCCGACGCCGCTGCAGGTAACTAAGTAAATAGGTGAGGCCGGATCCTTCTCGATTTTCTGCCGCAGGCGTCCGATACCCACCCGAAGATAATGCACATAATCAGCGTATTCCGCCCCCCAGACATGAATCAGCAACTCCTCGTGGCTGATGACCTGATCGGGCCTTTCCGCCAGATAAACCAGCAGTTTAAACTCAGTCGGCGTCAGAGAAGCCGCCTTGCCTTTGACAATAACCTGCCGCTGACTCATATCGATAACCAAACTGCCGATTCTTTTTTTGCCGTCCTCCGCCCGATAGATTTCTCTGCCGATGCGCCGCATTACCGCTCCGACTCTGGCAAAAAACTCGTCGGTGGAATAAGGATAGCACAGAAAATCATCAACGCCGGCATTGAGGGCAGCCACCACTCCGGCACTGCCTTCTTCTTTGGCCATCATCACAATAGGAATATTGCTGCTGAGCCTGAGGATATTGGTAAATTCCAGACCGTCCATATCCGGCAAGGCCTCGCCGATTACCAAAAGGTCGCTGTAATTTTCGTTGATATTGCTGAGTATTTCTCGCCCGCCCTGGGCGGTTTCCACATCGTAACCTCCGGCTCGCAAATTCGCCCGTAAAAGCCGTAAGGATTCCGGGGCTTGTATTGCCAGTACCGCTTTTAAGCGTCTCATGGTCCCCTTGCCTCCCTGTAATACTATTTCCGGATTTAATCAATCAAAAAACTCGAATTCCATAGGACCGATGACAATCGTATCGCCATTTTGGGCCCCTGCCTGGCGCAGGGCCTTGTCGACATCCAGGGTTCGCAATATTTTCAGCAGACGGCTGACCGCTGCTTCATTGGCAAAGTTAGTCCTCAGGATCTGGCGCTCCACTTCGTGGCCTGCCAAAACCCAATAATCATTTTCCCGCTTGACTAATAGGGCCGGCCCTTCGGCGGCTTCAAGGCGGGTGATCTTGATTTCATCCTCGGCCGTGATGTCCGGCAGGATAGGCAGCTCTTTCAACCGGTTGCCGGCAGCCCGCATCAATTCCTGGCAGCCCTGGCCGGTAGCGGCGGATAAGGGAAAAATCTCGTAGCTGCCGCCCAGCTTCTCTTGCAGACGCGCCAGATTTTCCGCCCCTGTCGGCAGATCCATCTTATTGGCGGCAATGATCTGAGGCTTTTGGCTCAGACCGGGGCTGTAGATCTCCAGCTCTTTTTGTATTTGCTCAAAATCCGCCAGGGGATCCCTATCTTCGGAACCGGCAATATCCAGGACGTGGATCAGCAGCCTGGTTCTTTCCACATGCCGCAAAAACCGGTGGCCCAAACCGGCCCCCTCACCGGCGCCTTCAATCAGGCCCGGTATGTCTACTAAAACAAAGCTCTCTTCTTCATCAAGGCGTACCATGCCTAAATTGGGATCGATGGTGGTAAAATGGTAGTCGGCAATTTTGGGCTTGGCCGCGGAAACCATTGAGATAATGGTGGATTTGCCCACATTGGGAAAACCGATCAGGCCCACATCCGCCAAAAGCTTCAGCTCCAATACCAGCCAGCCCTCTTCACCCGGCTCACCGTTGTCTGCGATCAGAGGGGCCCGGTTGACGGAAGAAACAAAGCGGGCATTGCCCTTGCCGCCCCGGCCGCCTTTAGCTACGGTGAGCTTCTGACGGTGGCAAATCAAATCCCCCACCACAGTGCCGTCTTCCCGCTTGACTACGGTGCCCACGGGCACCTTGACCGTAAGATCGCCGCCGGCGGCGCCGTGCATGTTTTTGCTGCGGCCGGACTGACCGGCAATACCGTGGAAATGTTTTTTAAAACGGAAATCAACCAGGGTACGCAAGCCTTCATCGGCAATGAAAACCACATTGCCGCCTTTGCCGCCGTCACCGCCGGAAGGTCCCCCCGCCGGCACATATTTTTCCCGGCGAAAAGCAACCATGCCATCGCCGCCTTTGCCGGCCTTAACAAATATTTTTGCGTAATCGTAAAACATGCTTCTCCTTTTAACCTCCCGACATCGGGAGATTGAAAAAGCCCCGGCAGTGCCGAGGCTTTATAGACCTGTAGAAAAAACCTTATGCCTGCACTTTTTCTGCGTAAATGCTGACCCGTTTGCGGCTCTTGTCGAGATGTTCAAACTTGACATAGCCGTCGATCAAGGCAAAAAGGGTATCGTCCTTGCCCAGACCTACGTTTGTGCCGGGATGGACTTTCGTCCCCCGCTGACGGATGATAATATTGCCGGCGGTAACTTTTTCGCCGTCATATCGTTTTACACCCAGACGCTGAGCGGCGCTGTCCCGGCCGTTGCGGGAGCTGCCGACGCCCTTCTTATGGGCAAAAAGCTGTAAATTCATTTTGATCATGGCATTCACCTCCTATAGGCAAAATCAATGTAGCCTTGATGGTCTTGCCGGATAGCTTCCAGCCCCAGAACCATGGTGGCAAGAATAACCTGGGCATCCCGGGCTTTAGGCGGCGGCAATGCTTTAGCCAGCCGGCAATAAATCAAGCCCTGGGGTAATATACGGTAACAAACATCTTCGGAGAGCAGCTCCACAAGTCCCAGCAATGCGGTGGTAGCAATGGCGGATACGCCGGCACAAACCACATCCTGGCCGTAAGCGGCAAATCCGGCATGGCCCCAGATCAAAAAGCCTTCGATCTCAGGGGAACTGCCTTTGATCCTGATCCGGATCATTAGGCTAAAATCTCGTCAACGACTACTTTGGAATAGGGCTGACGATGGCCCCGCAGCTTGCGGAACTTCTTCTTTGCCTTGTACTTGAAGACGAGCACTTTCTCGCCCTTGCCCTGCTCCATGATCTTCAGTACAACCTTGGCGCCATCCACATAAGGCTTGCCAACAGTGAGACCGCTTTCCTGACCCAGAGCCAGAACCTTGGCTACCTCGACGGTTTCACCCACCTCAGCCGCCAGCTTCTCCACGCAAAGCACGTCGCCCTTCTGGACTTTGAACTGCTTACCGCCGGTTTCTACAATTGCATACATTTTCATTACACCTCCTGTCCTGGACTCGCCGCCCTGATAGGCAGCCGCACAGCATTTATATCCCTTTGGCCTGCCGATTGGCGAAGGAAAAAGGGATGCCTTGGGCGAGCGGTTTGGCAGGCATTCGTACCCTATTGATACGCAGCACCTACGTTAAAATAATATATCATTGTTGACTACAATTGTCAAATTAATTCTTGCCTTAATTCTTCTTAATTCTTCAGGGGAATGCGCCCTTTGCCTGCGCATTGAGGGCACAGGGTCTCCAGGGTGCTGTCCAGAGATTGGCGAACCTTTTTGCGGGTGATTTCCACCAGACCCAAGGCCGTAAAACCTAAGACATGAGCGGGAACTTTATCCTTGTTCAGCTCCGCCTCCAGCAGCTCCAGCACCTTTTGCTTGTGGGCTTCCGCTTCCATATCGATAAAATCAATAATGATGATGCCGCCGATATTGCGGATCCGCAACTGCCGGGCAATTTCCCGGGCCGCTTCCAGGTTCGTCCGCAGAATCGTATCCATCAAGTCCGTACTGCCCACGTATTTGCCGGTATTGACGTCGATAACCGTCAAGGCCTCGGTGCGGTCGATGATCAAATAGCTGCCGTTTTTCAGCCAGACCTTGCGGTCAAGAGCTATGGCCATCTCCTGCTCGATGGAATATTTATCGAAAAGCTCCTCGATATTGCAGACAAAGACCTTGCGCTTGAGCTGAGGCTCCATCATCTCCAGATATGCCTGAACCTCATTATACAAAGCCCGGGAATTGACCATCAGCCGGTTGATATCGGAGCTGAACACATCCCGCAGTATGCGCTGCCGCAAACCCAGATCCTTATAGATCAGGCCTTTGGCGCCGCATTGCTCGAAACGGTTTTTGATCCCCTCCCAGACCAGCAGCAGCTGTTTCTGATCCTGGATCAGCTCTTCCCGGGCAATTCCTTCGCCCACAGTACGTATGATCAGCCCCATGGCTTGCGGTCGCAGCTCTTCTGCCAAAGCCTGCAGCCGCTGGCGCTCCGCCGGGTTTTGAATGCGCCGGGATACGGCGCCGTGATCTACCGTGGGCATCAGCACAATATAACGGCCGGGCAGCGTGATTTGGGCTGTGATCCTGGCTCCTTTTGAGCCCACCGGCTCTTTGGTAATTTGCACCATCAGCTCCTGCCCTTCTTTCAGCAGACTTTGAATAGGAGCCCCGGCCAAAATCTGCCCCTGACCGGTCAAATCAGCCCAAGCGTCGTCTACATAGAGGAAGGCATTTTTCTCCAGGCCGATATCGACAAAAGCCGCCTGCATACCGGGCAAAATATTTTTGACCACGCCTTTATATATATTGCCCACTACCCGGTGGTCAAATTCCCGCTCTACATAAAGCTCTACCAGCCGGCCTTCCTCAATGGCGGCCACCGTAGTCTCATTAGCTTGCGACCGCATCAACAGCTCTCTGCGCATCCTAATCCCTTACTCCTTCCATAGGGGCAAATCGTTTACCGCCCTGCTCGATCAGCAAGGCGCGGCGGCATACCGCCAGAGGCGGCGCGGCCTCGAAATCGCCGGCGGCGGCAATCATCTCCCACAGCTCCTGCGGCCGCAGCTGGCCGTCGGTGCTGAGCCCCAGGACCATTTCCAATTCATAGGTTTTTGCGGCAGCCTCCGGCCCCTGGATGACGGCAATCTGCCGGATCAGGCCCCGGACTTCTTTGGCCGGTATCGTCTTCTTGCCCGGCTTCTCCTTGGGCTTGCGCCACAGTTCTGACGCCGCCAGCACCTTTTCCACGCCCGGAATCACTTTATCTTCATCCTCAGGCTTAACCGCCACCCGGACCCTATACACAGCCAAATTAATAATGGCCGACAAGCTTTTGCTGTTTTCCCTGATTTCTTCTGCCGCCACAAAAGCCAGAGCCGGCGGCAAAGCCTTTTCCAGAGCCTGGCTGAAAGCTTTCACATTAAGCCGGGAAGCCAGATCCACATCCAGATATTCCCGGCAGCCCGTGGTGCCCACGGCCAAGGCCGAAGCAAAAGACAGCTTGGGATGGGGGTTGAAGCCTTCGGAAAAGGCCAAAGGCGCCTTGGCCCGGCGCAGGCTGCGCTCCATGGTGCGGGCCAGGTCCAGATGGGAAAGGTAGCTGCCTGTCTCGGTTTTACCATAGCAAATCCGAATTTTCATTGGTCCACCGCCTCTCCATACAGAATATTTTCACCGATTTTTCTTCTGCCCCGGGCGGAGTTCTCCTCAGCATCACCGACGGTAAAGCTGCAAACGCCGCAGCCGTTACAGCCCTGATAGCGGCAATCGCCGCTGATCATTTCCCCCTGGGCCCTATTATATTCGTACATTAAAAATCCCTTGCTGACGCCATAATTTAGATGATCCCAAGGCAAGGGGCTGTTCAAATCAAAATTCCTGGTGGCCAGGGCCTCCATATCCATGCCCAATTCCTCAAAAGCCTGCCGCCAGCTATCCCGGCGCAGTTCTTCCGTCCAGCTGTCAAAATGGCAGCCCTTCTCCACAGCCGCAGCCAAAACGGGAGCCAGCTCCCGGCCGCCCCGGGCAAAAATGGCCTCCAGCATACTGGTAAAGGCGTCATGGTAATTATAAGTAATGCGGCGGTCCTTGATCAGCTCTTTCAGCCGCCGCTGCCTGGCTTTTAACTCCTCCTGGCTGGCCTGGCCTACCCATTGAAAAGGCGTCTGGGCCTTCGGCACAAAGTTGGACACGGCGCAGGTCACTCTGAGGCTGCCTTTGCGGCCTTGCTCCTTCATGACCTTAGTGCCGGCGTACACGACTTTTTCGCAAAGCCCGGCAATGGCTTCCACGTCTTCCATAGTCTCACCCGGCAAACCGATCATGAAATACAATTTGATCTGCTGCCAGCCAGCGGAAACGGCCTTGGTCACCGTAGCCAGCAGGGCTTCTTCCGTCACGCCTTTATTGATCACATCCCGCATCCGCTGGCTGCCGGCTTCCGGAGCAAAAGTAAAACCGGTGCGGCGGACCTTTTGGATCTCCTCGGCCAAAGACACCGAGAAATGATTGGCCCGCAGAGAGGGCAGGGATATACTGATCATTTCTTTATTAAACTCCGCCGTCAGACCCTCGACGATCTCCTTAATGCAGGTGTGATCGGAGCTGCTGAGGGAGGTCAGGGCAATCTCATTGTGGCCTGTATTGTCCCGGAGAGCCCGGGCCTGAGCCAATAAAGTCTCCTTGGACCGCTCGCGCACCGGCCGGTAAATCATTCCCGCCTGACAAAAGCGGCAGCCCCGGGTACAGCCCCGCAAAACCTCCACCATCATCCGGTCATGAACCACCTCGATATAGGGCACTAAAGGCGTAAGGGAAAATATGGCCTCATCCAGATCTTTTAATCTGGCCTTTTTGATCACCGGGCCTTTAAGGGTGGGAATATATATGCCCTCCAGAGCCGCCAGCTCCTCAAGAAGCCGGGGCTTGTCCACCGCTCCCCGGCGCTCTGCCTTATGACGGCCGATGACTTCCAAAAGCTCCGGCAAAAGCTCTTCGCCCTCGCCAACTACCACGGCGTCAAGAAAAGGAGCCAGAGGCTCCACATTAGCCACACAGGGGCCGCCGGCAATGATCAGGGGATCCCGGTCGCTCCGGTCTTTGGCCCAATAAGGGATGCCGGCCAGCTTCAGCATTTGCAGGACATTGGTGTAGCTCATTTCATGCTGCAGGGTAAAACCGATGCAATCGAAATCCCCGGCAGGCCGTCCCGACTCCAGGGCATAAAGGGGTATGCCCTGGCTGATCATGATGGCCTCCATATCAAGCCAGGGAGAGAAAGTCCGCTCCATCAGCAAGCCGGGCCGGCGGTTGACGGCCTCATATAAAATCTGCAAGCCCAAGTGGGACATCCCCACATCATAAACGTCGGGAAAACCAAAAAGAAAACGGCATTGCACTGAATCCCAGTCCTTTTTGATTTCGTTTAATTCTCCCCCCAGATAGCGCTGGGGCTTGACCACTTGCTGCAAATAGGGTTTTACTCGTTCAATACAGTCTTTCATGAATGCTCCTTAAATCCATTTTTTGATTTTTAAGATGATATAAATGATCAGGCTCACAAAAGCCATCAGGCCGAAAGAAAACAAATAGCCAAGCTTCCAGCTCAATTCCGGCATATAGACAAAATTCATGCCGTATATACCGGTGATAATGGTTAAAGGAGCAAAAAACACGGTTATTACCGTCAGTTTATTGACAACCTCATTGGTCTGCATGGCAATCTTGCTTTCATACATGTTCAGCATCTGATTGGAGTATTCCTGAAGGCTTACGGAAAAATCGTATAGCTTATTGATCCTGGTATCGATGTTTTTAAAAAACTTTATGCCCTCTTTGGCAATCAAGCCGTTTTCATTCATCAATAAACCATCGCCTACATAAAGCAAAGGACGGCACATTTTCTTCAGCAGATAGGCGACTTCCCGCAGGCGGTTGATCGACCCTAAAAAATGCTTGTCCACTTTATGGTTCAGCAGGAAGTCTTCCATCTTATTGATTTCATCCTCGATCCTCTCCATGCTTTCCAGAAGCCGCTGCAAAAAAGCATCCAGGATAAAATAACATATCTTATTGCTATTGAGCTGCTCATGGCCGAACTTCGTCATTTTAGCCAGGATCTGCTCCCGCCATTTAGCCAGCACGCCGTCGTCAATATCGTCGGGCAGAACCAATAGACAGTAATTCTTGCCCAGATAAATATTGACTTCTGCCGAGACCGTAGAAAGGTCTCCGTTAATATTAAAATAAAGCAGGCTGATAAAATCATACCCGGAATAAGCTTCATGGCGGATATTCTCATCGTAATTCAGGCAATCGGCTACGGTTTCCTGGTCAAAGCCAAACAGAGGCTGTAACTGAATCATATCCTCGGGAGTAGTAATGAGGAAAATATCGTTTTTTGAACCCGCCTTAAGATTCTCCGGCAGTTTGTCCTCGGCAAAAGCCTGGACGGAAACTTCCTCCAGCCTTTTGTCGGCAAAAATATAGCTGAACACTGATTTGCACCTGCTTTTCTGATTCCGTAAAATATATTTTAACATATTATACAGGTGCAACTCAATGGCCACCTAAAAAGAATGCTGCCGGATCGATAGCCCGCCCTTTATAATACACCTGCACATATAGTCTGCCCACTTCCTGACCGGCTGTATCCTCTGCTGTGCCGGCGTTGCGGACATTGGCAGTTTTGCCTAAAAGCTGGCCCTGCTTGACCTGGTCGCCCCGGGCTATCTGCAACTCCTGGCAATGGCTGTAGCGAAAAGTCCAGCCCAGGCCGCTGTCCAGCACAAACCAGGATACGCCGCTTTCGGCCTGACCCAAATCGCTGATTTTGCCGTCCATGGCAGCCCGGATGCTGCTTGCCGCCTCAGTCTCGATCCAGATACCCTGATCATCGGCTAAAGCTCCGGCAGCAATGGCAATTTCATCGGCCTTTTCCTTTTTATCGCCTTGCGTCTCCGAGCCTTTGCCTATATCCTTCCCTGCTGCCTCGCCGTCGGCAGCCGTACCGGCTGTTTTTGGCCCCGTGGCCCTGGCCGCCTCCTGGCCGTCGGCTGAACCTACCGGCGCCGCTTCATCCGCGCTATTAGCAGCCGCCGTCCCGTCCGCCGCCTGTACAGGTATTGCAGTTCCCTGGGCCTCGGACCCTGCCGGCTGCAAACCTGAACTCAGCATCCGGCCATCCGTAGGCAAAGACACCTGGGCCGCTGCCGGCAGTTCAAAGCTTTCCGGCTTTTCTGTGGCGTCACCCCAAGTCATCACCGCATCCATAAAGCTGAAAACCGGCGCCAAGCCATAGTCTTCCACCACATAACGCTTAATTACCTGCCGGGTCCGGGCAGCCCTTTCCCCCGGCAAGGCAAATACCGTGACAATCATGGCCAAAAGAGCTACGCAAGCTGCGGCCTGCCAAACCCAGCGCTTTCTGCCCGGGCCTCTGCCGGCTCTGGGCCGGCGGCTGCCGCCCTCCCCCATCATCTTATTTAATGTCGAGGCTCTTGGCAGACCGCTTCTTCTATTTAAACCGCCAAGCTCCTGAAAGCCCCATAGGCCCTGGCTTCTCTCTTTTTTTCTCATTGCCCTTCCCCCCCTTTGCTGTTGGCGCCATAAAATCGCTACTTATACTATTCTGCGATTAAAATATTCCCTATTTTAATCTGGCAATTCTTGATTGCCACTGCGCCAAAGGCGCAGGCAGAATAGCATATATGCCAATCTGCGTGGGCAAGGCCCACTGCCGCACTCTGTGCGGCAAATTAAAAACTAAAGGTTTTTAATTGCAGATTAGT
>JAHDPO010000048.1 GCA_018434325.1 Clostridia bacterium | reverse complement strand
CTGAAAGACCGTCTGAAATCCGGCGTTCAGGTCACGCCACCGGCGGACATTCCGGCGGTAGGATGACTGGCGCTCTTCTCTTCGGCGTTTGGGTCATTTCTGCCCGGCGTTTTAGGCCTTTTTCATTCCGGCGTTGACAGGAATCAGGAGATTGCGATGTCGTACAGTTTTTACCCTACCTGAGCTAACACATAGATTAACATACTCCGGCCAGTAATCAGTATCTTCCACCTGATAAAAAAGCCAATTATGCATGATTAACATTTCCAGTTCGTACTTATGGTCTGCAATGAATGGCCGGTGGCAGTTGCGTTCATAAATGGCATCAATGTCAAATGGATTGTCCTGGTATCGATAATCGTAGCTGTTGATATAGTAATGGTGCTCTTCTGCGCGCGAATAATGAGATTTTACATACGTCTGCTCATACTCGTAAGCAATATTGTTGGCATAGTCGATGAGATTCACTCCATACTGCTTATAGGTTGCTCTCACCCAATTTACAAGATAATTATCCAGTTCTTTCATATCGCTCAATGTGAGGGATTCGCAAAAACTAGGTTTGATTTCTTCTGCTAATATTATGAGCGATGACATGAATTCCGTTGTTTGCTCAATATCCCTTTTAACAAATTCATCAACAACATTATGAAAATCCTCCTCGCTGAAAAAGAGTTTAATATCCGTAAAGCTCCGCATTGTATTCTTTAACAGGCGGTCTACTCTTTGCTTGTGCGTTTGGTAATATTGTATAATAAATTTCAGGCTTTTGGGACATTGCTCAGATACCTCCTTTTTGATTTTCTCGATGCTTTTCTCGGTTTGAATGCGTTCATAATCGTAATCTTCCGGGTTCAGATATTCACTAAAATAATCAGTTGCATATCTGATTATCGCGGCCATATTCCCGGAGTGTTTCGAGAAATCAAACTCATTTAATTTGTCTTTCTTCTTCTGCAGTATGATATATTCCTCTACTGACAGCATTTTGCACCTCCTGCGTAAAAATTGTCTATTCTACTAATTGTTCATTGGTCTTTGCTGGAGTATAATAAGGGTCCTGCTATGGAAGGGGGGATACACATGACAGACCGGGAGTTTTTTTCGGGCTTTGTATATGGGGAAGAAAATCGCGCTAACATACATATCTTGAGAAAATTTGTTGATGGAAATCACGAAAGCTCAGAACCAATTCTGCTAGTCGGATCATGCGGTATCGGAAAAACACATTTGTTGAAAACAATGTATGAAAGAGCGTGCTGCATATATCCTACCGGCATTTTATATCAGACCGGGGAGGATTTCGTTGCAGTCATACTGCAACGGATTTACGAAAAAGATGAACGATATCTGATCAACTACTTTAAACTACATATGTTGCTGATTGACGATCTTTCGTCGTTATACGGTAAACACTCTACACAACAAGAGGTTGAGTTTTTTATTAGAAGCATGAAAGAACGCGGTATCCCCGTCGTGTGCACCATACCGGAAGGCGATATTGCCATCGAGCCGATTGTCACCCGATTCCCTGGCTCTGTTTTACAACTCAACTCTCCTTCCGGAGATACTGTCAGGCGGCTAATCGAACAAAAAGCCTACCAATACAATGTAAGCAACCTCAATTCAAAAACAATTCGGACTATGGTTGCATCCAAGGGGAACGGCTTCTTAATTGAAGGAGCGCTCAAACGCTGCGCTTTTCAACATATGTTTGCATCTATATGCAATTAACGCTGCCTCCAAAGGAGTACATGATGGATAGAAGGAAGAATGATATTTTGTATGATTATTGTGTTCGGATAACTGGCAACGAGAACTTTGCCCGGCAGATTGTGGAAACCCTGCAAGAACATAGAGCTTAAAGAGGGCTAATTGCAACGTTGTATATCAAATTATGGAAACCGAGAAGCTTTTGCTAACAAAAGTGGGGCTGCCTAAAAGTTCTCATTTACCAGGATAGATGGGAAGCCATTCTGGAAATCAGTCTTGAGAATGTCTTAATCAATCTAATGTATTTGATTATCAGCCGGGAATATAAGCGCCCCTACTTGCATCTAATAATCCGATGGATGCATACATTATTTGAATTATATCACATTGCATCTAACATGATAAAATGGATTGCCAATGGTCTCTCGTTGGAGTGAAAAATCGTCTGGAAATCTTTTGCAGGTAAGGCTCAACTACAAACGCTAGCCATACAGAATACGATCAAGGGAGTGTCCCCCATTGGGGGATTAACCAGAGAGAATAAATATGGTCCAGAACTGGCGTGCAACTCTTTATTTAAAGATGAAATACATAGACACCACGCCTTGCTATATGGCACCTATATATCTGAAGTTATGTATGATCTGTAAACACAGCTATTTGACTATCCATAAATCTTATTATTATGTGGTTTCTGCAAATCACATAACGCCACTCGCACCAGTATTATACTTCGTGTTATCCATATAATTTAACCTCAGGAAAAGATTTGAATTTCCCATTATGTTTAT
>JAHDPO010000007.1 GCA_018434325.1 Clostridia bacterium | reverse complement strand
TCTGCTGCTACTTCTCTTGTGTTCATCCTACTGATACTCATCCACTCCTTGACTTACCACTTGTGGTTTTTCAAGTTTTCGTAGCTTATTGTATCAGTAGGTCTTACTTCCCGCTAGGTGATGCCCGATTTTACGCTTACGGAGAAAGCAAAGACAAGGCAGAAAGGAGCTGACATGAACATACGCCCCGTATCATCAAAGCTCTGGCCGCCTGCTAAGTCGCCGCCGGTAGTGCCGAAGCCAGGAGGAAGGGACATCAGGCCGGCAAATCGCCAGCGGTACAAGTCATACAGCCTTTGTGGATAGCGGAGCCCGCCGCCGATGTAGATGAGGAGTAGTTTTCACGTAAATTGTAGAAACGTGTCAGCCAATGTCACTTTCCTTTCTGCTACAGTAATGCCAAGCAAACCGGTGAGCTTGAGTATTCAGAGCAGAAAGGAAAGAAGAGCATGACAAAACATACAGAACATTATGGCCTTAATAAGCCGGAACCTAATGATTTTTATGATATCGAAGTAGGGAACAGCAACTTAGATGTGATCGACGATCTGATTAAAGGAAATGAGGATGCTATAGGTGATATAGCCGGCGTCGGTCGCACGACAGAAACTGTGGTGGACGCCTATGCCACTGCCGAAGCAGCGGAAACGAAAGTAGATAGCCTCGCCGGTGAAGGATGGATCAATGAAACGGTGAAGGGCAATGCAGTCGCTATTGCCAATAAAGTCGAAAAAATAACCGGCAAAGGCTTATCTACAAATGATTTTACCACTATCGAAAAAGATAAATTGGCTGGCATAGCAGCAAATGCCACCGCTACTGCAATCGTTAATAACTTAACAGAAACGGCTGCTGGTAAAGCCCTTGATGCTACACGGGGTAAAGTTCTTAATGATTCGTTAGCCAGCCATGCAGGAAGCGCATCTAATCCGCACAGTGTGACTAAATCACAAGTAGGATTAGCAAATGTTGATAATGCTAAACAGATGCCGATTGTGGGGGGGACATTCACTGGGGTAGCAGTAGCTCAATCCAATACCTCGTATACGACAAGGCAATTACGCAACGTGGTTTTGTCAACTATCGATCCTTCTGGTGGCAGTAACGGAGATATTTGGATTAAATATGTCAATTAGGAAGGTGACGTGAATGAGCCTGCAAGTAAATATTGGTGGTAGCAATAAGCGTTCAACTGATATGTGGTGCAAAATAGACGATTCCTGGAAAAGGATAGATAGAATAATGATCAAGGTCGAAGGTGTGTGGAAAGACGGTCAGATAGAAAAAATGCTCAGTTATTACGGTGCGCTTGAGGACATTCCCTTACAGTTTCCCTACCCAAGTGGCGGTACTGTAGGAAATTATGCGTTATTCACCTATGGCAATAGTGTTTATTCTTATAACACATCTTTAATTCGTGCTGTTGCAACAAACCTCCCAATAGAGACTTTCACTCCGGCGGTTGCCTCTATTGGAAATTATGTCTTGTTTGCAGGTGGGAAGTCTACGAGTAGTGGGTATGGGGTTGTTGCCCAAGTTGTTGCGTATAATTCTTCATTAGTACAAACTACCGCCACTTCTTTAAGTACAGGAAGACAGGCTCTAGCAGGGGCAAGCGTAGGAGCTTATGCAATATTTGCTGGTGGACTTCTTTCTGCTGGAACAAATAGGACTGCTGTTACTGATGCTTTTAATACCTCTTTAGTTAGAACAACTCCTACTCAACTAAGCGTTAGTAAAATGAGCCTTTGTGGAGTTGGGATAGAAAATTATGCAATATTCGCTGGCGGAAATTCCAGCGTGTTAGAAAATCACAAAGTTGTTAATGCCTTCAATGCATCGCTAACTCGCTCTATTCCAACACCCTTAACAGTAGATAGAGAAGCTCTTCCAAAAGGAGTAAGAGTAGGGAAATATGCGTTAATTGGAGGAGGTGTTGAGTGGGGTCGTAGCAACCGAGACCTTGTTGAGTCCTTTAATACAAGCTTAGTTAAAACCGACCTTGTATCAACGTTAGACGATACGAATACCGCTGATTTTGGTGTTGGGAGTTTGTTTGGGCACGGATTATTTGTATCAACGAATTGCACATCATTTAATTCTGCACTGGTTAAAAAAACTTTGCCAGGTACCCAATATACAAGAAATAATATGGCTGGGGCTACAGTAGGCGATTATCTTATTTTTTTGGGGGGGCGGACTACAGTTGTTGATCCACAAAAGAAAGTGGACGTTTATCAATTTAATTAAAGGAGGGATTTGTATATGCGTAGATTAGAAAAATTCACAGGTGAAAAGGTTTATATGTTCCCTAATGGGGATGTTGCCACTCCTGAAAAATTCCGTCAAGACTTTCCTGCTATTGATATGTTCCCTCATGTCCTAGAAATTAGCGGTAATGTCTGCGGTGCTGTTATGGAATTGGAGGCAATGCGGCAGATTCATGGAATAGATCCCAACTTCAGCGAAGAAGAAGCCATTACTGCTATGCAGGAAATTATTAATATACCACAGGCTGATCCTTTGCCATCTGCAGAAGAGCGAATTGCTGCGGCTCTCGAATTTCAAAATCTTATGATGCTATAGGAGGATTTAACATGAATTTTGACATGATTAAATGGAATTATGACCGAGGGCTTTGGAACAAACAAATGGTAAGAATGGCTGTTGACAAGGGGATTATTACTGAAAATGAATATGAAGAGATTATAAGGGCAACTTACCAGTGATTCAATGCGAAAAAATAGGCTATGCATAGATATACGGGCGTATTGCTGTCGTCGTCGGACAGCGGGCTGAAGAATAGCAGAAAACGTGTCAGTCAATGTCACTTTCTTTTCTGCTACAGTAATGCCAAGCAAAACAGTGAGTTGAGTATTCAGAGCAGAAAGGAAAGAATGACATATGCCAATCGTAAATGGTTTATTTTACTCAGGAGGAGAACCCACTACTGGCGTGGCATCAGATCTTTTGAGCGGCAAAACCTTGAATAATGGGGATGGAGACAGCGTAATCGGCACCATGCCCAACAATGGAGCCGTAGGCGGTACGATTACCCAACAGGCCGGTAAAGTGATTATTCCGGCGGGATACACTTCCGGCGGCCAGGTGGAGGCGAATATTATTAATCTCACAGCAGTAAATATCAAGCAAGGCGCCAATATCGGTGGCGTGGCCGGCTCCTTTACCGCCGATGCCAATGCGATGGCTGGGGATATTATGACCATGAAAACGGCCTACGTCAATGGTGTGAAAGTAACCGGCAGCATGGCCAACAGGGGGGCTATTACGCAAACGATCAGCACCCAGGGTGGGCAGTACACGGTGCCAGCGGGGTACCATAATGGCAGCGGTCAGGTAACGGCCAGTTTTGCTAATTTGGTGTCGGCGAATGTAAAAAGTGGAGTTAATATTGGCGGAGTGATTGGCAGTTTCAGTGGCCAAACTGCAACGGGAGCAGTTTATTGCACAAGAGACGATTATTCAACACAATTGGCTGTAAACACAGTAAACACTATTGGTTTTCGTCCAAAATTTGTAGTTGCAACTTTTGAAATTGGAATGGCCGGTGAAACATGGATTATTTCTGACTATCCATTTAGAATGTACAAAAGTGGTTCTTTTAAAAACTATTATGTCATGTCTGTTGGCGTGTTTAACACAGGAGGTTCATTAGGAATATGCGAAAGTAATCCCTTAACAAGCACAGGATGGAACGCATTTATTATTTATACGCATGAGCGTGGAGCTGGAGATACGGGAACTTGGAACTACACCGCAATAGGATAATTCTTTTACCAAATGCAATGGATGTATGTGTTCTTTGCGTGAATTGTTCATAAACATATGGTAATCATTAACATACCGCTGGGCGGCAACGAAGAAGATACGAGCAATAAGATCGGTAGCACAGGCGATAACGGCGGCAGATCCAAGAATGCCAAATAAATCTAAAATAAATATCAACATCCATACAAGGCAGGATAACCATCCTGCCTTGTTGCTGCAATCAAACAATGAAAGGTGGTCGAGGCATGGACACAAATCAACCTCCTTTTTTGCGGGAACAGCAGGCAAACTCCTCTCATTTTTCATTCGTTCAGCAGGATATTGCTAAATGCTGCCGAATATTGTTGGGAAAAATGAAAGAGGAGGGAAATTAGATGCTCACTGACCGCATTAAAAAGATTTTTTCTAAAAAACCGTTCATTTATGAGGTTAAAGGCGATTGTTACATTCTTGGCCAAGGAGTCTGTAAAACCTGTACGGATCATAGTACCATACAAGATTACTATAGCTACAAAGGATCGGTTTTGAACAGCGATGCGGTAGTGTCGGGGTTTGAGAGATTATTGGGCCGGTGTGAGGTTCTTGCAAGCGTAGAATCAGAACCCAATATTAATGCACAGGATGATTTTCTAAAACTTAATCTTGAGGAAGCAGATATGGAGTCTTTAGAGGATCAGGTAGATAAGTTTGAAGCAGCGCACGATGAATGGCATAAAAATAAATAAAACAACGAGAATAAAACTATTGCCTAGCAGCCCTGCGGGGCTGCTTTTTCATACCTTTTTTTCAGGGCTGCCAGAGGGTACAATCTAGAATAAAAAAACCTATTGACAAAATCTCATACATCCTTCACAATTAGACTGACATTCAGTCAAATGCATGGGAGAGAGATATTATGCGAATAATTAAAGAGGCCGAGGTGCGCAAAAATGAAATCTTGGATGCCGCTGAGGAGCTTTTCGGTACCAACGGTTTCGACGGTACAACAATAAGCGCCATTATAGAAAAAGCCGGAATCGCGCGCGGAACGGTATATTATCATTTCAAATCAAAAGAGGATGTTTTAAACGCCCTTATTGAGCGGCATTGCGAAAGACTTTTGGCGGCGGCCAAACAGATTGCAACAGATAAAAGCGTTCCTGTTTTGGAACGCCTGCTGCAAACTCTCATGGCAATGAATGGCGATAAAGATGGTGTACCCGGTGTGCTTACCCAGCAAATGCACAGGCCGCAAAACGCCTTGATGCATCAGAAAACACATCAGACAATGCTGGAGAATATCCCGCCTATTCTTATGGAAATTATTGAGGATGGGATCGAGGATAGCTTATTCAACACACCCTATCCCTATGAGAGCGTAGAAATGGTAGTCGCTCATGTCAACACCGTTTTTGATGACTACTCCGAAAAACTCACCGGTGAAGAGCTGTTAAAAAGAATCAGGGCATTTATCTTTAATCTTGAACGAATCTTTGGAGCGGCGCCGGGAAGCTTTGACAGAGTGATCGAGTTGTTTCAGATGGATAACGGCGGCGCTGATGAATAAAAACAGTGATAATTCTTTTCTGAAATTTGTCATGCTGTGTTCAGGTGGTTTTGTAGCTGCAATTGGCAGCGGTATTACCTCTTTCGGACTTGGCGTATATGTGTTTCAGCAAACAGGCCTTGCGTCCTCCAGCAGAAAGCAGAGGTGAAGTATGTATCGGAAACTGATCATAAATGATATTAAAAAAAGCAAGCTTATTACAATCACTATTACCGTATTTATTCTGCTGGCGTCAATGCTCACTTCCCTTGCGGCGATACTTTCGGCGAGCCTGTTTGCCTCGATTGACGGTATGATGGAAAACGCCAAAACACCCCACTTTTTGCAGATGCATGCCGGCGAGATAGATATGCGGCAGCTTTCAAATTTTGCGGGTGAACAGGCAAATATAGAGAATTTCCAGGTCACATCCTTCCTCAATATAGAGGGGGCGGAGATTGTTATCGGCGAGGATTCTCTTGCCGGCTCGGTGCAGGATAATGGGCTTTCCGTGCAAAGTGAACGCTTTGACTTTCTGCTTGGCCTGGACGGAAATATTATCCGGCCAACCGAAGGAGAGATTTATGTTCCCATTTATTATAGGAAAAACGGTCAGGCCAGCATTGGGGACAGCGTGGCGATACATGGCGTACGCCTTACGGTAGCCGGATTTCTGCGGGATTCTCAGATGAATGCTTCGATGATTTCCTCCAAGCGTTTTCTGGTGAATCAGGCTGATTTTGAGCAGGTCAGGGAATTTGGAAAGCTGGAATATCTCATCGAGTTTCGTCTTACCGATCCCGCCGCTGTTGCCGCACTTGAAGCGGCGTATCTTTTGGCGGAGCTTCCGGCAAACGGGCCCCCTGCCATTACCTATTCGCTGTTCAAGATGGCAAACGCCATTGACGACGGCATTATGATTGCGGTGCTGGTCCTGGTCAGCATTCTTGTCATTATCGTGAGCTTCTTGTGTATCCGATTCACGCTGCTTGCCAAAATTGAGGAGGATTACAGGGAGATCGGCGTGCTAAAAGCAATTGGCCTGAAAACCCGCAGCCTCAAGCAGCTCTATCTGGCAAAATACAGCGCTCTTGCGGGAATTGCCTGCACTGCGGGCTTTGTACTTTCCCTGTTTGCAAAAGAGCCTTTTTTAACAAATATCCGCTTATATATGGGTGAGGCCGGCGGCTCTGGGCTTGGCATAGCATTTGGAATGCTGGGCGCATTGATTATCTTTTTTGTGGTGACGCTGTATGTGAATGGCGTTCTGCGCCGTTTCAAGCGAATATCGGCAGCGGAGGCCATCCGGTTTGGCGCACCCCGGGAAAAATCTAAAGCGGCAAAAGGATTTCGTTTGTCTGGCAGCGGGATGATTTCGCCCAATATTTTTCTTGGACTCAAGGATGTTCTGCTGCGCAAAAAGCTCTATGTCACCATGCTTTTGGTGTTGGCTATTTCTTCTTTTCTGATGATTGTGCCGCAAAATATCTACAACACAATTTCTCAGCGGAATTTTATGACCTACATGGGCATAGGCGAATGCGATATGCGAATCGATATTCAGCAGACGGACAATATCGCCGGAAAAGCAGAGGAGATTGCAGGTTTTATGGCAGAGGATTCAGATATAGAAGAATACACGGTGCTGACAAGCTATATGTTCGATATGCGCATGACAGATGGCTCTGCCGGGAAGCTCAAGGTGGAGCTGGGTGATCATTCCATATTCCCAATCGAGTATTCGTATGGCAGAGCGCCGCAGAGTGAATCGGAGATCGCCATTTCCGGATTTGTTGCGGACGACCTGGAAATGGGACTGAATGATACTATAGCACTGATTGCCTGCGGGCAGGAAAAAATCCTTACTATATGCGGCATATATTCGGATATAACCAACGGCGGCAAGACCGCAAAGGCGGTTTTTGATACCGGTGATGGCAGTGGAAGCGTTTTATGGAGTATCATTCCGGTAAGGCTGCAAAGCGGTGTCACGATAGATACAAAAGTGGCTGAGTACAAGAACCGGTTTTCCTATACCAAGGTAGCGGACATTGACGACTATATTAACCAGACATTTGGCGGAATTGCCGATGCAGTGCAAAAGGTTTCCTATGCTGCCATCGCTGCCGCGGCTATACTCACTGTGCTGGTGACGCTTCTTTTTATGAAAATGCTGCTAACAAAGGATAGGTATTCTATTGCTGTACTGAAATCCCTCGGTTTCAAAGCAGCGGATATCTATATTCAATATCTTACAAGGGCGTTTGTCGTGCTGATTCTTGGCATAGCCATCGGCACGGTTTTGGCAAACACATTAGGAGAGCTTGTGGGTGTTGGACTGATTGCATCCTTTGGCGCATCCGCCTTCCATTTTGCCATCAACCCAATGTTTGCTTACTTGTTTTCACCGGTTTTCATGGCAATTTGTGTATGGAGCGCAACACGTCTTAGCCTCGCCGGTATTTCCTCGCTTAAAATATCGGAATACATTAAGGAGTAGATTGATGAAAAAAATGATCAGCGGAAAAAGCATTGTAAAAAGCTATGGCAAGGGACAGGAAGCAACCAATGCCTTAAATCATGTGGATATAGAAATATCAGCCGGCGAGTTTGTTGCGGTGATGGGCCCCTCCGGCTGTGGCAAGTCCACGCTGCTCTTTGCCTTGAGCGGCGCCGATACCATAAACAGCGGAGAGATTGAACTTGACGGTCAGGATTTATCCAAGCTAAACGAGAATGAGCTTGCTGATATTCGCAGGACAAAGATGGGCTTTGTATTCCAGCAGCCCACGATGCTCAAAAATCTGAATATCCTTGATAACATTATTCTTTCCAGCTTGCAGGACAATAAAAGGAATGCCAAAAACATTACTAAGAAAGCAAAAATCTTGATGAAAGACACCGGCATATCTGAGTTGGAGGATAGGGACATTGCCGAAGTATCCGGCGGTCAGCTGCAGCGTGCAGGCATCTGCCGCGCTCTTATCAATGAACCGGAAATTCTGTTCGCCGATGAACCTACCGGCGCCCTCAACTCTAAATCTTCGGAAGAAATCATGGAAATATTTTCGGCCGTCAACAAAAATGGCACCGCTGTCATGCTGGTGACTCATGACGCAAAGGTGGCGTCCAGAGCAGAAAGAGTTCTGTTTATGAAAGATGGTAAAATTGAGTCGCAGCTTTCCTTAGGAAAGTTTGATGAACATAACATGGAGGACAGAATAAATCAGGTTATTTTAAAGATGCGGAGTTTTGATATATAATCCCCTTCAACGGCTTGCCGTCCGGATATTTCATGTCCTGGGAACTTTCTCTATATTTTCACGTCAAAAATGTTATACGAAACAAATGGTTCAGGAGGGCTGTCATGAAAAAGCAAAAGCTGATTTTCTCCCTCGCCGGACTTCTTTGCGTTGCCCTTCTAGGTGTTTTTCTCATAGGCGGCAAGGAGGCCCTGCCGGATAAGGAGCCTCTGCCGCAAAAAGAGACAATGCCGCAGGAGGGAAAGACCATCCTGGCGGCTTATGAGTACCAATACGCAAACATGAGCCTTGAGCTGCCAGAGGATTGGTCCTATGAGATTGCCGGCGTCACCTTTGAGGACGTGACGCTAGCCGGCGGTCTTGCTTTCACCAAATGCACCGAGGAAATCGGCGACGATATGTGGCTCATGCTGATTTTCAAAGATGTGGCGGGCAACTACGCACTGGAGTCCACGCTTTCAAAGAAGCTTTGGAACCAATACGAACCGGCGCTTATGGCTATGCTGGAGAGCTTGGGGCTGGGTGAGGGACACCTGAGGGAATCGGAAGCAATCGCCCGGGCGAAAAGTGCTTGCACGATTTCTTACGAGAGGGAGAGGGCATTCTTTAACTATCAAAATGGCTCATGGCAGGTGCGCTTTTATACCACAGGCGTTGCCGGTGGCGACCAAACCGTATGGATAAACGCAGACGGTGAAATTAAGGATAACATGCCTGGGGAATAGAGTCCCTCATTGGCATTTTTGATAATGCACCTGCTTTGTGATATGATATCTAGCAGAAGACCGCAATTCACGGAGGCTTTGTTTACATGGAATATACGGGACAAAACAAGTTGGAGCTTTTTGCAGATAACGCACAAATCATCAAAAAAGAATTTGCTTGGCAAAACACCCTGACAAAGCGTTTGGCAGCGCTTCTGTACGCTCAGGAGGGCAAAAGGATTGATTGTGAAGCAATCCGGCAGTGCCATGCTTTAATTAAGCAGAACACCGGCGCATTTTCTGCCTTCCGGGGAAATATGGCATTATGTGTAGCGGCGTTGCTTTCGTTATCCCCCGATCCCCAGGAGGTGTTCAGCGAAACCCTGAACGTGTACGGCTTATTGAAGGATGTAAAGTTCCGTGCTTCCGACTTTCTTGTGGTTGCCGCCTTTCAGATTGCGACACAATCCGATGCTGCCGATTATGGGAATGTTGTAATCCGCACCCGGAGCTTTTATGAGGGAATGAAAGCCCGCCATTTCTTTTATACCGGTCAGGATGATTATATCTTCGCGGCTATGCTGGGGCTTACGGATTTGGATACTGCGGCGGGAGCGGAGCGCATTGAACAGCTTTACAACCGGTTGAAAGGCGAATTCTGGGGTAAAAACAGCGTTCAGGCTTTGGCGCAGATGCTGGTGCTCGGAGATTCGGAGGACAGCGTTGCTGATCGCATTCTTATTTTGCGGGATGAGCTTCGGGCGCAAAAAATCAAGCTGGATAAAGCCTATACTCTGCCTGTATTAGGAATCCTCGCCTTGTTGCCGGTGGAGATTGACAGGATTGTCCGCGACATTGACACAGCGCAGGATGCTTTGAGAGAGCAAAAAGGATTTGGGCCGTTGTCCGTTACAACGCAGGAGCTGCTTCTGTATGCGGCGTCAATTGTAGCGGGCGATTATGCCGAGAGCGTAAAAGACGGGTTATTGACGGCAACGCTTTCAACCAGTATCACCAATATTATTATCGCGCAGCAGGCCGCCATGATAGCGGCGATTTCTGCCTCCACTGCGGCGGCGTCAGCGTCATCAGCGTCGTCATAGATTTGTAGAGCAGCGGCCCGCCGGACGGCAGTCCGACAGAGGTGAGATGATATGAAAAAATGGTTGAATCCATTTGGCAACCAGGGGAAAACCTATATACAGCTTGCAGCTGATAACCGCAAGGCCACCGAAGAATATAACGAAAAGATGTTGTCCGCGCTGTCGCTGATAGGGGGGATCTTGCTGCTGCTGCCGCTTTTGGCAGCTCCCTTCAGCAGCACAAAGGCAGGCGCCGTCCCCGCCTATTTGCTGGCAGCCTCGGTCTATTTCGCGCTGTTTTTTTTATCCAGGCTGCCTGTTATGAAAAAATACAGCCTTTGCGGGCTGTATATTGTCTTTTCCGTCTTCTTCATGCTTGCTATATTTCTTAGCGTAATCCACTCGCCTGGCATGAGGGCAACAATTCTACTGGGCGCCTTTTGCATTATGCCCCTTGGTTTCATCGACCGGCCCGGCCGTATGAATCTCTTTGTCGTTTTCTGGTTTGCGGTACATACGATTTTGGCCTTTTACCTGAAGCCGCAGTATGCGCTGGACGATGTAATCAATAGCCTGTGCTTTGCCATTCTTGGATGCTTTCTGGGCAATATGATGGTACGGGTTCGTTTAGAAAGCTATGAAGCCAGCCGCCTGCTGACCATTGAAAAAGAGACTGATGTGCTGACGGGTCTGTTCAACCGACGCAAGCTGTTTGAAACTCTAGCGCTATTGGAAACAGCGGATGCAGAAAAACCCTCGGGGATCTTAATGGTGGACATCGATTACTTCAAGAGCTTCAATGATAGCTACGGTCACGCCGCCGGCGACAGATGCCTGAGCCGCTTTGGCGAAGTGCTGCTAAAATTCACGCAGAATTTTCGGCTGCATTTTTATCGCTATGGCGGTGAAGAATTCGTGGCAATGGCTTATGGGTACAGCGAAAAAGAGCTGTCAGCCATCGCTGAAAGCCTGCGGATCGCCATCCAAAGCACAGATGTTGACGGCCATCAAATCACTATCAGCATCGGCGCGGCATACTGCGGTGATGAACAGGTTTTAAATTATGAAAAGGTAATTGATCGGGCGGATCAGGCTGTCTATGCAGCTAAGCGCACAGGCCGAAACAGGGTGTGTCTGGAACAAAAATGAAATAAGTAAGAGGGTGATCGTTATGAAAAAGAAAATGGTGGTATCATTGTTTTTTTGCGGGATCACTTTTTTATTGGGCTTTTCTGCTTACGCCGACACTATGGCGCTGCCGACGCCATATACGGTTATACTTGATAATGGGGATAAAATCTTTTACATGACGCCCCGGGGCGAGGAAGACGAGAAACATCTTAAATCGGGGCTTTACTACAATACCGAGCCGCCGGTAAATATCTACTATATCAATGATAATGAGCGTTTCAATATTAATTATAGTTGGGGATATTTCTACAATGGCAATATTTTCTTTTCCCGCGATGGCAGCCATTTCGCGTACATAGGCAGCGCTCATACAACCGGATGGAGAGACCTCAAAGGAACAGCCATTGCTTTTTATGAAAACGGTCATTTGATAAAAAGCTATACAGTGAGAGAGCTGGTCAGAGAGCGGTCTAAAGTGACTTTTTCGGTATCTTCGGCCTGGTGGGAAGAATGGAAAGAGCGAGAGCATAATCAGCAGGATAATACGCTGACGGTGACCACAAAGGATGGCCGCGTTATTACTTTCGATATTACGACCGGAGAGATCATCCATGCTGCCGGCGGCGTCAGCAGAATATTACTGACGGCAATTGTCATCAGCTTAATAGTGTTGGCCGCCTTTGTAAAGCGGCATATGAAAAAAGGATATTAGTTATCTGCTATATAATATAAAGAATTTGTGGAGGCTTTCATGAAAGAGATATTCTCGAAAATTTTACTATGCGCGTTTTCCGCAATAGTTTTTGGCCTGGCCGGTTTTGCCGGCTTAGTTATAGCTGCCTTGTCCGGCGCCGGTGAATTTTACCTTACCCTCATCATGGTGGGCACAGGCGCCTTGATTATATTTATCATTTTGAAGGTATTTGCTTTAGTCAAGCCCAAGCCGCTCAAAATTCTTTTTCTTTCTTTTTTAGGGATATGTGTGCTGTCGGTCGGCGGATATGAAGTGAATAAAGCTTATCACAATAGCTTTTCTCAGGTTAACGAGCAGGGGGTCAATCTGGACCTATATAAGCCATTTGCGGAAAATACCAAAGCGGTAAAGCTTGAGGAAGAATCGACGCTGAAATTAGAGGAGCAGCTGCCTCGCCTGGATGGAGCTACGGCCTTGTATCCGTTGTATTCCGCCTTTGCTCAGGCCGTTTATCCGGAAAGAGACTATGATATATACGCGATGAAATACGATTATGTTCAAGGCAGCGGCCAGGTGGTTTGCAGCACTACCGTAGGCGCCTACGCGAGTCTGATTAATGGGGAAGCAGACATTATTTTTGTGGCCCGCCCTTCGGCCCAGCAGCTGGAGGACGCCAAAAGGCAGGGTGTTGAGTTGAAGCTTACACCCATCGGTAAAGAAGCTTTTGTGTTTTTTGTCAATTCCCAAAACGAGGTAAAGGGCCTCAGCACGGCTCAGATCCAGGATATTTATGCCGGCAAAATTACCAACTGGCAGGAGGTCGGCGGCAAAAACGAAAAGATCCGGGCCTTTCAGCGCCCGGAAAACAGCGGCAGCCAGACCATGCTGCAAAAGCTGATGGAAGGCAAAAATCTGATGGTTCCGCCTAAAGAAGATGTGGTGGAGGGAATGGGGGGCATTATCGAGCGGACCGCAAATTATCGCAACTATAAGAATGCCATGGGCTATTCCTTTCTCTTTTTTGCTACGGAAATGATTCAAAACAACGAAATAAAGCTGCTGGAAGTAGATGGCGTCAGCCCCAATAAAGATACTATTGCCGGCGGCGAGTATCCTCTCTCAGCCGATATTTATGCCGTTACCGCCGGCGGAGATAATCCCAACATGGATCGTTTTATTGAATGGATATTGTCTGCCCAGGGCCAATATTTAGTGGAGCAAACAGGCTATACCCCCATAAACCAGTAAAGCTTATTCCATAAGGCCGCAGTTTTGCAGGTTTGAAAGGTCCCCGGGGTTAAGACGGTGATGGAAAATACGCAAAAATGCAAGTTTAAAGTGTCCAAAGCCCGCTTCAATAAGGCTAAACACCAATTTTTGGCTGTATCTAGTGCCGCTTTCTGGACAAATGCCCTATTGCAGAGGAGCAGCACACTTTAAACTTGCAATTTTGCTTAAAATCGCTTCTGATTTCGCAGCAGCCCCCAAAGAACAGTGGAACTAAGGTGGGCAAAACGCAATAAAAAAGGGGAGGTTCAATCAATTTCATTTAGATAAGGATCAAATGAAAAAGCGGAAAGTGGCAGGGTAGTTACCGCCTGTGGCTGGGGAGCAGTGATCCTTAGGCGGTTCTGCCCTACGGACTCAATTCTGCAGATTCAATCTGCTATCCGCAGATCCTGGGGCGCAGATGTACAATTTTTGCGTTTGTATGTGTTTTCCGGATTCGGCCTGTACAATTTTTACGTTTGTGGGTGAATTGCAGCAGCTGCCGAGACCTATTTTAGCCAAGCTCAAGGCATTTTGTGCAATTTCTTCGGTTGTGAGGGAATGCTTCCTCTGCATTTCACCTACAAACGCAATTTTTGTACACCCTGCCCCGGGCAATTGACCACAACCGTAATTTTTGTACAAGCTACCGCCGCCAAGGGTTCACTAACAGCAGTACCGAGAGTCATCGTTGCATTATTCTATTGACGTGGCGCCGGCCAATGCTCCATGAATTCGCCAACTTTTTGCTTATCTAAAATGACAGGGGGGTTCCAATTGGTTTTTTGAAAACCAATTGGAACCCCCCTTTAGATTTCTTTTGTGCTACTTGATCAGTTCGTCGTTGACCTCTTTTTTGATGCTGTAGGTTTCGGAGGGGTCATGCAGCGGCGCCCATACCTGGTTGAAGAAGGGGCTGCGGGCGGCGATTTCGCCGTAGTTCCAGGCCTTGCGCTCACACTCGGGACACCAGTGGCCGCCTTTTAGCACCAGGTGCGGGCTGGCCTCAAATTCATGATCGAAGGCGCAGCGCCATTTCAGCGGTGCATAGAAGTCACCTGTGTCGGAGCTGAGGCATTTACCGCCGCGATACTCGGCGGCGGCCTTCATGTCTGCTATATCCAGCTGTTGGACGGGTTTTTCCTCGTCATAGCCATGGTTCAGATACGTAGGCGTCTTATCCGGCATGGAGAGATCTACCTCGTCCCAGCTCTTCGGCAGCCTGGCCAGGGCCGCAGTTGAGCCAAAGAAAGCCTTGACCCAGTCCTCATTGCCGGGCTCCTGCATCCAAAGGGTGCCGCGCTCCAGCTTGGCGATGGCGGCATTGCCGGCCTTCATCTGCTCCTTGGTGGGAATCATGGCTGCCGCCAGAGGATTGCTCAGCATGGCTTCCATGGCCGCATGGGCGCCGGCAATGTACTGCTGGTAAGTCATCACGCGGAATTTGAGGATATCGTTGAGCACATCGGAGTCGGTATACCACTGGCCGTGGAAATTGCAGAGGGCAAACCACTGTGGTTCGAAGACATCCTTCATGCCGAAGCCCATGGGTTTCAGCATATCGTTGAAATACTGCTCGTAGGTAAGGCGGAAAGTGCCGCCGCCGCCGATGTTGTAGAATTTGCGCCAGAAGCTGTCCGGCACCCAGTTTTCACACAGGTTGGCCATTAATATACCGGATTCAATGGCGGTGACCCACTCCAGTACATTGCGGGGAGGTTGATGGAAAATGATCGGATCTTGGGCCGCCGATTCCTTCGAGGGCATAATGCCTGTCTGGCGCAAGCTGACCCATTTTTTGAGGCCGGACTCCGCTACGGCACGTTCAGAGGCGATCTTGGAAACTGCATAGTAATCGAAAATCGAACCCTTGATCGGGTCGCCGCAGCGCCCCCAGTGGATAGGCGGCATACGGCAGCCGGTTTCAGCTATGGTGCCTATGTATACAAGGGCGATCTCATCGGCATTGGGCTGCGTCTTGATTGCCCGGATCAGATTGAGCGTGGAGCCGTAATTGGTGCGTACGCAGATTTCCGGGAACTTGTCGGCCTCGGGGGAAACATAGGCTCCCACATGCAGCACATAGTCTGACCCCTTCACAAAGCGCAGCACATCCTCGTAGCTCAGGAGGTCGCCCCAGACGATTTCCAGCCCGGGATGACCGGAAAACTCCTTCATGATCTCACGATTCTTCTGGGAAGGGCGCACCAGTATGCGCAGGCGGAAACGGTCGGCCCGGTCGAGAATCTGTTTCATGCTTTCCAGGCCCATGCCGCCGGAGGCGCCGGTGAGAAAGATTACCTTTTTGGTATGGCGTGCAGTCTCCAGGGCCTTTGGCTCATCAAAGCTGCGGGCCAGCTGGGCAGCCTCGGCAGTGGCATTAAGGGCCCGGCGGGCTTTGGCGGCGTCGCCGAACACAAACCAGGCAATGCCCAGCTCCCGGCAGGCCTTCTCTAATGCCGAGCTGTCCCGGGATTTTGCGCCTATGGCCACCACGGCGCCGTCACAAGGGATTTCCTCGGACTTGCCCTCCCGCTCAATAACTACGGCGCCGGTTTTGATCTCGGTGCACACGGCGTTGGTGATCGTCTCAATATTGCCGTAGAGCCCCGTCATCACTGCGGCCTTGCGGGTATCGCCCAGATCGGCCCCTACTTCCGGCAGCATCTCAATCACCGTGACGCTGCAGCCCTTTTGGTGCAGGTACTCGGCTGTTTCCAGCCCCACAAGACCGCCGCCGATCACCACTACTTTACCGGTGGGTAAAGTACGGCCGTCAAGGACGTCGTGGCTGTCGCAGACAAAGGGCAGATCGGCGCCGGGTACCCGCAGCGTGATCGGCGTTGAGCCGATGGCACAAAAAACGGCGTCGGACTTTACTTCCCGGATTATTTCGGGGGTAACGGGGGTTTTCAGGCGGATCTCGACGCCCAACTTCTCAGCCTGACGGCCCATGTGGATGGCGGCTTCCTTCATTTCAAGCTTGCGGGGAGCTTCACCTGCCAGCAGGAACTGCCCGCCCAACCGGCTGCTGGCCTCAAACAAAATCGGCTTATGGCCGCGTTTTTTCAGAGTGATGGCAGCCTCCAGCCCAGCGGGGCCGCCGCCGGCAATCAGCACGGTCTTGGGAGATACGGCGGGTTTCAGCACATACTCGGTCTCCCGGCCTACCGCCGGATTGCGCAGACAGGTGATATGGGGACTTTTCTTATTGGCAAAGCCGTCATAGCAGCCTTGGTTGCAGCCGATACAGCGCACAATGTCGTCCACATCGCCGGCTTTAGCCTTGTTGCAAAAATCAGCGTCAGCCAGCTGAGCCCGCCCCATAACCACCATATCGACCTTATCGGCAGCCAGGATATCCTCGGCTTGCTGGGGATCGTTGATGCGGCCCACGCCGATGGTGAACATGCCGGTTTCCTTGCGGATGCGGGAGGCATTCTCAATGTTGAAGCCCCGGGGCAAATCCACCGGCGGCACTTCAAACTGGATGGCGGCGCTGACGATATTGCCGCGGGAAACATCTAAAGCATCCACGCCGGCCTCTTTAGCCAGCTTGCAGAAGGCAATGGTATCCTCAATGGTGAGTCCGCCCTCCAGAAAATCGTCGTGAGCGTCGACACGCATCAGAATCGGCATCTCCGGCGGCAGATTTGCCCGGACAGCCTTTATTACAGCCAGCGGGAAGCGGGCGCGGTTCTCGAAAGAGCCGCCGTATTCGTCGGTGCGGTGATTGAAGTAAGGCGAAAGGAAACTATGGATCATGTAGTTGTGGGCGGCGTGGATTTCCACGCAATCAAAGCCCGCTTCGGCAGCCCGGCGGGCGGCCTGGCCATAGCAATCCACAATCTCCACGATGAGCTGCTTTTCAGCGGCAGGCAGGGTCAGCTCCGCCGATACAGGCATGGGGCTGGGCAGAATGATCTGGCAGGCATCGTCAAAGCTGGCGGCCAGGCCGCCCTGCCACAACTGAAGACCCGCCTTGCCGCCGGCTGCGTGGATAGCGTCGGTGAGGGATTTTAACCCGGGGATAAATTTGTCGTCATAAATCCCAACAAACTTACGGGGAGCTGAGGGGCCGTGTATGCTGGCGACTTCCACCATGTTGAGCCCGCTGCCGCCCTTGGCCCGGGCCACATGGTAATCGATCAGCTGGCGGCTGACCGTCCGGTCCTCATTGGCAAATTTGGTACCCATGGCAGGCAGCATGATCCGGTTTTTAAGCTTCATCTTCCCTATGGTAACTGGCGAAAACAGCTTTGGAAAAGCCATAAAATTCATCCTCTCCTTAAATGACAAATGTTTTGGGCAGGGTGGCAGCGGCCGGTCTGCGGCAACTCAGTCTTCGCGGAAGGCCACGCTATACCGGACAATTTTGCCGTCTTTCTCTTCCAGCAGAGTACCGCGGCAGGGCATGTCAAAGCCGGGGTAGGAAATGATGTAATCCAGGGTATTGTCCTTCACGGCTACCAGGGTGGCCTTCATGGGCATGTTGCTGAAATACATGTTGAAAATCATGTCGACGCATTCTTTGCCCGCCACATACATGGGGTCCATACCGGCCTTGGTAGGGGCGGAGTCGGTGAAAATGCAATCGTCGGCAAAGGTGGAGGCAAAAACCTTGGAGTCATTGCTGTTAAAATGATTTACATATTTTTCGAGAATATGCATATTGTCGCTCCCTTTCTATGTCAGGTTGTTGATTGCTCTAGAAACGCTCGGTGCGCAGAACGGCGTCGGTGCCGCCGTCGGCATAGAGCACGGTCCCATTCAGGCAGTCAGCTGCGGGACTGATCATAAACAGCATGCACTGGGCAATCTGTTCAGGCTTCAGGAAATTGTCGGCTTTGCCGTACTGCGTGGGGATTGGGTATGTACGCATTCCTGTGGTGAAATTGGGATCGGCAAGCCCTTTCTCCAGCAAGGGGGTCATGGTGGCGCCGGGAGCAATGGCGTTGATACGCACACCCCTGGCCGCCCATTTTCCGGAAATACGGCGCACCCACTTGGCGATAGCAAACTTCGACCCCTGATAGGCCTGCTGCTTGGCCAGGCCTTCAAGGCCTTTGGCGGCCTGGCAGGCCTTAGCTTCGTCGTCCTCGTCACACATGATGGCGACAAACTCGGTATTGAGCCCGGCCATATTTGCCGAGTTGGAGGAGACCACAAGAGCATTGCCGCCTTTTTTGGCCAGCAGCGGGAAGGCAGCCTCAGTCAGCTCTTTGGCGGCAAAGTAGTTTAGGCTCATTATGCGATCACCCGGTTCTGTGGGGCCGACGCCTGCACAGGAGATGAAGCAGTCCAGCCCTTCGGCAGCCTTTTGCTGAAGTTCGGCAATAGCTCTCTGGCGTTCCGCCTTGATTGCCAGATCCGCAGTGATGTCCCCACCCTTGATATCGATGTTAATGACGGTGTGACCTTGCTCCTGCAGCAGTTTTCTGGTGGCGGCGCCGATGCCGGTGGTTCCGCCGGTGATTGCGTAAAAACCCATCTGAAACTCCTCCTTGTGAATATATTAACTTACATCTTCATTATGATAGAATTGGCGGCGCCGCTTCGGTCATTGTCTATAGATATGCTTTCATTGAACCGGTCATTAAGCCTAAAACCACTATCAATTTTTTCCCTCTTCTGGCCTTTTTTGTGCAAAACATGCTATACTGATGCCAATTAGGGGGTGTGTATATGAAAAAAGAACCCGCTTTGTTTAAAAAATCGGATCCATACACCAGCGCTTCCTATTTTCAGGATAATCTCAAGATTTTCGAGGTATTTTCGGTTTCTGAGGAGCTTAGCCGCAAGGAACAGGTACACTTTCATGATGAAATTGAGATGCTGTTTTTGGCGGAGGGGCAAGCTGTTCTGACGGTCAACGGCGTCGATTTTCCCTTAGCCCAAAACGGCATGGCCTGGCTGTTTCCCTTTCATGTTCATGCGCTGCGTCCTGCCGGCAAAAGCAAGATCAAGGTCTATACATGCCGCTACTCCCTGGCAATTCTTATCTATCTTAAAATCAACCGCAGCCATGTGCCTTTTAGTATCTCCATTTTGGAGTATGCGCCCCCGTGTCTGAACATCGATAAGGACAAGCAGCAGCAGGTGAGGGGGCTGTTTGAGGATATTATTGCCGAAAACGAGAGTCGTGCTACCGACTACGAGCTGGTGGTGCTGTCCTGCCTGCTCAGGCTGGTTGCCATATTTGAACGCAAAGCCGCCGTCTACATAGAACAAAATCAAAACGCCGGGCGTTCCCTGGCCTGGAATACCTTTCAGTATTTGCAGCTTCATTTCAATAAGGAGATAGATTCGGCCACCGTGGCGGCTGTCTTCAATATTTCGGTCAGCGAGCTCAACAGCGCTCTGCGCTTGCTTACCGGCAAAAACTTTTCGCAGAATCTTCACGATGTGCGCATTCGCAATGCCAGCGCCATGATGCAATTTAATGAGCTGAGCATTCCTTATATAGCCCGGGCCGTGGGCTACAGCTCTCAGGCCGCATTTTACCGTCAATTCAAGGCGATCCGCGGAAAAACTCCTGACCGGTACCGGACAGATACCGTGAATGATACCGGCCGGGGTCAGGTTCAAGTGACGGACGCAGCCTATTCCATCCTTTACTATATCAATGAGAATTACCGGGAGCCGATTACGGCCGGCACCGCCGCCGCTGCCCTTTTTATGAGCGAAGCCACTATAACCAACATGATGGAAAAAAGCTTTCACTGTACTTTCTCGCAAATGGTGCTCTTTTTCCGCCTGTGGGTTGCCGCCGGGCTGCTTTTGGGAACCGACATGCCTGCCTACGATATCGCCGCTGCCGTGGGCTTTAACTCCGTGCGCACGTTCAGCCGCTGCTTTGACCGGGAATTCGGCGCCAGTCCTACTTCTTTTCGCAGCAGCGGCGCCCTTGAAAGCCGCGGCAAGCCAATGCAATCCACCGAATAAGCAATGAGAAAACAATAAAAAAGGCAATAAAAAAGCCGCCTCCGAGGAGACGGCGCTTTTGATTGCTTAAGCAAGGCTGACATTGACGGCCCGAAGCTTACGGCTGTCTTTAGGATCTTGCTCAATATCGAAGTTGATTCTTTGACCTTCGTTTAAAGAGCGGAATCCGCTGCTTTGAATAGCGGAGAAGTGTACAAAAACGTCGTCTCCTCCGTTATCATTGGTGATGAAACCAAAACCCTTGTCAGCATTAAACCATTTTACAGTACCACTATTCATTGATGATACCTCCTAAATTTTAATTATTCTAGAGCAAAGAAAAAGCCACAAGTGCTGAAGCCAAAATGATAATTGACTTACAGCTCGTGGCAATCAATCTAATACATTTAGAACACTTCATAAGTATAAGTGAAAAAAACTAATTTGTCAAATAAAGATTTTCGAGCTTTTTTTACACATTTAAAGTTCTATATCAAATTCACCGTAGCCTTCTTTGGCCAGGATATCTCTTGCATCTATGGTTGCCGGCCGAAACCCGTCCTTTAGCAGCCCTTTTATATACATCTTATTATAAAAGAAGGGGAAGACAAGCCATGAAAGCCCGCGAGTCAGCAGCGCGGCGAGGAACATGATCAAGGTCCAGGACCAATCTTTCCTGAATAAGGGAACAAACACGCCCAAAAATAAAGTAGTCCAGCTAAAACCCAGCTTGCATTCCCGTAAGACTCCCATACGATTCTTAAGAGTAATGATCATTCTCAACGCCTCCCGTCTATTTTACCTGCTGACCTTGATATTTCCATTATAGCCCATAATATGCCGTCGGGCAATCAAAGGTTAAATTCTATTGACAAAACGCAATCTATTGCATAAAATAATGGGCAATAGGTTGCTTATTATGAGGAGGATTCCCAAATGGACATTCCAACTAAAGAATACCTTTTTGGCAGCATTTTTCTCGTTGCCAATAAGCTGCAGACCCTGGGTGATGCTGTTTTGGAGGAGATCAGCTTGAAGCAATGGCTGCTGCTTGCCATGATTTTTAATATGGAAATACAGCAGCCGTCAGTCACGGAAATAGCGGAGTTTATCGGCAGCAGCCGCCAGAATGTGCGAAAAATGCTGGAGGCTCTCTCCGCCAAAGGTTATGTGGCCCTTAGCGTAAACGAGCAGGATAAACGCAACCTGTCCGTAGCCTTGACGGAGAAAACCTTTCAATTTTTCGCAGAGTTTGAAGCCGGGGGGGCGGCTTTTCTGGAACAGCTTTTTGAGGGCATTGATGATGATCTGCTGGCAAGCGCCAGAAACACGGTAGAGGCGGTTTTTGACAATCTGGAAAGGATGAAAAGGCAATATGGCAAAAGTAATAGTCGTTTATAAATCCTGTTATGGTTTTACGGAAAAATATGCCGGTTGGATAGCTCAGGAGATAGGGGCGGATTTGGCGGAGGCAGGAAAGATAAAAGCGGAGCTTTTACAGAATTACGATACGATCATTTATGGCGGCGGCCTTTATGCCGGCGGCGTAAACGGCCTTTCCCTGATCACGAAGGCCTTTCCTACAATTAAGGATAAAGACCTGTATTTGTTTACTGTGGGGGCTGCCGATGTACACGATGAAGAAAATATCGCCAATATCTGCCGCTCATTGTCCAAGGCGCTCACCCCCGAGATGAGGGAGAAAATTAAGCTGTTCCATTTCCGGGGCGGTATTGACTATCCGAGGCTCAGTTTCAGCCATCGCATTATGATGAGCGTGATGGTAGGAACCATCAGAAAGAAAGCGGCGGCAGACTTAAACGTTGAAGAGAAAATGATGCTGTCCACCTACGGGCAGGTTGTGGATTTTACAGACAGATCCAGCATCGGCGGCATGCTTGAGCAGCTGAAACTTTTACAGTGCAGCTGAATGTGAGCTCCGTAATAGGGGGAATGGAAGGCGAAGTGTTCCTTATGGGCTCAAGGGTGAAGAAATCCCCTTGCCCTGCCGGATACTTGCGGTGGCCGACGCCTTCGACGCCATGACCCACGACCGTGTATATCGCAAAGGCATGAGCCAGGAAAAGGCGTTAAGAGAAATCAGGAAGAATTCCGGAACCCAATTTGACCCGGCTGTCGTGGGTATTTTTCTCAGACATGTTATGCACGAGAGTTGTCTTGAAATTATTTCCTTAAGGGAATATACTATTTTATGAAACCCCAACCTTTCCGATATGCAACATTGTAAATCGGCGGAGGCGATTACATGCAAACATATCTATTTGCTGCGGACAAGCAGGAAGCTGCACGGGCAAGCTATCCGTCCCGTTTGCTTTCCGCCATCCTCCGGTTATGGAACGTCCAGGAGACGCTGCGCCTGAAAAATATCCGGCGCAGTCATTTGCCGTATTTCTTTGCCTTTCCTCTGGCTATGATCTTTGCCAACATGCAAGAGGTACTCTTCAAAAGCGATTACAGCCTGTTCGGCCTTGGCGCCGTTACGCTGGCGGCTGGTTCCTATTGCCTGGGTGCAGGGGTTCTATTTATTTTTTCAAACCAAAAGAACCTGTCGGCTATCTCAAGGCTATCCGCCGTCATTGCGTCTGTGGGGTTCCTTTTTTGGCTGTTGCTTCCGGACAGCGCCGTAAGTCTTAGCTTTGCCATGCTGTTTATGGCCGGAATCGGCGGCTGTGCCGTAAGCGGCGGATATTCCTATGCCTTTGTCCTCAACAATACCGAGCGGTTTTGGGGTATAGTCCTTATCTCGTTTTTTTATGCGCTGGCCAGGATCAACGCGGGATTTCCCTTGCTCTCTCCGGCGGGGCTGCGTATCTTCATGGTTCTGCTGGTCGCCGGCACCGTCATCAGCTTGGCTGCATACCGGGCAAAAGACTTCGAACACGTACGAAACAGACAGGGAAAAGGATTAGGCCCTGCCGTTTGGCTTATGCTGTATTTCTTTATGGCAATGTACTTTATCGATATGTTCTTTATTTACCTGCCGGGTGCGGCGGAGCCGGAGGCAATGATTCTATGCGGGGCTTTCGGCCTGGCGGCCGTTTTGCTGTGCGTTCTGCTGCAAATCCTGCTCAGATGCAGCGTGTGGGTGATGTGCAACCTGTTTTTTATCGCCTTGGTCGGCAGCTATGCTCTCATGTATGCGCCGGCAGGGTCCGCCCTTCGCATGGCCGCCATGTCGCTCCACGGCCTTCAACTGATCGGATATCTTGCCGGAATCTATCTACTGGGGTGCGTTTTGAACAGGTTCGGAGATTTTCGACTGTTCAAGCTGGTTGCCGCCGTCATTATGCCGGTCAGCGTGTTGATGTATCTCGTGCCTGAT
This sequence comes from Clostridia bacterium, assembly GCA_018434325.1. Lineage (GTDB taxonomy): Bacteria > Bacillota > Peptococcia > DRI-13 > UBA5745 > WRMS01. Next base: position 326,687 of record JAHDPO010000007.1, on the reverse strand, counting down.
CTTTTGGCAGCGATGCCTTCCGTTCTTCACGGGACGGCCATGGCCTCATCGGCAATTCTATTTATCATATTTTTACTCTTATCTCCCGCCTATTCCGGCTATTTGTTTTCAGCCGATTGGTCAGATGACTTGCGCAGGCTCACCATGTCCGAAGCGCAAAAACGGGTGGAGCAGGCGGACCGCTTTGACAGTCTGAATCTGACGCCCCGGGAAAAGGAAATCGCCGCCTTGCTGCTGCAGGGACTCACCATAAAACAGATAGCCGTCAGCCTCGATATTGCTTTTGATACCGCGAAATATCACATTAGGAACCTGTATAAAAAGCTTGGTATCGGCAGTCGTCCGGAGTTGTTTGCCCGGTTTACCGTTTCAATAAATAACAATGGAGAAAAGCCATCGATCCCTCAATAATATCAGCCAAAAGCAGGGCGGGCAGCCGAAGCTGTCCGCCCTGTCACAGAAGTTTATATTCAGCCCGCTAGCCGAAGCTATTTCAGGGGCTCGGGATGAAACATAGGCACGCCGGTTTCCTCATCATAGCGGCGGATCATGTCAATCTTATCCAGCACGCCGACGATCACATCCGTAGTCATCAGTACTTTATTCATCCCCTCGACCATATGGCCGCCGTAAGCGTTGCCGTTGCGGTCGCTGAGGCTGCAATGGAGGTGCAGCAGGACTTCGCCATTATCGCCGTGGCAGATGGTGCCGTTGGCGGAAATCAACTCAATCTGTCCTACAAACTCAGTGGGTTTGCCGTAGCCAAAACCAAACTTCGCTGTGCTGACCGGCATGGGATTGCAAACGGTGGCGCCGTCCAGGCTGCCAATGGCGCTAAGCACCACGCCGTTTTTGATGCCTTCCTGCTGGCAGGCTTCCTTGATCCCATTCATTACATCCATACCGGGTCCTAAGCGAAAGGCTACAGCCTCTTTGACTGAACCATGGACTGTCCGGATCATATTTGCTCCATTCCGCCGCCACTTTAGGCGGCTTGTTTATTTTGCTTTTTCTTCGTCCTCCTCGCTGTGATCAGGCAGAGCAAATTGATGCATATTGTGATAGTACTGCACAATTTCGTGATTCAACCGCTCTTTGGAGGAGCGCACTTTACCGTTGCATAAATCCATATAGATGGCCTCATGGCGCAGACTTACGTCCTTACGCTGATCCGGCGTCATGAACAGATTGATCTTTTCAAAATAAGATCTCATTACAGCCATGTTCATCTGAATGGAATTGATAATGAAATTATTTTTTGAACCTTTGTATATTGCGTTATGAAAATTAAGGTCATCTGCGTTGAATTTTACGCCGTCGTCAAAATGCAGCTTCATATTTTCAACGGCATTGCGCATCTCTTCGTAATCCTCTTTTTCGGCCCGCAGTACGAAAAGCTCGAAGGCCTTGCCCTCCACGGCCTGCCGGAATTCGATAAAAAGCCGGTGCTGCTCGTCTATTTGCAGGGGACTGGCGCTGCTGTATTTGATAAACTCATGATAGCCGGCAGGAATACAGACATAGGAGCCGATTCCCTGCCTGGTTTTCAGAAAACCCTTGCTTTGCAGCATGGTAATCGCCATACGTATGCTGGCTCTGCTGGTGTTGTATATCTTGCACAGCTGATTTTCCGAAGGAATTTTTTCATCTACCGTCCAAACGCCGTTAATGATGTTTTGCAGCATCATATTGTAAATCTCTTCGCTTCTGGTTAACTTGCCGGTTATATAATAATCCATATGCACCCCTACCTAATTATTATTAGATGTCAGACTTGTATTATCTTTAACGTCATAACAATAATTAATCATACTTTTTAAAAGTTTTCAAGCTATTCTTTAGTATTGACCTTACTCTCACACTTAATTGTGCAAATTTTAACAAGAAAACTCAGGAAAGGGGGGAAGGATTATGCATACAACCAAAAAGTCTATTCATTCTGCAAACCACAATAGGCAGCCAGCTCATTGTAATATACGGGGAATTTAGGCTGGGCCGCAATACCGGCAAAAGGAGTGGGAATACGGGCTACGCCGCCTTTATGGGTGGCCTCCAGGCCTTCGATGACATCCTTGAATTTGCCGGCGGGCATAGCAAAAGCCAGCTCGTTGTCGTCGGTTATGGCAAAAACCCGCTCGCCGCCGCCGGGAATGATCACGTTGCAGCGGTTTTCTGCGATGGGCACAATTACCTCGCCGCCGCAAGCGCCTCGTCCGGCAAAGCGGGACTCGATATAGCCGCCGGTATTGTAGAGCGCGCCCTGGACGAAACGGGTAATCTGCGCTCCATTGCCATAACAGACCACGCCGTCCGGTTCAAAACTGCAAAGATGCAGAGGGGCCAATAAAATGGCGCTGGTGTCGGGTACCGGTTTTTTGGGAGTGGTGGATTGGGTCAGCTTGCCTGCCTCTTCGCTGCCCACATACAAAGGATGAACCAGGTTGCCGCCTTTGACGAAATCCGGCTCTTCTTTATAGCCCAATATCACCTGACCCAGGGGACAAGCCTGGTCCTGCTGATAGAGAGCTACCGCCCAGCCGTATTTGCGGGCCAGGCTCATGGCCTGACAAAAGGCAATAGGATATCCGAAATCACGGGTGGGAACCTTCGTGCGGGCCGGCAGCTCTTCTCCTTCCTTAAGAAACTTGAAAGCCACCGGATAAGTCAAGGGCCGAATGTACTTAGAAATGGCTTGATCCAGCAGCTTCACTTCTTCTGTCATAATAACCACCTCTTTCATCTTGTTTATCTTGTAATACATGTATGATAATATTGCGGAAAGATTTTGTCAATACCGCTTTCAGCTGTGGCTGCCGCCTCGTACCGACGGCGAGAAAGCCAGGCAGAGACATAGTTTTTTCAAGCAGTGTAAGGGTTTCCTATTATTTATATGGGTTTTCTTAAAAATTGATTGTTGACAAATTAATCGTTGAGAATTATCATACTTGTATAACAAGACGAATAAGTTAAACAGGCAAAAAAGATTCATAACATAGATCACGCCGGAGGGAAGATGATGAAAAAAATCGGGATGATCGGGTTAGGGACAATGGGGCTTCCCATGGCGAAGAATCTTCTCGCCAAAAGCGGCTTGACCGTTGTCGGCTATGACGTAAATGAAAGTAAAATGGAATCCTTCCGCCAATCCGGCGGTATTACTGAAGACAGCGCTGCAAATATCGCAAAAATCTGTCAATTCATATTTCTCAGCTTGCCCAGCAACAAAAGTGTTGAAAGCACAATACGTACAATTCTCCAGAACGCCAGAGAAGACGCTATCATTATTGATTTGAGCTCTACGGCTCCTCATATTCTGCAAGATTTATATCCTATGGCCTGTGCCGCCGGCGTGCAGCTGGTAGATTCTCCTGTCAGCGGCGGTGAAAGAGCTGCGATTTCCGGCGAACTGGTGCTGATGTGCGGCGGCGATTGTGAAGCTGTTGAGACTATAAGGGAGCTTTTGTATTGTATCGGCCGGCGGGTAACCTACATGGGACCTATCGGCAGCGGCAATATTGCCAAGCTGGCCAATAACATGATCGTCGGCTGCAATATCTTGGCCATGGGTGAGGCCTTCGCCTTTGCCCAAAAAGCCGGCATTGATCCGACGGTATTGTTTGCCGCCATCAAGGACGGCTATGCGGCCAGTACCGTTCTTAGCGAAAAGGCGCCAAAGATCATAGCGCGGGACTTCCGGCCCAGCGCCAAAACCATACTGCATCAAAAGGATCTCAGCAACGCTGTGGAGCTGGCTGCCGGCATGGGAGTTGAAATTCCCTTTGCGGCTTTGGCTTTAGAATACATGGAGCAAGTGGGAGCCCGCAATCTGGGTAATGAAGACCATTGCGCTTGTATAAAAATCATTGAAGAAAGAATGGGGGTAGTAATCAGCGGAGAGAAATAACGGACTTATTTTATGTCTAAGGAAGAAACATAAATCGAATGGAGGAACAGAAAATGAAAAAGCTAGTTTCTACGTTATTGTGCTTATTACTGATCACCGGCTTGCTGGCCGGCTGCGGCAGTTCTCAAGGCGGCGCGCAGCCCGCTTCCCAGGGTTCCACGCAAGCCACTCAGGCTCCCGTTAAGGCTATCGACCTGAAAATGAACGTAACTACCGGTGAAGCCAGCGTTTGGATGGTTGGCGCCAAAGAATTCAAGAGAATTATCGAAGAAAAAACCAACGGCAAATATACCGTATCGATTTTCCCCAACGAGCAGCTTTCCGGCGGCGACCTGCAAAAGGGTACGGAAATGCTCTTCACCGGCATCACTGATTTGGACATGCGTTCCGTTATTAACATGACTGGCTTTGATCCCCGTCTCACCGTCACTTCCATGCCCTGGCTGTTCACCAAAGGCTATGACAGCGTAGACGAAATTCTCTTTAACGGCGAAGGCGGCAAAATGCTGGCCTCCATGATCGAAGAAAAAGGCGTTAAAGTCCTGGGCATGGGCGAAAACGGCTTCCGTCAGCTGACCAACAACGTCCGTCCCGTTCATGCCCCTGCCGACCTGGCCAGAATGAAGGTCCGTACACCACCTATCGCTATGTATGTGGAGCTCTATAAGCTCTTCGGCGCCGATCCCACAGCCATGAACTTCGGCGAGGTTTTTACCTCTCTGCAGCAGGGCACCATCGACGGCCAGGAAAATCCCTATGACACTATCCGCAGCGCCAAGATCCAGGAAGTCCAAAAGTACATGACCATCTGGAACTACTCTTATGATCCTTTCATGATCATGAGCAGCGGCAAGCTGTGGAAGAGCCTCAGCGACGAAGAGAAAGCCATCTTTGAAGAAGCCGGCAAGGCAGCCGGTGCAGCTCAGGTTAAAGCCTCCCGGGATAAAGACGCCCAGATCATTGAGGAATTCTCTAAAGTTATGGAAATCAACGAGTTGACACCCGAAGAAATCGCCGCTTTCCAGAAGGCTGCGGCTCCCGTCTATGAAATGTACAAGGATAAGATTGGCGTAGATGTCTTTGCCGCCTTTGGCTATAAGTTCTAATTTTCTCCGGTTGGCTGCCGGCAGAATCCATCATTTTAATGTATTGCAAAATAGAGGAAGGGCGCAAGCTAAGGCTTCCCCTTCCTCTCTATATAAAAATGACAGAAAGGTCATCGTGAGGAAATTATGAAAATGGTATTAAAAATCCTTGACTATATCGAGGAAACACTGATTGTTATCTTTCTGGCTTTTATGACGGTAATGAATTTTGCCAATGTTGTAAGCCGCTATCTGCTTGCCAATTCCTTTTCCTTTACGGAAGAGCTGACGGTTATGGCCTTTGTCTGGGTTTCCATGCTGGGCATTGCCGCCGGTTACAAAAAATACTCTCATCTGGGCATGAGCTTCGTTGTGGATCAATTCCCTCGCAAGGGTCAGGCTGTCTTTGTCCTGCTCTCCATGGTCTGCTCCTTAGCCACTATGTGTTTCATGGTTTACCTGGGCTTCGAGATGGTCGGTAATCAGATCATGTTGAAATCCATGACCCCGGCTCTCCACCTTCCTTCGGCTCTGCAAGGCCTGGCTATGCCTGTAGGCGGCTTATTTATCGCTGTTCGCAGCCTGCAGGCCGGTATTCTTGAGTTCTTACGGCTGTGGAGAGGCCAGGAGCCTAAAGCAGGGGAGGAGCAGGTTATATGCTAGCATTGATACTCTTTGGACTATTTTTTCTTTTCATCTTTTTGAATATCCCCATCGCTATTTCGTTGTCCCTTTCCACCCTGGTGGGCCTGGTTTACGGCGGTTATCCCCTAGCCATGTTCCCCAGCATCATGTATTCCGCCATCGGCAAATTTACGCTGCTGGCCATTCCTTTCTTTATTTTGGCCGGCGTGATCATGGACTATGCCGGTATTTCCAAAAGGCTGATTCACTTTGCCACGGTTTGCGTCGGCCACCGCAAAAGCGGTATGATCGGCGTGTTGGTGGTAGTGTCCTGTTTCTTTGCCGCCATCTCCGGCTCCGGCCCCGCCACTGTGGCGGCTCTGGGCAGCGTTTTGATTCCCGCTATGTCCCGGCTGGGCTATGACAAGGGCATGTCCTCCGCCTTGATGGCCGCCTCCGGCGCCATCGGCATCATTATCCCCCCCAGTATTGCCTTCGTTATTTACGCTTCCATTGCCGATGTTTCCGTCAGCAAGGTATTCAGCGGCGGCATCATTCCCGGTATCGTCGTGGGTATCGCCTACGTTGTCGCTGCCCGCTGGTCCTCCCGCAACAACGACAAGATTGTTATCCAGCCCAAGGCCTCCAGGCAGGAGATGTGGATAGCTTTCAAAGATGCCATTTGGGGCCTTTTGACGCCGGTTATCATCTTGGGCGGTATTTACGGCGGTGTGTTTACTCCCACCGAGGCCGCCGGCGTTGCGGTGGTTTACGGTTTGATCGTCGGTATTTTCGTTTATAAAGAAATCAAAATCAAAAACCTTTGGAATCTTTTTGTGGACTCGGCTATCTCCTCCGGCGTAGTTATGTACATCGTGGCTTGCGCCAGCGTCTTTGCCTGGCTTTTGACCACCTCCCACATCGCCTCGGATTTTTCCGCCTGGCTGCTGAATGTCAGCTCCAGCAAAGTGGTGCTGCTGCTGCTGATCAACGTAATCTTCCTGATTGCCGGCTGCTTCCTGGACGCCAGCTCCGCTTTCTACATTCTTTTACCGATTATGATTCCCATTCTCAACGCTTTAAACGTGGATCTGGTTCATGCCGGCGTATTTTTGACGGTCAATATGGCAATCGGCCTGATTACCCCCCCTGTAGGCATCAATCTTTACGTGGCTTGCCGCATATCGGGAACCAGCGTATCAGAAATTTGCAGAAAAATAGTGCCTTTCATTCTGGCCGGTATCGTAGCCCTTTTGGCGATTACCTTCATCCCGCAGATTTCTATGCTGCTGCCCAGCATCACGAAATAGAAAACAAAGGAGATCATAAGTAATGACGAGTATGATTGTGATCGGCGGCGGCCCGGGCGGTTACGTTGCCGCTATCCGGGCTGCCCAGCTTGGGGCAAAGGTCGCCCTGGTCGAAAAGGAACATCTGGGCGGCACCTGTCTGAATATCGGCTGCATTCCGATGAAGGCATTGCTGCACAGCGCGGAGCTGCTGGCGGAAGCCAAATACGGCGCCTTGGCCGGTGTTATTGCGGTTCCTCAGTTGGACTTTGCCCAGGTGCAAAAGAATAAAAGCCAAATTACTGCCAAGCTTGTCCGGGGCGTCACTCAGCTTTTGAAGGCTGCCGACGTGGAAGTGATTTCCGGTGCGGCCTGTTTTACGGGGCCAAAAACCCTGGAGGTTACGGAAGCCTCGGGCAAGCGCAGCCTCAGCGCCGATAAAATCATCATTGCCACCGGCTCTTTGCCGATAATGCCGTCGGTACCCGGTCTGGACAGTCCCAAATGTATCGATTCCACCCAAGGGCTGAATTTAAGCCGGCCGCCCGCTTCCATGGTGATCATTGGCGGCGGCGTTATCGGCATCGAGATGGCCACAGCCTACAGCAGTTTTGGTACAGATGTGACGGTGATCGAGATGCTGCCGGAAGTTTTGCCGATGATCGATAAAGAAATCGCCCGGGCCGCCCGCAAACAGTTGGAGAAGAACGGCATAAAGATCCTGACGGCAGCCAAGGTTATGGCCGTTACGGATGGCGGCTTTCTTGCAAGGGTTCAGGTTGATGTGGATGGCAGGAAGACCCTGGTTGAGGGCGAGCAGGTTCTCGTTTGCACCGGCCGCCGGCCCAATACGGTCGGCCTGGGTCTGGAAGCAGCCGGTATCCTTCAGGAAAGAGGCTTTATCATTGCCAACAGCCGGATGGAAACCAACGTGCCCGGCATATATGCTATTGGCGACTGTACTTCGAGAACGATGCTGGCCCATGTGGCCTCCGTTCAAGGAGAGATTGCGGCGGAAAATGCCCTGGGTCATGAAGCGTTTTATGATGAAAGTACCAACCCTTCCTGCGTTTATACGGCGCCGGAAATCGCTACCGTCGGCCTGACGGAAGAAGCCTGCCAGGCGAAGAATATCCCTTACGCAACAGGCATCTTCCCTCTGGCGGCCAACGGCAAGTCCTTGATTATGAACGGGGGCGTGGGCTTGATCAAAATTGTGGCGGCTGCAGGAGACCATAAGGTCTTAGGTATGCACATGGCCGGCCCCCGGGCCACGGATCTGATCATGGAGGGAGCTTTAGCCATTCGGATGGGAGCCACCGTAAATGACCTGATCAGCACCATACATGGCCATCCCACAGTGGGCGAAGCCGTCAGGGAAGCCGCTCTGGCGGTGGAAAAACGGGCTATTCATATGGTCAACCGCTAACCCCTTTTGTCACCTTCAAAATCACAAAGTAAGGAGAAAAAGCACATGGAATACAGTAACGAATTTTTAGTGAAGTTGTATGAAGAGCTTTTGCATTGCCGGTTATTTGAAAAAAAATTGGTGGATACCTATGCTCTGGGCAAAATCCCCGGCCACATCCACAGCGGTCTCGGCGGCGAAGCCTGCTACGCCGGCACCCTGGCCACCCGGCAGCAGGGCGACTACTTCAAAAACAGTCATCGCTGCATTGCTGTTGCCAATCTGCTGGGCGTCAGCCTGGAAACCGCCTTCTCGGAAATCATGGCCAAGCGCACCGGTAATGCCGGCGGCCGGGGCGGCGTCAATCACGTTTCCCAGCTCAAATACAACATGTTGGGCTTTTCCGCCACTTTGGCCTGCGATATCGGTCTGGCAGGCGGTGCAGCCATGCGCCTGCAATATGACGGTATCGACAACATCGCTTACACTTTCTACGGCGACGGTACCGCTAACAGGGGCCCCGTTCATGAAGCCATGAACCTGGCTGCCGTCTGGAAGCTGCCGGTGCTGTTTGTCTGCGACAATAACCAGTTCGGGATTTCCACCCACGTTTCCCAAGGCTCCTCCGTGCCTAATCCCGCCGCCGACAGAGCCGCCTCCTACGGTATGCCCTCGGCCATTGCCGACGGCACTGACGTATTGAACGTTTACGAAGCCGCCAAGAAGCTGACGGATCATATCCGGGCAGGCAACGGCCCGGCTGTGCTGGAGTGCAAAAACTATCGCTGGAGGGGCCATTTCGAGGGCGATCAGACGCCTTACCGGGATAAAAAGGTCACTGAGGAATGGATGCAAAAAGACAGCGTGGCTAAGATGGAAAAACTGCTTTTGGATAAAAAGATTATCGATCAGGCTACTATCGACAATATGTATCAGCAGTTCGACGACGAAATGGAAAGGGCTATCGCCTTTGCCGAAGCCAGCCCCGCCATCACGCCGGAAGAAATCTACGAATACTTGTACGTTTAAATAACAGGAAAGAAACGAGGAGGAAATAGTATGCTGGTCACTTTTGCACAGGCCGTCGGCGACGCGATGAAAGAAGAAATGCGGCGGGATGACAGGATTTTAGTCTTTGGCGAGGACATCGCCGAATTTGGCAATATATTTGGAATTACCCGGGGCATGCTGGAGGAATTCGGCCCCAAGCGGGTTCGCAACACTCCCATTTCGGAAATGGCCTTCATCGGCGCGGCCATGGGCGCTGCGGAAACCGGTCTGCGGCCTTGCGTTGAACTGATGTATGCCGACTTTTCTTTGGTGGCCTTCGCGGAGATCTATCATTGCATAGCCAAATGGCGGTATATGCATGGGCCGGAATATAAGCTGCCCTTAGTAATCCGCAGCGCCATGGGATCTTCCTTCGGCGCCACCGGCGAGCATTCCAACTGTCTGGAAAGTCTGTATATGCACTCTCCCGGTCTGCTGGTTGCCAGCCCTTCCAATGCTTACGATGCCAAGGGCCTGCTGAAAGAAGCCATCCGCAACGACAACCCGGTTATGTTCTTTGAGCATAAGCAGCTTTATAAGACAAAGGGGGAAGTACCCGAGGAAGAGTACACCATTCCCTTTGGCGTAGCCGATATCAAGCGGGAAGGCAGCGATGTTACCGTAATCGCCATCGGTTTGATGGTGGGCAGAGCCCTGGAAGCAGCCGAGGCCCTGGCCAAGGAAGGCGTCAGCGTCGAGGTATTGGATCCCCGTACATTGGTACCCTTTGATAAAGAAGCAGTACGGCGTTCCGTCAGCAAAACCCATCGGGCCATGGTTGTGGAAGAAAGCAACAAAACCTCCGGCGTCGGCGCAGAAATTGCAGCCATGATGCAGGAAGAAATGTACGATGAGCTGGACGGCCCCGTTGTTCGTGTTGCCGCCCTGGATGTTCCTCTGCCCTACAATATTGAATTAGAAAAGTACGCTATACCCGATGCAGAGCAGATTGCAGCCGCCATCCGCAAAATGCTCTAGCACTCCGTAGCAAATTTATAGGGAAAGGAAGGATTTGTCGCGCAAATATGCGGACAAAGCAAATAAAACATGAGCTTTACATTAGTCATGCCTAAAGCGGGCCTAACCATGATCGAGGGAACGATCACCAGCTGGCGTGCGAAAGAAGGGGAGCAGCTTGCCGCCGGCCAGGTGGTAATGGAATATGAAAACGAGAAAAACATCATTGAATGCTTATCTCCTTATGACGGGCTGCTCCATATCGTTGCCCGGGAGGGGGATGTGATCCCCGTAGGCGGCGCCATCGGTTACATTGCCGCCAATCAGGAGGAGTATTCTGCCCTGCAAGGAGGCGATGCTTCAGCCGCTGCGCCGGCTGCCGCCGCACCGGTCGCGGCTGCGCCGGCCGTGGCTGTGCCGGTCGCCGCGCCTCCGGTATCCGCCCAGGGTCGCATTAATGCAACCGGCTACGCTAAAAAGCTGGCCCGGCAAAACCTGGTAGATCTGCGAATGGTCAAGCCCAGCGGCATCAACAGCCGCATTGTGGCCAAGGACGTGCTGGCAGCCCAAACCGGCGGCGCCACAGCCACCACGGCCGCCATCGGTACAGCCGGAGTATCTGATATGTCTGCCGTAGCCGCCGCTGGGTCAAGCGCAGCGGCAGGCAAGCTCACCGTCAGCGGCCAGCCTGTGATTACGCCGTTGGCGGGCCTGAAGCGAGCCGTAGCCAACAATATGTTTGAGAGCCTGCACAGTATGGCTCAATGCAATAACACCGTGGAGTTTGACGTTACCGACCTGGTGGATTTCCGCAGCAAGCTGCTGGAAAACGAAGCCTTCCTGAGCCGGAAGATCACGCTGAACGATTTGCTGACCATGGCCACGATCAGGACGCTGCAGAAAAACCCCCTGCTTAATTCGACTTTTGACGGCGCCAATATCACCACTTATCCCAATGTCAATCTGGGCACGGCGGTGGCCACGGATATCGGCCTGATGGTGCCGGTGATTGCGAGCGCCGAACAAATGAGCCTGCTGGAGTTAAGCCAGGCCTTGCGGGAAGTGGCTGTGCGGGCCCGGGAAAACAAACTGCTGCCCGGCGAGCAGAGCAGAGGCACCTTTACCCTCACCAATGTGGGCATGTTCCCCATTGATACCGGAACGCCGATTATCAGTCCGCCCCAGGTAGCCATTATTGGCTTTGGCCGCACCGTAAAGAAGCCGGCGGTATATCAGGATCAGATCTGCATTCGTACCATGATGACCGTATTTATCACCTATGATCATCGGGTGCTGGACGGCGCCGCCATCGGCGCTGCTCTGCAAACCCTGCAAAAGTATTTGGAAAACCCCGCGCTTATCTGCGTATAAAGATCAAAAAAAGCCCTCCTGCGCAGCCTGCTAAGGTTGCGGGAGGGCTTTTTTTGCGAGAACCGGTACCCCATAGCCTCCTCGAATAATCTTATGCGATACCGGATTAAACAGTAATTACTTTTGTTTTAACGGTGTTTGTGATATAGTAATACAAATTAATATATTCATTCGTTATAAATCTTGTAAATCGGCGGCGGAGATATCATTTTCAAGGTTGTCACGGGCAAGATCAGTGTCCAGCACGGGATATATATCTTCGGGAATCGGCCTGTCAATGTCACCGTCAAGAGATATGCGCTTAAAAGGTTTTTGTCTGGGGTCCATGTTATTATCCTCCTTTTGGCTTTTAGAATTGCCTAAAATCAGCGGATTATAACAGGAATAAAAATTAGACGTATGAAAATAGAATAACAATAGTAAAAATTATGGCGTAGAAAACTAGCAACAGGATGATTAAGGGCTTTGGCAAATCATCGTTTTCCTTAGCTTTTGGCGTGGAATATGGCAGCCTGCCCGGTCCCGCAGAAGCTGATGGGCCGGCCGGTGATGATGGGGCAGCAGTCTGAGGTGCAGCAGGTAATGGGCTGTGTTTGGCCGATACAATGGATTCTGATTTTACCTGCTTTGCTTTTTTCTGCTTTGTCCGCCCTCTTTTGACTAAAGACAGACAATATTCACATTGAGCAGACTCCTGATCCTCTGCAAAATGGATCATTGCGCCGCAATGACGGCATCTTATCGATTCGGCGTTCATTGTTGCCACCTTATTCGTTAATTTGACTATAATTATAGCATAAAAAATCTGAGAGATGCCAAGAGATCTGTCGGTTATTATTCGGTTATTATGAAAGAGAGCTGAAGGTTTTGGACCCTGTAGCTAAGCTGTTGCTTGATTACTTAAAAAATGTGATCTATGATCCTGACCAGGCTGTGCTGAATTTAGAGGAACTGCCCGAGGGCTTTCGGGAGTTAGGCCAGGGTTTGACAGAGTTTTCCCAATCCGTCCTGGAAACTACGGCTTTGGCGAAAGCCATATCCAAAGGCAATTTAAATATCAAGCTGCCGCCGCCCAAAAATGAAATAGCTGCTCCGCTCAAGGCTCTTCACGCTTCGCTGAAGCATTTGACATGGCAGACTCAGCAAGTGGCCAAAGGAGATTATCAGCAGCGCGTTGATTTTATGGGCGATTTTTCCGCAGCATTTAACGACATGACCGGCCAGCTTGAGCGGCAGCGCAACGCTTTATTAAAAGAGATAGAAATCCGGCAAAAAGAAAATCACATTCTTATGCAGAATAAAAACCTTTTTGAAATTTTGGCGGAGCAAATTGCTCAATGGATTATCGTGACAGATACGGATACGGGGGAGTGGCTGTTCGTCAGCCGGGAGATCGATGAAGCGCTGGCGGATCCGGATTCCCGGCAGCAGCTGCGTAAATGGCTAAGAAGGCAGGCTCAGGCCATAGTCAATAAAGAAGAAACTCATGCAAGGGAATTGGAGTTGTCAAACAATACCGGCGTCCGGTATTATTCCGTATCGGCTCACCCTTTACATTGGCACCAGCGCAATGCCCTGGCCTTTGTCCTCACTGACGTCAGCAGTGAAAGGGAACAGTTAAATAACCTGCAAAGCATTGCCAATTACGATACGCTGACTCAAATATATAACCGGCATTATGGCATGCAGGTACTGAACGAATGGCTGGCTGCAAAGTACAGTTTCATCTTGTGTTTTGTCGATATAGATAATCTTAAGCTTGTCAATGATCAGTTCGGTCATTCCGAAGGGGATCAGTATATTATTCAAGTAGCAAAGGCTCTGCGGGAATTTTCTGCCGATGCCGTTGCCTGCCGTATCGGCGGCGATGAATTTATGCTGCTGGTCCAAGACTGGGAGCCGGAGGACGCCAAAAAACGGCTGGAAACCCTGCGCAATCACTTAGCTCGCTGCCGCTTCGGTCCGGCTATCGCTTATGAGTACAGTATAAGCTACGGCGTTATTTCTGTAGGCAGCAGCAACACCATGTTGGCCGGTGATTTGCTGTGTGCTGCCGATGAAAGGATGTACGAATACAAACGCCAATACAAAATTCGCCGCCGAAACAAGCCGATACAGACCTTGACAGACGGGCAGTGCTGCTGAATCAATTCTTTCAGATGAGGTTTAGCCGGCTGTACCAGGTCAAGGTGGGGACAAAAGGGATCAGCTGTCTTTGATCATCTGCACATAATCCAGGCTTTGGTAACCAAGTTTCCGATACAAAGCGATAGCCTTTTTGTTGTCTTTTCTGACCTCAAGGCGGAAGCGCTTTGCCAAAGGGTATTCCTGTTCCAGAAAAGCAAAAAACTCGCTTGCTAATCCTTTGCTTCTATGAGCTTCATTTATATATAGCTCCTCAATCAGTACCACAATGCCGCCGGCCTCGTTTGAATAGGTAAAGGACAAAAGAGCGTAGCCGGCAGGGGTTTGTGCCGCCGCGATAATCAGAACGCGGATGAAGGGGGATTTGTCCATTGCTGCATTAAAGGTTTTCTGGAAATTCTCCGGATCGACATTATGGACTACCGCTGCCGAGGAGTAGAATTCCTTCGCCATTGTCATAAATATCTCTTTATCCTGTGGCAATAAATCGCGTATCATATCTGATGTCCTTTCTAAATGTAATATCGTTTATTATACAGCAAACATCGGCTGGAAAATTCGTCTATTGTCAAAAGCCGGCTATGGGGTTATACTGTGAGCACAGTGTTGCACTGATTTGAAGAGAAAAGAGGCGTGTGTTTGGTCATTGTCCGATAAGGAACAGTCATTGCATTAGCATCAAAAATACGATATTCAATCGTTTATTTGTTGTGCAGTAATGTTCCCATTGGATGGCTATGACCAACAGTGCTTTATAAGGACTGCTTGGGTATAGTCGGCCGACTATGCCCTTTTTGTTTTACCGATAATTTCAAATACGTGAGGTGCGAACAATGTTGAATCAATTAATTCGCTACGGTGCAAGCCAGCAGCATTTTGAGGAAGCGGCTCTTTATTCCGGCTGGTGTCTGGGGAGAGTGGTTTCACAATATAAAGACCTATATAAGATAGTAACGAAGGAAGGGGAGTATCTGGCGGAAATCTCCGGGAAATTTCGCTATAAGGTAAAGGAGTTGGCGGAATATCCTGCCGTAGGCGATTTTGTCCTGGCCGATCTCCCTAAGGGCGGCAGCGGCGGCAGTCCCGGCGATGGCGGCGGCAATGGTGGAAGTGGCGGCAACGCTATTATCCAGCAGGTGTTAAGCCGTAAAAGTGCTTTTGAACGTACCGCCGCCGGCACCGGTCAGCAAAGGCAGGTGGTAGCCGCTAATATTGACATAGTGTTCATTTGTATGGCTTTAAATAATGACTACAACTTAAGTCGGCTGGAGCGCTATTTGGCGGTGGCCTGGAGCAGCGGCGCCACACCTGTAGTCGTATTGACCAAAGCCGATCTTTGTGAAAATTTAAGCGGCGTTACTTTGGAGGTCTCCGGGATTGCCGCCGGCGCCGACGTAATCACCACCTCAGGTTATGACCGGGCTTCTTGCCACAGGCTGCTGCCTTATTTACAGCCGGGGATCACTGCCTCCTTCATCGGTTCTTCCGGCGTAGGCAAATCCACGCTGATCAATGAACTGGCGGGAGAAAAGCTTTTGGCCACGGGGGACATCGGCTGGGAGGATAAAGGCCGGCACACAACCACCCGCAGAGAGCTGCTGGTTTTGCCCCAGGGCGGTATTGTTATTGATACGCCGGGCATGCGCGAACTGGGGGTGGAGGCTGTCAATTTATCCAAATCCTTTGCCGATATAGACGAATTAGTCGGGCAATGCCGCTTTCGGGATTGCGGCCATACGACAGAGCCGGGCTGCGCTGTGCGCCGGGCTTTGGAAACGGGGGAGCTGGACAGCCGGCGTCTGGAGAGCTATCAGAAGTTGAAAAAGGAAGCCAGGTACGACGGTCTTTCCTCTAAAGAGATCGAAGCGGAGAAAATCAATGCGATGTTTGGCGGAATGGCTGAGATGAAAAGAATGAGGGACCATTTCCGGCAAAAAAATAAAGGAAGATAAAAAGAAAGCCGGCGTTGCCGGCATATACGTTATAGTGAGGAGATTAATTCCGCTATGGTATCCCGGCCAGGCGCCTGGCCGGTAAAGAACTCAAAGGACAAGGCAGCTTGGCAGACGAGATGGGCTAAGCCATTCATGACGGCAAAGCCCTTGGCTTTGGCTTGATGCAGCAAGAGAGTCTCCCGGGGAGCGTAAATTAAATCGTAGACTAAAGCGCCGGGTCTGAGGCTGTTAAGGAAGGAGAGATCCGTAAAATTACCGCTCTCATCCGGACCGCCGGAAGGGGAACTGCCCTCCATGCCCAGAGGCGTAGCGTTAATCAGCAGATTGCAGTCTTCAGCCTCGATGATGTTTGCAATTTCGCTCCAAGAACAATAGGCCGCACCTTCCAAAGAAAGAGCTTTGTCCGGGCGGCGGCAGGCAAGCTGCACCCGGGCGCCCTTTTGCAGCAGGGCCATGGCTACAGCTCTGGCAGCGCCGCCGGCGCCCAGAATCAGGGCGTTAGCTTTGGCCGGATCAAGGCCGGCATGAGCCAGGGACAGCAGAAAGCCTTGGCCGTCGGTATTGTGGCCGCTGAATCTGCCTTCCCTATAGACGACGGTGTTGACCGCTCCATACAAATCAGCGCTGGCAGCTATTTCGTCCAATTGGGGGAGGACGAGGCTTTTTAAGGGCATGGTCACATTGAAGCCTGCAATATTCAGGGAGCGGGCCGCTGCCATGAAATCCGGCAATGTTTCCGGGGTAACGTCAAAGGCTAAATAGGCGTAAGACAGATTCAAAGAGGCAGCAAACCGGTTGTGGATCTGGGGCGACAGGCTATGGCTGACGGGGTGGCCGATCACGGCCAGCAGCCTGGTGGCGCCGGTGATAGTGCCGCTGCCGCTATTCATCGGCTGCCGCCTTGCCGGCGCCGGCGCCACCTCGGCTTGCCAAGCGCCCAGCCAGATAATCCATGGCGGCCAGATAGCCGTGGAAGCCCAGGCCGCTGATTTGCCCCAGGCAAGCGGCGGCGGTTACCGAATGGCGTCTGAACTCCTCTCGGGCGGCAATGTTGGAGAGATGCACTTCCACGGCAGGGAGGCCGACGGCTTTAATGGCGTCGAAGATGGCATAGCTGTAATGCGTGTAGGCGCCGGGATTGATGACCAGGCCGTCATACTTGCCGGTGGCCTGATGAATGGCGTCAATGATTTCTCCCTCATGGTTGCTTTGACAGATGGCAACCTCCAGACCCTTCTGTGCCGCTTGCTCTTTGATTAGTCTCACTAAATCCTCGTAAGTTTGGCGGCCGTAGACATCCGGTTCCCGCCGGCCCAGCAGGTTAAGGTTAGGTCCGTTAATCACCAGCAATCTGACGGCGATGCCGCCAATGCCGGCCGTATTATTCAACTTTTCCGCAGAATCCATGCTCCCCATAGCACCGATACCTCCTATGCTTCCAATATTTCCAATGCATTCAGGACTTTTTCCACTGCTTCTTCAATGGAACCTTCGTTGTCGATTTTAATATCCTGCAGGCTTTCGTAAAGCTGCCGCCGCTGTTCATAAAGGGCTTGCAAAGCCGCCAGGGTTTCCTCGGGGGGCTTGCCTGCCAGCAAAGGCCGGGAGCCCGGCGGCAGCGTGGCTAAGATGCTTTTTGCATCACGGCTCAAATAGATGACAATGGCATTATCCTTAATTAAGCCGCCGTTACGCAGCACGGCCCCGCCACCTAAGGCAATCACCGCCGGTTCCTTGGCTATCAGGCCGGCGATGCATTGGCTTTCCAGGCTGCGAAAATATTCCTCGCCTTTTTCGGCAAAAATCTGCGGAATACTCATCCCTGCCCGCGTCTCAATTTCCAGATCACTGTCGTACCAGGCCCGGCCCAAGGCTGCGGCAACCTTTTGGGAGACTGTGGTTTTGCCGCAGCCGGGCAAACCGATAAAAGCAATATTTTTCACGGCATTATTCTTCTGTAGTAGAGTAGCAGCCTAAAACCTCGAAATAATCGCATTGGGTGGCTGCCTGACTCAAAGCGTCACGGGTAGATTCGGCAAGGATATTGGTCTGCAGATCGGCAAAGAAGCGGTAACGATCCTGGCTGACGGGCCGGGACTCGATCCTGGTCAGGTTGATGCCGGCCAGCATGAAGCTTTCCAAAACGGCACAGAGAGCGCCGCTTTTATGCGCGGTGGAGAAAGTAACGCTGGTTATGCTGCAGCTTTCATCGTAAATGGGCTGGCCGGCAATAACGATGAAGCGGGTTTTATTGTTGGCGCTGTCCATGATATCGGGAACTAACACGTTCAGACCGTAGGCTTGCGCTGCCTGGCGGGAACCGATGGCAGCATATTTGGGGCTGTTTTTCTCAGCCACCATTTGCGCGGCTACGGCAGTGTTGCGGCAGGCTGTCAGATCCCAGTTTTTGCCTTTGAGGAAGCGGCGGCTTTGGCCGAAGCCTTCGGGGTGGGAGAAAACCTCCCGGATATCGGCCAGCTCAGTGCCTTGAGTAGCCAGCAGGCACTGGGCAATGGTGATCCAGACCTCGCCCACAATATAGCAGGAATGCTTTTTCAACAGGTCGTAAACTTCGCCGATGGCGCCGGTTTGAGAATTTTCAATAGGTAAAACGCCGTAGTCGGCTCCTCCTGATTTTACCACATTGAAGACGTCTTCAAAATACTCGAATTGGCAAAGCTCGGCTTGCGGGAAGAGACGGACGGCTCCCTGTTGACTCCAGGCGCCGGTGACGCCCTGGTAGGCTACCTTGATATTTTCCGTCTTTTTCGCAGCAGAAGCAGGGAAATCCACGGGGCTGGTCATGCTCATATCCTTCGATTGCTTCATTTTCGACAAAGCCATCAGGGTTCTCATGAAAGAAATGGTTTCAGCTTTCAACTCGTCATCAGCCAGGGCCAGGGCTTTTTCAATAACCTTTTGCTCCCGGTCTTTATCGAGAATAGCCATATTGCCTTCCGTCTTTATCCGGCCAATCTCCTTGACGGCGTTCATCCGTTTGCCGAAAAGGGTCACCAGCTCCCGGTCGACACTGTCGATGTCCTGACGCAAAACCTCTAATTTTTCTTTGTTATTCATATTTAATCATCCTTCCTGATATAAATTTTTATCATTTTTTAGTGGGTATTACAGGTATCAATGGCTGATCAGGCAATAATCTCCCGGATCTTCTTCACCTTATCCATGATGCGATGGAAAACCTGAGGCGTTACGGACTGAGCGCCGTCGCAAAGGGCGGCTTCGGGATGGTTGTGCACCTCGATGATCAGGCCGTCGGCTCCCGCCGCTACGGCAGCCAAAGCCATGGGCTCCACCAAATGCCAGTAACCTGTGGCATGGGAGGGATCGATGATCACCGGCAAGTGAGATTTGGCATGAAGCACAGGTACTGCCGAAAGATCCAGCGTATTTCTGGTAGCCGTCTCAAAGGTGCGGATACCCCGCTCGCAGAGAATGACCTGTTGGGAGCCGCCGGCCATGACGTACTCCGCTGCCATCAGCAATTCGTCGATGGTGGAAGAAAGGCCCCGCTTCAATAATACCGGCTTGCCCAAAGCGCCGACTTGGGAGAGCAGGGTGAAATTCTGCATATTGCGGGCGCCGATTTGGATAATATCTACGTCTTCGGCAAAGGCGTCGAGATATTCCGGCGACATGATTTCCGTAACGATGGGCAGCCCTGTTTTTTCCCTGGCGATCTTCAATAGCTCCAGGCCATCCAGACCCAAGCCTTTGAAAGCATAAGGAGAGGTCCGCGGCTTGAAAGCGCCGCCCCGTAAGAAGCCGGCTCCCGACATTTTGACGTCGCGGGCAATGGAGAGAATCTGCTCTTCGCTTTCCACGGAACAGGGCCCGGCAATGACGGTAAACTCACCGCCTCCTATTTTGCGGCCGCAGATATCAAAAGTGCTGTCGGCAGGATGAAACTTGCGGCCGGCCAGCTTATAGGGCTCTTTAACCCGCAGCACCCGCTCCACGCAGGGAAAGCGCAAAATCGTGTCCTCGGATATGCTGGAGGTGTCGCCGGCCATGCCGATCATGCTGGTGGATTCGCCCAGAATATTTTGGACGATGATACCTTTGCTGATCAGCAATTTTTCGATAGGCTCCCTTTCGGCCGGTTCGGTGCCGGGTTTGAGAATAATAATCATTTGCCATTCCTCTTTTCTCTATGTTTATCAAAGTTTTATTAAAGCTTGATCATGAATTGGATTTTAACAGGCATCATTCATCAAAAGAAGGTCCAGCAGGCAAAGGGCCAAAGCGCTCAGGGCTGCCGGCAAAGCTCTGGGTACGATGCAGGGATCATGGCGGCCGCCGAAGGAGGTTTCCGTAGTCTCCATTTTTGCGATGTCCACCGTGGTTTGTTTTTTGTGAATAGTGGGGGTAGGCTTGACGGCCAGGCGGAAAACCAGAGGATTACCGTTGGTGATGCCGCCGTTGATGCCGCCGTTGTGATTGCTTTTCAGCCGGATACGATCCCCGCTGATTTCCAGCTGGTCATTGGCGCCATAACCTGTCATTGTTGTCAGGTGGAAGCCGTCGCCGAATTCAATGCCTTTAATACCGGGGATGGAAAACATCATGGCAGAAATCACGCTTTCCGCAGAATCGAAGAAGGGCTCTCCCAGTCCCGCCGGCAGGTTCCAGGCGGCGCATTCGATGATCCCCCCCAGGGAATCGCCGTCTGCCTTAGCCCGCAAAATAGCTTCCTTCATCTTAAGTCCTGCGGCCTCATCGAATACGGGAAAAGCTTTGGCGGTCAGCGCCGCCATCTCCTCCGGCTCGCCGGGACTGTCGGCTATATTATGGATGCTGGAAATCCGACCCCCAAGGCTGATGCCCCGGCTCTCCAGGATCTGCTGGACAATGGCTCCGGCAAAAACCAGGCAGGCGGTGAGCCGGCCGGAAAAATGGCCGCCCCCCCGGTAATCGTTAAAGCCTTTGTATTTGACCCAGGCGGTGTAGTCGGCATGGCCGGGCCGTAAAAGATGGGGGTTGTAATCCCGGGAGCGGGTATCCTGATTGCGGATAATGGCGCAAAGGGGAGCGCCGCTGGTTTTGTCCTCCATCATGCCGGAGAGGATTTCCCATTGGTCTTTCTCTTGCCTGGGAGTAGCAATATCCCCCGACCCCGGCGCCCGGCGGGCCATTGCCGCACTCACCTTGGCCCAATCGACAGGAAAGCCGGGAGGCAGGCCGCCTATTGTGACGCCGATGGCCGGACCGTGAGATTCCCCGAATATACTAACCTTGATCCTTTGTCCCCAAACATTGCTCATAACCGCTTCTCCTTTTCAAAATCCTCCCAAAAGTGAGGGTAGGATTTAGCGACACAGCCGCTATCTTCAATATAAACCGGTCCCCGGCTTCTGACTGCCGCCACCGCGCCCATCATGGCAATGCGGTGATCTCCCCGGCCGCTGATTCTGCCGCCGGCCAGCGTTTCCACACCATTGATAACCAGAGCGTCTCCTTCAATGGTGATCCGGGCCCCCAGCTTATTCAGCTCTTCCGTAACGGTGGCCAGCCTGTCGCTTTCTTTGAGCCTTAGGCGGGCGCCGTTTTCAATGCGGCTTTGGCCCTGACAGAAGCAGAAAAAGGCGGCTAAGGGCGAAACCAAATCGGGAATTTCCGCAATATCGACGGTCTGAGCTTTATAGGGCAGAGGGCCGGCTTTGGCGGTCACCCCGCCTGCGGGACTCCATTCCAAATCGACGCCGCTTGCCCGGAGAATATCCAGGATTTTTTTATCGCCTTGCCTGGAATGGGGGGAAAGGCCGAGGCATTGGCACTGGCTGCCCAAGGCGCTTGCCGCCAGAAAAAAAGCGGCCTGGGAATAATCGCCTTCTACGGTGAAAGGCCGGCTTTTATATTGCTGTCCTCCCGGCACTTTAAAGCGCCGGTAATCCTCATGCTGAACGCTGACGCCGAAGTGGTCCATTACGTCGATGGTCAGATCTACGTAGGCTTTGGATTGCAAGGGGCTGGTGACCACTATTTCACTTTCCCCGGCCACTAAAGGCAGAGCAAAGAGCAGGCCAGAGATAAATTGAGAACTGACGTCGCCGGGAAGGGTATATAAGCCGGATTTGAGACTGCCTTCCAGCCGGAGCAGGTTATCCGTATACTCAAGGGTTATGCCGTGACCGGCCAAAGCCTCGATATAGGGCCCTTGGGGCCGGGCCAAAAGCCGGCCCTGGCCGGTAAAGGCGGTCTTGCCCGTCAAGGCCGCCGCCAGGGGAATCAGAAAGCGGAGGGTGGAACCGGATTCACCGCAATCAAGAAGGGCGCCGGGCTGGCGGATGAGTTTCATGCAGCGGCTGGTGGCCTCAATATCCTGGGAATAAACGAGATTATCGATAGGCAGGGAACTTGCCGCCAGGCCGGCGCAGATGACGGCCCGGTGGGATATGCTTTTTGAGGGTGGCATTTTGATGGAGCCGGCAGGGAACCCGGCAACCTTTCTGGCTTTGCTATGCATGGCTTGATACCGCCTCCTTTAACAGATGTAGAAGCTCTTGCTGGCTGATGGCGTGAAGGAAGGGGCATCCCAGCCTTTGCAGCAGCACCAGAGTAATTTCACTGCTTTGATTTTTTTTGTCCCCCGTCATCAAAGGGATGATTTCTTGCAGGTCGTCGTCAAGGACGTAAGAAAGCCCTGCCTGGTCCATAATCCCCGCCAGGGCTGCCGCAACACCGTCTCGGCTGAGACCCAATAGCTCGCCGGTGCGGGCGGCCAGGGCCATACCGATGGCTACAGCTTCCCCATGATTATACTTTTGGTAATCATGATATTTCTCAATGGCATGGCCGAAGGTATGGCCGAAATTAAGGAACATCCTGTCGCCCGTATCGCGCTCGTCTTTTTCCACATAATAAGCCTTTCGCTTACAGCAGAGATAAACGATTTGCTCGAGATTTTGCCGGATTGTTTCAGGACTTTTCAGGAGGGGGATCAGGCTTTCTTCACCGATAGCGGCATATTTGACTACTTCCGCCAGGCCCGACAGCCATTCCCGCTGAGGCAGGCTTGCCAAAAGGCCTGTGTCAGCCAGCACCAGATCAGGCTGATAGAAGCTGCCCACCAAATTTTTTCCTTCCTCCAGGTTGACGGCCACCTTGCCGCCGACACTGGAGTCCACCTGAGATAAAAGAGTGGTGGGAATCTGGATAAAAGGCAGGCCCCGCATGTAAGTGGAGGCGGCAAAGCCTGCCAGATCGCCGGTGACGCCGCCGCCGAAGGCAAGCACAGCATGGAGGCGCTTTAAGCCGCAGCGAAAAAATTCTTTGTACAGCTTTTCCAGCATGGCCAGAGATTTGCTGGTTTCCCCCTGGGGGATGATCACGGCAGTATAGGCCAGCCCCAGACCCTTTAAGATTTCTTCCAGATAAGGGCCATGCAGGGACCAGACTTTTTCGTCGGACACCACTGCTGCCATACCGCCGGGGCAATAGCTGGCTAAAACCCGGGACTGTTCTTGCAGGATATTTTCCCCGATCAGGATGGGATAACTGCGGCCCGGCAGGTTAATATCAAGCTGTATCATAAGCCGATTCCTCCAAACTCTTAATATCATGCTTATACAAAAAAGCGGTGGGATTCCTTTGCTGAATCCCACCGCTCAATGATCACTACATTTCATTTCAATCATATCAGGACGACGACGATCCATATCCTTTATTCGTTTTTCCACAGCAAAAATAGCCAAAGCTAAAGCTCTGGCTAAAGCTAAACAGGAATTCAGTTGTGGAGCAACGAAGGTCAGACATAATGCAACCGCCTTAAATTTCTTATTTTTTAATATAGCACCCCATTTTTAGGTTGTCAATAAAAAAAATTCCATCAAGCGCTCTTTCACCGAGAGTGCGAATCCAGGCCGAGGTCTTGGCGGCGGGGGCAGTGACCTCTCGGAGCCAGGGCAGTTTCTGTACAATTTTTTCGTTTGTGTGCAGATTCACGCCGGCTAATTGCATACAAACGTAATTTTTGCACAAATAGCTCCCTGTCTGGTCAATTTCTCAACCATTTAAGCCGTATAAACCTTGAGCCTTAATCAAACAATAATCAGGCAATAATCACGCAATCACCTAAATGATTCAAGGAGGAGTAAATCATGAGCAAACCCGATAACAGATGCGACAATGCCCAAAAAATTAAGGAAACCATTAAGGACACAAAGAGAAATATGGAGCTGGCCGAAGAGATGATTCAGAAGACCTCGGATGAGAAAATGAAAAAAGAGCTGGCCGCCAAAAATCAGCGGCGGGCCCAGGCCATTCCGCAAATGGCCCGGGAGATGGAGGAAGAGTCTTCTTATGGCCAAAGACAGTCAGATCGATCCTAAGGAAATCCGCAAGAAGAAGGCCAAGGGCGGCCCTACCATGGCAGAAAGCGCTTTGGACGGTGAAAGCCGCAACGCCAAAAATCAATCCGGCAGCCGCCATAAACCGGGTAATGATAAATAGCAAAAAAACCATGGGTTGGTTTTGCACCATCGATCCATGGTTTTTTTATCTCCGCAGGAAACAATAATGATTCCCAATTACTAATAAATATGCTATAATGGTAAATAAAGGTGCTATATGTCGTAAAAATGCAGCGCGGCGATATGGCAGGCGCTTGGTAAATCAACCTGAGAGGAAGAACTGGTGTGGTAAAACTGATTGTCGCCTGTATTATGGTGGCTGCTTTGATCATCACGGTTTTTCTTGGCGTTTTCACCATGTTCTGTTGCCGCAGCGCCAAAAGAGGCTATTTTATCGTACTGGATACGGCGGTATTTCTTTTTGCTTTAGGCTATCTGCTGGAGGTTACGGCAGGCAATACCAGCGCCGGTTTTACGGCGTTGAAGGTGATGTACCTGGGTGCGGCTTTCATTGCCCCCCTATATTTGCTCTTTGTGTCCGATTATTGTGAAAGCACCTGGAACAGACCCGCCGTCATTGCCCTGCTGCTGGTCGTTCCGGTGGCCGTGGTAGTATTGCTTTGGACCACAAACCTGCACGGATTAATCTATACTGCTTATCAGTATAATGTGGTTGCACCGGTTCCCTATTTGGAGGTGACGCCGGGGCGGCTTTATTATATCAATCATTTTTACAGCTTGCTTTGTATGGCATTGGCTTGTCTCATCCTGGCCGGCAGGCTGGGCAGCTGGCATCAGAAGTACAGAAGCCAGTTGGTGCTGCTCCTGGTGGGCGCTTTGATGCCGGTGACGGCCGATATCCTGTTTGTTTTGAAAGTCGATACCTTAGGGATCAATTACACGCCGCTGTCTTTGGCGGTGCTGAATGTTTTTTTCTACATCAATATTATGCGCTATGATTTATTCGACATCATCCCTCAAGGCTCTGCCATCGCTTTGGATGTGGTGGGGGAGGCTTTTATTTTAGTGGATGGAGATATGGGGTTTCTCAGCGCTAATCCTGCCGCCTACGGTATTTTCCCTCAGCTGCAGGTCCTGGCAAAAGGCAGTGACGTTACCTTGATCAATGATTGGCCGGAAGAGTTAAGCAGGCACTGTCTCAGCGCTCAGACCCGGGAGGCTAATTTCCGGCTCAAGCCGGCAGAAGAGCAGATCCGGCATTATAACACTACGCTGAATGGACTATACAATCCCAAAGGCAAATTGAAGGGTTGGGTTATCCTGATCCGGGATATTACCGATACGGTAATGCTGCTTGACCGCTTGGAGGAAGTAGCCCATACCGACGGTCTTACAGGCCTTTTTAACCGCCGTTATTTTCAGGAGCTGGCGGAGCGCCATGATGCTATGGTTAAGCGGAAATGGAGTCCCTATTGTCTTATTTTGTTTGATCTGGATCATTTTAAACGAGTGAATGATACTTACGGCCATGAGGCGGGGGATCAGGTTTTAAAAGTGATATCGGCAAGGATAAAAAAAGCCTTGCGATCCTATGATTTGCTGGCCCGCTACGGCGGTGAGGAGTTTATCATCCTGGCGGCGGATACGGGCGAGAAGGCGGCGGTATATCTGGCGGAGCGCCTGCGGCAATGCATAGAAGGGCAGCCTGTGGTTTATCAGGATACGGCAATAGCCGTCACTGCCAGCTTCGGCGTGGCAGCCGGCAGGCATGAGCGGGGCTTTGAAGCCACCATCCGCTATGCGGATCAGGCCATGTATCAGGCAAAGGGGCAGGGGCGCAACCGGACGGTTCTGTATAAGGAAGGCTTTGAAGAATAGAAGTAAAAATCAGCATTGCGGTCCGGTTCTTCGCTCCGCGGTGATTATTTGATAATCTTTATGGTGTTTTCTTTGCGCGGGGGTATATCCGGAGTTTTCTTGATGTAGCCGATAGCGGCGGCATTGCAGATGATGTGTTTTCTGGGAATGCCCAGCTCATAGAGAAAGGCTCTGACATTTTCATCATCCCGCAGCCAATGAAGCTGATTGATATAGCAGCTGCCCAAGCCCAGAGAATTGGCGGCCAAAAAAATATTTTCCAGGGCCAAAGAGCAATCAGCCATAGCGTTGGCATAACCCGGCCGGTTGGAGGCTATGATCAGCGTGGGAGCATGATAATAAAAATTGTAGTTTTCATCCTGAGCCTTTGTTTTGGCATTTAGCTTAGCAGGGTAATCATCATCAGGCACCCAGTGCTGAAAGGCCTGACGTACAATGGCGTTTAGCTCAAAAAGGAGACTTTGATTTTGGATGGCGGTAAAGAGCCAGCTCTGGCTGTTGCCACCGCTGGGCGCCCAGATGGCGGCTTCCAATAAGGCGTCCAGTTCTTCGGAGCGAATTTGCTGCTCGTCAAAATGCCGGATGCTCCTGCGGCTGCGAATACAATCAAGGACAGGATTATTGATCATAATTGACCTCCTTGCCAAAACAAAATACAAAATAATACAATTATAGAATAACATGGATCAAAATAGATGTAAAGTCTGCTAAATATAAGCTATTGGAGTGAAAGCCATGAGCAAGAGACTGCCGGTAAGTGAATTAATTGAGGGTATGATCTTGGATGAAGGCGTTTATTCCTCCCAAGAGGGGCGAGTGCCGCTTATAGCCAAGAATACGGTCTTAACAAAATATTTAATTGATAAGATCACGAAAAACGGTGTTCGTGAAGTTAAGGTTTTATCTGCCTTCAAACCGTCGGCATTGATCAGTATACCTAAAGAACTGCCGGCGGTAGGACCCATACTGCGCCAGGAATTGCTGACTACTTTGGAAGATGTTTTTTATCTGGTGGAGCAGGCGGATCAGAGTACGCTGTCTTCGAAAGTCAAGCAGTTTGACGATGGGATAGCGCAGCTGGTCAATACCATAATCAAGGACAAACGGACCATGGTCAATATCAATAACCTGAAGAGTTTTGACGAATATACGTACCATCACTCTTTAAGCGTCGCCGTGGTATCCATCGCGATAGCTCAGGCTCTTGGCTTCAGCCACAAGAATCTCAAGCAAATGGGCAAATGCGCCATGATGCACGATATCGGCAAAATCTCTATCCCCATACAGATCATCAATAAATCTTCCCGCCTGGATGCAGAGGAGTACAGGATAATTAAAAACCATTCGCCGGAAGGTTTCAAGTACTTATCCAACAAAGATATCGGCAATGACGAACTTTGGTATGGCGTTATGTACCATCATGAGAAATATGACGGTACCGGTTATCCTCTGGGATTGCGGGGAGACGAGATCCCGCTGCTGAGCCGGATTATAGCCGTGGCCGATGTTTATGACGCCCTGACTTCCAACCGGCCTTACCGGCAGCCCATGCAGCCGGCGGAGGCTATGGAGTATATGATGAGCGGCGTCGGTACTTTCTTTGATTACGATATCATAATGGCTTTTCTGTCAAAGATCAATCCTTATCCCCTGGGCAGTTTAGTGGAATTGTCAAATGGTAAAATCGCTATGGTGGTCAATAATGAATTTGCTATGAGGCCGGTGGTGCAGGTGCTGGATAACGGGGATATATTGGATTTATATAATGACCGCCAATGCCTCAACCTCGTAATCAGGCAGACGTTTTTAGATCCCCCCGGCTTTTAAATGAAAAATTAAAGCCGGATTAAGATTTGATTATATTATACCGGAAAGGGCCTTTTTGAGGCCCTTTCTTATTGCGCCTGAGCGGCGAAAAACATATAATTGGTTTAGGATAATACTAATCTGCCTGCGCCCCGGGCGCAGTGGCAATCAAGAATTGCCAGATTAAAATATTCCATATTTTAATCGCAGAATAGTATAAGGAGGAAAAGCCATGGCGATGATCGATGTAGTTAAATATAACGGCGGCGACCGGGTATGTGCCTGGAAATTTCCCAACGAGAGCCTGAGCACCCGCACCCAGCTGATCGTAAACGAGTCTCAGGAAGCAGTGCTTTTTAAAGACGGCATAGCTTTGGACATATTCCCCAGCGGCAGGTATGTTTTGAACACAGAAAATATCCCGCTGCTTGCCGGTATGTCAAAATTGCCTTTTGGCGGCCGTTCACCTTTTAGCGCCGAAGTCTGGTTTGTCAATAAAGCTTACTTATTGGATATCAAATGGGGTACGGCCACGCCGGTGCAGGTCCAGGATCCCCGCTACGGAATTTTCGTTCCCTTGCGCTCCTTTGGTCAATTTGGCATCAGAATCACCGACACCAAAAAATTTCTGGTCAAACTGGTAGGCGCTATGCCCGTCTTTGATAAAGACAATCTGATCCAATATTTCCGGGGTTTTTATCTGACCAGAATCAAAGACGCTTTATCTTCTTACCTCATCCACAAGAAAGTCAGTATTTTGGAGATCAATGCTTATTTGGAAGAGATATCCCTGTATTTGCAGGAACGGATCAAGCCGGATTTTGATGAATACGGCATAGAGCTGGTTCATTTTTTCATCAATGATATCAGTGTGCCGGAGGATGATCAGGCGGTGCGCAAGCTAAAAAATGCTTTAGCCAAAAAAGCCGAGATGATTATTATCAGTGAGGAGCTGGCAGGCTATTGCCCTGACTGCAATAAGCCGGTCTTTATTGAAGGGGCAAAATTCTGCCCTGAATGCGGCAGCCGTTTAGGGCAAATCTGCCCTGATTGCCAAAAGGCAATTGCTGCCGGCAGCAAATTTTGTCCCCACTGTGGCCGGCTAGCGGAGGAACCATGATGATCAAAAGCAGAAAGACCAGATTGGCGGCTGTTATGGGCTTGATCCTCCTCTTCGCTACCGTAGTGTTGTTTATGGGGATTTTTCCGAATCAGAAAAACATTCATTGGGTAAGTCTGTTTTTCATTGTTTTAGGAGAAATACTGCCGATAGCCGGATTTATCTGGTTTGAAGACATGCCGAAAGCCGGTTTAGGCTCGGGGCTGCGGATCGGGGTATATTCCCTATTTTTCATGTATGGCACAGCTGCCGTATCCCTGTCCTTGCTTTTGCTGCTTTTAGGAGCGTCGCCGCGGTTGTTGGCTGTTTTAGAGGTGATCCTGATCCTGGCTTTCCTTCTGATCCTGATGATGGCGGCGGCAGCAGGCAGCGGCGGCAGAGGCGGCGGCGCCAGGACAATGCCGTCGGTGATTTTCATGCGGGGTTTGGAAGCGGATATCAGGGCTTTAGGCCAGGAACCTGCCAACCGGCAATATGGCCGGCAGTTAAAGCAAATAGAGGAAGCCGTCAAATACAGCGATTATTCCAGTGTCTCCAGTATGGATGAGGGGCTGACGGAAAGGATCCGGGAGTTAAAATACGTTTTGCAGGAAGGGCAGGAAAAGGACAAGCCCGGCGCTATCGATGTGGAAAAACAAGTGAACCTGCTGACGGCGGATATTCTGGGCCTTTTGCGGCTTAGAAGCCGGGAAATCAAAGAAAAAAGGACGGAACAGATTTGAGATGATTAAGCAAAGAACAGGCCCCTCCTGGGTAGCGATAATTTTATGGCTGATTTTTTTCTGGCCGGTGGGCTTATATCTGCTGATCAGGAAGCTGACCACAGACAAAAGGGCGGTAGTAGAAAAAGACAGAAAGCTGCCGATGGTAGGCTGGCTGATGCTGTTTATAGGCGTGGTATTTTTGGGAGCGTTCTTTGACAGCTATCAGGGTGGTGTTACGGAACTGCTTTTTGCTGTTTTCTTTTTCTGTGGCGGTCTGGCTTCCTTACGCACCGCAAAGAAAAGAAGCATAGAAGGCGGCCGCTACCGGTGCTATATCGATGCCATCGTCAATCATGATTTGACTTTTATTCCTCATATTGCTGCTTTTGCCGGCGTCAAAGAAAGTATGGCCTGCAAGGAACTGAAAAAGATGATTAAGATGGGGTATTTTGAGCAAGCCTATATCGATGAAAACCGCAATGAGATCCGTCTTTTACATCGTCAGGCGCCCGTCTATCAGCGCCAGCCGTATTATGGCGGCAGAGGTTCCGATCAGGTTTTCCGGGATGGTTACGGATATCCGCCAAATCAGGGCTATGGCCAGTATCAGCCGCCTTCGGCAGAAGCCGTTAGCTGTCGCAGCTGCGGCGCCCATAATTGGATCAGCCCCGGCAGCAAAAACCAATGTGAGTACTGTGGCTCGCCTTTAATGCTATCCCGTAATTAAAATAGTGTAAGCAACTAATAAAATTGCTGATCGGCAAATAAATGCTATTATTTCCCAGGAAATAGAAAAAAATTTACGAAAAAAACGCTGGCCGATACAGCGTTTTTTTCGCATTCCTGTGCGGTTTTCTGAGGATTCTTCCTCTGTGGGTTTGACAGCTTATTCCTATTTATATTATACTTATTCCATGAGTTTATTCATTATCCGTTAAGAATCCAGCAAAAGATTAAGGAGATGTTGAAGAGAGAGCGCGAGCGGGAGGGGGAAATAAATGATACGTTTTGAACATGTAAGCAAAAGATATGGGGAGTCTCTGATTTTGGACGACTTGAATCTGGAGATTGCCACCGGAGAATTTACCGTCTTGATAGGGCCCAGCGGCTGCGGCAAGACGACCACCCTTAAGACGATCAACCGTTTGATCGAGCCGGACAAGGGGAAGATATTCATTGATGATCAGGATATCTCGCAGATCGATAAGGTCAAGCTGCGGCGATCTATCGGGTATGTTATTCAGCAGATCGGCTTGTTTCCCAACATGACGGTGGAGCAGAATATTTCTGTGGTGCCCAAACTTTTGAATTATGAAAAGGCCAGATGCAATAAGATTGTTCGGGAGCTTCTGGCCTTGGTTGATATGCCCTATGAAGAATATGCGCATAAGTATCCTTCCGAAATGTCCGGCGGCCAGCAGCAGCGGATCGGGGTGCTGCGGGCATTAGCCGCGTCACCGCCTATCGTGCTGATGGATGAGCCTTTTGGCGCTTTGGATCCCATGACCCGCCGCATCCTCCAGGATGAAGTCAGCAAGCTCCAAAAAAAATTAAACAAAACCATTGTTTTTGTGACCCATGATATGGATGAGGCCCTTAATATGGCCGACAAAATCATCTTCATGAATAAGGGTAAGATTGTCCAGATAGCCGCACCGGAAGAGATGCTGGAAAATCCCGCCGACGATTTGATTCGCAGCTTCATGGGCAAGCACTCAAAAGATCAAGAGGCTTTGCCTCAGACGGCTGCTGATTTTATGCGGTCGGATATTTACAGTTGCTATCGCAACCGGGGTGTACGGGAAGCCATTCAGCAGATGGCCCGGCGCAAAGTCGATACCCTGCTGGTCAAGAACCTTGATGATACCTATGCCGGCACGGTATCCATCAAAAGCATCCGTAATCACGGCAAGGATTTAAAAACCATCGAACCCTTGATCACCCAGGAAAATGCGGTATCTTACGTGGATGAGGATGCTCAGATTTGTTTCGATAAGCTGCTCAATGGCCAGGATAGTTACGTTGTGGTGCTGAATCACGACGGAACCATTGCCGGCATCGTCACGAAGACCAGTATGGCTAAATCCCTGGCGGATGCCGTCTGGGGGGATAGCCAATGAGCCATTTTTTAGCTCTTTATGGCAAACGGTTATCTTCGGCCATCGTTACTCACTTTTGGTACGTGGTCGTTTCCGTGGTCTTTGCTTTTGTTATCGCTTTTATTTTAGGAATTTTGCTTTCCCGGATGCCTAAGCGCGCTAATCTTATCCTGCCGGTTATATCGGTTTTTCAGACAATCCCCGGCATCGTTTTTATCGGCCTGCTTTTTCTCTATAATGGTATGGTCCCCTCTACGGTGGTTATCGCTCTGACTATTTATGCCATATTCCCTATATTAAAAAACACTTATGTAGGCATTATTAATGTTTCCGAAAACTTCAAAGAGGCCGCCAGAGGTTGCGGCATGTCGCCTTTCCAGATTTTAATGAAGGTGGAAGTGCCCCTGGCCCTTCCTTCTATTATTACAGGCTTGCGGATATCTACCGTATACACCGTAAGCTGGGCCGTGCTGGCAGCCATGATCGGCTTGGGGGGCTTGGGCGAGCTGATCTATGCCGGCGTCTCCAGCAACAACAACGCTTTGATCATTGCCGGCGCCATACCGGCGGCGATCATGGCCTTGCTTTTTAGTCTGGCCATCGATTTTTTGCGCAAGGCCCTGATTCCGAAGCAATTAAGGAGGGACAGCAAATGACCCTCGACATGATTATGAGCCACCTTTATCTGGTGCTGGCAGCTGTGGCCTTGACGATTATTATCGGTGTGCCTTTGGGCATTCTGGCCTATTTTTACAAAAGCGTCCGCAAGATCATTCTCTGGGTTGTAGAGGTGCTGCAAACTATGCCGGCCCTGGCGCTTTTGGGCATTATCATGGTTTTCCTGGGAGCCGGCAAGGCTACGGTGGTCATCGGCCTGCTGCTTTATTCGCTGCTGCCGGTGGTACAAAATACTTACGTGGGCTTAAGCGAAGTGGATCCGGCCATCAAAGAGGTGGCTCAGGGCATGGGCATGACGAAGCTGTACCGCCTGTGGCATGTGGAGATGCCTATTGCTTTTCCGCTGATTTTTACGGGCATCAGAATTGCTGCCGTTACCTCGGTTGGTACGGCGGTGTTTGCCACTTTCGTAGGCGGCGGCGGCTTGGGCAGTTTGATTTATCGGGGTATCCGGGTTTCCAACATGACGATGATCATGTCCGGCACGTTAGCGTTGATGGTAATGGCGGTGGGCTGCGACGGTATAATGTCTCACATTGAAAAGCGCCTATATCGCCGTTTTTCCCCCCGCAAAACCATATAAATATCAACAGGAAAGGAAGGGATACGATGAAGAAGAACATGATGAAATGGCTGTCGGTATGCTTATGTGCAGCGATGCTGCTTATGCTGGCCGGCTGTGGAGGATCTGCTCCTCAAGCCGGCGGCAAAAAGGATACGATCATCATCTACGATGGACAGTTTTCCGAAATGTGGCTGGTGCACAGGGCGGTTAAGCTGCTGGTTGAAGAGCACACAGACGCCAAAGTGGAGATCAGGGAAGAAATGGCTCCCGTCAATAGTTACAATACTATTATCAAAGGAGACGCCGATTTGATGAACAGCTACGACGGCACTCTCCTCACCACATTCTTGCATTTGGATCCCTCGGATGTACCGGAGGGGAAGAATCTCTATGATTTTGTCAACGAAGAGGCCAAGGATGAGGGAGTTAGGCTGCTGGATAAGCTGGGCCTCAATAATACCTATGTTTTAGGCGTAGCTCCGGCAGTTTATGAGAAGTACAAGATGGAAACCGTCAGCGATCTGGCCCAGGTGGCAGGTGAGCTGGTCTTTGGGGCCGAGCATGATTTCTTCACTGAGGAAGGCAGCGCCAAGTTTAACCCCTTGACGGAGTTTTACGGTCTGAACTTTAAAGAAGCGAAGCAAATCGATATCGGTCTTAAGTATTCGGCGGTAGATAGCGGCAATATTGATGTGACCGTCGTTTATGCCACCGACGGCCTCAACCGCAAGTCCAACATGAAAACACTGGTCGACGACAAGGGCTTCTTCCCGGAGTATAATGGCGCCGTTTTAGTGCGGGAAGCTCTGTTTGAAGAGATGAAGGAAGTGGCTCCCAATCTGGAAGAAGTGCTGAATAAGCTGGGCGGCCTTTTCCCCAGTGAAGTCATGACGGATCTGACCTATGCCGTAGACGTGGAAGGCAAGGACGTCAATGTGGTGATTAAAGAATTCCTGCAGGAAAAAGGCCTGATTGCCAAATAGCAAATAAAATGCAATAATAAAGATAAAAAAACTTCCCCCGGGCAAAAAGCCCAAGGGGAAGTTTTTTTAGGTAATGACGTGTAATCAATTGATATGCACGATATTTTTTATATTGCTGCGCAGGCTGGTAATGCCGGCGACGCCGGCGCCGGCCAAAAGCGGCAGGTAATAGTTGAGGCCCCGGCAGACCAATAATGCCGGTGTGAGCAGCAAGCCAAAAATCGGACCATAAAGCAGAAGAAAGCCGGCTTCCGCTACGCCTAAGCCTCCCGGCAGAGGTAAAGATTCCACCGTCAGGGTCAGCAATAGCTGGGCAACCATGATCTCCAGCGGTGAAGAGCCGGTAAAACCAAAGGCTCGATAAGCAAAATAAGGTACAACCAAGAAAAATACCAAATGGCAAACGGTTAGAAAAAGCAATTGCAGCAGCATGCCCGGATGTTCTTTGATATATTGGGCTCCTTGCCGGTATTCTTCCAGTTGCTGCCGCAGATGTTCTTTGGTTTTCGCCGGATTTTTAATCAGCTTAAAGCGGGCCAAAAGGGGGATAAGATGAGCGGCCGGCTTTTCCAGCCAATCGGCCTGGAAAATAGCCGTCAAAAAAAGCAGCATCAGAAAAACATGGACGACGATCCCCAGGAAGGCCGTATATTTCAAAAGACCAATGCCGGCAAAAAGCCGAAAGCCCCGGAAAAGAAAGGCGGCCAGGGTCAGCAGTAAAATACCTAAATGATAGGACATGTTAAAGAGCAGCAAGGTCAGAGAGGAGGCTCCCAGATTGATGCCGTCTTTGGCCATATAGACAAGCTGCGCCGGCTGGCCCGCCATGGTGGCAGGGGTGACGCCGCTGAAATAAAAATCGATGAAGGAGTATTTTAAGCAGCTTAAGAAGGAAGCAGGCTGACCCAGCGACATCAGCAGGCAGCGATAATTTAATGCCTGGCAGCCGAAGAAAGCCAGCATCACCAATAGGCCTGAAAAGAAATACCAGGGATTTAACCGGGGAATAACCTGCCGCAGCAGATCCAAATCAAGATCTCTTGTAATAGCTGTAAAAGTCAGGCTGAGTAAAATTAAAAAGAGCAGACCGCTCCAGAGATAGCGGGGTTTTTTGAATAATGAGGAAGCGCTTGGCATGTTTATGATCCTTCCGTTATAACGAAATTTTTCTGTTGAGGCGTTATAAAGGTGTAGCCCTGTTCTTTGGCCTCAGGGAGAAAACGGCGTAAAGCCTCTATAGTTTTGGCCGGGCCATGGATAGTACCGCCGCTGCCTTGGCCGGAGTCGTGCAGGCAGATCACCGTCCCTGGTTTACAGCGTTTTTTCAACTTTTCATAAATAGAAAAGGCGGAAGCCTGCCGCTGCCAGTCCTGGGCCATGGCCGTCCAAAACATGGGGATGAAACCGGCTTTTTTTGCGGCGGCAATCGTAAATAAGTTTACTTGGCCGTGAGGAGGACGATAGTATATAGGTCGCCAGCCCTGGCGGCGGCACAACCGGCAGGCCCGGTCAAACCTGTCTTTTACTTCCGCCGGATGCATCAGCCACATGGATTTGTGGTCGAGGCCATGGAGCCCCAGCTGGTGGCCTTCGGCCAGAATGCGGTCTACCAGCTCCGGCCGGGCCGTTGCTTTATCCAGCAGGATAAAAAACAAAGCTTTAACCTGTTCCTTGCGCAGCAGATCCAGAAGCTCAGCCGTATACCGTTGGTCCGGCCCGTCGTCGAAGGTCAAAAGCAAGGGCCTGATGGGAGCTTGTCCAATAGACAGGCTATGGCTTTTCAACCTTTTGTGCCAAAGGGTAGGCAGCAGACAATAGCTAATCCAGAAAATTAAGGGCAGGATAAAAAGAATCAACAAGCCCTTTAACATGCTAAGGCCTCCAGGTCGGGGTTTTCCTGGCGGCCGAAAGCATTGGCAGCTGCCAGGCCGGCCAGCAGACTGAACAGATCATCGGTTTGTATGCCGGCTTTCAATCGCTCCATATTTTTTTGCATATTCTCCAGGGCTTTTTTATCCTTAAGCAGCTCAATCAATGCTGTGGCGGCCTTAGCGGGGTTTTTGTCCAGCAAGATGCCCAGGCCTTTGTCCCGGATAAAAGCGCCGTTGGCGATCTCCTGCTTTAATAATGGGGTAAAGGAAGCTATCGGCAGTCCGGCATAAATGGCTTCAAATAAGGTGATGCCTCCCGGCTTGGAAAGCAGAAGATGGGCTTGGCTCATATAACGGTATACTTCATCGGTATAGCCTAAAACGGTAATATTATCATACTTTCCCGCCAGTTTTTTATATAAGCGCCGGTTTTTTCCCGTGATGATCGTGGTATGGAGGCCGGGTTCCTCGTTTAAGCGGAGATAAAAATCCCGGTTTTCCGGTAAAATTCCCAGGCCGCCCCCCATGATCAGCAGCTCTCTCTTTGCCGCAGCGGCAGTGTAATCCCGGGCCGCAGGATTCTTGAATTCCATTCTTACCGGGATGCCGCTGACGACGATCTTGCGGGCGGCTACGCCTTGGCCGATCAACGACTGGCGGGTGGTTTTATCGGCTACGAAATAATAATCGGTATAATCATTGATCCAGACATTATGGCTGGTTATATCCGTAATATAGGTAATCAAAGGAATGGAGCTTTTGGAGCCGGCTTTATAGCAGGAAGTCAGCATGGAGCATAAAGAGTATGTAGAGATGATAATATCCGGCTGAAATTCTTCAATAACATTAGACAAGGCTTTTAGCAAAAGGCGGCGGAGCTGGCTGTGGCCGCTATTATTGCCCGACTGCCGGGCGGCCGTGGTTTTTTGGTAAGCCAGGTTGTATATAGCCCAGCCTTTACCGGCCAGCAAAGAGTAAGCTTCATAAATGGCCGGGCAAGCCCGGGGAAAAGCTTTTTCGTAAATATCGCAGATCATAACATCAGCCTTGGCGTTTTGAGTCAGGATGTCTTCGGCAAGGCTGGCCGCTGCTGAATAATGGCCCATACCAAAGCGGCAGGTCAGGATTAATAGTTTTGGCTTGGCCATAATAGGCGCAGCCTTTATTTCGGTAAGCATAAAAAAATTCCTCCTTGCTTGGATTACTTTGATTGTAGCAAGGAGAAATTAAAATTTTCGGGTAAGGACTATTAAAAATCGCGGATAAAAGCTTAAGATTTGCTTAAAGCGGAAAGCCGTGGCGCCATCAGGGATGCATCAAATGCTCCAGCAAAATTTTCAATCCGATCAGGATCAGGATAAAACCGCCGGCAAACTCCGCCTTGGCCTTAAACCTGCAGCCAAAAATATTGCCGACCTTGACGCCGAGAGCCGACAGGATGAAAGTAATAACGCCGATAAAGATTACAGCCGGCAGGATATTGACCTCCAGCAAAGAAAAAGTAAGGCCGACTACCAGGGCGTCGATGCTGGTGGCTATAGCTAAGGGCAGCATAGCGCCAAAGGATAAATTACAGGATTCCCCCTCCTGATGGGAATCCAGGCTTTCTTTAATCATCTTGCTGCCGATGAGACCAAGCAAGACGAATGCTATCCAGTGATCGAAGGCTACAATCTTATCGGAAAACTGAGAGCCGAGGAAATAGCCGATCAAAGGCATCAATCCTTGAAATATGCCGAAATAGCCGCCGACTAAAACAGCATTTTTTATATCGGCTCTTTGCATGGATAAGCCCTTGCAGATGGAAACAGCAAATGCGTCCATCGATAAGGCTACGGCTACCAAAAACAACTCCCAAAGTTTCATTTAATATTGCCTCCTCATATCATCATTAGCAATTTATATGCAAAATAATTAGACTCATGTACAGTGAAGCACTGTACATGAGTCTTGTTTTTTACTGTAAGCCAGATCAAGTCTCAGACCAGCCTGAGAATCTGATCAGCATGTTGACTTACAACGCCGCCGGCGCAAACTACTCCCTCATGGACTGGGGTTATTATAGCATAGTATTTTAGGGAATGCAATTTTGTCTATTGACAAAGAATAAAATAAATGTCATAGTATATATACACCACCCCCGAGGGGTGTTAAGAGGCGAGGTGAGTTTTTATGGAACAAAAATTTGCAGTCAGCGGCATGACTTGTTCAGCCTGTTCGGCCCATGTGGAAAAAGCCGTAAAGAAACTGTCCGGTGTTAAAGACGCCCGGGTCAATCTCTTGGCCAATTCCATGGTCGTAGATTTTGAACCGGATACGGTGGATCAGGAGGGGATTATTGCCGCTGTGGTGAAAGCCGGCTATGGCGCTGAGGCAGTCAAAAGCCGCGGCAGTGAGGCCAAGAGCGGAGGAGCGGAGATGAAAGCTGCTCAG
Source organism: Clostridia bacterium (assembly GCA_018434325.1). Lineage (GTDB taxonomy): Bacteria > Bacillota > Peptococcia > DRI-13 > UBA5745 > WRMS01. Next base: position 288,432 of record JAHDPO010000007.1, on the reverse strand, counting down.
GGAGCCGGGGCCGAAGAAGCCGCCGGTCTTGATCGGGCTGCCGCCCGGCGGCAAAGACTTGAGGCTTTGGCCGGCGAAGGCGGCAGAAGCAAAGAAAAGCCGAAAGCGGAGCATCAGGCAAAGGACAGGATGTCCGGCGAGATGCGGGAAATGCACCGGCGTCTTATTGTCTCTTTCGTTTTTTTGATTCCCTTATTCTATATTTCTATGGGCCATATGTTTAAGCTGCCTTTGCCCGGCTTTCTCCACGGTCACCATAACGCTGTTACCTTTGCCCTGGTTCAGTTACTGCTTTGCCTGCCGATCATCAGGGTTAATGAGAAATATTTCCGGGTGGGCTTCACCACTTTATTCCGGGGAGCGCCCAATATGGACTCTCTCATTGCCGTAGGCTCCACCGCCGCCATCGTCTATGGCGTATTTGCCCTCTTTCAAATCGGTTACGGCTTAGGTCATGGCGATGGGCCCCGGGTGGATCAATACATGATGGATTTGTATTTTGAATCGGCAGCCATGATCCTGACGCTGATTACGTTAGGCAAATATTTGGAGACGAAGTCCAAGGGCCGTACCGGCGAGGCTATCGCCCGGCTCCTGGATCTGGCGCCGGAGACGGCGGTAGTGGTTTTTGAAGGCCAGGAGTATGAGATTCCGGTGGAAAGCGTGGAGCCCGGCGATATTTTGGCGCTGCGCCCCGGCAGTAAAGTACCGGTGGACGGCGTGGTCGTGGAAGGGTTCAGCTCTATTGACCAATCGGCTTTGACCGGTGAAAGCATTCCCGTTCCGAAAGGCCCCGGCGATCAGGTTAATGCCGCTACCATCAATAAAGCCGGTTTCTTGCTTTTTGAAGCCCAGCGGGTAGGGGATGACACTACCCTGGCCCAAATCATTCGTTTGGTTGAGGAAGCAGGAGCTTCCAAGGCCCCGATTGCCCGGTTGGCAGACAAGATTTCCGGCATCTTTGTACCTGTGGTTATGGCTATTTCCTTCATCACCGGCTTAGTCTGGCTGCTGACCGGCGCCAGTCTGGAGTTTGCTTTATCCAATGCCGTGGCCGTACTGGTTATTTCCTGCCCCTGTGCTTTGGGCCTGGCCACACCGGTAGCCATCATGGTGGGCACCGGCCGGGGGGCGGAACAGGGCATATTGATTAAATCTGCCGAAGCTTTAGAGCGGGCCAGCTCTGTTGATACCGTTGTACTGGACAAAACCGGCACCATTACGGAAGGCAAGCCGAAAGTCACCGATATTGTTACTTTTGGGGAGATTGCTGAAAAGGAATTATTGACGTTAGGCGCTTCTCTGGAGAAGCCCTCGGAGCATCCCTTGGCAGAGGCTATCGTGGAAGCGGGCCGGTCACAAGAGCTGCCGGTTTTGCCGGTGGAGGATTTTCAGGCCGTTTTCGGTCAGGGTATTGAGGGTACCATCAATGGCAAGCGCTATTGGGCCGGCAATCAGCGGATGATGGAGGCCAAAGGCATCGATCTGGCCGCCGCTGCCGGAGCCAAAGGTCTGGCCGAGGCTTCCCGGCTGGCTGTGGCGGGCAAAACGCCCTTGTTTTTTGCCGGCGAAGCAGGCCTTCTGGGACTGATTGCCGTGGCCGATGTGGTGAAAGCCACCAGCGCCCAAGCCATTCGCACCATGAAAGAAATGGGCATCGACCTGGTGCTCCTGACCGGCGATAATAAGCAAACGGCGGAAGCCGTCCGGCAGCAGCTGGGTATCGGCCGGGTAGTAGCCGAAGTACTGCCTCAGGATAAGGAAAAAGAGATTCGCCTCCTCCAGGAGCAAGGCCGAAAGGTGGCTATGGTGGGCGACGGCATCAACGACGCTCCGGCGCTGGCCCGGGCCGACGTGGGTATTGCCATCGGCGCCGGTACCGATGTGGCTATTGAATCGGCGGATATTGTGCTGATGAAGAGCGACCTTTTGGACGGCGTAGCCGCCATCCAGCTGGCGAAAGCTTCCTTGCGCAATATCCGGCAAAACCTCTTCTGGGCCTTCTTTTACAATACCATCGGTATCCCCCTGGCTGCCGGCGTATTTTTTAGCTTGCTGGGCTGGAAGCTCAGCCCTATGTTTGCGGCGGCGGCCATGAGCTTCAGCTCCGTCAGCGTAGTGACCAATGCTTTGCGGCTGCGGTTTTTTAAGCCGAAGTTCAGCAGGACCGATGAAGCTGATAACAATAAGGAACAAGATAAGGAATTAAAAGGAGGAAGCAACATGATGAAACAAATGGAAATCGAAGGAATGAGCTGCGGCCATTGCTCCGCCCGGGTTGAGAAAGCATTGAACGGCATTACCGGCGTAAAAGCAACGGTGGATCTGGAAAAGAAAACGGCTTCCATTGAAATGGAGACGGCTGTTGATGACCAGGTGCTGAAAGCAGCCGTAGAAGATGCCGGCTACGAAGTGATTGCCATTCGGTAATATGGTGAATAGAGGGGATGAGTAATGAGGGCGAAACGTGAGATGATTGACCGGCTGTTAAAAACAGCCCGGGGCCAGCTGGACGGCCTGCTTAAAATGGTAGAGGAGGATCGCTATTGCATCGATATTTCCAATCAGCTGATGGCTACGGAGTCCATATTGCGCAAAGCCAACCGGGAGGTTCTGAAAGCCCATGTGGAGCACTGCCTGAAAGAGGCTTTTGCTTCTGAGGATCCTTTGGTGGAGCAGGCCAAGATGGCTGAGGTCAATGAAATATTGGATAAGCTGGCGAAGTAAGCCGGCGCGGCAGATCCCGGATGATATGACGGGTAGCGGGGCAGACCCCGGACACGGCTGGTGCGTGAAGCAATTGACAAGCCCGGCCTTTAGCCTTAAACTAAAGGCAGCTGCAAAGACGGCGGAATTTTAGGCCGGGCGGCATTTTGCTTACGTATAGGAGGGACCGATGTTGACCAGTCCAGCGACGGAAGGGGCTTATTTGCCTCATGATCACGGCCAGGATACGGAAAAAATTTTGGCGTCTATGCCGGGCGGCGGAGCCTTCCAGCGGGTGGCGGAGACTTTTCAGCTGATCAGCGACAGCACCAGGCTGAGGATCCTCTGGATTCTATGCCACAGCGAGCAATGCGTCTGCAACATAGCTGCCGCCATCAATATGAGCGCCCCTGCGGTATCGCACCATTTAAAAATGCTGAAGCATTCCGGTTTGATCAGCAATCGCCGCATCGGTAAAGAGATTCATTATACCTTGGCCGATACGGCCGAAGCCGAGCTGGTTCATAAGATTGTCGATGATATTTTTATGATCAAATGCCCCACTCCGGCAGGCCGCAAGCACTGCGGCGACGAGAAATAGAAAGTCCGCCGGCTTTTTGCCATAAAAAAATCTACCGACTATGCCGGTAGATTTTTTTATGGCAAAAAGCGCGCTTATACTAATCTGCAATGAAAAACCTTTAGTTTTTCATTTGCCGCACAGAGTGCGGCAGTGGGCAAGCCCACATAAATAGCTATAGTGGGCTTTGCCCACGCAGATTGGCATATATGCTATTTTAATCGCAGAATAGTATTATTTTATATTAATGAAGATAAAACGCTTGCCTTTGTTACGATTCCCTGTAGGCGGCCCTCATTGTCTAAAACCGCCAAGGGATAAGAGGATTCGGCTGCCAGGGGTATAATCTCTTCCACGGAAGCGTCGGGAGAGGTTGAGGGAATATCCTTCACAATCATCTCGGAAAGATCCAGGCTTTCCCGTTTGGCCCGCATGGCGTCCGCCAGGGTAAGGATACCTTTTAGCTTCATTTGACCGTCCACGGCATAAACGGAAGACAGTTCGTTCTTGCGCATCACCCGGAGGGCATGGTCGATACCGTCGCCGGGCTTAATCAGGCTCACCGGCGTGATCATAATATTGCGCACCGATAAAACCTTTGACTTATCGGCGGAGTTAATAAAGCGCCGTACGTATTCGTCCGCCGGGTTTGTGCTCATGCCCTCGGGCGTGTCTACCTGGATCAGGCGCCCGTCCCGCATGATGGCAACGGTATCGCCAAGACGGAAGGCCTCGTCAATGTCATGGGTAATGAAAATCACGGTTTTGCCCAGCTTGCGCTGAATGGAGAGCAGCTCAAACTGCATATCATTGCGCACCAATGGGTCCAGTGCGGAAAAAGGCTCATCCATCAGAAGCACTTCCGGGTCGTTTGCTAAAGCCCGGGCCAGGCCCACCCGCTGGCGCATACCGCCGGACAGGTTGCCGATCATGGCATCTTCCCAGCCTTCCAGTCCTACGAGGGCAATGGACTCTCTGGCCCGCTTTTCCCGCTCTTCACGGCCCATGCCGGAGACCTCCAGTCCATAAGCCACATTGCCCAGAACATTGCGGTGACTCATCAGGCCAAAGGACTGAAAGACCATGGACACCTTGCGCCGCCTGAATTCCAGCAGCTCCTGATTGGAGAGCTTCAGCAGATCGACGCCGTCAAATATAATTGAGCCCCAGGTAGGACGGTTTAAGCGGTTAAAGCAGCGAACCATCGTTGACTTTCCTGAGCCGGACAAGCCGATGATCACAAAGATCTTGCCCCGGGGGATTCGCAAGCTTACATCATACAAGGCAGTGGTTACCCCGGTTTTTTTCAATACCTCGCTCTTTTCGGCGCCCCCCCGCAGCAGCTCTGCCGCTTCATCGCGGCGTACGCCATATAGCTTCGATACATTTTTTGTTTCAATAATGATTTCGCTCATTGTTGTTCATCCCCCGCATTCTTGCGTCCCGAAAACCAGCCTTGAGTCAGGCGGTCAAGAAGAATGGCCAGAATAACCACCGAGCTGCCGGCCATAAATCCCCGGGATATTTCAATCCGGTTTACTGCGATGAGCACTTCATTGCCAAGTCCCCGGGCGCCGATCATCGAGCAGGTAACCACCATGGACATGGCCATCATCAGCGTTTGATTGATGCCGGCCATAATCGTGGGCAGTGCCTGAGGCACCTGAACCTTAAACAGCATCTGGGATTTTGTCGAACCAAAAGAACGGGCCGCTTCCACCACTTCGGCGTCCACCTGCCGGATTCCCAGGCTGGTCAGGCGGACAACCGGCACCATAGCATATATAACGGTTGCAATAACGGCGGAGGCCGAGCCCATGCCAAAGAAGATCACCGCAGGAATCAAATAAACGAAAACCGGCATGGTTTGCATCATATCCAACACCGGCCGGGCCGCCTGATTGGCCCGGTCGGAGCCGGAGAGCAGCACGCCCACGGGTAAGCCCAGCAGCAGCGCAATGGTTACGCCGGCCAATACAATGGAAAGGGTCAAATTCATCAGGCCCCATAAGCCCAGCATACCGATAATGCAGAGCAGGATGCTGTAAGCAATGCCGGAACGAAGCCGTTTATGGCCTTTCCAGCCCAGGAAAAACACCAGGACTACCAACACAAACCAAGGAATGTGGTTAAGCAGCCAGTTGATGGCCCCCACAAAATTGGTAAGGCCTGCCTTGATTCCGTCGAAGAAGGCGGCGTGGTCGGCGGCAAAGGAGCGCACCGCCCTGTCGATGGCATTCGTATTTATCCTGATGATAAAAGGAAAATCAAATAGCCAATTCATAATCTCACCTATTCAATCGCCGCATATAGTTTGTCTGCCTGCTCTGTTGTAAGCCAGGTTTCAACCATATCCCGGTTTTCCTTTAAAAACCATCGGGCCGCCGTTTTATAGTCGGCGCCGGTATCCTCTATATAGGCAAGGGCCTGGCTGGTCAGGGCAGAGGAGGTGCGGTATTTGGACAGAAAGGCCACGAATTCCGGGTCCTTTTCGTAAAAATCGTTGCTGGTGCAGACTGCTACACGGACGGAGGGACACTCGGTCTTACCCTCAAAATATAGCTCCGGGTCGTAGGGCTCATCCTCAAGAAGGACGAAGTCGTATTTGCCCAACAGCCAGGTAGGCTCCCAATAATAGGCCACCACCGGCTCACCTCTGTCGTAGGCCGCTACCAGTACGGCGCTGGTGGCCGCATCGGTACCCGGCTCCATGTAATTGTAGTTTGCATCCAGGCCGTAGTGGAGATACTTCTTGTGGATGATTTCGGTGATCGCCCAGCCTGCGATGCCGCCGTAAATAATGCCCTTGGAGGAATCCTCGGGATCCTTGAAGAGAGAGGCATAATCTTTCAGATCCGCCACCGTTTTCAGATTGGGCGCCATGGGCTCAATGCCCCGCCCGGCATCGCCTTCGATCACATAGCGGGGCACATAAAGTCCCTGGGCATTGTCGTCAAAATTGATGCTCACTTCTTTTAAGGCTCCTGCCTCAATATCATCTTTATAGTTGGCAAGGTTATCGGTCCACACTTCCATATGGACGTCAATCTCGCCTTTTTTCACCGCTTCATGGGTGATAGGCGTACTGCCGGATACTTCTGACCATTGGTAGCCGAATACGGTCTCGGCAACCGTTCCCGCTACTGCGTTATGGAACAGGATCGAATCCCAGCCCACATCGGCAAAGGTCAAGGTTTTTGCTTGCTGTGAGGGGGCGCATCCCGCCAGGCTGCCTGCCAACAGCATCAATGCCAAAAGCAACCCCAAAATTCTGTTTATTTTCTTCATCATTCCATCTCCTCCCTCATAAGTGACAACTCTAACGCTCTATATTATAATAATAAGTTGCTACTTTGTCAAACTGCCAACCGAATTTTTTTAACGGGTTGCCAAAAAATATTCCGGCTTTTTAGGAGAATCAATTGGATGAAACCGGCTTTGCTTTGACGGGATTTGGTCTTTGTGATAGACTAAAAATAATGAAATAAAAAAGTTTATATTATATAGGATTACGGTGAAACATTATGGTAAGAAGCAAGAGAGTATCTTTACCGGTTTATCGCAAAATAGCCGTCAACATCGCCCAGGATATTCTGGGCGGTAAATATGTTGAAGGGCAAAAACTGTCCGGCCGCACGGTTTTGTCTTCACAGTACGGCGTTTCTCCGGAGACTATTCGCAAGGCTGTCCATCTTCTCCAGGATGTGGATATTCTCGACATTAAGAAAAACAGCGGCGTGTGGATACGCTCCGTAAAAAAGGCGGCAGAGTTTGTCCGGCAAAATCAGGAGATGCAGAGCGTTGCCGATGTAAAGAACGAGCTGTTTGCCTGGATGCAACGCCAGATCGGGGAAACTGCCGTGGCTATGGAGAAGATGCTGTTCCTCATCAACGCATCAGGCAGCGCCAAGAAAGCCACTCCTTTTGTTCCCTATGAGATTGTCATGCCCCCCAACTCCAAGATCGCGGGGAGGACCATCAGCGATTTAAACTTCTGGCATAAGACCGGGGCCACTATCATTGCCATTGACCGCGGCGATCAGACGATTCTCTCCCCCGGCCCCTATTCATCCTTGCTGAGCGGAGATATTCTCTATATTGTAGGGGATGAGCAAGCCTTGTATTCAGCCAGTCACTTTATTACGGACACAAACGATATCGCTTAAACGGCAGGGGAGATCACCGGTCATATTCAAGCCCTCTTTGGAATAGTATTAGCACAGACGAAGACCTGCGCAGGATTCCGGATGAAGGGGGACGATGGCTATGGAGGATTCCTTGGAAAGCTGTCTTACGGTGGCGGCAGCGGAGCAGCTATATGACAGGTTCGGTTTGACCTTTGAGGTGGCGGCGGGCAAAATATACGGTTTATTTATTGAATATAGGCTGGACAATATAAGGAAATAGCAAACGGAGCCTTTATTCCCTTTGGAATGAGGCTCTTTTAATTTTAAAATTTCAATTAAATATTTGTTTAATCGATGTTGACAAATGCGGCGGCGCAGCATATAATGATGATGAATTAAATATGTGTTTAATCAAATGGCGATTTAATAAAACGTTTACTTAATCCAGTCGAATCTAATTGAGGAGGCATAATCATGAAAAAGGTATACAAAATGGAAGATCTGAGCTGCGCCCATTGCGCCGCCAAAATGGAAGACGCTATCAGCAAGCTGGAGGGTGTGGAAAGCGCCAGCGTTAATTTTGTCACTCAGAAGCTGACTATCAATGCCGCTGAGAATCTCATCGAATCCATTTTGGAGCAGGCCAGAAAAATTGTCAGCAAGATCGAGCCGGATTGTGTAATCCTTTCCTGAAGGTGAAAAGATGACAAAGAAACAAAAGAAACAGCTATATAAAATTCTGGCCGCCGCGGCGCTGTATGTCCTCGGCATCCTGCTGCCGGCGGATGAAATGATCCTCATCGCCGTCTATCTGGTCAGTTATTTGATTGCCGGCGGCGACGTGCTGCTCAGGGCTGCCGGCAACATCAGAAGGGGCCAGGTTTTTGATGAAAACTTCCTGATGACTATTGCTACTATTGGAGCCCTGGCCTTGGGGGAATACCGGGAAGGCATTGCCGTTATGCTGTTTTACCAGGTGGGAGAGCTCTTCCAGTCCGTGGCGGTCAGCAAATCGAGAAAATCCATTGCCGATTTGATGGATATCCGGCCGGATCATGCCAATATCATGAGGGAGGAGCAATGGATCGAGGTTGACCCGGAAGAGGTGCAGGTGGGAGAAATTATTTTGATCAAGCCCGGTGAGCGGGTGCCTTTGGACGGAGTGATCACCGAAGGTAATTCCACTTTAGATACCTCGGCCCTCACCGGCGAATCCGTGCCCCGGGAAGCCTTGCCGGGCAATGAAATTTTCAGCGGCTGCATCAACTTAAACGGTACGCTGCTGATGCAGGTAAGCAAAGAGTTTGAGCAATCCACCGTAGCCAGGATATTGGACCTGGTGGAGAATGCCAGCAGCAAAAAGGCCAATATGGAAAGCTTTATCACCCGTTTTGCCAGGTACTATACGCCGGCGGTGGTTATCGTTGCCGCCTGCCTGGCGGTACTGCCTCCCCTGGTGATTGCCGGGGCTCAATTCAGTGACTGGGTCTATCGGGCTCTGACCTTTTTGGTTATCTCCTGTCCCTGTGCTTTGGTGATCTCCATTCCCTTAAGCTTCTTCGGCGGCTTGGGCGGCTCCTCCCGGCAGGGCGTGCTGGTGAAGGGCGGCAATTATTTGGAAGCCTTGGCCGCTGCTGAAATTGTGGTTTTTGATAAAACAGGCACTTTGACGAAGGGCAGCTTTGATGTGGCGGAAATTGTGCCGGCGGCCATGCCGGCAGATCAATTGCTGGAGCTGGCGGCCTTGGGCGAAAGCTATTCCACCCATCCGATTTCCCAGTCTCTGCGCCGGGCTTATGGTAAAGAGCCTGATTTGACGAGAATCGGTCAAGTCCAGGAAATTCCGGGCTATGGCATAGAAGCGGAAATCGACGGCAGCACCGTTTACATCGGCAACCATAAATTAATGGAGGAGAAAGCCGGCGTCCGGCTGCCGGAAGGTCCTGTCGGCACTTTAGTTCACGTCGCTAAACAGGGGGCTTATGCCGGGTACATTCTGATCGAGGATCAGATTAAAGAAGATGCGGCGGCAGCTATCGCCGGCCTGAAGGCCTGCGGTATCAAAAAAACAGTGATGCTCACCGGCGATAATGACGTCATCGGCAAAAAGGTGGCGGCACAATTGGGTATCGGCCAGGTCTTTACCCAGCTTTTGCCGGCGGATAAAGTCGACAAGCTGGAGCTTTTGATGGCGGAGAAATCCCCTAAGGGCAAGCTGGTTTTCGTCGGTGACGGCATCAACGACGCTCCGGTATTGGCTCGGGCCGATGTGGGCGTCGCCATGGGAGCCTTGGGCAGTGACGCGGCTATTGAGGCCGCCGACGTAGTGATCATGAACGACGAGCCCTCAAAGTTGGCCGCAGCCATTGCCGTCGCCCGCAAGACCATCGGCATCGCCAAACAAAACACAGTATTTGCTTTAGGCGTCAAGGGCCTGGTTTTAATACTGGGAGCTATGGGCATGGCCAGCATGTGGGCCGCGGTATTTGCCGATGTGGGCGTGTCTGTCCTGGCTATTCTCAATGCTATGAGGGCATTAAGCATTGCAAAGGAAAAAACGCTGATTAAGCCTGTAGCGGCTGATGCTCTAATTTGACAAATAGAAGCTGGTATGATACATTAGCTTCTACAATTAAATCTGGACAGATGAAGTGCGCAGGAAAGTAACCATATCCGGTTTGCCGAAGGAGTAAAACTCTCAGGTGTCCCTCAAGGGATGAAGACTGTGCACAGATGTGACTCTGGAGAAGCTCGATTGCGAGGGCCGAAGGTGCAACACGGAATGTAATTCCGTTAATCTCTCAGGCAAAAGGACAGAGGTGAAACCGCTCCGCCGGACTGCGTAGAATTACGTATCCGGTGGATGCTTCTGCTGTTTTCACCGGATCGTGGCTCTCTCCACGATCTATTTTTTTGTCCAAAGGAGAGAGAAAAATTATGTTACAGCAGTTAGAAGCAGTCCTTTACCCCTTGGTGGCGGCCATCAATACCTACTTATCCAGCTATGTTTTGGTTTTTTTATTGGTTGCGGTAGGTCTGTGGTACACTGTTGCCACTCGTTTTGTCCAAATTCGCTGCTTTGGCGAGGGGATGAAGAAAGTATTCGGCAATCTCTCATTGCGCGGAGGCAAGCAGACAAGCGGTATGAGCTCTTTTCAAGCACTGACCACGGCCATCGCTGCCCAGGTGGGTACCGGCAATATCGTGGGTGCTTCAGGAGCTATTTTAACCGGCGGGCCCGGCGCTATTTTCTGGATGTGGATCATTGCTTTTCTGGGAATGGCAACCATCTATGCCGAGGCAACCTTGGCAGTAAAGACCCGTATCACCGATCAAGACGGCACTATCCATGGCGGACCGGTCTATTACATCACCACCGCATTTCAGGGAGCTTTCGGCAAATTCCTTGCCAGCTTCTTTGCCTTTGCTATTATTTTGGCCTTGGGTTTTATGGGATGCATGGTGCAATCCAATTCCATAGGCGCCACCTTTGAAACCGCATTTGGCCTTCCAGCCTGGATAATTGGCGTTATACTTGTTGTTATTTGCGGCATTATCTTTCTGGGCGGTGTCCAGCGGCTGGCTGCTGTTACAGAAAAGCTTGTACCCCTTATGGCTGCTGTGTTCTTGCTGGGGGGCCTGGCTGTTTTGATCATCCGTATACAGTATCTTCCGGCCACCTTTGGCATGATCTTCCGCTATGCTTTTCAACCCCAGGCGATCATTGGCGGCAGCTTTGGTTATGCGCTGAAAACTGCCGTCAGCCAAGGGGCTAAGCGGGGACTTTTTTCCAACGAGGCCGGTATGGGCTCTACCCCTCATGCTCATGCCCAGGCCAACGTGCAAAATCCCCATGATCAGGGTGTTGTGGCGATGATAGGTGTGTTTATCGATACCTTTGTGGTGCTGACCTTAAACGCCTTGGTGGTCATCTCCACCCTGTACACCAGCGACGGTATTCTGGCCAGCGGTGTGATTCCGGAAGGCGTCAATAAAGCCAATCTGGCCCAAACTGCCTTTGGAACTGTTTTGGGTGAAGGGCCGGGCGCTATATTTGTAGCTGTTTGTTTGTTCTTTTTTGCATTCTCCACCGTACTGGGCTGGAATTTGTTCGGCAAAATCAACGTAATCTATCTCTTTGGAAAAAAGGCGTCTGCTGTATACTCGGCCATTGCTTTAGTCTTTATTTTTGCCGGAACTCTCATGTCTAACGATCTGGTGTGGGAGCTGACCGACATGTTCAACAACCTGATGGTTCTCCCCAACGCTCTTGCTTTGTTTGCCCTAACCCGTACGGTTGTGCAGATTTCCAAAATCAAGACAGATAAGAAGCAGGCTGATCTTTATTTTAAAATTGACAAAACTGTCAGTAAAGGGTAGCATAATAATAATATGACACAATTTTTATCAGCTGCGGCTTTTTTGCGGAAGCAAAATACGGATGAGGGGAAGGTCCACCGAGTCTATGGAGATACCTGAGTGCTGCGAAAAATATGCTCTGCGTAATAGTTTGGAGGAATTGATTTTAGCTAAAACGAGATCGATTATGTCCAGATTAGATATGTGTCAATGCGAAAAATGTTTTTTAGACACTTGCGCCTTGGTGCTGAATAAATTGCCGCCTAAATACGTGACTACGGACAAGGGTTGCCTAATGGCAAAATTGCCGGCCATGGACGCCAAGAACGATCTGGAGCTGACTATTCTGATCACTCAGTGCGCCAGGATGGTGCGGGACAAGCCTTGTCACTGAAAATAGATAAAGATGATGAATGGGACACAATCTGCCATGTTTTGATCAGGGCCGGTTGTGTTTTGTTGTATGAATAGCAAAGATTGATAGAAGGAGGCCGGTGATATGGCTGACCAAGGAAAAGCGCGTTATATCATGGCCCTGGATCAGGGCACTACCAGCTCCCGGGGGATTTTATTCGACGAACAGGGAGCTGTGGCCGGTTTGGGCCAGCAGGAGTTTAAGCAAAGCTATCCCCGGCCCGGTTGGGTAGAGCAGGACCCGATGGAGATTCTTTACAGCCAGTATCTGGCCATGGCGGCAGCCGCCAAAAAAGCCGGAGCCAAAGGCAGTGAGATCGCAGCCTTGGGCATCACCAATCAGCGGGAGACGGTGGTGGTCTGGGATGACCGGACCGGCAAGCCGGTTTATCCGGCTATCGTTTGGCAGTGCCGGCGGACGGCCGGCCGCTGTGAAGAGCTGCGCAAGCAAGGCAAGGAGACCCTGATCACAGAAAAGACCGGCTTGCTGGCGGATCCCTATTTCTCCGGAACGAAGCTGGCCTGGATCCTGGAGGAGGTAGCGACGGCCCGGCCGTTATTGGAGGCGGGCAGGCTGCGCTGTGGTACCATCGACACCTGGCTGATCTGGAATCTGACCGGCGGCGCTGTCTATGCTACCGATTATTCCAACGCCTCCCGAACCATGCTGTTTAATATCGATGAGCTGAAATGGGATGAGGAGTTGTGCAGCCTTTTAGGCATTCCCATCTCTATCTTGCCGGAGGTGCGCTCTTCTGCCGGAGATTTCGGGGTGGTGGCCTCCGGTATCCGGGGCATTGAGGACATGGCCGGCATACCTATCCGCAGCGCCATCGGCGACCAGCAGGCGGCTTTGTTTGGCCAAGGCTGTTTTGAGGCGGGCCAGGCGAAAAATACTTACGGTACCGGCTGCTTTTTGCTGATGAATACGGGCAATTCCCGAATCCGCTCCGCCAACCGGCTGCTTTCCACCATTGCCTGGGGCCTTGGGGGTGAGGTGGAATATGCCCTGGAGGGCAGCGTATTTAATGCCGGCTCCGCTATCAAATGGCTGCGGGATGAGCTGCGGATCATCAGCACGGCTGCCGAATGCGATCAGCTGGCGGCAGAATGTCCGGATAACGAAGGCGTCTATTTTGTACCGGCTTTTACGGGTTTGGGAGCCCCTTATTGGGATACGGAAGCCAGGGGAGTCCTCTGCGGGCTGACCAGGGGCAGCGGCCGCCGGCAGATGGCCAGAGCTGTTCTTGAGTCGATTGCTTACCAGGTAAAAGATCTGTTGGACGCCATGACGGTTGATTCCGGTATTACCCAGACCAGCCTTAATGTGGACGGCGGAGCTGCCGTCAGCAATGTATTGATGCAATTTCAGGCGGATCTGCTGAATATTCCCGTGGACCGGCCCAAAACCGTGGAAACCACCGCTTTGGGAGCGGCAGCTTTGGCGGGGCTGGCCTGCGGTTTTTGGCAGCAAAAAGAAGAAGTCCGCCGGTTGAGGCGGACAGATCAGGTTTTTATTCCGGCGATGGCCGTCGAAGAGCGCCATAGATTGCATAGCCAGTGGCAAAAGGCCGTCAGAAAAGCCATCAGCGATTAGGGGAGGCTTAAGCAGCCGTGAATCTAGCGGACAACGCCCAGAGCCACGGCCAGCCGGATCATGGCGTCGGACAGGATTTCCCGGGGGCAGGCCAGATTCAGCCGCTGAAAGCCTTCGCCCTCCTGTCCGAATTTGCTGCCGTCATAAAACCAGAGCTTACCCTTTTCCAGCAGCCGCCGGTTCAGCTCCTCATGAGTAAAGCCGGTGCCCCAGCAGTCAAGCCACAGCAGATAGGTGCCCTGGCGGCGAACCACGTGGATGCCGTGGAAATACTGTTTGATAAAGGTTTGAACGAAGGCGTCGTTGTCGTTAATATAATTCAGCAGGCTATCCAGCCAGGGCCGGCCTTTTTCGTAAGCGGCCCGGCAGGCGGTAATACCCATGATATTGGGCTCGTCATAGCCTGTGGCTGCTTTTTGCTCCAGCCAGGCTTTGCGCATTTCTTCATTGGCAATAAACGCGTGGGAAAACTGGAGTCCGGCCAGATTGAAGGTTTTGCTGGGAGCTGCCAATGTGACCGTAATCTGCTCCAATTGGCTATGGAGCCCGGCAAATACCTGGTGCTTAAAGCCGGGAGCGACAAAATCACAATGAACCTCATCGGCTACCACCACAACGCCGTTGCGGCTGCAGATCCGGCCCAGCCTTTGCAGCTCTAAGGAGGTCCAAACCCGACCCACAGGATTGTGGGGATTGCAAAGGATAAACATTTTTACCTTATGGGTTTTGATCTGCTCCTCAAAAGCTTCAAAATCGATGCTATATTCTCTATTCACATAAGTCAGAGGGCTTTTGACCAGCTTGCGGTCGTTAAGCTGGATGGCGCTGAAGAACGGATAATAGACCGGCGTTTGGACGATAATGCTGTCGCCGGGTCTGGTAAAGGCTCTGATGGCGGCGCAAAGGGAGAAGACGATGCCCGGAGATTCCAGGATCCATTCTTTTTTTATGTTATATTCATGGTGAGTTTTCCACCAGTCCTGAACGGCCTTATAGTAGCCCTCCTGGGGCTCGGTATAGCCGAAGATTCCGTGATTCGTTCTGGCCCGCAAGGCCTCCAGGATGACGGGAGCCGTTGAAAAATCCATGTCGGCCACCCAAAAAGGCAAGACGTCTGCCGGATAACCCCGCCTTACCGAGGAATCATATTTAAGGGAGCCGCTGCCCCGCCGATTGATAATTTTATCAAAATTGAAAGTGGACAGTTCCTGTTGATGTAGAGAGCCGGTGACATCAAGGTTGTGGCCTGGCGGTTTTTGCATAGAATCGCTTCCTTTCCGGATCAGTGGATTTGGAATCAGTGGATTAAACTCAGCCGGCAAGCAGCTGTTGCATATCTTCGGGCAAAGGGGAGGTAAGCCGGATTTGTCGCTGTTTTATGGGGTCGTAGAAGCTGACTTCGCCGCAATGCAGGGCCTGCCGCCGGATATGGGCCCCGCTGCCGCCGTATAGGCCGTCGCCGGCCAAAGGAAAGCCCAAGTGGGCAAAATGGGCCCGGATCTGATGGGTGCGGCCGGTTTCCAAGGCGGCGGTAATTAAAGTAAAGGCTTCGTAACGGCCCAATACTTGAAAATGAGTGACGGCTCTTTGGCCGCCGGACTCGACTTGCCGCTGGATGGTGTCGCCGGGCAAACGCAGCAGGGGTAAATCGACGGTGCCTTTATCCTGGGGAAGAGTGCCTTCCAAAATAGCGTAATATACCTTTTGAATATTTTGATTGGCGATAGCTGCACAAAAAGGGTTCTTGGCCACCAGAGAAATTCCTGTGGTATCCTTATCCAGTCTGCCGATAGGCCGGAAAGGCAGGCCGGGGTAGAGGGCGGCGAAATAATTGCCCAGGGAGCGGCGGTAATGCCGGGCGCTGGGATGAATGGGCAATCCGGGCGGTTTATCGAAGGCGATGAAGGAATAGTCTTCATATAATATAGGCACAACCAGATCGGCGGCGGGCAGCAGGTGTTTGTCCGGCGGGCTTGAGGGCCAATGGATGGTGATTTCATCGCCGACGGCTACGGCATCGATCATGCGGTGGCAGCGGCCATTTACCATTACGCAATTTTTTAGCCGCAGCCCCTTGAGAAGTTTCTCGGAGAAGCCTTGCTTTAAAAGATATGCTTCCAGGCTGGGGGCGGCGGCAGTGCAGGTGGCTGCGGCGGCGCCCGCCGGCGCTAAAGCGGCTCCTGCCTCTTCAGTGCTGCCTGTCACCATAATCGTTAATTTGTCGTCGGAAGATTGGCTTAGCGGCATGCTCATTTGAGGCCGAAGCTTTGCCAGGAGGGCAAGCCGCCGGCAGGGGCTGCCGCCTTGACGGCTTTGATAATGGCTCTCTCGACAACAATAGCGGCCATCTCGCCGGCTACATCCAAGGGGACGGCCATGTCGCCGGTAGCTAAAGCAAAAAGCATATCGCCGTCCATGGTGGTGTGTATGGGCCGGATTGCCCTGGCCATGCCGTTGTGACCCATAGCTGCAATCTTGTTGCACTGGACTTTTGTGAAGCTGCCGTTGCAGGCGATAATGCCGATGGTGGTGTTGCCGCCGAAGGCAGGAGCATTGGAAGGCTGGCCGGCGGCGATACCGGCGCCCATTGCCAAAAGACAGCGGCTGCTGTCGGCAAAAAGCGGCGCCGCCCCATCGGAGGGCAGGGGCGCCGTCCCGTCAGCCGCGGCGGCAGCCCTATCTGTAGCTGTAGTCGTATCTGTAGCCAACATGCCGGCAATGATCCGGCCTCCCTCGTAGACGTCACCTAAAGCATTGACGGCCACGATGGCGCCCACGGTAAAACCGTTAGCTAACCGCAGCGACGCGGAGCCGATACCGCTTTTCATGGCGCCCCGGCCTTGGCGCAGCTTGCCTATGGTCGCGCCGCAGCCGGCGCCATAGTTGCCTTGGGCCAATTCCCGGCCGTCGGCGGTAGCCTGTTGGCAGGCCTCTCTGGCCATGGCCTGATCAGGGCGAATGCGGCTGTCCCCTATACCTAAATCGAATAAAATAGCTTGCGGAACCAAAGGCACTCTGGCTACACCCGTATCAAAGCCAATGCCTTTTTCCTCCAGCCAGGCCATAACGCCGCCGGCGGCATCCAGGCCAAAGGCGGAACCGCCGGATAAAACTACGGCATGGACCTGATCTGTGGTGGTGCCGGGGTCAAAGAGATTAAGCTCCCGAGTGCCGCTGCCGCCGCCCCGCAAATCGGCGCCGGTTACTGCTCCTGCGGGAGCCAGCAGCACGGTGATACCGGTCAGGGCTGTCTTGTTTTGGGCCTGACCCACCAGCAGGCCGGGCACGTCAAGGATCGTATCGGTTGTATACATGAAAATTCCTCCTAAAGGAAGGCTATGATGTTTTTACAAAAAATCATCATAAGTATACCATAAAAAATAGCTTTTTGATCAATACTTATGATATAATAACCACATCTATCTAAAATTTGGATATGTATAGGGAGGAATATTTCTTGGAAGACCCGTTGATATGGCGGCTATTAACTCTACTGGTTTTAATTCTTGTCAATGCCTTTTTTACGATGAGTGAGATTGCAGTTATTTCGGTTAACGACAATAAGATCAAGCGCATGGCGGAAGAAGGCAATCCAAAGGCCAAAAAGCTCTTGGTACTTTTAGAGAAACCCAGTCAGTTTTTATCGACTATTCAGATCGGTGTTACCTTAGCGGGATTTCTGGCCAGCGCCTTCGCTGCCAGCAGTTTTTCCGCACCCCTGGCCAGATTTATCGTTGAGCACACTTCGTTTACGGACCCGGCTGCGGTAGACGATTTCTGCGTTGTGCTGATTACCATTGTTTTGTCTTATGTGACCTTGGTATTCGGCGAGCTGGTACCAAAGCAGATCGGCCTGCAAAAGGGGGAGTCCATAGCTTTTTCTTTGGCAGGCGTCATCCTATTCATTGGCAAAATATTAAAACCGGTTGTTATTCTGCTGACGGCCTCCACCAATGGCATACTTCACCTTTTCGGGATCAATCCTTCCGGCGAAATGAGCGACGTGACGGAAGAAGAAATTCGCATGATGGTGGATATCGGTGAAGAAAAAGGCTCTATTGCCGCCGACGAAAAAGAGCTGATCACCAACGTCTTTGAGTTCAATAATAAAGAAGCTGCCGACGTGATGACCCACCGCACCGATCTTTGCATGCTTTGGATCGATGAAGACCCGGAGGTGATCCGTCAGGAGATCCTGGAAAACGGTTATACCCGATTTCCCGTGTACGACGAGGACGCCGACGACATCGTGGGCATTCTGCATTTGCGGGATTATCTGGCCAATATGCTGGCTCCCGAGCCTAAATCATTAAAAGATCTGTTGCGGCCGGCCTACTTCATTCCGGAGCAGGTGCCTACGGATGTGCTGTTCCGGGATATGCAGCGGGAAAAAATTCATCTGGCCGTGGTAATGGACGAATACGGCGGCACCCGCGGTATCGTCACTATGGAAGATCTGGTGGAGGAGATCGTCGGCAACATCTATGATGAGTACGACGAGGCTCCTGAGGTTACTCAGCAAGTGGACGAGAAAACCTGGCGGGTACCGGGATCGGCGGACTTAGAGCAGTTGGAGAAGCTGTTCAATATCAAGCTGCCCCAGGATGCCTTCGATACCTTAGGCGGCCTGGTGTTCAGCCGGCTGCGGACAATTCCCGAGGACGGCACTACGCCGGTGATTGAGGCTTACGGCTTGCGGGTTCAGGTGGAAGAGGTTCTGGATCACCGGGTAGAAAAAGCCTTAGTTAGCAAGTTGGAAGAAGACGCGGAAGATGTCGAGGGAGAGGAAGAGGACTAAGCCCGGCTGGGGCTGAGACTTAAGCAAAGATGGCTAATGGTTCTTTTGGCAATGGAGATGATTTCCCCATTGCCTTTTCCTTATTCCGGCCATTTCCTTTTCACAAAAGGGACACAAACCTATTATATAATTAGGCTTAATCAGGAATCTTATTGAAGAGGATTATTTCAGCAGCAAAAAGCAGGTGATATAGATGAAAGATTTAAAGATTTTAATTGTAGATGATGAAAGCCGGATGCGTAAGCTGATCCACGATTATCTGGGCGCTGCCGGCGTCCAGATTTTGGAGGCCGCCGACGGCCAGGCCGGTTTGGATATTTTTTTGGGAGTCAAGGGTATCGATTTGGTGATTCTCGATGTGATGATGCCGAAGCTGGACGGTTGGCAGGTATGCCAGGAAATCCGCAAGGTTTCCAATGTGCCGGTGATCATGCTGACAGCCCGGGGAGAAGAGCGGGACGAATTGAAGGGCTTTGATTTGGGTGTGGATGAGTATATTTCCAAGCCTTTCAGCCCCAGGATATTGGCTGCCCGGGTAGAGGCTTTGATCCGCCGCAGCAAGGGCCAGAAAAACTTGCAGACGATAATCATGGGACAGCTGTCCGTAGACCGGGAAGGCAGAAAGGTTATTGCCTGCGGTCAGCCCGTGGAACTGAGCTATAAAGAATACGAGCTTCTTAATTATCTCATCGATCACCGGGGGGTGGCTCTGACCCGGGAAAAAATCCTCAATCAGGTCTGGGATTATGATTATTACGGCGATACCCGGACCATTGATACCCATATCAAGAAGCTGCGCCAGAAACTGGGATTCTGCGGAGATTATATTGAGACGGTGAGAAATATCGGCTATAAATTCGAGGTTCCTCAATGAAAAACAATATGCGCAGAAAGCTGCTGACCTTCATGGCCGGTCTGGTGGCCTTGGTGGTAATCTTCGGCTGGTTTATCAACAGCCTTTTTTTGGAGAGGTTTTATTTGTACAGTAAAGGCAACTCTCTTTTGCGCTCCATGACCACCATTAATCACTTGTATAACGCCGGCGGCGCCGATATTGAGCTGGAATTGGCCAAAATGCAGATCAACCAGGGTATCCAGATTGTAATCTTTAACTCTAATCTGGAAGCGGTATATATGGCCTGGCAGGATTCCGTCTATCTGGGCTTTGGCCGCCGCGGTATTTTGGGAGGGCCTGATCTGCCGGGGTTTGTCAGCAGAAAAGGCAGCCTGCCTTTTGAAATCAGCCGCAACTACGACGAGCGGCTGAAAACGGAGTATTTGGATCTGGTGGGCTCTTTAGACAACGGTCTTTTTCTGCTGCTGCGGACGCCGGTACAGACCATTACCGACAGCGTAGGCATTGCCAACCGGTTTTTGCTGATTACCGGCATATTCAGCATATTGGCTTCCGCTTTCATCAGCGCCCGGCTGTCCAGCCAGATCGCCAAACCCATCAAGGCTGTGGAGGGCATAGCCAAATCCATGTCCCACCTGGACTTTACCCGCAAAATCACGGTAGACTCTCAGGATGAGATCGGATCCCTGGCCGCCAGCATCAACGCTTTGTCGGAGCATTTGCAGGAGACTATTCAGGAGCTCCAGGAAAAAAACCGGCAGCTGGAAGCGGATATTCAATTTATCTCCAGATTGGACGAAAAACGCAAAGAGTTTTTGTCCAGCATATCCCATGAGCTGAAGACGCCGATTGCCCTGATTCAGGGATATGCCGAGGCCTTGGAAGAGAAGGTTGTGACCAGCGATGAGGACAGAGATTATTATTACCACGTGATTTCCGACGAGGCCGACAGGATGAACGCCCTGGTGAAAAAGCTGATGAACTTAAATAATTTGGAAGCCGGCCAGGATGAGCTTTATCTGGAGGATTTCGATATTGTTTCTTTGGTTCAATCGGTGATGCGGCGGAGCAAGTCTCTGCCGGGAGCGGAGGAGCTGGATTTTCAATTGGTGGCTCCGGCAGAGGCCTGGGTTAGAGCCGACGAATTTCTGATTGAAGAAGTGGTGCTCAACTATATGACCAATGCCATCCATTATGCGGAGGGCAGAAAGCTGGTGGAGGTTACTGTACGGCAATCGTCGGCAGCGGCAGAGCAGGCGGAACCGGCCGCAGGCGCAGCGTCTGAAGCCGGCGCTGATGCTAAAGCAGAGGCCGTGTTTGAAGCCGGGGCTGGCGCTGGGCCTGGAGCTGGCGCTGAAGCCGAAGCTGTTGCCGGAGTTGGAGCTGACGCCGAAGCTATGACTAGAGCTGGAATTGATAAGCCGGCTGCCGAGGCAGGAAGCTCCCGGAATAATGCTGGTATTTTTGACTATGACGAAGATGTTATGGAAGGCGTGATTTTATCCATCGAAGGTCAGGTGGAACCGGAGGAGCCGGCCAAGGACGCTGTCGCTGCGGTATCTGCTGCGGCAGCAAAGGATGAAAGGATAAACCGCCGGGTCAGGATAGAGGTATTCAATAGCGGTAGCTTACTCAGCGAAGAAGAAAGAGAGCGGGTTTGGGAAAGCTTTTATAAAGCGGATAAATCCCGCAGCCGGGAATACGGCGGCAGCGGCCTGGGGCTTACCGTGGTGAAAGCGGCCATGGAGCGCCACCAGAGCCCCTTTGGGGTTGACAATGTGGATGACGGCGTTTCCTTCTGGTTTGAGCTGCCGGCAGCCCGGGGGCAGGGGCAATAGACACAAACCCTTGACAAAAACAGGATGAAGTTATATAACTATATTAGCACTCAGCGCTTGGGAGTGCTAATAATTCTTTTTCGGAGGTTGGATAGACGATGAAGAAAAAACCATTTAAGACGGAATCTAAACGTATTTTAGATTTAATGATCAACTCTATTTATACTCACAAAGAAATTTTTCTGCGGGAATTGATTTCCAATGCCAGCGACGCCATGGACAAGCTGTATTTTAAAGGCCTTACCGAAGGCCTGAATATCAGCCGCGGCGATTTTGAGATATTCATCGAGGCCAACAAGGATATCCGCACGCTGACCATTAAAGATAACGGTATCGGCATGACGAAGGATGAGCTGGAAAATAACCTGGGCACTATCGCCAAAAGCGGTACTATGGATTTTCGGCAGGAAAATCAGGATAGTTTGAAAAAGCCCAAGGCTGCCAGCCAAGGGGAGGACGAGGCTGAGTCCTCCGCAGAGGCTGCCGGCGAGACTGACGAGGCCGGTGAGGCTGACAGTGCAGGAGCCGTCACAGAGGACAACAGCCCGGACATTGAAATCATCGGCCAATTCGGCGTGGGCTTTTATTCCGCTTTCATGGTCAGCAAGCGCATCACTGTTATCAGCAAGGCTTATGGCAGCGATGAAGCCTGGCGCTGGCAGTCGGAGGGCGCCGACGGCTATGACATTGAGCCTTTCGAGAAAGAGGACTGGGGTACCACCATTATCCTTGAAATCAAGGAAAACCAGGGAGAAGAGGATTTTGATCAGTATCTGGAGCAGTATAAGATCCAGGAAATCATCAAAAAGTATTCCGATTATATCCGCTATCCCATTCGCATGGAAGTGACGAAGAGCCGCCCCAAGGCTAAAGCCGAAGGGGAGGAGCAAGATGATCAGGCCATGCCGGAATACGAAAGCTATCAGGAAATCGATACGCTAAACAGCATGGTTCCCCTATGGCGGCGCAACAAAAATGAGGTCAGCGCCGAAGCCTATGAAGGCTTTTATATGGAGAAATTCTACGATTACGAAAAGCCTTTAACCTACATGCATATCAGCGCCGAAGGCACCGTCAGCTATAATGGCATTCTGTATATACCTGCTCATGCTCCTTATAACTATTACAGCAAGGAGTATGAAAAGGGCTTGCAGCTTTATGCCAACGGCGTGCTGATCATGGAAAAATGCGCTGATCTGCTGCCTGATTGCTTCAGCTTTGTCAAAGGCTTGGTTGATTCGCCCGATCTTTCCCTGAATATTTCCCGGGAGATGCTGCAGCAGGATCGTCAGGTAAAGGCGATTGCCAAGAGCTTGGAAAAACGCATCAAATCAGAACTGCTGAAGCTCCAAAAAGATAACCGGGAAAAATACGAGGGCTTCTTTAAAGACTTTGGCCTGCAGATAAAGTTTGGCATTTACAACAGCTTTGGCGCTGATAAGGATAAGTTGCAGGATTTGCTGCTTTATCATTCCCTGAAGGAAGATAAGATGGTGACGCTGGCGGAGTATAAAGAAAAAATGGCTGAGGATCAAGAGGCCATTTATTATGCCTGCGGCGGCAGCGTCAGCCGTATCAGGCAGCTGCCCCAAACGGAGCTGGTCTTGGATAAGGGTTACGATATTCTGGCCCTTATCGACGACGTGGATGAGTTTGCCATCAAAATTCTGCGGGAATACGACGGCAAGGCAATTAAATCCGTTTCCGATAAGGATCTGAATCTGGAAAGCAATGAGGAAAAAGAAGCAGCCAAGGAGCAGGCCGAGGCTCATAAAGATTTGTTTGCCGCCATGAAGGAGGCTTTAGGGGAGAAGGTCAAGGACGTAAGGCTGTCCAAACGTCTTAAATCCCATCCCGTCTGCCTCACCAGTGACGGACCTCTGTCTTTGGAGATGGAGAAGGTGTTGAACTCTATGCCTACAGACCAGCAGGTAAAGGCTGACCGGGTACTGGAAATCAACAGCAGCCATCCTATTTTTGAGGCCTTGACCAGGCTGGAGGGCAAAGACCCAGAGAAATTAAAGACATATGCATTCTTGCTTTACAATCAGGCTTTGCTGATTGAGGGATTGGCCATTGAGGATCCGGCTGCTTTTGCCAATGCTATTTGCGAGTTGATGGAATAGGCAGGATCGAGAGACGCGCAATGGGAAGTATGGAAAGAAACTGGAGTAAGTTGGGAAAGCAGCCTTGATGTATAAAGCAAGATGTGCTATCATATACTTACAAAAAGGAGCTGTCGCTTGTGGTAGAGCGGCAGGTTCCGAAGGGTAAAATCGGAAGACCGCCACAACGGCGGTCTTCTCACTTACTTAAAGTGCTTTAAGTAAGTGGCGAATGCTACGAGAAAAGTCAACAGAGCAAAAAGCTCTATCCAACTAACCATAAGCATCACCTCCTTAGAGGAAGTGAACCGGCCGCTTAAGCGACAACTCTTACTTATTTTACCATATCATATGTTATGCGACAAGAAAATTCTTCCAATAACATCAGCAGATATTTATCGTGCTGATGTTATTTTTTTCGTTGATTTTCAACTGATAATGCTTGCTGGGGCAATTGATTTTAAATTTAGTGGAAGAATCATATCATTATTTGCTCTATTTTATTTCTGGAATAATTTACTGAACCGGGTGCAAAATAGCCATAGAACGGCAGCAATAAGCAATGAAATAAGCCGTCGCAGAAAGGAAGGATGATATGGGTAACATGAGTCCAAAAGAATTGTTGTATGTGGAAGATGCACTGGGTCATGAGAAGTTTTGTATGTCTAAGCTGAATACGGCCTCTCAGCAGTTGACCGACCCGGAATTGAAGCAATTCGTAACCCAGATGGCCAATAAACATCAGCAGTTGTTCAGCCAGTTTTTTGGTCTGCTGTAAGCCTTTAACCATCAATTAAAATTAGGCAATCAAAAATACACAAGTAAAGGAGTCCATTCATTATGAACGATCAAATGATCATGCAGGACCTATTGAATACCGCCAAAGGCGTGGCAGATCTGTATCTACATGGCACTATTGAATCCGCTACTCCCAATGTCCACCAGGCCTTTGATACGGCCCTGGATGAAACCTTATGCATGCAATCCGACATTTATCAGAAAATGTCCGCCAAAGGCTGGTACCCCACTCAGCAGGCCGAACAGCAGCAGGTCACTCAGGTTAAGCAGAAGTTCACCAACCAGATGCAGCAGTAACGAAGCAGCATAACGTGACACGATAACGAAACAATATAACGAACAGGATAAGCCTGGGTTTGACGAGCCGCCTGATGAACAATGCTGTTTGCAGGCGGTTTTTTTGTTGGGTAATGCAGTCTAAGGCTGTTTAACGAGATACTCATTTTGCCTCGTTGAAACGCACAGAGGTAAGAAAAAATTTCTACGGTCGAAATTTTTTCTCTGAGGCGTTATAATAAGAAGCAAAGACCATGGATAGGGAGCAGAACAATGACGGTAAATAAGATCAATTGCCTCTATGACGACGTACTTTTTGATGCCGACGATACTCTGTTTGATTTCCGCCAGGCGGAAAGAGATGCCTTCTTCGCTGTATTTCAACAGCGGGGATTTACCATGGACGATGAGGATTTGCAGGCTTATATCCGCATCAATGAAGGGCTGTGGCGGGAGTTGGAGCTGGGGCGGATTGAAAAAGCCGATTTAAAAGTTGTCCGATTTACACGCTTCTTTGAAGAGCTGAGCAAATCCACGGATAAGGCCAAATCTGACATAGGCGAAGCCTTGTTGGTATCGGATAGTTGCGCCTTCGCCGAGGATTATCTTACTTTTCTCGGGCAAGGCAATCACCTGCTGCCGGGGGCATTGGAAGTATGCCAAGCTTTGAGTGGGGTTTGCCGTTTATCCATCATAACCAACGGTATTTCCCGGGTACAGGAAAGCCGGCTGGCTGCTTCCGCAATTAAGCCTTACATTTCCGGTTTATTTGTATCGGAAGCCTTTGGAGCTGCCAAGCCGCGGCAGGAATTCTTTAATCCTGTACTCCAACTGCTGGGCATCGACAGCCTGGCCAAGAAAAAGCGCACTATCATTTGCGGTGATTCCCTGACTTCCGATATAGCCGGCGGCATCCGTGCCGGTATTGATACTTGCTGGTATGAACCATCAGGTAATTTTGCGGCAGCAGAGGGGCTGCCTATCACTTACCGGATCCGGCGGCTGCAGGAGATTATTGCTATAGTACGGGGAGACGGACATGACAGGTAAACAGCGCCAAAAACAAAAATTATTATATCTTCTAAAACTGTTTTGGGAAGAAACCGATGAGGACCATCCCTTGACCATGGAAGAAATCATCGGGCGGCTGGCGGCTCAAGGCATCGATTGTGAGCGGCGTTCCGTCTATGACGACATCCGGCTTTTGCAGGATTTCGGCTTGGATATCCTGGCTGAAAGGAGAAAGAACCACGTCTATTATCTGGCGGGGCGGGATTTTGAATTGGCGGAATTGAAGCTTCTGGTAGATACGGTGTCCGCGGCCCGGTTTATTACCGGCAAAAAATCTCAGCAATTGATCGGAAAGCTATCTTCATTAACCAGCAGGCATTTGGCGGGACAGCTAAAGCGCCAAGTCTACGTTTCCGGCAGGGTCAAGGCTTTCAACGAAGGCATCTATTATAATGTCGATGCCATACATCGGGGCATCAATGAAAACAGGCAGGTATCGTTTAAATACTTCGATTATGATATGGGTAAAAACCAGGTGCTGCGCCGGCAGGGCCATCGCTACCAGGTAAGCCCGTATCTGTTGAGTTGGGATAATGAGAATTATTATATGGTGGCTTATCACCGCCGCTATGAACGGCTGGCCCACTTCCGGGTGGATAAAATGACAGACATTCAATTGGAAGAAGAACGTCGGCAGCCTTTGGGGGAAAATATTGATCCCGCTGCTTATTGCCAAAGTGTATTCGGGATGTTTAGCGGTGAGGAAAGCCGGGTGAAGGTAAAGTTTGCGGCGGAGCTGGTCGGCGTGGTCATCGACCGCTTTGGCAAAGAGGTTTCTATCACACGGGAGGATGAAGAATCGTTTGTAGCCAATATCAAGGTGGCGGTAAGTCCGGTGTTTTTTTCCTGGCTGATCCAGTTTGGGCCCAGGGCGCAAATCTTGGAGCCCGTGGCGGTCAGAGAGCAAATGAAGAGTCTTTTAAAAGAAGCTTTAGAAAAATATTAAAAATAATTTACTGTACAGATAATCGCACACCTCTTTTTGTATGATGGATACATAAAGGAGGTGCTTTTTTATGAGTATTGTGCAAATTGCCTTCAGGAAAACAAAAGCCGCGGATAGAGCAGGTCAGAGCAAAAAGAATCACCGGATGGGCAAAGAGGGCAGGACTTTCCTGCTGATTTTAGGGGGCTTGCTCCTGGGTATGCTGCTGGGCCAGCTGGTTAAGATGATTATGGGGCTGGAGCCTTTCGCCCGCTATATGATCACTGGCGGCGTCTTTTTGACAGGAGGCGCCTGGTTTATGCTGGCCTTCAGCCGGGAGGAGCGCCGGCACGAGCTGATGTTGGCAGGCTATGAAGAGAAGCAGCAGTTTTATTACGGGCTGCTGGACAGCCTATTTGCGGCCGGCGATGCTTTTAATCAAGGCAGCAAAAATCCTGCAGAAGAAGTATTGATCTATCTGCAGGACTATCGGACAGAGTTTTATACTTATGCCAATGGGAAAGTCATTGAGGCGGTTAATGCCTGGGTCGGCGCAGCGGAAGCCTTGACTAATCCCGCTGCTGAGGCTGGCAGCAAGGATTTTGCTTCATTGCATAAGAGCGGAAAAGCTATCATAAAAGCCGTCAAAGCCGACCTTTGCCAGGAAGCTGTGGAATATGCCGACGAAGTAATTTTTCCTTTGCTGGCCCCGCCGGTTGCGCCGCCGCCCTTATTGCGCCGGTTAAAGTGAAGGACCTCTGGCAAACATCACCTTCGAAAGCCTGGCCAAGTCATCGATGGAAACAAAAGTGATGCCGTCAATGACCTGGATATCTGTGGCTGAGTTGGCGATGGTACCACCCAGCTCAGCCATTTTGCCGGCATGGGACAGATCAAAAAGAAAACCAAATTCTCTGGCGTTATCGTACCATAAGATTATGGAGGAGCTGGCGCTGTCCCAGGTAACCGTATATCCCAGGGCTTCATATACCTTTCGCAAAGGCAGCATGGTGAAGCCCTGTTCATCTTGATATACCACAGTCTTATTATCCAAAATAAGAGGCTTACCGTTTACATAGAGGCTGCCCTCAGGGGTCAGTTCCACATAGCCGTTATAATCGTAGGGCAGGGCGATGATTCTTGAGGGTGAGGTCTGGGCCGGCATGCTCAAAGAGACCGCAGAGTACCAGGCCAGAACTCTGGTACCGGGAACTAACTGATCGGCGGTGACCTTTTCCAGGGCAGCCGCCGAAGCGGTTTTGAATGCTTCCGGCATATAGCGGTCCTCTACCCGTAAAACCATATCCTTGTCGGTGACCAGCCTGACAACTTCAGCTTCGTTGGCGATAATTCTGCGGACCTCAAAGTACCCGGGAACGGCTTTGTCCTCAGTGAGGCGGCACAAAACTACCTGGGCAGTGACCTGAGGCGGTAAGTCCTGATCGGAGGCTGTACTGATATAAGCGTATATCTTTTCACCGTCTTTCAGCTCATTGATGGGTACAAGCCGGCCGCTGATTCCATCCATAACCAGTGTGGTATCGTCTATGATCAATTCAATTTCCTGATAGGGGGCCTGGTCCCCTTCGCTTGTCAGCCGAAGATTGCCATTGTCCAGCTTTGTTAAAGTACCGCCAATAAGGATATTATCTGTGGGGTTAGCAGGCAGACGGAAGCCTGCTGTTTCGACCGCGGCTTCCAGCACATGATTGCCAACCGGCGGTTCCCCAGCCTCCGCCATATTCATAGCAGCCAAGCTGCCTGCATTGCCAAGGAGCAAAAGCATACTTAAAGCCAGAGTCAATACTTTTTTTCTTTCATTCTTCATTCTCGTCCACCATCCTTTACTCTATTGTTTTCCATTTACTTCGATTTGGCCCAGTACCTGGCCGATGTTTTCCTTAATCAGCAGTGATGCCCGGCGATCGTGGGGTGTGGCGCTTTTGTTAATCAAAATCAAAGGCCCTTGATAAAAAGCTAACAAGCCGGCAGCGGGATAGACGGAGAGGGAGGTGCCCCCGACGATGAGGAGATCCGCCCGGCTGAGGCAGGTTTCCGCTTGCCTCAGAATATCGCTATCCAAGGCTTCTTCATACAATACCACATCGGGCCGGATAATGCCGCCGCAGCAGCATCGGGGTATAGGAGCTCCAGTGGCAATTACGTCCACTGCATAGGTTTTGCCGCAATCCATGCAGTAGTTTCGCCAGATAGAGCCATGCAGCTCCAAAACTTTCTTAGCTCCGGCGGCCTGGTGCAGACCGTCGATGTTTTGAGTAATCACTGCCGCCAGCCGCCCGGCATTCTCCAGCTCCGCCAATTTCTTATGAGCGGCGTTGGGTTTGGCAGTAAGAAATAGAACCTTGTCCCGATAGAATTCATAGAATTCTGCCGGATGGGCAGCGAAGAAGCTGTGGCTTAGGATTTCTTCCGGTGGATATTTATAACGCTGATGGTATAGGCCATCAGGGCTGCGAAAATCGGGAATACCGCTTTCCGTCGAAACACCGGCGCCGCCAAAAAAAACGATGCGCTTGCTATTATCAATATAAGTTTGCAATTGTTCTATTTGATCCATGGGCTCTCCCCCTTATATTTATCTGCGCTGTGCTTGGCAGTGGGCAAGGGGTTATCTTTAATTGGTTTTTAAAAAGCCAATTTGAGCAGCCCCTTTTATCCTAATGCCTTTTAGTTAAGGATTAAATCAAAAGCGGAAGGGTAAGCAGTGGTCCCGGAAGAGTTTCTGTGCAGTTTTTTCGGTTTAGGTGTTTTCCAGTTGAAGCCTGTGCAAAATTTACGCTTGTATGTAATTTGCAAAGGCTTCTAAGCCAAATTCAGGCCGATTTTGTGCAATTTTTACGGTTGGGGGCGTAAATATCCCCTTTGCATTTTACCTACTAACGCAAATTTTGCTCATCTGATCCGGGACAATCACATATAACCGTAAATTTTGCACAGAAAGCCGGGTCACTGCCGAGTCGAGCCACTACCGGCACTGCCAGTCGCTGCCGGTGCCCTATGGCTCCACGACCTTCTTTCTTATACTAAATGACAACCCCTTTTGCCTTTTTCTTTGTACATCACTGATCGTTAGTATAGCATATTTTTCCCAGACTTTCCATTTACAATGAGTCTAAGCATTTATATAAAAGCGACAGGCCGCTCACATGAATCCTTTATTTACTTTGTTTCCTTAGCCTAAGCTAAGGCTTATTCCAAGCCCTCTCCAGATGCGAATCATGGAAAAGTCAGGATAGAATTGTATGGCAATTTTTATCATAGTAAGAAAAATTTTGATTTTTATAAGGAAAAATAAAATAAAGCAATTAAAATTTGGTATAAAACAATTATTTATTTTTCAAGCTTGTGAATATTGACACAAACTTCACTTAATGTTATATTGCTGATAATAACAACCATGGGAAGGAGCCAAGGCAAATGAGTCAGGTTTGTGATTATCAGAAGCTGGACGAAATTTTAGAGAAGCACCGCTATGATTCCGCCAGTATTATTGCTATTCTACAGGAAACTCAGGAAGAGTATCATTACCTGCCCCGGGAAGCTTTTGATTATTATGCCCAAAAGCTAAAAATGCCAATTGCTAAAATCTTCAGTATTGCTACCTTTTACGAAAACTTCTCCCTGGAACCAAAAGGAAAATACGTGATCAAGGTCTGCGACGGTACAGCCTGTCACGTGCGAAAATCCGTACCTGTATTGGATCGTCTGAGAAAAGAACTGGGTCTTACGGCAGGCAAGGTCACTACGGACGATCAGCTGTTTACGGTAGAGATCGTTTCTTGCCTGGGGGCCTGCGGTTTGGCGCCGGCCATCACGGTCAATGAAAAGGTGATCGGACTATTGACTCCGGACAAAGCGGCGGAGATTTTAGCCGAGCTTAAGGAGGGTGAAAGCCATGCAAAAGCTTAAAAATCGCGAAGAATTGCAGGCAAAAAGCCGCTTTTATAAGGAAACGCTGGAAAAGCAAAAAGTCAAGATCCTGGTATGCGCCGGTACGGCTTGTGTAGCTAGCGGAGCTTTGGCCATATATGATGCTTTCTTAAAGCTGCTGCAGGAGAAAAACATTGATTGCCAGTTGACCCTGGATGATGAGAAAGAAAAAGAGTCCATAGGACTTAAGCGAAGCGGCTGTCACGGCTTTTGCGAAATGGGGCCATTGGTTCGCATTGAGCCCTGGGGTTATCTTTACGTCAAGGTCCAGCCGGAAGATTGTGAAGAAATTGTGGACGTCACGGTATTGGGCGGCCGCTGCCTGGATCGCCTTACTTATAAGACAGAGGATAAGGCGTACAAGACTCAGGAGGAGATACCTTTTTACAAACGGCAGCACCGTATGGTTCTGCAGAATTGCGGCCATATCGACGCCAATTCCCTGGACGAATACCTGGCCATCGGCGGTTATCGCACTCTGGAGAAGGCCTTGTTTGATATGACGCCGGAAGACGTACTGAAAGAAATGGACGCTGCCAATCTGCGAGGCCGGGGCGGCGGCGGTTTCCCCACCGCCAGAAAATGGCGGCAGGTAAAGAGGCAGACGGCAGAAAAGAAATACGTGGTTTGCAATGGTGACGAAGGCGATCCCGGCGCGTTTATGGACCGCAGTATTATGGAAAGCGATCCTCACCGCTTGCTGGAAGGCATGATGCTGGCCGCTTACGCCGTCGGCTCCGATGAAGGCTATATTTACGTGAGAGCGGAATACCCCCTGGCTGTGACCAGGCTTAACCGGGCTATTAAGCAGGCGGAAGCGATGGGTATTTTGGGTGATAATATTTTAGGCACGGATTTCAGTTTTCGGATTCATATCAACAGAGGAGCCGGCGCTTTTGTTTGCGGTGAAGGCAGCGCCCTTACCGCCTCCATTGAAGGCAAACGGGGCTTTCCCCGGGTTAAGCCGCCCCGCACCGTTGAGCAGGGCCTTTTTGACAAACCTACCGTATTAAATAACGTAGAAACCTTTGCCAACGTACCGATGATCATCGAAAACGGCGGTCAATGGTTCCGCGGCATCGGCACGGATAATAGCCCCGGCACCAAGGCCTTTGCCCTCACCGGCAATATCGCCAATACCGGTTTAATCGAAGTGCCTATGGGCATCACCTTGCGGGAAATCATCTACGATATCGGCGGCGGCATGCGGGGCGGCGCTGAGTTTAAAGCCGTGCAGATCGGCGGTCCTTCCGGCGGCTGCCTGACCCGGGAGCATTTGGACCTGCCCCTGGATTTTGATAAGCTGCAAAGCGCAGGGGCGATGATTGGCTCCGGCGGTCTGGTGGTCATGGATGAGCACACCTGCATGGTAGAAGTGGCCCGCTTTTTCATGGGCTTTACGCAAAACGAGTCCTGCGGCAAATGCATCCCCTGCCGGGAAGGCACAAAGCGGATGCTGGAGATTCTGGAAAGAATCGTTGCCGGCCAGGGCGAATTGTCAGATATCGATTTGCTGCTGGAGCTGGCTGATACCGTATCTTCCGCCGCTCTCTGCGGCCTGGGCAAGACGGCTCCCTCGCCTATCTTAAGCACCATCAAATATTTCCGGGATGAATACGAGGCCCATATCGTGGATAAAAAGTGCCCCACGAAAAACTGCCAGAAGCTTAAAATGATCGTCATTGATCCCCAATTATGCAAAGGCTGCTCAAAATGCACCAGGGTCTGTCCCGTATCCGCCATCTCCGGCAAAATCAAAGAGCCCTATGTGATCGACCAAACCAAGTGTATTAAATGCGGCGCCTGCATAGAGACTTGCCCCTTCGGCGCTATTAAGGAGGACTGAGGACATGAGCAGCGGCATTGTCATGATTGATAATATCCCGGTGGAGATCAAGGGAGAGACGAATTTACTGGCCTTGATCCGCAAAGCCGGTATTGATTTGCCTACGTTTTGCTACTATTCCGAGCTGTCGGTATACGGCGCCTGCCGGATGTGCGTAGTGGAGACAAAAAAAGGTGCAATTGAAGCGGCCTGTTCTACGCCGCCCCAAGACGGCATGGAGATATTTACGAATACGCCAAGATTGAAGCGTTACCGCAAAATGATCCTGGAATTATTGCTGTCCAACCATTGCCGGGACTGCACCATTTGTGAAAAAAATGGCCAGTGCAAACTGCAGGAGCTGGCGGAACGGTTCGGCATTTCGCGGGTCAGATTCGCCAATACGGCGGATCAAACCCCCATGGATACCTCCTCCCTTGCCATCGTTAGGGACAAAAGCAAATGTATTCTTTGCGGCGACTGCGTCCGCATGTGCCATGAGGTACAGAACGTGGGCGCCATCGACTTTATTTCCCGAGGCGCCAAGATTTCCGTCAGCACCGCCTTTGATGAGCCCATTGCCAATTCCTCTTGTGTGGGCTGCGGCCAGTGTGCCGCCGTTTGCCCCACCGGCGCCATCGTTATCCGCCGTAATACGGATCAGGTATGGGATGCTTTAAGCGATCCCCAGACGAAGGTCGTCTTCCAGATTGCTCCGGCGGTCAGAGTGGGCTTAGGCGGCAAAATGGGCCAGGCTCAAGGGGAAAACCTCATGGGCAAAATCGTGGCCGCTTTGCGGCGCATGGGCGCTGATGAAGTTTTTGATACGGCTACCGGCGCCGACTTCACGGTCTTGGAGGAAGCCAATGAGTTCTTAGGCCGTCTGGACAGCGGCGAGAAGCTGCCCTTATTCACTTCCTGCTGCCCGGCCTGGATCAACTATGCCGAAAAGAATCATCCGGACCTTTTGGGTAACATCTCCAGCTGCCGTTCACCTATGCAGATGTTCAGCTCCATGCTGAAGGAGCAGTTTAAGCACTCCAACCGCAAGGTAGTGGTGGTAGCGGTGATGCCCTGTACGGCTAAGAAGGAAGAGGCAGCCCGTAAAGAGTTTCTCGACGAAAATGACCAGCCTTATACAGATTTTGTGATCACTACCCAAGAGCTGATTGCCATGATCAAGGAAAGCGGCTTCGTCTTTTCGGAGCTGGAGCCGGAGGCCGTAGATATGCCCTTTGGCACCATGAGCGGCGCCGGTATTATCTTTGGCGTTACCGGCGGCGTTACGGAAGCCGTGCTGCGGCGGATCTCCGCCAATAAATCCAACGGCGCCCTGAGGTCCTTGGCCTTCACCGGCGTCAGGGGCCTGGCGGGGGTTAAAGAGGCTCAGCTGATGTATGGCGATAGAGAAGTCAAGATCGCTATCGTCAGCGGTCTCAAAAATGCCGAAGACCTGATCCTGAAGATTAAAAGCGGCGAGAGCTATTATGACTTTGTGGAGGTCATGGCCTGCCCCGGCGGCTGCGTGGCCGGCGCCGGCCAGCCTGCCGTCAGCAACGCCGCCAAACAAAAACGGAGCCAGGGCCTATATGACGCGGATCGCATGAGCAGCATCAAACGCTCCGAAGAAAATCCCATCATGATGTCCGTGTATTCCGGCTTGCTGAAAGGCAAGGTTCATCATTTGCTGCATGTGGATTATCAGGCGTCATATAACGAGAGGCACAAAAATCTGCTGAAGGAGGAATGCAGATGATCAACATCAATGTTTGTATTGGCAGCGCTTGTCACGTCAAGGGATCATACAATATGATTTCCACGTTTCAGCAAATGATCGAAGAGAATCAGCTTCATGATAAGGTGGAGCTCAGAGGCGTCTTTTGCATGGGCTGCTGCGGCCAGGACGGAGTCAGCGTCAGGATTGGCGAGGGGGCGCCGGAGAAAGTAACGCCTATTCAAGCCAGAGGCTTCTTCAAAGAAAAAGTCCTGGAAAATAAATAAGAGTAAACGATAGAGCTGCAAAACCTGCCGCAGCAAAACAAGAGAAAAAGCATTTGTGGGGGCCGTCCGGTATTCTTTGATTTGCCGGGCGGCTCTTTTTGCATTTTTAACATAGGATGAAAGCTTCCTTCATACATTAGAAATAGCGAAAACATAGGCAATCTTTGAACCAGGCTTTACGAGGCAGCCGGATAGAGAGGGAGAGACAATGAAGCAGCAACCCAGGGAAGGCGGCAGCCTTTTTGAAAAAACAAAAGAAATGCTCCCCGGCCAGGGTATCCTTGACCTGCCCCGCATAAATATGCTGGGCAATCGCTATATCGAATTGGAAAATCACCTGGGCATTTTATCCTATTCCCTGACCGAAACGGTGGTTGCCTTAAAAACAGGAGAACTGAGGATTAAAGGCCGACAGCTGGAAATCAGCAGAATAGACCGGGAGTTCTTTTGTTTGGCGGGGATCATCGATGAAATCCATTTTCGTTTATAATGCCTCAGCTTGTTATAATGCGGAGTGAGCGATGAAGACAAAAAACAGCATGCAAAACCGGGTAGCCTTGCGTCTGTGGGAAGGCGAGCCGGAACGGGCCGTCAATATGGCCGTCAGCCGGGGAATACCCCTTTGGCAGTTGAAAGAGACGGAAAAAGGCGTTTGGCAGGTGGAAACCAGCATTGAAGGAATCAGACCCCTATTTCGCCTGGCCAGGCAAAACCGTTGCCGTTTGAAAATTATTGGGAAAAAAGGACCGGCTTTTCTGCTGGCCAAAATGAAGCGGCGGCGTTCTTTCGTGGTAGGCGGCCTTTTATTTATCCTGCTGCTCTTTGGCGTTAGCCGCTTCATCTGGTTTGTGGATATTCAATGTGACGATCCCCAATTAAATCTGGCTGCCAGGGAAATAGCCGGTGCGTACGGCCTGACCCCGGGCAGCCTGAGATCGGCGGTCCATCAGGATGAGGTAAGAGATGGGCTGTACCGGTCTTTGCCGGGCGTATCCTGGGTAGGCATCGAAATGAGGGGCAGCCGGCTGATCTTAACGGTAGTGGAAAAGAAAAATCAAACGGACCCCAGCATGGTGGGCCGGGGCGATTTGGTGGCAGCCAACGATGGTGTTGTAAAAGAAATCTTGGTTTTGCAGGGCACGGCTCTGGTCAGGCCCGGTGAAACGGTATATAAGGGTCAGGTGCTGATCGCCGGCTATCAGGCCTTAACGCAGGAGGAATGGCAGGCCCGCTGGAAGAGTCAGCAGAGAGAGGAAGCCCGGCGCCAAAAGGCAGGTCTGGGGCCAAAGGAAAGCAGCGGCGAAGAGAATGATGAAGAACAGGCCGCCAAAAAAGGGCTGCGGCTTTTGCCGGCCCGGGGAGTGATCAGGGCGGAGGTGCACCGGGAAATTCTCCAGGAAAGTGCTTTGCGCGAGGAAATACATCGTGATACGGGCAGGGAGACCACCTGGTATCGGCTGAAGGTACTGGATCAGGAGTGGCGGCTTTCCGGATTGCCTCAGCCACCTTACGAAATTTATCGCCAGGTAATAAATGTAAAGACTTTATGGCAAGATAAGGATAAGGAAAAGCAAGTGCAGCTGATCAGCGTTACCCATAAAGAGCAGAGCATATCCATTGAGGAAAGGGATTTGCAGCAGGCGGCGGCGGAGAGTATCCGGCTGGCGAAGGAAGAGCTGTTGCGGCAGACGCCTTTGGATTGCCGGATCCTGCGGGAGGAAGTGCGGCCCGGTCAGGAGCTGGAGGGCAAGGTGCAGATTCTTTGGTCCGTGGTGACCCTGGAGGATATAGGCGAATACCTGCAAAGCGATTAAATCCCGGCGGCAAAAACCGTATCCTAATGACCGCGGCCTCTAAAAACTACTGTCGCAAAAACCGGTGCTGATGGGGTATACTGTATCAGGAAAGTGAGGAATACAGCATATGCCTGTCCAGCAAATTTTGCCTATATTATCCCGGGCCGCCCTTTGGGCGCCGGTCGGGACAGTTGTTTTTATAGTCCTGCGGCGGCTGTTTTCCCGGCGGCAGGCGCAGCAGTTGAGTAAGGGCTGAGTAAGTGCTTTGCTTCTGGCGATTGCAGAAAAAGGAAAGATTTGATATAATTTATTAATTTAATGAGCGTAGTCTCGTTATATTACGAGGAGGAAAACGATTGTCCAAGACCATAGAAGGCTCATTTCCCCTGGAAAACGGT
This sequence comes from Clostridia bacterium, assembly GCA_018434325.1. Taxonomy (GTDB): domain Bacteria; phylum Bacillota; class Peptococcia; order DRI-13; family UBA5745; genus WRMS01. The sequence goes on along the minus strand of JAHDPO010000007.1, from coordinate 252,011 downwards.
CTGGCAGCCAATTTATACGGCCCCAACGACGAAAACTTAAGTTTTCTGGAAAACAGGCTCAATGCCCGTTTATCCGGCCGGGGCGGCGAGCTCAGGCTGATCGGGGAAGAAAGCGAAGTACAATTAGGCCTGGCGCTTTTGCAGCAATTAAAGTCCATGGCCGAAAAAGGCCATACCATTACGCCGGCTGATATTACCTATTGCTTAGGCGCTTTGCAGGAAGGCATGGCCAAGGATTTGGGAGAGGCTTTGAACCAAGTTCTTCAGACCACGGTTCGGGGCCGGCTGATCAAGGCCAAAACTATCGGCCAATACCGCTATGTACAGGCTATTAATAAGCAGGATATCGTTTTTGGCATCGGGCCCGCCGGCACAGGCAAAACTTATTTGGCGGTGGTGATGGCGGTAACGGCATTGAAGAATAAAACAGTCAACCGCATCATCCTTACCCGGCCGGCAGTGGAGGCCGGTGAAAAGCTGGGCTTTTTGCCCGGGGATTTGCAGGATAAAGTAGATCCTTATCTGCGGCCTCTTTATGACGGCCTCTTTGATATTTTGGGTATGGAAGCGGCGCAGCGCTACATCGAGAAATCTATTATCGAGATTGCGCCTCTGGCCTATATGCGGGGCAGGACCTTAGACGATTCTTTTATTATCCTGGATGAGGCCCAAAACACGACGCCGGAGCAGATGAAAATGTTTTTAACCCGCATCGGCTTTAATTCCCAAGCCGTGATTACCGGCGACGTGACGCAGATCGATATCGGCAAAGCCCAGGAGTCCGGCCTGGTCTCGGTGCAGCGGATATTAAAAGGCGTGCCGGGCATTAGTTTTCTCTACTTGACCAAAGTGGACATTGTCCGTCATCCTGTGGTGCAGCGAATTATTCAGGCCTATGAGGACTTTGATGAGCAAAGGGCGGCTGAAGAAAAACGGGGGCGATAACCAGTGTTAAAGACCGTGCAGGAAAAGATACAGGAATTTTTCCGGGATATGAGTCCGGTTAATCATGCCGCCATGTGGGGATTAATCACCCTGGCCGGCGTATTGGTGGTCTTTTCCTCTTATTTCTTGCCGGGTAATTTTTTTGTCAATGAAGGGGAAGTATCTCAAGCCACCATTGAAGCGGATAAAAGCGTAACCTATGAGGATACGGCCAAAACCGAGGCCAACCGTCAGGCGGCTGCCGAGAAGGTAGGCGATATTTTTGTTTTTGACAGCGCCGTCCTGGAAGGCCAGGTGGATCAGTTAAATCAGCTGTTTAAAGCCTGGGAGGATTTGGCCTTATTATCGGAAGAAGGCAGACCTCCTGCCGGGCAAGCTGCCGCAGGTCAGGAAGGACAGAGGGGACAGGCTGCCGCCGGCAGTGAAGCCGCCGGCGAAAGGGTCGGAGAGCCGGCAGATAATCAGGAGCCCACGGAGCCGAAAAGCCGTATGGAGCAGGCGGCTCCTTATATAGCGCAGCTGCAGATCAAAGACAGTACGGCCAAGGCTATTTTAAATCTGGATTCCATTACTTTGCAGTCCCTGCGCAGCGAGGCCGTCAAGATTATGACGGAGCAGTGGACGAAAGGCGTGCGCAAAGAAGAGGTAGAGGAAGCCAGAAAAAGAATATTGGACGAGGTATATCTGCGCATCAATAATGAAGAACAGGTTTCCTTCCTGCAAGCCGTTTTCCGCTTCATCAGCATGGACGCCAATTTTATTTTCGATGAAGAGACGACGATGCGGGCCAGGGAGGAAGCCGCCGGCAAAGAGCCGCCGGTTTTAAATACGGTATACCGCAACCAAAAAGTCATCGGCAAGGGCGAGGTGGTGACGGCTACCCACATCGAGATTCTTAAGGCCCTCGGTTATCAGCGCAGCAAAGCCTCTTATGTGATGCTGGTGGGCGTGGCCATATTCACCGCTTGCGTTTTTTTCCTGCTGTCCTTATATTTGAAGCAGTTTCCGCCCAAAAATCTAGCCGACGGCAAGCATTATACTCTGCTAAGCCTGCTGTTTCTCTTGATTTTGGCGGTGGCCCGGCTTATTGTGGCCATCAATATCAGCCCTGAGCCGGTAATGGCGGAACAGGTGGCGTATTTGATTCCCGCCTCTGCCGGCAGCATACTGATCGCTATACTCATGGATAGCTGGCTGGGTGTATTTTTCGGCACCGTCGTCAGTCTCTATATCGGAATTTTGGCAGGGGGCGGCCTTTCCTACACCATTGTAGCCTTTGCCGGCAGCATGATCGGCATATATGGCATCGGGCGTTATGCCCAGCGCTCGGAATGGGCCAAAGCCGGCTTGATGATTGCTCTGGTTAATGCCTGGATGATTATCGGTATGGGAATTATGAATAACCACGCCAGAATGACGATTTTTTACGGTGTGATTCTGGGCATAGTCAACGGCTTCTTTTCCCCTATCCTGGCTTACGGCAGCTTGCCTTTTCTGGAAGCGGCTTTCCACGTTACCACCAGCGTCAGCCTGATGGAACTGTCCAATCCCCGGCAGCCTTTATTGAAAGAGCTGCTGCTGAAAGCGCCGGGTACTTATCACCACAGCATTTTAGTGGGCAATCTGGCGGAAGCCGCCGCTGACGCGGTGGGAGCGGATCCGATATTGGTTAGAGTGGGGGCTTATTACCATGATATCGGCAAGACGCGGCGGCCTTATTTCTTCGTCGAAAATCAGCTGGCCGGCGCTAATCCCCACGACAAGCTGACGCCGGCCCTCAGCGCTTTGATCCTGATTTCCCACGTGAAGGACGGCTTGGAGATCGGCAGAAAAAACAAGCTGCCAGAAAAGGTGCTGGATTTCATTGCGCAGCATCACGGCGACAGCATCATGGCCTTTTTCTACCATAAGGCTTTGGAAGAAGCGGATGATCCCGAAAAAATCAAAGAAAGCGATTTCCGCTATCCCGGGCCCAGACCTCAATCAAAGGAGACGGCCTTGGTGATGCTGGCTGATTCCGTGGAGGCGGCTATCCGTTCCATGAATATTTCCGGCGATAAGATGGAAGCGGCGGTTAAGAAGCTGATCAACGATAAGGTGGCTGACGGGCAGCTGGAGGATTCTCATTTGTCCCTCAGCGACCTGAAAACCATCGGTCAAAGCTTTACGCAGGTGCTGAACGGTATTTACCACAGCCGTATCGAGTATCCCGATAACGTGTTGGCGGTAATGAAAAAAGGGATGGATAAAACCGAGGATAAACCGGGGGAGCAGCCGGAAGGGCAAAAGGAAGAGACGGCGGAGAAGGGGTTGGAGAAAGATGAAGCTGGTATTCAGCCGGCAGGGCAAGAGCAAGCCCACAGCGGAGATGGCAGCCTTGCTGCGCCAGGCAGTGAAGCTGAGCCTGCTGCGCATGAAAGCTGATCAAAAAGCAGAAGTCAGCCTGACCTTGACGGATAATCCCGGTATTCAGGAGCTGAATAAGGCCTATCGCAATATCGACCGGCCTACGGATGTGCTTTCCTTTCCTATCAATGAGGGACAGGCTTTGGCTTGCAGCGGCAGCGGCCGGCAGCTTTTAGGGGACATCATTATTTCCACGGACCGGGCGGCGGAGCAAGCTGTGGCTTACGGCCACAGCTACGAAAGAGAAATGGCTTTTTTGACGGTTCACGGTATGCTGCATCTTTTAGGGCTGGATCATCAGACGGAAAGTGAGGCGGCCCGCATGGAGGAGCTGCAGCGGCAGATTTTGAGAGCCATGGGCCTGCCTCGCTGATGTAACGCAGATGCGCCACTGATAAAAATAAAAAATGTTGAACAGGAGTCTGATATGACAAAAACAACGGAACACCGCTTTGGCTCGGTGGCCTTGATCGGCCGGCCCAACGCCGGCAAATCCACTTTGCTTAATTACCTGGTAGGAGAAAAAGTAGCTATCGTTACCGATAAGCCCCAGACCACCCGAACGAGAATCATGGGCATCGTGACGAAGCCGCAATGGCAGATGGTGCTTTTCGACACCCCCGGCGTCCACAAACCCAAAGACAGGCTGGGCAAAAACATGGTGGACACCGCCGTCGGAGTTCTCGACGTAGCCGACGTAGTTTATTATTTGGTGGATGCCACCGCCGAATTTGGGGCCGGTGAAGCATATATCCTGCAAATGCTGGAGAAAGTAAAGAAGCCGGTTTTTCTTCTGCTCAATAAAGTTGACCTGCTGGCCAAGGAGGAGCTTTTGCCGATCATCGCCGCTTTTCATGAAAGAAGGCAATTCGATCATATTTTCCCGCTTTCGGCATTAAAAGGCGACAATATCCCGGATCTTTTGTCGGCCACCGTTGCGTATTTCCAGGCCGGGCCTCCCTGTTATGACGAGGACGAAATGACGGACCAGCCGGAGCGGGTAATGATCGCGGAAATGATTCGGGAAAAAGTGATGCTGACCACCCGCCAGGAGGTGCCCTATTCCGTAGCTGTGCTGGTGGAAAAAATGACGGACCGCCATGAGAATTTGATGGATATACATGCCGTCATCGTGGTGGAGCGGGACAGCCAAAAAGGTATCCTGATCGGCAAGGGAGGCGGCACCCTCAAATGGATCGGCACGGAAGCCCGTAAAGATATCGAAGGACTTCTGGGTATTCAGATCAATTTGCAGCTCTGGGTGCGGGTCAAGGAAGATTGGCGCAATAAGCCCCATCAGTTGAAGGAACTGGGTCTGGAAGAGAATTAACAATGAGAGCGTCTTCATCAATTTTTAATAATCGTTTAATCGCCAATTCATTGTGACCGGGGAAGAATATGGTACAATACAAAACAGAAGCCATTGTTTTACGGCTCCGCAAATATCGGGAGGCCGACGCTCTGGTGACTCTGCTGACAAAAGAAAGAGGGAAAATCACCGCCGTCGCCAAAGGGATTTATAAGCCCGCCAGCAGCCTGCGGGGAGGGGTGCAGCCCTATAGCATCAATGAAATGATGCTGGACAGCGGCCGCTCCACACTCCATTCTTTACTGCAAAGCCAATGCCTGGAAATGCTGCTGCCTTTGCGGCAAAGCTACGATGCTCTTACCTTGGGCGCTTATTGGGCGGAGCTTTTGGAAAACTTCGGCCAGGAAGAAATGGCGGAGGATGAGCTGTACTATTTGGCAAAAGCCGGTTTCCTCGGCCTGGCGGTCAATGCCGGCAAGCTGATGAGCCGGGCTTTGGAGGTGCGGTTGATTCAGCAGCAGGGGCTGAGCCCTGATTTTCGGCTTTGCAGCCGCTGCGGCCGGCCGGTGGTCAAAGAAAAGGTCTGCTTTTTTTCCGGCAGCGAAGGCGGCTTTCTCTGCGGCTCTTGCTCCAGGGAGCTGCCTGAGCTTACCCGCATCAGTCCCGCCGCCCTCAGCCTCTGGCAGCTGCTGGAGAATCTGGGCCTGGATAAATTGAACCGCTTAACGGTAACCGATGAGCAATTGGCTGATTTATCCAAAGTACTGCGGCAATGGATCCTTCGTCATACGGGCAGGCCCATGAAAACCTGGTCGATGATCAACAAGGGATAATTCATCAGTCAATGAACAAGGTGTCAGTAAAGCAATTAAGAAATGGGAGGGTTGAACATGAACGAATTAGAAAAAATGGATGCGTTAAAAGAACGGTTGAACGTAACGTATGCTCAGGCTAAAGAAGCCTTGGACGAATCCGACGGAGATCTGGCTCAGGCCTTGGTTTATCTGGAAGAACAGGGAGCCGGCGCCGCCAGGGGGCAAAACGAATTTTTAGGCGAAGACGTCAAAGAGCCAAAATGGGATAAGGAAAACAGGGAGCATTTCGTCCGGGGCCTGATTGAGCAAATTAAGTCTGTTATCCAGGAGGGTAATGTGACGAAGGTGCGGCTGGTCAGCGGTGAAAGAACCTTGATCGAGATCCCTGCCACCTTTGGCGTAGTAGGCTTGGGCGTCATGCTGTTTAGTCCGCTGCTGCTGGCCATGACGGCAGTGGGAGCCGCCGCCGCCGTGATGAAGGAAATGGTTTTCGAGATAGAAAAAGCCGACGGCACCGTTGAAAGGCGCAATCTAAAGCTGCCTCGCTTCGGTAATAAGGATAAGGATTGCGATGGGGCGGAAGAAGACGGCTGCGCCGGCGAGACCGGGGCTGAGGCCGGCAGCCCGGAAGAGAAAACCCCTGAAGAAGAGTAGCATCAGCGAGGATACCTGTAAGATTCCTGTAAGATAAAAACTGCTCCTGCCGGTTCAGGTTGCCGGCAAGGAGCAGTTTTCTAATATTTTTAAAGGAAAATACTTTGTCTGTCGCAATTGCCAATCATATTAAAACAGACCGCTCTTTTTATCGGGTCAGGCTGACGATGTGGGCCAGTACTTCCGCTGTTTTTTCGACGCCCAGCAGGCTGCTGTTGATGGATAAATGGTAGCTTTCCTGCTTGCCCCAACGGCTGTCGGTATAATAGTTGTAATACGCGGCCCTTCTCTTATCGATTTTTTCGATGGTTTCCCGGATTTTTTCCTGAGGCAGCTGATACGTCTCGATAGCTCTGTTTATACGGTCCTGTATGGGCGCATGGACGAAAACGCTGAGCAGATGAGGCAAATCCTTCAGCACGTAATTGGCGCAGCGGCCGATGATGACGCAGGCGCCTTCCCGGGCCGCTTCCTTGATCAAGCCGGATTGCAGAAGGAATAAATGATCGTTCAGCGGCATGCTGACGCCTCCCGGATATTGGGCGCCTAAAGCGTAATTGCCCATGAGGGAAGAATAGAGAAAGCTGCTGGCCGGCCGCTCGTCGGCAGATTTCAAAATTTCTTCGTTGTAGCCTGCTTTTTGAGCGGCTAAAGAAATCAGATGATTGTCATAAAAGGGGATGGATAATATTTCTGCCAGCCTCTGACCGATGAGGCGGCCGCCGCTGCCGTATTGACGGCTGATGGTAATTACCGTTTGTTTACTCATGCTGTTCACTCCTTTGACAATTGCCGGACTTCATGACGAGCTCGCCTTGCCAAAAATCCAGATATTCTACGGCCCCCGGCTGCAGCCGGCCTTGACCGGCGGTAAGCTCCGCCACCAGCTTTTGGAGATTTTCTTCTTCTGCCGGCGGGATGAGAACCGTAAAAGTCACTTGTTCCAGATATGTGGTATCTTTTAAAATATACCCTCGCTGGGCAAACTCCCGTTGAAATTTTCCCGTCAGGGAGTATTCTGTACTTACATAGCGGGAAAGATAAGGGAGCCGCTGAATGATTTTGCCGGCCTCCAGAGCTATTTTAGCTCCCTGGGTGTAAGCCCGCACCAGACCGCCGGCGCCCAGCTTGACGCCGCCAAAATAACGAGTGACTACCAGAACTACATCGCGAATTCCTTCTTTGCGGATGACCTCCAGCACCGGAATGCCGGCAGTGCCCTGAGGTTCCCCGTCATCGCTGAAGCGTTCCCGGGAGCTGCCCAGCACATAAGCCCAGACATTATGAGCGGCATCCCAATGGTTTTTGCGGATCTCCTCAATAAACCGGAGAGCCTCTTCTTCTGTGGGCACCGGTTTTGACCAGCCGATAAACCTGGAATGGGAAATCGTGAATTCGTCCCGCCCCGCCTCCAGGATTGTCTTATAACTCTCTGTCATGTGTTCACCTCTATGGTAAATATTTGACATTCTAACTATTATTCCTGCTTGCAGTGGACAGCCTATTAAGAGTATAATGTATTAAGGGGTAGTGTAATTATAGCAGAATGAACTCAGGTCAAACTGCCGGAATAGTATAGAGAAATGCACTGCTGCCGGGAGGTGAAGCAAATGAAATTTCGTAAAATTAATGAAGATAAAATACAGATCATCCTGACGACTCAGGATCTGGAAGAGCGGGACTTTCGCCGCTGGGAAATGATGCCGATGAGTCCCAAGCTCCAGGAATTTTTTCATGACCTGCTGGAGCGGGCTTATAAGGAATGCGGTTTCGAGATCAGCGATGATTCTCAGCTGGTGGTGGAGGCCTATCCTCTGAATGCGGAGACCTTTGCTATTATTTTGACGCGGATTCCCGCCGGTTCTCAGGAAGCCAGCGGCGGCGCTATTCATTTGGGCCAGTTTGACCGGGATAGCGAGGAAGAGTTAGAAGAGCTGGAGCGGGACTGCCACCAGGTGTGGTGTTTTGCCGAGCTTGAAGATTGCATCCGGGCCTGCAACCGGCTGGAGCCTGCTCAGATTGAAGACAGTGCTTTGTACAAATTGGAAAATCAATACTTTTTGGCTGTCTCCACCACGAAAGAAGGCCAATTGGACGTGTCTGCCGTTTTAGGCGAATACGGTCACTGGAGCTTCGTGCCCCGGCCTTATTATGAGGAGCATGGCCAGGTGCTGATTAAGGAAAACGCAGTAGTTAACCTGGCTTCCCTGGTACGACCGGAAGGTTGACGGCGGGGGACCGGGATGGATGGGGTTTGGGCGCATTACGATGCGCCCGTCCTTATGCGTTTGTGAAAATTATTACATGAGGTTTGATTCAGAATATCAATAATGAAGGGCAGAAGATAAATGGCGGCAAGCAAAACAATTACCAAAAAGCAAAAAATGGCTATGCTGGATATATTATCGCAAAAGTATCACAATATCGGCACGGCGCTGGAGTTTAGCAGCCCTTTTCAGCTGCTGGTGTCTACGGCCTTGGCGGCTCAAACCACCGATGTCCAGGTCAATAAGGTTACCCGGGTTTTATACGCCAAATACCCCGATCCCCAGAGCATGGCCGGTATTACGCCGGAAATTTTAATCCCCTATATCCAGAGCCTGGGCCTTTATCGTAATAAAGCAAAAAATATTGCGGCTTTAGCGGAAATGTTGCTGCTGGAGTTTGACGGCCAGGTGCCCAAGACCAGGGAAGAGCTGATGAAGCTGCCGGGTGTGGGCCGTAAGACGGCCAATGTAGTACTGGCTAATGCTTTTCAGATTCCGGCTTTTGCAGTGGATACCCATGTTTTTCGGGTAGCCAACCGCATGGGGCTGGCCTCGGGCAAGACGCCGGATGAGGTGGAGAAGGAAATCTGCCGGCTGCTCCCCGAAAAAGACTGGGCCGACGCCCATCACTGGTTGATTTGGCACGGCCGCCGCTGCTGCAAAGCGCAGAATCCCGTTTGCGAGGAATGCCCCGTGGGCCAGCTCTGTCCCCGGATCATGATGAAGCCGGCAGCCAAGAAAACGGTGCGGCAGTCCAAAATACAAAATTAAGCAATTTAAGGCGTCATAAAATTAGACAATAGGAGCGTGGCAGAATGATCAATCGTGTAGCTATCCTTACCGGCGGCGGCGATGCACCAGGGCTGAACGGCGTAATCCGAGGTGTGGCCCGGGCAGCGGAGAATATTTATCATGCCCAGGTTTTCGGTTTTATGGACGGATTTAAAGGCTTAATTGAAAATAAATACATGGTTCTTGACCGGGCCAATACCTCCGGTATCCTGCACCGGGGCGGAACCATTCTGGGTACCAGCAACCGGGACAACCCTTTTCGCTACCCCATGGGCCGGGACGAAGAAGGCAAGATCATTTTCGGCGACGTCTCCGACCAGGCCGTCAACAATCTCAATCGTCTGGGCATTCAGGCCCTGATCGTCATTGGCGGCGACGGCAGCCTCCATATCGCCAAGCAGCTTGCAGAAAAGGGCGTCAAGGTGGTGGGTGTGCCCAAGACTATCGATAATGATCTGGATGCTACGGACCAGACCTTTGGTTTTGATACGGCCGTTAATACGGTAATGGAGGCCTTGGACCGGCTCCATACCACGGCGGAATCCCACCACCGGATCATGGTGGTGGAAGTCATGGGCCGTTATGCCGGCTGGATAGCTTTGCACAGCGGCATTGCCGGCGGCGCCGACGTTATTTTAATTCCGGAGATTCCTTATGATATTAATGAGATCGCCAAAAAAATCCGGCAGCGTTCCCAGATGGGCAAGCATTTCAGCCTGGTGACGGTGGCGGAAGGGGCTGTAGAGAAGGAAGGCGAGATGGTGGTGGCCGCCCATATTGAGGAAAGCACCGATCCAGTCCGTTTGGGCGGCGTGGGTCAGGTGGTGGCGGATAAGCTAAATAAAGCTATGGGGCTGGAAAGCCGGGTTACCGTCCTGGGCCACTTGCAGCGGGGCGGCAGTCCTACGGCAATGGATAGAATACTGACGACCAGACTGGGTGTCAAGGCTATGGAAGTGGCCGTCAATGGCCCCTGGAGCCATATGGTATCTTTGCAGGGCAGCGAGATCGTGGTGGTGCCTATTGATAAGGCCATCGACAGTTTAAAGAGAGTGAAGCCGGACAGCGAAATTGTCAAGGCGGCCAGGGCGGTAGGTATTTGTATGGGAGACGGCTATGATGAATGAAGGGCAGCGTCCCTCCTTTGTTCAGGTAGACTTGGCTGCCATCGGCAGAAATGCAAAGAAATATCAAGAACTGCTGGCAGGAGAGCCGGGCTGCCGGCTGATGGCGGTAGTTAAAGCCAACGCCTATGGCCATGGGGCTCTGCCAGTAGCAAAGGAAGCCCTGGCTGCCGGAGCCGGCTGGCTGGGCGTAGCTTTGCCCCAGGAAGCCTTTGAGCTGCGGCAGGGAGGGATTACGGCGCCAATTCTGATTTTGGGTTACGCCGATCCGGCAGCTTATGAAGCTCTGATTAGAGAAAACATCCGAATTACGGTTTTTTCCCTGGAGCAGGGGCAGGCTTTGGCCCGAGCGGCAGCTGCCGCCGGCCGCAAGGCCCTCGTCCATATCAAGATTGACACGGGGATGGGCCGTATCGGCTTTTGGCCCGGCAGAGCCGCCATAGAAGACATAGAGGATTTGGCCGCCCTGAAAGAGCTGGAGCTGGAGGGCTGCTTCACTCATTTTGCCCGGGCCGATGAAGACGATGAAAAAAGCTGGCTGGGGCAGCGGCAAATTTTTGAGGAGTTTCTGGCTGCCTTGGCGGCAAAAGGCATAAGCTTCTCTTTGGTGCATTGCGCCAACACAGCGGCTGGCATGAGAGGAGGAGCCGCCGGCATGAATATGTGCCGGCTGGGCATCGGCCTTTACGGCCTTTATCCTTCGGCGGCCGCCAAGGCCTGGGATGTGCTGGCCCTTGAGCCGGCCCTCTCGTGGAAAAGCTGCCTCAGCCATGTCAAATGGCTGCAGCCGGGTGAGGCCGTCAGCTATGGGCATATCTGGAGGGCGGAGAAGAAAACTCTCGTAGGTACGGTGCCGCTGGGTTATGCCGACGGCTATCCCCGTTCCCTGAGCAATAAAGGTCAGGTTCTGGCGGGCGGCAAAAGAGCTCCTGTAATCGGCAGGATTTGTATGGATCAGTTCATGGTGGATTTAACGGCTATACCTGAGGCTCAACCGGGAGATGAGATAGTGCTTATCGGCAGACAGGGCGAAGAGGAAATCAGCGTCGATAATCTGGCCGATTGGCTCAATACCATCAATTATGAAGTCGTCTGTATGATAGGCGGCAGAATACCGAGGCGATATACATGATGATTAAAATTTGTGTAGGCAGCTCCTGTCATATCAAGGGTTCCGCTCAGGTCATCGAGGCTTTTCGCCAGGCGCTGGCCGCAGAACCCCCCGATCAACAAAATGAGATCCAGTTAGGCGGCAGTTTTTGTATGGGAGAATGTCAAAAAGGGGTCAATGTTTCCATCGACGGCGTCATCTATCATCAAGTCACCCCGGAACAGGTGCCCCAGATAATGGAGTTGAGAAGGCATGACTGAAATAATCACGACTCAGCAGGCGGAATGTAAGGATTGCTATCGCTGTCTGCGGGGTTGTCCCGTGAAATCCATCGGCTTTGTTACGAAGCAAGCCAAGATCCAGGAAGAACGCTGTATTTTGTGTGGCAAATGCGTGGTGGAATGTCCCCAAAAAGCCAAGGTATATCTTAATGAAACCGATGAAATCCGCCGGCTTTTGCAAGGTGAAGATCCGGTGATATTAAGCATTGCCCCCAGCTTCCTGGGCAGTTTTGAAGAAAGCCCCGGCCAGCTGTTCAACCGGATCTGTCAAGCCGGCTTTGCCGATGTGGAGGAGACGGCCATCGGCGCTGCCTTGACCACCCGGGAATACCGGCGTTTATTAGCCTCAGACCAGTGGCAGGACAAAACCGGCCTTTCTACTTGCTGCCCGGTGATTGTTAATCTGGTGGAGAGGTACCATCCCAGCCTGATGGCCAACCTGCTGCCGGCTCTTTCGCCGATGGTCAGCCATGCCCGCCTTATTAAAAGCCAGCGGGGTGAAAACTGCAAAGTCGTTTTTGCCGGGCCTTGCATTGCTAAGCTTGAAGAAGCCCGAAGGTTCGGCCTGGATGGGGCTTTAACCTTCGGCCAGCTGAAGATGCTTCTGCTGGAGATGGAGGCCCTGCCGGAAAAACAAGCGCCGGGCCATTACAAATATGAGGAAAACTGGCTGCCTACCCGCAGCTACCCCATACACAACGGTGTGCTTTTCAGTGTGAAGGGGGCTTGGGGCAGCAATCAGGATTATTGGTCTATTGAGGGCATCGATCAGTGCCAGGAAATTTTAAAAGCTATGGAAAATGGCGATATTGCTCCCCGCTTCATTGAGATGATGGCTTGCCAGGGAGGCTGCGTAGGCGGACCGGCCATCGACTCCCGCCATAATTTGTATTGGCGCAAGCAAAGGGTGCAGGACATGATCAAGACCAGCGAGAGCAAGCATCTGGCCGATATTCCCGCATTATCCGGTTCCATGGCCAAATCCTTCACCGAAAGGCCGGTCAAGGAGGGGCCCTTTACGGAAGCACAGATCATGGAAGTGCTGCGCAAAATGGGCAAAGAGGGCGAAAAGGACCTCCGCAACTGTGAGGGCTGCGGCTACCCCAGTTGCCGGGATAAAGCGGTGGCCGTCCTGGCCGGTCTGGCTACTTTGGATATGTGCATACCTTTTATGCGGTCAAAGGCGGAATCCCTGGCCCATATGGTGATGACCCATACGCCCAACGCCGTATTGGTGCTGGATCATCAATTCGTTTTGCGGGATTTCAATCCGGCGGCGGCTCAGATATTATCCCAGGTGCCCCTGGCTGCCGGCCTTTATCTGGGCGATTATGTGGATGTTAAGCCCTATCGCCAGGCTTTACAGGGCAAAGAAAGCAGCTATCGGATGCTTGTGGAATATCCCCAGTGGAGTAAGAGCACCCGTCAGACTATTGTGCCGATTTTGGCGGAAGGCTTGATCATGCTGATTCTGGAGGATATTACCGATATAGAAAGAGAGCGCCTTGAGCTGGACGCCATGAAAGAAAACGTCATGGACAAAGCCAAAACCGTCATCGAGCAGCAAATGCGGGTGGCCCAGGAGATCGCCGGCCTGCTGGGAGAAACCACAGCGGAAACGAAGGCTACTTTGTATGAATTATTGAAGCATCTGGAGGATAGGGGCAATGGCAATATCCTTTGAGGTAGGTATCGCCTCCCAAAATAAAGTCGATGAAGTCCTTTGCGGCGACGTGGTGGAGGTGCAGCGGGATGAGGAGTCCACGGTCATCGTCTTATCCGATGGCTTGGGCAGCGGTGTTAAAGCTAATATTTTAGCTACCCTTACCGCCCGTATTGCTTCCCGGCTTTTGATCCGGGGCGTGCCTTTATCGGAAGTGGTGGAGACGATTTCCAGTACTCTGCCGGTTTGTCAGGTGCGCAATTTGGCGTATTCCACTTTTTCTATTTTACAGATTTTCAAAAACGGCACCGGTTATCTTATCCAATATGATAATCCCCGGGCCATGCTTTTGCGGAGGCATCAACCGCCTATTCCCCTGAAGGGGCGGGAGCGGCAATACGGCAGCCGGGTCATCAGCGAAACGCTGTTGGAGCTGGACGATGGCGATACCTTGGTTTTATGCAGCGACGGCGTCACTCATGCAGGCGTGGAGGCCTTGCTGCCCCTTGGGCTGGGGGAAGAAGGACTGGAGCGGATGCTGCGTCAGGAAGTGGGCTTAAAAAACTCTGCTCAGATTCTGGCCGAGGAGATCGTGGAATGCTGCGAGTGCTACAGCGCCGGCACCATGGGGGACGATACCACGGCTGTAGTGGTGAAGGTACGGCCTCTGATTAAAGGCGTGCTGCTGTCGGGACCTCCTTTGGATAAGGCGGAGGATCAGGCCATGGTGGATGCTTTTTTTGAAGGAGAAAAGACGAGGGCCATCTGCGGCGGCACTTCTGCCAATATCGTTTCCCGGCTGCGGAATTTGCCGATAGACGCCGATTTGAGCTATATTGATCCCAAGATCCCGCCCGTTGCCAAAATGCCCGGTATCGACCTGGTGACGGAAGGGGTGCTGACCTTGACCAGAGTGCTGGAAATTTTGGAATCAGGTCAAATCCGCATCAAAAACAAGAAGGATGGAGCCAGCCTGCTGCTGCAATGGCTGCTTTCCTGTGATGAAATCGACTTGCTGGTGGGACTGCGGATCAACGCCGCTCATCTGATTCCCGGTTTGCCTTACAGCATGGGCTTGCGTTCCACGGTTTTGCAGAAGCTCCATGATCTGTTGATTGAGCGGGGCAAAATCTGCCGCCTGCACTGGTATTGATGTAAACTTAAAATATGGTGGTTACGAATAATGAATCATAGGACAACAAATCATAAGAAGGACTTTTTTCAAGGCCTGCAAGACGGTATCCCTGTGGGCCTGGGCTATTTATCAGTTTCCTTTTCCTTTGGCGTCATGGCTGTCAATATGGGGCTGCCGGTATGGTCGGCCGTATTGATTTCCTTGAGCAATGTGACATCGGCCGGCCAGTTTGCCGGCATTGGCTTGATGGCGGCAGGGGCCCCCTTGGTGGAAATGGTGCTGACGCAATTGGTGATCAATATAAGATATTCGTTGATGTCCATGTCCCTTTCCCAAAAAGCCGACAAGACGCTGACGTCTTTACACCGGTTTTTGGTGGCTTTCATGATTACCGATGAGATATTTGCCTTGGCCAGCCAAAGGGAAGGCCAGGTAAGCCGTTATTATATGTATGGAGTTGGCTTGATTCCGGTAGCCTCCTGGACTTTAGGCACTTTTTTGGGGGCGGCGGCCGGGGGGCTGATGCCCGAGGCTTTGCGGTCGGCGCTGAATGTGGCCTTGTATGCCATGTTCATTGCCATTATCCTGCCGCCGGCCCGCCATAGCAGGCCGGTAATGCTGGTAGTCTTGCTGGCCGGCGCCGGCAGCTGCTTTATGCGCTATGCGCCGGTGGTTTCCCGGCTTTCTTCCGGTTTTGCCATGATTCTTTGCGCCGTGGCGGCAGCTTTTGTGGCTGCTATGCGCTATCCCGTGGAGGAGGTGGAACATGGAGACCGATAAACTTCTGCTTTATACTGGAGTTATGGCTTTGGTTACTTATTTGATTCGCATGCTGCCGCTGGCTTTAATCCGTAAAAAGATCGAAAGCCCCTTGATTCGCTCTTTTTTGTATTATGTGCCTTATGCGGTGCTGGCAGCCATGATTCTGCCGGATATTTTATACGCCACCCGCTCTTTTTGGTCGGCGGCGGCGGCCTTGGCAGTGGGGGCGGGCCTGGCTTTGCGGGGTCAAAAGCTGATCGTGGTGGCGATTTTTGCCTGCCTCACCGTGTTTGTGGCAGAGCTTTTATTGGGTATAAAACTATGATATTAAATGAAGCGGATATGGCATTACTGGCCGGATTACCCGGCCCTTTTTTAGATTGGTACAGAAAAGAAGCCAGAGATTTGCCCTGGCGGCAAAACCGGCAGCCCTATCCCGTCTGGCTGTCGGAAATTATGCTGCAGCAAACCAGAGTAGAGGCCGTAAAAGGCTATTATCAGCGGTTCCTGGAAGCCCTGCCGGATATCGAAGCTTTAGCTGCCGCTTCGGAGGAGCAGGTGTTTAAACTGTGGGAGGGCTTGGGTTATTACCGGCGGGCCCGCAATCTTCATCGGGCTGCTCAGGTTGTGGCGTCGGACCATCAAGGTATTTTCCCCTCGGATTATGAGGGGATCCTGGCGTTGCCGGGGGTTGGAGAATATACGGCAGGGGCCGTGGGCTCCATCTGCTTTGGCATAGCCAAGCCGGCGGTAGACGGCAATGTCCTGCGGGTGATGGCCCGGCTTCTGGACAGTGATGAGGCTATCGACCAGCCAGCTTTTAAGAAAAAGGTCAGTCAGGGGCTGGAGGCTGTGATGAGCGGCGAGCTAAAAGCTGTCTTGCCTGGAGATTTTAACCAAAGCCTGATGGAAATCGGGGCGATGGTCTGCCTGCCTAAAGGACTGCCGAAATGCAGCCAATGCCCGGCCCAAAGGTTCTGCCGCGGCCATGCTTCCGGCAGGGCGGAGCTTTTGCCGGTACGGCAGGTGAAAAAACCTCGCCGGATAGAGGAGAGAACTATCTTTGTTTTGCAGCGGGGCGAGGAAATCGCTCTTTGCCGGCGCTGCGACCAGGGTCTATTGGCGGGCTTGTGGGAGCTTCCTAATGTAACCGGCCGTTTAAGTCCTGATGAGGCCATGGCCCAGGCCGCTGCCTGGAAGGTAAATCCTGCGGTGCTGGAGAAGGCTTTGGAGCGAGTCCACGTTTTCAGCCATGTGGAGTGGCGGATGATTGGCTATTTTATAAGCTGTGCTGCCGGTGCTGAACAAGGAGCAGTTGAGGGGCAAGCCCGGGATCAGGCCAAGGAACTTGTGTGGACTTCGCTTCATCAGCGGCGGCTGGCTCATCCTCTGCCGGCGGCTTTCAGTTTATTTCTGGAAGAGTGAGGGCGGAGTTAAGCACAGGATAGAGGAAGTGCGGTCAAATAGTCAAACAATTTTAATGGAGTTAAATAGTCAAACAATTTTAAGCCCTTGTGCGCTTATAAAATTTATGATAATATCTACAAGAATAAGTTGCTTTTCTTTATATGAGAAAATATACGAGGCGTTATTATAAGATGCGCCTTTGGCAAGTTAATACAGGAGGAATGTGTGAATGAAAGTCAATGCGGAAAAACTGGAAGGCAATAAAGCCAAACTCACCATTGAGGTGCCTACGGAAACCTTTGAAAAATCTATGGATAAAGCTTTTCGCCAAGTGGTGAGAAAGATCAGCATTCCCGGTTTTCGCAAAGGAAAAGCTCCCCGTCATGTGGTGGAGCGGATGTACGGCAGAGAGATTCTTTTGGAAGATGCGATTAATGACGCCGTTCCCGAAGCCTTCAGTCAGGCTCTCGATGAGATCGGTTCTGCCTATGAATGCATTGTTTATCCTAAATACGAGATCGTTTCCTCTGAGAAAGGCCAGGGTTTGGTTTTCACGGCTGTTTACGATTTGAAGCCGGAAATCAAGCTGGGCGAATACAAGGGTATGGAGCTGGAGAAGCTGTCTGAGGCGGCTGAAGAAGGCGCCGTAGAAAAACAACTCAAAGCTATGCAGGAAAGATTTGCCCGTCTCGAGAAGACGGAAGGTCCTGCCGTCCTGGGCGACGTATGCACTATCGACTTTTTGGGCAAGGTAGATGATATTCCTTTTGAAGGCGGCGCCGGTCAGGATCATCCCCTGGAGCTGGGCAGCGGCAGTTTTATTCCCGGTTTTGAAGAGCAGCTGGTAGGCGCCAAGGTTGGCGACGAGGTAGCGGTCAGCGTTACATTCCCCGAGGACTACCGGGCTACGGAGCTGGCCGGCAAAGCTGCCGTCTTTGACGTCACCGTTAAAGAGATCCAGCATAAGATTTTGTCCGAGATGGACGACGAGTTTGCCAAAGACGTTTCCGAGTTTGAGACTTTGGAAGAGCTGAAGAAGGATCTGGAAGAAAAATTAAGCAAAGAAGCCAAAGAAAAAGCTCAGGCCGATCTGGAAAACAAGGCCGTAGAAAAAGCTGTTGAAGAGGCCAATCCGGAGCTGCCGGAGAGCATGCTGGCCATGAGACAGGATCAGCTTTTGGAGAATTTTGCCCGCCAGATTCGCCGCCAGGGCATCGAGCTTGAACAATACATGGAGCTTACCGGCATGAAGCTGGAAGACATCCGGGAAAACTTCAAAGAAAGAGCCCAAAAGGAGCTGCAGACGGAGCTGGTTCTGGAAGCTGTGGCCCAGGCCGAAGGCGTGGTCATCGGCGACGAGGATCTGGAGGAGGAATACAAGCGCCTGGCAGATCAGACCGGCAGGCCGGTTGAAGAGATCAAGAAGATTTACGGCGGCAACAAGACTATGGTGGATTCCCTGAAATTCAATCTGATGATGAATAAAGCCATCAAAGTTCTGACAGACAACGCCAAGATCAAATAACGAGGCGCTATAGCTCTACGGATCGAATCATGCCTGGAGGGCAGCCGGATGTACCATTCAGATATAGGTGCAGGACGCTGCCCTCTATAGTATATATGAGCATTATTGAAAGTATTCGTTGATATTCGTTGATATTAGTTGAACAAAGAGATGAGGTGTAAAAAATGACCGAGATTTATCGTCCTTCCATGAATGCCTATGTGCCTATTGTTGTGGAGCAGTCAAGCCGGGGTGAACGCTCCTATGATATTTATTCCCGTTTGCTGAAAGACCGTATCGTTTTTTTGGGTACGGAAATCGATGATACCGTAGCCAATCTGGTGGTGGCTCAGCTGTTATTCCTGTATGCTGAGGATCCCGATAAGGATATTTCCCTATATATTAATAGTCCCGGCGGTTCGGTGACGGCGGGCATGGCTATTTACGATACCATGCAGTACATCAGAGCCGACGTTTCCACCATCTGTATTGGCCTGGCGGCTTCCATGGGGGCTTTTCTCCTGGCTGCCGGCGCCAAAGGCAAGCGCTTTGCTTTGCCTAATGCGGAAATTATGATTCATCAGCCTTCTGCCGGCGCCCGGGGCCAGGTGACGGATATCGAGATTCATGCCCGCCGCCTTTTGCAGGTAAAAGAACGGTTGAATCAGATTCTGGCGGAAAATACCGGCCAGCCCCTGGACAAAATCAAGCAGGATGTGGAGCGGGACTTCTTTTTTGAAGCTCAAGACGCTAAGGAATACGGCTTGATCGACGATGTTTTGAAGCAGATTCCTAGGGACGCCATTAAGCAACCTTGATGCGTCCCTTGGGACGCCATTAAGCAACCTTGATGCGTCCCTTGGGACGCCCTGGGAAAAAAATAAAAGATACCGGTTGGCCGAGGCTGCCGGTGTGAGGTGATATATGGTTAAATATGACGACGGCGAACACGATGTAAAATGTTCTTTTTGCGGCAAAAGCCAGGATATGGTGGCAAAGCTGGTGGCCGGCCCCAGCGT
Organism: Clostridia bacterium; assembly: GCA_018434325.1. Taxonomy (GTDB): domain Bacteria; phylum Bacillota; class Peptococcia; order DRI-13; family UBA5745; genus WRMS01. The sequence goes on along the minus strand of JAHDPO010000007.1, from coordinate 232,817 downwards.
TTACATTTGTGACGAATGTATTGAGCTGTGCAATGAGATCATCGGCACCATCGTTGATGAGGATGATTCCCAGGAGGATAATTCCTGGGGCCGGGCTCTGCCGCCTAAAGAAATTAAAGAAATTCTCGACCAATATGTAATAGATCAGGACGTGGCAAAGATTGCTTTAGCCGTAGCCGTTTATAACCACTATAAGCGTATCGGCAATCCCGGGGCTAAAGGGAAAAAGGGCAAGGAAAAGAGCAGCCGCACTGTTAAAAATGATAAGGGAGAGCAGGTAGAGCTCCAAAAAAGCAATATCCTGCTTATTGGACCTACGGGCAGCGGCAAAACCTTGTTGGCCCAGACGCTGGCGAAGATTTTGAAGGTGCCTTTCGCCATTGCTGATGCCACATCGCTGACGGAAGCCGGTTATGTGGGCGAGGATGTGGAAAACATCCTTTTGAAGCTGATCCAGGCCGCCGATTACGATATTGAGAAAGCCGAGCGCGGCATTATTTATATCGACGAGATCGACAAGATCACCCGGAAGTCGGAAAACCCCTCCATAACCCGGGATGTTTCCGGCGAGGGTGTTCAGCAGGCTTTGCTGAAAATCCTGGAGGGTACAGTGGCCAGTGTGCCGCCTCAAGGCGGACGCAAGCATCCCCATCAGGAGTTTCTGCAGCTGGATACATCCAATGTGCTGTTTATTTGCGGCGGCGCCTTTGAGGGCATCGACAAGATCATCGGCAACCGGGTAGGCAAAAAAACCATGGGCTTTGGCGCCAAGGTGGAAAGCCGCAAAGAGACGAATTTGGCGGAGCACCTGAAGCAGCTGATGCCGCAGGACCTGATCAAATACGGTATGATACCGGAATTTGTAGGCCGGGTGCCGGTGACCGTATCTCTGGCTCCGCTGGATCGTAATGCTTTAGTGCGGATTTTGACGGAACCGAAAAACGCTCTGGTGCGCCAGTATCAGTCTTTGCTGGAGATGGACGGCTGCGTGCTGGAATTCACCGAGGAAGCTTTGGAGGCCATTGCCGATGAAGCCATCAAGCGTAATACCGGAGCCCGGGGCCTCAGGGCCATTATGGAAGATTTGATGCGCAATACCATGTTTGAACTGCCCTCCCGCAAAGATATCCGCAAATGCCTGGTGACTAAGGAGGCGGTGACGGAGGGGGCTGAATTGACCTTGCTGACCACGCTGGCCGGTACCGGCACCGCCGCTGCCGCCGGTTCTGCCGCCAAGGATAAGGGCAAAGAAGGCAAAGGCAGCAAAGAGGAAGCCAGCGCCTGAAGGCCGGACATGATACCAAACAGCGCATCTAATGCGTAATAGCAAAGGTTTATAGCAAGTAGAAGCGGAAATAATTAAAAACGGGGGAGTCTCGAAACGATATTGAAGAGACTCTCCCGTTCTTTTTATCAGTTTCTCTGTTTACGGTAATCGTCCATTAAATTAATCCGTATTCTTTTAAAGCGGTGCAAAGGGTATTCCGGCTTTTGCTGCTGATTTCTACAAGAGGCAGCCGGCACTCTCCCACATGGAATCCCATTTGGTTCATCGCCGCTTTTACGGGAATAGGGTTTACCTCACAAAACAAAGCGTCGATCAACTGGATAGCCCGGATTTGCAGGGCGCGGCTGGTAGTCAGGTCGCCGTTGAAAAAGGCGGCAACCATTCTGCGGGTATCGGCGGGCACAATATTTGCCATGACCGAAATCACCCCCAGGCCTCCCAAAGCCAAAAGCGGCAGAACATTTCCGTCTTCACCGGAATAAATGAAGAGATCATCGCCGCAAAGGAGTCTGGTTTGAGCAACCTGGTTTAAATTACACTCTTTAAGGGCTACGATATTTTTAATGGCAGACAGGCGCTTTAAGGTATCGGGATTGATATTTAAGCTGGTTCTGGCAGGCACATTGTACAGAACAATGGGTATAGTGACGGCTTCTGCCGCAGCCTTGAAATGCCGGTATAAGCCTTCCTGGGTAGTTTTGTTGTAATAAGGAGTAACCAGGAGAAGAGAATCGGCGCCAACGGACTGGGCATATTGGCTCAGTTCGATAGTAGACGAAGTATTGTTGCTGCCGGTTCCGGCCATAACATGAATGCGTTTGGCGGCCTTTTCAACGGTAAAACGGATAACGGACTTATGCTCTTCTTTTGTCATAGCAGAGGCTTCGCCGGTAGTTCCGCCGATTAAAATAGCATTGCTGCCTTCTTTTATATGCCATTCAATGAGTTCTTCCAGCTTCTCATAATTCACACCATCTTTGGTGAAGGGGGTCACCAAGGCTACGCAGGAGCCCAGGAAAGGGGGCTGTTTCATGAAAAATCACTCCTTTTTCTATAATCTATATATCCAAATAAAACTGCCGACAGGAATTGTCGGCAGCTTTAAACACCAAACAAATCTTATTGCTGACAGGCCTCCAGAATCTTGATGATCTTTCAAAAAAACACTATTAATAAATTAATTAAATATTCAGTAATATACGAATTAGAATATAAAATAGAAAATAATTATTGGATGATTCCTTAAATTAATAGAGTAAGGATAACAGTAAAAGGCCATAGTGTCAAATAATATTTTTAAATAAATTGATTTATTATTTGTCCAGCCCATTAGCAGCAAGCTTAAAAAGCCCGGAAGCAGTTTTGCAACGATACAAAGCTGACTCCGGGCTTTTGTTTGGTCATGATTTGTTTGCTCCGCTCCCGGCTGTGCTTCCTGGACTTATTTAGCGGCGTAGTAACAATTCTTTGGGGATTCTACTTTTCCTTCGGCTTTCAAAGCTTTAATGGCCTTATCCACTGCTTTTTTGTCTTCGCCTGCTTTTTCGGCGATCTCAGCAGATTTCATCGGCTGGCCGCTGGCTTGCAGAACCTCTAAAACTTTAGCGTTAACATCCATGGCGAATACCTCCTGCTTGTATGATTAAAGCTATTCTATGCGGTTTTGCCGAAAAATACAAGGAAAAAGAAATAAATGATCCACCCTTTACAAAAATGGAATAATATGGTATATTATGAAATAAAAGGAGAATAATTCCATGGTGAGGCCAGAATATGCCGAATGTTTGCAAGAGATTGAAGGCGATCTCTCGGCCAGGGCAGCCCGGGAGGGCCAGTGGTCCGATGGGGTGGTGCGGCAGACCTTGGAGGCTTTGGTTCTTAACCGGAGCAGAGCCTTCGGCTTGGACCTGGAGGAGAAGGAAGCTATGCTGGAGCAGCTGTTCAACCGTTTTCGCCGCCTGGATCGCTTGCAGCCGTTGATGGAGGATCAGGAGATCACCGATGTGCTGATTAATGGCTGTCAGCAGGTGTATGTGGAGAAAAACGGCTGCCTGATGCCTGCCGGGATAGCTTTTGAGGATGAGCGGCAGGTTTTGGAATTGATTCAGCGGGTTTGCGACCAGGTTAATCGCCAGGTCAATCAGGCTAACCCCATGGTGGATGCCAGGCTGCCTGACGGCTCCCGCATCGGGGCTGTGCTGCCGCCGGTAGCTTTAGACGGGCCGGTGCTGGCTATCCGGAAGTTTGCTGCCAAAAGCTTCAGCCTGGAGGAACTGGCTGCCCAGGGCTCTTTGCCGGAGGCTGTGGCCGAGAAGCTGGCCCGGGCGGTAAGGGAGCGGCGGTCTATTTTCATCAGCGGCGGCACCGGCAGCGGCAAGACCACTTTGCTGAATACCTTGGCTAATTTAGTGCCGGCAGGAGAACGAATCGTGACGGTGGAAGACGCCGCTGAGCTGAAGATTGCCGGTCAGGCTAATGTAGTCCGCCTGGAGGCCCGGCCGCCCAATACGGAGGGTCAGGGTGAGGTGACCTTGCGTCAGCTGGTGCGGATGGCTTTGCGGCTGCGGCCGGACAGGATCATCGTAGGGGAAGTCAGGGGAGGGGAGGCCTTGGATATGCTGCAGGCTATGAATACAGGGCATCGGGGAGCCATGTCCAGCGGCCATGCCAATTCAGCCGCTGATATGCTGGAAAGGCTGGAGACCATGGCCATGATGGCAGGCTTGGGATTGCCGGCGGCTGCCATCCGGCGGCAGATTGGTGCGGCTTTGGATTTAGTGGTGCATTTGGAGAGGCTGCCAGATGGCAGAAGGCAGGTGGCGGAAGTTATCCGGGTTGTGGATTGGTCAGGCTTAAGACCGGAGATTAAAAGGCTATATGAGAGGGACGGCAAGGGGAGACTTAGTGGCGGGGGAAAAGTCGCTGCTGCTTTTAATTAAGGCGGGCCTTGCCCTGGCATCTCTGGCCACAGCGGCCTTGTATTTTCGGATCAAGTTCTTGCTGCTGGCGGCAGCGGTAGTGATCTACCGATTGATGCTGTCACTTTTGCTGAACCAGAGAAAGAGCCGCCGCCAGCAGCGGATGAGAAAGGCAGCCGTTCTTTGGCTGGAGGAATTAACTTTGGGACTAAAAGCTGGGAAAGCGCCGGCTACGGCTACCCGGGATTTGGCCCGCCGCCTCCTGGCTTCCCGGTTTAAAGTGACGGCAGCCGGCAGGGCGGAGCATGAGCGGGCAAAAGCAGCCTGGCGCCAATGTCTGGGCTTGCTGGAGCTGAATTATCCGGTGGACTTGGTCTATAAAGAATTAGCTGTGCAGCTGGGTCTGCCGGAGTTAAGGGCCCTGGCTGCAGTGCTGGCCTCGGCAGTCAGGACGGGAGCCAGCCTTAATCAGGTGTTTATCCATTGCACAGGCGGCATACGGGAGCGATTGCAAGCAAGGGAGTTTCTGGAGGCCCGGCTGGCTGTCCGCCGGCTGGAGGGCTGTCTTCTGGCGGCTGCGCCGGCAGTGTATACAGCTTTTTTGCGGCTGGCGACACCGGCATATATGGAGTCACTTTATAGCGGCAAGGGCCCGGTGATCGCAGCAATGGTTTTTGGCCTGCAGATGGTCGGCAGCCTCCTGTTTTTTCGGTTGCTGCTGCAAGAGGAGGAGCCGGCGGCAGAGCTGATATTGGCTGATTTCCAGGAGGAGATGGCGCTGCATTTATCGGCTGGCCTCAATCTGCCGGATGCCTGGCAGCAAGCGGCCGTAAGCCGTCTGGAGACGGCCGGTCCGACAGGGAATGCAAAGCAGGCTGCTGATTTGGACAACTGCTTACTCTCAGTAGCCGGACAACTGGCGGTAGGGGTGCCTTTTGCCGCGGCCTTGGACAGGATTCAGCCCCGGCAAGGTGAGGCGTTGCACCGTGCAACGGAACTGTTGCTGCAAAATTATCATCTGGGCAGCAATTCTCTGGCCGCATTGCTAAGGCTTGAGGCCAGAGAAGGCAGGCAAAGGTGTTTGTTGGACCAAAAATCCCGGGACAGCCGCAGAGAGACCTGGCTGCTGTTCCCCATGATACTGCTGCTGGTGTCGTCTTTACTGCTGACAGCGGCTCCGGCGCTGCTGAGCCTTTAACTAATCAGTGAAGGGTCTAATAAATGAAAGATGAAAGAGAGGGATTGGATTGAACAAATTTCTATGGGGAGAAGAAGGCCTGGGCACGGTGGAGGTGGTGCTGATTCTGGCTGTATTGGTGGGTATAGCCCTGATTTTTCGCCAATATATTTTTGGCTTTGTCAAAGATATCATGGAAAATATTATGGGCGGAACGACCATGGATATTCGCAGCAATCCTTTAAGCCAATAAAGATATGGAAAAAAACAGGGGAGTAAACCAGGAGGAATAAATCGTGAGGGCTTTGGTTTTGATTACGGCTTCCGAAAAGATACCCGAGTTTATTGAGATAGTACCGGATAGCCAGGCTGCCGACCAGTTGCTTATCGAGCAGGATGCCTTATCTTTATTTGCGGCAGAAGAGCTGATTGCCGCTTGGCCGAAGGAAAAAGAAAGAGTTTTGCTGCTGACTGCCGGTATGAATGACGAGTCTTGGATACGGTTATTTCTCTCTTACGGCTTCTTGAATATATTGAGGGGCGCTAATGTCACAAAAGATAATATCGCCTATCGGCTGAAGCATCCTGCCGGCCTCCCGGCCCTGGATGAGAGTTTATCCTGCAAAGAACACCGCTATGAAGAGAGGCCGGAGGAGATAGCCGTCACTGCAAAGGTGGGACAAGTTCAGGTATTTTGGTCCGGTGCGGGACGTGCCGGTGTTACCAGCTTGGCCATTATAGAGGCTTTGGCTTTAGCCGGGGCAGGCAAAGAGGTGCTGCTGCTGGACTTCCATGAGCCATCCCCGGCTATCTGCCGGTATTTATCCGTTAAGGTTCCTAAAAGCTATGTTCCATTGAATCTGCTTAACCGGCTGGACGAGGGCAATCTTACTATTGAAGAGGCTGAAAGTTATTTAATCTATGACTGCGGCTTGCTGATTTTTCCAGGCTTTACTTTTGACAGCTATCCATACTTTACCCTTGTCCATTGCCGGCGGCTGCTTAATCTGTATCAAAGCCGCTATGAAAATATCGTCATCGATTGTGCGCCTGGTCTGGTGTACAGCAGCACCTATGGAGCGATGGCGCAGGCTGCGGCGATCCGGGCTGTGGCCGTGCCGGACCGGCGCCTGCTGGCCTGTCAACAGCAGCAAATAGAGTTTATACAAAAACATTGGCAGCTGAAGGCGCCCATCTCTTTTATCGTTAATCATCCCTATCAGCGTGACCAGGAGGATATCGGCCGGAGTGAGCTGGAGATAATTTATCCCCGGGCCAAGCACATTGCACAGCAAACAGCCATTGCCCGAAAAAATTACACTGCCGCCGCCGGCAGCAGGAGGTAAAAATGCTTATTGATCCGGCAAATGTTTTCACGCCGATGATTCAGCCGGCGATAAAGGATTATCATCAAAAGCAGCTGGAAAGGGTCGTCGAATTGATGGCTGAAGAAAAGGCGGAACTGATCAATGCCTGCCAGGCCGGCAAGGCGCGGCAGGTAATGATTCGGGCTGAACTTGCCAAGATGATTCAGCATCGTTTTTCGGGTTTCGCCGGAGATACACGGTTTTATGAGGATGCCCTTGCCCTGCTTCTGGGATACGGGCCTTTAGAGCCATATCTGACGGATCCGCTGGTTACCGATATCTTAGGCAATAGCAAAGATATATGGTTTGTCAAAAAACGAGGCTATCAAATTCGCATACCCCTGGCTTTTGAATCCGAGCAAAGCTATCTGAAATTTTTATACAGAGTTGCTGCCACCGCCGGCGGCAAGATCGACGAGAATCAAAATGCCGCCGCCGTATTTACCGATCGGCAGAGGCTGATGAGGATAGTCGTTACTCTGGGGCCTTTGGGCATAACGTCTCCCGTCATTGCTATCAGGAAACATGCCGCCGCTTATACTTTTGGCGAGTTGATTCGGGAGGAGATGCTGATGCCTGAGCAAGCCTGTATTTTAAAGGCTGCCGTGGAAAACCGGCAGACCATAGTCATTGCTGGCAGGGGCGGCTCCGGTAAGACCACGCTGATGGCTTCCCTTATCGATCATATGCCCTCCGACCAACGGGCGGTTTTACTGCAGGAAACCTGTGAGGTTATTCCTAAGCATCCCAATATAACCAATAAGATGATCCGGCTTTCTGATAATGCTTTAGTTAAGGACTATACGCTTTTTGAGTTGACGAAGCTGGCTCTCCTGGAAAGCGTAGACCGTATCTTCATTGCAGAGCTGAAAGACAAAGAGGCTTTCGATTTCTTTAACGCCATTTATACCGGCCATACCGGCAGCATGACCACCCTGCACAGCCCTGTTAAAGATTTAAATCCGGAGGCGGTGATCAACAGGCTTCTGCAATTGATGGCCAGAGCGGCCCTGGGCATTCCCCATACGGAGCTGCGCAGTATGCTGGAGAAATCCCTGGATATTATCGTCTTCATGGAAGGCTTTAAGGTTTTGGACATTGTGGCGGTGGGGGCAGCGGAGGAGGGGGAGCGATGTGAGCAATATGAACGGTAAGATCGATATGACTGATGTGACCGATAAAAGAAAAATCAAAGAAGGATCTGCTTGGCTGCAGCGGTTGGTTTACCAATCGGGAATCAAGAGATTGCTGCCTTGGTTTAATGAAAAGATATTGCTGCTCTGCCTCTTGGCAGCTGCTGTCCCGGCCTATGTCAAATTCTCTGCAGCCGGCCCTTTGATTGCTTTGACCTATAGCTGTATCACCATAATTGCCCTGACGGCTCTGCTGCTGCTTCTGGTTTTGATCAACAGGGCCAAGGTCCGGAAAAGCTTTTTCAATTTCCTGGTGATTTACAGCAACTTTTATGCTGCCGAAGGTGACGAAATGCAGGCGCTGGAAAAGGCCGCGGACTATGCCGAAGATCCTCTCAGGTATATCGTCAAACGTTGGACAGCTTTCTACAGGGTTCGAAAAGAGCTTTCCTACGATGAGGTGTTGACCGGCATTCTTGGCGATGCCGGTGATCAGCCGGATTTTCGGAGGTTTGTCAATATGACCCGGCTAAGTTACCGCTATGGCGGCAATTACCAAGCTTTGCTGACAAAGATGATCCGTCAAGGGGAATACAAAGAAGAAAGCCTTGCCCGGAAAGCTTCCACGGCTGCCTTTGGTACCGGTCTAATCCTCTTCATGGTGATGATGAATCTAATTCTATTGCTTGGCTTGCTCAATCAGGCCGAATTAACGGAATTTTTCCATTCGGCAAAGGGACGGTTTCATCTTTTTTTCAATGCGCTTGCCGCTTTAGCCAGTATCGGCTTCGTACTTAATATTAACCAATAAACTTAACGCCGCAAGCTAAGGAGGAGTTATGCTTGCTTTTCTGTCCGGGACCTTTTGCGGTTTTGGCTGTTACTATGGGTTTACCGCTTGGTATGCCTATGTTTTACGCTGCCGTTTTTATAACCGCCGCCCTTTAGCACCTTTGGAAGCCAAACTGGAGGGGCTGCCGGGCCAGGCTAAGTTGTTGCGGCGGCTGGAACTGGCCGGCCGGCCTTTTGGGATGAGACCGCTGCATTATTATTTGGCGCATCTGGCTCAGCCTTTATTTCTTTGGTATTTTTTGAGGCGGGCTGTACCGGCAATCAATTTGGCTGCTGCCATGTTATTAAGTTTTTTTATCGTTGATATTTGGATTTTCTCTTGCCGCCGGCAGCGCAAGAAAGCTTTCAAAATGGATTTCCCCATGTTTTTAGAGACGGTTGAGCTGGCGGTGACGGCGGATCTGCCGGAAGAACAAGCCTTTTTATTGGCGGCAGAAAGCGCCCGGTCTAAAGCTATGAAAGAAGAACTGACGCTGTTGGCAGCCAGGCTTTATGCCACCAAGGATCGTTCTAAAGCTCTCCGGGCCTTTTCCGAGAGGATTGCTATACCGGAGGCAAAAATTCTGGAGACGGCTATCTGTCAGGGAGAAAAGACCGGCAAGCTGCAAGGGGTTTTGGAGAACCTCACCAACAGTATGTTTAACAGGCTGCTTTCTATTACTAATGTTCAGGAGAAAGCTTGCGAATATAAGATCATGGCCGCGCTTTTTATTTTGTTAGCAGGGATCATGAATCTTCTGTTCCAGGCCTATTTTATGGATTTAAATATTGGGTTGCAGGGAATTTTCGGATAAAGAAAGGATACGAGCATGAAAAAAATCGTTGGCAAAATGAATCATCGAGAAATAAACAAAGAGGAAATGAGCAAGGTAAAAAACAGGGGCAGCAATGAAATTATTGCCTTTGTGCTATTAATCGTCTTTATTCTGCTCTTGGCCGCACCTCAAATCAAAAACCTGGGGGAGACGGTAAAAACCGCCGTAGGGAATTTAAACACCAGCCTATCCACCACTTTAAGCGATTCCTGAGAGCGTAAAAGGGGAGTAACATCAAATGGGACAAAAAAGATCACTGGCAGAGGCAAACCGGGGCAGTGCCGAAATAGTAGCTGTAATATTGATTTTGCCCCTGCTTTTGCTGCCCTTATTCAGTATGGCCGCCCAATGGTTTAACCTTAATCAATACGATATTTTGCGACAGTGTGCTAATCAGGCTATTCTCAGCATGGAAATCGAAGGGGGCCTGACTGCCGCCGGGAAAGTCCGGATTTACGAGGCTTTAGCAGAAAAAAATATTGCTGCTGAAGGCGTCCATCTCGATTATACGCCTTACCCCGCGGCTTATGGCCAGCCGGTAAAAATTAAGATCAGCTGTAATTACCAGGCTGTCGCCTATAGCTTGGGATTAGGAGGACTGACAAAGAATGTGGAGGATAAGATCATGGTTTACGGGCCGGTGGTATCCCTGTCGAAGAGATACCAATAGAGGTTCGGCTACATTGATCAGCGGCGCCATGATGGCGGCGGTGATAACCGTTATCTGTATTGCCTTTATCTCTTTACGCTATTTATATAGCGTAAGGCGGGCGGGCGATGTGGCTGTAGTCGCTGCCGCTCTGGCCGCACTCCGCTCAGAAGCTGCAGAAAACCTTGCTTACGGCGAATATCAGCTGTCAAAGCCTGCCGCAGTTGCCGTTTTTAAATCGGCTCTTCAAGAAAACCTGAAGCTGGACAGCAGTTTGCGGCCCCTGGGAGATCACTGCATTACCACGCCGGTCACGATAGAGGAGATAAGCGTATATAACCCCGAAGATATAACTGCCGGTTTGACTTGCAGCTGCGGCACCGCCATCCGCAAAACCTCAATCCATGTGATCGTCAGCTACCGGGTTCGCATACCGGGACTCCATGGGCTGCTGGGGACAGAAAGCCGGCTGCGCATCCATAAAGATGTGGATAATCACTATTTAATCAACATTGCATAGGAGTGGGTTATGCTCAAAAAAAAGATAATTATTGCTTTGATTTGTTTAGGCATATCCGCTGCCGTCGGTTTCGGGCAGCATATTTATCTATCCGAAAAGTTTGCGAAAGAAACTGCCGATTTATGGGCGGCGAAGCAAGCTATGGAGGCTGCCGGGCAGCTGCAGGCAGAGAATACCTGGGAGCACTCCCTGCCTCCATTAAAAGAAGGGCAGGTGAAGGTGACTATTCGGGTGGACCTTTATTCGGCTTTGGCCGGCAAGGTTTTGCCAGGTGACCGGGTCAGCGTCGGTTTTGTACCGCCGGCCGCCGGCGATAACAGCAAAATCCAGCTTCCCGGAATGGTGGCCGGAGACCTGTTGATCGCCGATGTGACCAATGACAAGGGTAAGGATATCCATGCCGGCAATAGCGGCAACGCTTACGCTGCCGACGAGGTCATGCTGCCGGCGGCCGTAACTTTGGTTTGTGAAAGCCACGAACAGGCCATTGTGCTCAAAGAATATGAAAAAGGCGGCAGCCTGTTTTTGATGATGGCCGGCGCCGGCGAGGTGAGCTGATGGGCAAGGTGCTGGTCTTGGATGCCGGCGGAAAGCCGAGAGGCAGATACCCGGCGGCCCTCTGCCGCAAGCTGCTGCGGCGGAAGCAGGCAAAGGTTTATTCTTATTATCCTTTTGTCCTGATTTTGGTCGGTTCAGGCAAAACAGCCATGGTAAAAAATTAGTCGGTTATGGTAAAATATTCTTGGCGATTGACAGGTTCTGTGTTAAAATGGTTATGAGTTGTCGCTTCAGCGGCTGGTTCACTTCCCAAAAGGGGGAGGTGATGCCTATGGTAAGTTGGTTAGAGCTTTTTGCTCTATTGACTTTTCTTGTGGCATTTGCCAATTACTTAAAGAAGTTTAAGTAAACGGAAAAACCGCCGTTGCCGGCGGTTTTCCGTTTAAAAGAAACTTTCGGAACCTGCCGCTCCACTACAAGCGACAACTCCTTTTTGTAAGTATATGATATCATATTCCGGTTTATACATCAAGGTGAAAATCTCTCCCTGAAGCGGAGAATTACCTGTTGCATACGCAGCAGAGGCCAACCGGCATTCCGGTTACAACAAGCAAGCTGCTTGTGGTCTTTGGTGCGTTTTTTGTTTTGTCAAGAAAGGAAGGGGGAGGGGAGTGAAAGCAAAAGCACAAAGATTTATTGCCGTTTTCCTGATCTGCTTGCTGCTGTGGCCGGCGTTTGGCCAATTGCGAGCCAATACCATCATCGATTACATTCGGGAATTTGGTGAGATCACCTCGGGGGCTGCCGCTGTTATCAGCGGTGTGAACACCAGAGTAAATGGAGGGATTGGCCAGGCTCCTTTTAAATACAGCCGGGACTGGACCATTCGGGTGGTCAACGAAAAAGGGGTGCTGCAAGGTTCCGGCCTTACCCCCTGTATTGTGGATCAGAAATATCTGGAATTCAATTTCGTTCCCATTAGCCAGCTGAGCCAATGGGTTGCTTTGCTTAATGGCAATCTGGCTTTTGTGCAAAGCAAGCTCAATGATCCTGCCTTCGGCGGCAATACCCTGTCTATCAACGGCAAAAGCAGCAGCCGCATCTGGATCAGAGCCCTGGCGGAGCTTTGCGGTGCGAGGCCTACCGTATGCTCCTCCTGGATCGCTGAGGTGCAGACTACGCCCTGCCCGACGGCAGTCATAGGCTACGACTATTCTGCTAAGGCAGGAGGCCAGGCTGATTTCACTCTATCCGCAGCCGGTTTTGCTGCCGCTGCCGGCAATTCGGGCGTGGGGGGTAATGGTCTCAGCAGGGTCACCTTTGCGGTGAACGGCAATACCGTGGCCAGTTACACAAATGTTGTCCGCATAGACAATGCTAAGGCGTCCTGGACAGTGCCGGCAGAAGGAACATATAAAGCGGAGCTGTCGGTAACGGACAAAGTGGGCCGTACGACGACGAAAATTCTCCCTTTTGCCGTAGGAGATCTTCCCCAGCCGCCCCGGGAGCCGCAGCCTTCCCCGACTAAACAGCCGCCGGTGGCCAGTTTCCAGGTCCCTTTAATGGCCAGGCCGGGAGAATCCATAAAAGTAACGGATCTTAGCTATGATCCCGATGGCGCGATCACCAGCCGAATCTGGACATTGACGCCAGAAGAAGGGGCAGAGGCCAACCTAAGCAGCAGCGGCGGCGGTACAGTCACTTTCAATTATGCCGGCCTGAGGCAGATTCATTTAAAGGTCATCGACAATGACGGCTTGAGTGATGAAATAGTACAGTATGTGCTGGTTACCGGCCCGCCGCTGCCGCCGGATATACAAGCTAACTTTTCTCTGCCCGGCTATATGCTTACCGGATTTAACGTTGCGGTGGAGGATCTGTCTACCTCCAGCGGCTCCATTATCAAAAGGGAGTGGCTGATTACTCCCGGAGCTGGCGTTATCTCCGACATGAAGACCGACGGCAGCGTCAGCTCCCTTACCTTCATGCAGTCCGGTATTTATTCGGTGAAGCTGAATATTTGGGACAGCAATGGCAGAACGGATAGCTTAACCAAAGCCATTGAGGTTATCCAAGGCAATAAGCCGCCCGGCGCAAGCTTCAATATGCCTGAACATAGTAAAGAGGGAGCCGCGGTTTTGGTTACGGATAACAGCTGCGATGACGACGGTCATATCGTGAGCTGGGATTGGCAGCTGACGCCGGCAACCGGCGCCGTGCCAAGTTTAAGCGAGAACGACGGCAGCGGTGGCAGCATCCATTTCAGCAAAGCCGGCCGGTACGAGCTGAAATTAACCGTAACCGATAATCAGGGCGCTTCTTCCTCAGCTTCCCGGAGTATTTTGATCTTAGAAAATCAGCCGCCGGCAGCCCGGATCGATGCCCCGGGCAAGGTGCTGCAGGGTCAAGATATCGAAATACGTTCCACATCTTACGATCCTGACGGCAATATCGTCAGCTATGAGTGGGCAGTTACGCCCGGCGATGCCATGAAGGGAGTTTTAGCCGGAGAAAAGAGCACCGTCCATTTCGATAAAGCCGGCGTCTATGCCATCCGTTTGACGGTGACGGACGACGATGGCTTGACGGACGCGGTCACTAAGCAAATTGAAGCGGAGCCTGCTATACCCCGGGCATATTTTTCTATAGACGGTACTTATAAAGTAAATCGGCGTCTGGATCTCAACGCCGCCGGCAGTGCAACGACTCCTCATTCCCCTATACTATGGGAAGATACGGTATGGGAATATATTCCCTTATCCGGCCAGGCAAAGAACAGCTGCCGGGTGAGAATTGCCGCCGACATGCAGACCAGAGCTTTACTTTTTAAAGAACCGGGGAATTGGCAAATCCGGCTGAAGGTTAAAAATGCCGCCGGGTATTATTCGCTATGGTTTGAGCAAACCATCAAAATTTATCCGGACGCAGCGCCCACAGCCGACTTTATGCTGCCTGCGCTGCTGATGCGGGAGGCTGCGAATAACCGTAAGGCTGCTATTCAACCCCAGGATACCTCCCAGGTGATCGATGGAGACCGGATTAAGGAGCGGATTTGGAAGTACCGGTATGACAGCAATAACGACGGCAGCTTTGAAGACGAAGCCTGGATTACCTTTGCTCCCGGCAACGAGACGATGCCCCTGATCAAAGGCGCCGATGTGGGTCGCTATCGCTTTGAGCTGGAGGTGGTTGAGGAATTCGGCCAGGCTACTCTGGAGGAATTCATCGAACCGGAAGACATTCTCCGCAGCAATACCCGCTGGAAGCCGGCAGCGGAAAAAACAGCGGAAGTTATTAATAATCAGCCCTCGGTGAGTTTTCGTCCCATTAAAATTAAAAAGCCGGATATTGCTATTATTATGGACAAGCTGGATGGCAATAAAGCAAGGGAGATGCAAGCGGTCATCAACAGCCGGCTTGGCAGTGAAGTCAAAGCGAATATAAGCTTTTATGAGCGGTACAGTACTGCGGTAAAAACCTCTTTTCCATGGGAGGTCAGAACCTACCGGCAAAACGGCTTTGGCAGTGAAGACGGCCAGTTTCAGCAGACGGGCAACAGTTATACCTACAAAGGTTTCGGCAGAGAAGCGGTGGAAGGCTGGCAATCAAAAATAGTTATCGATAATGGTGAGCAGTTAAGAAACGCTCCGGCAGATCACTTGCTGGTGCGGGATTCTTCAACAAATACCCAGGAGTTTACCTTTGATGTGGATTTGACCGGCTACAATGTTCGGGCGGAGACGATTCCCGCCTTCCTTTTCAATACCGGCCCGGAAGGGTTTTATA
The DNA here is from genome assembly GCA_018434325.1 of Clostridia bacterium. Taxonomy (GTDB): domain Bacteria; phylum Bacillota; class Peptococcia; order DRI-13; family UBA5745; genus WRMS01. Next base: position 217,814 of record JAHDPO010000007.1, on the reverse strand, counting down.
TGTCTTATGGAATAGGTCACATGGTTTTAATCACCCCTACGCAAATGCAGCTTTATGCACTTTATCTTAATGATGATCTCAGAGGCTTGATGTCCCATCAGGCGGGGGATTTTATCAAAGGCAACGGCACCAATGATTTTTGGTGGCGGGAGAGGCTGGCAGACGGCGGGTCGGCAGTATACTTTAACCGAGAGGTGAAGCTAAGGCAAAGCGTACCCCTGCCGTACTCTCTGCAAAAAAGCATTAAGGTTGTCCATACAAAAGGCAATTTCAGCATATATGAAGGAAATAACCTGTTGATCACAGGCCAGGGCAGCACTCAGGGAACCATTTATTATGGTTTCCCTTCCCAATATGGTATTGCGGCAGTCAATCGCTTCCACCGCCATTTGCCGGAAGATGGCGGCAGAAATACGATACGGTTTAATAACTTCACCCTTAAAGAAACAGTCAACAAGGATTTCCGGGATTTAATCGACGAGATTACCTGGAAAGATACACCCGACCGATTCCTGCTCAATCTGACGGAGCAGCCCATAACTTACAGGTCAGACAGCGTGGCGGTCACGACAAGCTTAATTAATAACAATGTTCATTATCTTGGACTTGAGAAGCAATCGGAAATACAAACATTGCTACAGAATCTTATGGGCAAGGGCAGCGCCATTAAAGCCCAGCCGGCCGATACGGCCGGGATTGCCAACGAAGCCGCCCAATACATTAAAACGGCATTGGCTAATGAGCCGGCAGGGCTGGAAGAATACGTTTTGCTTAATGAGGAGATCAAATACGAAACCTATTACAATGATCCGGAGCAGGACCCGGAGATTGCCCGAAAATGGCTGTATGATCATAACAGCCATTATTTTGAAAATAGCTTGGGCCGGGCTGAGTACCATAAAACAGAGCTGGGCAAGCAGATAACTGTATTTGACCGGGTAGGCAAATTCAGCGTTGATTTTCGAGTTCAGGATGAGCCGAAAGCAGATTCGCGTTTCGCCAACTACCGTAAGTGGTCTTATATGCCCACAGAGACACTGGATATCTTCGTTCACCGGCGGCCGACGGCTTATTTTACGGCAAGTACAGAGTACAGCAGCTCTCTCAGGAAATATTTACTGACCATAGATAATCAAAGCCAAGATCCGGACCATAGCGGCAAAGCCAATAAAGGCATTATAAAAGAGGAATGGAAGTGGAAGGAGATAGATGATCCGGAGTGGACAGAAGGGAAGCTGCCGGGCCCGCTGGACAGATATAAGAATTATTATGTCTACTTACGGGTGCAAGATGAAGAGGGCAGCTGGAGTATGCCTTATTCCACAGTAGTTAGTACCTCGTCGCTTAGGATGCCTCCGACAGCCCGGTTCACCGTTGCCCCCTTTAGTCAGATTGCAGGTCAGCCTTTTGTTATTGAGGATCAGAGCTACTCTGCCTATGCTATCATCGAAAGGGTTTGGCGATTGCAGAAACCGGACGGAAGCTGGATCAATTACGGGGCAGTCAAGCCGGAGGATCTGTCTAAGTATGGACCGGGGCTTTATACCGTTGAGTTGAAAGTAAAGGATCAGGGGAGCAGCATGTACGGCGTACTCCCGGAATGGTCCTTGCCGGCTCAAAGGAAGGTCTTGGTGATAACGGAAAATTTAGCCCCTGCCGTGAGTTTTACGATATCGCCCAGCCCCGTGGTCATCGACGAACCTTACCAGCTAACCGTCAATCGCTGGGACCCGGAGGGTGATCCTATCGTTGAGGAGGAGTGGCAGGTTTACCGGCCGGGAGAAAGCGCCTGGCAGCCTCTGGGCGGCGGATGGAAATCCACGTTTGAGGCTATGGGGCTGGAAGCAGAGGGAGTTTACCAGTTTCGGGTGCGGATCAAGGATGATCCAAGGAATCGTAATCCTGCCCTCCTGGGAAAATGGAGCGGTTGGTATAGCCGGACTGTCCAGGCGGAGTCGCCTCTTGCCATCGCAGGAGAAAGTGAAAAAGAGGTTTATGCCGCCGGTCAGGCTATCCTGATTAACGCCTATACCACCGGCGGCGCCGTCAAGGTAGAAGCGGAGATGTGGTATCTCCGGAATCATTTGACGAATACCAACAAAACAGACCTCTTTCCTGAGCATCCGTTAAATAGTGCAGCGCCGCCAAAGGAAATGAATTGGCACAGCGGCCGCATGAAGGGTGAAGGCAGGGACAAGGTGGTGATCGTTCCCCTTGATATGCCGGCAGGAACTTATACCGTCAAGCTGACCGCCTATAAGCCCAAGGCCGGCGGCGGCTATAAAACAGAAACAGTCCTAATCACCATAAAAGTGAAAGGAAATATCTATGACCATAGCTATAGTCAAATTATCGGCTAAACCCGCCGTCAACTTGTTGGTTTTAGTTCTTTTGCTGGCCTTGAGCTGGATAGACCTGCGCAGCCGCTATGTTCCGCCTGCCGCTGTTTTAGCTATTTGTCTTCTGTCCTTGCCCGGCGTTGCTTTTGCCGATGTGGCTTTTGCCCTGGGGGTCTACGTGCTTTTAAGGCTGCTATCGGCTTTAACGAAGTGGTCCCTGGGCGGCGGCGACATTAAGCTTTTGGCAGCTTTGGCCCTCTATCTTAGAATCGAGCAGTTTTCTCTTTTTCTATTGCCCTTGGGTGTGGGCTGTTTGGGCGCTATTTTTTGGGCTGTCATTCAAAAAATCCCCAAAGAACGGCAAATTCCCTTTGTGCCTTTTATTAGCTCCGCCTTCAGCCTTTGGCTGCTTTTACAGCTGCCGGTTGTAGCGGGGGGATAAAATATGAATAGAGGGCATACGGGCAGTCTTAGCGTAGAAGCGTTATTGATTCTGCCGTTGATTTTATTGCTGCTGGTTTTGTTTGTCCGCTGGGGTTTTCTTTTGCAAAATGATCTGGTGGTGGAGGCTGAAAGATTTGAAGCGGAGCAGCAGACGGGAGACCTTGCCGGTAAGCCAGCTTTCTTAAAAGGCGGGCCGCCGGCCAGAAGGATCAGGGATGCTGATTTATTGATTGATTTAGGGTATAGCCTAAAGGAGCGCTTGCCTTCATGGTTTCATTAAGAAAAAAAGAGATAAAGAAATGGCCTTCCTTCATTGGTAAAGATGAAGGGATAATAACCGTATATTTTTTGCTGGCGGGTTCCGCTTTGATCCTATTGCTTCTGGCGTTGTTTAATTTTGGCCGCTACCTGACGGCCAAGCAGCAGGCAGTGACGGCCTTGGAGGCTTCGACCGCCTCTATATTGTCTCATTATCAGGCTGATTTGGTTCGGGAAATGGGCTTGTTTGCCCTGGATACCTGGGATGAAGATCTGCAAGCATTAGGCAAAGCCTACTTTGCAGCTAACCTGGGTGAGCCGGGGGCAATCAACAGCCAAAAATGCCTGATCTATGCTTTAAGCTTTCCTGAAGAAGGCCGCCTGCAGCAGGAGGAGATATTGACTATTCAGGCGGTGGACAGCCAAAGAATCGAAGGCTGGTTTCAGGCAGGACAAGAACTGTTGGACTTTTTGGGCCTGTCGGATTGGCAAAGCCTTCTTAAACTTTGGCCGGAGGAAGAGCTTTCAGGGCAGTCTGCCGCTGATATCCCGGCTGACTGGGGTGAGGAGGCAGGTTTGGGAGCAGAGGCAGGTTTGGAAGCAGAGGAGGTCCAGCAGAAAGAGGATTTCGGCGGCGTAAGGCTCTGGCACTTTTTTCTGCCTTGGCCCATCAGCGACGGCTTTGCCGATGTTAACCTGCCTGAGGGCGCCGGAGGAGCCCGGGCTGCCGCCGCTGGGGAGAGCAAAAAACAATTGGACAAGCTGACTGCTTTCGCCGAAAGATTATTCGCCCCTTCCAATAGTAAGGCAAATGATGTGGCAGCTTCGGGGGCTATCCTCCCGCCTGGTGCTTTGGAAGAAATAAAGGTTTTTCTGGCGGATTTTCAAAAAAACCTAGCGGAAGTTTTAGCTAAGGGTAGAGATAAGCTGCTATTTACTGAGTATTTATTGCAGGAATTGGATTATGCCACCAATAAGCCGGCAATGGAGCGCTATTTCTCACGCTGTGAGGCGGAATACGTTTTGTGGGGATACGACAACAGTTGGGATAATCTGCGCTATACCGCCCTACAGCTTTTTTTGCTGCGCTCAGGCCTTCATCTGCTCAAGTCCGTAATAGACATGGAAGTAGTGGACGAGATCACTTTAGCTAAAGCGGCTTTGGAAGCGATGCTTAAAGGAGGGAGCGAAGTGGAGAAGCTCTTTAACGGCCAGAGGATTGCCGCTTTTCCCGGTCAAACCCGGCTGACTATGTCTTATAAAGATCATTTAAGGCTTTTTTTGCTTTGCCAAAGGGGAAGCCTCCAAAAACAGGCTGTGCAGCGATTGATTCAAACTAATCTCTGGTACTGGCAGATAAAGAATCCCTTTCGCGGCGGGCTGGAAATGGCAGGCCCAGTGAGCGCGGCAGATTTCAGCCTCAGCCGTTATGCTACGGAAGTGAAAGTGATTGTCGAGACGAAGCTGTCTCTATGGCCTTTTGGGGTTACATTAATCAGATGGAAAGGCGTGATGGGCTATGACCGTCCCTTTACTTTGGTTTCATAAAAAAGGCGGCAAATCAAAGCTGCTGAGGAGTCAACAAGGCAGCCTGGCTGTGGAAGGGATGCTGACCCTGCCCGTTTTGCTTCTCGTTTTGCTTTTGTGCATTGCTTTGATCTACACTATCCGGGGAACGCTGATTCTTGATCATGCTTTGGCTGCCGCCTGCCGGGAGCTGGCCGAAAGCAGCTACCTTTTACAGCAGGCTGTGGGTTTGGGGATGCAGCTCCAAGAGTTTTCCGATGACAAGCTCCTGAAGGAGGCGGCGGCAGCAGGCTTAGGCAGTATTTGGGCCGCCGGCTGTTTGAACAAGTATTTAAGTGCCTATCCGGAGTTTCGGGCAGCCATTGAATGGCGCCGCATCAAAGTTCCGGCTTTTGATGCTGAAGCAGTGGAGGAGGTGCTCGCAGCTGAGGCCGAGGAAGAAAAAGACCGTTATGACAGTGATGACGTGGTATTGATCCTGTGTTTTACGCCGGCCAGGCTTAACGGCATCACCGCTATATTGCCGGATTCCTGGCAGATTATTTTCAGCAAGCGGCAAAGAGCCTGGCTGACCGGCCGCAGCCTTCCGCCGGAGCGGGGACTGGAACAGGCTGCAGGGCGAAAAGAAGCGGGACCTCTCGTATATATAACTCGCTGGGGGATAAGATACCATACAGAAAATTGCCGCTATCTGGCGAAAAGCAAAATCCCCGCTTATTTGAACCGGCTGGCGGCCGCTTATGGTCCTTGCCAGGTCTGCCGGCCGCCTTATCGGTCGGGGCAGCTGCCGGCAGCCGGCTGAACATCAGGTAAAGAAAAAACAGGAGAATACTGATCTGCAATTAAAAACTTCGATTTTAACTGTAGAACATTCCAGAAAACTGTTGAAAAGGGATGCAGACAAACAATAGATAATCTGTTAAAATAGAAAAAAGTTATCATCGGCAGAGGAGGGTACAACGTGGCGGAGCATTTGGAAAGGCCCAAACTGGTTGTTGACTTCAATAGTTCCAAGCCTTTGGGCGAGGTCGTTTATGAAGCCTTAAGAGAGGCGATTATTAAAAACCAGTTTAAACCCGGTGAGAGGCTGATGGAAACTGAGCTTGCCGATGAAATGGAAGTAAGCCGTACACCGGTGCGGGAAGCCGTCCGTAAGCTGGAGGCAGAGGGCTACGTTGTCATGATTCCCCGTAAAGGGACGTATGTTGCGTCTCTATCCATTCAGGATATTAACGACGTCTATGAAATTCGGGCGGCTCTGGAAGGCATGGCAGCTTCTCAGGCAGCTATCAGGGCCTCGGAAGAAGAGATTGCCGCCATTAAGGAATGTATTGATGCGGAAGCCGTTTTGTGGGAAAGCGACGATTTAGAAAAAACCGTGGAGTCGGACATTCAGTTTCACTCCCTGCTTTACCGGGCCTCCAAAAATAAAAAAATCGAAAGCTTGATCAACGACTTGCGGGAGCAGACCCAGCGTTTGCGTTCCAGCACCTTGTCCACTCCGGGCCGCTTAAAATTTGCCTTGGACGAGCACAGAAAAATTCTGGCCGCTATTGAGGCCAGGGACCCCCAGGGGGCTCAGGAGGCGGCCTTAGCCCACATTGAGCGTTCCCGCGAGGTTATGCTGGGCCTGCTGCGCTACCAGGCATAAAAATTTTCTTCGCCGGCGGGATCGCTGAGTTTATGGTTTATCCTAGTGCCTGATCAAAATCCTATCGATTCAGATGGATATTGATCAGGCATCAATATTACAGGCCATCTCTTTTTCTGCGTTGTTTTTTATTTTGTTAGAAAATATTAAGATTTAATTCATAGAAAAATAGAAATAAGCCTGTTATGATTATATAGATGTGATTTTTTAGAAATATACTGGGAGAGGTATGATGAAGGCTAAAAAAATTATTGCATTAATTCAGGCTGTACTGATGTCGGCCACGCTGTTCGGCGGAGTTTTGCTGGCCGGCTGCAGCGCCGCCGCTCAGCCGCCGGTGAAAGAGCCGGTGGCCGGCCCGGTTATTGATGGAGCCGAAGCCTATCATGTCATCGTGGCCGGCGGCGAGCCGGAAGGCGTGGCGGCAGCTTTGGCAGCAGCCAGAAACGGAATGAAAACCTTGCTGGTGGAAGAAGGCGATGCTTTAGGCGGCTTGATGACCTTGGGTATGCTGAATTTCCTGGATATGAATCACGGGCCCAAAAATGAACTTTTGACCCGGGGGATTTTTGAAGAGTTTTATAAGGCCTTGGGTAATGCTTTTGATGTGGAAGAAGCCAAAGAATGGTTCCGCCAGAAATGTGAGGCGGAGCCTAATCTTACCGTGCTGCTCAACACAGAGATTCTCGAGCCGGTAATGGAAGGCAAGACCATAGCCGGGCTGAAGATCAAAAGGGAAGGCCGGGAAGAAACCCTGCGCAGTCTGGCGGTAATCGATGCCACCGTCGATGCCGATGTGGCTGCCGCCGCCGGTGTGCCTTATACAGTAGGCGGTGAGGACTACGGCGCTCACGGTACTTTGCAGGGGGTGACCCTGGTTTTTGAAGTATCCGGTGTGGACTGGGCCGGGGTGGCCAGGCATCTGAAAAACGACGGCTACGAGGGCTCAGGTTCTGATGCGGTATCGGCCTGGGGCTACGGCCCGGAGGCCATGAAATATCAGCCCGTCGATGAGAATATGCGCTTTAGGGGGCCCAATATTGCCCGGCAAAAGGACGGCAACGTACTGTTAAACGCTTTGCTGATTTTCGGGGTGGATGCCCTGGATCCCGCTTCTTTGGCTGCTGGTATCGCCAGAGGCCGGGCGGAGATACCTCACATCATCGAATTTATGAGAGAAAACTTCCCCGGTTTTGAGAATGCCGCTTTTGTGGACACGGCCTCCCGGCTTTATGTGAGGGAAACCCGTCATGTTCAAGGGGAATACCGTCTTACGATCACCGATATGCTGGAAAACCGGGATCATTGGGACAGGATCGGTCACGGCAGCTATCCTGTGGATGTGCAGCCTACCAGCCCGTCAAACTATGGCAATATTATCGGCGTTGCCGATATTTACAGCATACCTTTTCGCTGTCTTGTACCCCTTGAAGTGGAGCAGCTTTTAGTGGCGGGCCGCAGCGCTTCTTATGACTCCCTGCCTCACGGCAGCGCCCGGGTGATCCCTGTGGGTATGGTGGCAGGTGAAGCTTGCGGCACGGCGGCGGCTTATGCAATAGAGCATGAAGCGACCTTCCGCCAAATGTCCAAGGATACTGCGGCGATCAAATGGCTGCAGGATCAGCTGAAAAAGCAAGGCGCCTATTTGACGGAGTATACGCCACCCCGGATGGCAGTGATGGATCATTGGGCTTATCCCGGGGTAGTGGTAATGCGGGAGCTGGGCTTGACGGAAGGTGGCTATAGCAATGATTACCGTTTGGAAAATCCTTTGCCCAACCGCTGGCCTCTGCAGAACAAGCTAAACAAACTGATGACTCTCGTTCATGAGCGGACGGCCGACAGGGGCGAGAAGCAAATTCCCGTCTGGGAGATCAGCCTGCCCGGTGATGAAATTACCGTAGGCCAAATTTATCTGGCGGCGGCTCAGGCTGCTTCTTTGGGAGAGAAAATTCGCGAGGGAAAAACCCATCAGGAAGAACCAACGGCTCATGTCTTCACTGATGAGGAGGCAGCCAAAAACTACTTGATTGCTCAAGGTGTAATAACGCCCGAAATGCTGGAGCATTTTCCCGATCCAGCGGCTATTGCCAATTATGGTCAATTGCTCAGCATATTGGGGGCTTTATATACAACTTTGATGGCATAAAAGGATAAAGTGATAAAGTGACAGTGGAATGAATGACTGCGGATGTCGAACCCTTAAACTCAGGAAGCTTTAGATTTTACAAAAAATAGAGGAGGCAGCAGGATGTATATCAGCACCAGAGGGAATTATTCGCCGGTGACGGCGTCAAAAGCAATCTACCTGGGGATGGTACCCCCCGGCGGCTTATTTGTACCGGAAAAGGTTCCCAAGCTTAGCCTGGACGAAATCAAAGCCATGGAGGACTTGCCTTATCCGGCTTTAGCCGAAAAAATACTGGGGTATTATCTGGATGACTATACGCCTGAGGAGATTAAGGAATCGACGCAAGCTGCTTACGGCCAAAACTTTTTCCATGAGGATATTGCTCCTTTAACCTTATTGGAGGACCTGGGCGGCATTTTAGAGCTTTGGCACGGTCCCACGGCAGCTTTTAAAGACATGGCGCTGCAGCTTACGCCCCGCCTTTTGTCTCAGGCTATCAAAAAGAGTGATAACGACCAGGAATTGCTGATCCTGGTGGCTACCTCCGGCGATACGGGCAAGGCGGCTTTGGAGGGCTTCAAGGATGTGCCCGGCATTCAGATCGCCTGCTTTTTCCCTGATCAGGGAGTCAGCAAGGTGCAGGAGTTGCAGATGCGCACCACCGACGGAAAGAATACTTACGTTATTGCCGTGGAAGGTAATTTTGACGATTGTCAAAACGGTGTTAAGGATATTTTCGGCGACGCCGCTTTTAATGAGGAGCTGGCTAAAAAAGGCTGGCAGCTGTCTTCCGCTAATTCCATCAACTGGGGCCGTCTTTGCCCCCAGATCGTCTACTACTTTTATGCTTATTTGTCCCTGACTCAGGCCGGCTGCCTGGAAATGGGCCAGCCTATTCATTTCGTGGTGCCTACGGGCAATTTCGGCAATATCCTGTCGGCTTGGTACGCCAAAGAAATGGGCCTGCCTATCGGTAAGCTGATTTGTGCCTCCAATGAGAACAAGGTGCTCACCGACTTCTTTGCCACAGGCCACTATGACCGGAGGAGAGCATTCTATAAAACCACCAGCCCCTCCATGGATATCCTGATTTCCAGCAATCTGGAACGTTTCCTCTTTGAGATGAACGGCCATGATTCGCAAGCCATTAACGGATATATGAAGGACCTCCAGGAAAAAGGAAGCTTTACCGTGGATGCGGATTTGCTGCAAAAAATCCAGGATCTGGTCTGGGCCGGCAGCGCCGACGAAAAAGAAGCCGCGGCCGAAATCCGCCGGGTTTATGAGAAATATCATTACCTGATGGATACTCACACAGCCGTCGGCTCAGCGGTTTACGGCCGCTATACCGAAGAAACGGGAGATGAGACGCTGGCCGTAATGGATGCTACCGCCAGCCCCTTTAAATTTTCCAAAAGCGTTATGGAGGCTTTAGGCAATGAGGAAGCTCCCGAAGAATTGGAAGAACTGCTGATTTTGGACGCCTTGGCCGCCTACACCGGCGACCCCGTTCACCCGGCATTGGCAGGATTGGATAAGCGGCCGGTGCTGCATTCGGCGTGTGTAAGCCAAACAGAGATGAAAAGTGTGGTGGAGGCCATTGTGCAGGGAACTTTTTCCCCCTCCTTATCGTCTAACTAAAGAAGGAAGCAGGAAGGAGGCAGGAAATGGCGCCTTTGATTGAAATAAAAGGCCTGACAAAGAAATACCGCATCGGCCGGGAAGTAATCACGGCGGTAAACGATGTCAGCATCAATATAGAAGCCGGTGAATTCGTCTGTATTTTGGGCCCTTCCGGCTGCGGCAAGACCACATTTCTCCATTTGGTAGCCGGTCTGGACCGGCCCACCAAGGGCGATATTTTTGTAAAAGGTCTGTGCATTAACAAAATTAAAGAAAAAGACATGGCCTTATTCCGGCGGCGGTTTATGGCTTTTATCTTTCAGGCGTATAATCTGGTGCCTACGCTGACGGCCATCGAGAATGTCAGTATGCCTTTGATGTTTGACGGCATGGTCAAGTTTAAACGAGACAAAATGGCCAAAGAGCTGCTGACCCAGATCGGCCTGGGCAAGCGCCTGCGCAATAAGCCTTCGGAGATGAGCGGCGGCCAGCAGCAGCGGGTCAGTATTGCCAGGGCCTTGATCAATGATCCGAAAGTTCTTTATGCCGACGAACCCACCGGTAATCTGGACAGCAAGACCACCAAGGAAATCATGGATATTCTGGTGAGCCGGGTCAGGGAAAAAGGCGTAACCTTAGTGATGGTCACCCATAATAAAGAATTGACGGATGCTGCCGACAAGGTTATTTATATGCTGGACGGCCGTATCCAAAAAATCGTCGATCAGCGAACCAATACGGTAGAGGAATTTATCCAGGAAGAAGTTGAAGCTCCTCCGGCAGCGGAAAGCCCGGAGAAAATTGCTGTAGAAGCTATAAATGAAGGTCGCACAGCGGCAGAAGGAGCAGTTTAATGAGAATCGGAAAGTCAAAGTTTAAGGGAGCAGTCAGTATTCTGGTGGCCATGCTTTTGCTGATCGGCGCCTTACCTGTTTACGGCAGCGGATTAATCACCATTGAAAACTCAATCTTGCCTGTACTGGCTCTGGAGATTTCCCGGCAGGATCCGGCGGTGATCGGCGAAGAATTCACTATCGTGTATATGGTTAAGAATATTAGTGACAAACCGGCATTTAATATTGACTATACCTTTAATATTGTGGGCTCAGACGATCTTTATCCTTTTACGCTGACCAAGCCCGAACCCATCGCTCAGCTGGAACCCGGCGCCAGCGCCACCATGTCGGTGAAGTTTGCCGTGGATAAAGACGCTAGGGAGAAAACCTACCGGATCAACGGCCAGGTCAATTGCAAAGACGCTAGCATGGCCACCACCATGAATTATTCAGCCATGAGCGATATCCCCGTCAGCTTTACCACCGTTAAGCCCAACCTGACGGTAGCGGATTTGAAGATTCTGGAAGAAAACCCGGATACCCTGTCGGGCTTCACTGTGCGCCTTACCCTGAAAAACGGCAGCGTGATTTACGATCTGCGCAATGTCCTCGTTCAGCTGGCCGGCGGTGAAAACTTCGAGATCATGGATATCACCAATAAGAAAGAAATCAGCAAGATATCCGCTAATCAGACCAGTACCATCGACTTCAAAATCCGTTCCAAAGAAGGCCGCAAGACCAATACGGTAACTATGACCACTTCTTATAATTATACAAACGGCTCCGTAGAAGATAAGAAAGAGGAACTGTTTATCCCGATTAAAGAAGATGTGTCTGCCAACGGCAAAAAGCCCCAGGTTATCATCAAGCGCTATACTTTATCTAAAGACCAGGTGCTGGCCGGCGACAAGATCGATCTGACTCTGGCTATTGAAAACACCAACAGCCGCCCCGTGAAAAACGTTTTGATCAACTTCGGCGTGGAAAGCACCACCTCCGAAGGCGGCGGCTCCAGCAGCAGCACGGTTTTTGCTCCCGTAGGCTCCAGTAATACTTTCCATGTGGATGAAATCAAGGGCAAATCCACCATTACCAATACCATCACTTTCGCCGTTGACCCCGGCGCATCCGCTAAGACGTATATCGTACCGGTGACCATTACCTATGAAGACGACAAAGGTCTCTACGATAACCTGTCCATTAAGGACAACGTCAATATTCCCGTGACCCAGCAGGCCAAAATGAGCGTCACTTCCATGAATCTCCCCACCAATGCCAATGTAGGCATGCCTACGCCGGTAATGGCTGAGTTTGTCAACTCCGGCAAGGTGGATCTGGTGGACTTTACCGTTAAGCTGGAAGGCGATTTTGAGACTATGGACGCCACCGTTTATTTGGCGAAGCTCTCTATCGGTTCGACGAATTCTTACACCGGTATGCTGATCGCATCGGAAGAAGGCGAGAAGGAAGGCAAGCTGATCGTATCCTATCTGGACAACAACAACCAGGAAGTGGTTGAGGAATATCCCTTTACCGTTTCGGTCACTGCTATGGAAGATATGGGTCCTATGGATCCCGGCGGTTTTCCTCCCGATGGCGAGGGTATGCCGGAAGGTGAAGGCAATGCCGCAGTCCGGCTGCTGAAAGATAATTGGCTCAGCATAGCTTTAGCTCTGGCTGTCATCGGCCAGCTGGTTTACATCGTCCGCATCAAGAAGAAGGCGAAAGAGGAATTTTTCGATGAATAGTGCAGACGTCCTCCGCATGGCCTATGGCAACCTTTTCCGGCGGAAGATGCGGGCTGTTCTGACCATCGTTGGTGTATTTATCGGTACCATGGCCATCGTGGTCATGATGTCTTTGGGTATCGGCCTGAAGGAGGCCACCACCAAGCAGATGGAAAGCTGGGGCGATCTCAATATGATCACCGTTAACCAGGGCCGCAGTTGGGATCCGGAGACAGGGGAATATAAAGGCGACGAGCAGCGCCTGAATGATGATGCGGTGGCGCTGTTTAAAAGCCAGCCGGGAGTTCTTTCCGTCATGCCCTCCATTCAGGTCAACGGTCAAGCCAAGTACGGCAAAAAAGAAGGCTGGCTCAATCTCTACGGCGTCGATCCGGAATTGTTCAATGAGATGACTTACGAAATTGCCGAAGGCCGGACATTAAGAGAGGCGGACGTCAACAGCGTGCTCGTGGGCTGGCAGGTGATCAATCAGTTTTGGGATCCTGAAGATACCGGCGGAGGCCGGCGAATGATGATAGGTCCCGGGGGTGCGGAGCAATCTAATTCCACAGAGATGCTGAATCAGGTAGTGTATGTTACTCTCAATAATCAGTATAATTATGAAATGACTAAGAAGCAGCCCCTCACCGTGGTCGGTGTTTTGGAAGGGGAATTTAAGGAGCATGCCTATAGCGCCTATGCCCCCATCAGCACCTTAAAAAAATGGCGGGATTTTGTTAATGACAAGTCTTATATGACTGAAGAACAGCGTCAGCAGCAGGAGCAGTGGGAAAAGGAAATGAAGGAACGGGGCGAGATGGGTATGACCCGAAACCCCCAGGATTATGACCAGATTCTCATCCGCTGCAAAGACGTCAAGCAGGCCAGAGCTGTGGCTGTCACTCTGCGGGATATCGGCTACAATCTCTGGACGGTAGCTGACTATATGGAAAACGTGGAGAACCAGGCCCTGATTATCCAGGCTGTCCTGGGGGGCATCGGCGGCATCACCCTTTTGGTGGCCTCCATCGGCATTGCCAATACCATGATCATGGCCATTTATGAGAGAACGAGAGAAATCGGGGTAATGAAGGTCATCGGCGCCACCGGCGCTGACGTCATGAAAATGTTCTTAATGGAGGCCGGCCTCATCGGCGTCTGCGGCGGTGTCTTGGGACTTGTTTGCAGCCTGGGAGCTTCCAGGCTGATCAACTACCTGTCCGGCGATTACTTCGGCACCAGCATGGACGGCTTGCAGCTGAATATTTCCGTGATTCCTCCCTATCTGATGATTTTTTCTCTGATCTTTGCTTTCTGCATCGGCATCATTGCCGGCTTCTATCCTGCCCGCCGGGCTTCCAAGCTCAGCCCTATTCTGGCTATCCGCAACGAGTAGCGGCAGGACGGGAGCGGAGCCATAATACTAATCTGCAATGAAAAACCTTTAGTTTTTAATTTGCCGCACAGAGTGCGGCAGTGGGCTTTGCCCACGCAGATTGGCATATATGCTATTCTGCCTGCGCCTTTGGCGCAGAGGCAATCAAGAATTGCCAGATTAAAATAGGGAATATTTTAATCGCAGAATAGTATAACCGGCAGCTTGCTCTATTTAATCACAATAAAAAGTTGGATCTGTCCCTTATCCGGACGGATCCAACTTTTTTTCAATCATTGTCAATAGGGCTTTAAATATGGTACTATTTGTCTGCGGATAAAATACCGCCGCTGGAGTAGTTTTCCTTTTTCATTTCCTCAATCATCACGATGATGGATTCTTCTTTGGCATTGACGGTTTCCGAAACGGCCTGAGTGACTTTTTTGACCAGGGCTCTTTTTTGATCCAGGCTGCGGCCTTCAAACATTTTGACGATAACTGTAGGCATGGCTGATCCCTCCGTATGCTGGTTTTTCTTTTAGTATAACGGGCAATCTATATCGGGTCAAGAAAGACGAGCCAATACTTCTCTGTATAAATATAAACGAAACAGGTGGATGCATATGATGGAAATAAGGAAATCGGCGCCTCTTGCTTTGCCGAAGCATATATTAGACGTTTTTATGATGTTTGATGAAGCGGAGCTGCCGGCCTGGCTGGTTGGCGGCTGCCTGCGGGATATTTTTCTGGAGCGGACTCCTTCCGATTGGGATTTTGCTACGCCCTGCCCGCCGGAGCTGGTGCGAAAAAAGCTGGTGGCGGCAGGCCTGACGGTCTGGGATACGGGGCTGAAGCATGGTACGGTGACGTTCCGCTACCAGGGCATTTCTTATGAAATCACCACTTTTCGGGTAGACGGCCCTTACCTGGATCACCGCCGGCCGGAGTGGGTGGCTTTTACCACCTCCTTGCAAGATGATTTAGCACGCCGGGATTTTACCGTCAATGCCATGGCCTATAGTCCCCGGGATGGTCTGGCCGATCCTTTCGGCGGCTTAAGGGATATGCAGGATAATGTGATCCGGGCGGTAGGTTTGCCGCAAGACCGGTTGGAGGAGGACGCCTTACGGATTTTGCGGGGAATTCGCTTTGCCGGCAGTCTGGACTTTTTTATCGAGGAAAGCCTGTTTCAGACCATGAAAGAAAAGGCTGGTTTGCTGCAATGGATCAGCCCGGAGCGGCTGGCGGCGGAACTGAAAGCTATATTATTGCTGCCCTCTCCGCATCGGGCTTTGCGATTGCTGGCCAAAATGGGTATCTGGCCTTATGTGATTCCTGAGCTGGTGGACTCTATCGGTTTTGAGCAGCACAGCAGCCACCATTACCTTGATGTTTATGATCACTTGCTCCAGACTGTGGAAAACACGCCGCCGGATCTGAGCCTCAGGCTGGCTGCCCTTCTCCATGATATTGCCAAGCCGGTGGTATTTACCCTCGACGAAAAAGGCAAAGGCCATTTTTATAATCATGAGGTGGTGGGAGCGGAAATGGCCGGCAAAATTCTTGACCGCCTCCGTTTCAGCCACGCCATACGGGATCAGGTGATCCTGCTGATCCTGCATCATATGCTGCACCTAAAGGTGCTGAAGGATGTGACCATCCGGCGGATGATCAGCGGCCTGCCCAAGCCCCGCAAAGAAAATTTGGAGCAAATTTTGCTTTTGCAGAAGGCGGATTTACTGGCCTCCCGCTATACGGAGAAATCTTTAATTGAGTTTGAAGGTTTTGCCCGGCGCTGCCGCCAGGTGCTGGCCAGCGGCTGCCCCTTGGATTTGGGGGATCTGGCGGTACGGGGAGAGGAGCTGGCGGGCTTAGGCGTAGCGCCTGCTAAGCGGGGCAAGGCGCTGAAAGCTTTGCTGGCCGAAGTGCTGCGGGAACCCGGCTATAATCAGCGGGATATCCTGCTGAAGATCGTAGAGCGCTATGCGGGGGGCAAAGAGGCCAATGAATAAAGAGGGAGGCAAAACAGAGAGCCGGCGGGAAAAAGAACGTTACGATGTCCGTTACCCTTTGTGGATATTATGCATTTTGGCGCCGGTGATGGCGCTGGTTTGGCTTTATTTGAAGCTGTTTCATCAAATGCGGATCACCGTGGATTCCCGCCTGCAAGAGATCAAGGATCAGCCTTGGGTTGTTTTAGGCAATCATGCTTCTTATTTTGACGCTCCCATCATGACTATTGCGTTTTTTCCCAAGAGGATTCATTATGTAATGTCTAATTCCTTCATGGCTACCTGGTGGGGGGCTTTAATTATTAAGATATTGCAACAGATACCAAAGAGCCAGTTCTTTGTGGAAGCCAAAAGCGTTATCGCCATGAAACGGGCGGTGGCGGCAGGCGCTTCCATAGGCTTATATCCCGAGGGGCGGATGGCTTTGACGGGCCGGTTGGGTTATGTTGCTCCTTCCGTAGGCAAATTGGTGAAATCTTTCGGCATACCGGTTGTTATCGTCAAGGAGGAGGGCGTTAGCCTGGGGCGGCCTCTATGGACAAAGGAAAAACGCCGGGGGCCCATAGAAGTGCAATGCCGGCTGTTGCTTACCCGGGAAGAAATCGCCGGGCAGACGGCGGAAGAAGTTTATCAAAAGATTATCCAGGCTCTTGACTATAATGACCATCAATGGCAGCTGGAAAAAGGTGCTGCCTATAAAAGCAGTCGGCCGGCGGAGGGGCTGGAAAAGCTTTTGCACCGCTGTCCCGCTTGCGGCCAGGATTTTGTGATGCTTTCCCAAGGGGAGAGCTTGATTTGCGGGCATTGCGGTTTTACGGTGCAGATGACCGGCCATAATCGGTTGCAGCCGGCAGCAGGCTTTGCCTGGCCTGGTGAGGCTCTGGCAAGTATACCTCTTTGGTATGACTGGCAGGGAGCTTGTCTCAAAAGAAGGTTGGGGCAGCAGGGAGAGGAAGCACAAACCGCAGTGAAGAAGGCAGAGCAGAGCGGAGCAGCGGCAGAAGAGGCGGCAACGTCAGCGGCAACGCCGGCCGCAGCCCAGGCAGCAATGCCGGCTATAGCCCAAGCGGCAGTGGAGATAGAGGTTTTGCTGAAAGAGGATTTCCAGGCCCGGCCATGGGGAACAGGGGTTTTGACGCTGAAGCCTGCAGGCCTCATACTGACCGGTGATGATCAGGAAAGGCCGCTGCCTGATGGGCCCTGCCCTGGCAATCAAATATTTTTTCCGGCGGGGCTTTTGCCCACCATCACCGGCACATTGGGCAGCCATGTGGAGCTGCCCGGCTTAAAAGCCCTATATAGACTGAGGTTTGCAGACCCCAGACAGCCGGTATTTTGGATGCAGGCTGTGGAGGCTTTAGCCGAAAAATAAAAAATTTGGAGATATACTCCTATAAAGATTTTTTGAGACTGGCTCATAAAAGTATATTGCCGCATAGGATAAAACGCGAAGTAAGGGTAGAGGAGTTGATGATATGCGGCAATATACTGTCCAACAGGGTGATACCTTATTTTCTATAGCAGCCATGTGGGGATTGTCGGCAGAGCAGCTGGCGGCAGCCAATAACCTTAGCCCAAATGCAGAATTGATGGCGGGACAGATAATTATGATTCCCGTTATGGAGCCCGGCGGCAATGGCAATGGCAACGGCAATGGCAGACCTCCCGGAGGCAATGGCAATGGTAATGGCAGACCTCCCGGAGGCAATGGCAATGGTAATGGCAGACCTCCCGGAGGCGGTGGCAATGGTAATGGCAGACCTCCCGGAGGCAATGGCAATGGCGGCGGCAGACCCCCCGGAGGCGGTGGCAATGGTGGCGGCAGACCCCCCGGAGGCGGTGGCAATGGTGGCGGTCCGAGACCACCTCAACCCCAGCCGAGACCGCCTCAACCCCAGCCAAGGCCACCTCAACCGAGACCGCCTCAACCCCAGCCGAGGCCGCCTCAACCGAGACCTCCCCAACCGAGGCCGCCTCAACCCCAACCGAGACCTCCCCGGCCGCAGCCCAGACCGCCGCAGCCTGTTTTCCCGCCCCAGGAATACTTTTGTCCCATTTTGCGGCCTGGCAGCCGTGGTCCGGCGGTTGTGCTGGTACAGCAGCTGCTGAGGGCCCAAGGTTACTATACCGGTCCTGACGACGGCATATTCAATGCCCGTTTGCAGCAGTCCTTACGGAATTTCCAGCAGGATAACGGCATTTATCCTTCCGGCATAGTCGACGGCCGCACCTGGAACCTGCTGGGCGTATATTGCGGGCAACAGCCTCAAGTCTCTCCCAGCCTGCCGGTAAACTCCGGTGTTTCCAATGGCTTACGCCAGATCCTTTATACAGACCGGCGGGTTTACCGTTCTAATCAATCGGTGCAGATTATGCTGTCAAAAACCAACATCACCAGTGCGCCGGTCAGTCTCCGCTACAACTCCAGCCAGCTGGTGGAGATCGTGGTCAGAAACGTTTATAATCAAGAGGTTTGGCGCTATTCCCGGCATCAAAGCTTTAGTCCTTTTGGCCGGATAATCACCATAATGCCTGACGCTACGCAAAGAATCAATGAAATATGGAACCTTACCGATGATGACGGTTATCAGGTCTATAGCGGCATCTATAGCATTACCGCTCAGAATCTGGCCACCGGCCTGGAGCTTACGGTACAGGTGGAAGTTAACTGACATTAAGCCCTAGGGAAGAAGAAAAATAATGCATCATAAAGATCAGGAGCTGTTGCAAATATTTGCGGCAGCTTCTTTTCGCGGCGCAGGCCCCATTGGGGGGCAACTTTGCTCAATTTTTCAGCTTTGCAGAGCCCACGGGACTAAGGCGGAACCAAATGAGCAAAAATGCAAGTTTAAAGTGTGCGGTCTCTCAACAATAGGGTGATCGATCCGGCTGATGCGCTAGATACAGTGAAAAAGGAGTGACTGGATTCATTAAGTGGGTTTTGGACACTTTAAACTTCAAATTTTGCGCAAAATCGCCTGACGAGGCTGTAAGCTAAGAAAATTTTGCACATTTAGCTAAAGGGGCCGGGTCTGTGCCGGTTCCCGCAGATTCTTGTTCTGCACTTTTTAGTTTATGTTATCGACAAAGACCCTGATTTTGACTATACTAGTATTCAAATTTCTTGTTTCTTGCAGAATATGATGGGGTCGTGCTGCCGATAATAAGCAATGGTGGAGGAAAAACAGTGAACTGCGAAAAAAAAGTATCGAATGCCCTGATCCGGCGTTTGCCTAAATATTACCGCTATCTCTCCACTCTTCAACAAATGAGGATCAGCAGGGTATCCTCAAAAGATTTGAGCCAGCGGTTGGGGATTACCTCTTCCCAAGTGCGGCAGGATTTTTTCCATTTTGGCGGCTTTGGACTGCAAGGCTACGGTTATGATGTGGCCAGCCTGCTGCAGGAGATCGGCTGTATATTGGGGCTTGACCGCACCTATAATATGGCTTTGATCGGCGCCGGCAACTTGGGCCAGGCGATAGCCAAACACAGCAGCTTTGAAAAGAGAGGGTTTCAGATCATTGGTGTTTTTGACGCCAACCCCCATTTGATAGGGAAGCAAATCAAAGGAATCGATATTCAGCATTATGATCAGCTTGAAGATTTTGTGAAGCGGCATTCCGTGGATATTGCCGTCATCACCGTGCCGCGAATCTATGCCCAGGATGTGATGCAGCGGGTAGTGGATTTGGGAATAAAGGGCATCTGGAATTTTGCCTCCGTAGAATTGGATGTGCCGGAGGATGTATCCATCGAAAATATTCACTTGAGCGAAAGCCTGATGACTTTGGCCTATGAAATGAAGCGCAAAAAGGAAAAAACTCAAAAGCGGTCCAAGCCTCTCTAATAAGAAAAAACGGCCCCAGCCCTCGGCGGCTGAATCGAAGCAAGGGGCGGGATAAGAAGCCTCTCATCGCAGGATGATCCACTGCGCTGGGAGGCCTCTTGTTTTTTTATTGGCGGAGATCGTTAAATATTTGACGAAGATGAACGGGTAAGGAAAGGAACATAAACAAGTTTTCGGCACAGCCTGTCAAATAAAAAACTATGCTTGCATAAGGCAAAAGAGCCATGTACACTACAAAAAAACGGCCGCCGCGCCGGCGCAGTGCCGGCCGGGAAAACGGCGGAGCCGGCTGAAAAGTCGGTTCGGTAAGCTTGAAGGGCAGGAGGAGAAAGACGGATGCAAGCTGTTGTACAGGAAATCGTCGGGCAAATGGGCAACGAAAAAGCGCCTCTTCTACAGGTGCTTTTAGCGGTACAGGATGCCAGTCCCCGGAATTACGTCAGTGAAGAAGCGGTGAGGGCTATTGCCCGGTCGATGAAGGTCTCCCGCTGCCGCGTTTATTCCACGGCATCTTTCTATACGGAAATATCTCTTAAGCCAAGAGGCCGGCACCTTATTCGCATATGCGGCAATGCCCCTTGTGAAAATGCCGGGAGAACGGCCATTATGGAGGCTATTCAGCAGGAATTGGGTATCGAGGCGGGAGAGACCACCGCAGACGGGCTGATCAGCCTGGAAAAGGTCAGCTGCCTGGGATCCTGCTATAAATCGCCGGCGATCAAGGTTGATCATCAGGTGTATGGCAATCTGACGCCGGAAGAGGCCGTAGCCGTTATTCGCAGCTTAAGGGAGGGGGGAGAGCAATGAGCATGATAGATTGTCAGCTGGTCTTTAACGTTGAAAACCGGGAGTACGTGGATTTGGACTTATACCGCAGCCGGGGCGGCTACGGAGCTCTGGCGAAGGTTTTGGCCGCAGACCCCCGGGAGTCCGTCTATGTGCTCAAAGAAGCCGGCTTGAAAGGCCGGGGCGGAGCTTCCTTTCCTACAGGGCTAAAAATAGAAATGGTTCGCAGCAATCAGGAGCAGGAGCGTTATATTATCATCAATGCCGACGAAGGCGAGCCGGGTACCTTTAAGGATCGTTATATTATGACCCACCTGCCCTTTCAGCTGCTGGAAGGCGTCACCATAGCCGCTTATCTGGCCGGCGCTTCCCGGGGAATCCTCTACGTGCGCCACGAATACGACGAGCCCCGCAGCGTGATGAGAGAGAGCATTGCCCAAGCCAAAAGAGCAGGCCTTTTGGGAGAGAATATCCTGGGCAGCGGCTTCAGCCTGGATATTGAATTGTTTTCCGGCGCCGGCAGCTATCTTTGCGGCGAGGAGACGGCTCTCTTGTCTTCCATCGAAGGGCGTAAAGGCAGGCCGCAGGTGAAACCTCCCTATCCCACGCAGCAGGGCTTATGGGGCAAGCCGACCTTGATCAACAACGTGGAGACCTTGAGCAATATTCCGAAAATCATGGAAAAGGGCGCTCTTTGGTATCGCAGTCTGGGTACGGAGGATAGCCCCGGCACCAAATTGATCTCTTTATCCGGTGATATCAGGTTCCGGGGTTTGGTGGAAGTGCCTTTTGGCGCTAGCTTCCGGGATATTGTTTACGAATATGGCGGCGGCCCTAAGCCCGGCCGTAAGGTCAAGGCAGTGAATATCGGAGGCGCCTCCGGTGTTTTGATACCGGAGGAAATGCTGGATGTGCCTTTGGAATACGGGGCTTGCGCCCGGGCGGGAATCACTATCGGTTCCGGAGCAGTCTTCGTTTTGGATGATACCCGTTCAATTTTAGATAACGTCAGCAACCGTATCAACTTCTTCCTTCATGAAAGCTGCGGCAAGTGTACCCCCTGCCGGGAAGGGCTGCGCCAGGCCCAGATTATTATGGAGAAGCTCATCGCCGGCCAGGCGGTGATGAAAGATGTTCAAAATCTGGAACGCTACACCAGGGTCATGCAAAATGCTTCATTTTGCGGCTTGGGCCAGGCAGCGGGCAACAGCGTAATTTCATCTCTGCATTATTACGGCGAGGAATACTGCAGCCGCTGCAAGGACGGAGAAGAAGATTTATACGGAGAGGAGAGCGCCTGATGGCAATGGTTGAGATCACGATCAATAAAAGAACGATCAGCGTGCCGGAAAACATTACGATTATGGAAGCAGCCAAGCTTAATGGCATTTCCTTGCCCAGTCTCTGCAACCATCCCGACCAAAAGGTCAAAGCAAATTGCCGGGTTTGCGCAGTTGAGGTGGAGGGCGTCAAAAACCTGGTTGCCTCCTGTTCGACAAAAATTGCCGAAGGAATGAAGATTACCACCAATTCTCCCCGGGTGCGGGAAACGGTGCGGACCATCGTCGAATTGATTCTGGCCGACCATCCCCAGGAATGCCTGACCTGTATCCGCAGCGGCGAATGCGAACTGCGCCAACTGGCCTTCAAGCTAGGGATGAAAGAGGTACAGGGAGTCAAAAATACCAAGCGTTTGCCCTTGGATTTTTCCACACCCTCTCTGGTGCGCGATCCCAATAAATGCATCAAATGCGGCCGCTGCGCCGAGGTTTGCCACCATGTCCAGGAGGTGGGCATTCTATACAGCCACAACCGGGGATTGGATATCGGCGTGACGCCGGAATACGGCAAAGAATTAAAGGATGTGGCCTGCGTTTTATGCGGCCAATGCGTATTGGCCTGTCCCGTAGGCGCAATTTACGAAAAGGATGAAACCGATAAGGTATGGGAGGCCTTGGGCGATCCCGATAAGCATGTGGTGGTTCAGGTGGCTCCCTCAGTGCGGGTATCGATTGCCGAAGAGTTTGGCCGGCCTTCCGGTTCCATTGCCACCTCCAAGCTGGTGTCGGCTCTGCGTTTGCTGGGCTTTGACCGGGTATTTGATACGGATTTTGCCGCCGACCTCACCATCATGGAAGAAGGCCACGAACTATTGCAGCGGCTGCAAACCGGCGGCGTATTGCCGATGATCACTTCCTGCAGCCCCGGCTGGATCAAATATATTGAGCATTTTTATCCGGAGCTGCTGCCCCATGTCTCCAGCTGTAAATCACCCCAGCAGATGTTTGGAGCTATGGCCAAATCCTACTATGCCAAGATCAGCGGCATCGATCCGAAAGACATCTATGTGGTTTCGGTGATGCCCTGCACGGCGAAGAAATATGAAGCAGCCAGGCCGGAAATGCGAGACAGCGGCTACCGGGATGTGGATGCGGTGCTGACTACCCGGGAGCTGGGCCGGATGTTCAAGCATGAAGGTATCGATTTCAACAGTCTGGAAGATGGCGAGTTTGATTTGCCGTTGGGTATTTCCACCGGCGCCGCCGCTATTTTCGGCGCCACCGGCGGCGTTATGGAAGCTGCTTTACGGACGGTTTATGAAGTCGTTACCGGCCAGACCCTTGAGAAGCTGGAATTTGAAGGCGTCCGGGGCATGGAAGGGGTTAAGGCCTCCAGTGTGGATCTGGGCGGCACAGAGGTTAAAGTGGCGGTCGCTCACGGCCTGGCCCATGCCAAGCAGATCATGGAAGCTATTGCCGCAGGGGAAGCCGACTATACGTTTATTGAGGTGATGTGCTGCCCCGGCGGCTGCATCGGCGGCGGCGGCCAGCCTTACGGCACCACCAATGCGGTGCGGGAAAAGCGGATTCAGGGGCTGTATGAAGTGGATCAAAAGTCAGAGTTCCGTAAGTCCCATGAAAATCCCGCTATTCAAAAGCTCTATGCCGATTACCTGCAGGCGCCTTTAGGCCCCGTATCCCATAAGCTGCTGCATACGACTTACACCAACCGCTGCCAGCATGAACTGCAGTAAACGACGGCGGGATGCATAAGTGCCTAGAAAGGCGGCACAGAATAGATGCAATAAAAAGGTGCATAGAAAGGCTGCACAGAAGTACAAAAAAAGTGGGTTTCCCTGACCGGGAACCCACTTTTTGTTTGCGTATTTCTCTTCAGGCTAGTTGAGAGAGGATAAAAGCTGGTGATACCAGAGCGTTGCTTCAAGAAAGGCCCGGCTTACCGCCTCAAACTCCACCCCGTTTTGGATCATGATGATGGAGCACTTATCCCAATCTGCCCGCTCATAAGTATAAATAAAGTCCAATACCGTATAAAGGTTGCCTTCCTTTTGAGTAAGGGCCCGGCGCACCCGGTCTTCTACGGCCACTTCCTTCAGGGCGTCTTCCATGGGTTTTTGGAGGATGATATCCAAAAGGGAGAACAGTCCCAGCATAAATAAGCTGGACTGAAAAAGCCCTAAGGCAAAAGCGGGGGCCAGACTCTCGGCGAATTTGGCCCGCATCAGCGTCAATTTTGTGATTTCGCCGGGCCTGTCCTCGGCCAGACTGATGGAAATGGCTATGGTAGCCCAGCGCTTTATTTCTTTTTGGCCTAATATGGCCACGGCGTTTCTGATGGAATCGACTTTTCTTTTTAACCCGACGGCGCCGGAATTAATAAAGCGCAGCAGGGATATAGTCAAATAGGGATCGCGTTCAATGATCTTAACAACGTCATCCAATTCAAAATCATTGCTGTTGATGCGGTTAAGCAATTGGAGGGCATTGATTTTAACGGGGGATAGCTTGGTATTGCCTGCGGTGATCGGATTTTTGTAAAAGCCGCCGGTAAACAGGCTCTGAGGATTTCTGGCTATCAGACGCTGATAGGATTCCCCATCGGGAACATTGGCAAAAACCAACTTTAAGCGGGTCAACTCCGTTCTGGCCGTAAAATACCAGCCGGAGAAGCCGGGATCGAGATAATCCAGGATCAGATAATCCAAAAGCGGAATAAGAGGATTTTCTTCAATATCCTTTGGCAGGCCTTCCAGAGCCAGACTGTAGCCTAAATCCTTGAGTCGACGGCATTTGTCCAGCACCATTTCGTCCGCCGGGATGCTTGCCGGCAGAATGCAGACCAGTTTTTTGGGTTCAATATTAACATTGACCGGCCTGCCCACTAAAAGCTGCCAATGGTTGATATTGGCGAAAAGCGGTTTATCTCCCGCGAAGGTTTCCAGACCTAACTGTTCAATAAGGTCAAGACCCGGGGAGATGAAGGCTTCGCTCATCCGGCGAAAGTCATTATGAATACCGATGGCGTTTTCGCCGCTGCGGTCACAAAGACGGTAAGCCTTTACAGCCATGGCCGCGTCAAAAAGAGGGGTAGCAACAATAAATACTCTCATCTCAATAAGCCACTTCACACAAGTTATTTTACTTGGGTTAATATTATAACAGATAATATGTTAATGCAAGGGTGTCTGCAGAAATCATCCTTTGCGATTCTGCGTTTCTATGATAATATTGGTAAGATAAATAGGCAAATTGGTATACCGGGCTCATTGAACGGTGTATCTGCCAGGATAAGGAGGGGGCCGGGTGGTTAGAGGAAACCTGCGAGAAGGGATTAATTATTATTTAATCAGCATAGGCTTTTTGGTGGCTAGTTTTATTGCTTTGTTATGGCCGAATTTCCCCATATGGGTTGGGTTCTTTATGATGAGCATAGGGGTGAAAAGAATTTCCTGCATGGATACGGAGGAAAAGCTGCAGGCAAAGATTTTATTCTTAGCTTATGCGTTGAGCTTTTGGGCTTTGGTCGTTTTCTTAGCTCCTTATCTGCGCATCAACTTTAGCCTGGTAATCATCCGTGTTTTGTGGATCGTGACCCAATTGGCCCAATTGTATCTGGTGCGTCAGATGATCATATGGTACGCCCGGATATTGGAGCAGGGAGGCCGTTTGAAGCAAGCCGCCAGATATCGAAAGAACCTTAATACTTATACTCTCCTATTTATAACCTCGGTTATAGGTAATCTCCTGGGTAGTTTAAGAGGCCGTCAGGAACTTATGGCCATTTGTTTTTTAATTTTTGTTGTTTGCAGTATCTGGATGGTAATGATGTTGAATCGAATGCCCGCCCTTTTAGCTTTGTTGCCGGATGAGGCCGCACAAAATGCCAGCCTTGCGGCGGTTGGCTATCAGGAAGAAGAGACCGCCGGGCAGGCGACGGCAGATGAAGAAGCCGGCGAGTTAGACGAGGCGTATCAGGAGCCGGAAGATCCGGCGGCCGATGAGAGCGGGGAAGACTGGACGAGCGGCTTAGAACAGGGCCAGAAAAAACGGGGTGCTATACTGGATGATGAACAATCTGAATAATATTGGTGATCAGGAACAAGAGCAGCCTGTAGAGCAGCTAATAGAGCAGACGATGGGCGAGCAGCCTAAGCCTGAGGCCAGGTCGCATTGGCTGACCAGGGCTGCTATGGTGGCGGCTATTTATGCGGCTTTGACGGTTGCTTTAGCGCCCATCAGCTACGGCCCGCTGCAGTTTCGGGTAGCTGAGGCTATGACGGTGCTGCCCTGGCTTTATCCCGAAGCAGTACCGGGGCTTTTTGTGGGCTGTTTGGTTGCTAATTTTTTTGGCGGCAACGGCTTATTGGACATAGTGTTCGGCAGCCTGGCCACCTTGGCGGCAGCCTTGCTTAGCCGCCGCATCAAAAAACCCTGGCTGGTACCTTTGCCGCCGGTACTCATCAATGCTGTGGTAATCGGAGCCATGCTCAGTTATGTGCTGGGCCTGCCCTTTCTACTTACTGCGGCGGAAGTAGGGCTGGGTCAGATTGGATCCTGCTATGTGCTGGGTCTGCCTTTGCTGTTCTTTTTGAAACGGATGAAACGCTAAGGTGATGGATTCATGTTAAAATTAATTAAAAAATTTATGGGGAGCAGCTGGCTATGGGCCATAGCCGCTCCTTTATTTATGTTGCTTGAAGTGATGATGGATCTGATGCAGCCTGCGCTGATGGCGGAGATCATTGACGTAGGCGTGGCCCAAGGCGATGTGGACTTCATCTTTGCTACCGGCGGCCGGATGCTGATTTATGCTTTGATCGGCGTTATTGGCGGTCTGGGCCGGTCAGCCGCTGCCGCTATAGCTGCCGTGGGTTTTGCCAGCCGCTTGCGGCACAAGGTTTTTAGCCATATTCAAACCTTTTCTTTTGAGGAATTAGATAAATTTCAGACATCTTCGTTGATCACCCGGCTGACCAATGACGTTGCCCAGCTTCAGCAAACGGTAATGCTGGGACTGCGGCTGCTGGCCCGCTCGCCTTTGACCTGTATCGGCAGCATCATCATGGCTTATCGTTTGAGTCCTGTCCTCAGCCTGATTCTGGTGGCAGCTCTGCCTGTGCTTTTGGCCGGCGCTTATGTTTTGATTAAAAGAGCCTTGCCTTTATTTATGATGATGCAAACCAAGATTGACAGGATCAACGAAGTCATGCGGGAAAATCTCCTGGGGGCTAAGGTTGTCAAAGCCTTCGTCAGTCAGGAGCATGAGAAAAAGCGCTTTGATACGGCCAACCGGGATCTGATGGAGCAGAGCGTCAAAGCCATGGAAAACATGGCGCCGCTTTTCCCCTTAGTCAATCTGGTTATGAATTTGAGCGTGGTGGCGGCGCTGTGGTTTGGCGGCTCCCTGGCCATTGCCGGCAGCCTTGAGACCGGCAAAATCATGGCCTTTATCAATTATTTGATTCAGATCATGTCCTCGATGATGATGGCGATCATGGTCAGTATGGGGCTTGCCCGGGCCCAGGCGGCGGTCCAGCGATTAAACGAGGTGCTGGATACGGAATCCGGTATCAAGGACGGCAGTTTTAAGGCCGAGGAGGATTTGGCGGGAGACGGCCCGGAGGGGTACGATATTGTTTTCCGGGATGTCTGGTTCCGCCACGGGCAGGCAGGGCAGTGGATATTAAAGAATATCGATATCGAGATTAAAGAAGGCCAGACCGTGGGCATCATCGGCGCCACCGGCTCCGGCAAAAGCACTTTGGTTTCTTTGATTCCCCGGCTTTACGATGCTGCCAGAGGGCAGGTTTTCATAGGGGGGCGGGACGTCCGGCAATACCCCCTTGCTGTTTTGCGCAATAAAATCGGCATGGTTCTTCAGGAAAGCATCCTGTTTGCCGGCAGTCTGGAAGAAAATCTCCGTTACGGCAAGGAGGAGGCAACCGGGGAAGAGCTGGAGGCGGCGGCAAAGGATGCCCAGGCTCTGGATTTTATTCTGGCTAAGGAAGGGGATTTCGCGGCCAGGGTAGAGCAGAGGGGCCGCAATTTTTCCGGCGGCCAAAAACAGCGGCTGTCCATCGTCAGAACGCTGCTGCGCCAGCCCCGGATTCTGATATTGGACGATGCCGCCAGCGCCGTAGACACGGTGACGGAAGCCAAAATCCGGCAAGCCATACTCCGCCGCCTGGGCTCTTGTACGCTGATCATCATTGCCCAGCGAATTGCGGCGATTAAAGACGCCGATTTGATTCTGGTGCTGAATGACGGAGTCATCGAAGCCCGGGGCAGCCATGAAGAATTGCTGATGGCCAGTGAAACCTACCGCCATGTGGCCGCCGCCCAGCTGGGGGAGGAGGTGCTGCCCCATGTCGGCTAGCCAAAACCGGAGCAGCTTAGGTATTCCGGGCCGGTCAATAACGGGTAAGCCCCGGGGCGGCCCGGGGCAAGGCGGTCCTGCCGCCCATATGATTCGGGAAAAGGTAAAATTAAAGGATACAAAGGGTACCATCAAAAGACTGAGTCTGTATTTAGCCGATAAAACCTGGCTGCTGGCCCTGGTGGCCGGCTTGTCCTTGGCCGCCACTGCCGTCAATATTGTCGGCGCCAGGGTCAACGGCATTGCAGTCGATAATTACATTGCCCAAGGCGACAGCCGGGGTCTTTTGCTGATCTGCCTGCTGTTGGCGGCTATGTATCTGGTCAGCTCACTTTTCTCTTACATCCAGGCCCGGATGATGATCGGCGTTTCCCAAAATACCGCCGTTAAAATCCGCCGGGATCTTTTCGAAAAACAGCAGAAGCTGCCCGCAAAATATTTTGACAGCCATGCCAGCGGTGATCTGATGAGCCGCCTGACCAACGATGTGGATCAGGTTAATACGGCTTTATCCCAGAACCTTTCCCAGTTTTTTGGCGGCATTATTAATCTGGCCGGCATGCTCATTGCTATGCTGCTGCTCAGCCCTTTATTGACGGTAATATCCCTGATGATGATTCCGATAATGTTTCTGATTACTTTTTTTCTGTCCCGCTATACCCGGAAGGTTTATATGAGCCAGCAGAGCCAACTGGGGGAGTTAAACGGCTATGCCGAGGAGATTCTGTCGGGCCAAAAGGCGGTGCTGCTTTTCGGGCGGCAGGAAGCGGCCCGGGCCCGATTCAACGAAATCAATCAGCGCCTGAGCAAAAGCGCTGTCCTTACCTTTATCGGTACCGGCACCTTGGGGCCGGTCATGAATCTGATCAATAACTGCACCTATCTGATCGTGGCGGCGGCCGGCGGCTGCCTCATTGTCAAAGGTGATATCACTGCCGGTATCGTCTTTTCTTTTTTGATTTACATGAGAAACTTCGCCCGGCCCATCAATGAGCTTTCTAATCTCTTTACGACGATTCAGGGAGCCCTGGCCGGGGCGGAGCGGGTTTTTGAGATCATGGACGAAAGGGAAGAGCAGGATCAGCCGGGAGCCATAGTTTTAGAAGCGGTGCAAGGGAATGTGACCATGGAGGCAGCCGGCTTTTCTTATGTAGCCGGCCGGCCGGTGATTCAGGATTGCAGCCTGGCGGCGGCGGCAGGTACGGTTACGGCTTTGGTGGGCCCCACGGGAGCGGGGAAAACCACCCTGATCAGCTTGCTGGCCCGGTTTTATGACCCGGATCAGGGCCGCATCACCATCGACGGCAAAGATATACTGGGCTTTACGAAAGACAGCGTCCGAGAAAATATCGGTATCGTGCTGCAGGATACCTTCCTGTTTTCGGAGACGCTGCGGGACAATATCCGTTATGGTCGGCCGCAAGCCAGCCATGAAGAAGTGGCGGCGGCCGCTAAGCTGGCAGGAGCCCACGGTTTTATCGAGAGGCTGCCGGCGGGGTACGATACGATCCTTGCCGATAACGGCGGCAATCTTTCCCAAGGGCAGCGGCAGCTTTTAGCCATTGCCAGAGTGATGCTGACGCATCCGGCGATCCTGATCCTGGACGAAGCCACTTCCTCCGTAGATACCGGCACGGAAATCAAAATCCAAAAAGCCCTGCTGGAGCTGATGGCGGGGCGAACCAGCTTTGTCATTGCCCACCGTCTGTCGACGATTAAAAATGCCGATCAAATTTTGGTGGTTGACGGCGGCCGTATTGTGGAGCAGGGCAGCCATCAGGGGCTGCTGGAAAGGCAGGGCGTTTATGCCGATATGTACAACAGTCAATTCCGCAGAGGATTGGTGGAATAAGCTTTTTAGTATGAATTACCGAAGATGGTAATACAATAGAACAATGGCTTATTTAAGGAGCCCTTGAGGGAAATTCTGAGGGAAAAGGAAAGGTGGGGATTTAGTGGCGGATCAGATTGCGGCGCTCAACGAGAGAGTGAATAGTATTGTTTGGGGACCGGCCATGCTGGCCCTTTTGGTGGGCATCGGCGTTTATTATACCTTTCGGTTGAAATTTTTTCAGGTTACCAAAATCGGCTTATGGATGAGCGGGACCTTTGGCCAGCTTTTCTCCCGCCGTAAAGCCGGCTACGGCGCGGTAACGCCTTTTCAGGCCTTGACTACGGCTTTGGCGGCCACCGTCGGCACCGGCAATATGGTGGGGGTGGCTACGGCTATCGTGGCCGGCGGGCCCGGAGCAATTTTTTGGATGTGGGTATCGGCTTTCTTCGGTATGATGACGAAGTATGCGGAAATCCTGCTTTCTTTACAATATAGAAAAAGAAATGCCCGGGGGGAGTGGGTAGGAGGCCCCATGCATTACATAACCGGCGGCATGGGCCGGGGTTTTGGCTGGCTGGCAGCGCTTTTTTCCTTATTTGGGGCTTTGGCTGCTTTTGGTATCGGCAATATGACCCAGGTTAATGCTATCGCCTCCTCACTAGAAACGGCCCTGGCTGAATTGGGTCTTTTATCCCGGATAGCTTTGCCGGGGGAGTTCTCCTTTTTCAAATTCGGGGTGGGCGTACTTTTGGCCATACTGGCAGGCATGGCAATTCTGGGCGGCATGAAAAGAATCGGCAGCATCAGTGAAAAACTGGTGCCGTTCATGAGCATAGTTTATATCGCCGGTTCTATAGTCGCTTTGATTGTGCACCGGCAGCAGCTGGGACCGGCTTTGACCAGTATTTTCAGTCAGGCCTTTACGCTGCCCTCGGCCGCCGGCGGCGCTTTGGGCTATACCATGGCCAAGGCCATGCGTTACGGCGTGGCCCGGGGTGTTTTTTCCAATGAAGCCGGTCTGGGCTCCGCCCCGATAGCCCATGCCGCCGCTGATACGGATAGCCCCGTAAAGCAGGGCCTATGGGGTATTTTTGAGGTGTTCATGGATACCATCGTGATTTGCACCATGACGGCTCTGGTGATCCTGTCTTCCGGCGCTTTTACCGGACCGGGCTCACTGGACGGCGCTCCTTTAACCATTGCAGCTTATCAAAGGGCTTTTGGTCCTTTCGGTATTATTTTTGTAACGGTATCCATCTGCCTTTTTGCCTTTTCCACGGTGCTCAGCTGGTCGCTTTATGGCCAGCGCTGTTTTGAGTTTCTTACCGGCGGCAGAGGTTTGGGACTTTACCGCCTGGTCTTTGTACTCTGCATTATGGTTTCTGCGGTGATCCGGCTGGAACTGGCCTGGGATATTGCCGATACGCTAAACGGCCTGATGGCTCTGCCCAATATGCTGGCGTTAATTGCTCTTTCCGGGGTTGTGATCCGGATGAGCCGCAGTTTCCTCCGCAAAGGCTAACTGCCCTTTACGTTGAATTTTAATCGAATCTTAATTGCGAAAAGGCCCTAAATGATTTATAGTATTAGAGGAAGGTTGATTGGAATAAGGAGATTGCCTGCGATGAAAAAAGAAGTGATTAAAAAATCACCTATACCTTATTATTTGGCGGGTTTTTGCTGGCTGGTCTACAGCCTGCTTTTGCCTTTTTACCGGCTGACGGATATCCTCATCGCCGCCGCCCTTTCCGCTGCCGCCTTTTTTGTGGGCAATAAGGTCTTTCGTCCTCAGCGGGAATTGGTGGAGGTAGAAGAGGTCTTCGCTTCCTCCGGCAGCCGCCAGGCTGATGAGATGGTGGCCCAGGGCCAGGCTTTGCTTAAAGACATTCGCTTTATTAACGACAGGATCGGCGATCCGGAGCTGTCGGCTCAGATTACCAGCCTGGAGGAGGTTTGCCTCCGTATCTTCAAAGAAGTGATCCGCCGGCCTCAGAAGGCTCCCGTAATCCGGCGTTCTTTGGAATACTATTTGCCGGTGGTATTGAAGCTGCTGAAATCCTATTACAATATGGAGGAGCAGCAGGTTCAGGGCCAAAAGATCCAGGAAACCATGAAAAAAATCGAGGGCGTCATGGATACGGTTTTGAAGGCTTTCCGCAATCAATTGGATGGCTTATACCAGGATGAGGCTCTGGATATTTCCACGGACATTACGGTTTTGCAGGGGATGCTGACCCAGGAGGGGCTGATTCCCGACGAGCTTAAAGGCGAAAAAGGCGAAGAAATACCGGAATTAAAGCTTTAGCCTTAACAAGCTGAAAGCATGGGTTAGCCTTAGATTGAAAGGAAATGGGAGGGGACAACGAATATGACCGAAGAAAAACTCAGCTTAACCTTAGAAGGAGAAGTATTATCACCGGTTGCCGCTGCTTTGACCCTGGATTCCGCAGCCGAGACCCGGCCTCAGGAGGTCCGGGCCGAGTCTGCCGTGCTGGACATGAGCAGCCTCACCCCCGTTGAACAACAGCAGGTATTGGAGTTTGCCGGCAAGATCGATGTGACCAATGCCAACCAGATACTGCAGTATGGCGGCGCTGCTCAGCGCAAGATAGCCGGCTTTTCGGAGACGGCTTTAGCCAATGTCCGGACGAAGGACTTGGGCGAAACCGGCGACATGATCACCAGCCTGGTGATGGAGCTGCGGGGCTTTGAGATCGACGAAAAAGAAAGCGGCTTTTTAAGCTTTTTCAAAAAAGGCTCCAATAAGATCCAGATGTTAAAAGTGAAGTATGATAAGGCAGAAGCCAATGTGGACAAGATTGCCCAGTCCCTGGAGCGCCACCAAATTCAGCTCTTGAAAGACGTGGCTATGCTGGACGAAATGTACAGCACGAATCTTGTCTACCTCAAAGAGCTGGCTATGTATATTTTGGCCGGCAAAAAGGCTTTGAAGGAAGCCAAAGAAGTGACTTTACCGGAGTTTGTGGCCAAGGCTAAGGCCAGCGGTTTGCCGGAGGATGCTCAAAACGCCAATGATTTTGCTAATCTCTGCGATCGTTTCGAGAAAAAAATCCACGATCTGGAGCTGACCCGGGTGGTATCCATCCAAATGGCTCCGCAGATCCGCCTGGTCCAAAACAACGATACGTTGATGGCTGAGAAAATTCAGTCCAGCCTGGTTAATACGATTCCCCTATGGAAAAGCCAGATGGTCCTGGCCCTGGGTATGGCCCACAGCCAAAAAGCCATGGAAGCGCAGCGGGAAGTCAGCGATATGACCAATGAGCTGCTGAAGAAGAATGCCGACAAGCTGAAAATGGGCACCATTGAGACGGCCAAGGAGTCGGAGCGGGGTATCGTGGATATTGAGACCCTTCAGCATACGAATCAAAGGCTCATTGAGACTTTGGACGAAGTCTTGAAGATTCAAAATGACGGCAGAACCAGGCGCCGTCAGGCGGAAGCCGAGCTGGGCAAGATCGAGGGCCAGCTGAAGCAAAAATTATTGGAAGTCAACAGATAGGAATTTAGGGTAAGGGTGATAGCATTGAGTATTTGGCGAAAAAACAGCTTTGCTTTTGTCGCTATGCTTTTGATGATCATAGCCGGCACTTTAATCGGCAGCCACAATACTCTCAATGGAATGAGAGAAGAGGCGGCGGCTGTGTTTGCTGCGGGCATTAAAGGCGACGGTATAGGCATTCAGGGAGATTTGAGCGAAAGAGATGCCGCTGCATATAATATGGTCGTCATTGCCCGCAAATACCTGCCTGAGGATAATGCGGTAATTCAGCAGGTGATCAAAGCAAGGGCTGATGCGGCGGCGGCAGGCTCCGTAGCGAAGAAGGCCGAGGCCGACAAAGCTTTGGAAAGCGCTGTCAAGGATTTATACCAGGTACTGAATGCGGCGAAGCTTTCGGCCCAGGACGAAAAATATCCCCAGAGGATATATACGGAATTTCGCTCAAGGGGCGACACCATCAGCCATGACCCGTATAATAAGGTAGCGGCAGATTTTAATAAAAAGCTGTCGGCTTTCCCGGCCGGTTTATTAGGCGGTCTTACCGGAGTGAAGCCTCTGGAGCTGTTTCAGTAGCACTTCTAAGATAACAAGAAACGCAATGGGCAAAAATAAAAACGGAAGCAGGCGATGGGCATGAATGGAAACGATATTGCAGTCACGGGCAAGAGGCTGGCAGCCGCCGCTTTGACGCTGTTTTTCTTGTTTGCCTTTTTGCAGCCGGCTTATGCAGCGGTGGCTGTGCCGGAATATAAGGACGAATACGGCTATGTGGCGGATTTCGCTGATGTGATTAAAGGAGATACGATCAACTACATCAACGAAGCCAATGTAGCCCTTACTGAGGCCTGCGGCGCTGAGATCATTGTGGTTACTGTGGATTTCCTGGGCGGCGCCGAGATAGAGGATTATGCTTACAGTTTATTTAACGAGTGGCAGATCGGTTCTGCCGAGAAGGACAACGGCGTTTTGCTGCTCTTAGTGATCGGCGAGGAAAATTACTATGCTCTGCAAGGAGCCGGCCTGGAAAAGCAGTTTAGCAGCAGTATGCTGGATGAATATCTTTACGATTTTCTGGAAGAGGATTTTGCCGCCGGTGATTATGACGCCGGCGTCCGCAAATTCTTCAATGCCAGCCTGGAGCGGCTGGAGCGCATTTACGGCGTGACTTTGCAAGGCAATGCTTCTCAGCCCGGTTCTACAGGCTCTACCGGTTCCACCGGCGCCAATGACCGGGGCAGCAGCGGCTATACGCCGCCCAATCCTGCCTATCAGCCGCCGGTTTACCGCAGCGGGCCCAGAATCAATTGGGCGCTGATTATTGTAATCGTGATCATTATTGCATTCTACTTATTCAGCCGCCGGCCCCGCTATCCCAGAACTTATGGCCACCGCCCCTATATGGGGGGCGGGCGGACGATTTTCCGTCCCATCATCTTCGGCGGCAGAAGGCCTTTTCATTACCGGCCGCCTGTCGGCATGCCCCCGCCCAGACCTGTCCGCAGCCCCGGCACAAAAGGCGGCCCTAAGCCTCCTGCCGGCGGCAGCAGTGGCGGCAGTGGCAGTAGCGGCGGCGGTTTTGGCGGTTTCAGCGGACGTACAGGCGGCGGCGGTTCCAGCCGGGGCGGCGGCGCCGGACGCAGCAGCGGCGGCTTCGGCGGTTTTGGCGGTTTCGGCGGTCTCGGTGGCGGCAGTAAGCCCTCTTCCGGCAGCAGCGGACGCTCCTCCGGCAGCTTTGGCGGCGGCCGGTCCTCTGGCGGCTTCGGGGGTTTCGGCGGCGGCGGTCGTTCTTCCGGCGGCTTTGGCGGCGGACGCAGCGGCGGCGGTGGCTCCAGCCGGGGCGGCGGCGCCGGACGGCGTTAAACCTGATTTGGATATTGACAAATTCGTAAAACCTGATATACTATTAATAGTAATAATTACTGTTTTATTGCCATGCTCTAATTTAATGAAAGGGCAATAGCAGGTTAATAAAAGCAACATAAATTGAAAGGGGTTTTATTTGTAATGAAAGAGTTAAAGGGAACCAAGACGGAACAAAATTTGATGACAGCCTTTGCCGGCGAAAGCCAGGCCCACACCAAGTATCTTTACTATGCTGCAATGGCTAAAAAAGAAGGTTTGGAAAAAGTGGCTGATATTTTTGAAGAGACTTCCCGCAATGAAAAGGCTCACGCCTATATTTGGTTCAAGCTGCTTCATGGCGGCATGCCCTCTACGGACGTCAATCTCCAGGATGCTGCCAGCGGCGAAAATTATGAGTGGACAGACATGTATGCCACTTTTGCCAAAGAGGCTAAAGAAGAAGGCTTCGACAAGATTGCATTTTTGTTCGAAGGCGTAGGCAAAATCGAGAAAGATCACGAAGAAAGATACCTGAGACTTCTGGATAAAGTGAAAAATGGCATTATTTTTGAATCAGAGGATGAAATCCTTTGGATCTGCAGAAATTGCGGTAATATCCATTTCGGCAAAAAAGCTCCCGAGGTTTGCCCCGTTTGCGATCATCCCAAATCTTTCTTTGAGAAACGCTGCTTAAACTACTAAAATTTTCGGCCATAGCGTGGCGCCTATATCTTAAATAAATGAGCTGCTTTTCTTTGGCTGAAATATCCAAAGGAAAGCAGTTCTTTTTAGGAAGGAATGCAACGGCAAACAGAACAAGAGCAACTTCCGTACTGGAAATTTCTTTACCAAAGGGTTATAATACTCTAATAGGCAGGCAAATTCAGAGAAGGCGGAGCAAGCATGATAGTAAAAACGGATCAAGATTTAAAAGGCATAATAGAAGCAGGTAAGGTTGCCGCAGAAATTTTACATAAGATGGCCAAGCGAATTCGTCCGGGCATCACTACCGGTCAACTCGATAAAATAGGCGAAGAGATGATGGTCCGCTATGGCGCCAAATCGGCGCCGAAGGTAAGCTACAATTTTCCCGGCGCCACCTGCATCAGCATTTTGCCGGAGGTAGCCCATGGTATTCCCGGTTCCCGGGAGATTAAAGCCGGTGATTTGGTCAATATCGACGTTTCCATTGAGCTAAACGGCTATTACGGCGATAATGGCATGAGCATACCTGTGGAGCTGGAGGATGAAAGAGTGCTGAAGCTTTGCCGGGTGGGCCTGGAAGCCAGAGCGGCAGCCATTGCGGCAGCCAAGCCCGGCGGCAAAATCAATGAGATCGGTAAGGCGGTCGAGCAGGTAGCGAAAGCCAACGGCCTTACGATGATCAAGAATCTTTGTGGTCACGGTCTGGGCCGCAAGCTCCACGAGGCGCCGGAAACTATATTGAATTATTATAGCAAGTATGAGCGGGGCAAAATCAACCCGGGTCAGGTTCTGGCTTTGGAGCCTTTTATATCCGAAGGGCCGGAGCTGGTGAAGGACGGCGGTTACGATGAATGGGCTCTCGTGGTGCCAACCGGTTTTTATGTGGTGCAATTTGAGCATACCATCATCGTGATGGAAGGCGGTACCATCGTAACCACCTTGCAGCCGGAATAAACGAAAGAAATAAACGAACAAAAGAAATAAACGAACAAAAGAAATAAATAAACTTACAAAAGAAAAGGGAGAGATTAGCAGCATGGAAAATTTATTCGGTAAAATGAAAGAATACGTAAAAATGGACACGGAGATTTCTACGGAGGAATTTCTGGAATACTATAAAAAGGTCATGGAGAAATTGCAGCTGGACTTTGAGAACTTGACGGAAGAAGAGCTGTTTCAGGCAAAAATCATCACTTCGATCATGTCCGGCAACGCCTCTACCCGCCAAAAACGCAAGGATAACGACGCCAAGAAATTCAAAAAGATTCAGGAGAAAAGCAGCTTCTGGACAAAAGCTATTGATTACAAGCTGAAAAAATCCGGTCTTAGCGAACAGGAAATCGAAGAACGGACCGGAACGATGGAAAAGGAGATGTAATGAATCAGAAAAAGCCTTGGCTTTGGACGATAGCGGGATTCCTGGCAGTCCTGCTTTTTATTTCCGGGGTTTTGATCCGTTTCCGCTTAGATCAGCAATGGTTTGCCAGCGTTGATTATATGCCGGTTTTCTGGCGCTCCCTCCTATGGAAAGGGGCGGTGGGGCTGGGTATATTCGGCTTGATTTTTCTGGTCAGTTATTTCAATCTCCATCTGGCTCTTAGCCGGGCCGGCCATCACCGCAAAAAAATGATGGCGGCTATATTGGCGGCCTTGTTTGCGCTGATTATTTGGGTCGAGGCCGGCGACGTCTGGTTCATGGTGCTGCAAGCGTTAAATTCCACGGCTTTTGGCGCTGTCGATCCGCAATTTGGACTGGATATCGGCTTTTACGTTTTTCGTTTGCCTTTTCTGGAGCTGGTTCAGGGATTGCTGGGTACCTTGCTGACCCTGCACCTGTTGGCCACCTTGCTGATCTACCTGCTGCCGGGGATTATGGGGGACCATTCCGGCAAGGCGGCAAGCGAAGGCGGCGCCTCTTCAAGGCCTGCCGTGGAAGTGGATGAAGGAGACGGCAAATTTTTCAGGATCGATGGCCAGCCTTTTTCCAAGCTGAAAAAAGGCGGCTTTTTTCCTCATTGGAAAGGCTGGAGCCATTGCGGCTTTTTGTTGGGAATCCTGATTATGCTGCAATCGGCTTCGGTGCTGCTGGGCGTATTTCGCCTCATGTATGACCAAGGCGGCATAGTAGGCGGCGCCGGGGCCACGGATGTAGCCGTCAGGCTGCCGGCTGCGTACCTCTTAGCGGCGATTTCTCTGATCATCGGTTTGGTGGTGATGCTGAGAAGCCGCCGCTACCTGAAGCAAGCCGCTGTGGCTTTCGTTTGCTATCTGCTCCTCAGCTTCCTGCTGCAAGAGGTGATTCCCGGCTTCTATCAGCAATTTGTGGTGGATCCTAACGAGATTTCCCGGGAGCAGCCCTATATCCAGCGTAATATCGAGTTTACCAACCGGGCCTACCATCTGAATAATCTGGAAGAGCGGGAATATCCCGTAGGCCTTTTATCTTTGGAAGAGCTGACAGCCAACCGGGATGTTATTGAGCATATCCGCATTCTGGATCAAGGGGCCACTCATACCACCTACAGCCAGCAGCAGGAGCTGCGGCGCTATTACAATTTTTCCGATGTGGACGTAGACCGTTATATTATTGACGACAAATATACACAGGTAATGGTGGCTGCCCGGGAAATGGATCAGTCAAAGCTGCCCGAGCAATCCCAAAACTTTAATAACCGGCTGTTCCAATATACCCATGGTTTTGGCCTGGCTATGAGCCCCGCCAATAAAGTGACGGCTACCGGCTTGCCGGATTACCTGATCAAAGATATACCGCCGGTGAGCCGACAGCTGAAAATCAGCCAGCCCCGCATTTATTATGGAGAAATGACAGCCAACAACGTGATTGTCAAAACGCAGCTGGCGGAACTGGATTATACCGACGGCGAGCAGAACAAGGATTATTTTTATGAAGGGGAAGGGGGCATCCCCATGACCTTCCTTAATCGCTTGCTGCTTTCCTTGCGGGACATGGAATACCGCTATTTGTTTTCCGGCTATATCACAGGGGAGAGCCTTTACCTGGAAACCCGCAATGTTGTTGACCGGGCGGCCAGGATTGCGCCTTTTTTAAGCTATGATCATGACCCTTATATTGTCCTTACCGACGAGGGGGGTATGGTTTACATGCTGGACGCTTATACTCATACCAGCCGTTACCCCTACTCCCAGGCTTATGACGCTTCCCAGATGAATTATTTGCGCAACAGCGTAAAAATCACGGTGGATGCTTATAGCGGCGAAGTAAATTATTATATTTTTGATGGTGATGATCCCATCGCCGCCACTTATGCCAAGATTTATCCGGGATTATTCAAGCCCGGCGAAGCTATGCCGGAAGATCTGAAAAGCCACGTCCGTTATCCGGAAGCTATGTTTCAGATTCAAAGCCGGATGCTTCAGGATTACCATATGAGCAGCCCGGTGGTGTTTTACAACCGGGAAGACCGCTGGTCTTTTGCTGATCAGATCATTGGTTCAGAGCGCAAAGAGCAGGAGCCCTATTACACCATCAGCCGCCTGCCGGGAGAAGAAGAGCCGGAGTTTGTGCTGCTGCGCAATTTTACCCCCTATGGCCGGGACAATATGGTAGCCTGGCTGGCCGGACGCAGTGACGGCGAAAACTACGGCAAGCTGTTGCTTTACACCTTTTCCAAGGGTAGCCAGATCATGGGGCCTATGCAGGTGGAATCCCAAATCGATCAGGATCCGGTGATCTCCGGCCAGCTGAGCCTTTGGGGACAAGGGGGCAGCACCCTGATCCGGGGTAATATGCTGGTTTATCCTGTGGATGACGCTTTGCTTTATGTGGAGCCCTTATATTTATCCTCCGACAAAAACCGCTATCCTCAGCTATTGCGGCTGTTCGTCTATTATAATGACCGGATCGTCATGGCTGCCAGCCTGGAAGAGGCTTTAGCTCAACTGTTTCCCGGTTATGGGGACACGGCGGCGGCCGGCATAAGCCAGGAGGAGGAGCCGGTTTTACCGGGCGGCGGCGCGGTCACAACGCCGGCAGATGAAGAGAACGGCGCCGGCGCCGATTCCTGGGCTGCCAACGAAGCCATACCCGTTGAGCTTCGCCAAAGTCTGACACGGCTTATCGAATTGCAAAAAGCCGGCAAGGCCGCTATGACCAAAGGCGATTGGGCGGCTTACGGAGCCATCCAGGAAGAAATGACAAGAATTCTTGAGGAGTTGGATAGCCATGGGGTTAATTGAGAAAGGGGCTGTTTTGCGCTCGCCCCTTTATCTTTTGCTTGCGGTGGTCTATTTGGGCTGGACTGTCTTTAGCGGTACCTTTTTTCAGGCGCTTTTCGGTTTTTTGCTGTTGTTGGCGGTTTTGCTGGCCTTTCCTTTGGCCAGCCGCAGCAACATCCTGGTCAGCGGCAGTCTTTATGTGCTGGGTATAATCCTGCTTTTTTTCTCCGGCGGCGGTCCCGCCAAATGGCTGCTGGCCTTTACGTCCAACGGCGGCCTGGTGGCTCTTTTCATTGCCTTGCCTCTATATAATATTTTATTGGACTACAACGATTATGTAGGGGCCATGGAAAAGCTTTTTCATCTGTATGTCCGCCAAAGCTGGTGGTTTTTTACGCTGGCTTCGGTCTTTGCCGGTTTTTTGGGGGCGGTGATGAATCTGGGGGGCATGACCCTGATGCATCAATTGCTGCGGCCCTATCAAGAT
Organism: Clostridia bacterium; assembly: GCA_018434325.1. GTDB lineage: Bacteria > Bacillota > Peptococcia > DRI-13 > UBA5745 > WRMS01. Next base: position 176,990 of record JAHDPO010000007.1, on the reverse strand, counting down.
CATTACGGCAATGACATCCAGATGGCTCAGGCTCTCAGCCGCGGCAACCTGTCCATGAGCTATTGGGCTCCCTGCCATATGTCCGTGGCTACAGTGGTCACCTATACGGGCATATCCTGGCTGGCCCTGGCGCCCAAAGGTGTTTTGCTTTCTTTGTTTCAATTACCCTTCATCGCTGTTTTTTTCTATATAGCCGGCGGCAAAAAAGGCCGGCAGCAAATTGCTTTTGCCGATCCTTCTGACGCTGCGGCGGCTTCTCCCGGCGCCGGTTCCTTTGCCGAAGCCAAGCTGCCCCGGCAGGATAAGCAGGCACTGATGGAGCTGCTGGCCGTTTACGGCGGATTAGTAGCCTTAGTGGCTCTGTTGAATCACTTTACCAGTTTGCCGGTGCTGGCAATCATTTCTTTATCCGCTTTCATTTATCCGCCTTTTATCGCTATGATCAAAGGCAAAGGCCGCCTCTATCAGGCAAAATGGCAAAAGTATAAAGAAAAAACCTTAGGAGGAGTCGTCAATCAGGTGGTGATGTTTTCTTCCGTCGGTTTTTTCGGTAAGGCTATCGAATATTCCGGCATCGGCGAGTATCTGATCAATAAGCTGCTGCCTCAGAATCCGGCTCATCCATCGCTGGCCGTCATGATGATCGCCTTCTTGTTTCTGATTTTGGCTTTGCTGGGGATTCATCCCGTAATCACCATTATTGCCCTGGCGGCAGCTTTGCGGCCGGAGGTATTGGCCTTGAGCCCTCTTGACCTTGCCTACACTTATCTTTTGGGCTATAGTGTGGCCGTTACGACCTCGCCTTTTTTTGCCGTGGGCCTTACCATATCGGCATTAAACGGTCTTAATCCCTGGGAAGGTATGGCCAGGCATAATATTATTTACAGCATCTTTTTGATTCTGGTATTTGCTCAGATTATTCCCCGGATTTAAATGAGAAAGGTCTGATCTCCTTGAATTGGCGGAAGAATTTATATGTGCTGTGCTTCTGCAACTTTTTTGCTAATATAGGCTTTAATATGGTTATACCTTTCATGCCGGTAATCCTCCAGCAAAACGCCGGTGTTACGGAGAATTTGTCCTTTTGGTCCGGCATGATGAGCATGATGGTCTATTTTACCTATGTTATCGTACAGCCTATTTGGGGCAGCATGGCCGACCGTTCCGGCAAACGCATGCTTTTGCTCCGCTCCGGCCTGGGTATCGGCCTATCTTATTTCATGATCGCCAATTGCCGCAGCATTTGGGCCTTACTGGCAGTGAGAGCCCTCAACGGCGCCTTAATGGGCTTTATCCCCGCATCCAACATACTGCTTTCCTCCACTACCCCCAGCTATGCCGTGGGTTATGCTTTGGGGACGCTGAACATGGCGGTAGCCGTGGGAACGGTTCTGGGCCCTGTTGTCGGCGGCGCCCTGGTGGAAAGCTTAGGCATCACCTATTCGCTGTATTTTGGCGGCGTCATCATGCTCATTGTGGGTTTGGCGGCTTTTTTCGGTACGGAAGAACAACCCATCCCGGCCAATGTGGTTTTGTCGCCTTTTTGGCAGGATGTCAAAGAAGTTCTGGCCGATCCCGGCATTCGTACTCCCATCTTCTGCTTATTTACCTTAAATATGTGCAATCAGATGATACTGCCCATCCTGCCGCTTTTTGTGGCGGGATTGCAGGCAGAGCGAGCCCAGCTGATGGTAGGCGTAGTATATTCCATCAGCGCCGTTTCCCTGGCATTAGGCTCTCCCCTGATCAATAAGCTCCACGGCCGCAAATATCATATTAGCTACGCTGTGATTCTGGTTTCTTGCCTGCTGCTTGCCGGCGGCACCACTTTGCTGCAAGGTCTGGCCTCGGGCCTCCTGTTTTTGGTGATCCAGCGTTTCATCTATGGCTTTTTCCAATCAGGTATTACCGTTGCCTCCAACGTGCTGGTGGCGATCAATGCTCCCGATGAGAAGCGGGGGCGGGTGTTTAGCCTGGTCAATTCCATTGCCTCCACCGGTTTTATTATCGGCCCGGTCATTGGCGGCAATTTAGGTGAAATCAATTACCGGGTACCCTTTATAGCCGCCGCCCTTTTCTTCTGCCTGGCCGGCGTTTATCTCTGGCAATGGCAAAAGAGGAATCCCGGCGGTATCGAAAAGGATTTTTCAGATGACGGGGAAGAAATGGCGTGAAGCGGCGCCGTCTAAAGCAGCGGCAGGCAGATTAGTATAAGGCGTCTAAGACAAAAGGAGCAAAAAGGGCAACAAAAAAAGCCCTTTCCGTAGAAAGGGCTTTGCTGCTATCTGATCAAAGGTTGGCAGATTGATCTACTGATTCTTTTGATAGCAGTCCCGGCAGTAAACAGGGCGAACACCCGTAGGCTTGAAGGGAACTTGAGTTTCCACACCGCAAGCGGAGCAGTTTACAGTATAATACTGACGCTCGCCCCGACTTTCGTTGGCAGCCTGCTTACGGGCCCGGCGACAAACAGGGCAGCGGGCGGGTTCATTCTGAAAACCTTTTTCCGCATAAAATTCCTGTTCAGCCGTACTAAATACAAATTCCTCGCCGCAGTCTTTACATACCAGAGTTTTGTCTTCCATTGCAATTCCTCCTGAAAGATAGATAGTCGCGCCGTTTTCCGTGGGAGCCACCAAAATCTAACCCTAGGAGAGAATAGATCTTTTGCCAACCGCAAGAAAACGATGTACGCTACCAGTATATAACATTTGAATGATAATTGCAAATAATTTTTTTAGGGGTTTTATTTCTATCTGATTGTTTTCTGTTTTTTCTAGGAAATACATCATTTTTCGCTGATATATACTTTATTGAGGAGGATTTTATGAGGCTGAGGAGAAATTGGCAAGGGGAAGCGGAACTGCCCAAAATGCCGGGTGTGCTCGATTCCGGTCCTGAGCTCTGCCGCCATCACTGGCAGGAAATTTTTGGAGAGGAAAGGCCTCTGCATTTGGAGATCGGCATGGGTAAAGGCGACTTTCTCATGGGCATGGCTGCCCGCCATACCGGTATTAATTTTGTGGGCATAGAGAGAATACCTACTATCTTATATATTGCCGTCAGAAAGAATCAGCAGCGCCCCTTGTCTAACCTGCGGTTTTTGCCGGTGGACGCCAAGGAGCTGGAGCAGTATTTCGGCGAGAGTCAAGTTGAGCGGATCTATTTGAATTTCAGTGATCCCTGGCCGAAGCTGCGCCACAAGGACCGCCGTCTTACTCATAAGAGTAAGCTGGACATTTACAGCCGGATATTAAAGCCCGGCGGTCAAATACATTTTAAAACCGATCAGGAAAAGCTCTTCGATTTTTCTGTGGATGAGTTTGTGAAGGCCGGCTGGTCTCTGAGCAAAATCAGCAGGGATCTGCATAATTCCGGTTTTGAGGGCAATGTGGCCACCGAATACGAAAGGCGCTTCCTGCAATTGGAGCAGCCAATTTACCGATTAGAGGCATGGAATGGGAAAAAGTAAAGGCAAAGGGAAGAACGCAAACAAAGGCTCAATTAAAACGGCGGCGCTGCCGCAGCCCTTGGCAGAACGTCTGGCCGGCCAGCTGGGCCCTGAAGGTTTAGACGCTTTTTTGGCCTGCCTGCAGGAGGAGCCCCGGGGAGGGCTGCGCTTCAATACCGACAAAGCTTCTGCCGAGGCATTGCGGGATTTGCTGCCCTTTGCTCTGGAGCCCATCCCCTGGGCGGCCGGCGGCTACGTCTATCCCCGGGAAGAACGGCCGGGCAAGCTGCCCTATTATCAGGCGGGCCTCTATTATTTGCAGGAGCCCAGCGCTATGGCGCCGGCGGCGGCCTTGGGCGTAAAGCCCGGTGAACGGGTGCTGGATCTTTGCGCCGCTCCCGGCGGCAAGACCACCCAGCTGGCGGCAGCCTTAGCCGGCAAGGGACTGCTGGTGGCCAACGATAACAGCCCCAAGCGGATTAAGCCGCTGATTTGGAATCTGGAGCATTGGGGAGCCACCAACTATATTGTCACCAATGAAGAGCCGGCCCGGCTGGCCAACGCTTTCCCTGCTTTTTTTGACAGGATACTGGTGGATGCCCCTTGCTCCGGCGAAGGCATGCTGCGCAAGGACGCCAAAGCTTTAAAAAGCTGGCAGTCTTTCAACGGCCAGGTTTGCCGGCAGATGCAGGACCAAATCCTGGATCAGGCGGCAAACATGCTGGCAGCCGGCGGGCGGCTGCTTTATTCAACCTGCACCTTTAATCCCCTAGAAAACGAGGAGGCGGTGGCCGCTTTCCTGGATAGGCACCGTGATTTTAGCCTTGCAGACTTGCCTGTTTATGAAGGCTGGCAGGCCGGCGGCCAACTGGCCGGCTGCCGCCAGCTCTGGCCTCATTTAATAGAGGGCGAGGGCCAATTTCTGGCCCTGCTGGAGAAAAAGGCGGCGGCAGATGAGCCGGCTGCTTTGGCAGCAGCTATTGCCCCGGGGCCGCAGGCGGCGGCCTTAGCTCCTTTTAGCGAATTCATGGCGGAAAACTTCACTCACCCGCTGCCGGGGCCTTTTGCCTTATATGACGGCCATGTTTATCAGACTCCTGCCGGTCTGCCGGATTTGGCGGGTCTTAAGCTGGGCCGGCCCGGCTGGTATTTGGGCATGATTAAGAACGGCCGTTTTTCTCCCAGTCAGCCTTTAGCGATGGGAATCCCTGCCGCTCAAATGAAACGAAGGCTGGATTTGCTGCCTCAGGATGATTTGGTTGAGCGCTATTTACGGGGAGAAACCCTGATGGTGGAAGGGGAGCCCGGCTGGACTCTCGTGACCTTAGCCGGTTATCCTCTTGGCTTTGGCAAGCAAACGGGAGATTATTTAAAAAACGAATATCCTGCCGGCTGGCGTTTGTATTAGCCTGCTTTGCGCTTTTGGCGCGGCGGCTATAGCCTGGCGGGTGCTATCGACAGTAAATCTTAAACAGAAAGAAGGATCAGATGACAGAATCAACGGACCGCCTTTGGGCGGAAATCGACACAGGCCGGCGGGAGCCTCTTCTATATAACTGGCCGGCTCCGGATTTGGAAGGCTTTCAGGAGCCGGAAATTCCTCAGGTGATTATTAAAGGCATGCGCAAGGCCATTGTGGAATTTGATTTGCTGGAGCCTGGGGACCGGGTATTGGTGGGCCTTTCCGGCGGCAAGGACAGTACGCTGCTGATGTACGCCCTGGCCCATTTGGTAAGGCATCTGCCCTGGCCTGTGGAATTGGCAGCCATGCATATCGATTTGGGTTTTAAATCCGAGGCAGAGTCGGACTATAGCTTTCTAGCGGCCAGAGCGGCGGCGGCGGGTTTGGCTTTTCAAGTAGAGCGTCTGGATATGTCCCAGGATATTTTGCATAACGAAGAGCAGAACTCCTGCTCCCGCTGCGCTTACTGGCGGCGGGCCCTCATCCATAATTACGCCAGGGAAAGAGGCTTCAATAAGGTTGCCTTTGCCCATCATCTCGATGATGCGGTGGAAACCTATCTAATGGGGCTGCTGTATTCCGGTCAGCTGGGTACTTTTATGCCCAAAACTTTTTTGGACAGGACGGAAGTAACGGTGATCCGGCCCTTTGCCTACATTCGGGAGCGGGATATCATCGGCGCCGTCAATAAGCTGGGTATCCGGATTCCCCCCAGCCCCTGTCCCCTGGACGGTTATACCCAGCGCACCAGAGTGAAGGAATTGATTAGCGCGCTGTGTAAAGAAAATCCGCTGGTCTTTGATCACCTGGTATCCGGTATGCGGGAAGGCAAACGCCAGCATCTCTGGCCCGCCGTCGTTGACCGCAAGGAGCTGCGCCAAAAAAACTTAGCTTTTTGGCGGCCCCGGGAAAGTAAGACCCAAGAGGAAAAGGAGTAGAAGCATGACTGTAATCGAAACGGAGATTGAGAAAAAGCCATGGCAGGAGCTGTTGCATTTAACGCGGGAGTTTCAGGAGCTAAAGCCTTGGCAGCACCTGGCGGAGATGGAGATGATCGCTATTGATTTGCCGGAAGCTAGCGAGCCGGTTTTCTGCTGTATTTTTGGTAAAAATACGGAAGTGCAAGCTTTGCGGATTCTGCCCGGTATAGAGGCCTTAATGGCTTTTTATCGTTTGGCCACAAGCGAGGGGGAGGATACCCGGCGTCTCCTTTATGAACAAAAGGAATTGCGCCTGACCTTTGTGGAAGAAGCCCAGGCGCCCGCAGAGCCGGGTCAAGAGGAGCAGGGGATAGATTTTGTCTGGGAAGTCCGCTGGCCCGGCTATCTGCCCCGGATGCTGCGAGAGGAAGAAGCCGGGTTCTTAGGCCGGGTAATGAAGCATGCCAACAGGGCTATCCGCAATTATATTGAACGGAAGGTAACCGTCGATTTTGCCGCCGGCAAAACCCTGCTGCGCTATTACGATGCGCAAGCCAATATGTGGCTGACCAAGGAGGAAGACGCCTATATTCCGCCTCTGGATTATCCTTCTTTATCCATAGATGAGGCGGAGCTGGTCAAGGAGCTGCGGCAAAAGCCGAAGAATGAGGCTGTGCTGGAGCTGGATATGTTTTACCTGCCCCGGCCGGTAACCATGTCAGAGTCGGAGAAAGGGGAAGGCGGCAGTCCTGCCGGCACTGCCGCGGCCGGCGACGAGGGCCTTTTGTTTTATCCCCGGATGCTGCTTTTGGGAGACCGGCAGCGAGGAACTTTGGTCAACAATAACATGCTGTCCCCCGAAGAAGACGGGCCCACCGCCATATTCAAAGCCTTAGCCGATTATATTCTAAGCTACGGCCGACCGAAAACTCTGATCGTCTGTCAGCAAATATATTTGGAGATGCTCCGGGATTTCTGCAAGGACAACGCCATCAAGCTGGAATTTGCGGAGTCCGGCCAGGAACTGGCCAGCCTGCTGCCCCTGCGGCAAAAGCTGCTGGGCTAGCTGAGCGACGGCAGGCGATAGGGATAAATGGGTATAAAATAGGGGCGCGGTTGCGCCCCTTAAGTCATTATATGAACAATATAATATTATTCACCAATAATGGGTTTTCCGTCTTTGTCAAGCAGAGCGGTCAGCCCGCCCGCATATCCTTCTTTACTAAACAAATATTGTACGCCCGTCTCTTTATCACGAATTATCTTAATTGCCACTGTCCCAAGAGAACGGTTTTGTTCATATATTACTTCAAACGATTATCATTTTTCATAATCACATCTCCTGAAATATTGATATTACAAGTGCCAAACCACTTAAAACTTCTATTCACTGCCAAAAGAGCAAGGCCCTTAACTCTGCCTCTGCATGTATAGTTTAATTTTAAGGGAAATTAGGCTGATCTTCAATAGTTTGCTATAGAAAATCCCCCGTCAGCCTTGACCAATGTCATTTAGATAAGCAAAAAGTTGGCGAATTCATAGAGCATTGGCCGGCGCCGCGTCAATAGAACAATACAGCGATGACTCCCGGTATGCTGTTAGCGGACCCTTAGCGGCGGTGGCTTGTACAAAAATTGCGGTTGTGGTCAATTGGCCGGGGCAGGGTGTACAAAAATTGCGTTTGTAGGTGAAATGCAGGGGAAGTATTCCCTCACAACCGAAGAAATTGCACAAAACAGACCTCGATTTGGCTAAAATAGGCCTCTGCTGCTGCTGCAATTCACCCACAAACGCAAAAATTGTACAGGCCGAATCCGGAAAACACATACAAACGCAAAAATTGTACATCTGCGCCCCAGGATCTGCGGATAGCAGAACATCTGCGCCCCAGGATCTGCGGATAGCAGATTGAATCTGCAGGATTGAATCTGCAGGATTGAGCCCGTAGGACAGAACCGCCTAAGGATCACTGCTCCCCAGCCACAGGCGGTCACTGCCCCCAGGGCACAGGCGGTAACTATCCTGCCACTTTCCATTTTTTCCTTTGATCCTTATCTAAACTGACATTGGTCAGCCTGGCGGGGGATTCTATTGTGCTATCTATTGTGCTATTTTTGACGCTATAGCGGTTAAAGGACAAAGCAAAGTGCAGGGGTGCCGGCTTACACCGGCTTACCCGGCTTATGCCGGCTTATGCCGGCTTCACGGCCAGCCGGCCTTCATCCATGACCAGCTTGACTTCCTGGCCCGGCTTCACCGCATCCTGGATCATCAGCCGGGACAGCGGCGTTTCCAAAGCCTGCTGAATCAAGCGCTTGAGGGGCCGGGCGCCGAAGGCCGGGTCGTAACCCCGGCGGGCCAGCTCCGCCAGAGCTTCATCGCTCCAGGATAAGCTGATCCTGGCCGTTTCTTGCAGCCGCCGGTCCATTTCCTTAAGCAGCAGGCCGGCAATATCTTTGACTTGCTTTTCCTGCAAGGCGTGGAAAACCACGATTTCGTCCACCCGGTTGAGAAACTCCGGCCGGAAATAATGGCGGAGAAGGCTGCTGACCCGCTCCTTGATGTCCTCGTAGCGGCCTTTGGCTTCCAGGATTTCCTGGCTGCCGATGTTGGAGGTCATGATGATCACCGTGTTTTTGAAGTCAACGGTGCGGCCTTTGGAATCGGTGAGCCGGCCGTCGTCAAGAACTTGCAGTAAGATATTGAAAACGTCGCCGTGGGCTTTTTCGATCTCATCCAGCAGCAGGACGCAGTAGGGATGACGCCTTACCGCTTCTGTCAGCTGGCCGCCTTCGTCGTAGCCGATGTAGCCGGGAGGGGCGCCCACCAGCCGGGAGACGGCATGCTTTTCCATATACTCCGACATATCCAGCCGCACCATGCTGCGCTCATCGTCGAAGAGGGCCAGGGCCAGCGCTTTGGCCAGTTCCGTTTTGCCCACGCCGGTAGGACCCAGGAAGATGAAGCTGCCGATGGGACGGCGGGGGTCCTTGATGCCGGCCCGGGCCCGCAGCACGGCGTCGGCTACGGCCTGAACGCCTTCCTCCTGGCCGATTACCCGCTGGTGCAGCAGCTGGTCCAGGTGCAGGAGCTTTTCCCGCTCCCCTTCCATCAGTTTAGAAAGAGGAATGCCCGTCCAGCGGCTGACGACTTCGGCAATATCGCCTTCGCCCACCTCTTCCCGCAACAGGGAAGAAGCCTGAGCCTTCTCTGCCAGCTTCGTCTCCTCGGCCTGCAATTGTTTCGTCAGCTCGATGAGCCGGCCGTATTTCAAGGCTGCGGCTTTTTCCAGGTCGTAATTGCGCTCCGCCCGCTCAATTTGCAATTTAACGTCTTCAATTTCCTGCTTGATGCTCTGAGTCTTGCCAATGGCTTCTTTTTCGGTCTCCCACTGGGCCTTCATGGCGGCGGCTTCGTTTTTCAAATCGGCCAGCTGGGCTTGCAGTTTTTGCAGCCGTTCCATGGAGATGTGGTCCGTTTCTTTTTTTAGCGCCGCTTCTTCGATTTCCAACTGCATGACCTTACGGGTAATCTCATCCAGCTCCGTAGGCATGCTGTCTATTTCCGTCCGCAGATGGGCGGCGGCTTCGTCCATCAAGTCGATGGCTTTATCCGGCAGGAAGCGGTCGGCGATATAGCGATCCGATAAGGTGGCCGCCGCCACTAAGGCGCTGTCCTTGATGCGGACGCCGTGGTGAACTTCGTAGCGCTCTTTGAGGCCCCGCAGGATAGAAATGGTATCTTCCACGGAAGGCGGATTGACCATCACCGGCTGGAAGCGGCGTTCCAAAGCGGCATCCTTTTCGATATGCTTGCGATATTCGTCCAAAGTGGTGGCGCCGATGGCCTTCAGCTCGCCCCGGGCCAGCATGGGTTTTAACAGGTTGCCGGCATCCATGGCACCCTCGGCGGCGCCGGCGCCCACTACGGTATGCAGCTCGTCGATAAAAAGGATGACAGCCCCTTCGGAAGAGGAGACTTCTTTTAATACGGCTTTCAGCCTTTCTTCAAATTCTCCTCTGTATTTGGCGCCGGCAATCAAGGCCCCCATATCCAGGGAGATCAGCCGCTTATTTTTCAGGGTCTCGGGCACGTCGCCGGCTTCGATACGGCGGGCCAGGCCCTCCACAATGGCGGTTTTGCCCACGCCGGGCTCGCCGATGAGCACCGGATTATTCTTGGTACGGCGGCAGAGGATTTCCATGGCCCGGCGGATTTCTTCATCCCGGCCGATGACGGGGTCTAATTTTCCTTCCGCCGCCAGCTTGGTTAAATCCTGGCCGTATTTCTCCAAAGCCTCATAAGTGCCTTCCGGGTTTTCGCTGTCTATGGGACGGCTGCCCCGAACCTGCTTCAAAGCGGCCAGGAAGGCTTCTTTGGTAATGCCTTGATTTTTCAATAAATCCTTGACGTCCTTATCCCCTTCCTGAAGCAGGCCCAGGAAGAGATGCTCCGTACTGATGTAGCTGTCCTTCATTTCTGCGGCTGTTTTCTCTGCCTTGATCAAGGCTCTGGCCAGGCCGGAATCCATAGAAAGGCTGCTTTCGTAGCCATGAACGGCAGGAATTTTGCCAATGAGCTGCTCCGCCTTTTGCTGCAGCTGCCCCACGTTTATATGGCTATGCTCCAGGAGACGGGGAATCAGGCCGCCCTCCTGAGTCAGCAGAGCCGTCAGCAGATGGACGGAAACCACTTGCTGCTGGTGGTTTTCCAGAGCTAAATTTTGGGCGGCCTCTATGGCTTCCCGGGATTTTTGCGTATATTGATTCGTATTCATATTTCGCACCTCCGATACTAAAGAGTGTATATATTTGACCTTTCCTGACTATAAATTAATTATGCCAAAAAAACCTAAAAAAATCAAGAGCAAATAGGCAATAGATTACAATTTATTTCTGCCGGCAGCAATATAACAGGTATTTTCCCCGGCCAAAAAGTGATATAATAAAGATTATGTTAACGTGATAAAAAGGAACGTCCGCACCCTGATAAATATGGATAGCGGATTGTGTCCGAAGGAGAGATGCCCGACCATGAATATGCAATCTCATTTACTTTTGGCTATGGCTCTTGAGCAGCATATCAGGGATAAATACGGCGTCCAGCTGCGCTCGGATATGTTCTATTATGGGAATATCCGTCCGGATCTAACCCCCCGCTGGATGAAAAAATATCCCCATACTTTCCAGGAAAGCTTGCCGATGTTCCTGCGGCAATGCAGGATATTGATGTTTCATAGCCGGCATATGCAGCCGCCTATGTATATTCTCAGCTACCGGCTGGGTGTGGTTTGCCACTATACCGCCGATTTTTTCACCTATGCCCATTGCGATCCTATTCTGTTTCAAAAACCGGCGCCTCATTTCCGCTATGAAAATGAGCTGTACCAAGCTCTATGGAAATCAAAGGGCCAGGATCCGGGCTTGCCCTCCGACGTGGGCCTGAGGCTCGATGAATACCTGCGGCTGGTGATGAAGCAATATCGTCAGCAAAGCACCAGCGATCCCGTCAGGGATGCGGGTTTCATTTATTATGTCTCGCTCAAGGTTTGCGAGCGGCTTATTGAGCGGATTTATATGGAGAAAAAAATCCGTTGCAAGGGGCTGTTCAACAGCGGCAAGGATGCTGAAGGCATACTGCGGGAGCGGAGCAGAACGAGAAGACATGCCCGTAAAGTTGCTTACGAATGGGAGAATTACTGGCCTGTTAATCAGCCGGGATTTATGGCTGATGCGATGGAGCAAAGAGCCGGCTATTGGCCGGGGAGGTATGGAGAGAATGATTGAGCAGAAAAAGGCTTTTCTTGATTTAGATGGACTGGTGCTGTACCGGGAGATGGTATCCTCACCGCTGATTAACGCCTTTCGCCGGGTTTGGCAGCTGGCCTCCTCAACCATTACCGATAAGCAGGAGCTGCTGAAAGAATATTGCCAGCTGGCGGAGCAGATGCTAAGCAGTCTGGATCGTTTGCCCTGGACTTTTCAGGGCGAAGGCTGGACCGCCCTGATGGTAATGGAGCTGTTGCATCAAGAAAACCTTTTTAGCTTATGGTCAGAAAAAGGCCGTATTTTGCCGGAGAAACTTCAGTCCGATCAGATGACCTCTGAAATCATCGGCCTGACCGCCAGAGACTTAAAAGTTCTGGGCGAGGCGGCCCGGATCAGCCAGCAGGAGCTGGCTAAATTAGTCGCTTCAAGGCTTGCCATACCGGAATCGGCCTTGCCTTCCTGGAATTTGCCGGGCTTGTGCAGCCAAAAACCGCAGCCGCCGGAAGAACGCAAAGAAGCATGGCACTATTTTCTTTCGAACAAGCCCTGGGAAGAGGGCGGCAGCATATTGGCGGAATATTATAGGAGAAATGGGGCCGGCCGGCTGGGCCGTTATTATGCTTTCCGTTGGCAAAGGCTTCAGGCGGCTGCTAATGGACCGGCAGAATGGCGCCCTGCTGACGCCATGATTCCCGTAATCAGTCGGGACCCTATACGTTTTGCACAGCTTTCCGGCTATGAAAGCGAGCATCAAAAGCTCATCCAAAATACCCAGCAGTTTTTGGCGGGCTTGCCGGCCAACAACGTTTTGCTTTACGGCGACCGGGGTACCGGCAAATCCTCGGCAGTAAAAGCCCTGCTTAATGAATACGGTCCCAAGGGCCTGCGCCTTGTGGAGATGACGAAGGCTCAGCTGCCGGATCTGCCTTACCTTTTAGAAGAGTTAAAGGAGAGAGGCCTGCGCTTCATTATCTTTATTGACGACCTAAGCTTTTTGGAGCAAGACGGCCAGTATGCGGCGCTAAAGGCAGTGTTGGAAGGCGGTATTGCCGTAAAGCCCGACAACGTATTAATTTATGCCACATCCAATCGCCGCCACCTTTTGCCGGAAAAATTCCAGGATCGCCAGATTGTAGGCGACGAAGATCTGCGGACCGGCGATACTCTTCAGGAGAAATTGTCTTTGGCCGACCGCTTTGGTATGACCATCACCTTCCTGTCTCCGGATCAAAAGGGCTATCTGCGTATCGTGGAGGAGCTGGCGGCTGATCGTCAGCTGCCCATCAGTAAGGAAGCTTTGGAGCGGCGGGCTTTGGAATGGGAGATTAGGCAAAACCTGAGATCGCCCCGGACAGCCCGGCAGTTTGTGGATCACCTCACCGGCGAACTCCAGCTCAAGGGCGGCCAATAAGGGCAACTTAGCCGCGGGAAAAATTTGCAGATAAGCGTTTTCATTTTTATGATACTTTCTTTGCAGAAGGCGGCAGAAGGCGGTGAATGATTTGGAATTATTCATAGATGATTTACGTAAACTATGTAATAGTGGCAAAATAAAATGGACAGCCCATATTTTAATGAGATTACAGAAACGTAATATAAATCCATCTGATGTGCGCCGAAGTATCATGAACGGTGAGATTATTGAGGAATACCCCACAGATTATCCATACCCAAGCTGTTTAGTGCTTGGTTTGGATGTAGGTGGTCATCCTTTACATGTCGTTGTAGGATGTGGTGGCGGTTTTATTTGGCTGATTACAGCCTATTATCCGGATATCGGTGAATGGCAATTGGATCTCAAGACGAGGAGAAAGGGGGATAAAAAATGAATTGCTTTTTTTGCAAGGGCACACTTAATGAAAGTAAGACAGATCACATCGTTACTTTAGCTAATTGCATTATCATTATTCGCAATGTCCCCTGTGAAGAATGTTCACAATGTGGAGAGACTTATTATAGCGATGAGGTTGCTACAAAGCTTGAAGATATTGTGAAGCAAGTAAAATTCATTGTACGTGATGTTGCAATTTTTGAGTATGCTAATATGGTTGCATGAGCTAACAACCAGCTCAAGGGCGGCCAATAAAGGCAACTTTATTATTGACAAATCTACTGAAAAGCGTATAATCTTTCGTAGACTTTGTCCGCTATTGAGGGATTACAGTCCCCGAATAGCGGACTTTCCTTTTGCAAATCAAGATGGGAGTTTAGCAAAATGGCATTGATTATTAAGAAGTTTGGCGGCACCTCCGTCAGCACGAAAGAGCGGCGGCAGCAGGTGCTGGAAAAAATCATCAAAGAAAAAGAAGCGGGCAATGACGTGGTAGTTGTGGTTTCCGCCATGGGCCGGCGGGGTGACCCTTATGCTACCGATACGTTTTTAGATATGCTGAAGGAAGTCTCGCCCCGGCCGGCGGCTCGCACCAAGGATTTGCTGGCAGCCTGCGGTGAGATCATCTCCGCCTGCCTGGTGGCGGAGGACCTGGCAGCCAAAGGCTATCCGGCAGTGCCGGTTACCGGTTTGCAGGCCGGCATCCGCACCGACGGCAGTTTTACCAACGGCATCGTTCAAGGGGTGGACACCGCCTATTTAAAAGGAATCATTGCCAAAGGGGCGGTAGCTATCGTTACCGGCTTTCAAGGCTATAGCGAAGACTTTGACCTGGTGACTCTGGGCCGGGGCGGCAGCGATATTACGGCCATCGCTTTAGGCGGCGCCCTGGAAGCCGACAATGTGGAGATTTATACCGATGTGCCGGGGGTGGCCTTTACCGATCCCCGGCTGATTCCCTCAGCCCCTTTTTTGTCTTCCATCGATTTTTCTCCCATGTACATTCTGGCCATGACCGGAGCGAAGGTTATCCATCCCCGGGCAGTTTCCACCGCCATCAAATTCAATCGTCCTTTCTGGGTTCGTTCTACCTTTAGCGAGGACGCCGGTACGCTGATCGGCGAAAAAGGCGAGGCCCCCGGCGGCCTCTATGGTATGGCCCTGATGAATAATATGATCATGGCCTCCCTGCCCGAGGACCCCCGGGAAGAGCTGGCGGCTTTTGCCTGCAATGAATGGTTTTACCGCCGTCATCCCCAGCGCACGTCGGTAATTGCCGAGCCGGATAAGACCGAAGGGCTGCGGCCGGACTGTCAAATCAAAGAGGTGGGCGTTATCACCCTCCAATGGGCCCCTGACTCCGGCATATCGCCCCAGCTGGTGGCGGCGGCTTTGGATGCTCACGGCATTATTAGGGAAGGTTACTTCGAGGTGCCTAACGGCGGCGCCTGGGCCGTCGCCCCTCATAAAGCGAAAGAGGCAATTCTGGCTTTATATCGGGCGCCGTTGCAAAGAGCCTGAGCAAACAAAGAATAATTATCCTTCCTCAAAAAACATAATAATACATGCAAGTATACAATGGGACTATTGCGTAAGAGGAAAGTCCCGGCTATTATTAATAGAAAACTTGAAACCCAGAAAGCGGAGGAACCCTATGATCAAGAAAATGGAAAAAGTAATGGCGGCAAACCGGGGTGAAATTGCTGTCCGCATATTCAGGGCTTGCAACGAGTTGGGTCTGAAAACCTTAGCTATTCACTCGAAAGAGGATGCCCTAAGCCTCTTTCGCTCAAAAGCAGATGAGTCCTACCTGATCGGCGAAAATATCAGCCCCCTGGCAGCCTATTTGGATATCGGCCGCATCATCGCCCTGGCCCAGAAGAAAAAGGTCGACGCCATCCATCCCGGCTACGGCTTTTTATCGGAAAATCCTCAGTTTGCCCGGGCCTGTGAGAAAGCAGGCATTACCTTTATTGGCCCGCCGGCAGATGTGCTGGAAAAAGTGGGGGATAAGATCAGCGCCAAAAAAGTGGCGGAGGCTTGCGGCGTTCCGATTATTCCCGGCGGCAAGGCACCTCTTGTTTCCGCGGCGGAAGCCAAGGAGCTGGCGGCCCAATATGGTTACCCCGTAATCCTTAAAGCTTCTGCCGGCGGCGGCGGCCGGGGCATGCGGCTGGTCAATACGCCGGATGAGCTGGAGGCAGCTTTTGATATGGTAAAGACGGAGGCCAAAAAAGCCTTCGGCAACGACGATATCTTTATTGAAAAATACCTGGTCAATCCCAAGCATATCGAAGTGCAGATTTTGGCCGATAGTTACGGCAACGTGATTCACCTTTATGAAAGGGATTGTTCCGTCCAGCGCCGTTATCAGAAAGTCGTGGAGTATGCGCCGGCTTTTTCCGTGGCTCAAAGCATCCGGCAGGCTTTATGCCGGGATGCGGTAGCTATTGCTAAAGCCGTAGGCTATGTCAATGCCGGCACTGTGGAGTTTTTGGTGGATGCCCGGGGAGAATACTTCTTCATTGAGATGAATCCCCGGATTCAGGTGGAGCATACGGTGACAGAGATGGTCACCGGTATCGATATTGTGCAGGCTCAGGTGCTGATTGCCCAGGGTTATGCCCTGGATTCCGAGGAAATCGGCATTGCCTCTCAGGATTCTGTGGAGATGCGGGGCTATGCCATCCAGTGCCGGGTCACCACTGAGGATCCCAGAAACAACTTTCTGCCGGACACAGGAAAAATCACCACTTACCGCAGCGGCGGCGGCTTCGGCGTCCGCCTGGATGCAGGCAACGCCTTTGCCGGAGCGGTGATTACTCCTTACTATGACAGCCTGCTGGTAAAGATCACCACCCTTGACCGTACTTTCAAAGGCGCCATCAACAAGTCTCTGCGCTCCATCAGCGAGATCCGCATCCGGGGCGTCAAAACGAATATTGCCTTCATCAGCAATATTTTGAGGAGTCCGGAATTTCAAAGCGGCCAATGCCATACGAAATTTATCGATGAGACGCCGGCTCTTTTTGAGATCGAGCAGCCCCAGGACCGGGCGACGAAAGTGCTGCGCCGCATGGGTGAAAAAATTCTCAAAGATAAGATTACCAGCAAACCTAATTTTGATAAGCTGCGGATTCCCGAAGTGCCGGAGACGCCGCCTCAGGACGGACTGAAGCAAATGCTGGACAGCCAGGGGCCGGCGGCGGTAGCCCGTTGGGTATTGGAGCAAAAACGGGTGCTGATCACCGATACCACTATGCGGGACGCCCATCAATCCCTCCTGGCTACCAGGATGCGGACCAGAGATATGCTGACAATTGCTCCTGCCACCGCCCACATTTTAAAGGATGCTTTTTCTTTAGAGATGTGGGGGGGCGCCACTTTTGACGTCAGCTACCGCTTTTTGCGGGAGTCTCCCTGGGTGCGGCTGGATGAGCTGCGGCGGCGCATACCCAACATTTTATTTCAAATGCTGTTGCGGGGAGCCAATGCCGTAGGCTATACCAACTATCCTGACAATGTGATCCGGGCTTTTATCCGGGAGGCTGCCGAAAGCGGTATTGACGTATTCCGTATTTTTGACTGTCTCAACTGGCTGCCGGGCATGGAGCTGGCCATAGAAGAGGTTCTGAAAACCGGCAAAATGGCTGAAGGCACCATCTGCTACACCGGCGATATTGATGATCCGAAGCGGGATAAATATCCCTTGTCCTATTATGTCAAGATGGGTAAAGAACTGGAACGCCGGGGCGTACACCAGCTTTGCATTAAGGATATGGCGGGGCTGCTCAAACCCTATGCTGCAGGCAAGCTGATCAAAGCTTTGAAGAACGAACTGGCCATTCCCATCCATCTCCATAGCCATGATACCAGCGGCAACCAAATTGCCGCCTACATGATGGCGGTGGAAGCCGGCGTGGATATTGTGGACTGCGCCATCGGCAGCATGTCCTCTCTGACCAGCCAGCCTTCCTTCAACTCCCTGGCGGCAGCTTTAGCCGGCGGCCCCCGGGATACGGGCTTTGATTCTTTGGAATTAGCTAAGCTCAGCAATTACTGGGAAGATGTGCGGCCCATGTATCGCCAGTTTGAATCGGACCTGAAGGCGCCCAATCCCGATATTTACCGTTATGAGATTCCCGGCGGCCAGTACAGCAACCTGAAGCCTCAGGTAGAGAGCCTGGGCCTGGGCCACCGCTTTGATGAGGTCAAGGAAAAATACCGGGAGGTCAATGAGGTGCTGGGCGACATCATCAAGGTGACGCCTTCTTCCAAAATGGTGGGGGATATGGCTATCTTCATGGTGCAAAACAGCCTTGGCAAGGATAACCTCGTGGAAGAGGGCCGCAACCTGGCTTTCCCCGATTCCGTAATCACGTATTTCAAAGGCATGATGGGTCAGCCGGCCGGCGGGTTCCCCAAGGACCTGCAGGAAGTGGTCTTAAAAGGCCAGGAGGCTATCACCTGCCGGCCCGGCGAGCTTTTGCCGCCGGCGGATTTTGCCGGGGTCACCAAATTATTGGAAGAAAAATTGAACCATGCTCCTACGCAGCGGGAGATCGTCAGCTGGTGCTTATATCCCAAGGTATTTGAAGAGTACATTAAGCATCGCCAGGAAAACGCCGACGTCAGCCGTATGGAGACTTCCGTATTCTTCATGGGCATGGTGCCCGGCGAGACGACGGAGCTGACCATCGAAGACGGCAAAACCCTGATGATCAAATACGTTTCCAAGGGAGAAGCCAACGACGACGGTACCCGCAATATGATTTTTGAGCTCAACGGCATCCGCCGGGAAGTGGCGGTGCCCGACGATTCCTTGAAGGCCGTTGCCCGGGAAAGGATCATTATGGCCAATGTCAATGATCCTAAAGAAGTAGGTTCCAGCCTGCCGGGAGCCGTTTCCAAGCTTTTGGTCAAGGAAGGCCAAAAAGTGGAGGCCGGCCAGTCTCTGGCTATCATTGAGGCCATGAAGATGGAAGTCAGTATTGCCGCCCCCTTGGCCGGCGTCGTCAAGACAATAAATGTTAAAGAAGGGGCCAGCGTCAGATCCGGGGAGTTGTTGCTGATCTTAGGCTAACTTTCCGGCAGGCAGCTGGTACGGATTGCCTGATTGTTTAAGAAAGCAGATATCTATATTTTAATAGCCGCCGTGTCCTGGGCTTTTACGGGTGTGTTTTATAAAGGCATAGAAAGGGCGGGGGTAAGCCCCTTGGAAGCCGTGGGCCTGCGCCTGGTACTGGCCAGTCTGGCCGCCTTTATCTATTATGTGGCTAAGGAGCGAAAGCTGCCGCCCATCAGCTGGCAGGATGTTCCCCTTTACTTTGGCACCGGCGTCTGCAGCTTGGTTTTCTTCAATATTATGTATTTCAGAGCCATTTCTCTGACCTCGGTTTCCATGGCGGTGGCTTTGCTTTATACCTCGCCTTGTTTTGTGGTGCTGCTTTCCCGGCTGATGTTTAAAGAGCCTCTGACCAAGCCGAAACTTTTGGCCACCGGCTTTACTTTGGCCGGCTGCTTTCTGGTGACGGGGGCTTTGCAGACGGAGCTTTCGGCTTTGCCTTTGCAAGGCATTATCTTTGGCTTTGCCGCCGGCTTTGCTTATGCTCTATACAGCATTCTGGGCAAGTATCCTCTGGCCCGCCGTTCTTCGGATACGGTAAGCTTTTATACCTTGTTTTTTGCGGCAGTGGCCATGTTTCCTTTCGCCCGTCCGGACCGGGCTATTTTTCTACTGAATACGCCGCCGGCTATAGCCTCTCTCTTAGCCCTGGCTGTGGCTTCCTGTACGTTGCCTTACGTCGCTTACACCAAAGGCTTGTCGCAGATGGAAAGCGGCCGGGCCTCCCTGCTGGTGTCGGTGGAACTGGTGATTGCCGCCTTTTTGGGCGTGGTTACCCAAGGCGACCGGCTGGGCCTCGTTCAGGTGCTGGGTATTGCCATGATCTTTTCGGCAGTAACGCTCTTAAATTTAGGCAAGGCGCCGGAGACGGCTAAGGCAGAGCAGTAATACTAATCTGCAATCGAATCAGGAATTCGGATGCAGGGGGCGCTCCTCAATAAAGGAGCAGCCCTCTGCTTTCTTTTTCCAGCCATTGAAAAAGCAGGCATTTTGTGATATTGTGTAAGTGCAAAGTGTACAGAAAAATGTACACAATGTCAGAAAAGTGTACATTTCTTAAACCTGTGTTTAGGAATCAGGCCAGTGTTGACTTGGCATAAATCCTGCATAAGTCTAAGATAAGGTGAGGGCGATTATGGAAAAAAAGTTAGCGAAGCTTCTGGATCTGATTGCCGAAGGTATTGTCTACTTGGATCGAGATCTGAATATCACCTATGCCAATATCCCTTTTATGAAGATGATGGGGATCAGCAGTAACCAGGGACCCGGTCATCCTGCCGGCATAATTAAACCGGGGGATTTGGTTTTGGTAGCCTGCAATTACGTGGACTTTGAAGATGATGTTCTGATGAAGCAGGATCTGAGCTGCATCGGTGTGGACATCCGCAACATTGAGAAGGGCGACGGGATATTGGCAGTGGGCGCTATGGGAGCCCCCGCCGGTTCCGCTGCCGTCAAGCTGGCCCGTTACATGGCTTCCGATTTCCTTATCGACCTTTCCTGCGGCATTACAAAGGATATAGAAGCCAATTTGCAGATCAATGAAATACACAATACTCTGACGATCAGCGTAGGCCAATGCCACCTTGAAATGCGTTATCAAACCCATAATGCCATGATGGTGATTCTGGAAAGGGATACGAAAGAGATCGCTTTCTACCAGGATAGGGGCTATACCTTAAGAAATGAGAGCTTTGGCGATATTCTGAGAGGCAAAGCCTGGGCTGCCAAAGGCCAGTTTTATGATCCTCTCGGCTACAAAGGGAAAAACTTCATGGATTTTTTCCCCGATCAAAAATGCCTCCAGGCGATCCGGGCCGTTATGCATAAAGAGCAGGATTATGTAGAAAATATTGAAGTACAGGTCAGTCTCGTCTATTTTCTGGCTACGGTCAACGCCGATGATGATGGCGGCGCAGTATTGATTTTCAACGATTTGACGGAGGTCAAACAGTATCAGGCCATTATCCAGGAAAATGAAAAATACGAGCAGGCTTTCTCCTCTATCGTAGGCTCTTCCAAGCTCCTGCAATCCACAGTCAGAATGGCCGCCAAGATATCTCAATCAAAATCCACCGTTTTGCTGCTGGGGGAAAGCGGCACCGGCAAAGGCGTATTTGCCAAAGCCATCCACGACAACAGCTCCCGCTCCGATAAAAATTTTGTGGCCATCAATATGGCGGCCATCCCGCCGTCTCTTTTGGAAAGCGAGCTCTTCGGCTATCAAGCCGGTTCTTTTACCGGCGCCAGCGGCAAGGGCAAAATCGGCCGCTTCATGTCTGCCAACGGCGGTACTATCTTTCTTGACGAGATCGGCGACATGAATTTGGAGCTTCAGGCCAAAATTCTTCAGGTGCTTCAGGAAAACCGCGTTTATCCCGTAGGGGCGGTTGCTCCTATTGAAATTGACGTCAGGATCATTGCCGCCACCCATCAGGATCTGGAGGAACAGGTCAGGACAGGCAAATTCCGGGCAGACTTGTTCTACCGGCTGAATGTGATTACCCTGGAACTGGCTCCTCTGCGGGAGCATAAAGAAGATATCTGGAATCTCGTCGACTACTTCCTGCCCGTAATCAGCAAAAAAGTGGGCAAGATGGTCAGGCAGATCGACGAAGACGTAAAATACATTTTTTATCTTTATGATTGGCCGGGCAACATCCGGGAATTAGAAAATGTCCTGGAAAGCGCCGTCAATATGGCGGAGTCTCAGACCATCACTCTGGAAGACCTGCCCAAGCGTTTCATCAATTTTTTGGGCAAGAAATTTCAGGAACGCAGTATGCTGCCTTTGCGGGAGGCTTCCGGCCAGGCCGAGAAAGAATCGATTACCGCAGCCTTGGAGCTGACGAAAGGCAATCGGGCGGAAGCGGCCAAGGTGCTGAATATTGCCAGAACCACATTTTATAACAAATTAAAAAAGCATGGCCTCATTGAATAATTCTGCGTTATAACGAGGACGTCTGCGGCAATATCCGATACTTTAAGATTAAGCTATCATCACTAGGCAATCGCCTCGTTGAAACGCATGCAGGAAAGAAAAATTTCCACCGTCGAAATTTTTCTTCTGAGGCGTTATAATAATGGAAAAAGGAGGCGATTGCGATGGAAGATATATTGATGCAGGAATTGGAGAACCTGCGTGCCGAAAACAAGATCCTGCGGGACTCCCTGGTGGAATACCGCAGCGATGAACCAAAAGAAGAAGAAAAGTCTGTTGACGCCTTGCTGAAGGACATGACCGGCAAGCTGAATGCAGCCGTGGGCCAGATGAAAGAACAATTGGCTCCCGGCACGGAAAAGCTTACCGAAAGCCTCAGCCGCCAAATGGCAGAAAACCCCGTACCCCTTTTGCTGGCCGCCTTCGGCGCCGGCTATCTCGTAAGCCGGGCCCTGGAACACAGGTAGCAGCCAGCCCAGATCCGTAAGCTCTGATCTTGGCGTATTATTAGGCTTTACGAAGAATAAGGGGGACATTATGGCAGAAATTACAGCATACTTTCTTAATTTGCTAGAAATTTTAGAAAAAGAATGGCAGCTTTTGCGGCTTACGGCGTCAAAAACCATCAAAGGCCTGGGGTGGTTTGGCATAGGCATATTGATGCTGGCCATAGGACTATTGCTTTTGGCCTGGACTTGTTTCACCGCTTTAGCTCAAGCCATCGGCCCCGTAGGCGCGGGGCTGGCCACATCCCTATTGATTTTGGCGGCAGGAGGTGCTTTCTTATGGATGGGCAGCAAAAGCCTCAAGTAGATAAGGAGACAGAAGAGAGGCTGGTTTCCGCCGAGGAGGCCAAAGCAGAGCTGAATCTGGCCAAGGACCGGCTGGCTGCCAAGGCGCAGCAGCTGACATTGAAAGATTATATGGTAAAGCATCCCTATATATCGTTAGGGGCAGCCTTCTTTACCGGCGTGCTGCTTGGCGGGTCCCACGAGGCCCGAGCAGATATATCTCGTACCATGATGGATATCATAGGCAAAGAGGTGATTCGCCAAAGAGAAAAATAGTGATCAGGCACATCAAATTTTACTTAAATCGGGGGAGGACTAGGAATGACAGAAAAAATCAGGATAGGGATTGTTGGCTACGGCAATCTGGGCAAAGGTGCGGAAAAAGCTGTCAAGTATAATCCGGATTTCGAGCTGGTCAAGATTTTCGCCGTGCAAACTCCAAATCAATTGGAAGAAATGAAGGAGTATATTGGCAAGATCGATATCATGCTTTTATGCATCGGCTCAGCTACGGATCTCCCCCAACAAACTCCTGAAATAGCCAAGCTGTTCAATACCGTGGACACTTTCGACACTCACGCCAAGATACCGGAGTATTTTGCCGCCGTGGATCAGGCTGCCCGTCAATCTGATAAGCTGTCTATGATATCCACCGGCTGGGATCCCGGATTGTTTTCCATTATGCGGGCCATGATGGAAGCGGCGGTGCCCGCAGGTAAAACTTATACTTTCTGGGGCAGAGGGGTCAGCCAGGGTCACAGCGAAGCTATGCGCCGCCTGCCGGGTGTTTTGGATGCCAGAGAATACACAATCCCTGTGGAAGCTACTTTAGAAGAGGTTCGCAAAGGGGATATGAAAGAGTATACTCCGCGTCAGATGCACAAAAGAGAATGTTACGTCGTAGCCGAGAAAGGTGCGGATCTGGCGGAGCTGGAAAAGCAAATCGTCACCATGCCCAACTACTTTGAGCCTTACGACACGACGGTTACTTTTGTGGATATGGCAAGCTTCCAGAAAGAACACAGCGCTTTACCCCACGGCGGTTTTGTCATTCGGTCCGGTATTACCGGAGAAGACTCCAATAAAGAACTGATGGAGTTTTTTGTCAAGCTGGAATGCAATCCCGAATTTACTTCCAGCGTCATGCTCAGTTTTTGCCGGGCGGCCTGGCGTTTGTATAAAGACGGCCGCCGGGGTGCGGTGACGGCTTTTGATGTACCTATCGGCTATCTATCAATAAAGGATAGCAATTCTTTAAGGGAAAGCAGTTTATAATTATAATTAAGCAATAACATCGGTTAATTTCGGAAAATATTTCTTTTTATAAAAGAAAAGAAGGAAGATTACAAAACAGAACGAATACTTTATAGCGTATATGCCGTTCGCTAAACTTTGAGGGAGGGTAAACGAATGAAAAGAATCAAGAAGACGGTATCTCTGTTGTTAATGGCAATCCTGGTAGTCTCTTTGGCCGCTTGTGGCGGCACTGCTACTCCGCCGGCAGGTTCAGGCGGCGCTTCCGGCGGTTCTGCCGAGGCTCAGCCTATCCTGATCGGTCACGAAGTAGCTCTGACCGGCGGCTCTGCTCTTTGGGGCCAATCGGAGAAAAATGCTCTGGACATGGAAATTGAGAAGATCAATGCCGCCGGCGGCGTCCTGGGCAGACCTCTGAAACTCATCGCCTATGATAACAAGGCTGAGCAGGCTGAAGGCGTCAACGTAGCCAACCGCTTGGTTCAAGACGGCGTTGTTGCCGTTATCGGACCTGCCCAATCCGGCGTGGGTATCGCCGCTTCCGCTGTCTTTGAAGAAGCCAAAATCCCGATGATCGGCACCACAGCCACTAATGAGAAGCTGACTGTGCCCGAAGGCCAGACCGAACCCTTGAAATACATCTTCCGGGCCTGCTTCATCGATCCTTATCAAGGTTCTGTAGCTGCCACCTTTGCTCTGGAAGATCTGAAGGTCACCAAAGCCGGCGTACTGAAGGACGTAGGCTCCGACTACTCCACCTATTTGGCCAAGTATTTTATTGAGACTTTCACGGCCAATGGCGGCACCATCGTGGCTGAAGAGTCCTTCCGCAGCGACGAGCTGGAATACAAAGCCCAGCTGTCCAAGATCAAGGATGCCGGCGCTGAGTTGCTTTTCATCCCCACCATGCAAAAAGAAGCCGGTCTGGCCATGAAGCAGGCTCGTGAGCTGGGTATGGAATGCTACTTCCTGGGCGGCGATGCCTGGGCCAGTGACGAGTTGGTTCAATTGGGCGGCGCTGCCACCGAGGGCGGATATTTCGTTAATATCGCCAGCCTGGAAGACCCCGCCATTGCCCAATGGGTAAAAGATTACACCGCTAAATGGGGCAAAGCTCCGACCATGCCTAACCCTGTATTGGCCGTAGATGGCCTGCTGGCTGTTGTCGAAGCTATCAAAGCTACGGGCAGCACCGATCCTACAGCTATCGCCGAGTGGCTGAACGACTGCAAAGACGTCCAGGTGCTCACCGGCAAGCTGACTATCGATCCCGCCAGCCACAATCCTATTGGCAAGCCCGCCGTTATCGAGACGGTTAAAGACGGCAAGTTTGTCTTCCATAAAGGCGTAACTGCGAAATAAGTTCCATTCTTAAGCCCCAGGTTCCTTACCAAGGGAGCGATTCGGATGGCCGCCTTGGCGGCCATCCGGGGTTTTTAGCCAAGAAAAGGAGGGAGATGTTCCCTAATGAATTTTTCCTTGATCTTTCAGACTCTGATTACCGGACTGGCTATCGGCGGCATTTATTCTTTGATGGCTGTAGGCTACTCCCTGATTTTCAGTATATTGAACTTCAGCAACTTTGCTTACGGTATGGTGATCATGCTGGCATCTTTTATGGGTTATTTCGCCATGAGCAAGCTCCATGTGGGCATGGGTATAGCCCTCTTTTTAGCCATGGTCGGCGCCGGCACCCTCAGCTTTTTCAATGAACGTGTAGCTTACAGCTCTTTGCGCAAACGGCATGCGCCGCCTCTTTACTTTATGATCAGCGCCATGGGTACATCGATTTTTCTGGAAAACATGGTGTACGCTACCATCGGCTCCCAATACAATGCTTATCCTCAAATCTTTGCCGTACCTACCATAAAGATTTTTGGCGCCTCACTGGGCAAAATGGATTTGTTTGCTATTATCTTTTCGATCATTGCTATCTATATTTTGAATTACTTTATCCAGCATACCAGGACAGGCATCTCCATCCGGGCCGCATCTTACGACTCTACAGTGGCGGAGATTAACGGTGTCAATCTGGGCGCCGTTATTGGACTGGTTTTCATCCTGGCAGGTTTGTTTGCCGGTATCTCCGGCGTTTTCCTGGGCATAAAGTATATGGCTTACCCCAATATGGGCTGGATCACCAATAAGGCTTACGTGGCGGCGGTGATCGGCGGCTTGGGCAGCCTGCCCGGCGCCGTAGTAGGCGGCATCATCCTGGGCGTTTTGGAGTCTTTTGTTTCCGTATATGTGTCCTCCACGCTGAGGGACGTATTCAGCTTTGGCACCCTCATTATTTTCCTGGTATTTATGCCATCAGGTCTTTTTGGCAAATACCTGGAAGAAAAGGTTTAAGGAGGTAGCTCATGTACATACAAGGAATTCTTATTTTATGTATGATCAACGCTATTTCTGCCGTAGGACTGGCGGTGTTTACCGGTTTTACAGGCTTAATGTCTTTGGGTCATGCTGCTTTTATGGCCGTAGGTGCTTATACCTGCGCTATTGCCACCAAAACCTTCGGCATACCTTTCTTTATCGCTTTACCGATGGCAGCATTGATGGCCGGCTTAGTCAGCCTGGTCATCGGGATTCCCACACTGCGGGCCAAGCTGCGCAGCGACTATTTTACTATTGCCACACTGGGCTTCGGTGAGGCTATGCGTGTGCTTTTAGAGAACCTGCCCATCACCAACGGCGCCCGCGGCATGGCCGGCTTAGCCCGCTTTTCCGTTTTGCCTACGGTTTTCCTGATCTTTGTCATCGTGGTGTTCTTCACGAAAAACTTCATTTTCTCCCGTTATGGCCGTATGGCTATTGCTATCCGGGAAGATCATATTGCGGCGGAAATGGCCGGTATCAACCTGTTTCAGGTCCGGCTGCGGTCTTTGTTTTTCAGTGCGGCCTGTGCCGGTATCGGCGGCGCTTTAATGGCCCACCATATCCGTTTTATCCAGCCTAATATGTTTACCAACGTCCAATCCACTTTGCTTACGGCTACGGTAGTGGCCGGCGGTATGGGCAGCATCACCGGGCCGATCATCGCGGCATTCATCTTTGTTATGGTGCCTGAGGTGCTGCGGGTAGCCGAAATGTGGCGTTTAGTAGCTTACGGCGCCTTGCTGGTGGCCATCATGGTTCTGCGTCCCCAAGGCATCATGGGCTACCGGGAGTTCTCAATTAACGGGATCATCCGCTACTTCCGCAATTTAGGAACAAAACAGGATAAAGGGGGGACGGTCTCATGAGCATCAGCCTGGAAATTAAAAACCTCAGCAAAAGCTTTGGCGGCATCGTGGCGGTGGAGGATCTGACCTTCAATATCAAATCCGGAGAGATCATGGGTATCATCGGCCCCAACGGCGCCGGCAAAACTACGGTATTTAACCTAATTACCGGCGTCTATCAGCCCACCAGAGGACAAGTTATTTATAAGGGACAGGATATCACCGGCCGGCCGCCGGATGAGATCGTCAAGCTGGGCATTGCCCGGACCTTCCAAAATATCCGGCTGTTTAAGAATCTGTCGGCTCTGGAAAATGTGGTAACGGCCCTGGATTTAAAAAATCCCATGTACAATTTGGCTTCAACCTTTTTCCTCAACTGGCCCTTTATTCCCGGCAAGGTAAAGCGCGGCGAAAAAGAACTGCGGCAGAAGGCCATGCATTATCTGGAACTGGTCGGCATTGCCGATTATGCCTATAAGCAAGCCAGCGCCATGCCCTACGGCTTACAGCGTAAGCTGGAGATTGCCAGGGCCTTGGCTTTAGAGCCGGAACTGCTGCTGCTTGATGAGCCCGCCGCCGGCATGAACCCGGAGGAATCTATGGAGTTAAGCCACTTGATCAGGGATATCCAGCAGAAGCTTAATCTGACGGTGTTTTTGATTGAACACCATATGGATCTGGTTATGGAGATTTGCGATCATTTATATGTGATCAATTTCGGCCGAGAATTGGCCGAGGGCAATCCCGAAGAAATTCAGGCCAATCCTGCGGTGTTGAAGGCCTACCTGGGGGAGGGACGCAAAGGTGCTTAATATTGATCAAATCAACGTATTTTACGGCCGTATCCATGCCCTACGGGATGTGACGATGGTGGTAGAGCCCGGTAGGGTCGTCTCCCTGGTAGGCGCTAACGGCGCCGGTAAATCCACCCTGATGATGACCATAGCCGGCGTTTTGAAATCAAAAACCGGCGGCATCACTTATGAAGGCAAACCTCTGGAGAAAGAAGCCCACCGGGTGCTATCCCAGGGCATCAGCCTGGTGCCGGAGCGCCGCCGCCTTTATGCCAACCTTACCGTAAGAGAGAATTTGCTGATGGGCGCCCATTTGCGGAAAGATAAGGATGGCATCCAGCAGGATATGGAGAAAATGATGAACCTTTTCCCCATTATTAGGGAGAGGCTGAAGCAATACGCCGGTACCTTATCCGGCGGCGAGCAGCAAATGGTGGCCATCGCCAGAGGCCTGATGAGCCGGCCGAAGATTCTCCTGATGGATGAACCTTCCCTGGGCTTAGCCCCTTTGATTATCCAGCAGGTTTTTGATATCATTTCCGAGCTGAAAAGCCAGGGTATGACCATATTGCTGGCGGAGCAAAACGCTTTCCAGGCTTTGGAGATCTCCGATAATGCCTATGTATTGGAGACCGGCAAGATTACTCTGTCCGGCACCGGCGAAGAACTGCTCAACGATCCTCGGGTTCAGGAAGCTTATCTGGGCGTAAAAGCAAAAGCTATCGAGCACGTCTAAGGTTTAGTATCAAGATCTTTAAGGCACCAAGATCTTTAAGGCAAGAGAGGAAGGAACCTGCAATGAAATTTTCAAAAATGCATGGGGCCGGCAATGACTTTTCCCTGTTTGATGGCTTCCACCAGGAGCTGCCGGATTACAGCTCCTTAGCCAAGGTTGTCTGCGACCGCCACTTCGGCGTGGGCGGCGACGGCATCATGGTGGCATTGCCCAGCGAGACCGCCGATGTGAGAATGGTTTATTACAACTCCGACGGCACGGCAGGTGAAATGTGCGGCAACGGCAGCCGCTGCTTTGCTAAATTTGTCTACGAAAAGGGTCTGGTTAAGCAGCCTTTATTTAGCGTGGAGACTTCCGACGGCATAAAAAACATTGAGCTTAAGCTGGATCAGCAGGGCAAGGTAGATACGATCACAGTGGCCATCGGCCGGCCCCAGTTTGACAGCAAAAAAGTACCCACTACCCTTTTGGGAGACCCAGTGATGCTGGAACCTCTGGAAGTGGGAGGGCGGCTGCTGATGGTGACGGTCATGCGCCTGGGCGTGCCCCATTGCGTAATTGTGGTGGATGATCTGGATAATTTTGATATAGATGATTTAGGCAGCCAGATGGAATGGCATCCGGTATTTCCGGAAGGAATGAATATCAATTTCATTCAAGTGGTCGGCCGCAATCATATTAAAATCAAAACCTGGGAGCGAGGCGCCCATCATACCCTGGCCTGCGGCACCGGCAGCTGTGCTTCCGTGGTGGCCGGCAACCTCTTGGGCCTGCTCGATTCTCAGGTTCAGGTGACGGCGGAAGGCGGTATCCTGCAGATCAGTCTCAGTCCCGAATATGACGTAGTAATGGAAGGTAAAGCCGAGTTCATCTGTGACGGCGAATACAGCCCTTGGATTATGGCACAGATTGAAAAGCTCCGGCAGAAATAAACAGACATAAAGTATAGTGAAGCATAGGGAAAGGGGTCTTAGCAGCGACCGGAGGTTGCCGCTGAAGACCTCTTTTTGGTATAATGAAACGAGACGGAAGGAGACGGGAGAAAATGAGATATATTGATTTAAGAAGCGATACGGTGACCCAGCCCACTCAGCAGATGCGGGAGGCCATGTATACTGCTGCGGTGGGTGACGACGTTTATGGAGATGATCCTACGGTAAACCGCCTGGAAGAGCTGGGGGCGTCTATGCTGGGCAAAGAAGCGGCTTTGTTTCTGCCTTCGGGCACCATGGCCAACCAGATCGGTGTGATGTGCCATACCAGCCGGGGAGACGAGGTGATTCTCAGCGCCGACTGCCATATTTTTGTACATGAAGTGGGGGCGGTAGCGGTATTGTCCGGCGCCAATCTGAGAGCCTTATCCTTTCCCGGGGGCATCTATGATCCGGCTATGATCGAGCAGGCCATTCGTCCCCAAGACATCCACCAACCCCGGACAGCCCTCATCTGCCTGGAAAACGCCTTGGGGAACGGCCGGTTAGTTCCTGTGGAGGTAATGGAGGAGATTTACAGCCTGGCCGGCCAGCGGGGGATCGCCCTGCATTTGGATGGAGCCCGGGTGTTTAACGCCGCCGCAGCCCTTGGGGTTGACGTCAAGGAAATCGCTAAAAACTGCGATACCTTGTCCTGCTGTCTTTCCAAAGGCCTGGCTGCGCCGGTGGGCTCTTTGCTGGCCGGTGATCAGGCTACCATAGCCAAGGCCAGAAAATACCGTAAAATGCTGGGCGGCGGTATGCGGCAATGCGGCATTTTGGCGGCGGCCGGCATTATCGCTTTGGAAGAAATGATCAAGCGTTTGCCGGCGGATCACGACAATGCCAAATATCTGGCAAAGAGGCTGGCTGAACTGGAGGGAGTTGAAGTCGAAGCGGATTCCGTACAGATCAATATGGTATTTTGCAAGCTGAACCGCTCTCCGGAGATTATCGAAGCACTGCCGGCAAAGCTGCTGGAGAAAGGTATTAAAATCAATGAGGGCGGCCAGCGGGGCTTTCGTTTTGTGACTTCAAATGAGATAGCCCGGGAGGATCTGGATTATTTCGTCGACACCCTTGCCGATTTTATGGTAAAATAGACCAACCGGAATCAGTTGTTGAAGGGAAGTTTGATTTGGGGAGTATAAAGGAAAAGATTGGTCCGATATTGAGGAAAAGGTCGGTTGGTGTGCTGGTGCTATCTATCCTCGTATTTGCGGCGGCCATCCTGTTGCTTTTCGTCCAGGAAAAGCGGCATCTGGATGAGGAGTTTCAGCAGATGATCACCGACAGTCTGAACATTCATATTCGGAGCAATGTTTTGCAAATCGATCAGGCTATCACCGCTGCAAGCGACGCCATGGAAATGGCAGGAGCTATGCTTCGGTTGGCCGATGATAATGAATACCGGGCCTTTTTGGATGAGCTGAACAGTGCTAATCCTGCCTATGTTATTTCTTATGCCTCCGGCGAAGAAGTGGCGGCGGGAGCGCTGTCTGCACTGGTTCCTCTCGATGGAGAAGACGCTTATAGCCGGCTGCTGCGGGGCGAAAAACTGGTAGGCGCTTTTTGCCGGGATCAGTCTTTGGCGGGACAGTATTTTTCCGTTATCATCCCCCTGGATGAGCAAGGCCACTCCGGGGCTGCCCTATATACTCATATACAGGTGGAGGGCCTGCTGGCGGGGGCTAGAGAAAGCGCCGTTTATCAGGACGTTCAAAGCAGTTTTATTACCGGCGATGGCGATATCTTTTTTAATACCTATGCTCCGGAGCAGTCCGGCAATCTCTTTGCCAATTTGGCTGCTTATGGCTTAAGCCCGGAGGATATTGACCGGATTGCTGCAATTATCGACAGCCCGGATATCGACAGCGCCACCTTTATCCGTAATGGCGAGGTCTATTTCGTGTCGGCGGCTGAATTGGAGCATAACAGCTGGCGTCTGGTTTCTTTTGTGCGGGGGCCCGATGTGCTGCTGCATTCGGAACAGGTATTTTTAAGCGTGATTCGCACCGGCGCCGCAGCCATCTTGCTGACTGCCGCACTGGTTTGCGCCGTATTCATTATGCTGCTTTTCAGCAGGAGGAAGCTGGAGGAAGAGCAGCTGCGCAGCCACCTGCTGGCCCAGCGCCTTAAGGCCATGTTCGACCAGCACAGCGCCCTCAAGATTGTTTTTGACGCCGTAACCGGTATCATTCTGGAGACCAATCCTGCTATATTAAATTATTTCGGCTATGCAAGAGAAGAAGTCCTGGGGCAAAATATTAATCACTTCAACCTGCTGCCTGCCGAAATATTGGCTGAAAGGATCAATGCCGAATCAAAGGGCGGATTGCTGTTTTCAGCTGCCCCTCACCGCCTTAAGAGCGGGGAAACCAGGCTGTTTGATGTTTATGCCTCCGTGATCCGGGACGGCGAAAGCAGATTATTTTATGCCATATTTTTTGATGTTACGGACCGGGAGAGTTATCGCAATCAGCTGTTGCAGGAAAAGGAGCTTTTGCGGACAACCCTGCAATCCATCGGCGACGGTGTGGTTACAACAGATAATCTGGGCTTGATTACCGGTTTAAATAACATAGGCGAGCAAATAACGGGCTGGGATAAGGACACAGCCATGGGTAAATCCTTTGCAGAGGTCTTTGTCCTGCGCAATGAAGAGACAGGCGAGCCGGTGGAGAATCCCATACAGAAGGTGCTGGACAGCGGGCTGATTATCGGCCTGGCCAACCATACGGAGCTGGAAAACCGCCGGGGAGAATATATCCCTATTGCCGACAGCGCCGCCCCTATTATAGCGGATGACGGGAAAACCTTTGGCGTCGTGATGGTATTTCGGGATGTCAGCGACGAAAAAGAGCACAACAGACAAATCGAATATTTAAGCTACCACGACGCTTTGACCGGCCTTTATAACCGACATTACCTTGAAGAAGCGATAGCCCGCCTGGAGGGGCCGGAACACCTGCCGGTTGCCGTGATCATAGCTGACGTTAACGGCCTGAAAATCACCAATGACGTATTCGGCCATAAAGCCGGTGATGCTCTGTTGAAGAATGTGGCGGATCTCATGAAAAGCCACTGCAAGGCAGAGGCTGTGGCCGCCCGCTGGGGCGGCGATGAATTTATGATCCTGATGCCCGGCACAAGTCTGGAGACGGCGGAAAGGGTCATCAGAGAAATCAAGGATACCCCAATCTTCATTGAGGGCAGCAGCTTGACTCTTAGCTTGTCCCTTGGCTGCGCCTGCAAGGACCGGGAGGAAGGCAGCATCCGGGCCGCCATGCTGCAGGGCGAGAAAAATATGTACCAGCAAAAGCTATTGGAAGGCAAGAGCTACCGCAATGCCATTATCAGTACGCTGCTGGCTACCCTCTACGAAAAGAGCAACGAAACCGAGGCCCATTCCAAACGGCTTGAAACCTATTGCCACGCAATCGGCAAGGAGCTGCGGCTTTCCTCCAAAGAGATGGATGAGCTTTCTTTGCTGGCCCTGCTGCATGATATCGGCAAAGTCAGCATCAATCCCAGTATCCTGCAAAAACCCGGCCTGCTTACGCCTGAGGAATGGGATGAGATGAAGTGCCACCCGGAAATCGGTTACCGGATTGCCCAGGCCACGCCGGAACTGGCTTCAATCGCGGATCTGATCTTATCCCATCACGAGCGCTGGGATGGTCAAGGCTATCCGCGGGGGTTAAGGGAAGAAGAAATCCCCCTTGCCTGCCGCATCCTTGCGGTGGTAGACGCTTTTGACGCTATGACCAATCATCGCGTCTACCGTCAGGCCATGAGCAAGAAGGAAGCTCTGATGGAGCTAAGAAGAAATGCGGGCAAGCAGTTTGATCCGCTGACGGCCAGTCTTTTAATCGAAATCATCACCAGTGAAGAAGAATGTCTGCTATAGGAGGGATCGCTGATATGACCGCTGCCATACAAAGACAGGAGCCTAACCACAATACCTTTACCTGGGAGAGCCTGGGCGATATCAAAAAAGGCCGTGAGACTTTGGGTGAGGAAATGCCTGTGCTGGTTTACCGTTTGATGCAGTATACCATGCTGGATGTGCTAAGCAAGGCCTACGGCAATGAAAAGGCCAACGACCATTTCCGCCAGGCCGGCTATTTGGCGGGCAGAGAATTTGCCGGGCACGTATTGGACCTGGCTGTTGAATTTAATACCTTCGTGGCCAGCCTGCAAAAGACGCTGAAGGAATTAAGAATCGGTATTTTGCGTATGGAAGATTTTAATGAAGCGACGGGAGAAATCGTTCTTACTGTAGCCGAGGACCTGGATTGCAGCGGCCTGCCGATTACCGATGAAACTGTTTGTTATTATGATGAAGGCTTTATTGCCGGCATTCTTGAGGCCTATACCGGCAAGCCGTACCATGTGCGGGAAATTGACTGCTGGGCCAACGGCGACAGAGTCTGCCGCTTTCAGGCTATAGCCGGGTAAAAAAGGCGCCTCAAAGACAGGCCAAAAGGAGCTTAAAAGTGAGGACAAAAAAGGCTCAAAAAATCGAAGATTAAGTCTTGACTTTTTGAGAGAGAGGATTTATACTACAGATAGTTAGCTAATGCTAACTAAGAAATAAAACTTAATAAGGTTAACCCTATATTTTTTTAACCTTTGGTTAGCTATAACTAACTATAGTCTGGTGAAAATCCGTACCATTAGGTAAATCCGTACTACTTAAACCTGGTCGCTGTCAAATTCAGCCGGCGACCCGTTCAAACCAGAGGAGGGAAGCAGCTTGGACCGGCAGTTTGAAACACTTTTAGCTCATCACTGTGCACCGGTATTGTTTTGCAAGAAGCCGGCTGCGCTGCTGGCAGAAAAGAATCTGCCGAAGAATTGCCCCTGGCAGTTGCTGCGGCAGAGAGGCTTTCATATTTTTCGCTTGCGCTGGCGCAATGAAACGCCATTAACCCTTATTTATCACCCGGATATGCTTGGCGCCGCTCTGGACTGCCAGGAGGTACGCCGGCCCCTCAAAGAAATGGGCTATCCTGTGGAAAGCCATTGGCGGGATTTGTTGAGCTTTTTGCGGCAGCGCTTTCATGAATCCAAGGATTTTCCCCATGAGATCGGTTTTTTTCTGGGATATCCGCCGGAGGATGTCATCGGTTTTATGGAATGCAGAGAAGATTGCAAGCTCTGCGGCCAATGGAAGGTCTTTGGCGACGTAGAGGAAGCAGCGGCTCTGTTTGCCGAATACGCCCGTTGCCGCAGCACCTTGCTCCGTCACATTGAAAACGGCGGCAGTATTTTTACAGAGGGACTGCCAGCTTTGGCAAGTTAAAGAATAAAAGCTATGAATGATAAGCAAGCATAGAAATAGAGGAGGAGATTTTGATGACTACTGCAATTATTTTTTGGAGCGGTACAGGCAATACGGAAGCCATGGCTAAAGGAATTGAAGCCGGCATAAAAGAAAAAGGAGCTGCCGCCGTCCTGTTTAGCGTTGACCAGGTGGGCGCCGACGTCCTTGATCAATATGAAAAATTCGCTTTCGGCTGCCCCAGCATGGGAGCGGAGGAATTGGAAGAATCAGAGTTTGAACCTTTCTTTGCTGCCATTGAAGGCAAGCTGGCCGGCAAAAAAGTCGCCCTTTTCGGCTCCTACGGCTGGGGCGACGGTGAGTGGATGCGTACCTGGCAGGATCGTACGAAAGCCGCAGGAGCCAATGTGTACGGTGAAGGCTTTATTCAGCAGGAGGCGCCGGATGATGCTGCTTGTAAAGAGTTTGGCGCTGCCTTTGCGGAATTTTGATAGCCCCATAAAGAAACCCCCCTTAATAGCTCTCTCCCTTTACAACACGTGTCCAACCCCTTTTATCCTAACCCTTTTACTTAAACCCTTTACATCTCTTCACAAACCCTTAATCCTCTTATCCATCCTTTGGAAGGAGGCGGCGGCTGCGGCTGACCGCCTCTTTTCATTTTAATAGCAAGTTTTTAGATGGAAACTCTGGAAAATGCGCAAAATTGCAAGTTTAAAATGTCCTTGATATGGGGTACACATCATTTTAGGCCATATTTGGCTGCATTCGGATGTATTTAGTGCCGTAATGAGAAGATGCCCACTATTCCAAAGGAACGACACACTTTAAACTTGCAATTTTGCGTAAAAATGGCCAGCACCTTAAAAGATGGCCCCTGCGGTCGGTTGCCGCCTGGAGCCATCTTTATCAAGGTATAGCTGTTCAGCCGTCGTCAATGGCCGGAACCCTCATCGCTAACCAAACGTTTTTCGCCCTGAATATCTTGAAGGGGCCGGATATTCTGTGTTACTTCCAGCACGCCCAAATACTCGCCGGCGTCGCTGCGCAGAGCAAAATAGCGGATCAGGATATATTTATCGCCCATCTTGATCCAGAAATCCTCCTGGTCTTTACGCCCCGCCTTAAAATCCTCCACCAGCTTTTCCACGATGTGGACGCTGGCCGGCGGATGGCAATTGGATACTTGGCGGCCAATGATGGCTTTCGTGCGGGGGAAGATCCGCTCGGCATTTTGAGAAAAGTATTTCACCGTGTCATCCTTGTCCACAAAGGTGATATCG
This sequence comes from Clostridia bacterium, assembly GCA_018434325.1. Lineage (GTDB taxonomy): Bacteria > Bacillota > Peptococcia > DRI-13 > UBA5745 > WRMS01. The sequence continues at coordinate 141,152 of JAHDPO010000007.1, read as the reverse complement.
ATGGGCAGGGTGTCCAGCAGCTGGGTCAGCTCTTCCACTTTCAGCATGCCCGTAGGCAAGGTGATCATGCCGGGAGCCGGCGATTGTTGCTGCTCCTGCCGCACTGCCTGAGCCTCCTGATCTGCTGCCGGCTGCCAGAGAGGTACATTATCAATCAGACAATAGCCCAGCTCGGGGCTTTCGCCGGCGATGATCTTCCACTCATCCTGAGTCAGGTTTTCCAGCAGCATGGGCAGCATAATGTTTTCTTCTTTAAAGATCATCTCAGTGATCTTGTTCAGCAGGGCTTCCAGCACTTCCGGCAGGGGAATATCGCTTTCCGCCAATTTAGCTCTGACGGCCTTGAGCGCTTGGCGGATCTCATCGTCTACCCCCCACATGACTTTAGGCGGTGCGGTGATGCCATACTGCTCCATGTAGGGGAAGAAAAGGTTTTCTTTCTTCGTGTAATGGCAGTCGATTGCCGCCAGCTTTGCCACTTCGCCTTGCAAAGCCTGAGCTTTATCGGGGCCGGCGGGAAGCGCCAGTTTTTCTCGTATGTTTTCAATCTGCTTTTCGATGGCCCGGTTTTCTGCTTTCAATGTATGGGCGGGATGACCGGGAATAAGGGATGGATCCGCAGGCCGGTGAATCTCGCTAATGGAGCCTTTGAATACCGCGGCATGGACGTCGCAAAGACGCTGCACTTCGGCTACCGGCAAACCTCCCTCGATCAGAGCCTGCTCGGCCTGAGCAATTTCCTCGGCAGATACGTTGCCGAAAACAGCGGCAAACTTTTCTTTGACTTCGTCCACGTTTTTGCCGTCATGCAGCTCTCTGATCAGCTCTGCTAAAACCTGTTGGCGGTATTCTCGATTATTGATTTCTGCAGTCATTTTGTCTCCTCCTTCACGATGTAGCCTTGTTTTTCAAACATACGTTTTATCATTTCCAGATCCAGCTTTTTCAGAGCGGCGCCTTTGGGAATAGTCATAAACCGGCCGGCGGTTGCCAGCATACCGGGCCTGGTAATCTCCGTGAATCCGGCAGCAGCCAATAAAGGAAGGATACCCGGATCAGCAGTGCATAATTCATGGACTGTCCGGTTGAGATCAAGTGTTTTATCCGCCATTTTGCAGGCCCTCCTTTTCTATAACTCTTTGGTTAGCAATGGCTAACCATCGTAGGGAAAGTATACCATAGTGGATAGGTTCGGTCAATGCCTACTGTGCTGATAAGGTATAAAAGATATTCCATCAAGCGATTCTTCACCGAGAGTGTGAATCCAGGCCGAGGTCTTAGCGGCAGGGGCAGTGACCTCCCGAAGCCAGGGCAGTTTCTGTTCAATTTTTCCGTTTGTATGCAGATTTCCCCTTTGCATTTCACATACAAACGTAATTTTTGCTCACCCGGCCTCCGCTAATTGCATACAAACGTAATTTTTGTACAAATAGCCCCCTGTTTGGTCAATTTCTCTGTCTGCCACTACAGTTCAACCCTCGCCGCCGGCTTTCATCGGCGACGTTTCCGGAAGCGGCCCCATTTACACTATACAAGGGTGCGTTTAGTTGAAAATAAATTCCACCTCATAAGATGACGAGGTGGAAATAGGTTCTAGGATTTATTTTTATCGAGATCTTCTGTTTTATAGAGATTATACCCCTCATAATGATAGCTGGCGTCAATGCCTTTTATATAGACTGTTCTATCATTTATCTTGTCTGTCAGCGCGTTTTTGAGCAGCACCTTTATCTCGATATCTTTGATAGGGCTGCGTTCCATGGCAAGAATGTAATCTTCTTTATCTACCTTGCTCCAGTCAATAACCTGCTTAATTTCCTTCTTTAAAATTGCATCAAGCCATATTCTTGTACTGCGGCCGTTACCTTCGCGGAAGGGATGAGCCACATTTATCTCGACATACTTTTCGATAATTTCCTCAAAGGTTGTCTGGGGCATCCGGCTAATATTATGGAGTGCGGCCTCCAAATACATCACGGGAGTAAAGCGAAAATGACCTTTCGCTATATTTACGCTGCGCATTTTACCTGCAAAGTCATAAATTTCATCAAAAAGGTAGCTGTGGATTTTTGCTAATCCATCAAAAGTACCGATTTCAAAGGTATTTAATAAGCCCTTTTCAAACAATTCCAGAGCTTTTGCTTTGCTGACTTTTTCTTCAACGCGGGCCAGTTCAGCGGAATCGCTTATACCCAATTTATTTTCTAATGCCATGGCGTACTCCTTTCGCATGATATCATCTATTATTTCCATTTTACTATATAAATTTAGCTTTGTCATTTTCTGCTTCGATGCGGTTACTCCTTGATCAGAACCTCCAAAGCCGTAATGTAATTGGCCGGATGGCCCTCCACAAACTGGTCGATAATATTCAGGGTCACCACGCATTCCTCAAGCATGTACTCCTGGCCGGCTGCATAAAGCTTTTCAATGCTTTCCTGGATCGTATGATAAGGCCCGTAATGGTAGCCGCATAGATACCGGCCGCCGGGGATGACAGCGGGAATGAGGGCTTTCTCCGCCTCTTGATAAAGAGCCAGCCTGGAAGCCTCCTCGGCAAACTCATCAAAAAGATAAGCGCCAAACCATTTGCGCTCTCCCTGATAAAAACCCACCGTGGGATAAAAGTAAAACAGCTCATGGGTGAACAAATTGATTTCATCGCCGATATGGATAAACTGCCGCTGAGGATAGGTCTTAATCCGGAAGCTGTTTTTTTTGGTGAATTGGCTCTCTGCCTCAATGAAATCCAGCTTTTTTTGAATAATGTTGATGGTATCCATCAATTCTTCACAACGCTGCCGCAAAATAACCGTCTGCTCGGCCAAGGCGTCCACATTCTTATTGACGTCGTCAGCATATAAAAACTTATTGATCTTATCTAAAGAATAGCCCAGCTTCCGCAGATAGCGGATGGTGGCTAAAGGATAGACCTGGTCGAAATAATAAAAGCGCCGGCCATTGGCGGCATTGCGCCGGGAAGGAACCAGCAGACCCTTGGCGTCATAATGGCGCAAAAGCTGAACATCCATGCGAAAAATCTCCGCCATTTCTCCGATTGTCAAGTATTCTTTCACGGCGCCACCTCCAAATAAACAAAAATAAAAATGAAACAGGGCTTGAACCTATAATTATTATAGGTTGTAAACTGATCATAGCATAGTTAAGGAGGGATGTCATGCAGACTTATTTGAAAAATGGCTATATTGTGACGATGGGTCAAGACGAGACAGTCTACGACGGCGGCGGCCTGCTCATTGAGAACGACCGGATTACAGCTGTCGGGGCCATTGATCCGGAAATGGTTTCTCCCGAGGCTGAGATAGTCGATTTAAAAGGCAAATATGTGCTGCCCGGCTTCGTCAATACCCACGTCCATACTTCCCAGCAGATTTCTCGGGGCGTCGGCGACGACGTGGATTTCATCACCTGGCTGCACAAACGGATGTGGCCTTATGAAAGCAATATGACGGAAGAGGATTCCTATGTATCTACCTTAATGTGCTGCCTTGAGCTGATCCGCTCCGGCGTCACTTCCTTTGCCGAGCCGGGGGGCCAGTTCGTGTCCGGCATGGCCCGGGCGGTGACGGAAGCCGGCCTGCGGGCAAAGCTGGCCAAGTCGGTCATGGATTGCGGCACGGGACTGCCGGCAATCTGGCAAAAAACCGCGGATGAAGAGCTGGAACAGCAGCTGGCGGATTTTCAGCGCTTCCATAATACCGCCGAGGGCCGGGTACAGGTCTGGTTTGGCCTGCGCACTATTTTTAACAATACCGACGATTTGATTGTTCGCACCAAGGAATTAGCCGACCGCCACGGCGTAGGCGTCCACATGCACGTGGCTGAAGCCAAAAGTGAAATCGACTACACCATGGAGAAATACGGCGAGCCCACGGTGACCCATTTAGAGAAGCTGGGGGTTCTCGACAAAAACCTGCTGGCCGTCCACAGCGTCTGGCTGACCAATGAAGAAGTGGCCTTATTCAAAAAGCGGGACGTCAAGGTCAGCCACAATCCGGCTTCCGCCATGCGGGTGTTAGGCTTTGCCAAAATTCCCCGGATGCTGGATGAAGGCATCTGCGTCACTATTGGCACCGATGGCGCCTCCTCCAGCAACCGCATGAACATCATTGATGAAATGTGGCTCACCTCATTGATCCATAAAGGCTGGCGGCTGGATTCTACCGTAGTGCCTTCCGAGGATATTTTGAGGATGGTTACCAAAAACGGGGCCCGGGCCTTGCTGGATGAGCAGCTTTACGGCTCTCTGGAAGCCGGCAAAAAGGCGGATCTGATCATCATCAATCCCTACGGCCCCTCCATGATGCCCGTTAACGATCCCATCGCTTCATTAGTTACGGCCATGCGCTCGGAAAATGTGGAGGCCACCATGTGCGACGGCAGGTGGCTGATGCGGGACAGAAAGATTCTGACTCTCGACGAGGATGCCATTTTGCAAGAGGCCTGCCGGCGGGGAGCGGCCATTTATGACCGGGCCAATATCCGGATACCTGATCGTTTCCCGGTAGTAAAAGTTTAAACAACCAAGGACTGCACAACAGCAAATAAGAAAAATGAGGAGGTATGTACATGAATCATCAACTGCTATCCGTGGCCAAAGGCAGCCGGCCTGCCGACCTGGTGGTCAAAAACGGCCGGATCGTCAACGTCTATTCCGGGGAAATCTATCCGGGGGGCGTGGCCGTTTGCGGCGATACCATCGCTGCCATCGGTGATGTGGACTATTGCATCGGACCGGATACAAAGGTTCTCGATGCCCAGGGCCAGTATATCACGCCGGGCTTTATTGACGGTCACATCCATCCTGAGAGTGCCTCCCTTTCCATCCGAAATTTTGCCGGCGCCGTACTGTCCCATGGCACCACCGCTATCATGACGGACCTCCATGAAATCGGTGTTGTGGCCGGCCTGGAGGGTATTGAAGCCGTCCTGGAAGAGGCCAAGGCTACCGATTTGAAGCTGTATTTCGTCGTGCCTTCCCATGTGCCCTTTTCGCCCAATCTGGAGACCAGCGGCGGCAGCTTCAATACCGAGATCATCAAGAAAGCTTTAGCCCGGCCCGATGCCGTGGGACTCAGCGAATGCGTCGGCCCTTATATTCTGGCGGAATTCCCTGATCTGATGGACTCACTGGATGCTGCCAAGGCCATGGGCAAATCCCTGCAAGGTCATCTGCCGGAAATGCTGGGCCCCAATATGAGCGCCTGTATTGCCGCCGGCGTTTCCACCGATCACGAATCCCACTGCGAAGAGGACGTGCTGGAACGGTTGCGTAACGGCTGCCATCTGATGATGCGGGAAGGCTCCGCCGCCCGCAATATGCCGGTGCTGCTGCAAGCCGTCCTTGACAGGAAGCTGGACACTTCCATGGTCAGCATCGTCACCGACGATCTCCATGCCATCGATTTGGAAGAGCGGGGCCATCTGGATGATGCGGTGCGCACTGCCCTGAAGCTGGGTGCCGGCTTTGTCACGGCTATTCAAATGGTCACGCTGAACGCCGCCCGGGCCTTCGGTCTGGAGCGGGAAATCGGCGGCTTAGCTCCGGGACGCCGGGCCGATATCAACATCACCTCCGGCCCTGAGGATTTCCAGGTCAAAACCGTAGTTGCCGGCGGCCGGCTGGTTGCCGAAGACGGTGCTTTGCTGGTGGATTATCCCCGGGCAGAGCACGCTCCCTGCCTGCTGAATACACTCCGCCTCTTTGCTCCTGTTACTCCGGAGAGCTTCCAGATCAAAGCGCCGGCAGGAGCCAAAAAAGTCCGGGCCCTGGTCATGGATACCTTGCCGCATATTCCCTTTACAATCCGCCGGGATGTGGAGCTGGCCGTCAAGGATCAGGTAGTGCAATGCGACCCCGATCAGGATGTGCTGTACATCGCTCAGGTGGAGCGTTACGGCAAAAACGGCAATATCGGCCGGGCCTTCATGGGCGGCTTCAAGCTGCGGGGCGGCGCTCTGGCCTCCTCCGTGGGCCACGACAACCACAACGTCATCGTTATGGGCGACAATTTCGAGGATATGGCGGCAGCCGTCAACCGGGTAGTGGAATTAAACGGCGGCCAGGTTATCGTGCAAGGCGGCGAGGTAGCGGCGGAATTGGCCTACCCCGTCTGCGGCCTGCTCAGCGATCTACCCTTAAAGGAATTGACGGAGAAAAAACGGGAGCTAAACCGGGTTGCCAAAGCCATGGGCACAGAGATTCCCATTCCGTTCATGTTCCTTTGCTTCATTTGTCTGGCGGCTATACCCGATTACGCCGTCACCGATTACGGCTTCATCGACGTCATGCAGCAAAAAATCATTGATCCTATTTTGGAAGTTTTGGAAGCTTAGCCTTAGCAAGCTTATTAAGTAGAGGAATATCTTATTGCGAGGCCGCCTTTCAAAGGGCGGTCTTCTTTTTGCGTGCTATTTGAGGCCGATAATTCGCCGTCCGTTTGGAGCAATTTTGTCCAAACGGAGTAGCAGGTTATGCAGTTTTCTGGTAAAATAAAGGATGCCCAATAATAGAAAGGGTATTTTTTTGACTCAATAGTTAGCATATACTAACTATTCGGTTTTAATAAGGAGGTATTGCATTGGATCAAGGAAAACCTAAAACCGGTGCGGTCAGGAAAGACAGGTGGTATGAAGATGCTTCAGAACATGCCGGGGCCGGTATGTAATGCAGAGGAGCAAAGCCGGCCGAAACTTTATTTTCAGAAAACCCAGATAGAAAAAATCAGAAAACTAAAAAGCTTTTTGGAAGAGAATCTTTATCGCCATTATACGCTGGAAGAGCTCTCGTCTATGTTCAGCATCGGCCTGACGGCTATGAAGCAATGCTTCAAGGCTGTATATGGCGTATCCATTTACAGCTATATGCGGACCTATCGCATGAATGCCGCCGCCGTATTGCTGCGGCGTGAAGGCTGCAGCATCGGCCAGGTGGCAGCTTTGGTGGGATACGAAAACCCCAGCAAGTTTTCCTCTGCCTTTAAAGATGTGATTGGGATTACGCCAAGCGAATACCGAAAATCCGTCGTTTAATTTTTTTAGACATCTGGTTAGCCTATGCTAACTAATGATTATTCAGCGAGGAGGGTTTCATTTGTTTAAACGGGTGTTAGGATATGCCGGTGAGTACCGCAAGACAACCTACAAAGCTATTGCTGCCATGCTGACGGGCATGATCATGCAGGTATTGCCCTTTTGGTTCATTTACCAAATCATCCGCCCATTGCTTATGGGCGAAGCCATTACGGCAGGATATGTGATCCGGCGCATAGCCGCCATTGCGCTTTGCACGGTGTTGTATGCGGTGTTCTATATTTGGGGCCTGGCGCTTTCTCACAACGCGGCTTACAACACGCTGAAGAATCTGCGCATTTCCCTTCAAGGCAAAATGGAGGGGCTGCCTCTGGGCGTGATTCAGGAAAAGGGCGTGGGCGCCATTAAGAAAATGTTTATCGATGATATTGAAACCATAGAATTGCCTTTAGCCCACGCTATACCCGAGGGGATTGCCAATATTGCCATCCCGGTGCTGGTCTTTCTGGGCATGTTTGCAGCCGACTGGAAGCTGGCCCTGCTGGCTCTGGCCTCATTGCCCCTGGGAGCCCTTGCCATGATGGCAATGTACCAAAGCGGCACCAGCAAAATGAGAGATTATTACGCCTCGGCCCAGAAGATGAACCGAACCATTGTGGAATACATCAATGGCATGGAGGTGGTCAAGGTCTTCAACCGGGATGGTGAATCTTACCACCGGTATGAGAATGACATCAAGAATTACCGGGACTTCACCCTGGCCTGGTATAAGGTTTGCTGGCCCTGGATGGCCATTTACAACAGTCTGGTGCCTTGTGTGGCCCTCTTTGTGCTGCCGGTGGGCGCTTATTTTGTGCTGCAGGGGTACTCCACCCTGCCTGATCTGGCGCTGGTGCTCTGCATGTCCTTCGGCATTAGCGCGCCTCTGCTGCGGGTAATGAACTTTTTTCCCACCATGGTGCGGATCGACTACACCGTCTCCAATCTGGAGCAGATGATGAACGAAGCGCCCCTCACCCAGTCTGAGGCTCCCTTTACCGGCAAGGACCACGGCGTCAGCTTTGAGAATGTCTGTTTTGCCTACAAAGAAATTCAGGTACTCCACGACGTTACGCTGGATATCCCCGAAGGCAGCCTGACTGCCCTGGTGGGCGAATCGGGCAGCGGTAAATCCACCCTGGCCAAGCTGCTGGTGCATTTTTATGATGTGACCGGCGGCGCCGTCAAAATCGGGGACCAGGATATCCGGCAGATGAGCCTGGAAGCTCTTAATGAGCAAATTTCCTATGTGGCCCAGGAGCAATTCCTTTTCAATATAAGCCTTCTGGAGAATATCCGCTTAGGCAAACCGGGGGCAACGGATGCAGAAGTCCTGGCCGCCGCTGAGAAGGCCCAATGCAACGAGTTTCTGGCTCGTCTTGACCGAGGCATTCACACCATGGCGGGGGATAGCGGTAAACAGCTTTCAGGCGGGGAGCGCCAGCGGATTTCCCTGGCCCGGGCCATCCTGAAGAACGCTCCTATCGTGGTGTTGGATGAAGCTACGGCTTTTATGGATCCGGAAAACGAGGAAAAGATGAACGCGGCCATTGCCGAAGTGATTTGGGGCAAGACGGTCATTGTCATCGCTCACCGGCTCCCTTCCGTCGCAGGGGCCGATCAGATTTGCGTATTGGATGGAGGAAACCTGGCCGCTGTGGGAACCCATGCAGAATTGCTGGCAAGCTGCCACGCCTATCAAAAGCTTTGGCGGGCTGCCGAGGGCAGCGCCCAATGGAAAGTCAGTGCTGCAAAGGAGGCAGAAGCCCTATGATCGCTTTAATGCGCCGCATTTTTAACGCCTCCGGTAAATACCGGAGCAGGATAGCCTGGGCCTTTGTATTTTCGTTTTTGAAGGGGCTTTTGAAAAACGCTCCCATCGGCCTTGGCTTTTTTGTCCTGGCCGCCTTTTACCACGGCAGGGCCACTGCGGAGCTTTGCCTGCAAATCGGCATTGCCTTAGTTGTCATTTTGCTTCTGCAAATGTTGTTTCAAAACATTGCCGACCGGCTGCAATCGGCGGCAGGCTTCCTGCTCTTTGCCGATAAGCGCATGGAGCTTGGTGCTCATCTGCGCAAGATGCCTATGGGCTACTTTACTGAGGGCAACATCGGCAAGATCAGCTCGGTGCTCTCCACGGACATGGTATTCATCGAGGAAAACTGCATGACCGTGCTGGCCGATCTGATGAGCTATATCTTTTCCCAGGGATTTTTGCTGGTATTCCTCTTCTTTTTCAATCCCTGGCTGGGGCTGTCAGGCCTTGGCGTGCTCCTGCTGATTCTGTTGGTAGGCAAGGGACTCAAAAAGGAGGCAATGGAGGATTCCGATATCCGGCAGGCACAGCTGGAAAATCTGACGGAATCGGTTCTCGACTTCACCGAGGGCATCGGCATCATCAAGACATACAATCTGCTGGGTGAGAAATCCAAAACCCTCAGCGACAGTTTCAAGGATATCTGCCGTACCAGTCTGGAATTTGAAGAAAACCACACCCCCTGGCAGCGGGGACTGAACCTGATCTATGGCCTTGGCACTGTCCTGGTCATCAGCCTTGCCGTCTTTCTCTATATGAGGGGGATGATGGAAGCGACCTATCTGGTGGGCATCATGCTCTTTGTCTTCGACTTGTTCGGACCCCTCAGAGCACTGTATGGGCAAAGCGCCCGGCTGACGGTGATGAACAGCTGCATGGATCGCATTGAGGAATTATTTGATCAGCGGGAGTTGCCGGACACGGGGCGGGATACTATCCCCGAACATAGTTTTGCACCCGAGGTGCGTTTTGAGAAAGTGAGCTTCGCCTATGGGGATAAGGATGTGCTGCAAGAGGTCTCTTTCGACTTACAGGAAAACCAGATGCTGGCTCTGGTAGGCCCTTCCGGCGGCGGCAAATCCACCATAGCAAGCCTTTTGGCTCGTTTTTGGGATGTGAAATCCGGGCGGATTCTGGTGCGGGGCCAGGATGTAAGAAGCGTCCCGCTGCGGGAGCTGATGGATCACATCAGCATGGTGTTCCAGCGGATCTACCTATTCCAGGATACCATCTACAACAATATCAGCATGGGCAGGCCTTCTGCCAGCCGGGAAGAAGTGATGGCAGCGGCAAAAAAAGCCCGCTGCTACGACTTCATCATGGCGCTGCCTGAAGGCTTTGAGACCGTGGTAGGCGAGGGCGGAGCCAGCCTGTCCGGCGGCGAGCAGCAGCGGATATCTATTGCCCGCTGTATTCTGAAGGATGCCCCTATCGTCATTTTGGACGAAGCCACCGCCAGCGTGGACGCCGACAACGAGAGCTACATCCAGCAGGCCATCAGCGAGCTGTGTAAAGGCAAAACCCTGCTGGTCATCGCTCACCGGCTGAACACCATTCGCCACGCCGATCAAATACTGGTTATCGCCGACGGCGGCGTTGCGGAACGAGGCAGCCATGAAGATCTGATGGCCCGGGATGGTATTTACAAGCAGTTTGTAACCGCCCGGCAGAACAGCCGGGGCTGGAGCCGGAAGGGAGCATGAGCATAGGCGCTTTCTTCTGGATTTATGGGCTTGCGGGCAACATGGTGATCCGTGCGGAAGGAAAAATGAAAACAGCGGCCTGGTTGATGGGGGCAAGCCCGCCATGATCATCGGCATGGCAAGGCAGTTCGTATTTTATATCCCGGTGATGCTGCTTCTGCCGAAATTCATCGGTGTAAGCGGCGTATATTACGGATCCTTCGCCATTGACGCCGTCATTGTGCTGTGGACGATGCTGCTGGTGAAAGAGGAGTTTAACGGCTTAAGGGAAAGGCAAGAAAAGAGCGCCACCATCTAAATAAAAACGAAAAAATCCAGTATTTGCAGCCATGCAATATACTGGATTTTTTAATATCACTGACAAACGAGCACGGGACTAGACCCTTTGGCTACGTTCTGCATAGGCCCTGCGCAAGGCCTGAGCCCGTTCCGGCGGAATGGGCAAGGGCTGCAGGGCCGGTTTGGCCAGGTAATAGCCTTGCACAAAATCCGCGCCCAGGGACACCACAACTTCCATTTCCGCTTCCGTCTCCACCCCTTCCGCAATGACATGAATGCCCCGCTCCCGGCAGAAATGAGCCAGGTTGCGGAACAGCTCCCGGCGGTTGGGGTCTTGGTGGATATTGCGGATAATATTCATGTCCACCTTGACAAAATCCGGCTGCAGCTCCAGTAAGATGACGTCGTTGTTATGCCCCATCCCGAAGTCGTCCAGAGCAAGCTTGGCGGAATGCCGGCCGGTGGATTTTTGTTTGAGGCGGTTGTTTTTGCGGTTAAGCTCATCATGCTCCGTCAGTTCCAGCACATACCGAGTTAGCATCGGGGCAAAAGAAGCCTCAAACTGGGCAATGTCCGCCAGGGACAGGGCCTGGCTGGGGATGGAGTTGATGAATACGAGGTGATCCTCAGGAATATCCGGCAGGGCTTCAAAGGCCTTCATTGCGGCAAACCAGGTCAGGTGCTCGATTTGGTATAGCTTCGACTGAGCCCGGGCCAGGCGCAGCACATCCAAAGGGTGGGACAAGGCTTTAGAACGAGGGCGCATCAGCGCTTCGTAGCCGATGGGCATCCCGGTTTGACAGCTGACAATGGGCTGGAAAACAAAGTCAACCAGCTTTTCATCAATCAAGCGGTTAAGCTCTTCCCGGCTATACAGCAGGAAGGCGTCCCGTTGGTAGCTGCCCAGGTCAAAATCCTTTACTCCGCCTTTCACGGCGGTTTTTACCTGATACATTGCAAAGTCCGCAAACCGGATGAGCTCCGACACGGAGCGGCTGTCCTTCGGGTACCAGGCAATGCCGGCGGAGGCCCGCAGCTTCAACCGCCTCCCCTCGGGCAGCAGCAGGTAAGTTTCATCCATCTTCCGCCGCATGTCGTAGATGACTTGCTTTAGGGTCGGCTTGGATTCGTAACCATAAAAAAACACATAAAACTCGTCGCCGCTCATCCGGGCAACCAGCGCGCTGTGGGCGCTGTAGCTGCGCAGCACTGATGCTGCCAGGCGGATGTATTCATCCCCATAGTCATGGCCGTAGGTGTCGTTGATGTGCTTCAGATTATCCAAGTCCATCATGATCAGAGCGCCGATTTTGATTTGATCCGGCTCCGCTTCCAGCCGGGTCAGCCGGTCGTGGAAAGCCCGGCGGTTAGGCAGGCTCGTCAACAGGTCGTAATCACGTTCATACTCGATGCGGCGCTTCTCTATGGTCTCCGCAGTGACGTCCACCACAACCCCCAGGATGGACTGCTCGGTTTTGACCATTGTCAGGCGTATCCAGCGGAAGGCGCCGTCTTTATCCGTCAGTTTAAACACCGTGGTTTGATCGGCAGAGGATTCCTCCTCGATGTACTGCTTCAGGCTTTCCAGGTGCTCCAGAAGCGTTGCCGCGCTCATTTGCTCCGCACAGCTCGTCAGCTGGAACAGCTCCAAAAAGCCCTTGGTGACATAGGCCATTTGAGCGGCCAGATTCACATCGAAAGCGCCGATGGGGATGGCGGTCATGGCGATGATTTGCGATAGGCGCGAGGCGTTATCTGCCACATTTTTGCTCAGGGATTCAATAGCGGCGGAAAGGTCGTCGATCTCACTGACATGAATGGGCGGCAAGGTAACGGGTACAGCAGGATCAAGGGTGCTGACCTGCTTTGCCAGGAGCAGAATAGGCTTTGACACCAGATAGCCGACGAAGCAAGCGATCCCCACGCCCAGCACCAGCAGGATAACAGAAAAAAGCAGCAGCGAGGAGACCACTTTGTCCGAGAAATGAAACAAATCTCTGCTCCGGCTCATGGCGATGAGCGCCCAGCGCTGCTGTTCAAAGGGAGTATTGGTATTATACAGATTGAAGTATTGAATGCTGGCATAGACCGTCTCGCCGGTGCGCTCCGGGTCTGTCTGGGCCTGGGTTATGCCGCCGGACCGTGAGGAGGAATGGAAGGTAAAGGCCGTTGTTTCTCCAAACAACGCTTTAAGAATCGGCCCGGAGGAAACCACAGGCTGAAAGCTTTGCCCGTTGTCCTTTGTCGTGGCAAGCAGATAGGCGCTGTTTCTGTCTTGGTTTAGCTCCGTAAAAGGCAGCTGTGCCTGCAGGTAGTCCAGCGCTACTTCAACGCCTATCACCCCGTAGGGCTCACCCTGAGGGCTTAATAGGGGCTGAGAATAGGTAATGGAATGACGGTTGTCTTTATTAAGCAAAAAAGGGCTGCTCCAATAGCCCAGATCCTTGGCTTGTATACCGGGATGGGCTTTCGCCGCATCCAGAGGAGCCTGATAGAAGGCTAAATCCTCCGACTCCCGAAAGACCGGCTGCCAGCCTGAGTCCAGGGGAATATTCAGGAGTTGGCCCAAGTTAGAAGGGCCGCGCTCCAGCAGCAAGGCCGAGTTGTTGCCGGGATTGGAGATGGGGCTTAGGTTCCGCAGATAAAGGCCGGTCTTTGTTTCAGCCTCCGTATCTCCCTGGAACAGGACAAAGGCACCGCTGACAACATTGCGCCGCATTAGCTGGATGAGCTCCTCGGATAAGAGGGCAAGCAGGTCTGCCGTCTGCTGGTTGCCGGGGGAGAGGTCCGCATAGGTTCTGCCTGTTTGAGACAAATGAAGGGCTACCTTGGCCTGGATGACTTCCTGGCTTTGCATTAGGTTAGACCAGCGCTCAATCATCTCATTTTCCAGATCGTTCTTACGATTAATAGCTCGCTCATTCAGGATATCCAGTGCATTTTGGTTCAGCTGTTCTACGGTGCCGCCAAGCAGGATAAAAGCTGCAAATAGCAGGGATTGCAACGTCAATACCGCTGCCAGAGACAGGGTAATCCGTTTTATGATGGAATGGCGTTTCAAGCTAAGCTTTATCATGATTTATCTCCTAAAAACCCATCAGGCAGATATCAGTCTCCGCTGCTTTTGGTGTTTTGCGGGCCGGCCGGCAAGGTTTCCATCAACTGCTTGCAGATTTGCTCATGCCAGGCGTCAAAATTGGCGTCGGTATTAAATTGCGCCACCGCACTGGCCCGGCTGATTCCCTGAGCCATGAGTTCAAGCACTTTTTCCCGGTCGGCCTTGGCCTGATCGTTTAAGGACTGCTCCAGCACCATGCGGGCCTGGGTTCCTCCTTCAAAAGCTTTGCTGGCGTAAAGGGTGCTGTTGCCGATCTGCTCCAGGGCAGCGGCAAAGGTGTGGCTCATGCGCTCTGCTGTAGCTTGATCCTCCCAGCCGGCAAGAACCTCGTTAATTTTATCCAGCTGCAATGCATCTTGTTTGACAGGCAAATACCCGGAGCTTACAGCAAACCGGATATTATGCTCTGCTTCCGTAAACCATTTTAGAAAAATGGTGGCGGCATACTCCGTTTTGGGATCGCTTTTGGTAACGGCCATGCCTGCTCCCTGCTGAATGGCCACCTGCTTGCCGGCGGCAAACATCGGGGCGGGCAAAACGGAGCACTCGATGGGGTAGCTTTCCACATCGCTGACGGCGACCCGATCCGGGAAATAGACGACGCTGGTGGAGGAGCCCACAAAGGAAATCAGCTTGCCGATTTTTGCATCATCGGAACGGAACCTGCCAAAGGCGCCGTAGTAGCCGTTGATAAAGGGAACGTAATACTGATCCCAGAGGGAGCGAAACACCGCTTTATCTGTGGTAATGACCCCTTGTCCGCCATAACCGCTAAACAGCTCCACACCCAGCTGCTGGCTGCCGATGATGCAATAGTTTGCCATGGCGTCACGGCCAAAGAGCGCCTTGCCGTCCTCCGGTATTTCCGGGGTCTGGGCGTCAGTCCATAGATAATAGGCCTCCGCCGCTTGGGCCAGGCCCTCCAGGGTGCCTAGATCCTCCAACCGGTAGCCGGTGGCTGCGGCAAAGGGCGTCCAGTCGGTGGTATTTATAAACAGCAGCTCAATGGATTTGGCAATAGGAAAAATTTTTAGGGCGCCGTCCTGGGAAATCCGGCCTTCCTCAATGAATTCCGGCCGGTATTCCGCCAGCTCTTCTTCTGTCAGGTAAGTATCCAGGCTTGCCACCAGGCCAAGCTGGTCCACGGCATAGGCGGTATCCGCATAGGCGGCAAAAATATCCGGCACCTTGCCCGCACCCACCTTTTTATTGGCGGCGTCAATGACGGCATTGATCAGGTCGGTGACATTGCCCTGACCATAGCCCTGGACAACAATGCCTTCTTCCAGGCCGACGGATTCGTTAAAGGCGGTTACCAGCTCGTCGAAGGCAGCTTTCTGGGGACCGTTATAATAATGCCACACTTCCAGAATCACAGGCTCTTTTCGATTCAGCTGGGGAAGGGAGGCGGAGCTGCTAAAGGGAGAACAGGCCGCCAGGCCGGCGCATAACAGCAGAAAAGCAAGGCCAAACAAAGGGGCTCGTTTCATCATCGGACAACCTCTTTCTATAGTCATTCTGCAAATCGTTTAAATATAAAAATCTGCACTTATTATATAGGAAAATTTTGTTCTAGTCAAAAATGTTTACAAAATTAGACATTTTTCGCAGGACGGTGGCAATGCTGTTCCCGCGCCCGGACGGTGCTCTGCCGTGGTATGTTAGCAAATACAGGCTAAAGAAAAAGCAGCTTGCAAGAGCCGCTTTTTCTTTAGCCTCTGTAGTATGCAGATTTGCGTATTCTTGATATTCGGAAGAAGGCTATCCTTGCCGGTTGTAGTTGATCAAAGAGCCGGCCTGTAAAATGGCTGCTTCATCCTTGGTTAACGGAGCGATAGAGAAGATGAGCCTTTGAGGTGTTTCCCCCAGGAGCCAGCCTTCGATGGCGGAAGTATCCCCTGCCACAGCCTCCCGGATATTGGGGAAGAAAAGGCTATCCCCTTTGCTGAAAGGCGGCTGGCCTTCATAGAGGAAAGGCAGCATGCCCCAATTGAGCAGGTTGGAACGGTAGCGTTTGGTGGCGTATTCGGCGGCGATATTGGCGCCGGCCCCCAAAACCCGCTGGCAGCTGGCGGCCTGCTCTCTGGCGGAGCCGTCGCCCGGTTTCTTGGCGTAGATGGCGGAGCTGATGGCCAGCTCCTGCCAGGCTGTCTCGCCGAAGCCCGGCACTTTCCGCACTAAATCAAGCAGATCCTCCAGCTCTTTTGCTTCGGCTGTTACTTGCGCAGCAGCGGCAGTGCCGGCCTCTCCCGTCAGCGCCCCGCGGGCTTCTTCCAGAGCCTGAACGGCTTTGGCCTTGCCCACATAATCCGGATCCTTACGGGATAAGGTAAACTCCGCCAGGCCCAAAGGATTGGAACGGAAGGAAGAGGTTTCGCCGGAGGGGATCAGCTCATCGGTGGTAGTCACCGGATCATTGATGAACGAAACGATGGAGATCAGGGCATGCTGAGGTAGCGCCGGCATGGCGGGCCAGTCGGTGATGCCGGGGCCCAGCCGCAGAGCTTCCTCAGGCTGGGGCTTGCCAAAGCCCTGGTAGACTCGGCTGTCATAAGGAGCGCTGTCATAAGTATAAGGGGGAATGGCGGCGTCATATTCCAGCTCGGTGGCCGCGGTAAGCCGGCCTTGATTCAGGGAAGTGGCGGCAATGGAGCGGGCGTCCATCAGGGCCACCGAGGCAATTTGGCCGTTAGCCGGCTTTGAGCCTTCCCGGCTGGGAAAGTTTCTGGTGGTGTGGCGAATGGAAAGACTGTTATTGGCCGGTACATCGCCGGCGCCGAAGCAGGGGCCGCAGAAAGCGCTGCGGATAATGGCCCCGGCACTCATCAAAGAAGTGAGATCGCCGTTTTTGGTGAGCGCCAGCATTACCGGCTGGCTGGAGGGGTAAACGCTGAGGCTGTAGGCGCCCTGGCCTGTAGGGCCTTTGCCGATGATGCGGGCCGCTTCGCTGATATTGGTATAAGTGCCGCCGGCACAGCCGGCAATAACACCTTGATCCACCTGGAGCCGGCCGCCGACGATTTTGTCCCGCAGGGAAAAGGTAATTCTGGGATTATCGATTAAATCCCGGGCATCTTTTTCCGTTTTGGTCAGGATATCTTCAAGGTTTTCCTGGAGCGTTTTAATCGTATAAACATTGCTGGGGTGCATGGGCAGAGCGATCATCGGCTCTACCTTAGACAGATCAAGGCGGATCAGGCTGTCGTAATAAGCGCCGGCAGCGGGAGATAAACGGCGGTAAGCCTCGGGCCGGCCATGGAGGGCCAGATACTCCCTGACGGCTTCGTC
Organism: Clostridia bacterium; assembly: GCA_018434325.1. GTDB lineage: Bacteria > Bacillota > Peptococcia > DRI-13 > UBA5745 > WRMS01. The sequence continues at coordinate 123,856 of JAHDPO010000007.1, read as the reverse complement.
GGTGCGCCAGATGGAGGATAAGCAAGTGGTCTCCGTGGTCATAACGTCGATGCCGTTGCGGAAATCCATATCCAAATGGTTGATGCCTTCGCCTATAAATTCAACGATCTTGTTTTTCAGGAAGCCATTATTAAAGGTAGCGCCAATGATGGCCAAAGCCACGTCCTGAGGGCCCACTCCTTGCCGGGGCCGGCCGATAAGCTCTACGGCCACTACTTTGGGGTAAGCTACATCATAGGTTTTTTGCAGAAGCTGCTTGGCCAGCTCGCCGCCGCCTTCGCCGATGGCCATGGTGCCTAAAGCGCCATAGCGGGTATGGCTGTCGGAACCCAGGATCATGGAACCGCAAGCTGCCATCTGCTCCCGCATGTATTGGTGAATCACCGCCAGATGGGGAGGAACATAAATGCCGCCGTACTTTTTGGCGGCGGAAAGGCCGAAGAGGTGATCATCTTCATTAATGGTGCCGCCTACGGCGCAGAGGGTATTATGGCAATTGGTCAGCACATAGGGCAAGGGAAAAGCGGTCATACCCGAGGCCCTGGCCGTCTGAATAATGCCCACGAAGGTGATGTCATGGCTGGCCATGGCGTCAAACTTGATTTTCAACTGATCCGGTTTTTCAGCGGTGTTATGGGCTTGCAATATATCGTAAGCTATGGTCTTTTTTTTGCCTGCTTCCTGATCGGCAGTCAGACCTGACTTTTCCAAAAGGCTGATGCCGGCGGCGTCGTTGTGAACCAAACAGCCGTCAGGCAAAAGCCAGGCTCCGTTTGCGACGAGAGTAATCATAGCGAAAGCTCCTTATTTTCCTAAAATTTACGCTGCCATTTGCACAGAGCAGCGGTGGGATGCTTCCATGATAACACTGCGTGATTCATCAAACAACAGGAAAAGCAAATTAAAAACATGTATACATGTAGACATAATGAAGGAGAAGTGAGAGTTAATAACTGAGACGGAAGGAGATGGTCACATCGCCGCTGCTCTGCTGCTGATCTGCGGGGGTGGGGTTTGGTGGAGTTAAAACAGGGGCGCCAGCAAGCGCAGAATAGCCTGGGCCAGACGTTTGCAGCCGGAAACGGCATGCAGATCCTGGGAGGTAATCAGGTGGGAGACCGCCTGGGTATTTAAAAAGTCTTCCTTTACCTCGCGAACAACGGTGCTGCCATAGAATTCGGCGCAGCATTCAAAATGCAGGTAGAGGCTGCGGAAATCCAGGTTGGCGGTGCCGACTACCGCTACCAGGTCGTCGCTGACAAACATTTTAGCATGGATGAAACCAGGAGTGTATTCGTAAATCTTGACGCCGGCCTGAACCAAAGGCGGATAGTAGGATTGAGTCAGCATGAAGACTGTTTTTTTGTCAGGAATGGCGGGAGTGATGATCCGCACGTCTACGCCGGAAACGGCAGCCAGGCAAAGAGCTTCTTTCAATTCTTCATCCAGGATCAGATAAGGGGTAGTAATATAGACGTATCTGGTAGCCCGGCTGATGATCTGCATATAGGCGTTTTGGGCGCTGCCCTTCACCATGGGATTGGAGCCGAAGGGCTGAACGTAGCCGGATTTGGCTTCGCGGGACAAGGGGAAATCCCTTTTATAGGAAAGGTAATCCGGCCTGCTGTCCGTTGTGAAATCCCAGCCTTGAAGAAAAAGCAGGGTCAGGCTCCAAACGCCGGGGCCTTCCAGACGAACCATGGTGTCTTTCCAATGGCCGAAGCGGACCTTGGCATTGACATACTCATCAGCCAGGTTGCAGCCGCCGGTATAAGCCACACGGCCATCGATGACGACGATTTTGCGGTGGTCGCGGCTGTTGATGAAGCCGTCGAGAAAAGGCGTAATGGGGTTAAAAAGACGGGCGTCGATGCCCCGGCTGCGGATGGAATGGAGATAACCGGGAGGTACAATAAATATACTGCCGATATCGTCGTAAAGGAATTTGACTTCCACGCCCTCCTTGACCTTGGCTTCCAGGAGGTCGAGAAGCCGATCCATGACCTGACCGGGTCCGATAATAAAAAACTCCATAAAAATATAGCTCTCAGCCTTGGCCAGCTGAGCCATCATGTCTTCGAACCAAAGCTCGCCTAAAGAGAAATACCGCGGATTGTAACAATAATGGACGGGAGCCTGGGAGGTATTGAGCAATTGCTGAGCCTGGCAGGATAGGTGGGGGCAAAGAAGCTTTAATTCGTCCATGACCTGCGGCGATTGGGGATTGATGTCATGGGTCTGCTGATAGATTCTGAGGAATGAGCGCTGCAGACGCCGGGGCATTTTGATCCTGTTCCACAGGAGAAAATAGAAGCAGCCCAAAAGAGGAAAGATAAAAATCAAAAGGCCCCAAATCATCTTGTAAGAAGGGCTTAAGTCGCCGCTAAACAGCCAGAGAACCACAAAAGCACTGAGCACCGTCAAGGTAGCGTAAATAGTGGCCCCCTGCTGGCTTAGAGTCAGAAATAGAAAGGAAATGAGGATGATCTGCAGCAAGAGTAAGGAGCCAAAAAAGAAGGCCCGGGAAAATAAGATTCTTTTGATTCGGCTAAGCATGGATTCACTCCTGGGGTTGAACTAGGCCGGATTAGAATGGGGCCTTAGTCAGGGCAAGGGGTCTGCAAACAAAGGAGAATTAAAGGCGGTTACAGGATTGATATAGGTATCGCCCACGGAAAGGTTCAAGTGAAGATGGGGCTCTGCCGCAAAGCCGGTCTGGCCGGAGCGGCCGATGACGTCGTCTTTTTTGACGGTATCACCCACATTGACGCTGAGCTCATCCATATGGTAATACCAGCTTTTCAGGCCCAGGCCATGCTCGATAATAATTGTATTGCCGGTATAAGCTAAAAACTCCGCAAAAAGAACCTTGCCGTCATTAACGGCTTTGACCTCTGTGCCGATGGGGGCTGCAAGGTCCAAACCGGAGTGGCGGTAAGAATTGGCGTCGTCGTTTACGTAGCGGCGGGAACCAAAGAGGGTAAGAACCTTGCCTTCCGGCACCGGCAGGGAGGCTTTACCTTGCCAAAGCAACTGCGGCAGCTGCTCCGATAAAATCGGCGTGATTTTTTCCTGGAATTCTTTGTTGGTTTCTTCCGTGCGGGTTTCGGCCAGCACCTGAGGATCCATGGTGACGTATTGGACGGCAAATTCTTTATCCTTAACGGTAATGTCGAAGGTTTGGCTGGTTTCGCCGGCCGTAAGGGTGGTGCTGTAAACTCCCGGGCGGATATCGTAGCTGATGGGCGCCAAAGAGATCATCTGCTTTGACCCGTAGGAGGCAAATTGCAGATTAAGGGGCAAATTGCTTTGAACGGCTACGGCTTCGCCGGGGCAAAGGTATTCGGCATAAAAGACCAGCAGTTCTCCGGGGTCGATGGACTCGGTATTTAAAGAGAAGACAGCCGGCCGGTCAAACTTGATGGCAAAACAATATACGCCGCTGCGATCCTGCTGCCAGCTTTTCGCCGCCTTCCAGACGGCTTCCACTACCACATAACAGGTGCCGTCGCTTTCCGGCGAAAACCGATTAATGCTTTCCAGAGATTCTGCGGTAATGGTTTGGTCATTGAAAAACATCAGGACATTCATACTGGAAGGAGGTGTGGCAAACTCCACTTTTTGGCTTAAAGCCTGCTTGATCTGCAAAGTCTCAGGGTTATAATTGATCTTGCTGAGAAATTTCTGTATAGAGCTTTGATTTTGCAGCCCGGCGCTGCTGCCGGTATTCAGAGCCACGATGCCTTGGTTTTCCTGGCAATTGGTGCTTAAATGGTCGCAAAGGGCTTGAGCGCTTTTGCGGCTCAGGGGGCTGACTTTATGCAAGTATTGAGCGTCCTGGATGGTTAATTTCGGAACGCCGGGGGTAGCGATATTGCGGAAAACCTGGCCTAACCGGTGGGCATTGCCGGAAAGCAGTGAGGATATGATAAAAGTGCAAAGAAATAAAGAAAACATTAAAATAAGCAAACGAAAATATTTTGCCAAACGGCGGCGGCCTCTGGAGCCGGCTCTTCTTTTTAACTTTTGACGGCGGGGCCCTTCTTGCAGGCCTTGTTCGTGCATAGTCATCAAGTACAATGCTCCCTAAGTAGTTTGTAGCAAAATTCAGGTGAATCCCCTCTAAGGAGGAAAGCCTCTCGCTTCATTATATATGAAAAACAGCTTGCCTGCAAATGATTTGACTCAAGGGCTGGAAGTGGAGTATAATGAGGCATTATTGGCCCGGTATCAGTACATAATTATATTATTGTTATACGATAACGGTTGAAATATGGAGGAGTGTTTCCGTGGAAGAACGATATCAGCATGAGAAGCTGGAGACAAAGTGGCAAGCCCGTTGGCAGGAGACGAAGGCTTACAAGGTTTCAGAGGATCAGGACAAGCCTAAATATTATTGCCTGGAGATGTTCCCTTATCCTTCGGGCCACTTGCATATGGGTCACGTCCGGAATTATTCGATCGGCGACGTATTGGCCAGGTTCAAAATGATGCGGGGCTACAATGTCCTTCATCCCATGGGCTGGGATTCTTTCGGCCTGCCGGCAGAAAATGCTGCCATCAAAAACGGTACTCCTCCGGCGGATTGGACCTTGGATAATATCGCCAATATGCGGCGTCAATTAAAAAGCATGGGTATCAGCTACGATTGGGACCGGGAGGTGGCTACCTGCCTGCCGGATTATTACCGCTGGACCCAGTGGCTGTTTTTGCAGTTTTATAAAAAGGGACTGGCTTATAAAAAGCTGGGCTATGTCAACTGGTGCCCCGATTGCGCCACCGTACTGGCTAATGAGCAGGTAGTGGACGGCGCTTGCGAGCGCTGCAGCTCCACCGTAGAGAAGAAGGCTCTGGATCAATGGTATTTTAAAACGACGGCTTACGCTCAAGAGCTTTTAGATAGCTTGGAGGATCTGCCGGGCTGGCCGGAAAAAGTCAAGATCATGCAAAGCAACTGGATCGGCAGAAGCGAAGGGGCTCAGCTGATTTTTGAAGTAGCGGAGACCGGCGACCGGGTGCCGGTGTACACCACCCGGCCGGACACTATCTTTGGCGTTACCTACATGGTGCTGGCCGCCGAGCACCCTTTGGTGGAGAAAGTCATTGCCGGCACTTCTTATGAAGAACCGGTCCGGGAGTTTGTCCGCAAGGTTCAAAAGCTGACGGATGTGGACCGCACCTCTACCGAAGTGGAGAAAGAAGGGGTCTTCACCGGCGGCCATGTGATCAATCCTGCCACGGGAGAGAAAGTGCCCCTGTGGGTAGGCAATTACGTGCTGCTGGATTACGGCACCGGCGCCGTTATGGGCGTGCCGGCCCATGACGAAAGAGACTTTATTTTTGCCAAAAAATATCGCCTGCCCATGAAGCTGGTCATTCAGCCGGCAGGAGATAATTTGTATGTGGAGACCTTGAGAGAAGCCTATGTGGATGAAGGCTTTATGGATAATTCCGGCCAGTTCGACGGACTGACCAACCAAGAAGGCAAAAGGCAAATCGTAGACTGGCTGGAACAAAAAGGCCTGGGCGAGCGGCAGATCAATTTCCGCCTGCGGGACTGGCTGATTTCCCGCCAGCGCTACTGGGGCGCCCCCATTCCCATCGTCTATTGTCCCGAATGCGGCCCCCAGCCGGTGCCTGAGGATCAGCTGCCGGTGGAATTGCCGCTGAATGTGGAGTTTCGTCCTACAGGAGAATCACCGCTGAATCACTATCCTTCCTTCCATGAGACCACCTGCCCCAAATGCGGCGGCAAGGCCCGGCGGGAAACGGATACTATGGATACCTTCGTTTGCTCCTCCTGGTATTTTCTGCGGTATACCGATCCCCAAAATGATCAGCAGGCTTTCAGCCGCAGCAAAACCGATTATTGGATGAACGTAGATCAGTACATCGGCGGCGTGGAGCATGCTATCCTCCATTTGATGTATGCCCGCTTTTTCGTCAAGGCTTTGCGGGATATGGGACTGGTGGGCTGTGACGAGCCTTTCCAAAACCTGTTGACCCAAGGCATGGTGCTGATGAACGGCTCGAAGATGTCTAAATCAAAGGGCAATACGGTAAGCCCGGAAGAAATCATCAAAAAATACGGCGCCGATACCGCCCGTCTTTTCATTTTGTTTGCTGCCCCGCCGGATCGGGATTTGGAGTGGAGCGAGCAGGGCGTGGAAGGAGCCTATCGTTTCCTCAGCAGATTGTGGCGAATCGTTGCCCTTTCTTTGCAGGAATGCCCGGCTTTGAAGTCGGCGGCGCCCAGGGCTGAGGTTGCCCTTTTGCCGAAAGCGGAAAAAGACATTTTGCGGGTGCTCCACAGTACCATCAAAAAAGTCACGGAGGATGTGGAGAATCGCTTCAATTTCAACACTGCCGTCAGCGCCGTCATGGAGCTGGTCAACGCCTTGTATCAGTACAAGGATAAGGGTGAGATGGACCCCGGCGTGATGCGGGAGTGTTTGGAGCAGCTGGTCCGCCTGGTGGCGCCTTTTGCCCCTCATATTGCCGAGGAGCTTTGGCAGGAGTTGGGCGGTGAGCAGAGCGTCCATACCGAGGCTTGGCCCGTCTATGACGAGGCGGCTTTAGCCAAAGAGGAGATCGAAGTGGTCTTCCAGGTCAACGGCAAGGTCAGAGGCCGCCTGACGGTGCCGGCCACCATGGAGCAAAGCGAGGTTCAGGAAACCATTTTGGCCATGGAGCGAGCGAAAGAAGCCATCGGCGACAAAACCGTGGTCAAAGTGATCAGCGTTCCCGGCAAGCTGGTCAATATCGTTGTAAAATAAGGGGTTGCCTGTCAAGCAGGCAATGAAATAATAAGAAGGCTTTGGGCTGCTGTCTTTCAGAAATGGAGGGCAGCACTCTTTTATCATAGGTAAAGCTTGCTCATCAGCCAGGCGCTGATTATAATTAAAGGAGTATTAAATAATGAAACCTGCTATCGGAAAATATCCAATCGAGGTATTCGGGCATGTTTACAATGACTGCTCCGAAACCGCCATCGTGGATAGAGATAAACAATATTGCCCTTACATAAAAAGAGAGTGCAATAAGCCAAGAAAAAGCGAACCTAAAATAAAGGTCGGAATATGTACGGTTGGGTACCAAGGCTCATTTTTGTCGGAAAGTGTTCCTGTTATCATTTGCCCCAATAGATTTTTAGAGGATATTGTATTTGATACAATCCGGGAAAAGTTCTTCCCGGATTGGGAAAACGTCAGTTGGATTAAAGAAGTCAATATAGGGGTCGGCGGCAACGTTGACTTTGTCGCGGCCAAGACAGATGAAACCGGAACGGACGTAATGGATTTTTTATGCGTTGAGTTTCAGGCCAATGGCACAACAGGTTCGCCATACCCTTATGTACGGGATTTGCTGCAGGATGGCGAATATTCACGAAATTATACCTTTGGTTTAAATTGGGCCAATGAATTTATGAAAACCATGATGCAGCAAGTCTATAAAAAGGGCAAAATCATTAATCACTGGAATAAAAAGATTGTGTTCGTTATTCAAGATGTAGCCTTGTCTTACTTAGAAAGCGCTGTTGACACAGCTGATTTACGCAGCAGTATGGATGACGATATTCACTTTGTTACATTTAAATTAGAATGGAATGATACAGACAGTAGATTTCAGCTGAAGCCCGATCGATGGAAAAGTACGGACCTCGACGGTATTAATAAAATATTAGGCGGAGCTAATAAAGAAAACTATTTGGCTGCTGCAGATTTTATAAAAAATATTGAAGCTAAAGGAAAGGGCGATGGGTCGCTTAATGTTTAATAGAGTAATTGACGGCGGGGAGCGATTCGGATTCGCCACGGGAGACAGTAAGGAAATATTGAAATCGATTCCAAGCAATTCGATTGACTGTGTCATTACTTCACCTCCCTATTGGCAGCAGAGAATTTATCAGGATTATGAAGGCGAATTAAATCATATATTAGGTTCGGAAAATCAGCCGCAAGAGTATATTGATAATTTAATGCTGATTATTGATGAAGTCCATAGAGTTTTAAAGCCGGCGGGTTCTTTTTGGCTGAATCTTGGCGATAAGTTTTACAAGAAGAACTTAATGGGTATGCCCTGGCGGGTTGCCATAGCCATGCAGGACAGAGGCTGGATATTGAGAAGCGATATAATCTGGGATCAGATGAAAGGCACCCAAAGTGCCAAGGACAGGTTTCGGGATATCTATGAACATGTTTTTCATTTCGTTAAATCAGCCAAAGGGTATTACTTTGACACAGACGCCATAAGAATTATTCCGGATAAAAAACCCTACGAATTAAATGGACAACTGACTTCGGCAACGGGAGTCTCCGGCAAAACTTATTTCAAAAAGCTTGAGGAAACAACGTTTTTAACGGCAGAGGAAAAAGCAGGCGCCCGGTCAGCCTTAAACGAAACCTTGGAAGAAATGAGAAACGGGGAAATCGTTGATTTCCGGATGACCATCCGAGGAGCTCAGCGCAGTTATCACAGCGGGAATACGAAAATCAGCGGCAGAGCCAAAGAATTAGCGGATAAAGGCTACTATATTATTAAAATGCGTGCCAAAGGTTTTATCCCATCAAATATCTGGCGTATAGTTCCGGAGGACAAATGGAGAACAGACGTCCATTGCGCGGTATTTCCGGAAGAATTATTGCAAACGCCAATAATGGCAACCTGTCCTGTTGACGGCATAGTGCTGGACCCTTTTTCCGGAACCGGAAGTACGGTAAATGCGGCTGTTAAACTAAACCGGCGCGGAATAGGGATTGATATAAGCAAGCAATATACTGAGCTTGCGGAAAATACATTAAATCAGCATATCCGCCATATCCCGCCGGCTTAAATCCCTGCGGGATTAAGCCTCACAATATGACAAAGAGGGAAGCGTCTCTATGGCCCACAATCACCATCATCATGGACACAACCACTCCCATGACGGCGCCGGAAATATCGGCGTTGCATTTTTTCTGAATCTGTCCTTCACGCTTATCGAACTGGTGGGAGGCATCTTTACTAACAGCATCGCCATCATTTCCGACGCCGTCCATGACTTTGGCGACAGCGTATCCCTTGGACTTGCCTGGTATTTTCAAAGACTGTCCCAAAAAGGCAAGACAACGCAATACACCTATGGCTACAAACGCTTCTCCCTTTTGGGGGCAATCATCAATTCAGTTGTCTTGGTGGTAGGGAGCATCTATATTCTTTTACAGGCGGTTCCCCGCCTTTTCGCCCCGCAGGAAACCAATCCGGCGGGGATGTTCGCCCTTGCGGTGCTGGGCATCATCGTTAATGGCGTCGCTGTACTGCGCACCCGCAAGGCGAGTTCCATCAACGAAAGGGTTGTCTCTTTGCATTTGCTGGAGGATGTTTTGGGCTGGGTGGCGGTTTTGATTGGCTCCATCCTTATGCAGGTCACCGGGCTTACCATCATCGACCCTATTCTTTCTATTGCCATCGCCTGCTTCGTCTTGTTGAACGTGGTCAAAAACATCAAGCAGGTGCTTCCGATTCTCATGCAAGGGATTCCGGCGGACCTTGACCGGGCTCATATCGTGGAAGAATTGGAGGAAATCGGCCAAGTTCGCAATATACATGACCTGCACATCTGGTCGTTAGACGAGGAGTACAAAGTGCTCACCGTCCATATCGTTTTGACGGAGGCTGTGTCTGCGCCTGATTTGATTGAACTGAAAAACAAAATCCGCGACGTTCTGAAAGAAGAGGGGATTCAGCACGCCACAATTGAATTTGAGACGCCGGATGAAATATGTACCTTTGAGGACGGCGTCTGAAACGGCACGTTATCGGATATTTTATTCGGACAAGGAATGTGGGCTGGGCAGCGGATCGCTGCCCAGCCCACAAATCGTTTGTTTTCTTATTTTTTCTCGTTTACCGCAATCCAGATTTCACAGGTATAGTCCGGATTGGACACATCCGCCGAAGGGTAGACTTCAAGCTCAGCGCCGCTGCCGTATTCGTAGTTGCTCTGGGGAAAGAACTCCGTGCAAATCTGCTGATAGGTCTTTTTGAAGGCGTCGGGCATCTTGCCCTTGCACTGAAATACCGCATAAGTGTATGCAGGAATCTCCACAATCTCCAGTGCTTCTCCGCGAAGCGGTGTGCCATTGTACTCCGCGCCGATGCCGTAAGGAAAACCGGAATCCGCCATCTCCCCGGAGAAACAGACGCCCAGTACGCCGCCCAGATTGTCAAAGCGGGCATACTTGCAAATGCCCTCGATTGTACCGTCCTTGCCGCACTCGTTCCAGAATGCTGAGATATCCTCTGTAGCGGTATCCCCCTGGGGCTTTGTGATTTGCTTTTTCTTACAAATGATCCTGAACGCGTCTTTTTTCTCGATTCTGTAGTCCATAGTGCTGCCTCCTGATAAAATCAATTTTACGGACAGTCTGAAAAAAGATTTGATTGTACCTCCCCGGCGCGCTTCCGTTGGGGTAATACCGTGAAATCGCAGGAAGGCGCGGGAGAAGCTCTCGGGGGTATCGTAGCCGTACTTTAGCGCGATGTCGATGACCTTATCGCCGGTACGCATCAAATCCTCGGCCGCCAGCGTCAAACGGCGCATACGGATATAGTCGCCCAGAGAAAATCCGCAGAGCATACTGAACATCCGCTGGAAATGAAAGGCTGACGAATAGGCCTGCTTCGCCACCGCCTCATAATCGATTTCCTCGGTCAAATGCGCCTCCGTGTAATCAAGGGAACGCTGTATCCCCGTAATCCAATCCATCTTCAAACCTCCTTCCGCAAAAAGATTCTATCAGGTGGTATTCCGCTATGCCTGACTTTCCCTGCTGCTTGGTGACAGATTCCCATTTTGTGCCGTTGTGAGTCAGTTCAGAACATATCAGATACCGTTTTAATCAATAGTATAACATGTTACAGGTACTGTAAAGATAAATATAATTTTGCCGAGCATGCCAATAAAAGAGTATATAAAGTTTCTCCAGAACTCCATTGATCTTTATTTTTGCGGCAGAGAATAAGAAGCCGCTGTTTTTGCTTTAGTGTATGGTAATCGGGATATTTGTTATACTAAATCCTGCAGAATTCCTTGGCCAATAAGACCTGCAAAAGGAGGACGATACCAATGAAATGCTATCTGCAATGCGCCGATCGGTATATCAAGAAAATGGGCGTCTGTGATTTGGCTTTGTTAAAAGGCTGCCTGATGTCTTTAGGTATGCTGACCGGCTTATCGGTGGCTTTGCCTTTCAGGAGAAAAGCCAGAAATTGTGCAACACTGCTTTTTGTCATGACTTATGTTCCTTTGATGACCGGTTTTTTTCAGCATATCCGCGAGGAGTCAGCCGAAAAAAGAAGGGCAGAAGAAGAACAGGAGTAGTTTTGGTTTTGGCTGAAGGCAAAAGTGGGCAGGCCCGGTTGTATGGGCTTGCCTGTTTTTTTATCAACGGAAAATTCTGGTTACCAAATAGAAAGAGCTGGAATAAAATATGGCGTGTAAGCAAAGGCGCTTGCCCCTTTTTGGGGCGGCGCCTTTTATTTTTGAGAATAGAGGTGTCAACATGTGCGGTATTGCAGGCTTTTGTGATTTTCAAGGGGACTTTACCTATGAAAAGGACAGGTGGGCCAAGGTGCTGATTGCGATGAGAAAAGCAATTGCTCATCGGGGCAGCGATCAAACCGGAGAATATCTGGACAAAAATGTTGGCCTCTCCCACACCAGACTCTCGATCCGGGATCTGTCAGGCGGCCGGCAGCCCATGCTGCGGCAGGTAAAAGGGGCCGATTATGGGATTGTTTATAACGGGGAGATCTATAATACAGATGAGCTTATGCCTCAGCTGAAACAAAGAGGATACTCTTTTGAAACCGCCAGCGATACCGAGGTGATTCTTTATGCCTATATCGAGTATGGTCTTGATTTCGTGTCGAAGCTTAATGGTATTTTTGCTTTTGCCATTTGGGATGGCAGAGAAAACAGGCTGCTTCTCTACCGGGACCGGGTTGGTGTCAAGCCGCTGTTCTATACAATAAAGAATGGCCTGCTTGTGTTTGGCTCCGAGATCAAGGCCCTGTTTTGTCATCCTCAAATAAAGCCCCAGGCTGATATGGACAGCTTTAGGGAGATCTTTGGCCTGGGTCCGGCCAGAACTGCCGGCTGCGGTGTGTTTAAAGGTATAAATGAGATAAAACCTGGCCACCTGGCGATATTTTCAAGGGAAGGCTTTCGGGAGCATACCTACTGGAGTCTAAAGGCCGTGCCCCATACCGATGGCTACCGGGAAACCGTCGATAAGGTGTCCTATCTGGTGCGGGACGCCATTACCCGGCAGATGGTCTCCGATGTGCCGGTGTGCAGCTTTTTGTCCGGCGGCATCGATTCCAGTATTGTTACGGCAGTTGCGTCAAATTTTTTACAGGCGCAAAGCACAATGCTTAATACCTTCTCCTTTGATTTTGCCGGCAATGACAGGTATTTTCAGGCTAATAAATTTCAGCCCAGCCGGGACCGGCCTTATGTGGATAAGGTATTGAACGTTTATCCTCTGCATCATACTTATTTGGAATGCGACGAGACCAAACTGGTGGATATGCTGCCCGCAGCTTTGTATGCCAAAGATCTGCCGGGGATGACCGACGTCGATGCATCGCTGATGTATTTTTGCTCTCTTGTCAAAAAACACAACAAAGTGGCGCTGACAGGTGAATGTGCCGATGAAATCTTCGGAGGATATCCCTGGTTTTATCGTGAGGAGCTTTTAAATACGGAGGGTTTTCCCTGGTCCCGGGACTTGTCTGCCCGAACCGTTTTGCTGCGGGATGAACTGGTCGCTGCCCTTGATTTGGAAGGCTATGTGAGACAGCGCTATGAGGAGTCTTTACAAATGGTGCCCTATCTCGGTGGCGAAAGCCCGGAGGAAGGTCCCAGGCGCAAAATCACGTATCTCAATATACGCTGGTTCATGCAGACGCTTCTGGATCGTATGGATAGGGCAAGCATGGCTTGCGGGCTTGAGGCCCGGGTCCCCTTTGCCGATCATCGGATTGTAGAATATCTTTATAACGTTCCCTGGAGCATGAAATACCAAAAGGGTATGGAAAAAGCGCTGCTTCGGGAGGCTTGCAGCAATCTGCTGCCGGAAGAACTGCTTTTTCGCAAAAAAAGTCCTTATCCGAAAACCTACAATCCGGAATACGAAAATCTCCTTGCCCGGAGGCTGCAACAGGTTTTAAAAGACCGGGATGCTCCGGTAAACAGCTTTGTAGATAGGCGCAAAGCGGAAGCCTTTCTTGCGGCCCCGAAGGATTACGGAAAACCATGGTTTGGGCAGCTTATGGCAGGTCCTCAGATGATCGCCTATCTGCTGCAAATAAATGATTGGATTAAGCGCTACAATGTGGGATGAGATGAAGTTTTAGACTATTGGGAAAGTCAACCTTGATGGATAAAGCAAAATGGATGATTTGTTTCACGGAGGCGCCGCACTAAACTCCATCGCCCTAAACCCTGGAGCCGGGCATTACGCCGAAATCGCCCTGGTAAATCTCTGGCACAGCCATATCCAGCAGCAAGCTGGCTCTAAAAATACTGTCGGCTCCAAAGCGCTGCCGCAGCTGGTCGGTAACGGCTTCCAGTTTTTCCTCCTGCTGGCGCCGGTTCTCGCCGCCCCACAAGCACTGCTGCAAAGGCGTGTCGTCATGGATCAGGCTGCCGGCCTGCAGGCTTAAAGCCCGGATAGGCGTTTGCCAGTCGTGGTGCTTGCGGAGGAGAGCCGAAGCCTCATCCACAAGGAGCTGGGCGGAGCGGCCCGCCGGCTTCAGGGGGCATTGAAAAGAGCGAAAGGAGAGATCGGGGCTGCGCATAATCAAGGAGAGGGATTGAGCTAAAAAACGGCCTTCCCTGAGGCGGCGGGCTACCCGTTGGGCCAGAAAATGGAGGATTTGCAAGGCCTCTTTTTCAGTTTGTAAATCCCGGGTGCAGGTGATGCCCTGGCCCACGCTTTTGGCCTCGGCTATAGTTTCGAAAGAAAGCACGGGGCGTTGATCCTCGCCATTGGCATACTCCCAAAGCTTACGGCCGTTAATGCCGAAGAGTGTTTCCAGCATAACGGGGGAGGCCTGAGCCAGCTGGCCGATAGTATAAATGCCGTAACGATCCAAAGTGCCTTTGGTGGAGCGGCCCACCATCATCATGTCGTTTACCGGTAAGGGCCACAGCAGAGAGCGGTAATTATCCCTGGTGATTAAGGTAGTGCCGTCGGGCTTTTTAAGATCGCTGCCCAGCTTGGCAAAAATTTTATTAAAGCTGACTCCTACGGATATGGTGAGACCTTGATCCTTGACCAACTGCCGCAGCCGGTCGGCAATATCCTGGCCGCTGCCGAAAAGGTGACGGCTGCCGGTAACGTCTAACCAGCATTCGTCGATACCGAAGGGCTCTACCTGGTCGGTAAACGTCCTGTAAAGCTCCTGAATTTCCTTAGAGAGCTTTGTATACTGGGGGAAGTCCGGCGGTACCGTCACCAGGCCGGGGCATTTTTGCTGCGCCTGCCAAAGGACATCGCCGGTCTTGACGCCGTACTTTTTCGCTTCTTCGCTTTTGGCCAGAACAATGCCGTGGCGGTGGGCGGGATTGCCGCAAACCACGAGAGGCAGGCCTTTAAGCTCCGGATGCTCCCGGCAGGCTGCCGTAGCATAAAAATTATTCAGATCGCAATGTAAAATGATTTTGTCCGTTTCCATCAGTGATCGCCTCTGAATGTATAGTGTGATATATTGACGGAACGTAAATTCCTCTATATAATGAAATGCAGAAATATCGTTCACCTTTATCATACTCAATTTAGAAAGAAAGTCAATGTTTTCCGGAAAGATATTTCTGGAAAACTGAAGCGTTTGTTCAGGTTAAAGGAGGGAGAAGGGATGAGCTTTGGAGAGAAATTGCGGTCTTTAAGGCAGGAAGCCGGTATGTCTCAGGCGGAACTGGCCCGCCGCTTGGGAGTGACGGAGCGCTCCATCCATAATTATGAGGCTAATGCCAGATATCCCAAAGGCCAGGGAGTACTGCGAGGGATTGCCGCTACTTTTGGCGTTACTGCCGATTATCTTGTGGATGACGCCATTCCCCTGCCGGCAGATAAGCAGCAGAAAGAAAAGCCTTCCCGCCAGGAAGAGGCCGGCGATTTTCTGTCTGCTGCCGGCGAAGCCTACGGCAGCAAAGGCCGCCAGGAGGCAGTCCGGCTGCTGGAAGAGGCAGGGATGATGTTTGCCGGCGGCGAGCTGTCGGAAGAGGATAAGGACGCCTTTTTCCAGTCTATCACCCAGGCTTATTTTGCCGCTAAAAATAAGGCCCGGGAGAAATTCGGCCCGAAAGAGATGAAGCCCTTTTGATTGCCAGGATCATCAAAGATGCCGGGAAATTGATAAAAGAATTAGGCAGCCGGGACCCTCGGGGATTAGCGGCTTATTTTGACGTTTCTTTAAGGGAAGACGCCCTGGGCAGCCTGAAGGCCTATATCTTTTTTCAATCCCGGGTGGCTGTGATTTGTTTAAATTCTTCATTGCCGGAGGAATTGCGGCCCCTCCTCATTTGTCACGAAATGGGCCATTATCTCTACCATCAAAAACTGGCTAAAGGCCATACTTTCCAGGAAAAACAACTCTTTTCTCTGCAATGTAGCAGCGAGTATGAAGCTAATTTATTTGCTGCCGAGTTTTTATTGGAGGACGGCGAGGTTTGGGAAAAGCTAAAAGCCGGCGGCGATTTATTTTGTGTAGCCTCGGAGATGGGCGTGCCGCCGGAATTGCTGGATTTTAAATTAAAATTGATGCATTACAAGGGATATGAAGTGCGCAGCTGTTTGCAGGCCGCCGGGGATTTTTTGAAATGAAGAAGAAAAGAGCTGTCTCATTTTGATAAGCCCATATAGTCCAGGGCCAGACCTATGTTCAAAGCCGCACGGTTAAGGCGCATTCCTTTTTGTTCAAAATTGCAGATTTTACACCCCCATTTTGTTGTAAAAACAACATCCGTGTTTCCTTTCTAGGTTAAATCGGGTCTCAAATCCTCCACAAGAGCAGCCCATTATCTTTATCAATGATCCAAAAAAAGGCTGCTCAAATTGCTCTTTCAAGCCAAAAACCAAATTTGAGACAGCCTCCTTTGGCGTCTTTTGTCACATCTAGAAATCCCTGTCAATCGGCAGAGGGCTGCCATTGGCCTTTCCGGTAGTACACTCCAAGGCAGAGGGCGGCTCCGGCCCAGCTGACAGGAAAAACGGCGGCGACGCCTGCAGTGGATGGATAAAAATGCATCACCAGATAAAGCAGAGCCGTCCGCAGCAGGCAAAGATTCAGCAAAATGATGATCATTGGAGGTAAGGCTTTCCCCGCGCCTCGAATGGTGGAGCCCAGCACCTCCAGGATGGCGTAGAAGAAATAGAAAGGGAAAGTGATGAAGCCCAGGCGCCGGCCAATAGAAATCACATCGGCGTCGTTGGAGAATAAGGCGAAGGCTTTGGCCGAAAGCAGCAATGTGATGAGGCTGAGGCCCAGGGTTGTACATATGCTGAGGAAAAGGCCGGTTTTGAAGCCTTGCCGCACCCGGCTTATTTTGCCCGCGCCGATGTTCATGCTGGTAAAAGTGGTGGCGGCCTGGCCGAAGGCCAGGATAGGCAAATAGATGAACAGCTCCACCTTGAAATAGGCGGTGAAAGCTGCAATACTATCCACGCCCAAACCATTGATGTGGTATTGCACAATCAGATTGGATAAGGTAATGACCATAGCCTGGATTCCTGCCGGTATACCTATGGACAATATCTTTTTGAGTATTGCCGTATCGATATGTATTTTCCGGAAGCTCAGCGTATAGGCGCTGTCCAGCTTGGTGAGATGCCATAAAACCAAAAAGGCTGCCAGGGTCTGGGAGAAAAAAATGGCAATTGCCGCCCCTTTTAGACCCCAGCCCAAAAGCTGGATGAAGATGATGTTGGTGGCTATATTGCTCAAACCGCCGATGAGTTGGTAGACCATCGGCGCTTGGGAATTGCCCAGAGACCGTAAAATACCGGCGCCCATGTTGTAGCTGACCAGGGAGACCAGGCTGAAAAAATAAAAACGAAGGTAGTCGCCAGCCTGGTTAAAGATGTCGGCAGGGGTATTCATCCAGGTCAAAAGAAGGGGCGTCAGCAGATAGCCTAAAACCGACAAAACAGCCCCGCCGGCCAGGCTGATGATCATTGCCGTTTGAATAGCGTTTTTGAGGGAGGATACGTTGCCGGCGCCAAAATACCTGGCGGCGACGATGCCGGAGCCAACGCTCATCCCCGTAAAAAAGCCCACCATACAAGAGACCAGCAGACTGCTGGCTCCTACGGCGGCAGACGCCGCCTTGCCAAGAATATGGCCCACAAAAATGAGGGAAAGGGTACCGTAAAGCTGCTGGATCAAGCTGCTGCCAAGCAGCGGTAAAGCAAACAGGACCAGGCTTTTCCCAATGGGGCCTTCGGAAAGGTTTTGCTGATTAGTCAATTGGTTATCTTTTATCATGGACGGATTTTATTGATTTCTCCTTCGGCAGATTCTCCTGTTGCCATTGTTTTATACAATACTTGCAACGACTCCGCAATAGGCAGCCGGTAAACAGATTATAACAATTGTTCCCCCATTAGGCCATAATAAATCTATAGCGCAAAGTTAGTCCGTTAAGTTATAATCATAGTAAATAAGCGGGAAAACTGATTGCAATAAGGAGGAAGCAATGAGAATCAAACTGCCTTTTACCCTCTTCCATAAAATAATAGAAGGGCTTTGCCTTTTGGTGTTTTTAGGTTCGCTGATTTATTTGGCGGTGAACTGGCGGTTTATGCCGGATACTCTACCCACCCATTATAATGCCGCCGGGGCGGCCGACGCCTGGGGAGGCAAGAGTTCATTGATTATACTAATTGTTGTCGATGTGATGCTTTATATCGTGCTGACCGTGGCCAGCCTTTTTCCCGCCGCCTGGAATGTGCCGGTGAGGATTACGCCGGAAAACAGCTTGCGCGTATTGCCTCTGATAAAAGATATGCTCTGCCTGACCAAGCTGTATGTTTTGGCCATGTTCGGCTATCTGATGGTAGCCACATCCCGGGCCATGCCGCTGGGGGCCTGGTTTTTACCGCTGGTCTTTGTTTTACTTTTGGGCACGAACATTGTTTATATTATTTTAGCCAGAAGGGCTGCTCGAGGCCGCTGATATCGACGGGTACGAAGGCTTTGGCTTAATTGCAGAAAACCATAATAGCTCAAGAAAGAAGGAACCCAATGAATATCAGTATTTTTGACGTTATAGGGCCTATCATGGTGGGGCCTTCCAGTTCTCATACCGCCGGCGCCAACCGTTTGGCCCGGATTGCCCGGCTGATTGCCGGCAAGGCTTTTTCCCGGGTTTCCTTCGGCCTCTACGGTTCTTTCGCCAAGACGTATAAAGGCCACGGCACCGATAAAGCACTGGTGGCCGGCGCCCTTGGTTTTAAAGAAGATGATGAGCGTTTGTCCCAGTCTTTTGCTCTGGCAGAAGCAGACGGTATCGCCTACGACTTTTATGAGGCGGATTTGGAAGGCCACCATGAAAACAGCGTGGTGATCACGTTTTATGATCAGGACGAGGCTTTCGCGGAGATCATTGGTTCTTCCACCGGCGGCGGCGGTATCCTGATCTGTTCGATTAACGGCTTTGAGACGGAGTTTACGGCCCAATCCTCCACGCTGGTAATCCGCCAATATGACAAAAAGGGCGTCATTAGCAACATTACTCATGTCTTAGCGGAAAACAATATTAATATAGGCATTATGAAAGTTTCCCGCAAAGCCAAGGGCGGCATTGCCTGCTGCATTATTGAGACCGACAGTCCCCTGCTGCCGGAGGTGGTAGCGGCCGTCAATCAGGCCGAAGGTGTGATTAGCGCCCAGGCCGTCAATCCTTTATCTGAAGATGGGACGGATACTGCGGCTTCTGCTGCCGGCAGCCCGGTTCGCGAGGAGGAAGGGGCCGGCAAGGCCGGCTATAGCAATATAGCCGATCTGCTGCAAGCGGCTTCCACCGCAAAGCTGCCTTTGTGGTCTGTGGTCCTGCAAAATGAAATAGAGTTGACAGGCCTTGATGAAACAAATATTTTCAAGAGGCTGGATCAGCATTATGAGGTAATGCTTCAGTCGGCCAGCCGGGCGGCAAACGCCTCTTTCACAATAAAGGACAGCCTGATCGGAGGTCTGTCCCATCAGCAAAATACTTATGCTGCTCAAGGAGAAGGGATCAGCGGCGGCTTTATTAATAAGGTAATGGCCAGAGCCTTGTCCGGTAGCGAGGTCAATGCAGCTATGGGCAGGATTTGCGCCGCGCCTACCGCCGGTTCCTGCGGCATTTTGCCTGCGGTATTGATTTCTTTAGGAGAAAAATATCAACTGAGCCGCCGGCAAATCCTTGAAGGTTTGCTCACGGCCGCCGGTATTGGCGCCGTTATCACCTGCAATGCCACGGTAGCCGGAGCGGAAGGCGGCTGCCAGGCAGAGTGCGGTTCTGCTGCGGCTATGGCAGCGGCGGCGGCAGTACAGATGGCGGGAGGCGCCCCGGCTGCGGCGGCTGAGGCTTGCAGCCTGGCCCTGATCAATGCTATGGGTCTGGTATGTGATCCGGTGGCCGGCCTTGTTCAAATGCCCTGTGCTCAAAGAAATGCCTCTCAGGCTGTTAATGCTTTGATCAGCGCCGATTTAGCCTTGGCCGGCATGGACAGCATCATCCCCGCCGACGAGGTGATCCAGGCTATGTATAAAGTAGGCTGCCAGTTGCCGGCGGCATTGAAGGAAACGGCTATGGGAGGCATAGCGGCCACAGCCACCGCCAAAGAAATCACCTGCCGGATGTTCGGCTGCACACTTTGAGGTGTGCGGTAATCGGCGGGGGTGCGAGGCCGGAGAAGTTGGCGATGTTGGCAAAGTTGACGAAGCTGGAAGAAATTAAAATCCCGGAAATTCGCAGGATGCGGACTTTCGGGATTTTTTTGCTTTCTGATAGTAGCCGCTATATCTATATGAGCGGATTGCACCACAACCCGCATCGACCTGATTAAAGCCGTATTTTGGGACACGAACAGCATCATCCATGAAACAGCTTCAAAACCTGTATAACGACCTGTCCGTTGGCGAATTGGGCGCGGAAATCGTTAGGCTGTCCTTTCCCGACTGGGTGACCCGTACAGCCGCCGAAAGCCGGACAGGGCAGCTACACCGATTGCAGCTAACTTGCCCAATGGTGCTATGCGCAGGTGGGGCGTATCCATCCCCCGGACAGCGGCAGCACAGGGAAAATACTGTGTGGATAACGGCCTGACCATATCCCCAAATGCCCTTGTGCCGGGCGACCTTGTGTTTTTCTCTCATGACCCCAACGGACGCTTTATGAACATTACCCATGTCGGTATTTATGCCGGGGATGGCTATATTGTGGACACTTCATCTTCAAAGGGGCAGGTGGTGTACCGCAAGCTGTTCAGTGGACAGGTACTTTACAGAAGGCCACACGTTTGATTAATTAAGCGTTGACTTAATAGGAAGTATTTGCTATCCTTTTAATTAAGCGGAGACTTAATGAGAAGGAGCGTTGCTATGGGTAATGAAACACTGGTTTTGAAAGCAATATCGGACGATACAAGGCTAAAAATCGTAAAGCTTTTACTGCAACACAACTACTGCGTGAAAGCATTGGCCCGCCGTTTGGAACTGACAGAAGCGGCGATTTCCCAACATCTAAAGGTATTGCGCGAAGCGGGATTGCTTGTTGGTGAAAAGCGCGGGTATTTTATGCATTATGATGTCAACCGAGAAGAATTGCTCAAACTTTCAGCATATTTCAAGGAATTTGCTGAAATACAGAGAGCGGCTTGCAACCCGGAAAACGAAAATTGCGCACAAAGTAGCCGGAAGAATTGCCGTGCTCACCAAGTACAGGAAGAATGTCCCGAAGAAGTACAGCTTTTCTGTCATGGGCCAAAATCAGAAGAAAAGGGGTGCGAGAAGAATGGACATTGTGAATGTCACAAATCTTAAAAAAATTTATGGAGACTTTGCCGCAGTAAACGGCGTAGATTTTTCCATTCGCCCGGGTGAGATATTTGGTTTTTTAGGGCCTAACGGCGCCGGTAAAACATCAACTATCAATATGATGATTGGGCTATCGAGGCCGACAGACGGCACCATAATAATTAACGGAATTGATGTGAGAAAACAGACCAAAAAGGCACAATCCATCATGGGAATTGTGCCGGATGAAAGCAATCTATATGATGAAATGGATGGTTTTGATAACCTCTGTTTTTGCGCTTCCCTGTATGGTATGAAGAAAGAGGAGCGGGAGCCAAAGGCCAAACGGCTTTTAGAGCAGTTTCATCTAACCGAAGCGGGTAAGCGTCCATTCAAAGCGTACTCAAAAGGTATGCGCCGCAAGCTAACGATTGCGGCAGGTATTATTCACTCGCCGCAAATCTTATTTCTTGACGAGCCGACAACGGGCATTGATGTGGAAAGCGCACGACAAATACGGGAATTGATTGTTGACTTGAAAAATCAAGGCACGACGGTGTTTATCACTACGCATTACATTGAGGACGCGGAGCGCATTTGTGACCGTATCGCCTTCATCGTATCCGGTAAAATCGTAGCTATGGGGAGCGTACCTGAATTAATGGAAAGCATATCCCACGGTTATAGGATACAGCTTGCGGCAGAAGAAAATATCGTGAAATATGCCGCTGATTTACAGGCGCATTTTGAGGGGTGTAATGTCAACACAGGCCAAAACAATTCGCTCATATTGGTATCCCTAAAGCGGATACCCCTGCTCCCTGTAATACAGTATTTTGACGAAAGAAGGATTTCCGTTTACGAGGCAAAGGAGTTACGCCCCACGCTGGAGGACGTATTTGTAAAAGTGACGGGAATTGAAGCGGCAAAGCTGAAAAAAGAAAAGGAAAAAGGGGGCATGAGCAAATGAAAAGCTGGATTGCCTTTTGGAGTATTTTGAAAAAGGATATTCAAAATTACTATCTAAAACCGCCTAATATCAGTTGGGGCATTATTTTCCCTTTGTCATGGACGCTGATGCAGTTTGTTCGCTCCGGCAGCTTGAATATCATAGAGTTCTTGCCGGGCCTAATGTCAATGAGCGTACTGTTTGGAACAACATCTATGCTCGCCGTTACTATCACTTTTGAGCGCAAAGGACGTTCCTTTGAGCGCCTTTTGCTGGCTCCCATCAGCCTGAATACAATGGTACTGGCGAAAATTACAGGGGCTATTTTGTTCGGGATTTTCAATGCTTTTGTTCCCGCCGTGGTTGCGGCGTTTTTCGTAGACTTAGCCGGAGTAAATTGGGGTGTCGTGCTGCTGGCTGTAAGTTTAATCGCCGTAACCTCAACCTTGCTCGGCCTGCTGATTGCAGTTTCCGCAAAAGAAGTCTTTGAGGCGCAGACATTTTCAAACTTCTTCCGCTTTCCGATGCTGTTTCTTTGCGGCCTGTTTATTCCGATTTTGGATTTGCCTGTGTTTTTCAGGCCGCTGTCCTATGCGCTGCCGCTCACCTATGGTACGGACATTCTGAACGGCGCAATCGCACAAACAAATATTTTGTCGCCATTGTTATGTATTCCTATACTTTTGACTTTTGCGGTATTCCTATTTATGATTTGCCGATATAACATCAACCGCAAATGGATTTTGTAAACGAAGGATAAATAATGAATATAGGAATTATCAGATGTATGCAGACCGAAGATTACTGTCCCGGCAGTACCGATTTTAAGATGATACGGGAAAAGAAAGGCGCATTTGAGGGTGTTGAAGAAGAAATCAACATCACCGGTTTTGTTTCCTGTGGGGGGCGGGAAAGAAGGCTGTGCTTCGGGCAAAAGAACTTGGGAAGCGTGGCGCGTATACGATTGTATTTGCACCTGCATACAAAGGGGAAATCCTATTGGATACCCTCTAAGTCACACACAATCGAAGAATCTATCCTAATCTGGTCGCCGGAGAGTCGAAATCTGGCGATTTTTTTATTAATTGCAGATAAAAAAGCCAGCATATGTAAAATAATTTATTTTATGGAAAATATTTGAAGGAAAAGATCTTTTGATCCAGAAATAGATATAGCAGAGATGGAGGAGGATGCGCAAAGGCGGCGGAAAGGCGGTGCCAGGAATGAATCAGTTGCAACGGATAGGCTTGACGGGCATGACGATTTTATTATTGGTAGGATTTTGGGCCGGTTTATGGTATCAGGGGCAGAGAAAAGGCGGCGCCATAGTACTGGCGGCGGCTGGGGAAGAGCTGGCTGATGGGCTGAGTGGCGGTCCAGCCGGAGCAGAGGCGGCAGGTCGCGGCGGTGAGGCAGTGGCCGGGGCGGCTATGACCGGCAAAGCACGGCAATCAGAAGGGACGGTGGCAAATGATCGAACCGGAGAGGCTGGGGGAGCTTTAGGGGCAGATTACTCAGGAGCTTCTGCAGCAGCTTTGCCGGCGGCTGGTTCAGGTATGGGTTTTGACCTGGCTGGTCCGTCTGAAGCGGCTGAAGCTTCTGGCCCGAATGAAGGGACTGGCTTGGTCCCGCCCGGAGCAGGGGAGCAATCAGATCTCCCAGCCAAAAGGGAAGGAGATATGGCTGTCCATGTAGTGGGCAAGGTGGCTGCTCCCGGCCTGTATTTTTTGCCGCCAGGCAACAGGATTTACGATGCCGTGATGCTGGCGTTGCCGGAGAAAGATGCCGATTTAGGCAGGATCAATCTGGCCTTGCCTTTGGAAGATGGTATGCAGATTCGGGTGCCGGTCATCGGTAAGCCTTCCTCCTGGGAAGATGGCGCTTTGATTGTGAGAGCTGATGATAATCTGGATTTATGGCAGGAAAGCGGCCAAAGCCAGACCGGAGCAAAGGGAAAAATCAATATTAATAAAGCGGCGGCAGCGGAGCTGGAAACTCTTCCGGGCATAGGCCCCGCCTATTCCCGGCGCATCATCCAGTATCGTGAAGAGAAAGGCGGCTTTCGCACAGTGGAAGATTTGCTGAAAGTCAAGGGTATTGGGCAGGCCAAAATGGAGGAATTGCGGGACTTGGTATGCTGTTCCTAAAAGACTTTTTGCCGGAACCGGCTCTGCCTTTATGGACGGCCGCTTTTGTGGCGGGCATTGCCGCCGCTGGCCTTGCAAGCTACTGCCTTCCGCCCCTGGCGGCTGCCTTCTTACAGTTGGCAGTCTGTTTGACTTATTTTCACCGCTTTACCCTCAGTGCCGGCAAGCGGCAGCAAAACCTGGCCATGCAGGCGGAAGAAGTTAAAAAGCTAAGCCTTTGGCTGGGGAGATTATTTATGCTCCTTTGGTTTTGCCTGGGCTTCTTGCAGCAAGGAGCGGCAGCCTGGCCCCGGGGAGCTGCAGCTCTGCCTGAGGGCTTGCCCCTGTCCGGCAAAGGGATCATTGAGGAGTGCAAAGCTTTGGAAGCCACTACTTACCAAGGACCGGGCTTTCAGTTGATTTTACGGCTAACGGATCATGGCGGCGAGACGAAAGATGAAAACTCCGGGGTGAAGCCGGCTTTACTGCCGCAGCATAGCCAAGAGCAACGGCAAAGCCAAGAGCAGCAGAATCAGAAACTATGGCAAAGGCAAAAACGCTTTTTGCTGACGGTCAGGTTTGCTAAAGGTCCGGCAGAGGAGGCAAAGGCGCTGGCCTTTGGCCGTCAGAGCTTGAGGGGAGCCCATATTGCTTTCACTGCGGAATTAAAGAAGACGGAGGCGCCGGGGAACCCCGGCCAATTCGATTACGATAGCTACTTGCAGACCAAGGGTATCTATTGCCGGGGGCAAGCTCCGGATCAACAAGTCACTTTGACCAAAGAGCCTTCTGCCTTTCAGCGGCTGCTGTCATCCTTCCGCTATTATTTTAAAAATCAGATAGAAAAACATCTCGGCCAGAAGGCAGGAGCCATAGTCGCCGGCTGTTTTCTCGGCGATCAATCCTTTATGGCTTGGGAAGATCAAAATACTTACCGGCAAGCCGGCATCGCCCATCTGTTTGCCGTTTCCGGCACCCATGGCGGTATTTTGCTGGGTTTGGCTCTTCATGCAGAGCGGTTGGGGCCTTTGAAGCGGCGAAAGCTGTTGAGCCGGATCTTCGCCTTAATGCTGCTATTTTTTTATCTTAGCCTCACCGGCTTCCCCTTATCGATGTGGCGTACCTTCCTAATGGCCGTCATGATGCAGGGAGCGGCGGTGTTAGGCCGCCGGGGCAAAACGGCCAATGCCCTGGCGGCTGCGGCATTAGTCATGCTTTGGCTAAGGCCTCAAAGCCTTTTTAACGCCGGTTTCCAGCTATCCTTTGGCGTTACTTGGGGCCTGACTCATTTGGGCCCTTGGCTGCAAAAGAATTTGCCGGGCTGGCTGGCTATTCCCTTGGCAGCTCAGTTGGCGGCTATGCCGGCCCAGGCCTTCTGGTTTTACCAACTGCAGCCGCTGGGCTTCCTGATCAACGCCTGGGCCGTAGTTTTGATGCCGCCGCTTCTGCTTTTATCGGGTCTTGCGGCTGTGGCCGGCTTTGGCAGCTCCTTGGCGGCCCGGCTGTTTTGGCAGGCGCCCGGCTTTCTGGCCCTCTTGCTTGACCGCTCCGCCAATCTCTGGACGGCTTTGCCCTTTGCAGCCGTAAATATAAAAGCAATGCCATGGCCCGCCTATATTTTATGGGCGCTGATGTTATGGCTTTTGCCCGGTTTGGCAGTTAAGGAGGCGGCCATTACCCAATGGCTTTATCAGAGAAGAAAGCAAAAATGCCGGCAGCGGGACTGGCAACATTGGCAAGAATGGCGGCTGGAAAAGCAAAAGCAGATCAAGGAAAAACAGTTCAAAATAAAGCAGAGTCAGGCGGACCAGAGGGAAAACGAGCGGGGAAGCAAGCGGGAAAACGCTGAAAATCGGCAGAATGATGCGGCGGGCCGGGAGCAGGGCGGCAAAGATTTTCCCGCCGGGTTCCAACCCTTGCCGGCTAAGCCGGATTGGCCCTGGGTGTTGTGGCAATGGCGGCGTCCCGTCTGCGCAGCCGTGGTGCTATTAAGCCTGGCCCTCTGGCTATTTTTACCCAAAGCCTTGGTTATGCATTTTCTGGACGTAGGCCAAGGAGACGGCATCGTATTGATGATGCCCTCGGGTAGTGTTTGGCTGGTCGATGGCGGCAGCAGCAGTGTCAAAGAATTGGCGGCCTACCGGCTGGAGCCCTTTTTACGCAGCCAGGGTATCAATAAGCTGGATTTTTTGCTGGTCAGCCACACAGATGAGGACCATATATCAGGATTAAGGGAGGTTCTGGAGCGCTGGCCTGTTGGCACCTTGGTTCTGCCGCCTCAGGCAGCGGCTGAGGAAGCCGGCCGGGTTCTCCTTGCCATTGCCGAAAGAAAGCGGGTGGAAGTGGTTTATCTATCCCAAGGGCAGATGATCAAAGACGGCAAAGTGGAGCTGCGCTGCTTGAGCCCGCATCAAAGCTTGAGCCGATTCAATGTGAATGAGGATTCTTTGGTATTGGAGCTGCGTTACAAAAAATTCTCGCTGTTATTGACGGGAGACATAGGCAGCCAGACAGAAGAGGAGTTGGCTGCCCGATGGAAAAAGGTCAGCGTTTTGAAAGTAGCCCATCATGGAGCGCGGGGCAGTACAAGCCAGACTTTCCTGGATAAAGTGAAGCCGAAAGTCGCCGTCATTTCCTGCGACAGCAAAAATGTTTACGGCCATCCCCATCCCGATACCCTGGAGCGGCTGCGGGATAAGGGCTGTTTAACGTATCTAACCATGGCTAAAGGGGCTGTCAAAGTGAGTACAAGGGGTGAAAAACTACGGGTGAGCAGTTACCGTTAGCTCTGACCATAATTGGGAATGGTCAATGAAATATTAATTGATATTTAAATAAGTCAATAAAATGTTGACTAATTTGCTGAACTTCGCATACAATATAATTAGAAATGGAAGAGCAATTGCGAAGGGAGGAATAATCAATGTATGCCATGAATTTTATACAGGTTGGCAAAAACATTTCTAATGTGATGACGCAACGCGGGATGACACAGCAGAACCTTGCCGATAAGCTTGGTATTTCAAAACAGGTTATGAGTAAAATTATCAAGGGGAGAAAAGCCATCAATGTGAAGGAGCTTTCACAGATTGCATTCATTCTTGGCAGCACCACAGACTCGCTGCTTACCGCCGAAAGCAACACCGTCAATTGTGAACCGGGTCTTGCTTTTATGGGGATGATTAAAGCGGATGAAATTCGCGCAAAAGTTGAGCTTCTCAGAAATGCAATTGATCAGATTCATTTGTTAGAGGAACTTGCCGATGAGTAAAACAAAACAAATTGTCCGGCTTCCCAGCGGTGAGATAGAACTTGTTCAACGGCTTGCACGCGCAAAATTGGGCGAATGCAGAAAGACACAGGCGATAATCGGGACTCAGGTTTTTTCTATATTGAGTCTATATGCGCGTGTGATCTATTACCCATTAGGTAGGGAAGGACCCTGGGGTATAACGTATATGTTGGGTACGGATAGTAGTGGTCACACTGGGAAGCCGTTTGTCGCAATCAACACTTCTATTCCGGTTGACGCGCAAGTGTTTGCTGCAGCACATGAACTCTATCATATCTGGTATGATGTAAAGGCGGAAGCAATACCCGCATCAATCCTTGGGGAAACCGATGAGCATGGCGTGCAATTGGATATCTCGGAGCTGATGGCAAACCGCTTTGCAGCAGAGTTTTTGGTCGATGAAGAAATGCTTCGTCAGGAGATGCGCAGCTATTCGATAAGACCGCATAAGGTTGGTGTGAAAGATATTCTTCAACTCACCGCACTATTTACGGTACCATATAAGACAATGGTGAAGCGCTTATGTGAGATTGAAGCTATAAAACAGGATGAGTGCGAAAAGTATCTGGCCAAAACCGAAAATAGCATAGAGCAATTACGCAAGAGATATTCTTTTACGATTCCTGAAGCCGATGAGAAAATAGCCATAGATAACCTAGTGGAACTGGCTGTGGATATATACGAGAAGAAAAGAATCTCTTACGAGAAGCTACAATATTTACTTTCAATGAGCAACCTGGAACCAAGCGACGTCGGCATCACAGTGCCACAAAGTTTTGTTCCTCCAAGCGATGATGAACTTGATGCCATTATGGAGGAATGAATGTGCTGGAACAAATGATTATAGATGCCGATTTGTGCATTAAGCTCGGCAGTAGTGAGAAGTACCACTTTCTCCTGGAAGCTCTTCCTCTGATAGCGAAGAAGATTTACATGCATTCTCACGCGTTTGGTGAAGTTATGATACCAATGAGTGCACACAAGCAATTGGCAGATTTGGTGTCACAGGGTAAGGTTTCCGTAGTGAATGAAACGGAGCTTGGCCCGCAGGAAAGAAGTATATACGACATGATCTATAATCGATTAGCGGCTGTGATGATAGACCCTCGAAAGCCTGGTAAGAACAAGGGTGAGACCTGCTCATTGGCATATGCGAAGGTTAAAAGCATCCCAATATTTGCTACGGATGAGTGCAATTTGCAGCCTATCATTGATTCACAACTCAATACAGGCATGGACGACGACATTAATTGTCTGCGAATTGTTGATATCATTAACATGGCGAAGAACGGACAAATTAACCTGCCGCGTAAAACCGCAAAAGCGATCTGGCGGATTTCAGGAAAGAAAAATGATGATTTTGATCGTTATGTATGGCCGATTTGATAGTGAATATCGTATAATTTTATTGTTTAAGTGCAAGGATATTAATGGTATAATAGCCCCAAATGGCTTTAAGTCGGTATTGGTCGGATACCGTCAAAAGATAGGAGGTAATCGACATGTCCATTATTAAATTAAATGGTAAAAATTTTGAAGCAGAGGCATTAAAGGCCAATGAGCCGGTTTTGGTGGATTTTTGGGCCGAATGGTGCGGCCCTTGCCGGATGCTGTCGCCTTTAGTGGATGAAATCGCCAATGAATTAGCCGGCAAAGTCAAAATCGGCAAAGTCAATGTAGATGAAGAGCCGGAGCTGGCCCGGGAATATGGCGTTATGAGCATTCCTACTCTGGTGGTGCTTAAGGAAGGCAAAGTTGCCGCTTCTTCCGTAGGCGTAAGGCCTAAAGAAGAGATCATTAAGCTGCTGGAAATGTAAATAGATAAGCCATGGCGGAGAAGACAGGAAAAGGCGGAGTAAAAGGGCCTATAGGCTATGACGCCGCATTGCGGCAAATAAAAACCGGTCAAATTCAGCCGGTTTATTTGCTGTACGGTGAGGAGACTTACCTGCAGGATAGATTTCTTGACGAATTAAAAAAGGCCTGGCTGAGAGGCGAAGCCGACGCTTTCAATACCAACCGGGAAGACGGCAGAAACATGACCCAGGCTCAGGTTGTGGATTTAGCCTGTCAGCTGCCTTTTTGGGCAGATCGCAAGCTGGTGCTCATCGAAGAGCCGGCTTTTATTCCCTGTGGCAAAGAGCAGGATAAAGGCAAAGCTGATCCGGGGGACCAGGATAGCGAAGGGGACTCGCAGGATGGCGGCGCCGGCTCTGCGGAGGAAGCCTTAGCGTCGGGCAAGGCGCCGGGCAAAAAAAAGGCGGCCAACAGTTCCGCTGCCGGAGCCCAGCCGGTCCTTTTATCTTATTTGGCCCAGCCCTCACCTTCCACTTGTCTGGTATTGCGCTGCGGCCAGGGCAAGCCCGACCGGCGCAATAAGCTGGTGACCGAAATTGCCAAACTGGAAGGCCTGGTGGAAGCGGCGGCTCTTTCGCCTATGGAAATCCTGCCTTATCTGCAGAAGGCATTGCAGGAGACGGGCAAGGAATGTCACCAAAGTCTGTTGGAGCAGATTGCCCGGCAGCCTGGAGGCTTAAGGTTTTGCCTGCAGGAGTTGGAGAAGGTCATTGCCTACGCCGGTACAGAGACGAAGATCATGCCGGATATGCTGAAGGCTGTATTGACGCCAAGCTTGGAGGCCAACATTTTTCGGATGGTTGACGCTTTGGGTCAACGGCGGAGGCCTCAAGCCTTGCAGGAATTGCGTTTGCTTTTGGCCAGCGGTCAATCGCCATATGCCGTATTTGCGATGATGCTGCGGCAGTTCCGGCTGATTTTCCGCGCTAAGGCCTGCCTTCAGGCAGGAATGGCCAAGGGACAGATTGCCCAGGTTTTGGGCCTGCCGCCTTTTGTGGCGGACAAGACAGCTTCCCAAAGCAAACAATACTCCTTTGCAGAGCTGGAAAAAGCCATGGATGTATTCTTAAATAAAGATTTAGCCATGAAGAGCAGTGCACCTCCTGCCCAAGTGCTGGAGGATCTGGTTATTGCCCTGGCCTCCTAGAGCCGGACTGACGCCTTGACGGGAAAGTCAATAGAGCATATACTTTACTATGTGAAAATGATTACTAATAAATAAATGTCGTCGCTTTAGTGATAGCAGATGACGTTGGAGGTATAAGAATGATCAAAATCAGAGAAAACCTGTATTGGGTAGGTATCAAGGACTGGGAATTAAAAAAATTCCATGGCGACGAGTTCACCACGGAAAACGGCTCTACTTATAATTCTTACTTGATTAAAGGCGAGAAAAAGACGGTGCTGGTAGACACCTGCTGGGGTCCTTTTAAAGATGAGTATATTGCCCATTTAGAAAGCAGCGTAGGTCTGGCCAACATCGACTGCCTGATCTGCCAGCATACGGAGACGGATCACAGCGGCGCCATGGTGGCCTTGCTGGAAAAACTGCCGGACCTGCCGGTATATTGCACCGCCAAAGCCAAACAATTCTTAGAAAGCCAGTATCACAGGGAATGGAACTGCACCATCGTCAAGACCGGCGACAAGCTGGATATCGGCGGTTATGAGCTGCTGTTTATTGAGGCGCCCATGCTCCATTGGCCTGACAGCATGTTCACCTATATTAACGGCATGGCTACGCTGCTGCCGAATGACGCTTTCGGCCAGCATTACGTGACGGGCAAGATGTTTAACGATGAGGTGGATCAGTGCTTGCTGTGGCAGGAGTGCATCAAATATTACGCCAATATCGTTTCCCCTTACGCCAAAATGGTCAAGGCCAAAATCGATCAGTTCAGGGGTCTGGGCCTGCCTGTGGAGATGATCTGCCCCAGCCACGGCATTATCTGGCGGGAAAATCCTATGCAGATTATCGACAAATATGAAGAATGGTCCTTGAGCTACAAGGAAGATCAGGTATTGATCGTCTACGATACCATGTGGCAGGAAACGAGAGTCATGGCTGAGGCTTTGGCCAGAGGCGTTGAGAAAACCGGCATGACGGCAAAAGTAGTCAATGCCGCCCGTACTGATGAGACTCACGTTCTGACGGATGTTTTCCGTTCTGCCGGTATTTTGGCAGGTTCTCCCACGATTAATAACGGTATTTCTCATGCCATGGCCGCCGTTATGGAGGGCGTTAAACATTTGAAGCTCACCGGCAAACAGGGAGCCGCTTTTGGCTCTTACGGCTGGAGCGGCGAAGGTCCCGCTATTTTGCAGGCCCGCTTGGAAGAAGCAGGCGTAAAGATTGCCGGCGGTCCACTTAAGCAGGTTCATCTGCCGCGGCCGGAAGATATTGCGAGGCTGGAAGAATTCGGTCAGCAATTTGCCGAAGGCTTAAAATAATGCGTAAAAAAATTATGTTGGTTTTTGGCACCCGCCCGGAAGCCATTAAAATGTGCCCTCTAATTCTGGAGTGTCAAAAGCGGCAGGCTGAGTTTGAGGTGGTGGTTTGCGTTTCCGGCCAGCATGCTCATATGCTGATGCCGGTGCTGGATTACTTTCAGATCAAGCCGGATTATGATCTGGCCGTGATGAAGGACGAACAGACTCTATCCGATATCACCGTAGCCGTATTAAATAAACTGGGGCCTGTGCTGGCTCAGGAAAAGCCGGATATCCTGCTGGTTCATGGCGATACCACCACTACCTTTGCCGCCGCTTTGGCCGCTTTCTATCAGCAGATTCCCGTAGGCCACGTGGAAGCGGGCTTGCGTACTTACGATATGCAGTCGCCTTATCCCGAAGAGTTTAACCGCCATGCCGCAGGCATTTTGGCCAGCTACCATTTTGCCCCTACGGAATGGTCGGCTCGAAATCTCATCAGTGAAAAGACGGACCCCAGTCGGGTGTTCGTCACAGGCAATACCGTGCTTGACGCTATTAAAAGCACCCTGCGCCAGGATTACCGGCATGAAGAGTTGGACTGGGCCAGGGATTCTTCATTGATCCTGGTCACCGCCCACCGCCGGGAAAACCAGGGCCAGCCCATGGCCAGGATGTTTGCCGCTATCCGGCGGATTGTGGAGGATCATCCCGAAGTCAAGGTGATATATCCCATCCATAAAAATCCTAAAGTGCGGCAAGTGGCCGATCAGTATCTTCAGGGCCATCAGCGCATTCATTTGATTGAGCCTTTAGACGTCTTTGATTTTCACAACTTCATGAGCCGCTGTCAGATCATCCTCACCGACTCCGGCGGTCTCCAGGAGGAGGCCAGCGCCGTCAAAAAACCGGTGCTGCTGATGCGGGGCACCACGGAAAGGCCGGAAGGGGTGGAGGCAGGCATCATCGAAATGGTCGGCACGGATGAGGAACAAATCTATCAGTCTGTTTCCCGGCTGCTGAAAGATCCGCAGCTCTACCATAAGATGATCAGCGGCAAAAATCCTTTCGGCGACGGCTGTGCTTCCCGCCGTATTGCCGATATATTGGCTGAGGTGCTGTAGCGCCTTGCCGGTTCAACAAAGCGAAAGCCCTTGAAAACCTTCGACGTATTCAAGGGCTTTTTGATGACCTTTTAATTGGCTTTTTTGACTTTTTGATTCCGGCCATTGCAGTGACCGGTACCCCGCAGGCTTAGTGGAGGGCCTCAGGCAGCTCATTATTATATAATTTTCCTAACATATCCAGACTCCAATTGCCCCCGGACAGGACGGCGCAGACTTTTTCTCCGGGACGCAGCGCTATCTTTTGAGAAAGCAAAGCCGCCACACCCACACAGGCTGAAGGCTCCGCTATCAGCTTCGCATTGCGCGCCACCAACTTGACCGCCTCTTTAATGGCTTCTTCCTCTACGATTGCAAAGTCATCGACATATTTCTCTATGATGGGATAGTTTCTTTCGCCGATACGGCTGCATTCCAAGGCGTCTGCGATGGAGGGCCTGCTTTCCACCACAACCGGGTGGCCGGCCTGGTGGCTGAAGTAGTAAGCGGCGCTGGCGGCTGCCTGCACCCCAATAATCCTGATTTCCTTGCCCAGCTCCTTCACCGCTGTGGCAATTCCGGATAGAAGCCCCCCGCCGCTGGCCGGCACCAGCAGGGTGTCGATATCCGGATAATCTTCCAGGATTTCCAGAGCCACAGTACCCTGGCCCGCCATTACCAGAGGATCGTCAAAGGAGCTGATAATGCTGTAGCCGTTTTCTGCGGCTTCCTGATTGACCTTTTTCCAGCGTGCGGCAAAGAGTCGCTCCCACAGAACCACCCGTGCCCCCATGGCTTGCGTATTTTCAATCTTAATTTTGGGACAGTCCTCCGGCACAATCACGGTTACCGGTATCCCAAGCATACGGCCCACATAGGCGCAAGCTTGAGCGTGGTTGCCGGAAGAGGTGCAGATAATCCCTTTTTTAAGCTCCTCCGGACTCAGAGATAAGATTTTGTTGAGAGCTCCCCGCAGCTTGAAGGCGCCGGTGTACTGGAGCATTTCAGCCTTCAGGAAAACTTCGCACCCCAATGTCTTGTCCATGTTTTCTTGCCGCAGCAAAGGCGTGCGGCGAATATAGGGGCGGATTCGGTCTGCGGCTTCCTGCACATCCTGCAGTGTCAAAATTGTCTTCTCCAAAATTCGACCTCCTCATCTCGTTGGTACACATCAGTCAGGCCATCACTATATTTATAAAATTATAAAAGGTTTGGCAAGGAATAACAACTAACGTATTCTATACCAAAAGGCATAATGATTTGTTATGACTCAAGATTTTTGTGAGCTTTTTCGCTGGTCCGCTTTGCCTGGCTGAACTTTTACTTCCGCCCGCCGTAAACAGAGGAAAAACCGTAAAACTGGAATAAAAAGTTCCGGCAATGACTGATAAAATTTATGCATTATAACATTTCAAAATTATTTTATTGAAAAATTACCTTTGGAATCAGCATAATCGATCAGGGGATAACACTTCCTTCCACAGGATGGCATGTCTTTTGCTTCTCAATATAAGGTGAAAGCGGTTCAGCTGTCGCCACTGAGACTGAGAAGGAGGAATGAAGGCATGAATAAATTCTACAGCACCGTATTGAACCCTATGGTAGAAGGCGTAAATCTCAATGAATATCTGGTAGCCACATATCTTGTGGGTGCGGAAAAACACGAAGACCCCATCGTCAAGGCCGCAAGCATTGCCATTGAGCAGACCACCGGCTCCTGGACCGATGTATCCTGCGAAACCGATGAAATGAGGAGGCTATATGCCGGCAAGGTATTTGGCGTCTATGAGGTTCCGGATTACGTGAACGCCACCGATCTGCGGGTGATCCCGGATAATGGTCTGCGCTATTATATCCTGCGCATCGGCTATCCTGCCGTCAACTTTGACGACGATATCCCTCTTTTGCTGGGTTCCATCATGGGCAACATCAGCGCGCTGCCCAACATGAAATGCCTGGACATCGATTTCCCGGAAAGCTTTGTCCGGACTTTTAAAGGCCCCAAGTTCGGGATTGAAGGTATTCGCAATATTCTGGGAGTTTATGACCGTCCGCTGCTCAACAATATGATTAAACCCTGTACCGGCTATACTCCTGATGTTGGCGCCGACCTCTTCTATAAAGCTGCTGTCGGCGGCGTGGACTTCATCAAAGATGATGAGCTGATTGCCGGCGACCGCAAGTTCAATACCATTGAAGAAAGGGTTTCCAAAAATATGGAGGCAGCCTACCGGGCGGAAAAGGTGAAGGGCGAAAAAACCCTTTATACCTGCAACATCACCGATGAGATAAGCCGCTTGAAAGACAACGCCATGAAGGCCATCAGGGCCGGCGCCAATGCCATCATGATCGACGGCTGGGCAAACGGCCTTGCCGCCTTGCGGATGTTGGCAGAGGACCCTGACGTCAACGTACCCATCCTTTCCCATCCTTGCTTTACGGGCACAGCTTATTCCTCTCCTTACCAGGGAATCAGCACGACGGTCATCAACAAACTGACCCGCCTTTGCGGTGCGGATATTCAGGTCATTCCCCATCCCATCGGAAAATTTGACCAGTTGCAGCATGTGTCCATTAAGGCGATGATCACCGGTACCGGCAAATTTTACGATATTAAGCCGATTTTCACCTTGTGGGGCGGCGGCACCATTGCCGGCAACATCCCCTATATGATGGACTTGGTGGGCGACGATTGCATCATGGGCGCCGGCGCCGCAGTGCATGGTTTCCCGGAAGGGCCTACAGCCGGGGCCAAAGCCCTTCGTCAGGCTATTGATGCGGCAAAAAAAGGTATTCCTCTTCGGGAGTATGCCAAGACTCATAAAGAGCTCCAGGTGGCTATCGATAAATGGGGCGTCGTAGGGGAAGAAAATATCAAGAAAAACTATCTCATCTGACGAAAGGAAGGATTCTATGAAAGCTGCTATGTTGGATGGGGTAAACCAGCTTCACGTCAGGGAAGTAGCAACTCCCGCCTGTCCCGCCGGCGGACTTCTGATGAAAGTGAAGGCCTGCGGTCTCTGTGGCTCCGACATCCGCAAGATCAGAAACGGCAGCAGCCATTTCCGCTATCCTGTGCTGTTGGGCCATGAGGTAACCGGCGACGTGATTGAATCAGATACTTATTTGTTTGCGGTGGGTGACAGAATTGCTATCGGTTCCGTTATTTCCTGCGGCCATTGTCCCAACTGCCAAAAAGGCATCGACAACCTCTGTGAAAATGCGATTTACCACAGCTTGGGCCAACATGACCCGGATTATCAGGGAGGCTATGCCGAATATATCGCTTTGAAAAAAGAAATGGTGGAGCGGGGGCCGATAGTGCCGATACCGGAGAATGTAAGTTATGCGGAAGCCGCTTTGGTGGAGCCCTTTACCGACGTTTTGAATTCTCATGAGCTGATCACTATCCGGGCAGGCGAGACGGCCGTTGTCGTAGGGGCAGGCCCTATCGGGGCGATGCATGTTGATCTTCTGCGGGCCAAAGGCGTCACCTGTATATTGGCTGATATATCCGCCCTGAGACTTGAGCTTGCCGCCAAGGCCTCCGGCCCCGAATATCTGATCGACAGCTCCAAAGAAGATCTGAAGGAAAAGGTGCTGGAGTATACCGGCGGCCGGGGAGCGGATATTGTGGTTATTGCTTGCTCCGTACCTCATCTGCAGTCCATTTCTCCGGAGCTTGCCTGCTTTGGCGGTCGGATCATTCTCTTTGGAGGGCTGAACGAAAAGGATAAAATGCTGGCTATGGACCACGGCCTGATCCACTATAAGCAAATGGCGGTATTCGGCACAATGGGCTCCTGCAAAAGGCATTTCTCCCAGATCATGGAGCTTCTTGCAAAGAAGGCCTTTGATACGGATGCCTATATTGCCGAAATGCCTCTGGAGCAAATTAACGAGGCTGTGGAGCTGGCGGAAAAAGGTCAGGTTTTGAAGGTTATTCTTATTCCCTGAGAATAAAAAAGAAGGTATAATCCGGATAGTCACAGCAAAGGGGCCCGGCGAACTATCCGCAAAGAAGGAGGACCCATGTCCAATATTGCAAACTTTTTGTCAAAGGATGCCATTGCCTGCAACCTTGCCTGTCCGGACTGGAAAAGCGCAGTAAGGGAAGCCGGCCGGCTTCTCGTCAAAGAAGAAATTGTTGAAGAAGCTTTCATTGGTAAAATGATTGGCTATGTGGAGGAGTTCGGCCCCTATATCGTCATTTTGCCGGGATTTGCTCTGGCCCACGCCCGACCGGAGGATGGGGCCTTGAAAACAGGGATAAGTTTAATTACGCTGACGCCTCCCGTGCATTTTGGGCACGAGGATAATGATCCCGTATCAATCGTTGTGGCCCTGGCTTCCAGCGAGAAGGGGGAGCACCTGGAATGCCTTGGCGATGTGGTGGGCCTGATCAGCCAAAAGGAGAAGGCAGAAAAGATACTGGCCGCTATAACCCCGGAGGAGATATACCGCCTGCTTATCTGATGTTATTTTAATGAAAGTGAGGGAGACAAATGGCGAGACTGAATATTGGCTGCGTATGCGGCTGCGGAATGGGCAGTTCCCTTCTGCTGAAAATGCTTGCTACCAACGTCCTGGATGAGCAAAAAATCAATGCCAATGTCGATTGCTACGATTCGGGCACGGTGCCGGGAGATGTCAATCTGATTATTACCTCCACAGCTTTTTATGACGGGTTGAAAGAGCAGTTTAATGGCAAAATACCGGTTCTTTGTATCAAAAACTTCAGCAGCAAAGAGGAGATGGCTCAAAAACTGCAAGAAGCCGGGATCATCTGATCCTGCGTCTTACCGTGCTCTGTGCCGAAGGCGCCCGGCGCCCGGCGATTGTTCATCCTCGTAAGTTACATTATAATGGAGGGAAAGAACATGGAAATCTTACAAATAGTTGGCAATATCATTGTAAGCCAGATTCTGACTAAAACGGAAATCGTCATGTCCCTCATTTCTCTGGTCGGCCTGGTATTGTTGAAAAAGCCGGTGGAGAAAATCGTTTCCGGTGTCATTAAAACCTATATCGGCGTTACTATCTTCACTTTAGGCTTAAATTCCGTACAGGCAGCTGTTGGTGTGTTTACGAACATGTTTGCCAACCTGATTACCGGCGGTCAGGGTCTTGAAAACGCTATCCGTGTGCCGGTGAATTTCTCGGCGGCTGAGACCGGGGCCATGGCCGGCTATATGCTGCTGATCGGTTATGTGGTAAATATTCTGATCGCTCGCTTTACCAAGATCAAAATGATTTACCTGACCGGCCACTGGTCCTTTTTCATGGCCCAGTTCATCGCCGCTTGCGTAATGAATTATCTCGGCTTGACCGGAGCGGCGCCCATCATTATCGGCGGTATTATTCTGGGCATTTACCAGGCTGTGTTTCCTTATATTTTGCAGCCATATACCGCCAAGCTTACCGGAGGTCTTCCTATGGCCTTGGGCCACGGCGCCAGTTTCTTTGCTCTGATTGCTTCTGTCATTGCTCCCAAAATCGGCAACCCGGAAAAAAATATGGAGGATATAGAAGTTCCGGACCGGCTGTCGTTTTTGAAGGAGATCGTTGTTACCCTGTCTCTCACCATGATGGGTATGTATCTCATCCTGGCGCTGTTTAACGGCCAGGCCTATATGGAGACGATCTCCGGCGGCCAAAACTGGATATTGTTTGCTCTGTTCCAAGGCTTACTCTTTTCCGGAAGCTATATGGTTCTGCTTTATGGTATCCGCAGCTTCCTTGCCGAGATCACGCCGGCTTTCCAGGGTATTTCCACCCGGCTGGTATCCGGCGCTATCCCCGCTTTTGACGGCCCCGTTTTTTTCCAATATGGCAACACCTCTCTGATCATCGGCTTTATTACGTCCACTATTTTTTCCGCTTTGGGCATGGTGGTTCTCATGCAGATGAATCTTCCTGTCCCCATTATGATGGTAAACGTAGAGAACTTCTTTGGCGGCGGCATTACTGCTATTTATGCCAATAAATTCGGCGGACGCCGGGCGGCGATTATCTGTGCGGCTTTGTACGGCTTTCTGACCACCATTGTTCGCGCATTGTATTTCCCCATGATTGTGCCGGAGCTGGAATGGGCCCAGATCGCCTGTGACGCCGACCAGGCGGTGGTCGTTACCCTTATAGGCTATGTGGGTAAGCTCCTTGGCCTGGCAAAGTACGCATGGTAATGACCTGGCAAGGGCATAATATTTTGACAAGATAGAAATGTTAAGGAAAGGAGGGGACCGGATGGGCGTCAAATGGGAAACGCTGCTGGTGAAGCTGATCGCTTCGGAAAGTAAGAAGACCCCTTTAACGGATGACCAGTTGGCCAATGAGCTTCGTCTGTCCAGGCAGGTGGTTGTGCGGCTGCGCCAAAAAACCGGAATCCCCTCTTATTCCGAAAGACGCAAACCTTATCTGCAGGAAGACTTGCAGCGCCTCTTGCAGAAAGATCCTCTTTTATCGGATCGGGAGCTGACCCGGCTTTTGCAGGAGGAGGGTTACGATATTTCCAAATACACCGTATCCGCTTATCGCAGAGAGCTGCCTCAGGCGCGGTGGGAGCCGCCGGAAGCGCCCAAGCTTCCTGCTTCTCCCCTTGAGCGGCTGGTGGGCAAAACAGGCAGCATGCAGCCCATCCTGAAAAAAGCAGAGGCAGCCGTTTGCTATCCGCCCCGGGGTCTGCACACACTGATTTTGGGGGAGACGGGTACCGGCAAAACCGTTCTTGCCGAGATCATGTTTCAGATCGCTCATGAAAAGCGAGGGGTGGATAAAGGCAAATTTGTTCGCTTCAACTGCGCCGATTACTATAACAACCCTCAGCTGCTGGTTTCTCAGCTCTTCGGTCATATAAAAGGTTCTTTTACGGGCGCGGATGCAGATAAAACGGGGCTGGTGGAAAAAGCCGACGGTGGCATTCTGTTTCTTGACGAAATCCATCGCCTGCCTCCGGAAGGCCAGGAAATCCTGTTCACCATTATTGACAAAGGTAAATACCGCCGCCTTGGTGAAACGGGAAAAGAGCGGGATATTCAGATAATGATCATCGGGGCCACCACGGAGGAAATCGGCTCAAGCCTGACCTTGCCTTTTACCCGGCGTATTCCCATGATTATTGAAATACCGCCTCTGCGCCACCGCAGTATCCAGGAGCGTTACGAGCTGATTAAAAGCTTTTTTCTGCAGGAAGCGGTGCGTATCGGGGCGGGAATTAATGTCAGCTCTGAGGTGATTTGCGCCCTTCTAGCCTACGATTGCTACGGAAACATCGGCCAGCTTTTATCTGATATTCAGGTATCCTGCGCCAGGGCCTATATCCGGCATCTGGACAATCGGGATAAGCTGCTGGCCGTTACGCTGCTGGATTTTTCGGAGAATGTCAAGGAGGGCCTTTTACGCCGCAAATATTCGGAAAAGGCTCTCGTTCCCTATCTCGACAAGGGCATCCGGGTATTGCCTGACGAGGCCCAGGTATGGGTTTTTGATGAGAGCGATACCTTCCTCATGCCTGACGGGATTTATAAATTCATTGAAGAACGTCATCGCCAACTGGAGCAGGAAGGGGTTTCCGGCTATGAAACCCAAAAAATCGTGGGAGACGAGCTGGAAAGCCGCTTAAAACGCACTCTGCGCAACTTGAACCAGATCAGTTCCGGTTCGGAGCGGCTGGGTATCGGTGCAATAGTAGGGCCCTCGCTGCTGGAGACCCTGCAGGAGATGGAGGCGCTGGCGGCAGAGGAGACGGGTCCTTTGAATGAGGATATCGCTTATTACCTCTCCATTCATTTTCACCAAAGCTATGAGCGCCTGCGCCAGAAAAAACCCATCATGAATCCCCGGCTTGAACAGATTAAGGCGAACTATCCTAAAGAATTTGCACTTGCCCGGAAAATGCTGGCCCTGGCGGAGCAAAAGCTGGCTTGTGGCTTCCCCGACGAGGAAGCCGCTTATATCGCTCTTTATCTTGCCCAAAACCAGGCATACCCCCCAACGAAAAGTTGTGTGCAGGTTTTTGTGGTCACTCACGGCTATGTGGGCCGCGAGATGGCTGAAGTGGCCAACCGGCTTTTGGAGATTGATTTCGTCCGCCATATCTGTATCAACCTGGAAGAAAAAAACACCGCCTATGTATCGCAAACCATCGCCATGGCCAAGGCCTCTCACGAGGGAAAGGGCATACTGCTTTTGGCCGATATGGGGGCGACGGTTACCCTTGGCGACGTCATACAGAAAGAAACCGGAATCCCCACAAAATCCATTGCCAAGGTGCATACAGCCATGGTGTTGGATGCCGCTTTCAAAGCGGCTCATCAGAATCTGAGTCTTACGGAGCTGTATGAAAGTGTGGGCAAAGAAAGCCCCTATACCGTCTATTCTATAAAAAAAGATTTGCCGAAGGCTATCGTTATCCTATGTATGACCGGCAAAGGCGCTGCCATGGAGATCAAACAAATTTTAGAGCAGAATGTCCCCCTCCTTGCCGAGCATAAGACGGAAATCATTCCCCTGGGGGTGATGACGGATAATTATTTGGAGCAGATCAGCGAAATGCGCCGTAAAAAGCAAATTATCGCCATGATTGGAACCGTTGATCCGGGAATAAAGGATATTCTTTATATCTCTATGCGAAAAGCCATGGACCAGCAAGGCCTTTCGGAGATTCGGGCTCTTGTGCGGCTGCATTTTCAATATTTGGAGCCCCTGGCGCCGGCTATTCAGGGAATAGATAGTCTTTTACAGCCTCGGCTGTTTTTTCCGCAGCTGGAAATACGTTCTAAGACTGCCCTCATCCGCCATGTGGCGGAGGCTATGGCCAAAGAAGGCTTTGTAGCGGATTCCTACCTGGAGGGAATTATGCAGCGGGAGGCTCAGGGCAATACCGGATTTACCAAGGGCATCGCTCTTGCCCACACTTACCCGGAGCACACCCTGCGCTCAGCCGTTGCTGTAGCGACTCTTTCCCGGCCAATTCTTTGGGAAAAAGGATTCTATTGCAACATTGTCCTGTTTCTTGCCCTGAAAAATCCCTGTGAAGCGATTATTAAGCAGATTTATAGCCTGGGCGCCGGCAAGGGGTTTCGCCGCCGCTTTTAGCGGCAAAGACGCCCAGGGAGCTGTATGATATCATGCTGCAATTAGGAGGAGATCCCCTATGTTAAAAAAAGAGATAGTCATTCAAAATCAGACCGGCCTGCATGCCCGGCCGGCAACTGCTTTCGTAAAATTCGCCAACGGTTTTCAATCCCGTCTATTGATCCTTTATAAGGATAAGGAGATCGACGCAAAAAGTATCGTATCCTTGCTTACCGGCGGTATCGGCAGCGGAGCCTCCTTTATCTTGCAGGCGGAAGGCAGTGACGAAGAAGAAGCCATAACAAAAGCAGCGGAATTTTTGGAAAGCTTGCAAGATTAAGCCGAATTAAACAGAGTTCAAACTATTTGGGGAGGAGCCTATGAAAACGGGAATTGCAGCGTCCCGGGGTATTGCCATCGGACGCGCCTATGTGCTGGCTGAAACCAACTATTTGGAAAATTTAACGGCCAAGGCGGAAAATTTGCAGCAGGAGATTTTCCGTCTGGATGAGGCCATTCACAAGGCTATTTCAGAAATACAGGGAGTTAAGGAAAAAGCCTTGCGGGAATTGAATGCCAAGCATGCGGCGATTTTTGACGCCCACATTTCCATCCTGCAGGATGAAACCTTGCACAAGGACGCGAAAAGCCTGATTTTGTCCGATTGCAGTAAAGCCGAGTGTGCTGTGAAAAAAACCATGGACGGCTATTGCAGTCTGTTTGATCAGATGGAAGACGAATACCTGAAGGAACGGGCCGGCGATTTTCGCGACGTATCGAGCCGTCTTTTGCGCTGCCTTTCCGGAGAAGAGGGAGACAGATGCGCCGGAATGGCGGAAGATTGCATCGTCATTGCCAGAGATTTGACCCCTTCGGATACCGCTCACATGGATAAAGAAAAAGTAAAGGCTATTGTCACCGAACTGGGAGGCAGAACCTCCCACACGGCGATTATGGCCCGCTCCCTGGAAATTCCGGCAGTACTGGGCATAAAAGATATTGCCCAAACGGCGAAAAACGGTGATCTTTTAATCGTGGACGGCACGGCAGGCATTGTGATTGTGAATCCCGGCGAAGAACAGCTTCGGACCTACGAGCAGAAGCGGCTGGAATATATTGAATCACAAAACGTAATGCAGCAGCTCGTTGATCTTCCCGCAGTCACCAAAGACGGCGGCAGGAGAGTGGAGCTGGCTGTGAATATTGGCTCCGCCGAGGACTGCGCCAGCGGGCTCAGGTACGGAGCGGAAGGCGTGGGCCTTTTTCGGACAGAGTTTTTATATATGAACAGAGCTACGCTGCCGGATGAAGAGGAGCAGTATCTTGCTTATCGGAAAGCTCTTGAAGCCATGGGCTCCCGGGCGGTAATCATCCGCACCCTGGATATTGGCGGCGATAAAAGCCTTCCTTATTTGCAAATTGAACCGGAAATGAACCCGTTTTTGGGTATGCGGGCCATTCGCCTTTGCCTTCAGCATCCCCATATTTTCAAATCCCAGCTGCGGGCCATCCTGCGGGCCAGCTGTTACGGGAAAGCCCGTATCATGTACCCCATGATTGCCGCCAAATGGGAGCTTAAAGCAGCGAATCAGGCTCTTTTTGAGGCCATGGCGGAACTGGACAGCCAAGGGATCCCTTATAATAAGCATATTGAAAAGGGGATCATGATCGAAATCCCGGCGGCGGCCATTGTGGCCGAGCATTTTGTGGAGGATGTGGACTTCTTTTCCATAGGCTCAAACGATCTTGTCCAGTACACGCTGGCCGTGGACCGTTTAAACGAAAAGATGAGCGACTTTTATAAGCCTTTGCATCCGGCGGTGCTGCGGCTTATCAAGCACGTGATCGACGTATCCCACAGGGCGGGAAAGTGGACCGGCATGTGCGGCGAAATGGCGGGGGAGGAAAAGTACGCGCCCCTTTTGATCGGCATGGGTCTTGATGAATTTTCCATGAGCGCCAGCTCTCTCCTGACTGTGAAAAAAACCATCCGTAATCTTGATTATGCCCAAGCCAAGCAGCTTGCCCGGGAGGCCCTGGAGCTAGGCGAGGCTGCCCAGGTCACGGAGCTGCTCAAAGGATATTATTGAAAGGGTGTACATATGATTCGGGCAGCCATATTTGATGTAGACGGCACCTTGGTGGACACCAAAGAAGCTGTTTTTTTATTGATGAACGAAACCCTGCTCCACTTTGGATTGGCAGCGATCACCTTTGAGGAGTACAGCCCCCTGTTCGGTTTGGGCGCTTATGGCATGTCCGAGGGCGTATTGCGGATATCCGCAGGCCAGGCCCATGGCTTGGAGGTGGAGGAATTTGTGGCCGAAATGTCCAGGCGCTACCTTATAGAGCCCTTAAAAAACACCCGCCATTTTTCCGGCGTGCCCCAGCTTCTGCATAGCCTCCGCGATAAGGGGATTGTTTTGGCGGCTCTCAGCAATAAGCCGGAGGAGATAAACCGTAAAATTATCCAGGGGATGTTTCCGGCGGAGATCTTTGCCCACAGTATGGGCCACCGGCCGGGCTTTGCCCTGAAACCTGATCCGGGCATGCTGCGTCTGCTTTGTGGCCGGCTTGGGGTTTTGCCCGAGAGCTGCCTCTTGATCGGAGATACGCCCATCGATATGCAAACGGCAAAGAATGCCGGAGCCATGGCCGTTGGCGTTTTATGGAGCGGCGGATATGATGCAGCCGCTCTGCGCGCTGCCGGCGCCGATTATATCGCGGCAACGCCTGAGGAGATTCTGACTCTTTTTTGATCCTGCCGATAAAATTGCGGTCGTTTCGCCTAAAGGCAGGATCGCCATAACCTCGCTCAGATCATTTTTTGAGCAAAATTGCAAGTTTAAAGTATTCCATAACCCCA
This sequence comes from Clostridia bacterium, assembly GCA_018434325.1. GTDB lineage: Bacteria > Bacillota > Peptococcia > DRI-13 > UBA5745 > WRMS01. Next base: position 79,113 of record JAHDPO010000007.1, on the reverse strand, counting down.
AAAATAGAGCTTTCAATCATTTTCAGGCCAAAACCAGTCAAAAATGATGTGTACCCCATGTCAAGGACACTTTAAACTTGCAATTTTGCGCATTTTCCGAGGTTTACGGTTGAGTTTTACCTCCGCCTATCATTTCGCAATAACATGAAAAAGGTCATTTTGGAACTTTCCAAAATGACCTTGCTTTCTGGTTTAAAGGCTTTCTCATGCGGAAAGCTTTTATTTAAGAAGCTTTATTCAAAGCCTTGGTTAAACGGGACTTTTTCCGGCTGGCGGTGTTCTTATGAATAACGCCTTTTGTTTCGATCTTGTCAATCGTCTTGATCGCCTTTACCAGCTCACCCTTGGCTTTTTCCTTATCGCCGGCTTTCAGGGCTCCTTCGAAACGGCGGATAGCGGTTTTCATCATGGATCGGTAAGCAGCGTTCCGCTTAGCGCGAATGCGGATCACCTGCGTACGTTTCATTGCGGATTTAATATTGGCCATGCTCTCAACTCACCTCCTTCGTTTCAAAAACAGAGCTTAACAAAGTAATGTTAACACTATCAACCCAATATTTCAAGGTTTATTTTAATTAATTTTTTGCTGATTAGGCAGCTCCGGAACAGGTGATTTATTTTCAGGAATAAATTAAAAAAGGCGGCGTATCCATAAATAGAGGGTGAAGACCCGTTTATGGTAGATAAGGAGGTAAGGTATGCTGCCCAGAAATTTCACTCGAATTGAAATGCGCAAGCACCGTTTTCATTATAGCCTGATGGTTTTTCTTTTTATGTTTATCTTATCTTGCGTTTGGACAGGTTATATCTTGCAGGGGGAAGGCAAGGCTCTTCTGGGGGCCGGCGATGAAGAAGCAAATCAAATGACGGCGGAAATACCGGGCTTACCCTGGGTGGGTACGGAGCTGATTTGGGCCGGCCGGCCTCAGAATCCGGGGGCGGCGGTTCGCCAATTTCTGCTGGAGGCTGCTTTGCCGGGCAAAGAATACGGCGCCGAGCTGCTGAGCAATCCTGACCAGGGAAGAGCCACCGACGTATTGAATTATACCAGTGTTGCTGCGGGAAAGAAAGGCCTTGGCCAACAAATTTCCCCTTTGCCTGCGAAAACGCCGGCGGGCGGCGGCAGTGCCGGGGCGTTTTTAATCTCGGATTTGGAAGAGGATTATACTCTTTACCGGGATCCTTATGCGGATAGCTGGCCGGAATATCCCATGGATAACGTAGTGCTGATTCCCGAGGGCAATCCCAGGGTTTTGATTTACCATACCCACAACAGCGAGGCTTATACCGGCGACGAGAAGAGAAAGACCATCGGCGGTGTGGTCAGCGCCGGCAGGATGCTGACCCAGACGCTGGAAGGGGATTTCGGCATTAAAACGGCCCACTCCGAAACGGTAAACGACAGACCGGATTTCACTAAGGCGTACATCAATTCTCAACACCTGCTAAAGCAATACGTAACCAAATACCCCAATATGGAAGTAGTCGTCGATCTTCACCGGGATGCCGGCATGAATAAACGGCAGGATACTTTGGTGAAAATAGAGGGTGTAGAGTGTGCCAAACTGCTTTTGGTGATGGGCGACGCCCATGAGGGCTATAAAACGAATTTAGCCTTTGCCCGCAAAATCCAGGAAAAAGCCGATGAGCTTTATCCCGGCTTAATGAAACCCCTGCGGATAGCCAATGATCGCCGCTATAATCAGCAGCTGCATCCCCATGCTATATTGCTGGAAGTAGGCAGCGATTTGAATACGGCGGACGATGCGTCCAACTCCGTTAAGCTTTTCGCCCGGGTATTGGCGGAGGTTTTGCAAGAAGAGCAATAGCAATAATAATAGCGATAGCAAATATGGAGAGATAAACCATGACCGGTAACCGTAAGGCTCAAGGCGCGGCGACCGGAGGCGGCCAAAGGGCCGTTTCCGGTTCCACTGGACAAGCTTGCCGTCTTGACCGCACCTTGCAAAGAAAAGAGGAAAGAAGAAAACGAGGGAGCCGATTCTTGCGAATGCTGGCTATCTTTTTTCTGTTTGTCCTTCTGCTTTTTGCCGGCTTGGCCCAGGTCAGCCATCGCATTCAGGAAACCACCGGTTATGATATGAAAGGCAGAATCAATCAGGAGTGGAGCGATTTTCAGGATAAAGTCAGAAGCCTGCTGGCGGCGATCAAGGCAGTCGGAGAAGGCAGTTGATTCAGCGCTGGGTAATGGACAAAGTGGATAAGTTCCAGTAAAATAAGAGAGGACGTTTAAGTGTAACGGCCGAATGAACATAAATTTGGAACTTTCCAGGAGGAACCATGGAGGCAAAGGGCAAAGCAACGGTGGTAAAGGCTGCCGGTTTGCTGATGATGTCCACCATATTGTCCAGAATACTGGGCTACTTGCGGGATATCATCATTGCAGCTTATTATGGCCAAACAAGAATTACCGACGCCTATCAGGCGGCTTTTTCCATTCCGGACTTCCTGTATAATTTACTGGCGGCCGGAACGGTGACGGCGGCCTTTATGCCCGTATTCTCCAGCTATATTGCTACGGACCGGCAGGAGGAAGGCTGGGAGGTAGCCAGCACCGTATTTAATATCACCGTGACGGCGATGCTTTGCGGCATCGGGATCGCCGGTTTGGCGGCGCCTTATATCGTGTCCCACTGGCTGGTGCCGGGATTTGAACCGGAATTCCTGGCCCTTACCGTTACCATGACGCGAATCATGCTGATTCAGGCTTTTTTCATGGCCTTAAACGGTATCAGCATAGGTATTCTTAACTCTTACCAGCAATTTTTAGGGCCTGCTGTCGCCTCGGTAATGTACAATGTAATGATTATCGTTTTTGGGGTGATTTTAGGTCGGCGGCTGGGTATCATGGGCTTTTCCATAGGGGTGGTTGCCGGGGCAATAACTCAGTTTTTGATCCAGGTGGCCAGCTTGCGCAAAATCGGCCTGCGCTATAAGCCCATCGTCCATTGGCAGCATCCCGGTGTGCAGAGGGTTTTTCACCTGATGATTCCCGTGCTGCTCAGCTATACCTTGACGCAGCTGGGCCTTTTTGTACAGCAAAACATTTCCTCCTCTTTGCCGGGCGGTTCGGTATCGGCAGTGCGCTGGGCTCAGCGGCTGATGCAAATGCCCATCAGTATTTTTGCGGTGACTGTGGTGGTGGCCATTTTCCCCACCCTCAACGGCCAGGTAGCCCGCCGGGAGATGGATTTATTTAAGAAATCTTTTTCCTTCGGTCTGCGCAGCATCTTTTATATCACAGTGCCTTGCGCCGCCGGCCTGGCTGCCCTCAGCCAACCGGTGGTTCGCCTGCTCTACCAGCAAGGCAACTTCAGCGCCGAAAGCACAGCCCTGACGGCTTATACCCTGACCTTTTTCTGTATAGGTTTATTTGCGCAAGGCGGTGTGTTGCTGATGAACCGGGTATTTTATGCTCTGCAAAGCACCTGGACGCCGGTGCCTATCGGGGCCAGCGCTATAGCCTTGACGATTGTATTGAACTTCCTTTTGGTCGGCCCTTTGGGTACCGGCGGCCTGGCCTTGGCCTATTCCATTGCCGCCATTATCAATCTGCTGGCTCTCTTAGTGGTGGTGCGCCAAAAGATCGGTCCCATCGGCGGCAGAGGTCTGGCCGCTTCCTTCGTCAAAACGGTGGCCATCTCTTTGGTTATGGGGGCGGCGGTCTGGGGTACTGCCAAAGCTTTGGAGCTTTATGTAGTGGATATTCAGACGAAAATCGGCCAGGTCATCCAGGTGGGAGGAGCCGTGGCTGTGGGCTGTTTGATTTTCTTTGGCTTGAGCCTGCTGTTGAAAATGGAAGAAACCGATATGGTCAGAAGAATGCTTAAAAGAAAGCGCTAAGATGTTCTTACCACGCTTTCTTGGGAAGCGCTGCGAAAGCGCTGAGTATTTCTCTTGCCAAATGCCCGGCCCACTGTTAGAATAAATTTTTGGAAGGTTTGTCGAAAGCCATGCTCTGACCCTTTATAAGGATCGTGGAGGAATTTTAATGAAGCAAGAAAAAATCCGTAATTTTTGTATTATCGCCCATATTGACCACGGTAAATCCACTTTGGCAGACAGAATACTGGAATATACCGGTACCTTATCCGCCAGAGAGATGAGTTCCAAGCAGGTTCTGGATCAGATGGATCTGGAAAAAGAGCGGGGTATCACCATTAAGCTGACGGCGGTGCGCATGAATTATCAAGCGCCGGACGGCGAAACCTATTTGCTGAATCTCATCGACACGCCGGGCCATGTGGACTTTACTTATGAAGTTTCCCGGAGCCTGGCTGCCTGCGAAGGCGCTATTCTGGTGGTGGACGCCAGTCAGGGCATTGAGGCCCAGACTCTGGCTAATGTTTACTTGGCTCTGGAGCATGATCTGGAGATCATTCCGGTAATCAACAAGATTGATCTGCCCAGTGCGGAGCCGGAGCGGGTCATACAAGAGATTGAAGAAGTCATCGGCTTGGATTGCTCCGAAGCGATTTTGGCTTCCGCCAAGGATGGTACCGGCATTCCGGAAATTCTCCAGGCGGTGATTGATAAAGTGCCTTGCCCCAAGGGCAATCCCGAAGGGCCCTTAAAGGCGTTGATTTTTGATTCCCATTTTGATGCTTACCGGGGAGCCTTATCCTATATTCGTGTAATGGATGGCCGGGTAACCAAAGGCGATACCATTCAAATGATGTCCAGCGGCAAAAAGTTCGAAGTCATTGAAACCGGCTCCTTCGTGCCCAGCCCTAAGCTGACGGATAGCCTGGAGGCCGGCATGGTAGGCTATGTGGCTGCCAGCATCAAAAACGTCAAGGATACTCGGGTAGGCGACACTATCACCAACGGCGATAATCCGGCGGCTGAAGCTTTGCCCGGTTACCGCCATGCCACACCTATGGTGTTTTGCGGTCTATATCCTGTGGAAGCCAGCGACTACGACCGGCTGCGGGATGCCTTGGACAAGCTGCAATTAAATGACGCCTCTCTCATTTATGAGCCGGAGACCTCCGTAGCTTTGGGCTTTGGCTATCGCTGCGGCTTTTTAGGCTTATTGCACATGGATATCGTTCATGAACGGCTGGAACGGGAATACGATTTGAATTTGATTACCACCGCTCCCAGCGTGGTCTATGAGATACTGCAGACCGACGGCGAAAAATTCCAGATCGATAACCCGACGAAAATACCGCCGGTTCAAAAAATTGAAGAAATCCGGGAGCCTTTCGTTAATGCCTCCATTATGGTGCCCTCGGATTACGTAGGGGCGGTAATGGAGCTGTGCCGGGATAAGCGGGGCGTATTTATCACCATGGAATACATGGCCACCAATCGGGTGCACCTGCATTACGACTTGCCTTTGGCGGAAATCATCTATGATTTCTTCGACGAGCTGAAATCCCGGACCAAGGGTTACGCCTCTTTGGACTATGAGATCAAAGAATACCGGGCTTCCGACCTGGTTAAAATGGATATACTGATCAACGGCGACGTAGTGGACGCTTTGTCCCTGATCGTTCATAAAGACAAGGCCCAGGTGCGGGGCCGCAAACTGGTGGTACGTCTGCGCAGCCTGATTCCCCGGCAGATGTTTGAAGTGCCGGTGCAGGCGGCTATCGGCACGAAGATCATCGCCAGAGAGTCCGTCAAGGCTTACCGGAAAAACGTCATCGATAAATGCTACGGCGGCGATATCACCCGCAAACGCAAGCTGCTGGAAAAGCAGAAGGAAGGCAAGAAGCGGATGAAGATGGTGGGCAGCGTGGAAATACCCCAGGAAGCCTTCATGGCCGTGCTGTCTTTGGATGATGAGGAATAAACCGCTGCCGGTCAAAGCAAGATCAGGTGAGGAATCATAATGAGCGAAACAGTAAAAAAACAGGGTATGGGCTTATACGTCCATATCCCTTTTTGTCTCAGCCGCTGCCACTATTGCAGCTTTGCTTCCACTGCCGGCCTGGACCGCAGCTGGCAGGAGCGGTATAAGCAGGGGCTGCTGCGGGAATGGCAGCTTTATCGGCAAAATCGGGGGCTGGGCAGCTGCGCCGGTGGCAGGGGGGCCTCGGGGGAAAGGCCAGCTGTTGAACCAAGGCTTTGGCAACAAGCGCTGCTGGGGGAGCAAACCGGCCAGGAAAATGGAAACTGGTCCACCATTTATTTCGGCGGCGGCACACCCACTTATTTGGCTGAAGATATCCTGGCGGAAATTTTCGCTGGGCTGCTGGGGGCGCCAACGGAGGCGCCGCCGCCGTCAGTACCATCAGCATTGCCGACGCCGGCAGTGGCTGCCGCCGGGCAGACCGGGGGATTAAAAGAACTTTTTATTACCGAAGAGACATTTAGAGAGTTTACCGTGGAAGCTAACCCGGGTACTTTAAATGAAGGCAAGCTGGCTTTGCTGCAAAAAGCCGGCTGCAACCGCCTGTCTATAGGGGCCCAAAGCTTTGATGACCAATATTTAGCCTGGCTGGGCCGGGGACACCGGGCCGCCGATTTTCGCCAGGCCTGGGAGCTGGGCCGTCAAGCCGGCTTCCGCAACATGAGCCTGGATTTAATCTATGGTCTGCCAGGGCAAACCTTGGCCCATTGGCGGCAAACTCTGGAACAGGCACTAACCTTTGCGCCGGAACATATTTCTTTATATCAGCTGAATATAGAGGAGGAAACAGTATTGTCCCGGCGGGCCGCCGCCGGCGAGTTCTGTGTGGCTGATGAAGAAACCTGCCGGCAGCAATATTTGCTGGCCCATGAGCTGCTGACTTCAGCGGGCTTCGGCCATTATGAAATCAGCAATTACGCTTTGCCCGGCAAGGAAAGCCGCCATAATAGCCTTTATTGGCGCAACGGCTATTATTTAGGCCTGGGCGCGGGGGCGGCCGGCTATCTGCCGGCGCCGGCAGCGGAGGCAACGGACGCAACGGAGGTAACGGAGGCAACGAGAGCCGGCAGCCAGACGATTGCCCCGGAGGCTGGAACCTGCACAAGCACAAGGGCAAGCGTAGGGGTGGCTGCCAGCATAGAAGCCAGCGCAGGTGTTGGCGCAGGCGTTGGCGCGGCAACGAACCAAAGCGGCAGAGGCTTCCGCTACACCAATACAGGGGATTTAGCAAGCTATTTGGCGGCTATAGAGCAGGGGCGGTTGCCTCTGGCGGAGCGGGAAGAGATCACACCCACTTTGGGCCGCCAAGAAGAGCTGATGCTGGCTTTTCGGTTGAAGCAAGGCATAGATCCAAGTGAGTTCCGGCAGCGTTGGGGTCTTGACCTGTGGCAAGCCTATGGCCCTGTGCTGGAGAAACACCTGGCCGCCGGCTGGCTGCAGGAGGAGGGGGGGCGGTTATGCCCAACTATTGAGGGCTGGTTGGCCTATAATTATTGGGTGCAGGAATATTTATTGTAAGCTTTGCCTTGATTGAAGCACCGAATTTTGCGCAGGCGGGGAGTCGCTGCCGAAGCCACTGAAAAATGAGCAAAATTTCAAGTTAAAGTGTCTGAACACCATTTTGGGGACTGCATTTGGCTGTATTTGGCTGCATTTGACTATATCTAGTGCATCGGCAAGAGAATGGGCCGCATTTTGAATAAGCAACACACTTTAAACCTGCAATTTTGCATATTTGGGCTGAGGTTTGAGCAACTTTTTCAGTGGCCTCGTCTCTGCCATCTGAAATGGTCAATTGGCGGTGCTGCCCAGCTGGCGCGGGTTATGGCCAAGTGTGCAAAAAACGAGGTTGTGCTAGATGTTAGCGAGAGCTAATGATACGCTAACCGCTGCTCCGGACATCGCCCCCGTTGCTCACGGCATCGCACGGCCCGCTGCCCGTTGCCCTGGCGCACTGCTCATGCTGGCAAAGCGAAAATGAAAAAAATTTGACTTTCCCTGACTTTTCTTCGACAACCTATTGACAATGGATTTTTTAAGTGGTAAATTTATCATTGTAAGGTTTAGCACTCGAAATGATAGAGTGCTAACAGCTTTAAAAATAAGAGTGATGATTATGGTTTAATTTTTGGGAAAAGCTAAAGAAGGCTCCTGAAAGGAGGTGGCGAGTTTTGCAGTTAGAAGACCGAAAGAAAAAGGTTTTGGAAGCAATCATACTGGATTATATTGCCACCGCCGAGCCGGTAGGCTCCAGGACGATTACCAAAAAATATGACCTGGGCGTCAGCCCCGCTACTATTCGCAATGAGATGGCGGATCTGGAGGACCTGGGCCTTATTGAGCAGCCCCATACCTCTGCCGGCCGGATTCCTTCCCAGATTGGCTATCGTTATTATGTGGACTATCTGATGGAAAAGCAGCTGGTTACGGACGAGATTAAGAAATATATCCGCAGCAACCTGAAGGATCAGATTAAGGTCAAGGAAGACCTGGTGCGGGGAGCCGTCAGGCTTTTGTCCCAAATCAGCAATTATACGGCCGTGTTGATACTGTCTGCTTTCAGCCAGAATGTGCTGACTCACATCCAGCTGGTGCCGGTAGCCGAAAAAAAGCTGGTCTTGATTTTAGTTTTGGATAACGGCCATGTGGAGCACCAAGTTATTGATTTGCCTGAGCCTTTGAACAACGAGGAAATCAACGAGCTCAGCGATATGCTGCGGCAGGCTGTCTGCGGCCTCACGGTGGCAGAGTGGCGCAAAACCCCTTTGCAGGCCATCCGCAGGCAATGGGACGGCCAAATTCATTTGCTCAAAGAGATTTTAGAGGTCATTGAAGACACCCTGACCGTGGAGTATGAGCGGAAGCTTTACTTAAGCGGTACGTTAAATATATTGAACCAGCCGGAATTCCGTGATGTGGATAAGGTTAAGCAGGTGCTTTCCCTGCTGGAAGAGCAGCGTATCATGGAAGACCTGATGCTGAAAATGGGCAGCAGCGAGCGCCAGCCGATTTCTATTAAGATCGGCACGGAAAATGATTACGAAAACCTGGCTGCCTGCAGTCTGGTGACGGCCACCTATCAGATCAGCGGCCGGGTCATCGGCAGGGTGGGGCTGTTAGGGCCTACGCGAATGGATTATTCAAGGACTGCCGGCTTGCTGGATTATATGAGCCAGTTTTTATCCGAAGGGCTCAAAGACAAATAGCCGCAATGATATTACGGAAGGAGCATGGAGTTGAACGCAAAAAAGCACACCAAAGATCAGCAGGAGAAAAAGATAAAGACGGCTGGGGAAGCCGGAGAAGAAGTTAAAGAAGCAAGCGCAGGCTGCCGGGACGGAGCGGAGGCAGTTGCTGGAGAGGCTGAGGCAGTGAGCGGAGAAGTTCTTGAGGAATCGGATGCCGCCGCCAAAGCTCAGCAGGAAATCGAACAATTAAAGGATCAGCTGCTGCGGCTCAACGCCGATTTTGATAATTTCCGCAAGCGGACTTCCCGGGATAAGCAGGACTGGAGCCGTTATGCTTCCCAAACCATTGTCGAAAAGCTGCTGCCTGTGGTTGACGGTCTTGATGCGGCAGCCCTGGCTGTAAGCAGCTCCGGTCAAGAAGCGAAAAACGTAGCCGAAGGCTTTTTAATGATCGGAAAGCAGCTGTTGGATATTCTTGGTCAGGAGGGCTTGCAAGAGATACCGGCTTTGGCTCAGGAATTTGATCCCAATGTTCATGAAGCGGTGATGACGGTGGCCTGCACGGGAGACCAGCAGGATAATTGCATCGTGATGGTATTGCGGAAAGGCTATATGTATAAAGATAAAGTACTGCGGCCTTCCATGGTCCAAGTGGCCAAAAAGGAATAGAACCTGGAATAGGGCCCGGAATAGAACACTGAAGAAACGGTATAAAAAAACAGACCCGAACTATTGAGAATAAAAATTACTTCAACCAGAAGACAGGAGGAAAATCATATGGCAAAAGTTATCGGTATTGACTTAGGAACCACAAATTCATGCGTTGCTTTCATGGAAGGCGGCGAAGCAGTTGTTATCCCCAACTCTGAAGGAGCCAGGACTACGCCTTCCGTAGTGGCTTTTTCCAAAACCGGCGAGAAGCTGGTAGGTCAGGTGGCCAAACGCCAGGCTATTACCAATGCGGACCGGACTATCCAATCCATCAAAAGGGAGATGGGCAGCGATTTTAAGGTGAAGATCGAGGATAAATCGTACAGCCCTCAGGAAATCTCCGCAATGATCCTGCAGAAATTAAAAACCGACGCCGAAGCTTACTTAGGCGAGACGGTAACTCAGGCGGTAATTACGGTGCCGGCCTACTTTACGGACAGCCAGCGCCAGGCCACCAGAGATGCGGGCCAAATTGCCGGCATGGAAGTGCTGCGGATCATCAACGAGCCTACGGCGGCTGCCTTAGCCTACGGCGTAGATAAAGAAGGCGACCATACCATCTTGGTTTATGACCTGGGCGGCGGTACCTTCGACGTATCCATCCTGGATATCGGTGACGGCGTTTTCGAAGTAAAGGCCACCAACGGCAACAACCGTCTGGGCGGCGACGACTTCGACCAGCGGATCATCGACTGGATGATTGCCGAATTTAAGAAATCCAACGGCGTCGACCTGAAAAACGACAAAATGGCTGTACAGCGCTTAAAAGAAGCTGCCGAAAAGGCCAAGCACGAATTATCCAATCTGATGACCACCCAGATCAACCTGCCCTTCATTACCGCTACCGCCGAGGGCCCTGTGCACATGGATCTGACTCTGTCCCGGGCTAAATTCGAGGATATGATCAGAGACTTAGTGGATCTGACTCTGGAATGCACCAGAAAGGCCTTGAAGGATGCCGATCTGAAAGCCTCTGATATCCATAAGGTGTTGCTGGTGGGCGGTTCCACCCGGGTGCCCATGGTGCAGGAAGCCATCAAGAACCTGATGGGCAAAGAGCCCTTCAAAGGCATCAATCCCGACGAGTGCGTGGCTATCGGCGCCGCTATTCAAGGCGGTGTTTTGGCCGGCGACGTCAAAGACGTGGTGCTGCTGGACGTAACTCCCTTGTCCTTGGGCATTGAGACCCTGGGCGGCGTTTTCACCCGGCTCATCGACAAAAATACCACCATTCCTACTTCCAAGAGCCAGATTTTCTCCACGGCCAGCGACAATCAGCCGTCGGTAGACATCCATGTACTCCAGGGCGAGCGGGAAATGGCCAATTACAATAAGACTTTAGGCCGCTTCCAGCTGTCCGGCATCGCTCCGGCTCCCCGAGGCATCCCTCAGATCGAAGTGAAATTCGACATCGACGCCAACGGTATCGTCCACGTTTCCGCTAAGGATATGGGTACCGGCAAGGCTCAGACCGTTACCATCAACGCCAGAACCGGCCTCACCGACGAGGAGATCGAGCGGATGGTCAAGGAAGCGGAGCAAAATGCCGCCGAGGACAAGAAACGCAAGGAAGAAGCCGAGATTAAAAATAATGCCGATAACCTGGTGTACCAGTCCGAAAAAATGCTGAAAGACGTAGGCGATAAAGCTACTGCCGACGAAAAGGCTAAAGTGGAAGAAGCTGCGGCTGCCCTGAAAAAGGTTATTGAAGCCAACGATTATGAGGCAATGAAGTCTAAGACGGAAGAGCTGACCACCGCCCTCCACGCCATTTCGGCCAAGCTGTATCAGCAGGCTGAGGGTCAAGGCGCCGAAGCCGATTACCAGCAGGGTTCTGCTGACGGCGGCAGCAATGCCGGCGGTGATGAGACGGTAGTGGATGCAGACTTTGAAGTGAAGGACGATAAATAACGAGGCGATTGATGCCTCGCCTTCAACAGGCAGCGGGTACCGCTTAGGTAAGACGGTGATCGGATACCTGTCGCCTCGTTGAAACGCACAGAGGGAAGAAAAATTTCTACAATCGAAATTTTTCTACTGAGGCGTTATAAAGTGGCAATCGCGGAGGCGTTAGAACGAGGCGATTGACGCCTCGTCTTCAACAGGCAGCGGGTACCGCTTAGGTATGACAGTGAGCGGATATCTGCCGCCTCGTTGAAACGCACAGAGGGAAGAAAAATTTCGACCCTCGAAATTTTTCTACGGAGGCGTTTTAATCATGGCAAAACGGGATTATTATGAGGTCCTGGGCGTTCAAAAGAACGCCCAGGACGCCGATTTGAAAAAAGCATACCGCAAGCTGGCCATGCAATACCACCCGGATAAGAATCCCGGCAATAAAGAGGCGGAGGATAAGTTCAAGGAGATCAATGAGGCTTACGAAATCCTCAGCGACGCCGACAAGCGGGCCCGTTACGATCAATTCGGCCATGCCGGTGTGGACGGCCAGGCCGGCGCCGGCGGTTTTGGCGGCGGCTTCGGTGGTTTTGGCGATGGCGGCGGCTTCGGCGACATCTTCGACATGTTCTTTGGCGGCGACGGCGGTTCTATGGGAGGCGGCCGGCCTAAGGGGCCCCAGCGGGGCGCCGATATGCGCAAGGATATTGAGCTTTCCTTTGAGGAAGCGGCCTTTGGCGCCGAAAAGGATGTGGAAGTGGTGCGGGCCGAATCCTGCAGCAGTTGTCAGGGAACGGGGGCCAAGGAAGGTACCACCAAGAAGCGCTGCGAAAAGTGCGGCGGCAGCGGCCAGGTAAAGACGATGCAGAGAACTCCTCTGGGTACTTTCCAGTCGGTGCGGCCTTGTCCTGATTGCGGCGGCGAAGGGGTGATCATTGAGACGCCCTGTCCGGAATGCAATGGCCAGGGCCGGGTGCGCAAACGCAAAACCCTCAAGGTCAAAATCCCGGCCGGTGTGGATAATGATTCCCGTATCCGCCTTTCCGGTGAAGGTGAGGCTGGAGCCAGAGGCGGCCCTTCCGGTGATCTGTATATCTTTGTCCGGGTTCGCCCCCATAAGCTCTTTGAGCGGCGGGGCAACGACGTCTATATGGAGATGCCCGTTACCTTTACCCAAGCTGCTTTGGGCGCCGATATTCAGGTGGATACTCTGGATGGCAAAGCTACGCTGAAGGTGCCGGAGGGAGTGCAGACACATACGCTGCTGCGGCTGAAAGGCAAAGGAATACCGCAGCTCAGAGGCAGCGGACGGGGGGATCAGCTGGTGCGGGTGATCATTGCGACTCCCACCAAGCTTGACCAGCGGCAAAAGGATTTGCTCAAAGATTTCGCCAAAAGCTCCGGGGAGGAGAACTACCGCTCCCAAGGGAAAAACGGCAAGAAAAACTTTTTTGAGCGGCTCTTTGATAAAGAATAGTATCAAAACAGGGTGTGGTAAATGAGCTTTAGTCAGCTGATTTACCGCACCCTGTTTTTTAATGGGCAGTAATTATTTTATCGATTTGAGGGAAGGGGTTTTAATATCTGCCCAAAAGTTGTAATAGCCCTAAAGAAGTGATGGGCAGATAAGTGACAATCATCAGGGCCAGGAACATCGCAATAATGAAAGGCATAGCTTTCTTGGCGATGGCTCCCATTGGTATACCGGTCATGCCGGAGGCTACAAAGAGGTTGCCGGCTACCGGCGGGGTAACGAAGCCGATGGCCAGGTTGATGGTCATCATCAGGCCGAAGTGGATGGGATCTACGCCGTAAGGCTTAAGAGCCGCCAGCAGGATGGGCGAGAAGATGATGTTGGCCGAAGTGGTATCCACCAGCATACCCACAAAGACCAGGAAGACGTTGACGACCAGCAGGACGACGATTTTGTTGCTGGAAATGCTGAAGAGCAGGTTAGTCAAATCTCTGGGAACTTTCAGCAGAGCCAGTACTGCACCGAGAGCCGCTGCCGGCGCGAAGGTCAGCATGATGCCGCCGACGAAGGAGGTATTGTCCACCAGCATCTTCCAGACCCGGGGCCAGGTCAGCTCCTTATAGCCGTAGATACCGACCAGAATGCCGTAGAAGATGGAGACTACGGCGGCCTCGGTGGGGGTGAAGATACCGCCGTAGATGCCGCCCAGGATGATCAGGGGCATCAGCAGAGCCCATTTGGCATCCCAGAGGGCCTTAAATAGCTCCTTCGTGCTGAAAGAACTGCCGTCGCCCAGATAGCCGGCTTTTCTGGATAAGAAGAAGTTGGTGACGATCAACAGGCCGCCTACCACAAAAGCGGGTCCGATGCCGGCCAGGAAAAGGTCGCCGATGGAGGTATTGGTGGCGACGCCGTAAATGACCAGGGGGATACTGGGCGGCACGATGATGCCCAAGCCGCCGGCCACTGCCGATAAGCCGGTAGCGTAGGTGCGGTCGTAGCCGGCCTTCACCATATAAGGAATCATAATGGTGCCGATGGCGGCCACGGTAGCCGGGCCGGAGCCGGAGATAGCTCCGAAAAACATGCAGGCGATGACGGTGACGGTGCCTAAACCGCCGGTAGTGTTGCCCACCAGCTTGTTGGCCACGTTGACCAGTCTTTTGGACAGGCCGCCGGTTTCCATAACGGCTCCCGCCAGCATGAAGGCAGGGATAGCCGTCAACGGCAGAGATTCAAATCCGGAATACATGGATTGGGCCAGGAAGGTCAGGTTGGTGGTATGAAAGCCTAAAGCTACGGCGACCATGCCAAAGCCCAGGGAAATACCTACAGGCACGCCGATGGCCAGCAGGAAAAAAGCTACGAGAAATAGTACTGCTGTTGCCATTTAAAAACCTCCCTTTCCGCCTTGGCCGGAGCCTTGGGGCTGATTATTCAGCTCTTTAATTTTTTTATATTTTTCTATGCTATCCTGATAGAGACGAACCAGCATTAAAACGAACAAAACAGGTAAAAAGCTATAGATTATCCATTTGGGGATATCGGTTACCGCAGTACTGGTACCATTGAGCTTCAGTTTCTGAATGATGGGTAAAATACCCCAGAGAATAATGATATTAAATAATGAGAAAAACACATTATCGATGATTTCCAGGATCAGACGTTTTTTGGGACCCAGGCTGTCCAGCACAATGGCCAGACGGAGATGCTGGTTGCGTCTGACTGCCGCCGTAGCGCCGAAGTAGATGGACAAGATAAAAAAGATGATGGCTAACTCCTCGGCCCAAGAGAAAGCGTTGTTGAAGACGTAGCGGGCGATTACTTGTACAAAGAGAATGGTCACCATGGTGCCGGAGCAAACGGCGCCCAGATAAATCTCAAATTCATTGATCAGCTTGTTTTTCATAGTCATCCCCTTCCGAAACCAGGCGGTTCGGATAGCCGGTATCTGCCGGATGGTAGGCGATAGTTCATAGCCTATAACCTATATCGGATAGCCGGTATCCGGCCGCCTGCTCTGTTTTTGCTGTAGATGATTCAATACGGGATGGTTTGTGCTATTGGAGCTATTGGATGGTTTTCTCGATGGAAGCTTTGACCTTTTCAAAATAATCCTTGCCGATTCTTTCGGCGGCCTGATCCCAGGTGGACATGGAGATCTTTTTGAACTCTTCAAAAGCCGGTCCTTCCAGAGAAGTGATTTCCATCGTTTGACCCATGTACTCCAGCATGGCGGCTTCACTGCTGATCAGATCGGGGCCGGAATAGGCTTGAGCAATAGCTGCGCTTTCAGCTACGGCTTTCTGGAATTCCGGGGTTTGCTCCTTCAGCCATTCGTCATTGACAACAAAGGCTGCGGCGGTATAGAGGTGATTGCTTAAGGTCAGGTAGCCTTGGACTTCACGGAAATTTTGCTCAAACATATTGGAGATAGGATTTTCCTGGCCGTCCACCACTTTTTGCTGCAAGCTGGTAAAGAGCTCGGCATAGGCGATAGGGGTAGGAGAGCAGCCCAGAGCCTGGAAGGCCATGATATGCAGAGGATTGTTTTGGGTGCGGATTTTCAGACCCTTCATATCGGCCACAGTAGCTAAAGGTTTTTTACTGTTGGTGATGTGGCGCATGCCGATGGCGCCCATGGTCAGCACATTAAGGCCGGTATCCTCAATGCATTTCTGACGCATAATCTCGCCCGGCTCACCGGCACAGACGGCGATGCCTGCTTCCAGGTCGGGGATCAGGAACATGACGTCCAAGGGCATGAAGGCTTTGGTGTATTCCGCGAAAGCGCCCACGTTGTAAGCATAGCTTTCAAAGTTGCGGTTTTGCAGGCCGCCCAAAATTTGATCGGCGGAGGTGCCCAAAGTACCGCCGAAGAAGATCTGGAATTCTACCTTGTCACCCAGACGTTTTTTCATTTCGATCATGAACTGCCGGTCGCCCCGCAGTGTAGGCAATTCCTCGAGAGAGCGGTTAACGGCGCCATGACGCCAGACTACTTTATCGGGATTTTGGGAAGTTTCCTCGACCTTGGCCCAGATTGCGGCATCTTCCGCAGACAGGGGCGTGCCCAGGGATTTAGCGTATTCCGTCAGGTCGGCAATCTTTTCATTGGATTTTTCGCCGCTGCCGGCGCTGCCACCGCTGCCGCTGCCGCCGGAGGATGCCGGTGCGCCGCCGCTGCCGCCGCCGCAGGCTGTCAGCAGGAAAAGGATACAAAGGAGTAATGCGATAACCGATAAGGTCTTTTTCGTTTTTTTCATAAATTATTTCCCCCTTTTTGTTTTGTTGGAATTGGCCGGCGCCTAAGCCTGTATCCCATGTCCATTACAGGACTGAGCTTTTAGCGGATTACTACCACCTGGGCCTGACGGTAGGCCTGTTCTGTAATCTCGTTGCCGATACCCGGCTCGTTGGGAACGGCAATATAGCCTTGTTCCGGCTGCGGGTTGTACTTAGCCAGTCCATAATTGAATACGCAGCGATTGTTGACATGATGTTCATGAATGACGAAGTTGGGGATGACGGCTTCCAAATGCAAGGCCACCGATGTGGATAAAGGAGTGGCACAAACGTGAGCCTGAACGCCTACGTCATAGGTATAAGCCATGTCGCAGATTTTTTTGGCCTCGGTAAGGCCGCCGCAGTTGCCGATGTCCGGCTGGATTACTTGCAGGGACTTATTCTCAAAGTAGGGGGCATACTGCCAACGGCTGTAGATGCGCTCGCCGCTGGCCTGGGGGATATTGACCTTATCCGCTATATACTTTTGCATATAAGGGGTGGGGGTATTGGGCTCCTCAAAATACATGATGCGGTATTTTTCCGCCATCTGACCGATCTGCACCGCTCCCTGAGCATCGGGGAAGGAGTGGTTTTCAATGATGATATCCAGATCGGGGCCGCAGGCCTCGCGGATAGCGACGAGGCGCTCCTCGATCATATTGAGGTAATAGGGCTTGATCAGGCGAGTGCGTTCCTCTTCGGTAAACTGCTGGGCGCCTTCACCTACTTTGTCGAAGGTAAAGAAGTCGATTTTCACAGCGTCGTAGCCCTCGGCCATAGCTTTTTTGCAGACGTTGGCATAATCCTGGGCGCTGCGCTGGGGGATACCGGTAATCGGTTCCGGCCAATCCATTTCCCAGCCGAACTGCAGCTGGCTGGCATAGGCACGCAGCTTATCCCGGCGCTTGCCGCCCAGCAGCACATGCAAGGGGGCGTTGAAAAATTTGCCTTTGATATCCCAGAGGGCGATATCCAGAGCGCTGATGCCGGCAAAGACGACGGGACCGCCGTTTTGTCCCCAGAAGGTAGTTTTGTAGAGCTTATCCCAAATAACCTCGTTTTGCAGCGGATCCATGCCGATGATGAAGCGGGCCAGGTCCTGAATCATGCCGAAAGCAGCTGTTTGAGAGCTGATGTAAGCCACAGCGGCTTCGCCGTCGCCGTAAATCCCTTCGTCGGTGTGGATGCGGCAGAGGATGGGGCGCCAGATAGGATTAGCGGTGGTAACCAGCAATACGTCAACTTTCGTTATTTTCATACTATTCTCCTTATCAAGCAAAACGGTTGTGCTTAACGGTGACGACTTCACTGGCGGCAATGGTCTCATCCGTCAGCTCCTGGCCGATGCCGGGGCGGTCCGGTACGCTGAAATAACCGTTTACGGGCTGGTAATCGTATTTGCACAGGTTGATATTGGCGTCCAGCACAGCCGCCTCATGATGCTCATGAATGACGAAGTTGGGAATGACGGCTTCAACTTGCAAAGCGGCAGCGGTGGAGATGGGGCCGCCGCAGATGTGAATCTGAACGCCGACGTCGTAGACATGGGCCATGTCGCAAATCTTTTTGCCCTCGGAGATGCCGCCGGTGTTGCAGAGGTCCGGCTGAATGATTCCCAGGGTGCGCTCTTCAAAGAATTGGCGGAAGCCCCATCTGGAATAGCTTCTTTCGCCTGTAGCCATGGGAATTTTCACCTTGCTGCAGATTTCCTTGAATAAAGCGGCATTAAGGGGTTGAGTGGGCTCTTCATAGTAGAAGCAGCGGAATTGTTCCAGCTCGCGGCCCAGCTGCACGGCGGTGTTGGTATCGGTCAGGGAGTGGAGCTCAATGATGATGTCCAGTTCGGGGCCGCCGGCTTCGCGGATGGCAGCGATCCGATCAACGGCTATTTTCATTTGATCGTATTCCAATAAGCCGTAATTGCTCCAGCCCATCCAGCGGCCTTGCAGGTCAAAGCCTACGGGATCGACCTTAACGCAGGTATAGCCTTCAGCCATAGCTTTCTTAGCTGCTTCGCCATATTCTTCCGGCTTGACCAAAGCGCGGCAGACCTTGCCCCAGTCAAACTGGATCTGGCTGGCGTAAGCCCGCAGCTTATCATTGGTCTTGCCGCCCAGAAGCTGATAAACAGGGGCGTTCAAAGCCTTGCCTTTGATATCCCACAAAGCGATATCGATGGCGCTGATGCCGGCGAAAACTACGCCGCCGCCGCCCATGCCCCAGAAGGTCATGCGATGCAGCTTATTCCAGATGGCTTCGATATTCATGGGATCCATGCCGATGATCAACTCGGCAAAATCCACGCAGCAGCCAAAAGCGGCATGATTGACATTGCCGTAGCAAAGCCCCGCTTCGCCGAAACCGCTGATGCCCTCGTCGGTGTTGATGCGCACACAAATGGGATTCCAGGGGGTGCCTTTCACGCTGGGTTCGCCGGTAAGAACCTTGATGACGTCTACGCTGGTAATTTTCATTTTCATCCCTCCGTTAATTCATTTTGTTATCAGAAAGTGACGATGCACTCCTGTACAAAAGCCGGTTCATAGATAGATGCCACTCTCCGGATCAAGCTTATAGTCGATCATAGCAATATAAAGCCGCCGGCAGGTTTCAAAGTCCTTGTTGGCAATGGTATCGATCAGCAGCTGATGCATCTCTTTTTTGCCGTCCTTGGTGTAATCGCCTAAAGTATAGTAAGGCAGTCCTTTGCCTTTTAAACGCTTGGGAAGGATCATTTTCAGATAGTTGCTGATGGCGGCCCTGGCAGAATTAAAGGCCAGGGTATAAAGGGAGTTGTGGGCGGCCCGGCAGAGGCAGTAATGAATATCCAGATCGGCTTCCACCCTTTTGTGCAGCCCCGTCTCCGTGCTTAAGTCGTAGTTTTCTGAAACCTCTATATAGCGCTCCAAGCTCTTATGCATATCCCGGATATCCTCCGGAGTAGCCCGGTCAATAGCCATGCGGGCGCATTCGATTTCCAGAGTTTTGCGAAAATCGCAGACGTCGTCCATCATTTCGGGGGTAATATAGAGATCGCTGGCTGCCGACAAATACTGTGAAAGGGAAAACTTTTTAGCGAAGATGCCTTCCCCCACGCGGATATCCACCAGACCCTGAGCATTGAGCCTTTGGACAGCCAGGCGTACAGTGAGCCGGTTGACGCTGAACAATTCTGCCAATTCCGCTTCGGCAGGGAGCCGCTGGCCATCGCCCCAGCGGCCGTCCAGGAGCATTTTGCGCAGAGCCTGTTCAACTTTATTGTTTAACGTCTCTTTGATGATTTTATAGTCATTTTTCATAAGATATATCGCCTGCTTTCCGAATAGTATGCGCTGAGCCTATTATCTATGCTATCTAGCAAACTTATAACTTGTTCGCTAACTATCTAGCTAGCTCTTAGTCTAAATAATTTCGTGAAACTTGTCAATATATTTTTTTAATTGTGTGATTTAAGTAATAAAATCGATATATAATATAATAAGTTAAATATTTAGATTATTGGGAAAAATACTTGGTGAATAAATTGACAAACATCTCCATATTTTATATAATCAATGCGATATAGTAAGCCAATTCAGCGTTTACATGATTCGCTTTGGCGAGAGGAATAAGCCTAATGAAAGAAACACAAAAAATTGTCAAACTAAACCTTTCCGATCAGGTCAGCAATTCATTGAAGGAAATGACTCTGCAGGGGCGATGGTCCGTAGGCGACAGACTGCCTTCAGAGCAGGAGCTGGCCGCCATGTTTGGCGTCAGCCGGCTGACGGTGCGGCTGGCTTTGCAAAAGCTTAACGCCCAGGGCTTACTCGACACAAGAGTAGGTGAAGGTACCTTCGTGAAAGAGTTTGACTTCGGTCAATACCTGGAAGAGGTATCGGATATGGTAATGCAGCCGGGGATGCTGGATGATGTCTATGAATTCCGCCGCTGTATCGAGTTGGAAAGTCTGCGTCTGGCCATTCAGAACTGTTCCGACGAAGACTTTGAGGTGCTGGAGAATATCTTGGTGGAGATGAGGACTTACTTTTATGATTTAAAGAATCCTAGCGCCGCTGTTTTAGAAAGCTATTCAAAGAAGGATTACGAATTTCATGCGGCTATTTCCCGGATCTGCGGCAATTCCTTGTTTCATCTGGCCTTTACCGCGGCTCGTAAGCCCATAACGGCTTATTTATATGCTATTGTCGATTTGCGCATGAAAAAGGTTCGTGAGGAGCATCCGGAGCTTGACCGTGTTTGTATTGAGGAGACGAATCCCGGCAATACCCACATCAACATCATCGAACATTTAAAAAGCAGAGATTATGAAGGCTGCAAGGCCATATATCTGAATCTGGCGGATTACAAGATCCCGATCAAGGGTTTAGGCAGATAGCGGACAGCGGCAAATAAAAGAAGAAAGCTGGAGATGTCATAAATGGCTTTAATTAAGAGCCGTTTTATGACATCTTTGTTTTTGGGAAAGATGTTGATGACGGTCGATTTAAGCTTACTAATAACTGTGTTCAGAAAGCTGCTATTCTGTTAGCATCCGGTCTTTATTATTTTAGTGGTATTACCACTTGACAACATAGTAACCTGGTGTTAAGATGGTGCTGAAATCAATTGAGAGAATTGTATAAAAATTAAAGAGAGGAGAGTGCTGATGAAAACTGTTGCCGAAATGGAGATTCTGGAGGGTATGGAGCTTTACGGCAAGCCCTGGTTTAACGAGAATTACTGGGTATCGCCAATCAATCATGAAGCCGGCATACGAGGCCGGTATCCCGGCGAAGTGCTGATCTATGATGTTACCCTCAGGGATGGGGAGCAGACTCCCGGCGTCTGCTGGAATGAGGATGAGAGGGTCCGCATTGCTCTTGCCTTGGAAGAGATTGGCCTGAAGAGAATTGAGATCGGCATGCCGGTGGTATCGGACACGATAGGCAAAGCAATTAAACGTTTGCAGGCCATGGGTACAAAACTTGACATGGCGGCTCTTTGCCGTTCCAAGAAAGAGGATATTGACCTTTGTCTGGATTTGGGGCTGCGCTCCGTTATTGTGGAGCATCCCATCAATCCTTATCTGTGCCAGTATGCCCTGGACCTCAGTGTAGAAAAATTGCTGGAGCGGCTGATCACCTCCATCAGCTATGCCAAGGAGCAAGGCCTCCATGTCAATTTCTTTGGCTGGGACGCCTTCCGCTGCAGTATTCCTTATTTGCAAAAAATTTATGGTACGGTAATCAAGGAAGCCCGGCCGGATTCCGTAACCCTGACGGATACCTTCGGGGTGGCCTTGCCCGCCGCCGTCAAATATACGCTGCAGGAAATGAAAAAAGTTACCGGCGATACGCCTGTGGAATTTCACGGCCATAATGAATTCGGATTTGGTACGGCAGCGGCTTTGGCAGCTATTGAAGGCGGCGCTTCCGGTGTACATACCGCCGTTAATGGGCTGGGCGAGCGGACAGGCAATGTGCCTACCGAAGAAATCGTTATGTCTTTAGAGGTTTTGTTAGGCGTCAAGACCGGCATCGGCTTAGACCGTCTTTGTGAAATCTCCAATCTGGTGTCAGAAATTGGCAAGGTATCCCTGGCAGGAAATAAACCCATCGTAGGTAAATGTTTAGCTCAAGTGGAATCAGGCCTTGTCACGGATGTGGCATACCGTATGCGCAAGCTGGGTGTGGAGACGGGCATGTCGCCCTTTACTCAGGAATTGGTGGGAGGAGCTCCCCAGCAGTATTCTATTGGCAAGGGCAGCGGCAAGGCCAATATCATTTATTATCTGGAGAAAAACGGCATCGATCCCGCCGGCGTCAGCAAAGATGAAATGGCGGATATCCTCGAAGAGGTAAAGACGGAGAGCCGGGTCAGGAAGGCGTTGCTTAGCGAGGCGGATTTGCTGACCATTGTCCATAAAGTCAAAGAAAAAAATGAAAAGGGGGAATAAGCATGCCAGTAGTGAGAATTGATTGGACGGAAGGCAAAACGGTAGAACAAAAAAAGAAGCTGATTCAAAATATCACAAAGGAGATTCATGAGACTACGGGAGTACCCAAAGAGCGGATCATTATACTGATTAATGATCTGCCGGCCACAAATGTAGGGCTGGACGGCGAACCCAGGGGTTAAAAAGAGTCCTTTATGGGATGCAAATTTTTCGGTATGATACGAGAAAGGATGCAGAAAATTGGCAAAATATACGATTGTGATAACGGATTCGCCTTTTCCCAGCCGCCAGCCTTATTACGATGTTTTGAGCGATCTGGACTGTGATATTATCTTTGCCGACGTAAAAAACAAGGCCGCCTTCCTGGAAGACTGTTCCAAGGCTGACGGCATGATCGTATGCTACGCGGATATCAATGAGGAAGTCATCGATAAGGCGAAAAACTGTAAAATATTTGCACGGGTGGGCATTGCCGTTAACAACATCAATATGGAAAAGGCTACGGCCAAGGGCATTTATGTAACGAATGTGGTTACCGCCCAAGTGGTTGATGTTGCTAATCATGCCATTACGCTGCTGCTTGCCAGCGCCAAAAAAATTGTGCCCCTTAACAATGCGGTAAAGGCAGGCCAATGGGATCTCAATATAGCGAAGCCGGTATATTGCCTGACAGGTAAGACCTTAGGGCTGGCAGGCTTTGGCGGCATTGCCAGAGAGGTGGCCAGGCGGATGAAGGCCTTTGATGTAGAGATCATAGCCTGCGATCCTTATGTGGATGATGAAGTGTTTAATCAGGCAGGAGTGAAACGGGTTGATTTTGCTCAACTGCTTGGCGCCTCCGATTATTTGTCCATTCATATGCCGTTGAATAGTGAAACAAAAGAAATGTTCAGCGATCAAGAGTTTGAGCAAATGAAGGAAGGGGCATTCCTGATTAATACGGCTCGCGGCGGTGTTATCGATGAAAAGGCGCTTGCCGATGCTCTGGCAAAAGGCCAAATAGCCGGGGCAGGCCTGGATGTACTGTCCAGCGAATTCCCCGGTCAGGAACATCCTTTATTTCACTTTGATAATGTAATCATTACCCCCCATTCAGCTTATTTTTCTGAAGAGTGCAACAGAGCTTTGCAGGAAAGTGCTGCCAATGAAGTCAAACGAGTACTTATGGGCGAAAAACCAATATCGGTAGTTAACAGGGAGCTTTTGTCAAAATAAGTTAAAAAGAGGAGGCCTATTATGTTCCGAAAAGTAAGCGCAATCCTTTTGGTGGCCCTGCTGTTATTATCTGCGGCAGCCTGCGGTTCCAGCGGTACTGCTTCCACACCGCCTGCCCCAACCGGCGGCAGCCAGGCAGCTTCTACAGCACCTCCCTCTAAGCCTGCAGAAAAAATCATATTAAAAGCAGGTAATGTTATTGATGTCGAGCATCCCTATTCTCAAGCTATTCTCAAATTCGGCGAAATCGTGGCAGAAAAAACCGAAGGACGGATTGAAGTCCAGTTATTCCATTCCAGCCAGTTGGGCAATGAAACAGACTTGATCGAAGGACTCAAGATGGGCAGCGTGGAGCTTTGCGCTATTTCCAGTGCGCCGGCAGCCAATTTTGTACCCAATATTGCCGTTTTCGACATGCCATATCTGTTTAAAAGCCGCCAGCAAGCCTACAACGTAATGGATGGAGAATTAGGCGTCTTCTTCTTCGGCGAGCTGCTTAAAGAAGGCGTCCGGGGTCTGGGCTGGTGGGAAAACGGTTTCCGTAACGTGACCAACAGCAAACGGCCGATCACTAAGCCTGAAGATTTGCAGGGGATTAAAATTCGCGTGATGGAAAACCCGATTCCCATTGCCACATTTAACGCTTGCGGCGCCAATGCTACGGCTATGGCCTGGGGCGAGGTGTTTACGGCTTTACAGCAAAAGACCATCGACGCCCAGGAAAACCCTCTGTCCGTCATCTATTTGCAGCGATTATATGAGGTCCAGAAATACTTGTCGCTGACGGAGCATTTTTATGCGCCGGCACTGTTTTTGATGAGTGATCAGATCTATCAAAAACTAAGCCCGGAGGATCAAAAGATCATCTCAGAAGCTGCCGCAGAAGCGACTGCCTTTGAGCGGAAGGTAGCGGAGCAGCAAGCCTCCGACTTTGTGCAGAAATGCAAGGATTCCGGTATGGAAGTCAATACGGTGGAAAAAGAGCCTTTCATGAAAGCAATGTCTGTGGTTTATGCTCAATATGAGGATCAATTTGGCGAAATGATCCGAAAGATCCAGGCAACGCCGGAATAGGGATACGTAGGAGGAAAGGCTATGATTTATCAGGGATATCAGAAAATACTGGAGGGGATAAGCCGAGTAGTTTTTATCCTATTGACGGTATTGGTAGCCGCTATGGTGATCATTGGCGCTATGCAGGTATTCTGGCGCTATGTATTGGCAGCTTCTCTGTCCTGGTCTGAAGAGACCTTGCGTTATCTCAATATCTGGACGATTTTTTTAGGCATCAGCCTGGGTATTCCCCGGGGGCTGCACACCGCTGTCGAGGCGATATACAGTGTATTAAGCCCTGCCGGCGGCAAAGCTCTCGGCAAAATTGTCCAAATTCTCAGCTGTGGCTTTGCCCTGCTGATGGTCCTGGTAGGAGCGGAATTTGCGCTGTTTAATGGGGCCCAGCTTTCTCCAACCATGAGGCTTCCCATGCTTTACGTATATATTGCCATACCGATCGGCGGAGCATTAGCTTTCCTGTTTAGCTTAGGCGAGTTATTGAAACCGGGAAAGGAGGAGGCTGAATGACAGCAGTTGGTTTAGTTTTGGTAGGAAGCGCCGTGGTTCTGCTGGTTATTGGCGTACCGATTGCTTACAGTATGGGCTTGGCCGCCTTCTTTGCCATAATGGCTACCGGCACTTTGCCAAGAATGGTATTCATCCAAAGGATGTTTACCGCTACCAATAGCTTTCCTTTGATGGCGATTATCTTTTTTATGCTGGCAGGGGAACTGATGATGCAGGGAGGCATATCCAAGCGACTGGTTAATTTTGCGGCTTCGATGATGGGCGGACTGCGGGGCAGCTTAGCTATCATCAGCGTAGTGACCTGCGCTTTCTTTGGAGCTATATCCGGTTCGGCTTTAGCCACTACGGCGGCCATCGGCGGCATTATGTATCCGGAAATGGTTAAACGGGGATATAAAGGGGATTATACCGCTACCTTGCAAGCAACCTCCGGTACACTGGGAATCTTGATTCCGCCCAGCATTCCTTTGGTAATTTACGGTGTGCTTACCGGAGTGTCAATCGGTGATCTGTTCCTGGCGGTGGTGCTTTCCGGCATACTGTTTACCATTCTCTATGTTGCCAGCGCTATGTATACGATAATAAAAGAAAACATGGTGCCTAAAGAGGCGAATGCGGAGAAAATCAGCTTTTGGCCGGCCTTCAAGGACGCGATCTGGGGGCTTTTGACGCCGGTGATTATACTGGGCGGTATCTACTCGGGTGTTTTTACTCCTACGGAATCCGCCGTAGTAGCCTGCATATATGCTTTGCTTGTGGGCGGCTTGGTTTACCGGGAGCTTAGCTTTAAGGTATTAGTAAATTGCCTGGGTAAGTGCGCCTTATCGGCGGCTTCGGTAATGATTATCATTGCCACGGCTACCTTATTTGGCTGGGTAATGACCTCCCAGAATATTCCGGTTATTGTCTCTCGGGCAATTATCGGCCTGACGAATTCAAAATTGATTTTCTTGCTTTTGGTCAATTTGGTTTATCTGGTAGCCGGTATGTTTATGGAAACCTCGACGATCATCTTATTGCTGGTGCCTTTATTTTTACCGGTGGCTGTTAATTTTGGGATATCGCCGCTGCATTTTGGCATCATTACCATTTGCAATCTTTCTTTGGGCCTTATTACGCCGCCCTTCGGCGCTACTTTGTTTGTGGCCTCCGGCGTAACCAAAGAGCCGATCACCAGAATCTACATTCGCACCATACCTTTTATTGCGGCCGGTTTAATCGGCACTTTATTGGTGACCTATATTCCCGCTCTCTCTGTGGGCTTTTTATCATTGTTTAAGTAATCCCCCTCCCATTTCATCGAGGGCCCCAGCCCCTGGGCTTGGGCCCCTCATCTTGTTAAAAAGGGGCAGATAAAAATATGGATAATGATTTATTGCAGGAGATTAAAGAAATTAAGATGCCTGAAAATATTCAAGACTTGTTTAGTATGGCGGGCTGCCTTAGCATCGTGACAGGAGGGGCCTCAGGATTAGGGGAGGCCATCGCCCTGGGGCTGGCGGCCTACGGGTCGGACATTTTATTGATGGATATGAATGAAGAAGGCTTGGCACGGGTTTGCGGCAAGGTTCAAGGTTTGGGCCGGGAATGTAAAACCTTTATCCTCGATGTAACCGACTGGGATAACGTTCTTTCGGTAAGGAATAAAGTAAAGGAGCTTTACGGCGCACCCCAGGTATTGGTGAATTCGGCGGGAATGAACATCCGTAAACCGGTATTAGAGCTGGAAGCGGCGGAATTTAAGAAAGTGGTGGATGTGGATCTGACCGGTACCTTTATGTGCTGTAAAGCCTTTGGGCAGTTGATGGTGGAAAAAGGTGAAGGGAGCATCATCAATTTGGCTTCTATCAATGCTCACGTAGCTTTGGAGAGAAATTCGGCTTATGCCGCCGCCAAAGGCGGTGTGGTACAGCTTACCCGGGTGCTGGCTTTAGAGTGGGCCCGTTATAATGTTCGGGTAAATGCCCTTTCGCCGGCTCATCATAAAACGCCTTTGGTGGAACAGCTGGCCAAAGATCCTGAGTGGTATAAATCACTGATTTCGATGATCCCCCAGGGCCGCTTTGCCGAGGCCTATGAGATTATCGGACCTGTGGTATATCTGGCGTCGAAAGCCTCCTCATTCACTACAGGCATATCCTTGCTGAGTGACGGCGGCTGGACAATGGTGTAAGGAGGAGTGCGATAGTGAAGCTGAATCTGGAGGGCAAGGTAGTGCTGATTACCGGATCAGGCAAGGGTATTGGCAAAGAAATTGCCAAGTCTTTGGCTGAGGAAGGCGCCAATATTATTCTGAATGATGTGGACCCAATCTCGCTTACCCAAGCAGAGGAAGAATTAAAGAGCACATTCCCTGTCGGCGTTTTTAAAGCCCTTGGCAGCATGGCGGAAGAAAGGGATGCTGAGAGGATGTTTGCCGCTATTGAGCAAGAGTTTGGGGTTTTGGATATTTTGATCAATAATGCGGCAATCCTTATTGACAAAAGGTTCATGGAGATGAACCTCATGGAGTGGCGCCGTATTTTCTGCAATAATTTAGATTCGATTTTTTTAGCTTCCCAACAGGCGGTGAAATTGATGAAAAGAGATAGAGAGCCGGTGATCCTTAACGCCGGCTCCTTTGGCGGGCTGATTCCGGCCATCGGCTATAGCGCTTATAATGCTTCAAAGGCAGCCATCGCCAACCTGACCCGTACCATGGCCGCGGAGCTGAACCCGCTGGGGATACGGGTGGCCGGATATATTCCCGGCGTGGTACTCACGGATATCATCAAACCGATGCTGGAGCATGAGCCCCAGCGGCTGATTGGCCAGATTCCTTTGGGGCGTCTGGCTGATCCCAGGGATATCGCCAATGCCGTTGCTTTTTTGGCGTCGGGAAAAGCGGCTTATGTCAATGGTACGATGATGGAAATAACCGGCGGCAAACTCTGCACCCAAAACACAGGCCGATAAAGAGTATTGGCAGTAAGGCCTATCCTATGTTATAATTATCACAAAGGAAAGTTGGCATGACCATCATACAGTAATGCTATTTTGTGATTAAAATATATAATGTTTTAATCCGGCGATTTTTGATTGCCGCTGCGCCAAAGGCGCAGGCCGATGAGTATAATGCCTAAAAAACATGGGATTGGCGGGATAGGTGTGGAGGACAAATTTAAAAAAATCAAGCGTTCAACGGTTTCTGATACGATTGTTGAACAAATCAAGCAGATGATTATGGAAGAAAAGCTGTTGCCCGGCGAGCGCTTGCCCTCTGAAAGAGAGTTGGCGGATATGCTGGGAGTCAGCCGGCCGCCGGTGCGGGAAGCCCTGAAAGCCTTGGCCACTTTAAAAATCGTGGATATTCGGGTTGGCGAAGGTACTTTTTTAAACAATGGCGAAGATAAGCTGATGCTGGATTTCTTCCAGTTAAAAAATCTCCAGATGAAATTTGCCGTTTCGGAGCTGGTCGAAGCCAGGCGATTTCTGGAGATGGAGATTGTGGACCTGGCAGCCTTGCGCCGTGACGAGCAGGATTTGGAGCGCATAGAGGAAAGCTTCAACAACACCTTAATCTATGAAGATAACCCAGAAGCCTTCTTGAGCGCGGATTTCGAGTTCCATATGGCCATTGCGGCAGCGGCAAAAAATGCTTATTTGTCGGAGATGCTCGATACCACCAGGGATCTCTTGCTGGAGTACAATAAAACGGTGATTGCCCAGCCCAATCAAATGGTCAGAGCTACGGACAGCCACCGCAATATTTTTATGGCTATCAAGAAGAAAGATGCTAAGAAGGCTAAGCAGGAGATGAGGCGGCATATTGAAATGCTGATGCTGGAGGAGAATCTGCCGGCGGCTGAAAGCTGAGCCTGGGCGGGTGGCAAGTTTGAAAGCTAGCCTGAGCAGTCCGGGGCGAATTGCTGAAAACAGTTGAAAATAGTTGCAGAAAAATAAAAGCAAGGCGTTGTCCCGTAACGGGATGGCGCGTTGCCTTTATTTTTTCACGAATAGAGATTATTATCTTGATAACACACTTGATTACCACAGTTGCTTTTTTAGCCAAGCGGAAATGTTACTGATGTCTAACTGTACAAAATTTAAAGTAATGCACGACTAATAGGAGGAAATCCTGATTAAAGGTTGTATAGCTTAATTTTGCGGAATGCCGGCGGCATTGGCCAGCCAGTCCTCGCCGGCAGGCAGGATAAAGTGGCCCTTGCCTGTTTCTGCCCCGACGAAGTTTAGGGTTTTCAGATGATTTAGCCGCAGGCGGATTTGACTGAGACTTAGATCTAAGCCTTGATTGTCGCGAAGGCTCTGCTGCAAAAAGCCCCTGCCGGCATAGGGCAAATCCCGGGCTTTGGCCGCCTGCAATGCCGTCAGAATAGCCCGGCACTCATCTCTGGCTTGGACACTGGTAAAGCGAGCTTGGGCCTGAGCGCCAGCAGAGGAGCCGACGGCAGCGGCAGCCCCAAGAGGCGGGGATAAAGGGGATAAAGGGGATAATGAGGATGGCGGTTCTTCCGCCGACAGCAGGGCTGCCACATCGGCGGTGATATCCCGGGTCAAGGGGCCGATACTGGCAATATAAGCCACGATGTTTTCCAGCTCCCGAACATTGCCGGGCCAGCTATGGTTTTCCAGCACCGCCAGCAGCTCGTCGGACAGAAAATGCTGCGGCGGACGGGCTTCCTTACCTTTGCTGCTTTCCGAAGCGGGGGCCAGGGCAGCGGCCTTGTCCAGGAGATAAAAGAACAGCGGCCGGATATCTTCGCTGCGCCGGCGCAAAGGCGGCATAGACAGGGGCAAGGTATTCAACCGGTAATACAGGTCCTGGCGGAAAAGCCCTTGCTGCTGCAGCAAGTGGAGATTTTGGTTGGTAGCGGCCAGGATTCTGACATCCACGGGAATCATGCGGTGGCCGCCGACCCTGAGAATTTCTTTTTCCTGCAGGGCTCTCAGCAGCTTGACCTGGATGGATTTTGGGGTATCCCCGATCTCATCAAGAAAAAGGGTGCCTTGATGAGCCAACTCAAACAGGCCGGCCTTGCCGCCTTTTTTGGCTCCGGTGAAGGCTCCCTCCTCATAGCCAAAGAGCTCGCTTTCCAAAAGGCTTTCGGTGAGAGCGCCACAATTGATGGCGATAAAGGGCTGACGGCGGCGGCGGGAGGCATTGTGGATGGCCTGGGCCAAAAGCTCCTTGCCGGTACCGCTTTCGCCGGTAATCAGGATGGTGGAGTCGGTTTTCGCAAAGGCGGCGGCTTTCTCCATGGTTTTGCGCATGGCCTGGCTCTGGTAGACAATATCCTTAAACAAATAGCGGGCTTTATTGCCCCGGATGATTTGCTTGCGGTAGCGCTGATCAATTTCCTGAATCTGCTCCAGGCTTTCCAGAATAATCAGATGGCAGTGCTGTTCCGTATGGGGAATGGCGATTTCCGTTTGGGTCAGATGGATGGTATGGTTTTTAATGGGAATGAATTGTTCCTCGCCAGTGTCCAGTAGAGCTTGAACCGGCAATATATCCGTGATTTTTACGGACATCAGCTCTCTTTTGCCCATTATCTCCACTGCCTTTTCGTTAAACAGCAAAATTTCATTGTCTTCATTGACCAATAAAATGCCGTTTTGCATATTGGCGATGACGGAAGTAAGCTGGGCCTGGAGAAATAAATTTTGCTGATGCTTTTTGGCCAGCTCCATACTGAGGTTGATATAAAGCCGCAAGTACTGGTTGCCTACCTGGGGGTCGAAGCCTGCTACTCCCCGAAAATGGTAAAGGATTTCTACGATGGTCATAATATTGATCAGCAGATGCCCCAGATCGATGACGTTAGGAATAGCCTTGGGTACCTCGTTGGGTTCACCGGCTGTAATGGCATATTGTATGGGCTGACCCGAATAAGGGGGTGTTTCGTACTTATTCTCATATTGCCGGCTGTGTACCATTTTTCTGGTGATTTCCGGTGAATAAAGCTGGAAAGGCACGTAGCTGGTTCTCAAATGGTAGGGATCTTCGGGATCCTGAGGATTATAGGGGAAATAGCGCAGGGGATGGATGTTCAGCTCTTTCAGTTCATTAACCATCTCGCAAGCCGTCTCGTAAAGGTCGTTGACCACCAATACTTCAGCATTGGCGGGGATTTGGAAAAGGAGATGGAGATTCGTAGGATCAAGAGCCCGCTTTTTTACCACATGCTTGACCCCTGAAGGTAGCCGGCTGATCATTTCCTTGGCAATAACCTCGGGACCGATAATCAGAGCCAGATCCTCGGTGACGGCGGAGACGTCCAGATCCGAGCCGATGGCATAGCTCTTGATGGTGATGGCGTCGCCAAAAATCTGGCGCAGCAAAACGCTGTCAATGATGGGCATGTCCTTATGGACGCATAAAATAGCCAGAGACGGCATGATCTATCCTTCTTTCTTAAAACTAGGTTATAACTAGGTTGGAACCTGGTTTGTATTTATTCGCTTTTCTTCGGCTGTACTCCTGCCTGCAAGTGTTGAATTATTTGTCTTATTAAAAAATATATATGGTATATAAAGTTTGGCATCGAAATTGCATAGTTAATTTTAAGCAAAGGGGGGAGCAATATGGACGAGGCCATCCTGGAAATCCGGGATTTGCACGTTCTCTACAAGACGGATTTAGCGGTCAATTATGCGGTAAACGGCATCGACCTTAGCTTGCGCAAAGGGGAATGCCTGGGTCTGGTAGGCGAAACGGGAGCCGGCAAAACGACTACAGCCTTGTCTCTGCTCAGGCTTTTGCCGCCGCAGTCAGGCAAGATAACGCAAGGCAGCATCCGCTTTCAGGATGCGGAGATTATGGAGCTTACCGAAGCCGATATGCGGCTTCTCAGGGGCAACAGAATCTCCATGATCTTTCAGGACCCGATGACCAGCCTCAATCCGGTGTTGAAAGTGGGAGAGCAAATCGGCGAGGCTCTGCGGCTCCATACGAAGGGTTCCAAGGAGAATCTGGAACAAAGGGTGGAAGAAATGCTGGAGATGGTGGGAATTCCGGCTGCCAGAAAAAATGAATACCCTCATCAGTTCAGCGGCGGCATGAAGCAGCGGGTGGTCATTGCCATTGCCTTGTCCTGCAATCCTGAGCTTTTGATCGCCGATGAGCCTACGACTGCTTTGGATGTGACTATTCAGGCCCAGATCCTGGATATGATGTATGAGTTAAAAGAAAAGCTGGGCACCTCTATGATCCTGATCACCCATGATCTGGCGGTAGTGGCGGAGAATTGCGATTTGGTGGCAATCATGTACGCCGGAGAAATCATCGAGAGAGGCACTGCAGAGGACTTATTTACCGCCTGCCGCCACCATCCTTACACGGAAGGCTTGTTTAATTCCGTTCCGGATATCAACGACAGGGCGGAACGCCTTAAACCCATCGACGGCTTGATGCCCGATCCGGCGGACTTACCCGCGGGCTGCCCTTTCCACCCCCGCTGTCCCAAAAGACTGCCACAATGTGACCGAAAAAAGCCGGAGGCTGTAAGCTTCGGCAGCCATCAAATTAAATGCCATCTCTTTCGGCAGGAGGAGGACTCCTATGCTGCCATTGATTGAAACTATAGAACTGAAAAAATATTTTGATACTCCCAAGGGCCAGCTTCACGCCGTAGACGGCATCAATTTCCAAATCATGAAGGGAGAGACGCTGGGGGTGGTGGGAGAGTCGGGTTGCGGCAAATCTACTTTGGGCCGGGTGATTTTGCGGCTGTTGGATGCCACCGACGGTCAGGTTCTTTATCAGGGAGAAAATATCCTGGATTGGAGCAAGGACAGAATGCGGCAGATCCGCCGGGATATGCAGATTATCTTTCAGGACCCGTATTCTTCTTTAGATCCCAGGATGACGGTGCGACGGCTGATCGGCCATCCCCTGGCAGTTAATAAGGCTTATGCCGACAGCAAGGCCCGCAATGAAAGAGTGGATCAGCTGATGGAGACCGTGGGCCTGGCCAGGCGGGTAGCGGAATCTTATCCTCATGAGCTGGACGGCGGCCGGCGGCAGCGAATCGGCATTGCCCGGGCTTTGGCTTTGGAACCTAAGTTTGTGGTTTGCGATGAGCCGGTCAGCGCTCTGGACGTATCGATTCAAGCGCAAATTCTCAATTTGCTAATGGATTTACAGGATCAGCTGGGGCTTACCTATATGTTTATCACCCATAATCTATCGGTGGTTAAGCATATTTCCAATCAAATCGCCGTCATGTATCTGGGTCAATGCATTGAAAAAGCCGACAGCGAGGAGTTGTTCCGCAATCCGCTGCACCCCTATACCCGGGGCCTTTTGGAGGCTATTCCCAGTATGAAGTATCAAAAGGGCTCCCGCCGCAAAAGACCGATACAGGGAGAACTGGTATCACCGATCAATCCCCCCCGGGGCTGCCGTTTTGCGCCACGATGTCCATACGCCGAGGCAACTTGTCTGGGCCGGGATTTTAAGTTACAAGAAATCACAGAGGGTCATTTTGTTTCATGCAGGCTTTTTGAAAAGTAAAGGAGGAGAAGTAAATGAAGAAGATGTGGATTTCTCTGACGGCAGTTTTGATGCTGACTTTGATGGTGTTGGCGGGCTGCGGTGGCGCCGGCGGCAGCAGCGGCTCATCGGGAGGCAGCGGCAATACTCCGGCTGCCGCCGGTACTGCGCCTTCGGAAGCGGCGCCGGCCAGGGATACGATCAAGGTGGCCATGAAAAGCGAGCTGTCCACCATGGACCCCTACAACAACTCGGTGACGGTGGACCGGGCCGCCCGGGCCAATTGGTATGAAACCCTGCTGGTTTACTATAAGGGGCAATTTGAACCTCTGCTTTGCGAAAAATACAGCATTTCTCAGGACGGTCTTACCTACACCTTTAATCTGAAGCAAGGGGTGAAATTCCACGACGGTTCCCTGCTGACGGCGGAGGATGTGGCTTATTCCCTGCAAAAGGGCCTGGCGGCTGCCTCCTATGCCACGGAAGCTACTTATGTTAACGAGGTGCGGGTGAAGGACGTCAATACAGTGGAAGTGGAGCTGAAACAGATTTATGCACCTTTTCTCCTGGCTGTAGGCACTAAGGTTTGCATCATCAATAAAGCCTACATGGAAGCCAAGGGAGATCAAGCCGGCTATAATGAGCCCATTGGCACCGGCCCCTACCGCCTGACGGAGCGGGTGGCAGGCCAGAAGCTGGTGGCTGAAGCCTTTGCCGATTGGCACGGCGGCAGCACTGCCCTGAAGAAGGCAGAGTTCGTGGTCATTGCCGATCCTACTTCCGCTCAGATGGCCCTGGAGTCCCGTGAGGTTGATCTGACCTATATATTGCCCAGTATTGCGGTGAAATCTATCGAAAGCAATCCCGATTTTAAGCTGGAGAAGGTGACGGCCCTGGGCTGCGGCTATCTTGTTTATAATTTGGAGAAGTATCCTTTTAACGATGTGAATTTCCGCCAGGCTCTGGCCCATTCCATCGACCGGGATAAGATCATTGCTTCCGCCTTGGACGGCGTACCCAACCGGGCCACCAATCTGTGGAATGAAGAATTTGTGGGCTATACCGGCAATACGAATTTTGACGAAGTGGATCTGGAAAAAGCTAAGGAATATCTGGCTCAATCCGGCTATAAAGGGGAAAGCATCAGCTTCACCATCGGCAACGAGACTTACAAGCGGATTGCCGTCATTATGCAGGAGGATCTGCGGAAGGTAGGCATTAATGTGGACGTCCAGCAGGTGGAGATCAACTCCTGGATCGACGATATGACCAAGGGCAATTTCGGTATGGCTTTCATCAATGAAGCCGTGGAAGCCGATGTGGGCATGTGGACCCATGTGCTGTCCTCCGGCGGTATCGGCGTATTAAATATGTCGCGTCTGGCCGTGCCGGAAATCGACGAAGCCTTTGTCAAGGGTGCTTCCACCAACGACCAGGCGGAACGGCAGAAATATTACGACCAAATCGGCAGTTACCTGAAGGATCAAGCTATTGTAGTGCCGGTCTATTATCCTACCATGACGCCGGCCTATGATAAGAACTTGACGGTGAAACGGATTTATGCCGATGGCTACGCCAGGCTCTGTGACATCAGGTGGAACAGCTAAGGCCTGATCATGTTTAATGTTGATGCTGGGGACAGCAGGAAGGGTGGGTTTGAATCATGGGTAAGTTCGTATTGAGAAGAATATTGCAGCTGATCCCGGTGCTTCTGGGCGTCACCTTCCTGGTGTTCTGCATTATTTCCCTGACGCCGGGAGATCCGGCTACCAGTATCCTGGGGGCTACGGCCACCCCGGAGGCCATCAAGCAGCTGAATCATGAGCTGGGCTATGACCGGCCCTTGCCGGTGCGCTACCTGGACTACATCGGCGGCCTGCTGCGGGGGGATTTCGGCACCTCTTACCGCAGCCGGGAGCCGGTGCTCAAAGAAATCATCAGCCGTTTTCCCACTACATTGAAGTTGTCGGTGGCGGCCATAATCCTGTCGGTGATCATCGGGGTGCCCTTGGGGGTGCTGTCGGCGGTGCGCCAGTATTCCATTTTAGACTTCACCGGTATGATCACCGCCATGTTTATGGCTTCCGTGCCCCAATTTTGGCTGGGCCTTATGTGCATCCTGATTTTCTCCGTGAAACTGGGCTGGCTGCCCTTTATCGGCAACAGCACCTGGCGCCATTTCATTATGCCGGTATTCACCCTGGCTCTGCCGGTGGCCGCCAAGAATCTGCGGCTTACCAGAACGACCATGCTGGAAACGATCCGGGAGGATTACGTGCGGACAGCCAGGGCCAAGGGGGTCCGGGAAGGGGTAGTCATCGGCAAGCACGCCTTAAGAAACGCCTTGATGCCGATAGTCACTAATGTGGGCATCAACTTCGGGGCTCTTTTGGGCGGTATGGTGGTTATCGAATCGGTTTTTGGCATGGGCGGGGTAGGCACGCTGACCATTACTGCCATCAGGATGAAGGATGTGCCTCAAGTGACGGCATCCATATTGTTTTTGGCGTTTATCTATTGCCTGTTAATGCTGATTGTGGATATCGTTTACGCCTATATCGATCCCCGGGTCAAGGCCCGGTATGTAAAGGACTGAGCGGCATGGAAAAGAAAAGAAGAAACGGAATGGCGGCGGAAACCTGGCGGCGCTTCAAAAAAAGCAAGCTGGCTATGCTGGGCTTGGTCATTATGCTCATCTTTGCGTTTTTTATTATCTTTGCCGGCGCCATAGCCAATTACGAAGAAAAGGTTCAATCCCAGGATTTGGCGGCCAGCTTCCAGCCTCCCAGCCGGGAGCACTGGTTTGGCACCGATGAATATGGCCGGGATCTTTTTGCCCGCATCATCCATGGCGGCCGGATATCCTTGTCGGTGGGGCTGATCTCCACGTTTATCTCTATCGTGATCGCTGCCGGCATCGGCGCCGCGGCGGCCTATTATGGCGGCCTCTTTGACAGCATTGTCATGCGGATTTTGGATATGTTTATGGGCATACCCCTGCTGCTTTTGGCTATTGCCGTAGCTGCCTCCCTGGGCCCCGGCATCATCAATCTAACCATGGCTATTACCGTGGCCCAAATTCCGGGCTTCACCAGGATCATCCGCTCGGTGATCCTCAATATTTACAGTCTGGACTATATCGAAGCCTCCAAGGCTTACGGCTCTTCGGACAGTACGATTATCCTGTCCCATATCCTTCCTAACGCCATGGGACCCATCATCGTCCAAGCCACCATGTCGGTGGCGGTGGTGATTCTTGATACGGCTGCT
This sequence comes from Clostridia bacterium, assembly GCA_018434325.1. GTDB lineage: Bacteria > Bacillota > Peptococcia > DRI-13 > UBA5745 > WRMS01. The sequence continues at coordinate 42,177 of JAHDPO010000007.1, read as the reverse complement.
CTCAGCTATCTGGGCCTGGGTATCCAGCCTCCGGCCCCGGAATGGGGGGCTATTCTTTCCGACGGTAAAGAGTTTATGCGGTATTCCCCTTATCTGGTAATCTTTCCCGGACTGGCCATAGCCATATCGTCTCTGGCCTTAAACCTCATCGGCGACGGGCTGAGAGACGCCCTGGACCCGAAGCTGAGAGACTGATGCGGCAAAATGAACAATAGGGAAGGTCTGGTATCCAATATCCAAGGGACGACAAAATGTGTGATGCTGGAGGAAGCGTTATGAACGATGCGGAGAAAATCAGGGAAAATGCCAGGAAGATTATGAAAATGTGCTTTAATGTCCTGCCCGGTGAGAAAGTGTTGATCGTAACCGACCCCCTTATCTCATTCAATATAGCGGAGGCTTTATTTGCCGCCGCTCAGGAGCTGCAAGGGGAACCGGTAATTTTATATATCGAACCCTCCAGGACACCCGGCGGCGATCCGGGAGAGCTGGCGGCTCTGGCTTTAGCGAAGGCCGATGTAATTGTGACTCCTACCTCAAAAGTGCTGTACCACTGTCCGGCCATGAAAAAAGCCCTGGAGGCCGGGGCCAGGGTAGGGGCCATGACGGAGATCAATGAGTTGATCATGCAAGACGGCGCTATTGAGGCGGATTTCCTGGCTATTAAACCGGCGGTGGATAGGCTGGCGGAAAAGTTTAGTAAAGGCAGAATACTGGAAATGTATACTCCCGGCGGCACCAGTTTGAAGGCGGTGATCGAAGGACGCCAGGGGTTTGGTCAGGCCTGTATTTTCCATAACCCGGGGGAAGGCGGCGGCATACCTGATGCGGAGGTAAACATCGCTCCCCGGGAGGATGCTGTGGAAGGTAAAATCGTGGTGGATGCCTGCTGCTCCACTATTGGGCTGATTAAAACCCCCATTAATCTGACGGTGCGGGGGGGCCGGGTGGTGGAAATCAGCGGCGGCGAAGAAGCGGAGCGGCTAAAGGAGCTTTTGGCAAAGCCCGCTGATCCTAATTGCTATGTCGTTGCGGAGCTGGCGGTGGGGATGAATCCCAAGGCCAAGCTCCGGGGCAATATCATTGAAGATGAAGGCGTCTATGGCACCTGTCACTGCGCCGTAGGCACCAACCTGAATTCCGGCGGCGTAAATCCGGCTCCTCTGCACATTGATATGGTGCAGTGGACGCCAACCCTGATTATTGACGGTGAGACCATATTTAAAGATGGTAAGCTGGTGGGCGATTGTTTGCCTGGGGCTGAGGATTAAATGAAGGGGCAGATATGAAAATTTGCTTGTGCAATGCCAGGCTGATTACCATGGAGACGGCAAGAGAGCCTTCAAAAAATTTGGCTGAGCCAGGCTGCCTGCTGATTCGCAATGGTATCATCGAGGATGTCATTTATGAGAACGCCAATAATTGCGGCGGGAAGCTTCCGCCTGGAGAGCTGGTAATCGATTGTGGCGGCGGTTACGTCTTGCCGGCTTTTATCGATATGCACGTCCACCTTGATTCTGCCGCCACCTTGCCTCTTTACTTGGCCCGGGGTATTGCGGTGATCCGCAACATGTCCGGCACGCAAGAGTCATTAGGGCTAAAAAAAGAAATTGCCGCCGGTAAAAGTCAGGGGCCTTTCATCTATAATGCCGGCCCTATTCTGGACGGCCCCTCAGGCAAGCTGGCCAGAAGCATCAGGCTTGCCGATCCGGCGGTAGCCCGGCAGGAGGCGGAGCGTCAGGCTGATCTGGGCTATGAATACATCAAGACCTACCCGGATTTGCCGGCGGACACCCACAGGGCGCTGGCAGCGGCAGCCCGAAGCCGGGGCCTTAAGCTGGTGGGCCATGGCAGCAATTCCCTTACGACGGCGGAGCTGATTGACGAAGGCTACTATACCTTGGAGCACGCCAGCTGCCTGCCGGATCGGGAAGAGGAGATTAAAGCCCTGGCTGAATCAGGCCTTTGGCACACGCCGACACTGAGCATACTCAAAGATGTGGAGGCCATGGGTGTCAGGGGGCAAGGGCTGGAGCGGCAAAAATACCGGCTTTACCTTTCGGAAGAGGACTTGGAGGTCTGGCAGGGCTTGGTGGAATATTATCAAACTATGCCCCGGTTCAAAAGCTTTGACTTTCGGAAGCTGACCGGGCGAGCCAAGAGCTTTCGCCGCTATTCTTCCCGGCTGCTGGTAGGAACGGATGCCTATATTCCTTTTAGCCTGCCGGGGCTTTCCTACCACCGGGAGTTGGCATTTATGCAGGAAGAGCTTGAGATGACCCCTTATGAGGTGTTGCGGGCGGCTACGATTAACGGCGCCAAATGCCTGGGAATAGACGATCAAATGGGTACTATCACCCAGGGCAAAAAGGCTGAGCTGGTAGTAGTAGAGAGAAATCCGCTGGAAGACATCAGGCAGGCCGGGATGCTCAAGGGTTTGTTGCATCAAGGGCGTTGGTATGATGCCCCGGCCTTGGCAGCTATGGAAGCAGCCTGCCGAAATAAATGGCCCAAATAAATGAATATAGCTTTTCTTCCTTCCCCAAAAAGGCCGCCAGACGCAACCGGAATCCGGAGCGTGCTGGCGGTCTCTGCTTTATTGCGATTGGCGAGGATCAGACGAATCTATTTCCTCGTTTTCAGGATAGGATATAGCTTTTACCGGGCATGCATTTATTGCATTTTTCAATTTGACTCTGTCCAGAATCTTGTATGGCTTAGGATGAACTTTATTGCCCTCCATCCCGAATAGCTCCGGGTAACTATTTACGCATAGCCGGCAGCCTATGCAAGCGTCCTTGTTGAGATGAAGGCCGGAGGGCGCCGGCGCCGCTTTCGGCAGGTCGTTATCCCGTATGATTTGCGCCGCTATCCAGGAGAAAACAGTGATGGCAATAACGGTAAGCAACCACCGGACAGCCATGAATTTCGGGCCTAAAAACTTCATTTCGTTGAGAAGCATGGGAATTTTAATCACAGCCCAGGAGCTTAATATAACGACGATGTTGCGAAGAGAAGCTCCTTTTTTGTGCAGCATAACGCACATGGGGAAGGCGGCGTAGACCGGGCCTGCCGAAATGCTGCCGACGACAAAAGAAAGAAAAAGGCCTTTCACCTTAGCTTCCTTCCCTAAATAATGCATGATTTTTTCCTTCGGAACCCACATATCCAGCAACGCGGTAAGAACAAAGATCACCGGCATAATCATCAGCATTTCTTTAATATAATAGCCGCTGCTTTTCACTGCGGCCATTCCCATTGCCGGTTTGGCGATAAAGATAATGACATAGATTAAGGCTACCGTCGCCAAGAAGAAATTGTCTTTTATTTTTTTGATTATCGTCATATGACCACCCCCATTATCAGGGCAATAGCGATAGCAAAAAGAAAGCTAAGGCCATTACGGACGGCAGTGAATTTAATGCCAAAGGCTTGCTTTTCCAGAGGGAAGGTAACCACTCCCACCATGGTCAGCGTTGTCAGGAAAGCAACGGAGGGCACCACATTGACCCCTGCATGGATCAGCGTGCCTACGAGTGGAAAGGCAATAAAGGCAGGAACCAATGTGATGGTGCCAAATAGCGCCGCCACGGTTGTGGCCAGCAAAACCGGCTGATTGCTTACCAGGCCGGCAATTAATGCAGGCGGAAATAATGTTAAGATTAAACCGATTGCGAAAATAATGGAAAGGATGCTGGGGGCCATACCTTTGCCCATGGCCAAGGCCATCTTAAGAGCCCGCATCGTTTTGGGTTTATCTTTGGCAAGGGAAATGCCCAGAAAAACCAATGTGCCAATCCAGATCACCAGCGTAAAAATATCCATGCCTATCCCTCCTCAAAATAAGTGATTCCATTAAAGTGCTAACCTTCCGACTGTGGAGATATTGTAGTGCGTCAGGCTTGTCTGTAGATAGACACCTATGTTTCCTTTTGCTATAATTTTGAGGGAGGGTATTGCTATGATGGAAATCCTTAAGACTATACCGCTGTTTGCCCAGCTGCCGCCGGATATGCTGCAGCCGTTGCTTGCCGGCAATCAATTGCATATGAAGAGCTATTTAAAGGGCGCCACCGTCTATAATCAGAGAGACAGCTGCAAGACCTTTGATATTGTGCTGTCAGGGAGCCTCATTGTGTACTCTCTTGCCGAAAACGGGTCGGCAATGACGATGTTTGAATTCTCTAAAGGGCAGATGCTGGGCGCGAACTTGTTGTTTGGCGATACCAACGGTTACCCGTTTACGATCTACTGTATGTCTGACGCCCGGCTTTTGCATGTTGCCAAGGAGGCCGTGACAGATTTGTTGCATGATTATAATTTTACAATGCAGTTCGTTAAAATGTTGTCGCGAAACTCCCAGGAGCTAAACCGAAAAATTTCAATGGCTACGCAAAGAACACTCAGAGGAAATCTTTTGGAATATCTCAAACAGCAAGCCCTGTCGCAGCAATCGAGTATTATCGTATTGCCTGTCAGCAAAAAGCAGCTTGCCGACTACCTTGGGGTACAGCGGCCCTCTTTGTTCCGGGAGCTAAAAAATCTTAAAGATGAGGGCATAATCGATATTGCCAATCACCGGATTCGGTTGAAGCAATGACAGGACCTCCGCTTGCCCGGCACACAAGGGTAAGGCTGCGGAAAAAGTCGGTCAAGCCTCAGACCATTGCTCAAAATTGCAAGTTTAAAGTGTGCTGCCCTCTCAAAATAGCGGCTTCCTCCCAGAGAATGCACTAAATATAGCTAAATAGAGCCAAATACAGGCGGTTTGACGATCTGCTGACACTTTAAACTTGCAATTTTGCTCATTTTTCAGTAGCCTCCGAAAAAGTTGCGATTATGCACAAAAACTAAGTGCTCGAAGTATTTTCAGAAATTTTTCCTAAGCAAGTTTCACTTTGAAACTTGCTTAGGAGGCGTTATAATATTAATTTACAATGATGATATGCTGAATAGCAAAAGAGGAGGTCCGCAATGGACTGGATAGAAGTAAGAATAGAAACCAGCAGCCAGGGTGTGGAGCCTATTACCGGTTTGGTTTTGATGGCCGGTATTCCCGGCCTGGTCGTAGATGACCCCAAGGATCTGCAAAATTATTTGGAAAGTCCCCAGGCCGCCCGCTGGGATTATGTAGAAGATAGCCTGTTGGCCAACCCGGATCGCCCGGTGGTGATCCGGGCTTATGTAGCCGACAACGAGCAGGGCCGCCGCCAATGGGAAAGTCTGAGCAATGACCTGGCCGCTCTGCAAGCGGGAGATCAGGAGGGGCTTTACGGTGATCTCAGTTGGAGCCTGGCCAATGTGAAGGAAGAAGACTGGGCCAACAACTGGAAAGCTTATTTTAAGCCCTTTGCAGTAGGGGAGAGGTTAGTAATCAAGCCTACCTGGGAAAGCTGGGAGCAGGAAGAAGGCCAGGTTATACTGGAGATTGACCCCGGCTCCAGCTTTGGCACCGGTCAGCATCACACCACCCGCCTGTGTCTGGAGCTTTTAGAAAAGCACATAGATCCGGGCATGAAGGTGTTGGACTTAGGCTGCGGCAGCGGCATTCTGATGATTGCCGCCTTGCTCTTGGGAGCAGACCGGGCTGTTGGCGCAGATGTGGAAGAAAACGCTGTTCGCACCGCCAGGGAAAACCTGGAGCAGAACGGCATTTCATCGGACAAATATGCTTTACACTGCGGTGATTTGACGGCGGATGAGGAGCTTTTAGAGCGGTTAGGGGGCAAGGCCGGCGGCGCCGACATGATTACCGCCAATATCGTGGCTGATGTGATTCTGGCGATGACGCCTTATTTTTCCGGGTTTCTGAGGCCGGAAGGCAGGCTGCTGGTATCCGGCATTATTGACGAGCGGCGCCAGGAAGTGCAGGATAGGGTGGGACAAGCCGGTTTTGCTTTGCTGGAAAGCGGCCAATCCGGCGAATGGAATGCCTTTGTATTTGAAAAGATAAAGTAGGATTTAAATATAGGAAGGGAACAAAAGAAAACAAGATGGAGCGTTTTTATGTGGAGCCCCGGGCTTTCGGGGAGCGGGAAGCTGCCATAACAGGCGAGGAGCTTAATCACCTTAAAAAGGTATTGCGGCTCAATCCCGGGGATTGGGTGGAGGTTTTTGACGGCGCGGGTAAGGGCTTTACCGGCCAGCTGCTCTCGGTGGGCAAGGAGGCGGCTGTCGTATCATTGGATGAGCCGGTATTGCAAAAAAGGGACAGCTCCCTCCAGACATGCCTGGCCCAAGGCATCCCCAAGGGCGAGAAAATGGAGTGGGTCGTCCAAAAAGCCACGGAGCTGGGCGTTGCCGCCATATTGCCCTTGGAACTGAGCCGCTGTGTGGTTCGGCTGGAGGGGGATAAGAAGCGACAGGAAAGGCAGGCCCGCTGGCAGAAGGTAGCCCAGGAAGCGGCAAGGCAGTGCGGCCGGCTGACGGTGCCGGAGGTGATGGCTCCCATGGATTTGGCGGCTTTTCTCCGCCAGCTCGGGCCTTCAGATCTGCTGCTGATCCCTTGGGAAGAAGGGGGACAGCCTCTGGGCAAGCTCTTTGAGGAAGCCGAATCTGCGCCGCTGCAAAAGAGAGTCTGCATGATGATCGGGCCGGAAGGCGGCATGAGTGAAAAAGAAGTGGAGCAGGCCCGCCGGGCCGGCGGCCAAACGCTGACTCTTGGTCCCAGGATATTGCGGACGGAAACGGCAGGCTTGATGCTTCTGTCTGTTTTGCAATACCAATGGGGAGATACGGGAGGCCGGATTGAATAAGACGATTGCTATTTATACCCTGGGCTGCAAGGTGAACCAGGGAGAAAGCCAGGCCATACTGGACGCTTTCCGGCACAAGGGCTGGCAGCCGGTGGATTTTGATCAGCCGGCGGCAGCTTATATTATTAATACCTGCACAGTTACCCAGGCGGCGGACCAGAAGTCCCGCAAGATGATCAGAGCAGCCAAAAAAAGCAATCCCCGGGCTTTGCTGATCGTCACCGGCTGTTATGCGGAAAGCGGTGCAGGAGAGCTGGCGGCAATCAAGGAAATTGATTTGGTGCTGGGCAACCGGAGAAAAGAAGAGCTGCCGGACTTGGTGGAAGAGCTCTGGCAGGAAAAGACTTTGCCGCAGGAGATTGATCCATGCGTTTGTGCTGCGTCTGCGGCTGTTGCGGCTGCGGCGGCAGGGTCGGCAGCTGCGTCTGCGGCGGCAGGATCGGCAGCTGCGTCTGCGCCTGCTGCGTCTGCGCCTGCTGCGTCTATGGCACTGCCTTCTGCCATGCCTCATGAGGAGGCCCTTTCGCCTCTTTTGCTGAAGGGCTTGGACCGAACCAGAGCCACCTTGAAGCTGCAGGACGGCTGCCGCCAATTTTGCAGTTATTGTATCATTCCTTATGTGCGCCGGGAATGGCAAAGCCTGCCGGCGGCCAAAGCCCTGGAGCGGGTGGGCGAGCTGGCGGAGCAAGGCTTGCGGGAGGTGGTGCTTCTGGGCATCCACCTGGGGGCATACGGCTGGGAAACCGGCAAGCAGGATCAGCTATCTGTCGTATTGGAGCAGCTGCTGGCGGCTTATCCTCAGGTGCGCTTTCGCTTGGGTTCCCTGGAGCCGATGGAGGCCACGGCAAGGCTCATCGGCCTGATTCGGGATTATCCTAATGCCTGCAAGCATCTGCATTTACCCCTCCAAAGCGGTACAGACTCTATCCTGAAGGCTATGAACAGGCCTTATCTGACGGCGGATTTTCGGGCAAAGGCGGCGGAGATCAGAGGTGCTATTCCGGATATCGCCTTGACTACCGATGTAATGGTGGGCTTTCCCGGAGAGACTGAGGAGGATTTTCGGCAATGCCTGGCTTTTGTGGAGGAGATGGCCTTCAGCCGCCTTCATGTCTTTGCTTATTCCCGGCGTCCCGGTACCCCGGCAGCCGATATGGCGGATCAGGTGCCTAAGGCTGTAAAAGAGGAGCGGAGCAAGGCCCTGATTACTTTGGGGCAAAAGCTTCAAGACGATTATGGCGCCGGCTGGCTGGGCCGGCGGCAATGGGTATTAGCGGAAGAAGAAATCGGCGGCGGCTTTTGGTCTGGCCACAGCGATAATTATTTGGAAGTGGTCTTTCAACTACCGGAGGCACTGCCGGAAACCGCCTCGGTCAAAGGCCGCCTGCTGCCGGTAAAGATCACCGGCAAATCCGACAGGAAAGCAGAGGCCTGGCAGGGCGTTTATGATCCCGTATGAGCCACAGGCTGATTACATAGCAAAAGCAGAAGGGCTGTCTCAAATTTGCAGCTTTTACACCTTCATGGGGCGGCTAACTTCTCAAATTCGCCGGTTTAAAGGGTCAAACCACTCTTATGGACGATTTGAGACCCGATTTTAACCTGAAAAGGAAACGCAAATGTTGTTTTAACAACAAAATGAGGTGTAAAATCTGCAATTTTGAACACAAAGGAATGCGTCTTAACCGTACGGCTTTGGCCATAGGTGTGGCCCTGGACTACATGGGCTTATCAAAATGAGACGGCTCCTTTCATCTAAGGGTCCGTTACAGCCGCGTCGGCAATCGCATCGCTTTGCAGGGTATCAGTTATGGCGGGTACCTGGCCGGCCGCTGCGCCTGCTTCCTGAATGATGAGATCGAGGCGGTCATTGTCCGCGGGGGCTGCTCTTAGACCGACCAGCTGACCTTGCCCCGAAATCACGCTTATTTGCGCAACTTCAAGGTGAAGTTCAACGAGTACGACGAGGAAAAGGCCGCGGAAATCAGCCGGCAGATGAACATTGAGCCCTATCTGCATCAAATCACGGTTCCGCTTCTGGTACAGCACACTGAGCAGGATATGGTCTGCGGTATCGCGGGCGCTAAAGCAATTTATAGCATGGCGTCCAGCAAGGACAAGGAATACTACGAGATTCCGGGAGTGATGCACTGCGGCGACGACTATGACGACACGGTGGCTTCTTATGCGGCCGACTGGTTGGCTGACAGAATGATGAGGTAAACCGAATACGGATTCAAGAAGCAACCGGAACCGATAATTGGCTCCGGTTGCTTTTGTTTGCCGTTGTGATTGCTTACTTTGAATGCTTTTTCTTTGAGCGTATTTATAGAATGCCGGTATTTATGGTTCGTCAAAAGCGTATGAGCTGAACCCGGCGAGAAACAGAAGCGAAACCAGCACGGTGAGCGCTGTGAAGAGAATCGCCGCCACATGGAGCGCCAGCCGGTCGAGCGCCACGCCGTACAGCAGCGCGCCGAAGGGCAGCCCGCCCTTGGTAATGAGCCCTACCACAGAAAACACCCGAGACAAAAGCGGCTCCGGCGTCTGCCTCTGCATCACGGTTTGCAGAGGCACATTGAGAAACATAACCGCTGCACTGAGCACCCCCGCCGCCCCGGAGATAAGACCCAGGTAGAGCAGTGTATCAGTGCCCAGAACGGTCAGTATATCCGGTATCACCAAGAGTGCAGATAAAACCGAGCTTCCTATCAACAACATCAGTCCCAGTTTGAGTGCACTGCGCTCCTGCCCCGCTTTGCCGAACAACACACCGGTCAGAATGCCGCCCGGCAGCGCCCCCAGCATGATCACTATTTGCAGCAGACCGTATTGGGTATCGGTATAGGAAAGCCGGGTGCGGAACAGCAGGGGCAGCAGTACCTGGAACATGGGCATTGCAAGGGCATAAATTGCCAGCAGAGACAGGCACAGGTTGCGGATAGCCGGTTGACCCAGCACAAACTGTCCGCCCTCGTGCAAAGCCGACAATACCCCTTGCTTTTCCCCGGCACGATAGTGGCTGTATTGGATGAACATCTCGCTGATGCCGGATAGCAGAAAGGAAACTCCATTGATGAAAAACAGGATGGAAATCCCAAACGCAGTATAGAATGCCGTCCCAATCACCGGCCCGGCCAGCCCGGAAAGGGTCCGCATGGAGTATAGGGCGGAATTGGCTTGGGAAAGGTGTTCTCTGTTGACCAGCTGGGGCAGAATTCCCTTGGTGGCCGGGTCAAATAAGCCGTTTAGAAGTGCAATCAGCGCCTGTGCACACAGCATCATTCCCAGAGACATCCTGCCCATTTGGGACAAAAAAGCCAGAAGCAGAATGACCCCTCCGCTGAGGAGGTCGGTTGTCACCATGATGGTTTTGCGGTTCCACCGGTCTCCCAGCACCCCGGCCAGAGGGTAGATGAGCAGCGCAGGGACAATGGACAAAAAGGTGAAAAGGCCGACTGTGGCGGCGGATCCCCCCGTGTCCAGAATATAGAGGGGTATGACGATGAGCTGGATGCGGGAGCCGGTGTCGGAAACCATTCGGCCCCACAAAAGGAGCAACAGGTTTTTATTAAAGGGATTTCGTTTCTCCTTCACGTCCGCCGCTCCTTTTTCTTCTGTTTCAAAGGATTTCCACATAACCCTTGTCGCCGTTTACCCGAATGCGATCGCCGTCCCGAATGCTCCTGATCGCGCCAACAACGCCCACTACGGCGGGCAGGCCGTACTCCCGGGTGATGACCGCGCCGTGGGTCATCATGCCGCCCACCTCGGTGACCAGCCCCGCAATGGAGACGAACACCGGCGTCCAGCTGGGGTCGGTGAAGGAGGTCACCAGAATATCCCCCTTTTCCATCACCGCATCCTCAATGGATTGGATCACACGGGCGCGACCTTCCACCACACCGGAAGAGACACCCAAGCCGGGCAGCGCCCCGACGGGAATTTCCTTCTGATACGCCATCTCCGGCACCTCGCCGTCCGAAAACATGACCCGGGGAGGGGTAAGACTGCGAAAGTGGGCATAGTCTTTTTTGCGGCGGTCGATGATGGCGTAATCCACCCGGCCGATCCGGACGGCCTCCTGAAGCTCTTCAAGATACAGGTAGAAGATGTCGCCGGGGGCTTGCAGAACGCCCTGCTCCGCAAGGCGCTTTGCCTCTCGCATAATTGCCCTTTTGTATACGTCGTAACGGCAAATCCAGAAGTACTTGGGATATTCCCGCGTCCCCACATAATTGCGGAAAAAGGAGATGTAGCGGCGCAGCTTTTTTGTTTTGTGAGCGCCCAGTTTTTGCTGTGCCAGCGCTGTCAGTTCTTCTGTCAGGGCCTCCATCTCTCTGCGGCCCTGCTCAAAGGAGGACTTGCCGTACCCCTTTGGTAAGGTGCGGATGTTGGTGAGAATGGCGCCCACCAGTTCGGCGGGATTTTCCCTAAAGCGGGTCTTGGAGATGTCAATCTCGCCGGTGGCCCGCATCCCATATTGCCGTAGAAACGCCTCAAATGCGTTTGCAACAGTATTTCCACCCTCCGCCCGGCGTAGCTCCTCCATAGAAAAGGCCTCCCCAGCCGCTTCCAGATACCGCACTACCGCCGGGTAGTCCCGGGCCAAATCGGCTACCTCGTTCAGGGCAAGCCCCATTTCGGAGGTGGGGTTATGCTCCACCGATTTGGAAAGGCGATTGCTGATGTTCTCCTCACCCGTGAGTGTTTTGCCCATGGCGTCAATTTTTTGGATAATAAACTGGGTTGCCAGCACCATTCCAAAGCCGGAGGCGTCGTAAATGATTTCGGAAAGCTGCTTTTGATCCTCCAAAATGGCTTCGATGGCCGCTATTCCGGAAAGAGGTTCCAGCCTCTCCTCCAGCCGGGCGACAAGGCCCTGCATGCGGTCGATATAGCGGTGGATATCGGCGGGGTCGCCCCGCCGGTAGAGCCGGATACCCTCTCGGACGATGGGCAGCCAGCCGCTGAAGGTGGAGAAGCTGCCGGGGCCCTTGGGAATGCTGCGGATGTAATCTTTACGCGCCAGCACTTCTTCTATGGCCTGATGGGTCAGCGGGTCGGTGGCGGAAAGTTTGGTGCGGATCATCTTTTTGCCGTAGGCGGTCTTCATGTCGTGGGTGACGTCGATATACAGCCGACCGCCCATCTCCACCATCCGGAAAAGGGCGATCAGCTTCATGAAGGACATGCCCAGCGGCAGCATTACGTCGGTCATCATTTGCATGTGTCCCGCGGATACAAAGACTCGCTTGAGGCCGTCCCTGCTCTCCGGCACGGGATACAGCGTGGTGATCGCCCGGGACTGCACGATGGAAAACCGTCCGTCCACACAGCACCACTCGATGTCCTGGGGCGCGCCGAAGGCGGCCTCGATCCGCTTGCCGATGGCGGCAAGTTCCTGCACCCCATCCTCTGTGAGGGGTGGCGCGGCCTTGCTGTCCGCTTTGATTTTCCCGCCCCTCAGCCGCCAGGTAAAGGGCGTTTTGCGCCCCGATACCAGCTCCTCGCCCAGTCCCACTACCGCCTCGACGACACAGGTAAGCCGGTCGGAGGTCATGGGGTCGGCGGTAAACAGCACGCCCGAGATCTGGGAGGGAACCATTTCCTGCACCACCACGGCGATGGCCACATCCTCGTGGCGGTAGCCGTTTTTCATGCGGTACGCCACCGCCCTGTCGTTGTACAGCGAGGCAAAGCAGTCCATCACAGCGCGGGGGACGTCGACGGCGCCTACGTTCAGATAGCTGTCCTGCTGTCCCGCAAAGGACGCGTCGGGCAGGTCCTCCGCCGTGGCCGAGGAACGCACCGCAAAGAGGGTGTCCGGGGGATAGCCCGCCAGCATTGTCTTAAGCTCCCGTAAAAAGTCCTCTGGGATGGGGATATTCCGGATCGCCTGCCGGATTTCGGCGCCCGCCCGGACAAGCTCTGCCGAAGTCGAGGCCGCCTGCAGCGCTTTGATCCGGGGCGCAACCACGCTGGCACAAAGCTCCCGGAAGGCATCGGTGGTGACGACAAAGCCGCCGGGCACATGGATGTCCTCCATGGCGGCCAACCTGCTCAGGCTCGCGCCCTTACCGCCGGTGAGGGAGAGTTCTCTGGCAACGCTATCGCTCAGGTTCAAAAGCATACTCATTGATACTCCTCCTTATAAAACGCTTTACGCATTAAGTCCAGATATTCATCCATCTCCGCAAAGACCTCTTTCAACACAAAGTTCTCCCTGCGCTCAGCCAGAAGTCCGTCGGTAGCCCACGAAATAATTTTAATTACTTTCTCAAGATCAATCCCCTCCCGCAGCTTGGAAGCATCCAGTCCCGGCAAAAAGGTTTCCTTCCACGGCGGAAAGTGCTCCACCTTGACCTGGGAGATTGCTTCCCGCAGCGATTCGTCCGTTTCTTTGCGCACTGAGAGAAGAAAGTCCAACACATAAGGATACTCGCTCACCACAGCCAGTTTGATCTGCTCCGACTCGCGGATACGCTCAAACAGATCTTCCCGCTCGAAAGATTTCACGATGCGGTCATATACAAGTCCATAAGCAAATTCATAGAGATAGAGGTACAGCTTTTCCTTGTTGCCAAAATAGTGGAAAATTAATCCCTTGGAGATGTCCGCCGCCGCGACGATTTCATCCATCGTTGCCTTTTTATAGCCGTTTTTTGCGAAATGCTCCATGGCTGAGCGGATAATCCGCTGCTTTTTATCCTCCGGAATATGAAGCTCCTGCATTTTCATCACCTCATTGACTGTTTTGGTCAATTTTCATTGTAGCACTATTGACTGATTCAGTCAATATAAAGTGGTAAGACCAGGCATCAAAAAGGAATCTTCCAACGCAGGATGAAGTGACAATCCATACCAATGCAAAAAAGCAGAACGGGATTTGCGCTCCCGTTCTGCTTTTTTGTCTCATATTTCCAGACGTTATATAGCCGCGTCTCTCCGCCGAAACAGCAATATCCCCGCCCCCGCCAGCAGTGCGGCGGCAATGCACAGCACCAGCGGCGCGGCCGTCGGCTGGACGGCTTTGAGCGGCGTGATCCATGAGAAAGGCGAAAGAGCGTAGAGCGCTACGGGAATCTGCTGCTGCTCCCAGAAAATTTCCATCAAGACGAATAGGGTGAGCAGGCCGTAGCTGATCCCGGTCATCCACCTTGGCAGCGCGCCGAAGAGCAGCAGGGCTACGCCCCCAATTGCCCAGGCCGCCGGAACCATCCTCGCCATCTCAACGAAGAGGCGGGCAAGTGCGCTTTTGTCTCCCGTGCCCACCACCGCGCCCAGTCCAACGCAGAAGCCGGACATCAGCAGAATGGCCGCCGTACCGCCGAAGATGTAGACCATATGGCTGAGTACCAGTTGCTCCCGCCGCACTGGCATAGACAACACCGTCTCTCCCTTGGCAGTCTCCTCCCGGCGCAGGATGCCCGCGGACATCATCACATAGACGGAGATCAGCATTCCGAAAACATACAGCATCAGCGACAAAAATGCCCGGTCGATACCGCCCAGCCGCTCGATTAGGCCTGCCAGAGCCTCCGCGGAGCTGACGGCGCTCACCATCAGGTAACTGGCACAGCCTAGCGCGAAGGAAAAGATCGAGTAAAAGCAAAACCATGCGAGGAACAGGCCCTTTTGCGTGCGCCAGGCAAGGGCGCTGAGATTACGAAACCCCGGCTTTGCAAAGGCCCGTCCCTTTCGCTGGGGCACGAGTCCCGCGCCTACATCCCGCCGCGCCATCAGCCGCATGGACAGCAGCGCCAGCGCCGTGCCCAACACCAGAGGAATCAAAAGCACAATGAAATACTCCCCGGCAAAAGGCCGCACCAGCAGCGACCATTCCAGCGGGTTGAGATAAGCGAGAAGATTTTGTCCGCCGCTCACGTTCCACAGAATATGCAGACCAAAGAGAGCTCCCAGCAGCCCAAAGGACATCCCCCGCGCCGCGGTGGCGCTTACAAAAAGCTGCGAGACTGCTCCCGCCAGAATCCCCAGCACACAGGCAGCGGCAAAGAAGCCCAGGCAGTGGGCCAGCGAGCCGACAAGCCCCAGGCCAAGCGCTGTCATTGCGAATATGGCCAGTACCGCCGCAACGGCGTTGGTTAAAGTCATGTTCACGAGTGCTGCCGCCAAGGGTGCAAGGCCACCGGTGACATTGGCGCCCAGCAGTTCCCGCTTGCCCTGCTCCTCGGCCAGCCGGGTGTGGCGAATCATGTAGACGATGCTGAAAATTCCGCCCAACATCACCAAAAACACCTTGGTGCGCCAGGTGACAAATCCGGCCACCGAAACATCCAGCAGCGGCCCGTGCATGGCCTCGGTCAACGGGTCAATGAGGCTGACGCCCATCTCAACAAGTGCCTCCTGCGTGGGAAACAGCACCAGCGACGACACCGTGTTGATAGCCACCCACAGCCCCGGCAGCAGCAGCCAAATGAGGGTGAAGATGCGGTTTTGCCGCATATATAATCTCATGAGAGAAAGCGTACCGTGAAAATATCGCCTCACATCAAGCCCCCCTTTCGGCGTCCTTTATATAATAGTTCAGGAACAGGGCTTCCAGAGTGGGCGGCTTCTGCTGATGGATGAGCGTCTTCAGCTCCTCCATGCTTCCTTCCTTGATCATTTTGCCCGCGCGGATGACGCCGATCTCGTCGCAGACGGCCTCCACCTGCGAAAGAATGTGGCTGGAGAGGAACACTGTCTTGCCTGCGCCCCGCGCCTCCTTGACGCATTGCTGGAACACACCCTCCATCAGCGGATCGAGACCGGTGGTGGGCTCGTCGAGGAGAAGCAGCTCCACGTCGGACACAAAGGCCGAGATCAGCGCCACTTTCTGGCGGTTGCCCTTGGAATAGGTTTTGCATTTCTTGGTGGGGTCCAGGTCAAAGCGCTCGATGAACTGTGCCCGGCGCTCCTTGGAGTAGCTTCCCCGCAGCCGCCCGAGAAAGTCGATGACCTCGCCGCCGGTCATGTTGTCCCAGAGCTGTACTTCGCTGGGGACATAGGCCAGACGCCGGTGCAGCTCCACATTGTCCCTCCAAGGATCGCCGCCCAGCAGCCTGACTTCCCCCGCGTTTTTTTTCAGCAGGCCCAGCAAAGTACGGATGGTGGTGGACTTGCCCGCGCCGTTGGGGCCGATAAATCCGTAGATACTGCCCTCCGGCACGCTCAAATCGACGCCGTCCAAGGCAATGGTTTTTCCAAAGTGCTTGGTCAAGCCGCGAATTTCGATAGCAGGCATTGTCTTACCTCCTCACTATTTATAAAAGCACTTGCGCAGAACGTCAAGGTATTTGCCGAAGTCCGCGTTGAGCGCCTCCATGTTGATCTCTTCCACCCGCTTATCGCCGATCAACTCCATGGAGCGGGCACCATAGTTTTCCAGCGCCCACACGATCAGATCCCTGGCCTTATCAATGGGAATATCCGTGCGAAACAGCGACTCATCCAGGTTGCCCAGCAGGTTCTCGTAGCCGTAGGCCATCATCTTTCCAAGTTGCTGCGCGAGCTCGGCGGCGATGTCGGGGGACTTTTCTATGCTCAGCCGCTTGATGAACTCGAACAGCCGGGGATAGCGCTGGTAAACAGCCCCCTTGAGCATGGCGGCCCGTTGGTACCGGGAAAGCAGGTCGCCGCCGCAGTGGCCGATCTGTTCGTAGAACTCCCGGCTGACTACCCCAAACACATAGTCGCACAGGAACAGGAATAAATCCTTCTTGCTTGCGAAATAGTGGAACAGCGCCCCTTTTGAGATGCCCGCCGACTTCACAATCTCGTTGGTAGAAGCCAGATCGTAGCCCTTTGCGGCGAATTCCGTCAGGGCTGCATTAATGATAACGTCCCGCTTTTCTTCCTTTAGGCCGATGAAGTTTTCGTACAGCATAACCACCTCCTTATGTGAATTGACCACTCTGGTCGGTAATTGCAGCATAGCACAACCGACCAGAGTGGTCAATCATAAAATCACGAAAGCACATGTCCATTAAAAAAGTCAGCTTAATATGTACCAGGGTCTGTCTCAATAAGCCGCTTGTCATATCGGAATCTGGCTGTTATAATTTTAGCAAGCGAAAATAATTTGATGATAAGGGGGTGTCAATCTTTTGACGGATTGTATATTTTGCAGGATAATCGCCGGTGAAATCCCCAGTGCGAAGATATATGAAGACGAGGAAATTCTGGGTTTCCGGGATATCAGCCCGGCGGCTCCGGTTCATGTATTGTTTATCCCCAAAAAACACTTTGCCAATTTAGGCGAGGCGGCGCCGGCGGATCAGGCTCTTTTGGGCAGGATGCTCCAGGTTATTGGTCAGGAAGCGCCAAAGCTGGGCTTATCCGAGGGCTACCGGGTGGTGTCTAATTGCGGCGAGCCGGCGGGCCAGACGGTTAATCATTTCCATCTGCATGTACTAGGCGGCAGGGAGCTTCAGTGGCCTCCCGGTTGATGATAGTTCAGGGCTTATTAGGCGAGGCGGTTAAGGGAGTTATTCAGGATAATTTCAAATGAATAAATTTTCCTGTTCCCCACCCTAATCCTTGACCGCATCCGATTTATAGGATATAATTAACTGTATGCTATATTTGTCGTTCTCTCCTGAGCAGCGGTAAATGGGCACACGGTTGGCCTGAAAGGGGGGTAACAAGATGAGTGAAGTCAGAGTCGGAAAAAACGAAACTTTAGATAGCGCTTTACGGCGTTTTAAGCGTACCTGCCAGAAGTCCGGCGTGTTGTCGGAGGTTCGTAAACGGGAGCACTACGAAAAACCCAGCGTTAAAAGAAAGAAAAAGTCCGAAGCCGCCCGGAAGAGAAAGTTTAAATAAGCCTTTGCCTTTTAAGGCATTCGTGTTTGGCTGAAGTCATTTATGCCGCTCTGATTAAAGAGCGGTTTTTTTCTTAGCCCTGGTTAAAGCTTTGTCTTAAAGAGAGGCCTACAATGAAAGTCGTAGGAAATGAAAAAGCTGATCGCAGCTGAAAAGGGCGGATGAATATGATACTGGAATACAAATGGCGAATATTCGCAGTAACCAGCTTGGCCAATATGACGTCGGCCTTTGCCCTCAATAGTTTAAATTTGGCTATGCCCATAATGGCGGCGGAATTTGGTGTTTCCATGGGGGCCATCAGCTGGCTTTCCCTGGTTTATTCCTTTATTCCCAGTTGCGTGCTGCTGATTTTTGGCCGGCTGGCGGATCTTTATGGCTATAAAAGACAGTTCATCAGCGGCTTCATTGTTTTTGGCGTAGCTTCACTATTACTGCCCTTGCTGGCGCAAAGCCTGCAATCTCTGATCTTTTTCCGCTGCTTTCAAGCTCTGGGCTACGGTATGATGATTTCTATTACCCAAGCTATGTGCAACCGCAGCTTCCCGCCTGAGGAAAGGGGCAAGGCTTTGGGCATCAATTCCGTTTCTGTCTCTGTAGGCCTGGCTATTGGCCCTACTATTGGCGGTATGCTGATGACTCATTTCAGCTGGCGGTCTATTTTCTATTTCAATATTCCTTTTTGTATTTTAGGCATTATTATGTCGATAATCGTCCTCAAAAAAGACGAGCCTTATGCCGGCGAATCACGCCGCATGGATTGGCTGGGGTCTTTTTTCTTTGCCCTGTTTATCGGCTTCTTGGCGGTGGCCATCAATTTCAGCGCCGATTGGGGCTTGTTCTCTCTCCGGTTTATAGGCTGCCTGGGGGTAAGCGTCGCCGCTCTGTCGCTCTTTATTTTTCGGGAGAGCCGGGTGGACATGCCTTTGATGGAATTAGGCTTTTTCCGCAGCCGGGTATTTACTTTAGCGAATATAGCCTGTATTTTCTCTTATATAATTCAGCAAATGACCACTTTTTTGATCCCCTTTTTCCTGATGGACATCCTGCTGATCTCCAAGAGCGACACCGGGCTGGTCATGCTGGCCACGCCTTTATCCATGATGCTTCTGTCGCCGGTGGGCGGCAGAATGGCCGATCTTTACGGCAGCCGCCGGCCGGCCTTGACGGGCCTTGGCTTAATCGCCTTAGGCTGCGTGCTCATGAGCTTGTTGACCTTGGAAACAGGATTGATTTATATAGTAATGATTCTCTTATGCTACGGCGTAGGCAACAGTCTCAGCGTGGCGGCCATCAATACGGCTATTTACAGCACTGTGCCCAGGGAGCATTCCGGTGTGGTTTCCGGTATGGTGGCTACTATGCGGAATTTGGGACAGGGTCTGGGAGTGGCTTTCGGCGGCGCTATTATGGCGCTGCGTCAAAGCTATTACAGCTCAGCCGGTTTGGCTCCTGCCAATCGCGTCTATTTGCTGGCCCAGCGGGATGTCTTTTATTTCGGATTGGGCATTGTGACCGTGGCTATTTTTTGCGTATTAATGATACCTTTTAAGAAAAAAAACTAATGTTTTGGTGAAAAAGCTAATAGTCTTTGCTCATTGATTAAATAGAGCAAATATGGCATAATAATACTATCTGCGATTAAATAGTCCTTTGCGCCAAAAGCGCAGGCAGAATAGTATTTACTTATTTTAAAGCTAGTGATAAAGGAAGTGGCCGCAGGTGAATTTTCAAGATATGATTTTGACCCTCAATCAGTTTTGGGGTCAGCAGGACTGCATTATTGCCCAGCCCTACGATATGGAAAAAGGCGCTGGAACCATGAATCCCGCTACGTTTTTACGGGCTTTAGGGCCTGAGCCCTGGAAGGTGGCTTATGTCGAGCCTTCCCGCCGGCCCGCCGACGGCCGTTACGGCGAGAATCCCAATCGTGTCCAGCATTATTTTCAGTATCAGGTGATTTTAAAGCCTTCCCCGGACAATATTCAGGAGCTTTATCTGGAGAGTCTGCGGCAGCTGGGCATCGTGCCTGAGGATCATGATATTCGCTTTGTGGAGGACAACTGGGAAAACCCCTCTTTAGGCGCCGGCGGCCTGGGCTGGGAAGTCTGGCTGGACGGCATGGAGGTTACGCAGTTTACGTATTTTCAGCAGTGCGGCGGCCTGGAGTGCAGGCCGGTCAGCGGCGAGATCACTTACGGCATCGAGCGTCTGTGCATGTATATTCAAAAGAAGGACAGTATTTTTGATATCAATTGGGTGGGCGATGTTACTTACGGCGACATCTATCACCAAAATGAGATCGACTATTCCACTTATAATTTTGAAGTGGCCAATGTGGAGATGCTTTTTAACCTTTTTGAAATGTATGAGAAGGAAGCCATGGCGGTGCTGGCCAAGGGTCTGGTGCAGCCGGCTTACGATTACGTCTTGAAATGTTCCCATACCTTCAATCTTCTGGATGCCCGGGGAGCCATCAGCGTCACGGAGCGCACCGGCTTCATTACCCGGGTCCGCAACATGGCTCGCTCCTGCGCTCAAGGCTACGTCAATATGCGGGGCGGCCTGGGCTTCCCTTTGATCAAGGATGAATCCAAGCGGCAGCAAGCCTTGCAGGAGTTCAACGAGAAAGGGGGCCAGCAGTAATGGCTAAGTATTTGCTGGAAATCGGCACGGAGGAAATACCGGCCCATTTTATCGATAAAGCACTGGCACAGATGAAGGAGATTGTAGAGGGAGCCTTGTCCCAGCAGCGCATCGCTTTTGAAGAGGTGCGGGCTTTGGGGACGCCCCGGCGGCTGGCCCTGGTGATCAGCGGACTGGCTGAGCATGGTGAGGATCAGTCCGAAGAAGTCAGAGGACCGGCCCAAAAGGCGGCCTATGATGCCGAAGGTAAGCCCACCAAGGCTTTAATGGGCTTTGCCGCCAGTCAGGGCGTCAGCCTGGACAACCTGTCGGTAAAAGAGTTGAACGGCAATGCTTACATTTACGCCAGCCGTCTGATCAAAGGTCAAAAAACGGTGCAGGTGCTGCCGGAGATCCTGAGCGGCATGATCAGCGCCTTGAATTTCCCCAAGTTTATGCGCTGGGGCGATTTGGATTTCAAATTTGCCCGGCCTATCCGCTGGCTGGTGTCCTTATTGGACGATGAAATCCTGCCTCTGACTGTGGCGGAAGTGGCAGCCGGCAGAGAAAGCCGGGGCCATCGCTTTTTAAGCCAGGGTGTTTTTGCGCTGGCTTCTGCCGATGAATACGAGAGCAGCCTGGAAAAGCAATACGTTATCGTGGATCAGGCCAAGCGCAAGACCCAGGTCTGGCAGCAGATTCAGGCCATTGCCGAAAAGAATCAAAGCACAGTAGAGCCCGACGAAGAATTGCTGGAGGAAGTTACCTACCTCCTGGAATGGCCCACGGCTTTAATGGGCAATTTTAAAGAAAGCTATCTGGAAATCCCCGAGGAAGTGGTGATCACTCCCATGCGGGAGCATCAGCGTTATTTCCCGGTGCGGGATCAAGCCGGCAAGCTGTTGAATCGTTTCGTTACCTTGCGCAACGGCGGCGACAGAAGGCTTGATTTGGTAGCCGAGGGCAATGAAAAAGTGCTGGCTGCTCGTTTGTCCGACGCCCGGTTCTTCTGGGATGAAGACCGCAAGCAGCCTTTGGAAGCCTACTTGCCCAAGCTGGATAAAGTAGTGTTTCAGGAGAAGCTGGGTACCGTAGGCGATAAGGTGCGCCGGATTGAAGGCCTGGCCGCCTGGATTGCCGGCGTGCTGCAGGCGGAGGCTCAGGTCAAAGAAGACACCTTGCGGGCCGCTCATTTGGCGAAAGCCGATTTAGTGACCAACATGGTCTTTGAATTCACGGAGCTCCAAGGCGTAATGGGCCGCTATTATGCTTTGGAATGCGGCGAAAGGCCGGCGGTAGCCCAGGCTATCCTGGAGCATTACCAGCCCCGCTTTGCCGGGGATCAGCCGGCGGCCAGCCAGGCCGGCGCTTTCGTGGCCATCGCCGACAAGCTGGATACCATTGCCGGTATTTTTGCTTTAGGCATCGAGCCCACCGGCTCTCAGGACCCTTACGCCTTACGGCGGGCGGCTATGGGTATCTGCCAGACCATTCTGGCCCAGGATCTGCCTCTGAATCTGGAGGATTTAGTGATCCAGGCCTTGAGCCAATATACTTATGTGCTGGCCGATGAAGCGGCCGCAGCCAAGGTGCTGGCCAAAATTATGGAGTTTTTTGCCGCCCGTATCCGCAATATCCTCAGCGACGAAGGCCACCGCTACGATGTTGTAGACGCGGTGATGGCGGTGCCCTTTGCCCGGATCCAGCAGGTGAAGGAACGGGCGCAGGCTTTAAGCAGTCTGCGGCAGCACACCGGCTTCCAGAAGCTGCTGGCAGTCTTTACCCGGGCCAACAACCTGGCCAAAAAAGGCGAGGGCGGCAAAATCAACCCGGCTCTGTTTGCCGAGGAAGCGGAAATGGCTCTTCATGCTCAGGTGCTGGCCACGCAGAAAGCTATCGGCGGCGTCAAAGAAAAAGAAGGGCTGGCCGGCGTGATCCTGTCCTTGTCCAATCTGGCCGATCCCATCAATAGCTTCTTTGAAGCCGTTATGGTTATGGCCGAGGATCCGGCAGTCCGGGCCAACCGGCTGGGACTGCTTCAGGCAGTGGTGGACTTGACGAAGGATGTAGGCGATTTAAGCAAACTGCAGGAATAGGATTATGCATAGGATCATAGAGGAATTGCGATTAAAAAAGAGGAGCGGTGATTATTGATGAAAGCAAACACCAATTATGGCAAGCTGCAAAGCAGCTATCTGTTTACCGACATTGCCCACAGAGTGGCCTCCTATCAAAAAGAAAATCCGGAAGCTAAAATTATCCGCATGGGCATCGGCGATGTGACGATCCCCCTTTGCCCGGCGGTCATTGAGGCCCTGCACGGGGCGGTGGAAGACATGAGCAAGAAGGAGACCTTCCACGGCTATGGCCCCGAACAAGGCTATGACTTTTTGCGGTCGGCTATCCAAGGCTACTATAAAGAGAAAAACGTCGAATTAAGCCTGGCGGATATTTTTATTGGCGACGGCGCCAAAAGCGACGTAGGCAATATTCTGGATCTTTTTGCTTTGGATAATACGGTGGTGGTGCCCGATCCCGTTTATCCCGTCTATGTGGATACCAATGTGATGGACGGACGGAAAATCCTTTATATGAATGCCGACGAGTCCAACGGCTTTTTGCCAATGCCTCAGGCAGATACTACAGGGGATATCTTTTATCTCTGTTCCCCCAATAATCCCACCGGCGCGGCTTACAACCGGGAGCAGCTCACCCAATGGGTGAACTTTGCCCGCCAGCAAAAAGCTCTGATTCTCTTTGACGCGGCTTATGAGATTTTCATCGATGATCCCGATATTCCCCACAGCATTTTTGAGATTCCCGGCGCCAGGGAATGCGCTATTGAATTCTGCTCCCTGTCAAAGACCGCCGGTTTCACCGGTGTGCGTTGCGGCTATACTATCGTACCGGAAGAATTGACTTATGACGGCCTGGCCCTCAACCGCATGTGGGTGCGCCGCCAGACCACCAAATTCAACGGCGTTTCTTACATCACCCAAAAGGGCGCTGCCGCCGTATTTTCCGAAACCGGAATGAAACAGGTGAAGGATGTTATTGCCTATTATAAAGAAAACGGCAAAATCATGGCCAAGACTTTTGAGGAGCTGGGCATGGTGTTCTTTGGCGGTTACTGCTCTCCTTACATTTGGCTGAAGTGCCCCAAGGATATGGAGTCCTGGGACTTTTTCGATCTGATGCTCAAGGAAGCCAATATCGTGGGCACCCCCGGCAGCGGCTTCGGCGCCAACGGCAAAAACTTTTTCCGGCTCTCCTCTTTCAATACAAAGGAAAATACCCTGGAGGCCATGGAAAGAGTAAAAAAGATACTTAAATAATGCTATTGGTATATAGGCCGCTATAAGTTGCCTATAGGCCATAAATGCAATAAATCGGTTGTGGCGGAAGGAATGGACAAGATATGGAGATCACAAAAGAAACGGTTCTGAAGGTTGCCGGCCTGGCAAAATTGAACCTGGCCGAAGAGGAGGCCCAGCGTTTGGCCCATGAGATGGGCAAAATCGTGGGGTTTGCCGGTAAGCTTGCCGAAATGGATCTGGAGGGCGTGCAGCCCACCACTCATGCGGTGAAGCTGGAAAATGTCTTTCGGGCAGATGAAATGCAGCCGTCGTATCCCCGGGAAGAAATTTTGGCTAACGGGCCGGAGCGGGACGAGGCTTGCTTTGTGGTGCCTAAGGTCGTGGAATAGGAGAGAACCGGATGGATAACATGCAAAAACAAGAACTGGCTTCATTGACGTTAACCCAGGCGGCCGGTTTACTGGCCAAGGGGGAAACCAGCAGCAGCGAGCTCACGCAGCTGATGCTGGAAAGAATCGCAGCCAGCGATAATAACGCTTATATTACGGTAAATGCCGAAGCTATGGCGGCGGCGGAGGCTGCCGACGCCAGGCGCCGGACGGGCCAAAGTCTCAGCCTTGTGGACGGCGTACCCATGGCTTTGAAAGATAATTTTTGCGTCAGGGGTATGAAAACCACCTGTGCCTCCCGGATGCTGGAAAACTTCGTGCCTCCTTATACAGCCGCTGTGGCGGAGAAGCTGGCCGACGCCGGCACGGTCCTGCTGGGCAAGGTCAATATGGATGAGTTTGCGGCAGGCAATGCCACGGATACCTCTTATTTTGGCCCCACGAAGAATCCCCGGGACCCCAGGCGGGTGGCCGGCGGTTCTTCCGGCGGTTCCGCAGCGGCGGTGGCCGAAGATACGGCTTATTTCACCATGGGCAGCGATACCGGCGGTTCCGTAAGGCAGCCGGCGGCTTTCTGCGGCGTGGTGGGATTGAAGCCTACTTATGGCCGGGTTTCCCGCTACGGCGTGGTAGCCTTTGCTTCTTCTCTGGATCAGGTAGGTCCTCTCAATAAAACGGTGGAAGACTGTGCTCTGACCTTATCGCTGATTGCCGGCTGCGATCCCCGGGATGCCAGTTCGCTGCCAAGTCCGGTGCCGGATTACCTGGCCGGCTTAAAAGGCGCCGAAGGCTTAAAAGGTCTGCGGGTAGGCGTGCCTCAGGAATACATGGGCCCCGGTATCCAGGAGGATATCCGGCAAAACGTCAAGAAGCTGATCAGCGACTTGCAGGCAGCGGGCGCCCTGGTGGAAGAATGCTCACTGCCCCAGCTGGAATACGCTCTGGGGGCTTACTACGTCATTTCCTCAGCGGAATTCAGCAGCAATCTGGGCCGTTTTGACGGCGTCAAATACGGCTATCGGGCCAAGGGCTACGACGGCTACGACGATATGCTGCGCCGCAGCCGCAGCGAGGCCTTCGGCGACGAGGTGAAGCGCCGGATTCTTTTAGGTACTTACACTTTAAGCGCCGGTTATTTTGACGCTTATTATCTCCGGGCCCAAAAGGCCAGAACCCTGATCATTGAAGACTTCCGCCGGGCTTTCGGCAAATACGATATTTTACTTACGCCTACGGCTCCTGTTACCCCTTGGCTTTTAGGCACGGCTTTTGCGGATCCCTCTCAGGTCTATGCCATGGATATGTGTACGGTTTCCGTAAACGTAGCCGGTTTGCCGGCCATCAGCGTACCTTGGGGCGTGGATAGAGACGGCTTGCCTGTGGGCGTGCAGCTCATCGGCCCGGCTTTGTCGGAGGACCGGATCTTGCAGGCCGCCCACGGTGTGGAGGCTCTGGCTAATTCCGGCCAGATCCCGGGACAAAAAGGAGGCGCGGCCCATGTCTGATTACAAAGCCGTTATCGGCTTAGAGGTTCATGCGGAGCTGGATACGGCCAGCAAAATTTACTGCGGCTGCACCACGGCCTTTGGCGGCGAAGAAAATACCCATGTTTGCCCCATTTGCCTGGGACTGCCGGGGGCTCTGCCTTTATTAAACAGAAAGGTAGTGGAGTTCTGCATCAAAGCAGGACTGGCCCTGAACTGCAAAATCAACAATTATTCCCGGCAGGATCGCAAGCATTATTTTTATCCTGATCTGCCCAAAAGCTTCCAGACCTCGCAGCTGGATCTGCCTATTTGCTACGACGGTTATCTGGATATTGAGGTCAACGGCCAGACGAAGCGTATCGGTATCACCCGTATTCATATTGAGGAGGATGCGGGCAAGCTGATCCACGGCCTCACCGGCACCCGGGTGGATTACAACCGGGGGGCCACCGGCCTCATCGAGATTGTTTCGGAGCCGGACCTGACAAATCCTGACGAAGTATACGCCTATATGGAAACTCTGCGGCAGGTGCTGCTGTACACCGGCGTTTCCAACTGCAAGATGGAAGAAGGTTCTCTGCGCTGCGACGTCAACGTTTCCATTCATCGGGAAGGGGAACCCTTCGGCGTGCGGACGGAGATGAAAAACCTCAACTCTTTATCTGCGGCCAAGGCTGCTGCGGCCTACGAAATCAAACGGCAAAAACAGGTGCTGGCAGAGGGCGGCGACTTATTCCAAGCCACTCTGCGCTGGGATGACGCCAAGGGCATCAACTACGTGATGCGGGTGAAAGAGCACGCCGATGAGTATTACTACTTCCCTGAGCCGGACATCATGCCTATTGTGATTACGCCGGAGGAAGTGGAGGCTATCCGGGCGACGCTGCCGGAGCTGCCCAAAGCACGCCAGCAGCGCTATAAATCCCAATACGGCTTGTCGGACTACGACGCCAATATTCTTACGGTATCAAAGGCTTTGAGCGATCTTTTCGATCAGGCGGTGGCTTGCGAGGCCCCGGCCAAGGTCTGCGCCAATTTTATTATGGGCGACATTACCCGGCTGCTCAATGAAAAAGCCTTACAGCCGGAAGAGGTGCCTTTTGGTGGCAAGGAGCTGGCCGAATTGGCCAATCTGATCAGCCAGGGCGCTATCAGCAGCTCCGCCGGTTCCAAAGTGGTGGAGCTGCTTTTCCAGCCGGAATTTGCCGGCAAGGCTCCCAAAGCTATCGTAGAGGAGCAAAACCTGGGCCAGGTCAGCGACCAGGGGGCCATCAAAGCCATGTGCCAGCAGGTCATCGACGCCAATCCCAAGGTGGTGGAAGACTACCGGGGCGGCAAGAAACAGGCCATTTCCGCTTTAGTGGGCCAGGTGATGAAGGCTTCCAAGGGCAAGGCCAATCCGGCCATGGCCAATCAGCTGCTGGAAGAACTGCTCAACGGTTAGAGGGGCGGCTGTAGGCTGCCACCGCGTCGCACCGGCGGCAGAGGCTTTAGGCTTTATCAAAAACGGACAAGCGTAAGCCTTAGCTGCCATATGGATAGCAAAGGAGACGGGCACCGTAAAACCGGTGTCCGTTTTGTCTATAGCGGCTTTGGCAGCGAGCAGTGATGGCGCCGGGGGCAATGGCTTGCTATTAGCAGTACCCTATGCTAAAAATGCGCAAAATTGCAAGTTTAAAGTGTCCAAAAATATTTTGGAGGCAACATTTGACTGCATTTGGCTATATCTAGTATATTAGCAAGGGAGTAGACTCTGTTTTAACTCAATAGCACACTTTAAACTTGCATTTTTGCTCAAAATTGCTTTCGCCTAGCAGGCAACTAGTAGACAGAAGAAGGCAGGTTGAGATAGGCGGCAGCCCTCACTCAGATTCCTGTTGCGGCAGTGGCCGGGATAGTGTAAAGTAGTAATGATACAACGAAGGATCAGTATTTCTCGCTTCGTTGAAACACATATAGGTAAGGAAAGGCGGCAGCAGTAGTGAATATAGCAGATCTCTTCAAACAGAAAAAAGTAATCTATTCTCTGGAGGTGTTTCCGCCTAAAAAAACCAGTGCTCTGGATACCGTATACACCACATTGGCCGGCATACAGGATATCCCGGCGGATTTTGTCAGTGTGACTTACGGCGCCGGCGGCAGCAATACCCAGAAGAGCAAAACCGGCGAAATCGCCGGATTTATTAAAGAAAAGTATAAATTTGAGCCGGTTGCTCATCTTACCTGTATAGGCGCTTCCCGGGAGGATATCCGTCAGACCTTGGATGATCTGAAGACCAGAGGTGTTCGCAATGTCTTGGCCCTTCGGGGCGACAAAAATCCGGAGATCACCACACCCTCAGCTTTTCGTTATGCCAGCGAGCTGACGGCATATATTAAAGAACTGGACCCGGAAATCAACGTGGCCGGCGCTTGCTATCCCGAGTGTCACGGCGAATGCAACAGCCCGGAGGAAGATATTCGGCATTTAAAGGAGAAAGTAGCTGCCGGAGCCAGCCATTTGATAAGCCAGCTATTTTTTGATAATGATTGCTTTTATTCTTTCCGGGAAAAGGCGGAGGCGGCGGGAATTCAGACGCCTATTCAAGCGGGAATCATGCCTATCGTCAATAAGAATCAAATCGAAAAGATCGTTACGCTCTGCGGCGCCAGCCTGCCAAAAAGGTTTGTGCGGGTAATCAACCGCTATGCCGATTCACCGGACGCCTTGCGGGATGCCGGTATTGCCTATGCTACCGATCAGATCATCAATCTTTTGGCCAGCGGCGTCCGGGGTATCCATCTTTATACAATGAATAACATGGAAATAGCCCGCCGCATCGACACGAATATCCGCAGTCTTATCGACAGCGCGAATAAAGAAACCCAGCAATGAAGGTTTAATGAGCGATAATTTGGTGTGAACGTCAATTTGCCGGAAGGAGATAGGATCAATGAGTAAGATTGCTATTTTAGGAGCGGGCAGCTGGGGAACGGCTCTGGGTGTAAGCCTTAGCTCCAAAGGCTACCCGGTAAAAATCTGGGGTATTGTTGAAGAGGAACTGCGGGATATGGATACCCACAGAGAAAACCGCCGCTATTTGCCGGGGGTGACCTTGCCTCCCAGCCTTACTATGGTTTACAGCCGGGAAGAGGCTTTGGCAGATGCGGAAATCGTCATCTTTGCGGTGCCGGCCCAAAATTTTCGCAGCGCATTGACGGAAGCCCTGCCTTATCTGCAGCCCTCCATGATTATCGTCAACGTGGCCAAGGGCATCGAGCAGGGGACGCTGAAAAGGCTGTCTCAGATTGCCGCCGAATTCTTATCGCCTGAAAGCATGGCTAAATACGTAGTGGTTTCCGGTCCCTCCCATGCGGAGGAGGTGGGCCGAGGCCTGCCTACGACTTTAGTGGCGGCAGCAGCAGACAGGACTTTGGCTGAACATATTCAGGATACCTTCATGAGCGACCGCCTGCGCATGTACACCAGCACCGATGTGGTAGGGGTGGAGCTGGGAGGTGCGTTAAAGAATATTATAGCTTTAGGCGCCGGCATTTCCGACGGCTTGGGCTTTGGGGACAATACAAAGGCCGCCATGATGACGAGAGGCATTGCGGAAATCAGCCGTCTGGGTATGGCTTTAGGGGCCAAGGAGGATACATTCTATGGCCTGGCAGGTATCGGCGATCTGATCGTTACCTGTACCAGCATGCATAGCCGTAACCGGCGCTGCGGCATTATGATCGGCGAAGGCTTGCCGCCCCAGGAGGCCATGCAGAAGGTGGGCATGGTGGTGGAAGGCGTCTACACCACGGAGGCTGCTTACGCTCTGGCTAAAGAGCTGGATGTTTCGATGCCTATTACCGAGCATATTTATGAAGTCCTAAAAGGGACGATGAATGCCCGGGATGGGGTGGTCAGCCTGATGACCCGCAGCAAAAAGCATGAACGGGCGGAAGAGATCGTCTTTGGCTGCAAAGAAGATTAGGCAGCAAAGAATTTGCTAAAATAAGTTCGCCGTTTTCGGAAAGAATAAAGCTTAACCACCGGCAGTTCATGGCCTGCCGGCGCTTAAGCGCGTGAAAGAAAGCGGCAGAAGGAGGAACATATGGCAAAAGGTAATGAAGCATACGATATTTGGTGGCATAAAGCTGAAGAGGCTGAGCAAAAGGCGGCCTTCGGCTTTTGTGATGACTACGTATCGTTTTTGAATTCCTGCAAAACGGAGCGGGAGGTTAATGCATACACGGTAGCTCTTTTGGAGAAAAACCAATTTAAGCCTCTGGATAAGATTTTGGCTGGGGCCAAAAGCCAGGCCGGCGCTTGCCTGCTGCAGCCGGGGGATAAGGTTTATTTGGATGTGCGGGGGAAAGCTGTGCTGGCGGCCATTATCGGACAGGAGCCGGCGGCTCAGGGCGTCAATGCCGTAGCTTCCCATATCGATTCGCCCCGTTTAGACTTTAAACAAACGCCTCTTTATGAGGACACTCATATGGTGCTGGCAAAAACCCATTATTATGGCGGCATCAAAAAATACCAATGGGTCTGCTTGCCTCTGGCGCTTCATGGCGTAGTCTTTCTTAAGGATGGCCGCAAGGTAGAAATCAATATTGGTGAGAAGGCAGGGGATCCCTGCTTTGTGATTACCGATCTTTTGCCCCATCTGGCTCAGAAGCAAATGGAGAAAAAGGTAGCCGAGGCTATCACCGGCGAAGGGCTTAACGTACTGCTGGGCTCGATGCCTGCGGAGAAAGCTGAGGCGGGCGATAAGGAAGAAGCTAAAGCCGAGGCGGCAGAGGCAGAAGGCGAGAATGAAAAGGACGACAAGGACGAGAAGGAATGCAGCCAGTTGGTCAAGGCCAACCTGCTGCGAATCTTGAAGGAAACTTACGGCATTGAGGAGCAGGACTTCGTCTCCGCCGAAATTGAGGTAGTGCCGGCCCAGCCTGCCCGGGATGTGGGCTTTGACCGCAGCCTGATCGGGGGTTACGGTCAGGATGACCGGGTCTGCTCTTATGCCGGCCTGAAAGCTTTGCTGGACATAGAGGGCATCCCGCAGAAAACGGCTGTGCTCTATTTCTCCGACAAAGAAGAGGTGGGTAGCCAAGGCAATACCGGCGCTCAATCCGCCAATTTAGGCAATTTCCTGGCGGAGCTCTGCGCGGCTACGGCAGAAAGCTATAACGATCTGATGGCCCGGCGCTGCTACGCTGCCTCCCATCTGCTTTCCGCTGACGTAGCCGCTGCTGTGGATCCCAATTATAAGGATGTCCAGGATCCCCTGAACGCCAATTATATAGGAAAAGGTATGGTGCTGGAGAAGTATACCGGTTCCCGGGGCAAAAACGGCGGCAACGACGCTAATCCGGAGTTTATCGCCGCCCTGCGCCAGCTTTTTGACGGCGAAGAAATCGCCTGGCAAACCGGCGAGCTGGGCAAGGTGGACTTAGGCGGCGGCGGTACGGTGGCTGCTTTTATGGCCAACATGGGTATGCAGGTTATCGACTGCGGCGTGCCGATGCTGTCCATGCATTCGCCTTTTGAGATTGTCAGCAAAGGTGACGTTTACAATACCTATAAGGCGTATAAGGCTTTCCTGCAAAGTTTTAAATGATCTCAGATTCTATCCTAAGCGATGGGTTGTTAAACTATTTGCTGGTGTCAAATTATTGAGGAAGAAAATCAATTGGGTAGCCGAGAAGCTCCAACGATGCTTTTTCGGCTACCCTTATTATGTATATTATATAAAAAGTGGATAAAAATTGAATTGATGTGCAGAAAAACGTATTTTATTAAACCTTATTCATTTCGGTCAGAGCACAACTTCAAATTTTGTACACCGGGGCCATTCCTGGGATTTTCCCTGTCTACATCACTGGCAAACGAAGGCCTCGTATCGATCAAGAAGAAATATTAACCGTGTTGACTGGATAGCATTAAAAAGATACAATATGGATATAGTATGACTATAAGAGGTGAGAACTATGAACATAAAACCTTCGGCGGCAATTCGACAAAATTACAATGAAATTGCGGAACTATGCCGTTCTACTAAAGAGCCGGTTTATCTCACTAAAAATGGTGAGGGGGATTTGGTGGTAATAGACCTGGAAACCTTCGTGCGGCGGGAGAAGATGCTCAAGTTGCGAGAAGAATTGTTGGCTGTGGAAGAAGAACGTCTTGCCGGCCGCAGAGGTTGTACACCTGATGAGCTGGAAGCCTATCTTGACGGTATCCTTAACGAGGTGGACTATGGCAAAGATACCGCAATATAGTATTATCATATCTGAACGCACTCAGAAGATGTTAGGCGCTCATATCGGATTTCTGGCTAAAGTCAGTGCAATTGCCGCCCGTGAGATGAGAACCGAAATGATGAAAGCAATTCGCTCCCTGGCGATAATGCCGGAACGTTTTCTTTTTTTGGAGGCAGAATACCTCCCGCCAAATAAATATCACAAGATGTGTGTGGAAAATCGATATCTCATTTTGTATCAGATAAAAGATCAAAAGGTTTATATAGATTATATTGTGGATTGCCGGCAGGATTATGGATGGCTAATTAAGTGACCTGGTTCTGGAGGGACATGGAATGAAAGAAGCGCTAATTAAGTTTTGCCAGGCAGCAGTACAGACGAGAAGCTATTCCGATGAGGAAGGAGATATGGCGAAGCTCGTCGTGGAAGAGATGAAGAAAGTCGGCTTTGACGAAGTATATATTGACAGAGTCGGCAACGCGGTAGGACGTATCGGCGACGGTCCGACTATTATTCATTTCGACGGGCATATGGATACCGTGCAGGTAAATGATGCTGATGATTGGGAGCAGCCGCCCTTTGCAGGAAAGATTATTGAAGGATGGTTATGGGGCAGGGGAAGCGTCGATATGAAATCTTCTCTATGCTCAGC
Organism: Clostridia bacterium; assembly: GCA_018434325.1. GTDB lineage: Bacteria > Bacillota > Peptococcia > DRI-13 > UBA5745 > WRMS01. The sequence continues at coordinate 9,888 of JAHDPO010000007.1, read as the reverse complement.
CGTCTATGGGGCCGCACTTGCAAAGAAAAACGGCTGGGTCGATGGCAAGACGATTTATGTTACCGGTTCCGTCTGTGAAGAATATTGTGATGCCGTAAGTTTGCAGCACTTTTATCATGACAGTGGAATTAGGCCGGATTATTGCATTATCTGCGAGCCCAGCGACAACATAATCACATTAGGACATAAGGGAAAAGCATAGGTTCGTATTACAACCTACGGCGTTTCTGCACATGGTTCCGCACCGGAGAAAGGGAAAAATGCCGTCTACGAAATGGCTGAGATCATTCAGCGAGTAGAAGCGCTGAATAATTCCCTTTACAAGGAAAACGAAGCTCACGGTACGGTAGTTCTGTCTGACATTTGCAGCGTTGAGGCTTCTTTGAATGCAGTTCCGACGGAATGTACAATCTATCTGGATCGCCGTCTGGCGTTTTCAGAGACTCTGGATCAAGTCAAGCAGGAAATGGATGGGCTGATCCAGGGCAAAAATGCAGACTGGAAGGTTGGCACACTGCTACATACAAGCTGGACGGGTGAAGTGTTTGTTTACGAGCCGATGCATGATCCGTGGAAGATCGACGTGGACGCCCCTTTGACACAGGCCCTCAGGGCAGCATATAAGGATACTTTCGGTGTAGATGCGGATACTTATGATTTCTGGGATTTCGGCACCAACGCGCCTGCTCCCGTTAGCATGGGCATTCCGACTATTGGCTTTGGCGTCGGTGAATATAAGCTGGCTCATATGAGAAATGAGAAAGCGGAAGTCGCAAAGATTGATAAGTGCTGCCAGGTATATGCCAACCTCATCAAAAATCTTTAGTTAGGTGAAAGAAAAATCTAATCATAAAGCGGCGATAAGCAGCCCTTTTCGGGTGCCTATCGCCGCTTTGCTGTGCAGTGCAGTTTGTTGCGCGGTCTGCTATTCTTTGTCAGCTCTTTTTGTGGAAATTGCGGAACTCGCTGTAGCCCTCTTTCTCCAGTTGCTCCCGCTGAAATTTGCTGTTTTTGTTTTTTGCCGTAACCAGCACCGTGGAGCCTGCTCGGCGCTCCCGGCCAGCCTCCAGCAGCATGGCGCAAAGCTCGTCGCCTGCTAAGCCTTTCTCCGCCAGGAAGGCGATTTTTTTGCCGGTGGAGGGCACGGAAAAACCTTGATCCAGCAGGATGGAGATGATCCGCTCAAAGCCGATGGAGAGACCGCAGGCCGGCACCTGGAGATTGGTGAAGTTGCCTACCAATTGGTCATAACGGCCGCCGCCGCCGACGGAGCTGCCGAACTCCTTCATGGCTATTTCAAAGATAGGGCCTGTATAATAGCCCATGCCCCGGACAAGGGTGGGATCAAAAACCAAGTTGAAATTACCCTGGCTCTCCTTGTCTTTGGTTGCTTCCACGCAGCTCATGATCATTTCCAAGTCGCTGACGGCAGCTATGGCGCCGGCGTCTTCTTTAGCGGCCAGTTTTTCGCTGCAGACGGCCAGCAGGCTTTTGGCCTCCTGGGGCCGGAAAAATTCCAGATAGCTGTCTATGGCGGCTTGGGGGAAGCCGGCGGCCAAAAGCTCTCCCGCTACGCCTTCCAAACCGATTTTATCCATCTTGTCCAGGATAATAAAGATTTTCTCGCTGCTGTCCTCCGGGAAGCCGCTATAGGCCGCCATGGCCTTCAGCAATTGACGGTGGTTCAGCCGCAGGGTAAAATCCTCAAAGCCCAGCTTGCCCAAAAGAGTAGTGGTGGCGGTGATCAGCTCGATTTCCGCCAGCATGGAGCTTTCGCCCAGAATGTCGATATCGCATTGGGTGAATTGACGGAAGCGGCCTTTTTGAGGCCGGTCGGCCCGCCAGACGCTGCCGATTTGCAAAGCTTTAAAAGGGTTGGGCAGCTTGTCCAGGTTGTTGGCGTAAAACCTGCATAACGATACGGTGAGATCATAGCGCAGGCCATTGTCCACCAAATCGTCGGGGGAGGCGGCCTGTTCCAGAGAAAGCTTTTCGCCCCGCTTCATAATCTTAAAGATCAGGCTTTCGTTTTCGCCGCCCTGCTTGCTGGTCAGGTTGCCGATGTGCTCCATGCAGGGAGTCTCAATGGGGGTAAAGCCAAAGGTTTTGTAAGTTTCTTTGATTAGGCCGATGGCATAATCCCGAATGGCCATTTCTTCGGGCAGAATGTCCTTCATGCCCTTGACCGGTGTTTTTGTCAGCGTCATGTTTGATCTTTACTCCTTGTTTTGCAGCGGCGAAAAAATGCCGCTGTAGATTAGCTATAAGTTAATTGCAGTTTAAATGTATCAACTGCCGGTTAGCGGATGAAATTCGTTCTCTGGCGAGGCTCCTCCGGCTTGGGCAAATCGATATCATCGGCGGCGATGGACTTGCCTTTCAGCAGCCAGGCCATGTTGCGGCCCAGAGTGCGCATGGTCTGCAAGCCTTCCAGGTCCTGCAAAACCTCCTCTACGGTGGTGCCATGAGTGGAATTCCAGTATTGTGAGGAAACCACCGGCATATTGCAGATGGTGAAATATTTATTTAACCGGTCGAAAGCGCTGCTGGCGCCGCCCCGGCGGCAATTGACCACCGCTGCCGCCGGCTTGTAGGCATAGAGGTGGCTTTTGAGGTAAAACATCCTATCGAGAAAAGAGCACAAAGCGCCGCAAGGGCCGGCAAAATAGACGGGAGAGCCCACCACCAGGCCGTCGGCCTTCGTAAGTAGCGTAATGGCTTCGTTGACGTGGTCGTCATTAAAAATGCATCGCAGGCTGTCTTTGCAGGCCCTGCAATCGATGCAGCCCTGAACGGCCTTATTGCCGATATGAAATATGGTAGTTTCGATGCCTTCATTATTAATGGCTTTGGCCACTTCCGACAGAGCAGTATAAGTGCAGCCTTTTTCCCGGGGGCTGCCGTTAAGCAATAAAACTCTCATCGTCTCTCCTCCAATCTTTAGTGCACACCATTTTGATGAAATAGGAGTGTGTGTAGTCCCGTTCTTATTCTCAGCCATAGGTATGGCCCCCGTCAAGTGTTATTTGGAAAATCATTTAAAAAACCACGGATATATGATATGATTACCCTTGCTACTATTCTGCGATTAAAATAAAATATGCCAATCTGCGTGGGCAAAGCCCACTATAGCTATTTATGTGGGCTTGCCCACTGCCGCACTCTGTGCGGCAAATTAAAAACTAAAGGTTTTTAATTGCAGATTAGTATAATTGTATTGAATCAGGAGGGTCTTCATGAAAATTGGACTGGTCGGATTAAACCAGACAGGCAAAACCACAATTTTTAATTTACTTACGGGACGGGAAGAGGGCAGCCAGGCTGCCGCCGGCAAAAGCGCCGCCAATACGGGCGTGGGCCTCGTTCCCGATAGCCGGATAGACTTTTTGTCGCAGATGTTCAAACCGAAGAAAATCACCCACGCTCAGATTGAGCTGACGGATGTGGCCGGTTTTTCTGCCACCGGCGAAGGCCAGAAGTCCGGCGCCGCCAAATTTTTAAATGACGTAAGGCCATGCGATGCTTTGATTCATGTGCTGCGGGCTTTCGAATCCGACTCGGTAATCCATGAGCAGGGAGCCATTGATCCGGCCCGGGATCTGGAAGCCGTAGAAACGGAGATGCTTTTTGCCGATCTGGAGCTGGTGGAAAAGCGGATAGACCGCATTAAAACGGGCAAGAAAATGACGAAAGAAAACGCCGATGAATTAGAGAGATTGGAGCGTTGCTTCGCCTGGCTGGAAGGCGGCGGCACCATGCGGGAAATGGAGCTTTCCGAAGAGGAAAGGATTGCTATACGCAATTACGCTTTTTTGACAGAAAAGCCTCGTTTAGCTGTGGTAAACCTGGATGAAAGTCAGTTTAAAAAGAAAGACTATCCTAATAAAGAAGCTGTGCGTTCATTATGCTCCCAATTAAACATTCCTTTGCTGGAGCTGTGCGGTGAAATGGAGCTGGAGATCAGCCGCCTGCCGGAAGAGGACAAAATAATGTTTATGGAGGATTTGGGGCTTGAAGAGCCGGGTATTGCGGTGCTGGCCCGGGCGGTATACGGACTTCTGGGCCTGATTTCCTTTTTGACGGCCGGCGAGGATGAGGTCAGAGCCTGGACGATTGAAGAAGGCACCAACGCCAGGGCGGCGGCAGGAAAGATCCATTCCGATATAGAGCGGGGCTTCATTCGGGCGGAGGTTGTCAAGTTTGAGGATATTAAAGATTTAGGTTCCATGACGAAAGTCAAAGAAAAAGGGCTCTTTCGTTTGGAAGGCAAAGAATATACGGTGATTGACGGCGATATTATCAATTTTCGATTTAATGTTTAGACATTTTTTTTCGTCGGCAGGAGAACTGCTTTCCATGTAGAAAATGATAATAACAATTATGGTGAGGGAGGAATGTACCATGCGACAAAGAAACTGTGCCGGTGGCGTTGTATTTGCCGATAACAAGGTATTTTTATTGCGTAATGATAAAGGTGAATGGGTGTTGCCTAAAGGCGTCATCAGAGACGGCGAATTAGCCAGCGAGGTGGCACTCAATAGGGTGGAGCACGAAGCTGGCATCAAGGCAAAAATCGTAGCGCCGGCCGGGGAGACCCGTTATGAATTCTTTTCTATTTCCCGCCGGGCTCCCATCAGCAATAAGATCGACTGGTTCATCATGCAGGCTGAGGGCGAAGATTACACGATCAATAAAGAAGAGGGCTTCCAGGACGGCGGTTTTTATCCCACCAGCGAGGCTGCGGACAGGATCACTTACAGTCAGGACCAGGCTTTGGTGCGTTTGGCTTACGAAAAATATCTGGCCTTTCAAAAGGAATAGCTCAGGCAGGGAAATGAATAGATTTGGTCAGTTTTATGCCGGGCGAAAGCCCGGCTTTTTGCTGCCGGCGGAGCGCGCCGTTTAGAGAATTCCTGGCCAAAAGGGGTTATAACAGAGCCTGGTCGTTGATGATCAGCTTAAATTGCAGCCCCAGGGCTTCCGCCGCTTTCCGGCAAAGAATCATCCGGACCAAAAATATTTCAAAGTAATCCATGACGGAGCTGTACTGGCTTTCGATGATCAGCTGCAGCTGGATATAAGTGCGCTCCCTGTCGATGGTGATTTCCGAGTTGATTACCGAGTAGTTTACCCGGTCGTGGATATCGGTGACAGTACAGTTGGCGTTGCGTACCCGGCTGCGCCGCACGTCGGTTTTATCGGCCAGGATCAAAGCGGCGGCAATAGGGTTTACCACTACCGCCGTACCCTCGTCGTGATTGCCGATGGCCGAAACGATGAGAGCGATATCTTCAGCGTCGGCATTCATGTTATTCAGGATATGAAAGGCCATCAAGGCGCCGCTTTGGGCATGATCCACCCGGTTTACCAGATTGCCGATGTCGTGGAGATAGCCGGCAATCCGGGCCAGCTCCACATCACGCTCCGGGAAACCCATAGTTTCCAGAATGTATTTGGCGGTATCCGCTACTTTGGCCACATGGGCAAAGCTATGCTCCGTATAGCCCAAAGCCACCAGGGATTGGTCGGCCATACGGATATAAGTGTTGAGGCAGGCGTCGTTTTTAATCTGTTCGAAGGTAAGCATAGCTGTATTATTCCAAAATATTGCCGGAACATATACTGGGGCAGAAAAATCTTTCTGCCCCAGTAAAATTTGTGCCCGGTAAAATTTTTGTGCATCCAGTCGGGAAACCAGCTTTTATTCTTCGCTATTTTTAATCTTTACACAGCAAACAACCCAGAGCCAGCGAAAGCAGCTTGTCCTGAGGGGAATCAGAGCGGGAGGTCATGATCACCGGCTGCCTGGCCCCCATGATGGCTGTAGCCAGAGGCTTTTTGGCAATATAGGTTATGGCTTTATGCAGCACATTGCCCATGCGGATATCAGACATCAGCAGGATATCGGCATTGCCGGCCATCGGAGAATCTAAACCCTTGTGCTTTGCCGATTCCAAGGAAAGAGCATTATCCAGGGCAAAAGGGCCGTCGACGATACAACCGGCGATCTGGCCCCGCTGGGCCATTTTGCTGAGCACAGCGGCGTCTAAGGTGTCCTGCATCCCGGGATTCACCGTTTCCAGGGCTGCGATACAAGCTACATGAGGCTGCTGATAGCCGAGGCCGCGGGCTAACGCAACTGCATTTTCGATGATCTGCTTTTTGGCCGTTAAATCCGGGTCGATGTTGATGGCGCAATCGGTAATCAGCAAAAGCCCTGCCTTATCGGGTTTTTCGATGATTAATATTCTGCTGCTCATTGTTGGCATGCTGATGGAAACCTTGGCCGCCATTGTGATTTTGGCGCCTATTTTGCTGCCGATCATCGAAGGGATTGGCATAAGCCCGGTGCATTTTGGCGTAATTATGGTGGCAAACCTGGCTATCGGCTTTGTCACGCCTCCCGTTGGGACAAATCTCTACACAGCGGCGGCGCTGACCGGCATCCATGTCAAAGATCTGACCAAGGCCATCCTGGGGCCTGTTTGCGCCTTATTGATTGCTCAATTGCTGTTGGTGATGTTTCCGCAAATTTCTCTGTTTCTGCCCAAGCTCTTTGGTCAGCTCTAATCCAAGGGTCTAGTGCTGCAGAGGGGGCAAGTTATATTTTAACACGATAACAAAACGGAGTGCATACAGAATGCGCTCCGTTTTTGTGTAAAGCTGTGGCCTGGCTAAGCCTGGCTGAATGAAGTTTTCTATTCTCCTTCCACTACGGTGCCCACATGGCAGAAGAAGAATTTTTCTTTGAATTCCTGAGCCAGTCTCATGGCTGCTATATCTCCCGTGCAGTGGGAAACGCCCAGCTTCTCAATATGAAAGCCTTTCAGGGCTTCAATGCTCTTTTCTCTTTGCTCCTGGGAGGCAGGCCCCAGGTGGGTGCCGCCGATGACCGTATGGATGCGTTCTTCTCCGGTCTTTTCTTTGGCATAATCAAGGATATTAATGATGCCGGCGTGGGAGCAGCCCAGCACCACAAAAAGCCCTTTATCCGTTTTAATGATGAGCGACTGATCGTCAGGCAGCGGGTCCTGGATGTAACCACCTCCTGATGGTATTACCTGATCCAAATCCCCCACTTCGAAATCATTTTTTCGAGGCACCTCGCCGGTGAGATACATGCCGGGGGCAATTTCGCTGAATTCCCTATTGTAAACGAAGCTGGCCCCTTGGGACTCTAAAGCGGGCTGATTAAAGGGAATGCCGATATATTTAACTTTGCCGCCCCGGATCATGTAGCTTTCTTTAAATAAATGGGGATGGCTGTATACCTTCACCGGCCCCGGCCCGGCAGCGTTAACGGCGCTGAGCAAGCCCCCCGTGTGGTCGATGTGATGATGGCTGAGAATGATGCCATTGATGGCGGACAAATCCTTTTTGAAGTAGTGGGCATTATTAATTAACGCCAGACCTTGCCCCGTATCAAAGAGGTAGTTTCCCTGAGCTGTCTCCAAAAACACCGACCAGCCGTGTTCGGCCATGGCTCCTATATTGCTGTAGACGCAGTTTTCGCATAATACCGTGGCTTTAACTTTCATTTTCTGTCCTCCTTAACAACTCATTCAGCTTTTCGATGGCTGTCTCAAATATCTCAATTTCCTCCTGGCTTAGCTTGGCTTTTAACTGGTCGTAGAAATGAAGATGAGCTTGCCAATGGGCATAGTAAGCGCTGATCCCTTTTGGCGTAAGGGAAAGCAAAGCCGCCCGGGAATCTTCAGGATGGGCAGTGCGCTGAACAAGCTGGCGACTTTCTAAACGCTTGACCATTTGGGTGACGGCACCCTTCGTTATGGATAAACGATTGGCCAGCTCGCTCATCAGGATGGCTTCGCCGCAGCCAATGGCGTCGATGGTATGAATTTCGCTGGGGGTAAGAGGGCCGGCTTCGCCAAAGCACCGAGGATTTTTTTCCAGGCGCTGCAATTGGATAAACAGACGGCCCAGATTACGGCTGCCATTATGCACTTCTTTATTCATAGATATAGTTTAGTTTCTAAACTAATTGCTGTCAAGAGAAATTTGAGCGAGTGCAAAATTGCAAGTTTTCTCAAGGCCACTGAAAATTCGCTCAGGCTTCAGCCTTTTTAAGCAAAATTGCAAGTTTAAAGTGTGCTGACATTGGGCTGCGAGGTGTAGAGACACTCGGCGGCTTTGTTTAAGCTGCCATGGTGGCAGGCCACCACGAAAAATTCCAGTTGACGAAATTCCATCAGGTAATACCTCCGCAGAATAGTTAGATATAGCTAACTATAGTTTAGCGTTTTGCGGACAAATGTCAATTGAAGCGAGGGCCGATATACGACAGGAACGGGAACAATCGCTCGGTGTAAAATAAATGTAGGATAAAAAAAATAAACAAGAGGCAGCAAAATGTGGTTTAATAAAGTCGCCAAAACCATTAAAACACCAAAGGAGGCTGCCCCTTGTGAGAACCATTGTACAGGAAATCATGGAGCAATTCCAGCAGAAAATTTTTAGGTTTTTCCAAAGCGATAGGGTAACACTGCCAGAAGCAGAAAACCAATTGTCTCAAGCGGCAAAAGAGTTTGCGGTGGATATGCTGCAAGCCTATATCCAGCAAGTGTCGGTGAATCTGGAAGAGGATCGTCAGGGGCGGCGAAAAGCAGGCTTGGTCATTGAGCGAAAACGAGAGGAGAGGCGGTTGCTGACCCAGTTAGGCGAAGTCTGTTTTCAGCGGGATTACTATTGGGATAAACAAAAGCAGCGTTACCGCTATCCGGTGGATGAAATCCTGGGGATTGAAAAGGGGATGCGGATCAGCAGCAGCCTGGGCTTAGCCTTGGCTGGCGGGGCAGCGGCAATGTCGTATGAGAAAAGCAGCTTCTACGTTGGGGAAGGTAAAGTCAGCCGTCAGACGGTAATGAATCAATTGAGAAACTGTCAGGCGAAAGAAGCAATACCTCAGGAGAAACGCAGAGTAGAGACGCTGCATATTGACGCCGATGAAGATCATGTAACGATGCGAGGCGGAAAAAACAGCATCCTTCCCCTGATCAGTATTTACGAAGGCATTGGGCACAAGGGGAAACGGCGGTATTGCCGGGAAGTATTTCATCTGAGCGAATATGGGTTGAGCGGGGATGAGTTATGGGAGAAAGTGCTTAGTGTCATCGAGAGCCGTTACGAGTTGGAGGACACGGCGATTTATCTGCATGGTGATGGCGCCAACTGGATCAAAACCGGTTTGGAATGGCTGCCCAACTGCCGGTTTGTGTTGGATAAATACCACAAGAACAAAGAGATCAAAAAGATGTGTGCCGGCCTTGATCAGGGAAGTCTGCGCCAGAGCGTGGAGGGAGCCTTGCGCAGCAGTCTGGCCCAAGGAAACGAGGAATGCTTCCGGGACATTACGGAAAGCCTGTGTAAGGAAAGCCCGCAACGAGAAAAGAAGATCCGGGAAGCGGCAAACTATTTGCATAACCACCGGGAAGCAATCGCCATATGCCGACAGGAGCAAGAGGCTAACAACGGGGGTTGTACCGAGCCCCATGTGAGTCATATTTTATCCAGCCGGCTGTCCAGCCGTCCCCTTGCCTGGAGCAAGAAAACGTTGATTTGCCTAGCCCCAATCCTTGCTGCCAAAGGAGAGTTGGAAAAAAAGAAGGAAACACCGCCCATAAAGGGGCTTGTGCTGGAGAAGTCTGCGGCAAAAGCGAAGAAAGCTTTTCCACCGAAACACATCTTGGGCCTGGTAGAGCCGGATGCGATAGGCGCATTGACAGCGATCAGTCTGGGCAAAAAGACGCCTGCTTTTTCTGCCGTCTATTCTTTTTCACGCTGACTACTCTTTGATGACAGAACTAATTCCATCCCCACCTCATTTTCCAGCCTAATTTATTTTTTCTCCTACAACAACTTGACACCGAC